>DLHI01000032.1 GCA_002483135.1 Hyphomonadaceae bacterium UBA7672 | reverse complement strand
GTGCACGCGGATCTGGTGGGTGCGTCCGGTCTCGAGGCGGCACTCGACCAGCGCGGCGGCGGGCTGTGTGCCCGTTGAATCGAGGCGGCCATAGGTTTCGATGCCGCGATAGTTGGTGATCGCGATCTTGCCTTGCGGCGCATCGTTCTCCTGGCTTGAATCGTCCGACCAGTGATCGGCGCGGAAGTGCTTCTCCTTCATCACCGCCATCTTCTTGCGGTCATTGGGCGAGCGGCCGATATTGGTCTCGATCCGGCCGACCAGCGGGCGCGGCGCGCCGCGCGTGACGGCGAGATAGGCGCGCTCGATATCGTGGGCGGCGAACATGGCGGTGAGGGCGGTGTGGGCCGCCTCGGACTTTGCGGCGACCATGACGCCGGACGTGTCCTTGTCGAGGCGGTGCACGATGCCCGGGCGAGCGACGCCGCCGATGCCGGTCAGTTCGGGGCCGCAGTGGAACAGCAGGGCGTTGACAAGCGTGCCGCGTTCCGAGCCGCCAGCGGGGTGGACGACGAGGCCGGGCTGCTTGTTGACGACAATAAGGTGCTTGTCCTCGAAAACGATATCGAGCGGGATGTCTTCAGCCTGCGGCAGGGCGTCGACCGGGGCAGGCAGGTCGATGGCGTAGGCGGCGCCGGCGATTACCTTGGCGCTGGCGTCGGCAGCCGGCTGGCCGTTCTGGGTGACCCGGCCTTCCTCGATCAGGACGCGCAGGCGCGAGCGGGACATGCCGGTTCCGGCCTCCGCCAGCCATTTATCGAGGCGCGCGCCCGCGGCTTCCGCCGGGGCGATCAGGGTCAGGGCGCGAGAAGGGTCCGTCGTCATGCTTTCGTCGCGATGCGCTGCGAGGTAGGGATTCTAGTCGACTAGCGGGCAAGTACCCCGGCGGGAGGGATAAATCCATGACCAGGCTGACACGGCGCGGTGCATTGGGCTTTGGCGCAGCTGGCCTGGGGCTGGCGGCGTGCGCAACGCCCTCTCCGGAAGCCTCTGTCCCGGCCTTTGGCCACAAGGTCAGTTTCGGGCACGGCGTGGCTTCGGGCGACCCGACGCAGACCTCAGTGATCCTCTGGACCCGGGTGACCACCGACGCCCCCGGCGCCGTACCCGTGTCCTGGACCATCGCGCGCGATCCGGAGTTCAAGCAGGTCGTGAAGCGCGGGACGACGTCCACGGGCCCCGAGCGCGACTACACGGTCAAGGTCGACGCCGACGGGCTTGAGGCTGGGCAACTCTACTACTTCTACTTCCTCGTTGGCCGCACACCCTCGCCGGGCGGAGCGACGCGCACGCTGCCTGCCAATGGCACGGCGGATTATCGCATGGCGGTGGTCTCGTGCTCGAACTGGCCGTTCGGGTATTTCCACGCCTATCGCGAGATCGCCAAGCGCGGGGCCGCGGGCGGCATCGATGCGGTGATCCACCTGGGCGACTACATCTACGAATACGGCGTCAACGGGTATGGCGGCAGCGTCGGCAAGGAGATCGGCCGCAACCATGTGCCCGAACACGAGACCGTCTCGCTGGCCGACTATCGCGCGCGTCATGCGCAGTACAAGACGGACAAGGACCTGCAGGCTGCGCACGCCATCGCACCCTGGTTCTGCACCTGGGACGATCATGAGTCGGCCAACAACTCCTATCGCGACGGCGCGGAGAACCATCAGGCCGACACCGAAGGCGGCTGGACCGAGCGCAAGGCTGCGGGCGTGCAGGCCTATCTTGAATGGATGCCGGTGCGCGATCCGGTGGCGGGCCGCCCGCGCGAGGCTATCTGGCGCAAGTTCGAGATCGGCGATCTCGCCACGCTGATGCTGCTGGAAAGCCGGTTGGTCGGGCGCGGGGTGGACCTGACGTTCGACGAAGTGTTCCTCGCGGCCGATGCGGACAAGCCGGCGGCGGTTGCGGCGCTGAAAGCGAAGGTCAACGATCCCAACCGCTCCATGCTGGGACCCGAGCAGGAAGCCTGGCTGGCGGACGAGCTTAAGCAATCGACCGCCGCGGGCAAGAAGTGGCAGGTGCTGGGCAACCAGGTGACGATGGCGAAAGTGAAGATTCCCGATATCGAGAAGGGATTGCCGCCGGAGAAGTACGCCCAGGTCTCGGCGGGCACGAAGCGCTTCTACACGACGCAGCGCTACGGCTTCGAATGGAATCTCGACGCATGGAGCGGCTTCCCGGCCGCGCGCGAGCGGCTCTACCAATCGGCCAAGGACGCCAACGCGAAGCTGGTTGTGCTGACGGGCGATACGCACACGGCGTGGGCCAACGAACTGCACGATGCGGCCGGACAGCGGCGGGGCGTGGAATTTGGCTGCACGTCCGTGACATCCAACGGGGCCGGGGATTCCATGCCCTTCGAGGAGCTCAACTGGCTGATGCCGGAGACCAACAACGAGGTGCTCTACTACAACGCGTTCTCCAAGGGCTTCACGCTCCTGACCCTGAGCGCGAGCCAGGTGGCGGCCGAATTCATCCGGGTCTCATCCGTTCGCTCGCCGACGTATTTCGCCTCGACCGACGCCCATTTCGTGGCTCAGGAAAGCGAGATCGGCGGCATCAGCAGCCTGCGCCGGATCATGTCGAACGCCAGCGTGACCGGGGGTTAGGCCCCCGTCCGGGCGACAGAAATCCCCGGAATTCCTGCGAGATTCCACGATTAGACGGGTCTGCGGAAAGGGCGCATTAACACGCGGCAGGCTAGCCTTGGGCGCAATATCAACACTACCGCCTCCCCGGGGGTACTGCCGCCTTGTCCGACTTGAACGGGATCGATCCGCCGTCCCTGCTTGCGCAGCTTGGTGCGCTTGGCCAGGCGGCTGTGCACGTTTCCGAGGACGACGACGTCCTCGGTGCGAATGATCGCTTCTGGCTGATGACCGGGCTTTCCGCCGACGCCGTGGGGCCGCGCAAGTATTCTGACCTGATGGACACGATGTCGGCCGAGCACCGTTCGTTCGGCGAGGGCGTTGTGTATCGCTTTGCCAGCAAGCAGGGTGATCGCTGGCTGAGGCCTCGCCGCGGCCACGGTCCCGCGTTCGGAATCGTGACGTTCGCCGATGTGACCAGCGAGTGGCAGACGATCGCGCGGCTGGTGTCTTCCATCGAAGTCCGCGACCGCCTGATGCGCGACGCCGACATCGGCGTCTTCCGCTACAACCCCGACGACGAGACGTTCCACTTCTCCGAAGCGCTGGTGAAGCGCGGCGAGCCGATGCCGGTCTATCGCCTGGCTGACATCGTGAAGGATCTCCACCAGGACGACGTCGAGAAGGACAAGCAGGTCCGTGATCGCCTGACCACCGAGGGCGGCACGGGGACCTTGCATCTGCGCCGACGCAAGCCCGATGGCACATGGCGTCACACGCTCGCGCAGTTCTGCTCGGGCCGCCGCACGCAGTCGGGTAAGTTCGAGATCTTTGGCCTGTCGCAGAACATCACCGAACTGGTCGATGCGCGCGATCAGGCGGCCATCATGCATGACCGTCTCGAGATCGCCATGAGCGCCGCCAGCGCTGGCGTCTACGAGATCGACCTGCGCTCATCCGAGCGCTGGACCTCGCCGCAATACCAGGCGCTGGCCGGCGCCGAGGCGCTGACGCGGCATGCGACGATGCCGTTCGGCATGTATCACGACGACGACATCCCCGCTGTCCGCGACAGCTGGGAGCGTTGCCTGCGTTCGCGCGAGGTCGAATCGATCGACGCGCGTCTCTACCGGCCGCATGGCGGCGAGCAGTGGGTGCGCCTGTTCATGCGCGTGCAGCGCAACGAGCACGGCGTGCCGGCGCGCGCTGTCGGCCTGATGCTGGATATCCAGCAGCAGAAGAGCCAGGAGTTGGCGCTGATCGAGGCCAAGAAGCAGGCCGAGGCGGCGACGATCGCGAAGTCGAACTTCCTCGCCTCGATGAGCCACGAGATCCGCACGCCGCTGAACGGTGTTCTTGGCATGGCGCAGTCTCTGGTGAATGACGGGCTGCTGGCCGACCAGCGCGAGAAAGTCGATGTCATCCTCGAATCGGGCAAGACGCTGACGGCGCTGCTGAACGATGTCCTCGACCTGTCGAAGATCGAAGCCGGCAAGATCGAGATCGCCTACACCGATGGCGAACTGGCCCTGACGCTGGATCGCCTGCGGCAGCTGTTCCTGTCCAAGGCCGTCGAGCGCGGGCTCAGCATCGAGCTGAATCTGCCGGCTGCGATGCCGCGCATGCTGAGCTATGATCCGGTGCGCGTGCGCCAGTGCGTGGGCAATCTGTTGTCCAACGCGATCAAGTTTACCGAACGCGGCCATGTGAAAGTCGATGTTGGGTGCAACGAAGCAAGCCCGGGCAAGTGGCTGGTCAGCGTCGCCGTGACCGATACCGGCATCGGCATGACGGACAGCGTGCTGCAGCGCCTGTTCTCCACATTCACGCAGGCTGACGCCACCATCACGCGTCGCTTTGGCGGTTCGGGCCTTGGCCTTGCGATCACGCGGCAGCTGGCGCGCCTCATGGGCGGCGATGTGACGGTGACCAGCGAGCCGGGCGTGGGCTCGACCTTCACGCTGACCTTCCTCGCAGAGGCCGTGTCGGAGGAAAGCGCGAGCGGCCCATCGACCGATCAGGCGCTGCCGCAGATCACCGACGACCAGCTGCAACGCCTGCGCGGGATCAAGATCCTGCTGGTCGACGACAATGCGGTGAACCGTCAGGTGGTGAAGCTGTTCACAGCGCGCTTGGGACCGAAGTTCGTGGAAGCGGTGAACGGGCAGGAGGCCATCGATCGCCTGCGCGACGAGGCGTTCGATCTTGTGCTGCTCGACGTCCACATGCCGGTGATGGATGGCAAGGAAGCGATCCGCCGCATCCGGTCCAGCAACGAGGCATGGGCCACGCTGCCGGTGATTGCGCTGACAGCGGACGCAATGAGCGGGGACCGCGAGAAATATCTTGCGCTCGGCATGTCGGACTATGTGTCCAAGCCGCTCGACCAGCGCGAACTGACGACGAAGATCGCACTGGCGATGAACGAGCGCCCGCTGATCGCCGCGGCGGCCGCCTGATCTTTACGTGCTGAGCCTTACGGGCGCAGCACAACCCTTCCGACGATCGAGCCTTCGCGCAGCTGGTTCAGCGTCTTGTCGGCCTGATCGAGCGGGCGCATTTCGACCGGGATCGGCGCGATCTTGCCGGTCTTCACCAGGTCCATCATCTCGCGCGTTTCGCCGAGGGGGCCAGTGTAGGAGCCCACGATCGAATAGGGCCGGCCTGGGAAGGACGGGATCGGGGCGGCGAACTTGCCGCCGAACAGGCCCACCACGACGATCTCTCCGCCCCGACGGATGGCGCCGTTGGCGAAGTTGAGCGAGGGCGTCGAGCCGACGAAGTCCACCGCAGCCGCCACGCCGCCGCCGGTGTCGAGCTTCAGCTTCTTTAGCCCGTCGGCTTCCTTCGAGTTGTAGACGGCGTGCGCGCCCGCCGCCATCGCGGCGTCGAGCTTCTTCGGATCGATGTCGCAGCCGACGATCTTGTTCTGCGGGAACATGGCGCGGGCGAATTGCAGGCCCATCATTCCGACGCCGCCGAGGCCGACGATGGCGATGGCTTCGCCCTCATAGGCGGTGCGCACCTTCTTGAGGGCCGAGAACGCCGTGATGCCTGAGCACATGTAGGTGGCGGCAAGGCCCTCGGGCACGCCTGTGGCGTCGAGCAGGTATTTGGGGTGCGGGACGAGGACGTATTCGGAATAACCGCCCGCGACCTGGATGCCGAGCTGGCGGGGCTTGGAGCAGATGTGCTCCTGGTCGCGCTTGCAGGTGGCGCACTCGCCGCAGCCGATCCACGGGAACACGACAAAGCGCTGGCCGATGGCGCGGCCTTCGAGAAGCGCCTGCGCATCCGGGCCGACGGCCGACAGCGTGCCTTCGATCTCATGGCCCAGCGTGTGGGGCAGCGTGCGGCCCTTGGACCAGTCGATCTTGTCGCCATCGCCGAGATCGACATGGCCATCCTGCAGGTGAACGTCGGAATGGCAGACGCCGGAGTGCGTGATCTTCACGACCACTTCCGTCCCGGTCGGCGTCGGGATGGGGGAGGTGACCTCTTCAAGCGGGGCGCCGTAGGCGACGATGGCTTGGCTCTTCATGGGTACGCATCCTCCGCGAGTGACGGATTGCGTTACCATGCCTGACGCGGATGGGAAGACCCGGCGAAACTGTCGTTACGGACGGCAGGGTGCGGGTGCAGGGGAAGGCGGTCCCGGCGGCGATGTGGGCGAGCGCGACAATGGCGGCTCGCACGGCGGCGGCAGGGGAGTTTCGGCGGCGGCCACAATATCTGCAGGGCCAATGGCTAGGATGCTCGCAAGTTCAGGCGACACAACGCGATATACAATAAGCGCCCGTTCGCGTTCCCAGCGAAGGGCAAGTTCTTCCGGAGTTTCAACCTCTGCCGCCGTCGCGGAGCCGGTCAGGTCCGAAACCTGCGTGGTGATCTGCGGCGCCGAAGCAGCTGGCGGATCGACGCCGGTGACAGGCTTCGTCCAGTCCGTCTGCGGTTGCGCCCAGGCGGGGGCCGCAGCGAGAATTGCGATTGCAATAGTGAGGCGTCTCATGCGTGCGTGCTCCGCCAATGGGGCAATACTAGCACGCATGGTCCGGGTGTGAAGCCAACGCCTACTGCGCGATCACGGCGGGTTCCGAAGCAGGGTCCAGGCTCGCCGACACCGGCGCGACGCGCGGCGGCGGTCCGGCGCAGCGCATCAGGACGCGCATGCGATCCTCGGGCGAACTCGCGAACAGGATCGCATCGTCGAGGGACATTTCTTCGAACGAGACGGAAGGCGCCGCTTCTGTCGTGACAGCGGCAGCGGGTTCGGCGGCAGGCTTTGTCTTCTCAGGCGACGTCTGCGCAATGGAAGGAGAAGACAGCAGGATCGACACCACGAGTGCGAGCCCTGCAATGGCAAATTCGCGTTTCATGTTCATCCCCGTTTGGCCAGTTGGGTCTGGCGATGGGATGAGGCTGACGCCGACTCAAGGCGGATTACAGGCGTGAAATGCGGAGATGCTGGGGCGAAAGATTAACTCGCCCATCCAGCGTTAATGGCCGCGTTAATGTTGCGGCGCGGCCTTCATCAACTTCTGCCACAGCGTATTGTTGAACTCCCGATCCGGCGCAGCCTGGCCGGTGCGAACCACGATCAGCTTCATCGACGGCACCACGAACAGCTTGCGATCCTGTGCGCCAAGTGCGGAGAGCGTGTCGGCGGGCGCAGTGGGAATGAAGCGACCTTCGCGGCGCGGCGAGGCTGCGCCGACATTCATCGAGTAGTCGCTGCTGTTGAGCCACCACAGGCGGCCATAGGCGGGATTGGTCGAACTCGGCGTGAAGATCGCATCGAGTTGCGTTTCGGAAATGATGCGCGTGCCGTTGGGCTTGCGGCCACGGTTGAGGACGATCTGGCCCATGATGGCCAAGTCGCGCGGCGTGGTGACGAGGCCGGTGGGATTGCCACTGTCGGCGAACGCTGCCGGACGCTGTTCCCATCCCGTGTCGTGCATATCGCCGACCTTGGTGAACCAGAGCTGGCTGACGATCCAGAAATCCTGCTTGGCAGCCTTCTCAAGTACGGGCTTCAACTTGGCGTAGGCGGGTGTGTTGTAGAAGAATTTCGTGCCCGCTGGCGCATCGAAGCTGAGGTTCTCCTTCAACCCCGAACTCATCTCGAGCAGGTGGCGCACGGTGATCGCGGCTTCCTGTTCGGGGCTCGCCTTGGACCAGCCGGCGCCGATGTAGGATGCCACGGGCTTCTCGATATCGATCAGGCCCTTGTCGATGCCCACGCCGACAAGCAGCGCGATGAGACTCTTCTGCTGCGAGGCCACGTCTTCGCGCAGGGCGCCGCCCGCCGACACGCCGTGCACAAAGTTCGCGCGGAACGTCTGCGAGGCTTCGTCATCGGGCAACGGCCAGTTGTGCTCGGCGATGGTCTTGCCGTCCTGTATGATCAGGAAGCCCGTCGTCTTCTGCGACTGGACATAGGCGACTGTGTCGGCGAGGGCGGCGGCGTTCCATTCCGACGCCTGCGCGACGACAGGCGCATCAGCAGGAGCGGGCGGCGCGGCGCAGGCCGTCAGCGCAAGCAGACCCGCAGCGGCGATTAGCTTCAGCATGGACCTCTCCCTCGTTTGCGACGCACGATACCGGTGCGTAGCAGGATGGGAAGAGCCTATTCCTTTGCCAGTCCGGCGGGGGTCGCAACGCGATAGAAGCAGGACCGTCGACCGGTGTGGCAGGCCGCGCCCGTTTGGCGGACTTTCAGCAGCACGGCGTCCTGGTCGCAATCGATGCGGATCTCGACGATGTGCTGTTCGTGGCCTGACGTGTCGCCCTTGCGCCAGAGCGTCTTGCGCGAGCGCGACCAGTAGACTGCGCGGCCCGTGTCGATCGTCTCGCGCAGAGCGTCGGCGTTCATCCATGCCAGCATCAGCACGTCGCCGGTATCGGCATCCTGCGCGATGGCGGCGATCAGGCCGTCGGCGTCGAATTTCGGGCGCAGCTCGACGGTTTCGTCCTGCTGCGATCCGGCGAAAGGCGGGAGATAACTCATGAAGGCTCTCATACGCGGCGCGGGCGCGCCCGTGAAGGGCAAGTTCAAATGAGCGGGGGAGGAGCAGCCGCCGCCGGCGCGGGTCTACGGAGGGGGACGCGCTGGAACGCGACAAGGCGCAGCAGGATGATGGCAGGAATGATCGCGATGGCCGTGAACATCAGCGAGATGCGCACGTTGGTTCCGGCATGCTCCATCCCATCGGCAAAGGAGAGGATGGGCAGATCGCCCAGCGCTCCGATGGCGATGGATTGCTGCTGGAAGGCATAGGTCGCCAGCGCATAGGCCGGGCCGGTGAGGGCGCACGCGCCCAGCGAGCAGATGATGACGAAGAAGCTGAAGGCGCCGATGCTGAAATCGCCCTGGCGCAGAAACATCATGGCGAAGGCGACGCCGAACTGCAGCGGCGCGACGGCGTGCCAAGCCCACAATTGCATATCGAATTCGGACAGGCCCCAGACCCACCAGGCAAAATAGCCGCCCGGATTGAGCAGGCTCGCCGCCAGCCAGCCAAGCGGAGCGAAGATGTTTGCGGGCTTGCGAAACACAAGCCCCCTCGACCGGCTCTGACCGTAACCGCCAACCATCACGCCCCAGCCCGGAACTGCCCACTGATCGATTGTACTTCTGCATGAGCATGGCCGACTTATCAACGACGACGGCGTGGGAAGGTGGGCAGCCTTGAAAAGCTTCGCGCGCCAACGCAGGGTCATCGCATGAAACGCCTATCCCTCGCCCTGCTGTCGCCGCTGCTGCTGGCCTGCACGCAGGCGCCGCCGCCGGGGCCCGAATCGGGGCTGGTCGGCGGGTGGGTGCTTTACCCTGTGCTGTCGGCGACGAACCGTCCCTATGTCGAGGCGGAGGGTTGTCCGCCAACAGGTTGGGACGAGGCGAAGCTCGACGCACTGAAAGCCAGTGATTTCGAGATTGCGGATGCGTCCGCACGGCAGGTTTTCGCCAAGGCGATCACGGCCTGCCTCGCCAGTCCCGATCCCGCATTGCGCGATGGCGTCGCGTTCGAGGCGCTGGCGCACATGCTTCGCGGCCGGCAGCTCGGCGATGACACGATGCGCGCGCTGCTTTCCGATCTTACGGCGCGGATGAAGCTGGAGAAGGATGATCCGCAAGGCTTTGGTCGGAGCTTCGCGGCGTTGGCGCTTTCAGAAGTGGCGCGGGCCGATCGCATCCAGGCATACCTGACCGAGGACGAACTGGCGAAGCTGCTCGTCGATGCGCAGCACTGGTTCATCAACATCAACGACTATCGTGGATACAGTGACGCTGACGGCTGGCGCCATGCGGTGGCGCATGGGGCTGACCTGCTGATGCAGCTGGCGCTCAATCCGCGCATTGATGAGGAAGGGCTGAGGCTGATTGTGTCGGCCATCGGCGCCCAGGTCGCTCCGCGCATGCATGCCTATGTGCATGGCGAGCCAGAGCGGCTGGCGCGGCCGATCCTGTTCGCAGCCCAGCGCGGCGCGATGACCGAGAAGGAATGGACTGACTGGTTGGTCGCGCTCGCAACGCCAGATCAGCCGGACAAGGTGTTCTCCAGCGAGTTCGGGCTTGCATGGCGGCACAACACGCTCGCCTTCCTGCAGGCGCTCTATGTCAGCCTCGAGCTGTCAGACGATCCCGCCTATGCCGTGCTGCGCCCCGGCGTGGAGGCGGCGCTGAAGGCCTTGCCTTGATCTCAGGCGCGGTTGCGGTGAACTTCGGTGTTGATCGCGCCGATGAGCCCGGAAATCACGCTTTCGAGCTGAGCCTGCTGCTTCGTGTTCGCGGCGTCGCGTTTGCGCGCGGCAAGCGCGGCAGACAACTCGTCCGCAAGCGCAGCGATGAGTTCGGTGCGCGAGGCTGCTGCGTCGCCTGCGAAGGCCAGCTGGCGCAGCGCATCCTCGGTCGCCAGGGCGTTCACGACGCCCGGGTGCTGGGCGGGCAGGGCGGCTTCAAGCTCGATCCGATCACGGATGGACTGGGCCAGCCGCACTTCCACCTTCATCGGAGAGGCAGCCGTCACAGCGGCGACGGGCGAGACTGTCGGCACGGGCAGCACAGCGCAGGCCGTCAGCGAGAACAGCCCGATGCAGAAGATGATCCTGGAAGTCGATGCTCGCATGGCGCCCAGCCTTACCCTTCCCTAAAATGGGGATTAGCCAGAGCCGCTGCAACACGCCACCCGGAAATGAGCCGGGAGCTGACATTTTCGGGGGGCGGCGCGCTTCTCCGCCCCCAGCTGCATCAATACGTCGCCTTCAGGCTGAGAACGAACGTTTGCGGATGGACGGGGTGGAAGTGGATGTCTTCCACCGGCGCGGCCTCGCCCTGCAACTGGCTCTCGTAGAAGTAAACCATGTCGTAGTCCTCGGCGTCGAGCAGGTTGAGCACGTCGAGGCCGACTTCGAAATTCCCGAAATCCTTCGAGATACCGGCGTTGACCAGCGTGGTGGACGGCGCGCGGACCGAGTTGTCCTCGATCAGCGGACCCGGGCCGAGATAGCGCACGCGGACCGATCCTTCCCAGCCATCGCCTGGTAGCCAAGTGACGCCCGCGGCAGCGACGCCCTCGACCGTGTTTGGCACGCGGTCGAGATTGGACGGCGCATCCTTGAAGCGCGAATGCGAGTAGGCGTAGGAGGCGTCGAACGCCAGCCAGTCCACCGGGTTCCAAAACGCGGCGACTTCAATACCGCGACGGCGTGTCGGGTCTGAAGGCTCCGAGATGCCAGAGTCGCCGAGGTAGATAAGTTCGCTGTCGAAATCGAGTGCGAAGACCGCGGCGGAGAGGTTGAACGTATCGTTCGGCTCCCAGCGCAGACCGATCTCGCCGCCCTTGCTTTCCGCGAACAGCGTTGCCGGGTCGACGGGATCGCCGGTGACGGGATCTTCGGTCTGCACCACGCCGACGATGTTGTTGGTATGGAAGCCGAGGCCATAGCCGGCATAGACTTCGAGATCGTCGGTGATCGTGTAGGCGACGTTGATCTTCGGGCTCCACTGCACGCCGCTATCGCTGCCGGCGTTGGCGGGTACGAGTCCCTCGACTTCGCCGTCGATGTAATCGGCGCGCAAGCCAAACGTGGTGCGCAGCCGGTCGGTCCAGTGTAGCGTCAGATCACCCCAGACATCGGCGGACATGACGTCCACCTTGTCGCTGGCGATTGCCGAGGTGCGGACGCGCGCGGTCGTGCGGTAGAGGCCGGTTTCGTCCAGCCAATCGAAATGCGTGTCGGCGCCGATGCGGCCGGTGGCCTTCATGCCGAAGAGTTCGAAGTCCTGGCTAATGCGCGCACGCAGGCCGGCGGCGAGGCGATCTTCCACCTGCTCGACCTGATCGCCGAGAACGGGGTCGATGAAGTAGGTGAAGTTGTGAAACAGGTTCAGTTCCGACTTCTGCACATAGCCAAGGACGCTGGCATTGTCCCATTCGATCCCGGCGGAGGCGATGTAGCGCTTCGAGATGCCGCCATTGGTTGGGTCGATGGCGCCGAAGCGGCTTATGTCGCCTGCCTCCACTGCGCGCAGCGGAATCTGGTCGGACGCCGTCCACTCGTTCTGATAACCGATGAAGCCGAGGCGCAGCTTCGCGTCGCCGAAGGGTTGCGAGTACTTCACATAGACGACGTTCTTGTCGAGGTCGGCGGCAAGGTCGAACGGGCCATCGCCGCCCTCATGGGTGGCGGCGACCAGCAGCGTGCCGTCGCCGATATTCCACGAACCAGCCGCGCTGATCGCGTACTCGTCCGGATCGAGCTTCAGCTGGACATAGTTGTTCGGCAGGCTGTCGTAGAGAACAAAGGACGCTGAACCTGCGGATGAGTAGTCGCCGTTCTCGGCGTACTGCACGCCCTTCCTGAATTCGACTCGCTCGACGAGGTCGGCCATCAGGAAGTTGAGGTCGAGATAGCCGCTCATGTGCGGGTGCGAGCGCTGGTTGATTGGCACGCCATCGACGAAGCCGGCGAAGTCCGTGCCGTGGTCGAGGTTGAAGCCGCGCAAGAAGTACTGGTTGGCCTTGCCGCCGGACGAGTGCTCCGTGGCGATCATGCCGGGGATGACTTCCACCAGTTCGGCGGCGCGGCTGATCGGGCGGGTGGACAGGTCGGCATAACCGACGACGCCTTCGGAGGCGGACTGGGCCACGCCGATCTGTTCCTCCGCGCGGCCAAAGATGACGACCGTATCGCGCGATTGATCCTGTGGATCATCTGCGGCCGGCCCTGATGCGGCGAGGACGTCCTGGGCGAGGGCGGGGGGTAGGGCCACGGCCGAAAAGGCCAGCAGGCTGGCGCTTGCCGCCAGCATGCGGTTGAATCGGATCATTCGAGGCTTCCTCCACACTCGGACGCCCGCTGGTTTATCGTACCAGTTGGTATCAGGCGGCCTCGGCGTAGGCCAAGACAGCGGGGTCTGTGAAGGAGATTAGAGGCCTGCGGCAGGTGAATAACCGTAACAGCCGCAGTTTCAGTGCGTTACACGCGCGTTACAGGCTATTTGCCGGGGTCGCGGCTGCCGCCCTTCAGTGCAAAGACGCGGTCGCAGTACTTGCACTCGACGAAATCCGACTCCGACATGTCGTACCAGACCTTGGGATGGCCCAGCGCACCGCCGCCGCCATCGCAGGCGACCTTCTTGGTGGCGACCACCACGATCTCGGGATTGTCCATGAACCGACGCTGGCTCTCGGGAATCGGCGGGGCCAGTTCGGAGGCGGGAGGCGAGTTCTTGCCGGGGGGTGAGCCCATCTTATCCTCTTGTCAGGCTAGCTGATTTGCGGTGCGCCGGATTGCGCCCTACCTATGGTTCGCCCCTGCCAGCCGTCAATGCGGCGGCTCTCCCTCAGGACGTATCCCTTGGCCGACGCCAGTACCGCTTCCAGCCTGCCGCTGTACGCCATCGAGGCGACGGGGCTCACCAAGACCTACGCCGCCTCCAAGAAGATGCCTGCCAAGCAGGCGCTGAAGGGCATCGACCTGCAGATTCCCCGGGGGTCGATCTTCGGCCTGCTGGGACCGAACGGGGCGGGAAAATCCACCTTCATCAACATCCTTGCCGGCCTCGTGAACAAGAGCTCGGGCACGGTGAAGATCTGGGGCATCGACGCCGACAAGAAGCCGCGCGAGAGCCGCGCCGCGCTGGGCGTCGTGCCGCAGGAAATCAACATGGACCCGTTCTTCACGCCACGCGAAACCATGGAGCTGATGGCTGGCTTCTATGGCGTGCCAGCGGCGGAGCGGCGGACGGATGAAATCCTCGACGCACTCGGCCTGGGCGACAAGAAGAACGCTTATGTGCGCCAGCTGTCTGGCGGCATGAAGCGCCGCCTGATGGTCGCCAAGGCGATGGTGCATTCCCCGCCCATCCTGATCCTCGACGAGCCGACCGCAGGCGTCGATGTCGAGCTGCGCCGGTCGCTGTGGGAGTATGTGCGCAGGCTGAACGCGCAGGGCGTCACCATCGTGCTGACCACGCACTATCTCGAGGAAGCACAGGAGATGTGCGACCAGATCGCCATCGTGAACCACGGCCAAGTCGTGGCGTGTGAGCCGACGCCGAAGCTGCTGAAGCGGATGAACCAGAAGACGCTGGTGGTGCGCCCCGAGCAGGCCCTGGATGCGGTTCCGGCCGCGCTCTCCGATCTCGCCCCTGCGCTGCGCAAGGATGGCCAGCTGGCGATCACCTACAAGGTCGGCGAGCAGACGATCGAGCAGCTTCTGAGGCGCCTGCGCGAAGCCAATGTCGGCATCGGTGATCTTGCGACGGAAGAGCCAGACCTCGAAGACGTGTTCGTGTCGCTGACGAGCGGCTAGGCGCGACTGTCCCCCTTTCCCGTCGCCCTGCGCCTACTGGATGAGGCAATCCCGTGGGAGGGGGGCCGCGCGGAGGGGACGATGCGTCTGGTCGCAGCAATTCTGGCGTCATTTCTGGCGGTTGGCGCAGCCAGCGCACAGACGCCCGATCCGCCAAAGCCGCCCACATCCACCGCACCCAAGCCCACCACGCCGGCGGCCTCTGGCAAATACACCACCCCGCTACCCGATATCCCGACGGGTCAGTGGGGCGACGGCATCCTCAAGGACGCCAAGACCCAGAGCTTTGACGGCAAGGACTACGCCGCCATCGAGTTCGAGCGGCTGCAGGCGCATGTCGATTCCATCTGCCACTACGACAAGGCCGCCGACATCATCGGCAAGCCGGTCGCCACCATCGCGGGTTACCGTCAGAACATGGGCTGGCCAGCGTTGATCGACGGCCGGCAGATCGAGATCTTCAAGACGCTCGACGAGAACAAGCACATGGACAAGCTGATCATGCCGTTCATCTTCGTCGATGTGACGCCCTTTCTCGATGACGTGCGGAACGACGACTACTTCAAGGCGTGCGGCGGCTTGAACTTCAAGGTCTGCGGCGTGGCGCTCTATGGCCGGTTCGAATGGCGCGAAGCGAAGGAGATTCCTGATCTCGGAGCCGACCTGCTGGTCGGCGACAAGAAATGCATCTTCGTGCTCGAGCACTACAGGAAGATGGGCATCGCCGATTTCGGCGCCGCCATCGCGCAGGTAACGCTCGACACTTTCTACAAGGGCATGCCGGACCTGCCGGGCGCTGCGCCTTCACCGGCGCCGCGGCCGCGCCCCTGATCAGGTCCTGAAAGCAAGGCCGGCAGCCTTCAGCGCAGCGCGAAGCTTCGGCAGCGCGCTGGGGCCTATGCCGTGCAGGGCGAGAATGTCGGCCTCGCTATACCGCGCCAGCGTCTTGACCGAGGTGATGCCTGCGCCCTGAAGTGCGCGGCGCGCCGGAGCGCTCAGCCCATCGACGAAGAACCCGGCCTTTGCCTTCTCTGCTTCGCATGCCGGGCATGTCGGGCAGTCCGTGCTCTTCACATAGGAATGGCCTTTCGGGCATGTGCGCTGCGTTGGCTGTCTGGCCATTGCCGTCTCCGGTCTCTCTGTCGCAAGGTATCGGCGCGCAGGCAGAGTGAACAGGCGTGGACTGGCATATCGCGCAGATCAACATCGCGAAGTTCCGCGTCGCGCGGGGCTCTTCCGTCAATGCCGATTTCGAGGCGGCGCTGGACGAGGTCAATGCGCTGGCGGAGGCTTCGCCGGGCTTTGTCTGGCGCATGATCGGCGAAGGGGAGAACGCTGACTTCTCCATCTTCGCGGACCCGGACGTGACGATCAACCTGACCGTGTGGGAAAGCCTCGATCACCTGGCGGCGTTCGCCTATCGCAACCACACGCATCGCGGCGTGATGCGGCGGCGGAAAGAATGGTTCGTCGATCTGCCGGCCTATCTCGCAATCTGGTGGGTTCCAGCGGGGACGACCCCTGGCCTGCGTGAAGCGCGCGCACGGCTGGACCTGATCGAACGGCTAGGCCCTACGGCCGATGCGTTTGACTTCAGGACGCTGTTCCCTCCGCCGTCATGAGCCGCTAATAGGGCGCGATGAGCCAGACCACCTCCGACAAGCCCAAGGGCCGCGTGCTGATCATCGCCGGATCAGACTCTGGCGGCGGCGCCGGCGTCCAGGCCGATATCAAGACTGTGACCACGCTGGGTGGTTATGCGGCGACGGCGATCACCGCTATAACCATCCAGAACACGCTTGGCGTATCGGGCGTTGTGGCGACACCGCCCAAGGCGGTGCGCGCGCAGATGGACGCGGTGCTGAGGGACATCGGCGCAGACGTGCTGAAGACCGGCATGCTTGGCGACAAGGCGCTGGTCGAGACCATCGCCGAGGCGTTCGAGGAGATCGCTGCGAGCATTCCGCGCGTGATCGATCCGGTCATGGTGGCGACATCGGGCGATGTGCTGCTGCCGCAGGGCGCGGTGGACGCCGTGCGGCGACTGATGATCCCGGGCGCTGCCCTGGTCACGCCGAACGCGCCGGAGGCCGAAGTGCTGACCGGCAAGGCTGTTGATGGCCTGAACGGACAGCGCCGGGCGGCGGAAAAGCTGCTGGAGATGGGCGCTGTCGCGGCGCTGGTGAAGGGCGGGCACGTGCCGGGCGATGTCATCGTCGACGTGCTGGCGACGCAAACGGGCGAGCATTTCTTCGACGGCCCGCGCATCGAGACGAAGGCGACGCATGGTACAGGCTGCACGCTTGCCTCGGGGATCGCTGCGGGGCTTGCGCGCGGGCTCTCGCTGACGGATGCGGTGGCGTTGTCGCGCGCCTATCTGGTCGAGGCGATCAAACGTGCGCCGGGCCTGGGGCAGGGCAATGGGCCGGTTGATCATGGCTGGCCCTCGCGCGATCCGGAAGCGTTTGCGAGCATGTTCGCGAAGTGGCGGCCGGGTTGATACGGCGGGACTGGCAGAGCAGCTAATCGAACGCTGAGAAGATATCGTTTCGCGGCATGCCCAGCTCGGCCTACACCGGCGGGCCTGTTCGAGGATACGCCCATGGCCGAATATCGCTTCTTCCAGATCGATGCGTTTGCCGAGCGCGCGATGGCTGGCGGTCCTGCTGCCGTGATGCCGCTGGATGCGTTCCTGGCGGATGATGTGATGCTGGCCATCGCCGCCGAGAACAATCTCGCCGAGACGGCCTTTGTCGTGGCGAAAGCGCCCGGCGTGTGGGACCTGCGCTGGTTCACGCCGTTGCTCGAAGTGCCGCTGTGCGGTCACGCCACGCTGGCGAGCGCGCATGCGCTGTATGCCCATCTTGGCTTCGATGGACCCGAGATCGGGTTCGACACGAAGTCGGGCAGGCTGACAGTGAAGCGGCTGGCGGATGGCCGGCTCGAGATGGATTTCCCGGCCCAGCCGCCGCGCGACGTGCCGATGCCGGAAGTGCTGGCTGATGCGCTGGGGGCAACGCCTTCGCGAGTCGTGGCGGGACCGTATCTGATGGCGATCTTCGAAACGCCGCAGCAGGTTCGCGCGCTCAGGCCTGACCTTGTGCGGGTCAACCAGATCTCGGGCGGGGCGACTGGCGGGCGCGGCAATCTCGTCTGCGCGGCGCCGGGCGCCTCCGAAGGCTTCGACGTGGTGTCGCGCTTCTTTGCGCCAGGGTCGGGCATTCCCGAAGACCCGGCCACCGGCTCGGCCCACTGCATCATCGCGCCGTACTTCACCAAGGCGCTGGGCAAGCCGGAACTCAATTGCTTCCAGGCCTATCCCGGGCGCGGTGCGCACATCACCACACGCCTCGTGGGCGAGCGGGTGAAGCTGATCGGGCGTGCGCGGACCGTGATCGAAGGCGTCTTCCGGCTCTAGAACAGGCAAAATCCTAAATCAGTTCAGGTGCTTGCATGCTCCGCGCTTGCGGGCCGGGGATGTGCGGAGTATGTGGCCGGTACAGATTCGGAGCCTCCCCCATGGCCGTTTCCACCTACCTCGAATTCGAGAAACCCGTCGCGGATCTCGAAAAGAAGATCGCCGAACTCGAAGCCGCAGGCGGGGCCGCGGTGGAGGACGAGGTGACCAAGCTGCGCGAGAAGGCGACGAAGCAGCTCGAGCAGATCTACACGCACCTCACCGCCTGGCAGAAGACTCAGGTCGCCCGTCATCCCGAGCGGCCGCACTTCCTCGATTATGTCGAGCAGCTGTTCGACGAGTTCGTCGAGCTGGCCGGCGACCGCAAGTTCATGAACGACGACGCCATCCTCGGCGGCCTCGCGCGATTCCGTGGTAAGCCTGTTGTCGTCATCGGCCATGAGAAGGGCCGCGATACGCAGACGCGCCTCAAACACAATTTCGGAATGGGCAAGCCGGAAGGCTATCGCAAGGCTGTGCGCCTGATCGAACTGGCTGGCCGTTTTGGCCTGCCGGTGATCGCGCTGGTGGATACATCAGGCGCCTTCCCGGGCAAGGGCGGCGAGGAACGTGGACAAGCGGAAGCGCTGGCGCGTGCGATCGAGGCTTGCCTAACGCTCGATACGCCGATGATCTCCGTGATCGTGGGCGAGGGCGGTTCGGGCGGCGCGGTGGCGCTCGCCTCGGGCAACAAGGTGCTCATGATGGAGCATGCGGTCTATTCGGTGATCTCGCCGGAAGGCGCGGCCTCCATCCTGTTCCACGACGCCAAGCGCGCCAAGGACACGGCCGAAGCGATGAAGATCACGGCGCAGGATCTCTTCAAGTTCAAGATCGTCGACGCCGTCGTGCCCGAGCCGATGGGCGGCGCCCATCGCGATCCCAAGACCGCGATCGAGAAAGTGGGCGACGCCATCGAGGCCCAGCTCAAGGTGCTCGACGGCATGTCACCCGACGACCTGCGTGCTCAGCGCAAGGACCGCTTCTACGCTATCGGCCGCGAAGGCCTGGCGTAGATCCGTCTCAGTTCCGCTTGCCGCTTTCCTCACGGCCCGGCGCGTCCCTGGGTTGCGTGAAATCGAGATGGGCGCGGGCGCCTAGGTCCGGCTCCTTCGGCGAATCCTTCGCGCTCTGGATTTCCCAGGCATAACGGATCGGCTTCTTCGTTGAGGCCCAAATAGCGGCATCCAGCAGATCGAATTCGAGGAGGGCGATATCCGGATCGCTCTTCGATGTCCACCAAGCAGCGACGTGATCGTTCCAGTATGCATCGACCTTGGATCTGTCGCGGCTCTCGCTGAGCTCACCCATCAGGCAGGCGTGGCCGTCCTGATCCGCCTGATGCGCCATGGGTTGCATGTGGTTGTGTGACCCTTCGATGCCCAGCATTCCCGCGCGCACCTTGTCGAGCTGTTCCCACAGCTGCTTTTCCGGTTCCTGTTCCGTCTTTCGCGTGTGGCCCATGGCCTTTTGCTCCTCGTTTGTTGGGTGACTTGAGAGCAACGGGCGCGGTCCCTGACGGTTCCGGTCGATTGACGGCCCCGAGAAACCAGATCACAAGACGCGCCTCTTCCGCTGGAGACGCCCATGAGGGTCGTTACCGTCTAGTTCGCGCCGGGAACCTGCCCGGCCTGGCACTGTCGTGCTGTAGCTGCGCGCGAATACGCGTGCGCGTGACGAACCATTTGGAAGATATCCATGCTCGAATTTCTGAGGCGCTCCTCGCCGCTGCGGGGCAACGCCAGTTTCAACCGCTTGTGGGCGGCGCAGACCCTGTCTGCGTTCGGCAGCCGCATAACCCGCACTGCGATTCCCATCATCGCCGTTGGCCTTCTTGCCGCCAGCCCGTGGGAAGCCGCCGTGCTCGCAGCCCTCACTTATGCGCCCTACGTGCTGACCGGCCTGCTGCTGGGCGGCCTTGTCGAGCGCTCCAACAAGGTGCGCCTGATGATTGCGACGGACCTCGTTCGTTTCGTCGCGGTGATTGCGGCGCCCATCGCGTGGCTGATGGGGTGGCTGAGCTTTCCCTTGCTCTGCGTGCTGGCGGCAATTGCAGGCGCGGCCAGCGCGCTGTTCGCCAATGCCGACAACGCCGTGCTGCCGCGCCTGGTGAAGGATGACCAACTGGTGGATGCGAACGCGCGGCTGCAGGCAACGGAATCGCTCGCCGAGCTTGGCGGACCGGGTGTGGCGGGCGTGCTGATCGACTTGCTCACAGCGCCTATCGCGATGGCGGCCGATGCGCTGACCTTCCTGTGGTCGGCGTTCTGGCTGTGGCGCATTCCACGTGCGCAGACGGAGCCGGACGCCGCGGCCAAGGCGGAGGGCGAGGGCGAACGCGTACTGGTGCGCCTGCGGCGGGATATTTCTGTCGGCTTCCTCGCCATCTGGCGCTGCCGCCCCATGCGCGCGATCCTGACCGCAACTTTCTTCTGGTACATCTCGGCCGGCTTCTTCTTTGCGACGTTCACGCTCTTCATGCTGCGCGAGCTGGGAATGAGTCCGTCGCTGATGGGCGTGATCATATCCGTTGGCGGGATAAGCGCGCTTGCCGGAACCGCGTGCGCGCAGCCAATGACGCGGGCATTCGGCTATGGCCCGGCGATCGTTCTGTCCTTCGTGATTAGCACGATGGGAACATTGATGCTGATCCCGGCGGCGCTGTTGCCTGACTGGGCCGTGCTGTTCATGGTGTGCCAGCAACTACTGGGCGACGCCGGCCTCATGGTTTTCACCATCCTGTCGGTGAGCCTGCAGCAGCGACTGTTGCCGGACGATCAACTGGCGCGCGCGAACGGTTTCAACCAGGTGGTCAACGGCGCAGGGATGACGGCGTCGATACTGCTTGCCGGCTGGGTGGCGGAATCAATCGGCGTCGTGAACACCGTCATCATCGGCTCCGGCATTTCTGCCGTCGCGATCCTGCCGTTGATCACACCCCACCTGTTGGCGCTAAAAGAAAAGCCGCCGAAATCGGCGGCCAATCTCTTGAAACCAGTGCCTGAACCCTAGGCCCGCGCGACGTTGCTCACGTCGCCGTGGCAGCTCTTGTAGCGCTTGCCTGAGCCGCAGGGGCAGGGCGCATTGCGGGGCGTCGCAGCCCAGCTTGCTGGCTTTGCGGCCCCGGCCTGCGCTTGCTGCTGCGGAGCGGCCTGCGCGGGCGCGGGCATCGGACGGGCGGCGTGTTGCGTCGGCGTGCGGGCCGGGCCCGTGTCGGCGCCCGGAGGGGCTTCGGTCACGAACTGGCCGCGCATCAGCAGGCGCGTGACGTCCGAACGCAGGTCGCTGAGGAGGCGTTCGAACAGCGTGAAGGCCTCGTTCTTGAACTCGTTCAGCGGGTCGCGCTGGGCATAGCCGCGCAGATGGATGACCGAGCGCAGCTGGTCGAGATGCCAGAGGTGTTCGCGCCAGCGCGTGTCCACAGCTTGCAGCAGGATCTGCTTCTCGAGCCAGCGCATGCGTTCCTCGCCGACAGCGGCAGCCTTGCTGGCGTAGAAGGCGTCAGCGGCCGTGCGCAGCTTCTCTGCGATCTCGAGCGTTGCAACGCCCTCCTCGTTCGACCATTCGCGCACAGGGGCGGGAATGCCGAGGATGTCGGCGACCTCTTCCTCGAGATCCTTGATGTTCCACTGTTCCTGGTACGCCTTCTCGGGCATGTGACGCAGGCACATGTCGTTGATCAACTGGTGGCGCATGTCGGTGATCGTATCGGTCACGTTCGAGGCGCGCATGAATTCGATGCGCTGCTCAAACACGGCCTTGCGCTGGTCGTTGGTGACGTCGTCGAATTTCAGCAGGTTCTTGCGGATCTCGAAGTTGCGCTGCTCGACGCGCTTCTGCGAGGTTTCGAGCGCCTTGTTCATCCACTTGTGGGTGATGGCCTCGTCTTCCTTGATGCCAAGGCCGCGCATGATGGAATCGAGGCGTTCGGCCGCGAAGATACGCAGCAGGTCGTCCTCAAGGCAGATGTAGAACTTGGAGCGGCCGGGGTCGCCCTGACGGCCGGTGCGGCCGCGCAGCTGGTTGTCGATGCGGCGGCTTTCGTGGCGTTCGGTGGCCAGAACGTAGAGGCCGCCGGCGGCCAGCGCTTCGGCCTTCTTGGCGGCGACATCGGCCTCGATCTTCGCGCGCAGCTCCTTGGCTTCTTCCTCGGTCAGCTCGCGACCGAGCTTCTCGGCCATCGCCGCGCTCTCGTCGGCCATCCGCATGTCGACGTTGCCGCCAAGCTGGATGTCGGTGCCGCGGCCGGCCATGTTGGTGGCGACGGTGACGGCGCCGGGAATGCCGGCCTGCGCGATGATATGGGCCTCGCGCTCATGGTGGCGTGCGTTCAGCACCTGGTGCGGGATCTTCTCGGCGGACAGCAGGTTCGAGAGCACTTCCGATTTCTCGATCGACACCGTGCCGACCAGCACCGGCTGCTTGCGGCGGACGCAGTCGCGGATGTCGGCGATGATCGCCTTGTATTTCTCTTTCGCGGTCCGGTAGACGACGTCGTCTTCGTCGATGCGCTGGACCTTGCGGTTGGTCGGGATCTCGACGACTTCCAGCTTGTAGATGTCCTGGAATTCCTGCGCCTCGGTCGAGGCCGTGCCGGTCATGCCGGCCAGCTTGTCATACAGGCGGAAATAGTTCTGGAAGGTGATCGAGGCCAGCGTCTGGTTCTCGGGTTGCACCTTGGTCTTTTCTTTAGCCTCGATGGCCTGGTGCAGGCCTTCCGAGAGCCTGCGACCCGTCATCATGCGGCCGGTGAATTCGTCGATCAGCACCACTTCGCCGTTTTTGACGATGTAGTCCTTGTCGCGCTGGAACAGCTTGTGCGCGCGCAACGCCTGGTTGGCGTGGTGGACCAGCGAAATATTGGCAGGTTCGTACAGCGAGCCCTGCAGGATGCCGGCCTGCACCATCAGCTCCTCGATGCGCTCGTTGCCGCTTTCGGAATAGACAACCGAACGCTGCTTTTCGTCGTGCGTGTAGTCATCCTTGCCGAGCTGGGGGATCAGTGCGTCAATTGCCTGGTAGAGTTCAGAGCGGTCGTCGGTCGGGCCGGAGATGATCAGCGGCGTGCGGCTTTCATCGACGAGGATCGAGTCGACTTCGTCGACGATGGCGAAGCGGTGGCCGCGCTGGACCATGTCGGCCAGTGAATACTTCATGTTGTCGCGGAGGTAGTCGAAGCCGAATTCGTTGTTGGTGCCGTAGGTGACGTCGCACGCATAGGCGGCGCGGCGCTGCGCGTCGTCGAGGCCGTGCACGATCTTGCCGACCGACAGGCCGAGGAAGCGATAGACCTTGCCCATCCATTCCGCGTCGCGGCTGGCGAGGTAGTCGTTGACGGTAATGACGTGGACGCCCCGGCCTTCAAGAGCGTTGAGATAGACCGGCGCGGTGGCGACCAGCGTCTTGCCCTCGCCGGTGCGCATCTCCGAGATGCAGCCCTTGTGGAGGACCATGCCGCCGATCAGCTGGACGTCGAAATGACGCAGGCCAAGCGCGCGCTTGGAGGCCTCGCGAACCGTGGCGAAGGCTTCGGGAAGGATGTCGTCGAGCTTGGCGCCGTTGGCGACCTGCTGGCGGAAGTCCTTGGTGCGCTGGCGCAACGCCTCGTCCGACAGCGCCTCGGTCACCGGCTCAAGGGCATTGATGCGCTGGACGATGGACTTGAAGGGCCTGACTTTTCGTTCGTTGACCGAACCAAATAGTTTCTGGGCGATCCCGAGCATACCGATTTATCCGCCTGCCAGCCTCACGCGAGCCGAGATGGTCGCGGCGTCCCTCTTGTAACACACGTGTATACGGGGGAATGACCCGGCCTCGGCTACACAGGCGGCAAACCGCAAACTCCCCCGGAACGATCCGGGAAGTCCCTCGACTTGCGCCTTGGCGAGACGTAAGGACCAGCATTCCCAGTGTCAATCCGACCACTGGCCAGGCACTGGAAACCCTGACTGCCTTTAGCAGCTTGAGGAGCCTCTGGATGGCTTTTGGGTCACGCTTCCGTTGGGTCTACGCCCTGTTTCTGTGCGCTTCGGTCGCGCTTGCTGGCTGTGGCGGCGAGGAGGCGCCCGAACCGGCCGCCGTGTCCATCGACCGGTCGGCCGAGGCCGCAACGGTTAACGGCCAGATCATCTATGTCGCCGACGTGGAACTCGAGGCCCGGATGAAGGGGGTGATCGAGGAGGGCGAAACGCTGGAACCCAGCAGCGTCGAATTCGACGAAATCCTCGACCAGCTGATCGAGGTGAAACTCCTGTCCATGGAGGCGATCGCCCGGGGGCTCGATGAAGACCCGGAAGCACGCCACCGGCTGGAGACGGCCCGCGACAATATCCTCGGCAACATCCTGCTCGACGTGATCGCCTCCGAGCGGATCGACGAGGCGGAAATCCGCAAGATGTATGAGACGCAGGTCGAACTGCTCGAACAGCAGATGGAGAACGAGGCGCGGTTGCGCCACATCCTCGCGCCCAGCAAGGACGCGATCGACAAAATCGCCGCCGAGATCAAGGCCGGCGCCGACTTCGCGGTGACCGCCGCCCGCCGCTCGGCAGACGAGGCGACCCGCATGGACGGCGGCGACCTGGGCTATATGACGGCCGAGGACGCCTCGCCCGAATTTGCCCGCGTCATCCGCGAAGTCGCCCAAGGCGGCGTCTCGCGTCCGTTCGAGGATGCGCAGGGCTGGCACATCGTGAAGGTCGAGGAGGTGCGCAAGCGGCGCCCGCCATCGATCGAGGAGCTGCGTGATCGCATCGAACGCTATCTCAAGGCGCAGCAGCTCGAACAGATCCTGACCGAACTGCGCGCCGACGCCAGCATCGTGAAGCGCAACTCGCCGCATGGCGCACGGCCCGCTGAACCCGCGCCGGTTCGCCCGGCGCCCAGGCCTTCGCCGGAGCCGGCGACCGCGCCAGCAGACGGAGCGGCGCCTGAGCCAGCGCCGCCTCCGGCCGCAGCTGCAGCAACCACCCCGCCGGTGACGGCTCCGGCGAGCCGGCCAGCGCCGCCACCTTCAGGCGGGACGGCCGCCGAGACACGCGAGGCCCCCGCGCCCGCACCCACTCCGCAATAAGGGTTCACACTTGGCTACTGCGACCGACCTGCCGGTTTCACCGCTCGCACCCGCGCGCTTTCCCGTCCTGCCGAAGGTGGCGGGGATCGAGGCGGCGACGCATTCGCTCGGCCTCTACAAAGGCAAGGTGCGGGATGATCTTCTGGTGATGCACTTTCCCCAGGGCGCATGTGTCGGGGGAATCTTCACCCAGTCGTCGACCCGTTCCGACGATGTGGACCGCTGTCGCGCCGCGCTGAAGGAGGGTGGAGGCAGGGCGCGCGTCCTGGTGGTCAACACCGGCAATTCAAATGCTTTCACAGGCGCCGCGGGCATTGCGAAGAACGCCGCCACCATCGCCTCCGCCGTTGGCAAGTCCGGCTGCGGCGAACACGAAGTCTATCTCTCCGCTACCGGCGTGATCGGCGAGCCGCTGCCGCCGCACATCGTATCGGGCGGTGTGGAGAAGGTGTGGGAAAGGCTTGGCGCGCCAGACTGGGAGAAGGTCGCCAACTGCATCCGCACAACCGATACGTTCGCGAAGGCGGCGGGCGAGACGGTTGATCTCAACCGCCGCAACGTGTCGATCGTTGGCGTCGCCAAGGGGTCGGGCATGATCCAGCCGAACATGGCGACGACGCTGAACTACGTATTCACCGACGCGGCGCTGGCGCCGAGTGTCTGCCAGGCGCTGATCTCGCGGCTGAGCGATCTAACCTACAATTGCATCACGGTGGATTCCGATACCTCGACCTCCGACACGCTGCTGTTCTTCGCAACGGGAGCGGCCGGCGGCGAGCCGATCCACGATCCGGACGATCCAAGGCTGGCGGACTTCGTGGCGGCGTTGCATCGCGTGCTGGAAGATCTTGCGACTCAGATCGTGCGCGACGGCGAGGGCGCTTCGAAGATCATCGAGATCACGGTGGAAGGCGCGGCAAGCGACGCTTCCGCCAAGGTCATTGCCTGCTCGATCGCCAATTCGCCTCTGGTGAAGACGGCGATCGCGGCCGGCGACGCCAACTGGGGCCGGGTCGTCATGGCGATCGGCAAGACCTCCGAACCCGTCGAGCGCGACCAGCTTACGTTGTGGTTTGGCGATCATCTGGTCGCCCGGGATGGTGCGCGCGCGCCCACCTATTCGGAAGAGGCGGCCACGCGCGCCGTGTCGGGCCAGGAAGTCTTCATCCGCGCCAATCTCGGGCTTGGCCATGGCCGCGCACGCGTGTGGACGTGTGATTTCACCGATGGTTACGTGAAGATAAACGGCGCCTACAGAAGTTGAGACAACGGCTGCACGTCACGCTTACCCAAACATGAGAAGACGACCATGCGCACGCTCATGATCGTATCAGCGGCTGCGCTTGTTCGAAGCGACGGGCGTCTGCTGCTTGCGCAGCGGCCCGAGGGAAAGACGATGGCGGGTCTCTGGGAATTCCCAGGCGGCAAGGTTGAAGCCGGCGAAAGCCCTCAGGGCGCGCTCACGCGCGAACTGATGGAAGAGCTGGGCGTCCACGTTGACGAAGCCGACATGTCGCCTTTCGCGTTTGCCTCGCACGCCTATGAACGGTTTCATCTTCTGATGCCGGTGTTCCTCATCCGGAAGTGGGAAGGCGAAGTCGAATCCAAGGAGGGCCAACAGCTCGCCTGGGTGTCTGACGCGGAAATCAGGAGCTATCCGGCTCCTGCCGCGGACTTGCCCTTGTTCGAGCGTTTCATTGACTGGTCGAAGGCGGCACGCGCATGAAAACTCTTAGCCTCTTTCTCAAGCTGCTCAAGGATCGCTCCGGCGCGACCGTGGTCGAGTACTGCCTCATCGCGGGCATCATCTCGCTGGCGATCGTCGGCGGCGCTTCGGCCATCGGCTCGAACACCAACAACTCGTTCACCGCCGTGCAGGCCGGGTTCGACTCCGCGCCGTAACCGGCGCTCAGCCTGCCTTTTCGCCCGCGCCCTGTTCGCGCACGCCAAGCGCGTCGGCAAGACGCACCGTTGCGCTGCCCGGTCGCTTGGCCTTCGGTTGGTCGGGCGAGGGCGCCCAGCCTGATAGCGTCACAAATTCAAATGTCGCGCGTACGCGTCCGTCCGGATCGGAAAATCGCCGGGTGTAGGTCTCCATCGCACGCATCAGTATCCCCCGTGTCAGCGGCGGCGCCTCGCGGCTGGCGAAAGCGGCGGTCTCGCCCATGCCGCGCAGGTCGCCGAGCAGCTTCAGGGGATGGGCGTAGCGCACTGTCCGCGCGTCATTGTCCGCCACCGGCATTGCAAAGCCAGCACGCTGGAGAAGGCCGGCGCCGTCGATCACGTCGAGATAGGGCGAGACGCGGTTGGCCGCGCCGCCGCGCAGTTCCTCTTCCGCCGACAGCAGCGACTGGCGCAACTCGCTGAGCGTTCGTCCGCCCAGCACGGCGCCGATGAACAGTCCGTCGGGCTTCAGGACACGGCGGACCTGGATCAGCGCGCCGGGGAGGTCGTTGACCCAGTGCAGCGACAGGGCGGAGACAACCAGGTCGAACGTACCTTCGGCGAAGGGCAGCGCTTCCTCGTCGGCAATGACGTCCGGCGCGAACGCGGGCGACAGGTCCGCCGTGGTGATCTCGCCAAGACGGGGTCCCACCAGCGGGTCGCCGCGAAGCGTGTTCGCCAGCAAGCCATCATGTGCGCCAAGGTCCAGCACCCGATCAAATCGGCGATTGATGGCGCCGAGGCGCAAGGCAATGTCTTCCGCCGCGACCTTTTTCAGGAAAGAATAGCCGCCATAGCCGGCCGCTGCACGGGCGCGTCGGCGCGCGTGCAGGCTGCGGTCGAAGATCCGCATGGGGTCGGCCTTCCCATTAGGGGAGGCTGAGGGGGGAATGGGTGAAGACGTCATCTGACGCCTATGTAGCGACGGACGGGCGCGCCGGTAAGCCGCGCCGTGGCCGCTCGTCCGGACATGTGCGGGCGGCAAGGCGGCTGGCCGGGCTGATCTGGCCGCAGAGGTCGTTGATTACGCACCGGGAATTGCCTGGGCCGGGGCCGCTGGAGCCCGAACTCTGGTCAAAGCTCAATTTCATAACCGGCGCCCAGTGCCGGGCCTGTGGCATGCCGTTCGAAATCGCTGTCGAGCCAGACCAGCTCTGTGGCGCCTGCCTCGTCCGACTACCCGCCTATGATCGTGCCCGCGCAGCCCTGATTTACGGGGACGTCTCGCGCGAGCTTGTTCTAGGGCTTAAATACCAGGGCCGCCGCGATGGTTTGGCGACGTTGGCCGGCTGGATGGCGGCGGCAGGGTCGGAATTGCTGGCCGATGCCGACCTGATCACGCCCGTTCCGCTCCATTACTTCCGGCTGATCCGGCGGGGGTTCAACCAGTCGGGCTGGCTGGCCGCCGCCCTGTCGCGGACGAGCGGCGTGCGCCTGTCGGTCGACGCCCTCAAGCGAGCCCGCTCCACGCCGATCCAGGGCAACCTGTCGGCGGATGCCCGGCGGCGGAATGTGCAGGGCGCTTTCCGCGTGCGGGGCAGCCGGCTGAAACTGGTGAAGGGCAAGCGGGTGCTGCTGGTTGATGATGTTTTGACCACCGGCGCCACTGCGGAAGCCTGCGCCAGGACGCTGAAACGTGCAGGCGCCGACTGCGTCGATGTGATCACACTTGCCCGTGTTGCAGGCCCGCGGAGCATGACCATATAGTTTTGGAACGATTCCAGAGTTTCAGCGCTCTGTAATAATGTGATGTTCAGCTTCGAACGGTCACCATCAGGGTGTCACGTTCAGGATCAGGAGTTCGGCGGTGCCGGCGCGGGTCGAAATCTATACGCGGGAGTATTGCGGCTACTGTACGCGGGCGAAGTCCTTGCTCGCCTCCAAGGGCGTGGAGGTTGTCGAATATCGGGCCGGCGACGACATGGACAAGCGTCGCGAGATGATCCAGCGCAGCCATGGCGGCAGCACTTTCCCCCAGATCTTCATCAACGGTCGCCATGTCGGCGGCTCGGACGATATCCACGACCTCGACTACCAGGGCCGGCTCGATCCGCTGCTGGCCGAACCCGCAGTCGCCTGAAGGGAGACAACTGACTTGATCCGCTACTCTCTCGCATGTGTGGGGGAACATGAGTTCGAGGCGTGGTTCTCGGACTCGAAGGCGTATGACCGCCAGCGCAAGCGCAAGCTGATCGAATGCCCCAAGTGCGGATCGACCGACGTCCACAAGCAGATCATGGCTCCCACCGTCCGTTCATCGGACAGGGCTGTGCCCGCCGAAGTCGCCGCCGCGAAGGCCGCCGCGGAAATCCGCGAACACATCGCCTCGACGCACGACTATATCGGCGACAGCTTCGCCAGCGAGGCGCGCGCCATGTATTATGGCGAAGCCGAACACCGGCCCGTGTGGGGCGAGGTGACGCCCGATGAGGCCAAGGACCTGATCGAGGAGGGCGTGCCCGCCCTGCCGATCCCCAAGCCTTTCGCGCCTGAGCCGCCCCGGCGCCGGGCCAAGCTGAACTAGATCAGGCCCAATTCCGGCGTTCGCAAGCGGGCGCAGGCCGTGCTAGGTAGGCGGCCGACACGAGAGGACATGCCCATGACGATGGGATTCATCGACGCCACGGATGCGCCGCCGCGCCACACCAACGAGATCAAGCTGCATGGGCCGGAAGCCTTCGCGGGCATGCGCAGGGCCGGCCGCCTGGCCGCCGAATGCCTCGACATGCTGGCGCCCCACGTCGTTCCCGGCGTCACCACCGGCAAGCTCGATGATTTGGCGCGCGAGTTCGTGCTGGAGCGTGGCGGCCTGCCGGCCTGCCTGTTCTACAAGGGCTATCGCCACACCGTCTGCACCTCCATCAACGAAGTTGTGTGCCACGGTATTCCCAGCCCGCAGCGTGCGCTCAAGGATGGCGACATCGTCAACATCGACGTCACCGTCATCGTTGACGGTTGGCATGGCGACACTTCGCGCATGTATTCGGTCGGCACGGTGAAGCGGAAAGCCTCGCGCCTGATGGATGTCACCTACGAGTCCATGATGAAGGGCATCGAGGCGATCAAGCCCGGCGCACGCCTCGGCGACCTTGGCGCCGCGATCCAGGAATATGCCGAACGGCAGCGCTATTCGGTCGTCGAAGCCTTCTGTGGCCACGGCCTCGGCCGCGTGTTCCACGACTCACCAAACATCCTGCACTTCGGCCGCCGCGGACAGGGCGAGGAGTTGCGCCCCGGCATGATCTTCACCGTCGAGCCGATGATCAATCTCGGCCGCCGCGACGTCGCCCTGATGCAGGATGGCTGGACGGCCAAGACGCGCGACCGTTCGCTGTCTGCGCAATACGAACACTCTGTCGGCATCACCGAGACCGGCGTCGAGATTTTCACGCTGTCGCCCACGGGCCTGCATACGCCGCACACCGCCGGCGCCGAGCCTGGCTGATCGACATGGCGGACGGGGGGAAGACGAAGTCCGGCGCTTCCGAAGGCCCAACCCGCCACTATCACGGCCATCGCGAACGCCTGCGGCAACGCGTTCTCGAGGGCGATGGCGCTCATCTCAAGGACTACGAACTCCTCGAGCTCATCCTTTATGCCTTCATCCCGCGCGTCGACACCAAGCCGATCGCAAAGGATCTGCTTGCGCGCTTTGGCACCGTGTCCGGCGTGCTGGCTGCACCGCCTGAGCGCCTGATGGAAGTTAAGGGTGTGGGAGAGACCGCCGCGTCCTATCTGCGCGCTGCAAGCCTGCTGCTGAAGCACGCCGCAGCTGACCAGATCGCCGACCGTCCGGTTATCTCGAACTGGGCTGCCTTGCTGAACTATGTGAAGCTCGCCCTGCGCCACGAAAAGTCCGAACAGGCGCGCGTTCTTTACCTCGACCGGAAGAACAAGCTGATAGCGGACGAGATCGCCGGGCGCGGCACTGTTGACCATGCGCCCATCTATCCGCGCGAGATCGCCCGGCGCGCACTTGAGCTATCGGCCTCGGCCATCATCCTCGTCCACAATCATCCCAGTGGTGATCCCACGCCTTCACGCGCCGATATCGACCTCACGCGCGACATCGAGAAGGCGCTCGCTCCGCTGGAGATCAAGGTGCACGACCATCTCGTGGTTGGCGCTACGGAAACGATCAGCATGAAGGCCAAGGGCCTGATCTGATCCCCACTTTGAAGTCCGCGTGTATTGCTGCGCTGCGGCAAGCGTTGTCGCGGGTTTTACCTGCATTCCGCTTGCCCTTGAAGCAACCCCAGCTAGGGTGCGCCCACGACGGCTCGGGAGCAGCCGCAGGGAGGACATCGTGGCGATAGCATCGACACCGGCGGGCGAAGCCCCGGCCGGAGGGCAGAGTTTCGGAACGCCGGGGTACCGGCTCTACGTCCTGTTGTCCCTGACTTTCGTCTACACGCTCAACTTCATCGACCGGAACCTGCTAGGCGTAGTCGGCCCACAGATCATCCGTGAGTTCGGTCTCAGCAGCACCGAATACGGCTTTCTCAACGGCCCTCCCTTCGCGCTGTTCTATGCGCTGATGGGCATTCCGATTGCGATGGCGGCTGACCGGTTCAACCGCGTCGCCATCATGGCGCTGTGCATCGCGATCTGGTCACTGATGACCGCGCTGTGCGGCTTTGCCTCCAGCTTCGTTTTCCTGCTGATCGCACGCATCGGCGTCGCCATCGGCGAAGCGGGCGGCACGCCGCCGTCCAACTCCATCATCGCTGATTACTTCAAGCCGAGGAGCCGCGCCAACGCGCTCGGCATCTTCGCCATGGGCGTCACGATCGGCAGCGCGCTAGCCAGCGGATTTGGGGGCGTGATCGTCGGGCTGACAGACGAGACCGTCGTAAGCTTCTTCGCCAGCATCGGCGTCGGCGACATTCACGAGCAGCTTGGCTGGGGCGAGAACTTCGGCTGGCGTTTCGCCTTCATCGCGCTTGGCCTGCCCGGACTGGTGATCGCGCTCGTCCTCTTCCTGACGGTCAAGGAACCGCCTCGCGGCTTCTCCGATCCGCCGGGAACCTCGCACATCGAGAAGGCCAACATCGTCCAGACCCTCAAGGAACTGGGCGGCAAGCCGACCTTCTGGACGATGTCCATCGGCGCTTCGCTCGTCGCCTTCGTCGGCTACAGCATGTTCGCTTTCCAGGCCGTGATGATGGACGGCGTGCACGGCATGTCGTCGGGCACATTCGCCCTGACCTATGGCGTGCCGCTCGCCCTTATCTCGGCGGTTGGCACCTTCCTGGGCGGCTACCTCACCCAACTGGCTACGCCGAAATCGATCACGGCAGTGGCGTGGATCCCGGCGGTCGGCCTGTTGATCGCCATCCCGCTCTACATTCTGGGCTTCTACATGGCCCCAGGCCTCCCGCAGCTCGCTGTCTGGGGAGCAGGCGCCCTGTCCCACTACGCTTATCTCGGTTCGCAGTACACGATCGGGCAGGGCGTGGTCTCGCAGCGTTCGCGCGCGTCGGCCATCGCCATCCTGCTGTTCATTGTCGCCGTGATCGGCAACGGCATCGGGCCGCTCGTCGGGGGCATGCTGTCCGACATGTTCATGGGCTTGCAGATCAAGTCGCTGGACGCATCCGGCGTGCTCACGCAGGCCCAGTGCCTCAAGGCGGCCACGACCAAGGCGCCTGAGGCTCTGGCTGCTCTCGGGATGTCTGCCGAGAACATCACGCTCTGCAAGGTCGCCTATGGCGAAGGCCTGCGTCAGTCGATGGCGGCTGTCGTGCTGTTCTTCATCCCCGCAGCGGCCTTTTTCCTCATGGCCTCGCGCACGCTGAAGAAGGACATGGTCGTCAAGCCGGTCTGATCGGCGAAACGTAGCCGCGATTACACGGCCGGGCTCCCAACAGGGCCCGGCCGTTTGCGTTTGCAGCATGACGCTGTTGTCAGTTCGGCGCTGCAACTTCTGCGCGATTGTGGGTGGACCCAACGGAGCAAACTCGTAAGCATTCCCGGGACTGTCCAGGCGTGGCCACAACGTCGGGCGTGAGCGGGAGACAGGCTGATGAGCACGCAAACCGGCGCCGCCGGCGCTGACGCGCCAGTGATGACAGGCGGCGAGGGCCATCTGACGGGATATGGAACAAAGGCGTATCGCAGTTACGTGCTCAACGCGCTGCTGCTCGTCTACATCCTGAACTTTCTCGATCGCGGCCTGCTCGGCATCGTGGCGAAGCCGGTGATGGACGAGCTTCAGATATCCAGGGGTGACTTCGGCCTCCTGACCGGCATCGGCTTTGCGCTCTTCTATTCGGTCGTCGGCATTCCGCTGGCGCGGTTTGCCGAACACGGCCACCGGGTGTGGATCATGACGATCTGCATAGCGCTGTGGTCGGCGGCGACGGCCCTGTCGGGCATGGTCGCGCCAGTCGAGATCGGCGGCGTGGTGATATCCGGCTTCGTGATGCTGCTGATCTGCCGCGTTCTGGTAGGTGTCGGCGAAGCAGGCTGCACGCCGCCGGCCAACTCGATCATCGCGGATTACTATCCCCCCAAGCGCCGCTCGACTGCGCTGGGGTATTACGCAATGGGCGTCACCATGGGGACGCTTTCAGCCAACCTCATTGGCGGCCCCGTGGCGGACGCCTTTGGCTGGAGGCAGGCCTTCATCTACATTGGCATGGCCGGTGTCGTCCTGGCCGTGCTTTTCCGCTTTACCGTGAAGGAGCCGCCGCGCGGCTATACCGACCCGCCGGGCGCCGTAAGACCGAAGCGAGCGACTTTTGCCGAAGCTCTAAGGGAGCTGGGGTCCAAGAAATCCTTCTGGCTGATGGCGGCTGGAGCAACGCTGGCGTCGTTCTGCGGTTACGGGATCACAACGTTCCAGACAGACTTCCTGATGGGCACGCACGGCATCACGCTGACCGAGGCTGCGCTTCAGTTCAACGTGCCGTCTGCGTTCGCGGCGTCGGTGGGCGTGCTGGCGACCGGGTGGGTCGCTGAGAAGATCGTGAAACAGCGGCCGAATGCGATCGCGTGGCTGCCGGCCGTCGGCCTGGTCGCCTGCGTGCCGTTCTATGTGATCGGCTTTTCGTCAGACAACAAATGGGTGGCGCTGATCGGCATCTGCGCTGGCGCGGGCATCAAGTACGGCTATCTCGCCGCGCAGTACACCATCGGTCAGGGCGTCGTTGGCGCACGTACACGCGCGACCGCGACAGCCATTCTCCTCTTTATCGTCAACCTGCTCGGCTACGGACTCGGCCCGCCCTTTATCGGCTTTGTCGCAGATACGCTGTTCGCCATGCAGGCCAACGCCGATGGCTTTGCTGAACTGACCGCGCGGTCGTGCAGGGGCGATGCGTTGAAAGCCCTGGCTGAGCCGGCGCAGGCATTCTGCAAGGTGGCGGATGCCAAGGCGCTGCAGAACTCGCTGGTGATCACCTCGGTGTTGTACGTGCTGCCGGCGATCTTCTTCATGCTTTGCGTCAGGACGCTGCAGAAGGACCTTGTGTCGAAATAGATCGACTGCGCTTCGCCCCTCCGTGCTTTGCGCGGGGGGAGAACCGCACTATCGCTTCCGCTTGCGTGTTTCACACGGAGCGCTGCATGACAGCTGATACGCACGATCCCGGCGGCAAGGTCCGGCTGGCGCTGATGCCGGGCGTGAAGGGCGACGCTACGTTCAGCGCCGATGGCCGCTATCGCCAACTGATGCGGCGCTGGCTCGGGGATGCGTTTCCAGATCGCTACATCATGTTCATCGGCATGAACCCGTCGACAGCGGACGCTTCCGTCAACGATCCCACCTGCGCGCGCGAGTGGACGTTCGCCCGACGCGAGGGGTTCGATGCGATGGTGAAGGCCAATGTGGGCGACTATCGCGCCACGGACCCAAAAATGCTGCTGGCTTCCGGCGTCGCGGCGGTGTCGCGGGACAACCTGCCGATGATCCGCAAGGCGGCGGCGAAAGCAGGCAAGGTTGTGCTGTGCCACGGCAAGCTCAACAAGGCGCTGGCGCCGGCGGGGCAGGAACTGGTTGCGGCCCTGAAGGCTGATGGGGTCGCGCTCTGGTGCTTCGGCACGAATGGCGACGGCAGCCCTAAGCATCCGCTCTACCTGCGCGCCGACACGCCTCTGGTCCGCTTCTGAGGCGGGGCGGCATGCGACGGCTCGATCTTCATCCGCAACGCAAGCTGCGCAATCCCGGGCGGCATCTGCGGGCGCTGGCGCGTTGGCCGGAACAGATCGTCCAGCAACTGCCGACGTCGGATCAGTGCGGGAGCGAGCGGTTCTGGAATTTCAAGGTTCCGGTCTATTCGAAGCTGGTTGATCCCGAGCATTCAACGCTTGAAACCCGGCGCGCTTGTCTCGCCGTGATCTTGGCTGCGGCCGAAGCTGTCGAATGCTCGCCGCGCCGGCCCGCCAACTGCCGTGTCGCCTGCCTCGTCTCGACGCCATCGCTGTTCCAGTCCGAGGTCACGCTGTTCTTCGACGACGACTATTTCCAGACCTTCCTCCCGCGCGAGGAGGGAAAGCGAACCTATTTTGAGGGCGGGTGGGTCGAGGACGAGCCTGTCGAAGCCGAGGCGCTGGGCGAGCTTGCCATGCCCGCGCCGTGTGGCCTGGAGCTACGTGGTGGCGTGCTGCTGCGCCAGTACGATCCCAACGACTGGGGTCCGAAGCCTGTCGAGCAGACGACATGGGTCTGGGCTTACGAGCGACATTGAGGCGCCGGACGCTGAGCCGGACAAGCCGCCCAGAACGAAACCGCCCCGGAATCCAGCCGGACTCCGGGGCGGCGCCGTCGCGGGTAGAACTGAAGTGGGTTAGCCGGCCAACCGCTGGATGTAGTCGAACTCACGGGCGCGGCGTTCGCGCTTCTTGGCGGGTTGGAAGGCGACGCGGGCGTGTTCGGCGCAGTAGGGCGACCCCTCGGCGGCGGCATGGCCGCAGAAGCCGAAATTGTTGTCAGCCGGATCGCCGATCGGCCATTTGCACATCGAGTCCTTCACGGTGAGCACTGTGACCATGTCGCCGTTCGACAGGCGCTTGGGCTCGATATTGGCCTCGGCCTCGGTGATGTGCGTGTGAGCCGGCTCCGGCCGCACAGCGAGCGCTGTCTGCTGGCGTGGGGCCGGGGAGGACGAAGCCTGGCGCGGCATGGCCTGCGGCTTGGGCCGGGCCAGGCGCGGCGGGCGCTTCACGGGGCGCGAAGGAGTCGCCCGACCGGAGAGTCCGAGACGGTGCACCTTGCCGATCACCGCATTGCGGGTAACCGAGCCCAGACGCTTGGCGATCTGGCTGGCACTGTGCCCTTCGGCCCAGAGTTTCTTCAGCTCTGCAACGCGTTCTTCGGTCCAGCCCATGAATTCTGTCTCCACAGCCTTAGGGAATCGCGCAAGACACTAGATATAGGTCAGTATCACGGCGGCCCCTTGCCCTCGTTCAAGGGATAGTATCTGCGGAGCCTGTTGCCGCAATATGCTGGGGCGCTTCTCAACAGGTTAATCAATATATTGGGGTTGTACACAGGGCAGCTGAGTCGCGTCGCCGCAGGGCGGGTTGATGCAGGTTGTGGCCCGGAAGACTCAACTTTCAGGGGAAGTTCTGCAGGCGGACTCGGTTTGGACTCGCTGCCATTTGCTGGGGAGAATCCGCAATCCGGCTGACGCGGACCATGATCTGACCTGTCCATATCGTTTAGCCCGGTCGGGCTTGTGGCTTGGCTTGAAAGCCAACATTTCCATGGCGACGGGGATTGGGAGGCGTAAGACAAGGCTCATGGATCAGACGCTCACCCGCCCACCGATGGAGTCCGCGCACGAAGGTCTGCGCCCGCGACAGTACGGGGCGGTCAACTGGGTCGGCCTCTGGACGCTATGCCTGCGCGAGACCCGCCGCTTCTGGAAAGTGGGCATGCAGACGCTGTTCGCCCCGGTCGTTTCCAGCCTCTTGATGCTGTTCGTCTTCAAGCTGGCGTTCGGCCAGGGCAATGGGGGAATGGTCGGCGGCGTTACGTTCGCGACTTTTCTTGCGCCCGGCGTCGTCATGATGGCGATCCTCAACAACGCCTTCGCCAACACCTCGTCCTCGCTGATCATCGCGAAGGTGCAGGGCAATTCGGTTGATTTCCTCATGCCGCCGCTGTCGCCGGGCGAGCTTACACTGGGCTTCCTGTCTGGCGCCGTTACACGCGGCGTGCTGGTGGGCGTCGTCACCTACGCCGCCGTCTGGATCATGCAGATCACGCCCTTCCAGGTCGCGAACCTCTTCGCCGTGATCTACTTCGCAATCGTCGCCTCGTTGTTCATGGGCGCGGTCGGCCTCCTTGGCGGCATCTGGGCCGACAAGTTCGATCACATGGCGGCGGTGCAGAACTTCGTCATCATGCCGCTCACCATGCTGTCGGGCACCTTCTATCCGATCGGCCGCCTGCCCGAGCCGTTCGTCACGATCAGCCACTACAACCCGTTCTTCCTGATGATCGATGGCTTCCGCTACGGATTCACCGGCCACGCCGAGAGCAACCTCTGGTTCGGCGCCGCCTTCTGCGCGGCTATCACGCTGGTGCTTTGCGTCATGTGCTGGCGATGGCTGTCACGGGGCTACAAGCTGAAGGCCTGAGCGCTGGCCTGTCTCTGTCCCGCCCCTATTTTCATTGACATAACGGGCAACGCGCCCCATTGAGCGCGCTTTCTGAAATGGCCCTTGAACAAGGTCAGGAGTTCTCTTTCCCACCGCCGGCGTCACTCAAGGAGATACGCCCATGTCGAACGCAGTGCTTCCCGTCTACGGCCCCAGCCCGGTCGTTTTCGAGCGAGGCGAGGGCGTGCGCATGTATGACGATAAGGGAAAGCCCTATCTCGACTTCATCGCCGGCATCGCGGTCAACTCGCTGGGCCATTGCCATCCCGCCCTGGTCGCGGCGCTGACCAAGCAGGCCAACACGCTCTGGCACACTTCCAACATGTTCCGCGTCCCGGGACAGGAGCGTCTGGCCCAGCGCTATGTCGACCTGACATTTGCCGACTTCGCCTTCTTCACCAACTCGGGCGCGGAATCGATCGAAGGCTGCATCAAGATCGCGCGGCGCTATCACTGGTCGAAAGGCCAGCCGGATCGCATCGGCATCCTGTCGTTCGAGGGGTCCTTCCACGGCCGCACGCTCGGCGGCATCAATGCCGGCGCGCAGGAGAAGTATCGCGAAGGCTTCGGCCCGCGCCTGCCGGGCTTCCGCTCCGTCCCGTTCGGAAATCACGACGCGCTGAAGGAAGCCATCAAGGCGCCTGATCTCGCCGCCGTCCTGATCGAGCCCGTGCAGGGCGAGGGCGGCGTACGCGAAGTGCCGCCGCAATGCCTAAAGGGCCTGCGCGATCTGTGCACCGAGCATGGCGTGCTGCTGATCTATGACGAGATCCAGTGCGGCGCGGGCCGCACCGGCAAGCTGTTCCATCACCAGTGGGTGGCAGGCGCCGAACCCGATCTGCTCGCGGCCGCCAAGGGCATCGGCGGCGGCTTCCCGATGGGCATGATCCTCGCCACCGCCGAAGCCGCCTCGGGCATGGCCAAGGGCGTTCATGGCACCACGTTCGGCGGCGGCCCGCTCGCCATGGCGGTCGGCAACGCCGTTCTCGACGTGATGACGGGCGAAGGCTTCCTTGAGCACGTGCGCCGCGTCGCCAGCTTCATGCAGCAGGGCATGGAAGGCCTGAAGGGCCGCTATCCCGAACTCGTGCTCGATGTCACCGGCGCCGGCCTCCTGCGCGGCCTCAAGATGCGCGATGATCCTATGCCGCTGCGTGGCGCTCTCTCCGATCGCGGCCTGCTGGTCGGCACGGCGGGCGCGAACACGCTGCGCCTCGCTCCGCCTCTGGTGGTCACCGAAGATGACGTGCGCCAGGCGCTCGACATCATCGACCAGCAGTTCGCGACCATGATGACGGCCGCCGGCTCGTAAGGATCGAGGTCATGAATCATTTTCTCGATCTCTGGCCGATTCCATCGGCCGAATTGCGCTCCATTTTGAACAACGCAAAGTCGCGCAAGGCGGCGCGCAAAAGCTTGCCGAAAGGCGCTGCCGATCACGACGCGCCGCTTTCCGGCCGCACGCTAGCGATGATCTTCGAGAAGAACTCCACGCGCACGCGCGTCTCGTTCGACATGGCGATCCGCCAGCTCGGCGGTTCCTCGCTGATCCTCACTGCGTCGGATTCCCAGATCAGCCGCGGCGAGACGATCGAGGACACGGCGCGCGTCCTCTCGCGCTATGTCGACGCCATCATGATCCGCGCCAACCGCCACGCCGATGTGATGGCCCTGTCCGAGGCGGCGAGCGTGCCGGTGATCAACGGCCTCACCGAGAAGTCGCATCCCTGCCAGATCATGGCCGACCTACAGACGCTCGAGGAAGCGGGGCTCAACCTCAAGGGCGCACGCATCGCCTGGGTGGGCGACGGTAATAACGTTACCGCCAGCTTCATCCACGCGGCGCCCAAGTTCGGCTTCTCGCTCGCCGTCGGCACGCCCGCCGGCTACGAACCGAACATGACGGACGTCGAGCGTGCACGCGCAGAGCAGGGCCGCATTGATCTCTTCCGCGACCCGAAGGAAGCCGTGAAAGGCGCCGACGTCGTCGTCGCCGACACCTTCGTCTCGATGGGCGACAAGGACGCCGACAAGCGCCTCGCCGATCTCGCGGCCTACAAGGTCTCGGGCGAGCTGATGCGCCACGCCAACGGCGGCGCAAAGTTCCTGCACTGCCTGCCTGCCCATCGCGGCGAGGAAGTCGACGCCGACGTCATCGACGGCCCGCAATCGCTGGTCTTCGACGAAGCCGAAAACCGCCTCCACGCCCAGAAGGCTATCCTGGAGTGGTGCTTCAGGGGGTAAGGCTCAGAAGCCCATCACGGAGCTGGCCGAGCCCGCCTCGCCGGCTTTCGGGCGTTCGGGCTTTTCATCGACCATGCGCCAGGCGACGCCCATGGCGATCGCGCCCACCACTGTTGACACGAGGTTAAAGAGCCAGAGGCCCCCGATCCTTGCGATGCCGAGGGGCGTCGTGGCGTCGACCGACTCCATTATGCGCATGTTGAGATCGAGGCTCGAGATCCACTCAGGCCCCCATGTGAAGGCGTCGTAGAACGCAGCGAGCACGTCGGGTACGACGACCGCGAGCGCGATGATCGAAAACAGAACGCCTAAGACACCCCAGATCAGCAAGTAGGCCAGCAGGCGGAAGAACTGGCCTGAAGATACGCTCCAGGCCGGCCCGACGCCGAACTCACCGCGTCCGATGGCTGCGGGAAAGGCGAGATAGAGGCGGACAGTCAAGAACAGTAAGACGAGCCCGACGAAAATCGGGATGATCCAGGCCAGCGCCGGAGTGGAGGCGATGAAGCCTGCCGCCGGGATCATCGCGATGCCGACTAGGAAGGTGAACAGCCACACGGCCGCGAAGGTCACGATCACGGTGCCCAGCAGCAGCCATTCCTCGTTGTTCCATCGGATGTAGAATGGCAGCTTTGGCCTTTCGCCGTGGATGACGAAGCGGAGGATGCCGGCCGTCATCATAAGACCGAGCAAGCCGGTCGAGACCGACAGGCCTAGATTCAGGAGCCCGATCTGGGCGTTGAGCGCCATCGTCTGTTCGTAGCTGAGATCGCCGCCCATGAAGGCCGAGACATTGCTCTGCACGTAGCTCTGGAAGGCGACTGTTAGGCCGAACATCACCAGATAGGGCGCCCACACAATCCTCAGCAGCGTGACCCAGTTATTGAGCGTGAATGCGGCTGTCGTCGCCAGAGCTTTCAAGACCGGCAATTTCATGCTGTCCCCCCCCTTAACCCACGCCGATACTACCCGCTCGATTGTGGGCGGCAACCCTGGCTGTGGCGAGGTGGAGGACGCAGTTGGCTATTCCCCCCGCCCGATGATCGACGCCGACGCGACCAGCTCGTGCAGCAGCGCCAGCGTCGCTTCGCCGGAAGCGTCGAACGGATCAAGCTCTGCGCGCTTGAAGTACTTGAGCAGCAGGCTGGGGTTCACCTTGGAGAGATTCACCTGGCCCATCGTCCAGTTGCCGAATTCGCGCTGGCTGATCTCTTCATAGGTCAGCAGGCGGACGTGCTCGTGGCGGCCGTCGCGGATGATGGCGTTGTAGAGCTCGCACACTTCATCCCGCCCGCCTTCCAGAAGCTGGATGAAAACATCGTTCGAGACGCAGAGCAGGCCGGTTATGCCTTGCCGGGGATTGTTGCGGCGCGACTGGACGAGAATGTCATCCAGCATGGCGGGGCCGGTCCCGGCGGCGGCGCGGCTGGCATAGAGGCAGCGGACAAGCATGGCCATCAGTCCTTCAGGTTCAGCAGAGAAAGGAACTCGCGACGCAACGCTGGGTCCTTGAGGAAGGACCCGCGCATCACCGAGTTGATCATCTTGGTCTGGTTGTCGCGCACGCCGCGCCAGTGCATGCAGAAGTGATCCGCCTCCATCACGACGGCAAGGCCATCAGGCCGCACCTTGTCGAGCAACAATTCCGCCATCTGCGTGATCGCCTCTTCCTGGATCTGCGGACGCGACATGATCCATTCCGCCAGGCGCGAGTACTTCGATAGCCCGATCAGGTTCGAATGCTCGTTCGGCATCAGGCCAATCCACAGCCGCCCCATGATCGGGCACAGGTGATGGCTGCAGGCCGAGCGCACCGTGATCGGCCCCACGATCATCAACTCGTTCAGCGATTCCGCATTGGGGAATTCCGTCACGCTGGGGGCGGGATGGTAGCGGCCGTGGAACACCTCGTTGAGGTACATCTTGGCCACGCGCTTGGCGGTCTCGTTGGTGTTGTGATCGCTCTCAGTGTCGATCACCAGGCTCTCCAGCACGCCCTTGAGCTTGCCTTCAACTTCCGCCTGCAGCGCTTCGAGTTCGCCCGGCTCGATATAGGCCGAGATGTTGTCATTGGCATGGAAGCGGCGCTTGGCCTTCTGGATGCGCGCACGGATGCGGACCGATACGGGGAGGTCTGCCGCAGTCTCCGTCCGGGGCGCCGGGGTTTTCGTCCTGTCGCTCATGCGAGCCATCCTTCCATGGCGGACCCGGCCTGTCGCTGGGGCGACTTTGGCTCGCGTCCTGTCGTCAATACTAAGGGCTGATTTCGCGCCCGTCCCATCCAATCAACCGGCCGGATGAGTCTGGCCCTAGTTCGCCCAGCACCTTGAGAAGTTGTTGCGCCGCCCGTTGGGGCGAAAAAAGTTTGTCAGGGCCCACACCCGCCTGGAATGGCCGCGACAGCGGCGTGTCGACAGTTCCCGGGTGCAGCGCGACGCAAACGCTGAGCGGGTGCGTCCGCGCCAGTTCGACCGACAGCGTACGCACCAGCTGGTTCAGCGCCGCCTTGGACGCGCGATAGTTATACCATCCGCCAAGGCGATTGTCGGAGATCGACCCCACCTTCGCGGACAGCGCGCCGAACACCACCCGGCTTGCGCGTGGCGCTCGGGTAAAGATGTGCTTTGCAATCATCGCCGGCCCAATCGCGTTGATCGCGAAGGCGCGCTCTAGCGTTGCTGCGTCCAGCGCCCGGAGCGTCTTTTCCGGCTGCAGGCCGTCCGCATGCAGCACGCCCGTCGCCACGAGAACGAGGTCCGGCGTTCCAACGGTTTCGGCGGCCTGCGCGAGAGAAGATGTGTCGGCAAGATCGAATGCAAATGGCAGTATTTTTTCGCCTGCCGGAGGTCCGCCACGGCGTGACCCGGCGCGCACGATCACACAGCGCGGGTCGGCTGCCAGTTCGGCCACAAGCGCGGCGCCGATACCGCCCGACGCACCGAACACCGCCGCTGTATAGCCATCGGGGAGGGAGTTGGATGTCATGCCCATCCCTCCGCGCCCGGCGGATAGCGCAATCCGGCACACGCAAGGCGTCGTATCGAAGGGTAGCCGCTACCAGTCATGACGCTGATACGCGGCCCATGGCCAAAGGGTTTACCTGCTCCCGAAAAAGCAGTCCTTGCGGGGCCGAACACGATGGGGGCGAGAAAAGGGAGCGAAACCGTCGGCCGGCGCATCGCCAAGCCGAACCTGCCCACCAAGCCCTGCCAGGGATGCGGCCGCCCCTTCGCCTGGCGCAAGAAATGGGAGCGCTGCTGGGACGAGGTCCGCTTCTGTTCCGACCGCTGCCGGCGCGAGCGGCGGCCCCGCACGCAAGCGGTTGAATAGTGCGTCATCCGCCCCCATTTGGCGCGCATGTCCTTACATGCTAGCTCCCCGGTCATGGCCGAACCCACTGTGCAAACTCACCTTCTGGGTGCGGGCGATGACTTTGTCGCCACCTTCCAGATAGAAGATACGTCCGTCCGTGGCCGCATCGCGCGGCTGGGCGATGGCGTGCTCGATCCCATCCTGAAGCGTCACGATTACCCGCGCTGGGCCGCTTATCTGCTGGGCGAGGCGGTGACGCTTGCCGTGCTGGTGTCCGCCTCGCTGAAGTTCGACGGCAAGGTCATGGTGCAGGCGCAGGGCGAAGGCCCCGTGTCGCTGCTGGTCGCCGAAGCGCGCTCGGATGGCGGCGTGCGCGGTTATCTGCGCCTCAACAAGGAAAAGTGGGCCTTTGTCGAAAAGGTCAACAAGGGCCAGCGCCCTCATATTCCGCAGGCCCTCGGCCGTGGCGTGATGGCGCTCATGCTGCAGCCGAACGATCCTGCTCAGCAACCTTGGCAATCCATGGTGCCGATCGAGGGCGCGACGCTCTCCGATTGCGCGCAGATGTGGTTCTCGCAGTCCGAGCAGGTGCCCACGCGCGTGCGGCTGGCGGTGGCGGAAGTCTCCGAACCCGGCGGCACGAAGCGCTGGCGCTCTGGCGGGGCGCTGATCCAGCAGGTCGCTGGCGACGACACGCGCGGGGCAACCGACGAGCCGTGGGATAATGCACGCCACCTGTTCGATACGATCGAGGACATTGAACTGGTCGATCCCGATGTCTCCTCGGGCACGCTCCTCTTCCGCCTGTTCCACGAGAACGGCGTCAGGCTGGAGCCGCCCAAGGCGCTGACGGACAAGTGCACCTGCTCGGAAGAGAAGCTGTTCGCCACCATCAGCCAGATGGACAAGGGCGAGCTCAAGGCCCTCGCCGATGCTGACGGCGGCATCTCCGCCGACTGCCAGTTCTGTGGCCGCATCTATCGCTTCGACGCCAGCAGAATTTAGACCCTCCGTCTAAAACAAGAAGCCGCCGCGGTTTTCATCCGCGGCGGCAGTTGGCATGGCCATCCCTACAGGAGGAGGAGAGCGAGGGCGTAACCATGATCCGGAATGTCATTTGCGGCGGAAGAATTCCCTGACCCGCGTGTAATCCTGGCCGATCCGCGTGAACGACATCCACGCGCCCGTGGCGCAGGCGATAGTGACGAACGCCAGCAGGACCAGCGTGACGATGTCCCACAGTGGCCGCGCGCGCAGGAACGAGAAGTCGAGACTGTGCAGCCCGCTCTCCAGCCAGCGATAGCGCTTCGACGTCGCGTCCACGATCCGCGCATCCCCCGTCGTCCCGTTGAAATAGACGTGCGTCTGGTCGGCATCGTCGATCACAAGGCGATAGACCGGAAACTCCATCTCGCGCTTGTGCCCGTAATAGTAGTCGTCCTCGCGTGTCAGCACGTCGAACTTGCCCGCAGACACCGCCCCGCCGCGCGCCCGAAGTCCTGCTTCGACCTCGGCTTGCGTCAGCGGCGAGCGGCCATTCGCGCCGATCCGCACGCGCGTCCCATCGCGCATCTGCGCAATCAGATAGGCCTTGCCCATGAACGGCGCGCCGCGCAGCGAGACGATATTGGCTGCATCAGTATCTTCTGAAGCCGCCCTGATCACTGGCTGCGCCTCAGCCCACGTCATGCTGCTGGCGATCTCCTCGCGTTCCAGTGACGGCTCGCTCTCGAACAGGCCCCAGGGCTGCATGGTGAGGAGGCCGGAGAACGTCCACGTCAGCACCAGAATGCCCGCGAACGTTCCGAACACATGGTGCCACATCCACATCGGGCGATTGCGATAGGGCCACCATTTGCCCGACCGGCCGCGCAGTCGGATGAAGCCGATCACCATGCCTGTGACGACAAGAAAGCACCCGATCGCCGACAGCCACACGACCGTCCCGAACCACAGCGGCTGGTTGGTGCGCAGCAGGGCGGGGTAAAGCCAGTGCGGAATGGCGCCTAGCCACGCGATGAAACGCTCGCCGGCATTGGCGTCCTGCACCACTTCACCGGACGTTCCGTTGACATAGACCAGCGTGTTGTCCTTGTCAGCGAACTCCGCGCGATAGAGCGGTTGCTGCCGCGCGCCTGAGACGACCCACTGGTCGTCCTTGATCAGCTCGATCTTCGCGATCTCGCCGTCGATGCCATTGCCGGCTGCAAACGTCGCCGCCACACCGCGCGCGCCGCTTTCGTCCAGCGGGTTCACAGCAGCGCCCGTCCGCAGGTCGAAAGCGGACTCGCGCCCGAGGCGCACCACAGGCGCGCCGTTCAGCATCTCGATGCGCAGACCGTTCGCCGACTCATCGCCTTCCATCGGCAGGGTCGCCAGCACCCCCGACAACTCAAGCGGCGGCAGCCCCGCGAGACGTTCCTGCTGCGACGTCTCGGGGAAACCCTGGTACATCATCACGAAGCCGGAAACGCACCACAGCGTCATGATAACGCCCAGCACGACGCCGACATAGCGGTGTACGATGATGAGCGATTTCATGATCATGCGTGCGAATTCCTGGGCGCCGTCTCCGGTGGGGAGGAAACCGGAGAAGGCGCCCGCCCCCTCAGAACGCGTAGCTGTAGGAGATGTGCAGCGTCTGCGGCACGCCGCGGAAGCCGAACACGAACGCGGGCGTTGTGTCATATCCGGCAAGCGGCGCCGAGCGGCCGACACTGGTGCGGTATTCCTCGTCGAACACGTTCTCCAGGCGGGCCGTCAGCTTGTGTTTCTGTTCCGGGTCCAGGAAGACGTGACCAGCGATGTCGACGACCATGTAGTTGCCGAACTCGACGACGCCGACACCGCCAGCGATGTTGGAAGAGTTTACATCGCCCGTCCACGAAGCGGAGAAATCGGCGCCCCAGCTATCTGCCTTGTAGGACAGTGACGCTTTTGCAAGCGTAAGAGGCACACGCGCGCGCTGCTGCCCATTCGGATCCTTCGTTTCCTGGTCCGTGTAGCTCAGCATGGCTCTGAAGCCGTTGTTGAAGTCGGCTGTTCCCAGAAGCTCATAGCCGCGAACCTCGACCGTGCCATCGGTGTTTATGAAGAACCCGTTGTCCGTGAAGAACTCGTTGTAAGCCGTGCTGGGGATCGGATCGGCGAATTGCGGGAACAGCAGCGAGCAATCGATGGCTGCGTCATAGGGATCGCCGTCCTGGAGGCAGTCCTGGAAACCGATCAGGTTGTCGATGTCCCGGGAGAAGTAGGTCACCTGCCAGCCGAATGTCGGGCCGGCATTGACCTGACCTCCGACGCTGAAGTTGAGGTTTTCGCCCTCTTCGGGTTCAAGATCCGGATTGCCGATCTCGTAGCTTTCAATGGCGTAGAGCTGTTCGGCTGTGGGCAGAAGGAAGGATGTACCCACATTGCCTTGGGCGTAGAGCCAATCGGTGATGTCATAGCGGGCGTTGGCGTTCCACACGGTGTGTTCCGTCCCACCGGTCTTGTTGTGACGCACGCCAAGCGCGAGCGCGAGTCCATCGATCAGCGTGCCATCAGAACGAATTTGCGCGAATGGCGCGTGCACTTCCTCTTCCTGCTCGGCGATGAGCAGAACGTCGTCCTTGCCTGAATAGGTCTGGTAGTCATACCCGATCAGGTATTCGAACGGGCCGCCGGGAGTAAGCTTGGCAAGTGCATTGATGCCTTTGTCCTCAAAGCCCCAATAAGTGTCCATGTCCAGCACGACCTGACTTGCAACGCCGGGGCCGGCTCCGCTGTTGGCCAGACGATTGCGGATGGTCGTGTATTTGGAATCCCAGTCGTGCCAGTAGCCTTTGACAAGAATCTCCGCCCATTCGGCCGCCTCGATGTCGATACCAAGGCTTGCGATGTCCTCATCGCGCTCATTTTTCTGGTAGGCGACCGCGCGAACGCCGGTGTTGTCCAGCCTCGCATCCGTGTGCTGATAGCGGGCGTCGATTGCGATGTTCTCGCCCAGATCAAAGCGATACTTGGCGCCGTAGTTGGTAAGGTCGGCGCTCCGGTCGCGATCAGTCGAACTCGGGGCCCAGCTATCGTAGGTTTCGAAACCGTCGGTCTTGTCCTGCGAGGCGAAGAGAACATAGTTGCCCGGCCCAAGCTGGCCGCGGACATATGCGTCCATGTGGATCGAATCGTTCGTGTCGCCGCCGATAGTGACCAGACCATTGAAGTCGTCGGTGTAGCCGCGGGTAACGAAGTTGATCACGCCGGCGATGGACTGCGTTCCGTAGAACAGCCCCTGTCCACCCTTGAGCACCTCTATCCGCTCAATCATTGAGGCGGGCAGCGTGTCACTCATGGTCGCGGAATAGAGTCGGTTGTTGATCCGGACGCCATCCACAAGCAGCAGCATGTCCTGGGTGCGGGAACCCTGGAGAGAGATGTCCATGTAGCTGAAAGGCCCGCCCCGGGTCGCGACGTAGAGTCCAGGAATCTCCATCTGGAGGGCCTGCTGAGCGTCGACATAGACCTGGTTGCGAATTTCGTCTGACGTAACGACTTCCAGGTCGTTGCCAAATTTTTCCAACTCCTGCGGCAGCGTCTCCTCAATGGTCTGGCCGACGATCACGACAACGTCGCCGCCGGATTCCGGTTCGGGTGATGGCCCGGTCTGGGCGAGCGCGCCCTGGGCGCCCATGCAAAGAGCAAAAAGGCTGACCCCGGCCGCCAGTGCGTGGCGGTTGGTAATGGCAAAAGACACAGTAGTCCTCCCGTCCGTTTTTTTGTCGTGCGGGCGCGACCAAAGCGGGCGCGCCTCCCCCTGTTCACGGAAGGGAATAGGAAAACTGTTTCGACTCAGGCAGTTATTTACCGTTACGGGCTGCGTTACACGGTGTAGCAAGTGCAATTGCGCGCCGTTACAGCCGCCGGGTTGCTTGTCCTAGTTGGGCCGCCGCGTTTCGTACGGGCTGTCGAGCGGGAAGAGGGGAATCTCGACCACCAGCGCGTCGCCCTCGCGGTCGTGCAGCGTGTAGGTTCCCTGCATGAGCCCCGACGGCGTCGTCAGGGGGCAGCCTGAGGTATATTCGAAGCTCGCTCCCGGCCTCAGAACTGGCTGCTGGCCAATGACGCCGTCGCCGATCACCTCCTGGGTGCGGCCATCGCCATCGGTAATGCGCCAGTGCCGCGTCATCAGTTGGAGCGTCCGTGCTCCGGCGTTCTCGATTTCCACGTGGTAGGCCCAGAGGAACCGCTCGTCCTCCGGCGAACTCTGCTCCTCGACGAAGACGGGCCTCACGCGGACGATCACGTCCTGCGTCCTGGCTTCAAAGGTGAAGGCGCTCGCCACGTCTGACAGCCTCATCCGGACCCGTCACCCGAATAAGGACAAGGAGCGTGAACGACAAGCGTCCACGCTCCTTGCGTGAGTGAAACGAAAGAGATCTCTACGAGGCAACCTTCTGAATGAAGTCGGCCTCGATCTGGACCTTCACATCATCGCCCACGATAGCTGGGGCCAGATAGGTCAGGCCGAAGTCCGACCGTTTGAACGTGCCCGTCGCCGAGAAGCCGATCGCTGGAACCTTGGAGAATGGGTGCGAAGCCGTCTCGCCCGCAAATGTCACGTCCAGCGTCACCGGCTTGGTGACGCCCTTGAGCGTCAGGTCGCCCGTCACCTTCGCCGAACGCTCGCCCGACGGCTCGACCGAGGTCGAGACGAAGGTGATGGTCGGATACTGACCCGCATCGAGGAAGTTGGTCGAGTTGGCGAGATCATCCTCCCAGCTCGTGAACTTCGTGCCCGGATGGTTGGCGACATAATCGCTCGGATAGCCCGCAAGGATATCTGTCGCCTTGATGGTCGCCGTCACCTTCGAGGCCGCGATATTGGCCGGATCGAAGGCCACGGTGGCGTCGAACGTCTTGAACTTCAGCGAGTAGAACGACAGGCCGAGGTGCTGCACTTCGAAGCCGACGCTCGCATGGTTGGGATCGGAAACATACTCGCCCGCGGGAACCGTGATGGCGACAGGCGCGGGCGCGGCGGCGACAGGTTCAGCGGCCGGCGCAGCAGCTTCGGTGGCTGGCGCAGGCGCGCAGGCGGCGAGCAGGATCAGCGCGAGGCTTGCGCCAGCGAACAGTTTCTTCATGGCAGACAGTCCCTCAAATGACATCGACGCCTCCCGCCGCGCGGTTTCGCGGCGTTTGCGTTCCGGATGGCATATGTCGCGATTTGTTGCGATTACAAATAAAACATTTGCAATCGCAACTAAACCGTTAGTTCAGCCCGGCTGTGAGGCAGGCCAGGCGCTACAGCGCCTGTTCGATGTCCTCGGCGATGTCGGCCGGATCTTCGAGGCCAACCGACAGGCGGACCCAGGTATCATCCAGCCCGATCGCCGCGCGTTCCTCGTCGGTGAGGGTGCGGTGGGTCGTCGTGGCCGGGTGGGTGATCAGCGACTTCGCGTCCCCCAGGTTGTTGGAGATGTCGACAAGCCCAAGCTTGTTCAGCATCCCGAACGCCGCCTCGCGCCCGCCCTTCAGCGAGAACGCCACCATCGATCCGCCAGCCTCCGGCATCTGCGCGGCGTGGATGTTGTGGTGCGGGTGGTCCGACCGGCCGGGATAGCGCACAGCCGTGATCTTCGGGTGCCCGGCAAGCCGGTCCGCGATCTTGCGCGCATTGGCGCTCATCGCGCGCACGCGCAGGTCCATCGTCTCGAGACCCTTCAGCACGATCCACGCGTTGAACGGAGACATCGAAGGTCCGGTGTGGCGATAGTATTGCTGGATGTTGTCTTCGATGGCCTTGGCCTTGCCGAGGATGGCGCCGCCAAGCGTGCGTCCCTGGCCGTCCATGTGCTTGGTCGTCGAATAGACAACCCAATCCGCGCCGAACTCGAGCGGCTTCTGCAGGATGGGCGAGGCGAACACGTTGTCGACGATCAACTCACCGCCTGCAGCGTGCGTGAGATCGGCCACCATACGGATATCGACAGCGTCCAGCATAGGATTTGACGGGGTCTCGATAAGCACGAAGCGGCATGGCTTCGCCAGCGCGCGTTCCCACTCCTTCGGATTGGATCCGTCGACCCACGTCACCTCGACGCCCATTTTCGGCATGACGTTCTTCAGGATCCAGATGCACGACGAGAACAGCGCACGCGGCGCCACGATGCGATCGCCCGGCTTCACCGGCGCCACGAGCATCGTGTGGATCGCCGCCATGCCGCTCGCCGTTGCGCGGCAATCCTCCGCGCCCTCCAGCAGGCACAGCCGCTCCTCCAGCATCCGCACGGTCGGGTTGGCATAGCGCGAATAGATGTAGCCCGCCTTCTCGCCCGCCATGCGGGCGGACTGCTCCTCGGGGCTGTCATAGACAAAGCCCGAATTGAGGAAGAGCGCCTCGGACGTTTCGCCATGCTCAGACCGGGTCGTCCCGCCCCGCACCATCATGGTCTGCGGGCGCCAGTTGCCGGGCTTGCGGTCTTTCGTGTCCTTGGTCATGGCGGCTGCCTTTCGATGGTCGGGGACAGCGCTATAATCTGTCACACGCCTCGAGACCAGTGAGGCGAGCTGAAGAGTTATCATGGATTGAAGGGGAAGCCCCCAAGAGAGTACCAATGTGCCGGGCTCCAAGCGCGCATGGGAGCGTCCGTGGAGCGAGGGAGAGGCTGACCATTTATGGGGGCGCTGGAGTCATTCAGTCGTGTTGCCGACGATCTCGTCGGCATGAAGGTCAGTCATCTATGGCGCGGATATGGCTCAACCATTTTTCTAGAATTTGGTGCGCTTGCACCTGGCAAGGTGCGACGGGACGGGTCAGCGGGAAATCCGGTGGGCGAGATCATGCTCAGCGTCGAGTGGAGCTGGCGGATCGAGGATGAGACATCCATCATATGCGGCTCCTGGAGTGAAGACGACGTCTGGGAGCGTTCGTTCAATCGCTTGAGGGACGCCGCGGTTTCGCGGCTTTCGATGGTCGGTCGGCTGCCGGAGATCGATCTCGAACTGACAAGCGGCCATCACTTCGTCTCGTTCATGACTGCCGACGGCCAGCCGGAGTGGTCTTTGGTAGATAGGCGGTCCACGCCGCACACATGGCTCAGCGTACGCGATGGTCTGTTGTTCGAAGATGATGGCACTGCTCCGGGAACCTAGGAGCTCTTGAGTTGGGCCCAAGGCAGCTAAAGGATCAAAGCTCGCAGCGCATACGCCACCGCCGCCACCGCTGCGAGCCCGCCGACCCACAACGCTGCGAACCAGATCAGGCTCTTGCCCAGCGGCTGTTTCGGATCGCCCGGCCCGGGCGGGCCTTCAATGATAGGACGCCTCATCGGACACCTTCGCGCGGAAGAGCCAGTACACATAAGCCGTGTAGCCGAGAATGATCGGCAGCATCGGCAGTGCGCCCCATAGCATCAGCGACAGCGCATTGTCCGCCGCAGCCGCCTCCTGCGGCGTCATCGCGAACGGGATGATGTAAGGCCACAGGCTGATCGCCAGACCCACATAGCCCACCAGGAACAGGCACACGGTATAGAGATAGGGCTGCAGATGCTGTCCCTTGTCCGCCCCGCGCCACAGCAGGAAGCACAGCCCGCCCGCAACGATCGGCAACGGCGCCAGCACAATGAATGTGCTCCAGTCGATAGATGTCATGGTGAGACCCCAGCGATAGGTCACGCGCGGATCGACGCCCAGCGTCGCAAGGCTCACCGCCCCCATGCCCATCGCCGTCAGCAGCGCCAGCTGTTTCACCCACGCCCGCGCGCGCTCGAACAACTCGCCCTGCGTCTTGTAGACCAGCCACCCTGCGCCCAGCAGCGCATAGCCAGCCACCAGCGCCGCGGCCACAAGGATCGAGAACGGCGTCAGCCAGTCCAGCGGCCCGCCGACGAACACGCCATCCACCACGTTCACGCCCTGCACGAACGCGCCGAGGATCAGGCCCTGCGCCGCCGCCGCCACAATGGAGCCGGCAGAGAACGCAACCGTCCACCACTTCCTCCCGCGCTCGCGGCCATGATGGCGAAACTCGAACGCCACGCCCCGGAAGATCAGCGCCAGCAGCATCAGGATGATCGGCAGGTACAGCGCCGGCATCAGCGCTGCGTAGGCTTTTGGGAAAGCGGCAAACAAGCCGCCGCCGCCGAGCACCAGCCACGTCTCATTGCCGTCCCACACCGGCGCGATGGCGGCCTGCATCTGGTCGCGCTCGTGGCGATCCTTCGCGAACGGGAACAGGATGCCGACGCCAAGGTCGAACCCGTCGAGCGCGACATAGAGAAAGACAGCGACCGCAATCAGAACGGCCCAGATCATGGAGAGTTCAATGCCAAACATGGTCAGGCCTCCCCACTTGCGGGTGTCTTGTCCGTGGCGCTCTTCACGCCGGTCGCGAGTGGCGAACCGGGCGGCTCGCGCGTATCCTTCGGCGGTTCCTCCTCGGTGTCCGGCCCCTTCGCCATCAGGCGCAGGATGTAGAGCGCCCCCGCCGTGAACACGATGGCGTAGACCACCATGAAGAACAGCAGCGACAGCGCAATCGATCCTGCCGGAACAGGCGAGACCGCATCCGCCGTCCGCAGCACGCCATAGACGACATAGGGTTGCCGTCCCACCTCCGCCGAAATCCAGCCCGCCAGCACCGCGACAAATCCTGATGGCGCCGCCAGCACCAGAGCGCGCTGATACCACTTCGCGCCGTCGACACGCCTGAATACCCACAGCGCCGCGCCCCACACGCCCAGCGCCACCATGATCAGCCCCATCCCCACCATCACGCGGAACCCCCAGAAGGTCATCCACACCGGCGGCCGGTCTTCCTTCGGAAACGCTTTGAGGCCCTCAAGTTCCGCATTGGCGTCGCCCGCCACGAACCATGATCCCATGCCGGGAATCCCTATGGCGGCGTGTGTGGTCTCGTTCCCTTCGTCGGGCCAGCCGAACAGCAGGGTAGGTTGCTGCGCCTGCGTCTCCCACCAGCCTTCCATCGCAGCCACTTTCGCGGGCTGGTGCTCGTGTGCGACCACGCCGCTCTCATGCCCGACCACAACCTGAAGCGGCGCGACGATCGCCATCATCAGTATGCCCATGCGCAGCGCGATGCGGCTTTCTGCAATGGCCTTCCTTGCCAGCAACGCAAAGGCAGACGCACCCGCCACCACCATCGCCGTGGTGAGGAATGCCGCTAGCACCATATGCATGAACCGCGAGGGCGTCGACGGATTGAAGATCACGTCCACGAAGTTGGTCGCGACCATCGTGCCGTCATCGGCGAATGCGAAACCCTGCGGTGTCTGCATCCAAGAATTGGCCGCCAGGATCCAGAACGCGCTCATCAGCGTGCCGAAGGCCACCATGCAGGTCGCAAAGAAGTGGAGCTTCGGCCCAACCTTCTTCCAGCCGAACAGCATCACGCCAAGGAACGAAGCTTCGAGGAAGAACGCCGTGAGCACTTCATATGCCAGCAACGGCCCGATCACGCTGCCGACCTGCGTGGAGAATACGCTCCAGTTCGTCCCGAACTGGTAGCTCATCACCACGCCCGACACGACGCCCATGCCGAACGACAGCGCGAAAATCTTGACCCAGAAGAGATAGAGATTGCGATAGACTGGCTTCTTCGTCGCCAGCCACAGCCCTTCAAGCACGGCAAGAAACGACGCCAGCCCGATGGTGAAGGCCGGGAAGATGATATGAAATCCGACCGTGAATGCAAACTGCAGGCGTGATAGAAGCAGTGCGTCGAATTCCATGGCCGACCTCAACCGGTAAACACTTCGGCGACGACGTATCAGGCAACGATCGCCGGGCTATAGCAAGCCGTTGTCTTGTTCGTCGTGTATATAAGAAAATAATAATATAAAGGCCTGACCCCTGCGTCAGATTGGCCGCTCGGGTCGCTGTCCTGTTTGATTTTGCCTTGCTGACGACAATTCTTGCCTCAACGAAAAGTGCTAGTGTGCCGCGTGGGAGCAGATCCATGATTCTGATCGGCCAGTATGACAGCCCATTCGTCCGCCGCGTTGCCATCGCGATGCGGCTCTACGGCATGGCGTTCGAACACCGGCCATGGTCGGTGTTCGGCGATGCTGACAGGATCGCGCAATACAATCCGCTGATGCGTGTGCCCACGCTGGTCCTCAACACGGGCGAGGCGCTGATCGAAAGCCATGCCATCCTGGATGCGCTCGACCAGCTTGCCCCGCCCGGCCTCGTCATGATGCCGGCGGGCGGTGCGGAACGGCGCGAGGCGCTGAAGGTCTGCGCCCTGGCGACTGGCATGGCCGACAAGGCCGTGTCCCTCGTCTATGAAAGCGCTGTCCACGGCCGGGCGACGCCTGCCTGGGTCGACCGCTGCCGCAGCCAGATCGCCGGCTGCCTCAACGCGCTCGAACGCAGCCGCACCGCCCGGACGACGCCCTGGTGGTTCGGCCCTGCCATTGGCCATGCGGATGTCGCGGTCGCCTGCGCAGTCCGCTTCCTCGGCGATGCGCATCCTGGCCTGTACGATATTTCCGAAAGCTGGCCGATGCTCGCCTCCCATGCCGCGCGTTGCGAATCACTTCCGTCTTTCCTGGAGATACAGCAGGCTTTCAAGGTGACGCCGCCCGGTGCATGAAGGGCGAATGAAGAAGACGTCTCCCGCCCACATGAAACCGGCTGCCAGGGCCCCGGCAAAGGCCGCCGCGAAGCCGCCCGCAAAGCGCGCCGCCGCCCCCGGCGTCATGCCAGACAGCGAGCTGAAGGCGATCATCGCCTCCGGCGCGATCCTCGCCGATGGCGGGGTCAAGCCCGACCAGATCCAGCCCGCCAGCCTTGATCTGCGTCTCGGCAAGGTCGCCTACCGCCTGCGCGCCAGCTTCCTGCCCGGCAAGTCCGTCGTTGCCGACCGGCTCGACGACAGCCTCGTCATGCACACGCTCGATCTCACGCGCGGCGCGGTGCTCGAAACCGGTTGCGTTTATCTCGTCCCGCTGCAGGAACGCCTGCGCCTGCCGAAAGACGTCTCCGCCGCCGCCAACCCGAAAAGCTCCACCGGCCGCATCGACGTCTTCGTCCGCGCCGTATCCGACCGCGCCCGCGCCTTCGATGGCGTCCCCGCCGGTTATTCGGGTGAGCTTTATGCCGAGATATCCCCGCGCACCTTCTCCGTCCTCGCGCGCACGGGTGATCGTCTGCTGCAACTCCGCGTCCGTCGCGGCCCGCCCAAGCCGGTGCGCGACATGACGTTCAGCCTCGACCTCTTCCCCACCAAGTCAGACATCGTCGGCTATCGCGCCAAGCGGCATTCGCGCGTGATCGACCTCGCCGCTATTGGCGCGCACGCTATCGACGATTTCTGGGAGCCGATCCGCGCACGCGGCGGCCGCATCGTGCTGGACCCCGGCGAGTTCTACATCCTCGCGTCGAAGGAAAAGATCGTCATCCCGCTGGACGAAGCCGCCGAGATGGCCCCCATCGCGCCCGAGCTAGGCGAGTTCCGCGCCCACTATGCCGGCTTCTTCGACCCCGGCTTCGGCGTCACGCACTCCAAGGGCAAGGCCGTCCTCGAAGTCCGCTCGCGCGAAGTCCCTTTCATCCTCGAAGACGGCCAACCCGTCGGCCGCCTTGTCTTCGAAAAGCTCACCACCGAACCCGACGTGCCCTATGGCGCCGCCGGCTCATATTCGACCTACGCAGGGCAGGGCCTCCGCCTCTCGAAATACTTCCAGGCGGCGGAAGACTGACGCGCGCCATTCAACCAGCATTCAGGAACGATACCGCACAGTATCGCACTGAAACAGGTTGGAGGCGGTGATGATCTCAACACGACGCACACTCATGCTCGGCATTGGTGCTGCTGCATTTTCCAGCACCGCCTGCGCCCAGCGCCTTCGCAACCGCTTCGACGGCAACGACGCACCGCCAGTCTCTGGTCCCTACGCTGCAGCAGCTGAATATTCAGCCAAACGCCGCGGCGTCTCGCTGCTCGTCATGCAGGACGGCAAGGTTCTGTTCGAGACCTATCCCGATCCCGGCGCGCCCGGAAAAGGCTGGGAACTCGCCTCCGGCACAAAGAGCTTTACGGGCGTCATGGCCGGCCTCGCCCAGGCCGATGGTCTGCTCGACATCAACGAACCCGCCGCGAAGACCCTGACCGAATGGCAGAGCGACGGCTGCAACAAGATCACCATCCGCCACCTGCTGACGCTGACATCCGGACTGCAAGGGGAAGGCGAGGTCGCTCGCCCTCCTGCCTATGCTGACGCGATCAAGGCAAAGGCCGTCCGCGATCCCGGCGCGAAGTTCGTCTACGGCCCAACCGATTTCCAGTGTTTCGGTGAGATACTTAAACGAAAGCTGCACGCCGCCGGAAAGCCGGAAGACCCTGTGGTCTGGCTGCAAGCTCGCCTGTTCGATCAGCTCGGCATCAAACCCACCGACTGGAAACGTGGCGCCGACGGCAACCCCTTCCTCCCGCAAGGCGCCCACCTGACCGCGCGTCATTGGGCAAGGTTCGGCCAGTGGGTGCTCGATGGCGGCAAGGGCATGGACCCGCGCGTTCATACAGCGCTGTTCGAGGCGACCTCCGCCAACCCCGGTTATGGCCTGTCATGGTGGCTGCTACGCCCCGGCCTTATCGGCCCCAGCCCGCGCTCCGGCATCGATGGGGACGCCATCGGTGATGCGGCAAAGGGTGAGGACATCGTCATGGCGGCTGGCGCCGGCGACCAGCGGCTCTACCTGTTCCGAAAGCGTCGTCTGGTTGTCGCAAGACAGGCCAATGAAATCCTGCGCGCCATGACGCCCGGCGCGACACGCTGGCGTGACGATGAATTTCTGAAGCTTCTGCCAAGATGACTCTTTCTTCATCAGCCGCGCACGCGTAGAGTCATTGCTGTTCAGTTGTTGGTGTCGCGCGTGTCGACGGTTGTGCTGATTGCCGTGTGCCTGGGGGCGCCAGCCGTGTTTGCGGTGGTGGTCTGGCTGACGCGCGCGGGCGGAAAGCGGGCCACGGCCGCTCTTGCCGGCGGCGTTGTCGCGGCTGTCTTCAACATCGGCTGGGATACGCTGGCTGCGCAGCAGGACTGGTGGACCTACCCCGCAACCAACGACGTTCTGGCCACGCTGGCGCTTGCGCTGTCCGTCGCCTTCGTCTTCGGCGGCGCGGCCGGACTCATTGGTTGGCGCATGATGCGCGCCATGGGCTGGACCGGCGTCGCCACATTCTTCGCCGGCTTCGTCGGCCTCGGCATGTTGCGCGATCACCTGCTCGCCACGAACACCAGCCTGATGGTGTTCGGCGAAGGCCCAATGCCGCAGATCATGGGCGCGGTCGGGTATCTCTCGCTCGCGCTCTCTGTGCAGGTCGCCATGCTCGCCATGGCCGGCCCACCCCGCCGCGACGAACTGCGCGCGAGCTAGCCGCGCGGCAACGCAGCCGCCTCTTTCGCCAGCATGCCAATCTCGTCCCACTTCTTCGCGTCAATCAGCTTGGTGGGGCACACCCAGCCGCCGCCTACGCACCCCACATTCGGTCGCTTGAGATAATCGCGCGCCAGCTCCAGCGAGATGCCGCCTGTCGGGCAGAACCTCACCGCGCCAAACGGCCCGCGAAACGCATCCAGCATCGCGCGCCCGCCCGCCTGTTCCGCCGGGAAGAACTTGAACCGCGTCAGCCCAAGGTCGAGACCCTGCATCAGTTCCGTCGCCGTCGCGATCCCCGGCAGGATCGGAATGTCCGCCTCGCGCGCCGCCGCCACGGTCGCCGCCGAGAGGCCTGGCGTCACGATGAACGTCGCGCCGGCCTCGCGCGCCAGCATCACATCGTTCGCCGTCAACACCGTGCCCGCGCCCACAATGGCGCCCGACACCTTCGTCATCTCGCGGATGCAGGCCAGCGCCGCCGGCGTGCGCAACGTCACTTCCAGCACCCGCAATCCATTCCCCGCCAGCGCGCCCGCCAGCGGGATCGCATCTTCGACACGTTCAACGGTGATCACAGGGATCACCGGTTGCACCGCCATGAGTTCATCAACAGTCATGCCCGCGCTCCAGCCGCCAGAAGATTGAAAATCCCGCCGCCCGCCTCGGCATCGCCCGCCAGCGCGCGCAGCGGCGCAAAAAGCTCGCGGCCCCAGCCATGGCCCGCCGCTGGCATCGTCGCGCGTGGCCGCTTCGCAAGCTCTGCCGCGTCAATCATCAGCTCCAGCGTGCCTTGCTCGGCATCCAGCACAACGCGGTCGCCATCCTGAATGCGCGCCAGCAACGAATCCTGATCGGCTCCCGGGGTCATGTGGATCGCTGCCGGCACCGCGCCTGATGCGCCTGACATGCGCCCATCGGTCACCAACGCCACCCTGAACCCCTTGTTCTGCAGCGCCGTCAGCGCAGGCGTCAGCGAATGAAGTTCCGGCATTCCATTCGCGCGCGGTCCCTGGAAGCGCAGCACCGCAATCACATCGCGATCCAGCTTCCCGGCCTTGAACGCCGCCGTAAAATCCGCCTGCGTCTCGAACACCGCCGCGGGCGCATCTATCACGCGGCGGTCCTTTGGCACCGACGACACCTTGATCACCCCGCGTCCGAGATTGCCCTTCAGCAGACGAATGCCGCCTTCAGTCTCGAATGGTGAATGCACGGGCCGCAGGATGTTCTCGTCCAGCGTCTCCGCCGCGCCATCGCGCCAGCGCAGTGTATCGCCATCGAGCCACGGCTCCTGCGTGTAGGCGGCGAGGCCCTTGCCTGCGACCGTGTGGGTGTCGCCATGGAGCAGCCCCGCAGCCAGCAGCTCGCGCGTGACGAACGCCATGCCGCCCGCTGCGTGGAACTGGTTCACATCCGCCGTGCCGTTTGGATAGACGCGTGCGAGCAGGGGAACGACCGAGGAGATGTCCGAGAAATCGTCCCAGTCCACAACGATGCCCGCAGCCTGCGCCATGGCCGGCAGGTGCAGCGCATGATTGGTCGATCCACCCGTCGCCATCAGTCCGACAATCGCGTTCACGATCGACTTCGCATCGACAATGTGCGCCATCGCCCCTTCGCCCGCCTGGGCAAGCTCTACACACCGCACAGCCGCGGCTCGCACCAGCGCATCGCGCAACGGCGTGCCCGGATTGACGAACGCCGTGCCGGGCAGGTGCAGCCCCATCAGCTCCATCATCATCTGGTTGGAATTCGCCGTGCCATAGAAGGTGCACGTCCCCGCCGTGTGATAGCTCGCCGCCTCCGCCTCCAGCAGCTGCTCGCGCGTCACCTGTCCAAGCGCGAACTGCTCGCGCACTTTCGCCTTCTCTTTATTGCTGATGCCCGACGGCATCGGCCCCGCCGGCGAGAAGATCACCGGCAGATGCCCGAACGCCAGCGCGCCGATCACCAGACCCGGCACGATCTTGTCGCACGTCCCCAGCATCAGCGCGGCATCGAACGCATCGTGCGTCAGCGCCACAGCGGCACTCATCGCGATCACATCGCGCGAGAACAGAGACAGCTCCATGCCCGGCCGGCCCTGGGTCACGCCATCGCACATCGCCGGCACGCCGCCCGCCACCTGCGCCGCCGCACCCACTTTCCGCGCCGCATCCTTGATGATGTCCGGATAGTCCTTGAACGGCTGATGCGCGCTCAGCATGTCGTTGTAGCTGGTCACGATGCCGATATTCGGCGCACGGCCCCTGATCGTCAGCTTGTCGCCCAGCGGCACAGCCGCAAACGCATGCGCCAGGTTCCCGCAGGACAGATGCTGCCGCCCCGGCCCCGCATCCTTCGCCGCCAGCATGCGCGCGAGATAATCCGCACGGCTGTCCTTGCTGCGCTCCTCGATGCGCGCCGTAACCTCGGCGATTTTCGGATGAAGCTTGGTCATTCCGGCACCTCTGAACTATCAGGGCATATAGACCCGCAGTCTCCGATCAGAACAACCCGCACCGGGAATTTTCAGCCAATAGATCGTTGTCCCGTGCGCTGTCCCCGCGTACCGGCGCGTCAGCGCGGATTGTCCACCAGCCAGTCGAGGATCATGCTGCTGAGATCGCCGCCATAGGCATGGCTCAGATCGTCCAACCGCCGGTACGTCACATTCGCGCCCGCGCGCGTGAAATGCTCATGCGACTCCTCCGCCATCTGCACTGGAAACATCCAGTCGCGAACGCCATGGATGATGTGCAGCGGCAATCCCCTGACGCGGTCATGATCTGCCATCGCCACCAGCATGGGATGGAAAGCCGCCGCCACCGGCGCGAGATGTGTGAAGGGCGAGTCCCCCATCAGTCCGGACGTGTAGGAGAAAGTCCCCCCATCGCTCATGCCAGCTAGCAGGATGCGACGCTCATCGATCGCCCACGTCTCGCGCATGAAGGCAAGCGCCGTGGCGAGGCGCGGCGAGTCCGGATCCGGACCCTGTATCGCCCATGTCTGACCCACCGATGTCGGCGCCACCACGATCACGCCTCGGCTCCGCGCCGCCCGTACCCAGCTCCACAGGAAGGCGCGTCCCCGCCCCGATCCGCCATGCAGCACGAAGGCGACCGGCGCCGGCTTGTCCGGGTCATGTGATTCCGGCACATAGACCCACACCGTGTCACGGGCATCTGGGTCGTTGCCCAGCCGGATGACGCCCGTATTCTCCAGCGTCGGCTGGCGCAGCAATCTCTGATGCAGTTCTGCATCCTCACGCATCGCTGGATCGAGAAAGTAGCGACTTATCGGCGGCACAATCCCGGCAAGCGGATACAGCGCCTCCAGCGCACGCGGCGCATGGCGCAGGGCGCGGAAAGCGTGCGTGATGTCCTCCGGCGGGCCCGCTGCTTCTTCCAGCCCGTCATAGGCGGCGATCGTCTCATCAGCCGCCAGATCAAGCTGCGGTCGCAGGGCGGAGTAGGGCGCCTCCCATTCGGCAAGCCCCGCCTTCGCGGCGCGCAGGTCTACATGCGCCACGCCAGCACGCGCCAGAATATGTGTGTAGCCGATGGGGTCGAGATGCCGGGAGATATAGCCCAGGCCCTCAAGCGCACGCAGCAAGGGCAAGAGGTATTCCTGCAACTGCTGGACGCCGCTTGATGTCATGCCGCGCACACTGGCCGCCGCCGGCCGTTTGCGCAAGAACGTGCCTGGCTGTTGCATCCGCGGGCGATGCCTGCTTCCTCCTTCCTTGAGTTCAGGAGACCGGCCCGATGTCCGCAGACATGACCTATGCGCGCTACCTGCAGCTGGATCAGGTCCTCTCGGCCCAGACCCCGCTGTCCCAGACGCACGACGAAACCCTCTTCATCATCATCCACCAGACCAAGGAACTCTGGCTCAAGCAGGTGATCTCCGAGCTGCACCTGGCCAAGGGCCTCGTGCGCAATGGCGCGCTGATCGAAGCCTACAAGTCGCTCGCCCGCGTCTCGCGCATACAGGCGGTGATGACGCTGTCGTGGGACGTGCTCGCCACCATGACGCCGTCCGACTACACCAGCTTCCGCGCCGTCCTCGGCCCAAGCTCGGGGTTCCAGTCGGATCAGTTCCGCACGGTCGAATTCATGCTCGGCCTCAAGGACGGCAAGCACATTGCCATCCAGAAGGATCGCCCCGCCGCGCAGGCCACGCTCATTGCCGCGCTCGAAGCGCCGAGCCTGTGGGACGACGCCAACGCCGCGCTAGCCGCGCGGGGCTTCGTGCTTCCCGAAAGCGCGCTCAACCGCGACTGGACACAGCCCTACATCCCCAAACCCGCCATCGAGGAAGCGTGGTCTGAAGTCTATCGCGACACGCACCGCCACTGGGATCTCTACCAGCTCGCCGAAAAACTGCTCGACGTGGACGACGCCATGGCCACCTGGCGCCACCGCCACGCCGTCACGGTTGCGCGCATCATCGGCGGCAAGCCCGGCACGGGCGGCTCGGCCGGCGTCTCGTATCTCGAAAGCACGCTGGGCAAGCGTGCGTTCCCCGAACTCTGGTCGCTCAGGAACAGGCTGTGAGGGTTCGGCTGTGAGCTTCAAACGCCTCTTCTCCCGCTCGCTCGCCGCCGCGCCCGGCCGCCTGCACATGGCCGCCCACAGCCATCACCTATGGCCCGACGCCAGCTTCGAAGGCCAGCAGGAAGCCTGGAACGACAGCGCGCGCCTCGCCGACCACAAATGGGACCGCGTCATGAGCGAGGTCTGGCCCGAAGCCCAAGGCCATATCGCGGCTGAGCTGAACCTTCCATCGCCCGACAGCATCGTCTTCGCGCCCAACACGCACGAACTGATCGTCCGCATCCTCTCCGCCGTCGACAGACCACAGCCGCGCGTGTTGGCCAGCGACGGCGAGTTCCACTCCTTCCGCCGCCAGTCCGCGCGCTGGGCCGAATCCGGCGCTATCGATCTCGAAATCATCCCGACGGACGACCCGGCCTTCGTCGACACCTTCATCGAACGCGCCCGCAGCGGCGATCATGATCTCGTCTTCGTCAGCCATGTGATGTTCGGCTCGGGCCGCATCTTCCGCCGCCTCGAGGATCTCGCCGCCATCGCCCATCCGGATGGGCCGTGGATCGTGGTCGACGGCTATCACGCTTTCATGGCCATCGATGTCGATCTCAGCCGCATCGCCAATCGCATCTTCTATCTCGCCGGCGGCTACAAATACGCGATGGCGGGCGAGGGCGTCTGCTTCATGCATGCGCCGCCCGGCTATGGCGAACGCCCCGAAAACACCGGCTGGTTCGCCGCCTTCGATGATCTCGCGCTCAGGCCCGGCGAAGTCGGCTATGCAAGGGACGCCCGCCGCTATGCCGGCGCCACTTTCGATCCTTCCGGCCTCTATCGCTTCAACGCCGTGCAGCAGATGCTGAAACGCGAAGGCCTCTCCACCACCGCGATGAACGCGCACATAGATCCCTTGCTCGGCTCGCTCACGGCAGAACTTGACGAGACAGGCCTCGGCTCGGCCCGCCTGCTGAACGCCAGCATCCTGCAACCGCGCGCCCGCTTCCTCGCGCTCGAAAGCCCGCGCGCCTCTGCATGGCAAGCGGCGCTGGCCGCCGCGAAAGTCGTCACCGACCTCCGCGGAGATGTGCTGCGCATCGGCCTCGGCCTCTATCACGACGAAGACGACATCGACCGCTTCGTCGAGATCGCCACGCGGCTCTGAAGAACCGTTCATCGAACTCTGTAATCATATGTCATGCAGCTGATGCAGCTGCAGCTGCAAACTGAACTTGCTGTTCAACCAGCGCTCATCTGCCGAACCCCATCTTGTTCGTGTCGCGCTTCGATAGGTGCGCGAGAGCAAACGGAGTTCTACTCATGAAACGCATTCTTTCAGCAGCGCTCGCGATGGCCATCCTTGCTGGAGCAGGCGTCGCCGAAGCCCAGGGCCGCAACCGCGTTCAGATCGACCAGAACGGTCGTGGTCACGGTGTCGCTGTCGCGCAGAACGGTGATCGCAACGGTTCGGTCACGGTGCAGGGCGGCCGCGGCCACTACTCGCAAAGCGTCCAGACGGGCTACAACAACTTCCTGCGCGTCGACCAGTACGGCACGCGCAACTCGTCGACGACGCAGCAACGCGGTGAAGCCAACCTTGCTGTCACGGCCCAGGACGGCCTGCGCCTGCAGGCCACGACCAGCCAGGCCGGCTACAACAACGTCGCTGGTACGGCGCAGATGGGCACGAATCACCGCGCGGTCACGGATCAGCTGGGCGCCAACAACGCCTCGGCCATCATCCAGACCGGCAACGGCCAGGATGTGACGGTCCGCCAGCGCGGCGAAGGCAACATCTCGGTGGTCGTGCAGAGCGGCTACAACTAGCGCATCGGCGGCCCGGCGGGTGGTGATCATCCGCCGGGCCCACGCCGCCGGAATTGTCCGCGGCGAGCAACGGGAGTTATTCCCATGACCAAAGACATCTCTCTCCGTCTGATGATGGCGTCGGCCTCGCTTGTTCTGGCTGCGTGTTCTTCTGCCGTCTCGCAGGAAGTGGTGGCAACCACTGGCTCAAACACCGCGATCGTGACGCAATCTGACAGCGGCCTGGTCGCCTCGCTCGACGCGGCTCCCCCGGCGCCCCCCGTTCTCGATGGCGGCCCGCCTCCACTGCGCACGCCCGCGCCCGATGCGATCACGCCCGAGCCCGTCGCACCGCCTGCTGTCGTGCGCGCCGATTTCACTTGCGATATCGACGTCGTCCGCACGCCGAACGGCATCCGCATCACGCCCGTTGTTCGCGCTGATCGTACGCTCAACGGTGAATACTCGCTGGTCATCACCAAGACCGGCGCCGCAGGCTCCTCAGACATCAACCAGGGCGGCCCGTTCGACGCCGCCCGCGGCGAGCGCGTGAAGCTTGGCGCGTCCGAAATCTCGTTCGGCCGCGGCGACACATATCGCGCCGTTCTGAAAGTCCGCGCGAATGGCCGCGAAATTTGCCGCGACACGCGGTCATAGTCTGTCATTCTGATCGGAGCGATCACATGTCCACCCTTCGCCTCAAGCTCGCAGCTGCCGCCCTCATCGGCGCGCTCAGCGTCTCGGCCGCCCACGCGCAGACCAGGCCGTCTCTGTTCGCAGGGCAGGGGCGCGGCACGGTGGAAATCAGCCAGCAAGGCCGCGGCAACGGCGCAGCCGTCAGCCAGAACGGTCGAGCCAATCGCGCCGGCGTCACGCAACGCGGGTCGGGCAACACGGGCCAGATCAGCCAGGACGGTGCCAGCAACTCCGGGTCGGTCTACCAGCTTGGCAGCAACAACACCGGCTCGATCATCCAGACGGGTGACAATAACACGGCTTGCCTTGTTCAGCTTGGCAACAACAATGCAGGCGCGATCACGCAGTCGGGCAACGGCAATCGTCTTGGTGTGGCGCAGAACTCGGTGAGGTCCTGGGAGTTTGCGCCGGAGCTTTGCGCTCAGCACGGCGGCGATGCCTGGAGCCTGAGGCGGCAGGTCCGCGCAGCTGGCCTCGAACCGATCAGACCCTGATCAGGCAAGCCATGACTACGGCGCCCAGAAGGCGTGAACCGGTACTTTCTTCTGGGCCAGCAGCGCCTTCAGGGGAGAGGATCCCTCGCCCGCCTTCGCCTCGTTGTACACGTTCAGCTTGTCCTGCCCCATGAACAGCACGACGATGCGGCGCGAGGAGAGCAGGCCGGGCACGGTCAGCGTCATCCTCTCTGGCGCGCCGGCCGCGCCCGGCGCGTGAATGCCTGCGAGCTTCTTCGTGGTGTTCGGGTCGGCGGCTGCGGCATAGCCCTCGGCGCCGGGGATCAGCGACGCGATATGTCCATCAGGGCCCATGCCGATCAGGCAGATATCGAACGGCATCAGCGGAGTGATGCGCTTTTCCGCCGTGCCCGCTCCGCCTGAAGCCTTGGCGTGGTTCGTCTTGAGCGGGACGAATGTCGCCCCCGCCGCGCGCCGCTTCATCAGCAGGTCGCGGATCAGATATTCATTCGAAGCGGGATCCTCGGGACTCACCCAGCGCTCGTCCGTCAGCGTGATCGTCACTTTTTCCCACGGCAGCACGGTATTGGACAGCGCATCGTAGAGCGGGCCTGGCGTCGTGCCGCCGGCAAGCGCGAGCGAAGCCTTGCGCCGTTTGCGGATGACTTCGCCGAGCCGCTCGTGGATGTCCTGCGTCAGACCCGCGAACAGCCGCTTGCGGTCCGGGAAGAACGATTCTTCGTGGCTCGTTACGGTGCTCATTCGTGCCAACTATGTCCGTTGCGTTCGGTAAGCGCGAAGGCGCCCGCTGGGCCCCAGCTGCCAGCGGGATAAGAGGTCGGCTTCAATCCCGTGCGCGCCCAGCCGTCGATGATGCGGTCGATCCAGGCCCAGGCCGCATCCGCCTCGTCCCTGTGTACGAACATCGTCGTGCTGCCGGAGATTGCCTCCAGCAGCAGGCGCTCGTAGGCGATCCGAACCCGCCTATCGCCCTTGAATGCGTCGATCAGCGACAGATTCAGCGACAGGGGCTGGAGTTCGTATCCGCCCTGCGTCAGCGTCGGGGTCTTGTTCATGATCGTGAGCGAGATTGATTCCGACGGTTGCAGCGTGATGACCAGACGGTTGGCCATCAGCGGTGCGCCGGTGAAGATCGAATGTGGTACGTCCCTGAATTCGATCACGATCTGCGAATGGCGGATAGGCAGGCGCTTTCCCGTGCGCAGGTAGAATGGGACTCCAGCCCAGCGCCAGTTGTCCACGTGGGCGCACAACGCGACAAAGGTCTCCGTATCCGAAGCCGTTCCGCCTTCCTCGTTGACGTACCCCGGTACTGTCTTCCCGTCCGCGACACCGCGTGTGTACTGACCACGCGATGTCTTCTCGATCAGTTCTGAATCGCGGATGGGGCGCAACGCGCGCAGCACCTTCACCTTCTCGCCGTGCATCGTTTCGGGCCGCATGTCGGACGGCGGCTCCATCGCGATCAGGCACAGCAGCTGCAACAAGTGGTTCTGCACCATGTCGCGCGTCGCGCCGTACTCGTTGTAGTAGCCGAACCTGCCTTCGACACCGAGCGTTTCGGCCACTGTGATCTGCACATGGTCGATCGAATGGCGGTTCCACAGCGGCTCGAACAGCGCGTTGGCGAAGCGCAGCGCGATCAGGTTCTGCACCGCTTCCTTGCCGAGATAGTGATCGATCCGGAACGTCCGGTTCTCAGGGAAGTGTTCGGCGATGGCGCTGTTGATTTCGTCGCAGGTGCGCCCGCTATTGCCGATCGGCTTTTCCACGATCACGCCGTTGGGCGGCGAGGTTAGGCCCGCTGCGGCAAGACCCTGCACGATCGGAATGTAGAGGGCAGGTGAGGTGGACAGGTAGAACAGCGCGCCGCCTTCCGCGCCTCTGAGTTTCTCCTGCAGCACTGCATAGGCGGCCGGTGAGGCCGAATCCCCCGCGGCGTAGGACAGGCGCGTCACAAAGCTGGCCCAGGCCGCTTCGGAGAAGAAGGCGCCCGCTCGCTCGCGAACCCATCCCTCCACCTGTTTCCGGAAATCCGCGTCGGTCAGGGTCGAGCGCGCAGCGCCAATGATTCGCAGCTGCGCAGGCAGCAATCCGTCCGCGTCCAGGAAATAGAGCGACGGAAAAAGCATTCGCCGGGCCAGGTCGCCCGTCGCGCCAAATATTACAAAAGCCCCCGGCATCGCCATTTCCTCACCTCAGGGCCGCACGGGCCGCTCGGTCAAGCAGAATTCCGCACCAATTGGCACGTTCCCGCGCATGAAGCCGCGGAATCGCGATTGTAGAACATACCAAGTCTTGGAACCGCTTGCGGATAGTATGCAGTTGCGCAAAATGCCGGCTGCGCAATCCGGGCCGTATACCGGCAAGGCAAGCCTGTTGCGGGTGTAGCTCAATGGTAGAGCAGAAGCTTCCCAAGCTTACGACGAGGGTTCGATTCCCTTCACCCGCTCCAAGTATTCGTAAGTATAAAACTCACGAAAACTGATTCTCCCTAGCATGGACGCTGATCTGCTTCGCGACGGCGTAGTTTCCGGATCAATTCTTAACGGATCGATCTCGAACGTTAAGACCTGTGGCCGCTGCGTTCTGCAAAAATGCAGGTATATTCAGGATTTTGTCTTCGGCGCGGTAATATATTTACTACGCGACCTTTTCGAATTGACGTGCAAGTAATATGTTTGATTGCTACTGGCTTGCAAGAAGTGTCGGACGTTTGCGGCGGGAATCGAGGTCCCCTCCTGGCCGTTCGGCGACACGACAGGGAGTTGGACGGTCATGGACGCCAGCGTTGTTGCCCGGCTGCTCGAACAGACCGCTCGCGCGGTTTATGATGCGCGCGGTCCCCGGGCCATTCACGCTGGCCAGTGGGCCGTGCTTCGTTACCTGGCAAGGGCTGGCCGTCAGGCGCGCACCGTCGGCGGGGTCGCCACTTATCTTGGCGTAACCCACGCGCCGGCGTCCCGCGCGGTGTCATCGCTTGCCCGCAAGGATCTGGTCACCGTCCGCGCCGATCCGGAAGACCGTCGCATCCGCCGTATCGATCTCACCGCCGCCGGTCGTTCCCTGCTCGAGCATGATCCCGTCCACCGCCTCACCGCTGCGATCGAGGATCTCAGCGCGGAGAAGCAGAAGGATCTCGCCGTCACGCTGGAGGCCCTCTACGGTCGCCTCGCGAAAGCGTCCTGACCGATGGCCGAAACACAGGCCGCCTATTCGGCCGACAGGGCGGCCGCCTATTCCGAGCTTGTCGCTGAAATAGCCTCCGTCGTCGCCGGCGAAACCTCGCGCACCGCTCGCTACGCAACAACCGTCTCGCTGCTCAAGGCAGCTTTCGGCGACCGCTTCTTCTGGTGCGGCTTCTACGAGGTCGATCCGCTGAAAACCCGCGAGCTTGTCGTCGGCCCCTACCAAGGAACGCTCGGCTGCCTGCGCATCCCCTTCGGCAAGGGCGTCTGCGGCGCGTCCGCGCTTGCACGCGAGACCATCATCGTGCCCGACGTCCACGCCTTCCCGGGGCACATCGCCTGCGACAGCCGATCGAACTCTGAAATCGTCGTGCCGGTGTTTGATTCAGCGGGCGCACTCGTCGCTGTCCTCGACGTCGATTCGACGGAATTCGCCGCCTTCGATCAGCGCGATGCCGATGGCCTCGAAGCCGTCTGCCGCGCGATGATGGCCTGATCGGTCAGGCCGGCCCGTTAGCCCAGCTTCTCGAAATTGGTGACCTGCATTCCACCCTGCAGGTCGCGATAGACCGTTACGCCGAACCGCGAATTGTCCGACAGGGTGATGTCGAAGCGATAGTTCAGTCCCGCAACCACCTGCTGTTGTGCGCTGACCGACTGCACGGTCGCGCTGGTCTTGTCGACGCGGTAGATCTCATTGACCGCCATCGCCTGCGCGGCTTTCACCCACTCATCATCCAGGCTTGCCGGGGAGTAGCCGCCCGTGATCATGGGCTGCGGCGCGGATGCGGGTTGCTCGACGACTGCCTCGGGCGTTGCGCATGCGCCGGCTCCGGCGAGGGCAATCAGAGAAACGAGAAACGGCGCAGTGCGCATGAGAAGCTCCCTTTGACGTGACGAATCTATAGCGATGCGCGTGCGACAGCCATGCGGCGAGAACGCGGGCAGGGCGTGGCGATCAGGAGGCTTTCGCCCACCTTCCGTCGGCCGCGCGGTGATAGAAGGTGAAACTCGCCGGGTCCCACGCCGGCGTGTCCTGGCCCAGCATGTGAAACAGCGCCACGGTCTTGCGCCCTTCCCAGAACTGCATCGCATCTCCCGTGAACCCGTTGGGCCCGCAGGCGTCATAGGGCTCGTCCGGGTACAATGCATCAAGCTCGGCCTTCAACTCCGGTCCCGGCTCCAGGGCGAATGGATACCCAGCCAGCTTCGGCCCCTGCTTTTTCGCGACGATGCAGCGTCCACGCTGATCCTCCGGCGCAAGTTCCAGCGTCTTCATCGCCGCGTCTTCAGGCGATTCCCCCGCAGCCAGCGGAAAGATCTGCAGCGCAAAACCCGCCTGGTCTTCCGGCGTGCCGTCCATGCGGTCCTTCACATAGCCGCCGACATGGCTGTAGACCGTGCGCACCCAACCCTCGGGCGAGCAGTCCTGCGCGCGAAACACCAGCACTTCGTCGGCCGAAAGCTGGACTTCCTCCGTCCGCCACAGGCAGCGCGTCGCAAACGTCTCGATCGTCTCGTCGGTCGCGAGAAACAGCGAAGGGTCTGCCGTGTTGCACAACCCGGTTATCGGCAGCAGCGCCCCATTCCGGCAGGTCGCGTCCGCCGCCGCAACAGTGTCGCCTGCAACCGGAACCGCCGGCGCGCCCGTCGGCTCGCCGCCGCAGCCCGCCGCCAGTAGCGCGCAGACAAGCCCAAGAAGAACGCGGTTCTGACCTGCCATGCTCAGTATTCGTATCCGATATAGTCTGCGAAATCGATCATCATGCCTTCCCACCAGATCAACGTGTCCGTCAGGTTGTCTTCCGTGACGCCGCCGACGATGTTGACCTCAAGCGCGATCCACGGATTGCCTTCCTCGTCCATGGTGGCCTTGCCCCACAGCTCGTTGTTCCAGCTGTTCAGCGTTTCGAGGTCAGGTTGGTCCTCGGGGTCGAACGAAAACCCACTGCGGAACACGATCAGCTCGCATCCCGTTCCATCCGGGTCACAGGCCTCGAATGTGACCAGGAACATGAAGTTGTCGGTGGATGAACTCAGCACGGGCCCTTCGGCGTCGTCCAAAGACTCGATCTCCACCGCGAGACCGTAATCCTCCAGCACCGCCGCCACTGCCTCAGGCGAGGAGCCGTCGATGATTTGGGCGTTCGCCGGCATGGCTGCGAACAAAAGAGCCGCGCCCAGCGCGAACATGGCGCCGACGGCATTGAAAAGCCTGAGCATTTGAAGCTGTCCCCTTCTGACGCCGCCAGCTATCCCCGAAACCGCCAGGAACTCAAGCATCAGGCCGCAGGCCGGTCTGCGAATTCGGCCGCGCCGCACATTCCCCAGGCGGGCGCGGATTCCCCGGCAATCGCTTGATCCCCGGCCCCCGGGCTGCCATCTACCTGCCGCGCTTCCCCCAAAGGACACCCAGATGCCCGCCTATCAGTACGTCTACCATCTCGACGGCCTCACCAAGATCTACCCGGGCGGCAAGAAGGTGTTCGAGAACATCCGCCTGCACTTCCTGCCCGACGCCAAGATCGGCATCGTCGGCGTCAACGGCTCAGGTAAGTCCACCCTGCTGCGCATCATGGCGGGCGAAGACCACGAGATCATCGGCGAGGCGAAGGCCGCCGACGGCATCAAGATCGGCTACCTGCCGCAGGAGCCGAAACTCGATCCCTCAATGGACGTGTTCCACAACATCGCCGCCAAATGCCCCGAGAGGCAGATGGTGGACGAGTTCAACGCCATCTCCGCCAAGCTGGGCGAGGACTACACCGACGAACTGATGGAGCAGATGACCAAGCTGCAGGAGCAGATCGACGCCGCCGATGCGTGGGACATCGACTCGAAGATCGAGATGGCCATGGAAGCCCTCCGCTGTCCCCCGGGGGATGCGGACGTCACCAAGCTCTCGGGCGGCGAAATCCGCCGCGCCGCGATCTGCGCGCTGCTTCTGTCCAAGCCCGACATGATCCTGATGGACGAACCGACCAACCACCTCGACGCTGAATCGGTGGCGTGGCTGCAGAACTACCTTTCGAAATTCCCTGGCTGCGTGATCCTCGTTACCCACGATCGCTACTTCCTCGACCAGATCACCACCTGGATCCTCGAACTCGATCGCGGGCAGGGCATCCCCTACGAGGGCAACTACTCCGTCTGGCTGGAGAAGAAGGCCAAGCGTCTCGCGCAGGAACAGCGCGAGGAAGCCGGCCGTCAGAAATCCATGGCCCGCGAACTCGAATGGGTCCGCTCATCCGCCAAGGCTCGCCAGGCCAAGTCCAAGGCTCGTATGAACGCCTACGAGGAAAAGGCGGCGCAGGCCGAACGCGAGAAGATCACCACCGCGCAGATCCGCATTCCCCCGGGCCCGCGTCTCGGCTCCGTCGTCATCGAGGCCGAACACCTCAACAAGGCCTTCGGCGACAAGCTGCTGATGGAAGACCTATCCTTCAAGCTGCCGCCCGGCGGCATCGTCGGCGTCATCGGCCCCAACGGCGCCGGCAAGACCACGCTGTTCAAGATGATCACCGGCCGCGAACAGCCTGATAGCGGCACGTTCAAGGTCGGCGAGACGGTCAAGCTCGGCTACATCGACCAGTCGCGCGATTCACTGAACGACAAGAACACCGTCTGGCAGGAAATTTCCGGCGGTCTCGACATCATGGAAATCGGCGGCATCGAACAGCCCAGCCGCGCCTATGTCGGCGCCTTCAACTTCAAGGGCGGCGACCAGCAGAAGAAAGTCGGTCAGCTTTCAGGCGGTGAACGCAACCGCGTCCACCTCGCCAAGATGCTGAAGGAAGGCGGCAACGTCCTCCTGCTCGACGAACCGACCAACGACCTCGACGTCGAAACCCTGCAGGCCCTCGAAGCCGCCCTCGAAGACTTCCCCGGCTGCGCCGTCATCATCAGCCACGACCGCTGGTTCCTCGACCGCATCGCGACGCACATCCTGGCGTTCGAAGGCGATTCACACGTCGAATGGTTCGAAGGCGACTTCTCGTCCTACCTCGAGGACAAGAAACGTCGCCTCGGCGCGGATGCCGTCGAACCGAAACGCCCGACGTTCAAGAAGTTCGCGCGTTAGGGCAGGGCCGAATTCACCCTCCGAGACGATTGGCCCTCACGGGCCAATCCCTCAGGATGAAATTTGCTGAGTTGGAAACATTGCAACGCCGACCGGCCTCATCCTGAGGGATCGCGAAGCGATCGTCTCGAAGGATGTGTTGCCGAGCGGGATCAAGCCGCCCGATATGCCCCCGTGCCGTCCAGCGGTACGCCAGCTGGCCAGGCCTTCTCGACGCGCATCTGCGACACGCCCATGATCTCCGCCACGCGGCGCAGCGTCGGCTTCTCGCCGCGCTCGATGAGGTTGTCGCAAGCCAGCGCAATCTGCAGCGGCGTCAGCGACTGTTCCAGGCGCGCCTGCTCGATATCCGTCACGCGGCCCATGTGCTGTTCGCGGAAAGCGGCAAACCGGCGTTCGGCGGCCTTCATCGCGGCGGCGCGTTGTTCTTCGACGGTGCGCGACTTGCGGCGCGTCTTGACCTGCCGGGCCTTGGGCTCGGGCGCTGCCTCCGGCGTCGTCTCAGCAGTGACTGCTGAGGCCGGCTGCGGCTCGGCCGTCGCAGCAGGCTCGGCCAATGCCGCGGAGCCTTCGGCGATAGCCTCGCCCGCTTGATCCGTCTGCTCCGCAACGGCGCCCGCTCGCGCGAACGCGGCGCGGATCATTTCTGCTTCCGCCATCTCGTTGGCCTCTTGCCGGCGCGCAGCGCGATGCGCGGCGTAGGCCTCCGCGTCCATCGATTTCCGGCCCTCGACGATCCAGGCCATTGCGGGCTTGGCGAATGCAAAGATGTAGAACACGGAATCGACCACCACCGCCGGCGGCAGCTTGGCGCCTTCCGGCGCATTGGCGATCACGATCTCCCAGCCCATGTGGACGCCCACATTGGTGGCGAAAACGAACCCAAGCGTGCAGACCAGCGCCGGGATGAGCACGGCCCACTCCACCTGCCGCCCATCGGGCTTGCGATGCTTGATCGCCTGCAGCGCGCCGGCTGCCGAGCAGTTAACGAGGCCGATGCCGAACGCCATCATGCCGGCGAAAGCGACAACGCACATCCAGCTGATGTCGAGATGCGGCCAGAACATGCCGATCGCGCCGCCTGTCGCCAGCACGGCGCCGGAGAGGGTCAGCCCCCAGGCAAAGATCGAAGACCAGGTATACTCACGCTGTATCATGTCCGTGAAAATGCCTGCGCTGTGTTCACGACTCGTGAACACGCATTGCCGGCAAATGAATCCCGGTTCGCCGCGTTCTCTGCGCGCCACGCCCGCAAAATCAACGCGATCGCCAACAGCTGCATGGATTGCCGATCGGCACATCCTGCCGGTGCGACGTCCACGCATGAAAATTTTCGGCCCGTTCCTCAATCGTTGCGCGCTGCGGATGTTCTGCGCATTCGCCAAACCGCATCCGTTAACGGATAAGGTCGACAGGCACGCCGCGTGCGTTATGGTCGGATGTCCGGTGTGAATGGGAGAGTTCAATGCGCGCATGCGTGCTGCTGATTGGCGGCCTTCTGGCGTCCGCGTGCGAAACCGCGCCGCCCCCGCCCGCCGCCCCGGTTGATGTCGCGCGCGACCTGCCGGACTACCGCCCCGAAACCGCAGCCGCCTGCAACGCCGTCGGCCTCTCGATTTCCTACGGGCCCGGCGCCGCCATCACTGTCAACGGCGCCGCCAGCAACATGGACGGCCTCATGGCCGCCGCCGTCCGCAAGAACGCCGCCTGCGCCAACGCCCCCGCCGTCGTGAACCTCACCGTCGCCCCCGGCGTCCCCCCGAAAGACGCGGAGGCCCTGCGCGAGAAGCTCGCCGCGACAATCACGAACCTGGCGTTGTCCGAGGTCAACTAGGTCCGCCAGCCCACGCGGAACCAGATCCCCACCTGTTCTCCCCCTGAAAGAGGGGTCAGGAGGGGGTCTTTCTCCCCGCTCTCCACTTTCGCCCAACGCCAAACCACTGGCGCATCCCGTGTCCGCTCTGGCATGGTCCCGCCCGCACACAGAGCAGGGCATACACCATGGACGTACAGGGCAAGATCGTCGTCGTCACCGGCGGCGCCAGCGGCATCGGCAAGGCGCTGGTCGAGCGCTTCCATCGCGAGGGCGCAGCCGGCCTCATCGTGGCCGACATGAACGGTCCGGGCGCCGAAGCCGTCGCCAAGTCCGTCGGGGGCATCAGCCTGCAGGCAGACGTCACGAAGGAAGCCGACGTCCAGAACATCGTCCGCACGGCAGAACAGAAGTTCGGCCGTATCGACCTGTTCTGCTCCAACGCCGGCATCTCGCGCCACGACCCCGACATCGACAACCCCGGCTCGCCGCCCAACGAACACTGGGACCTCGCCTGGGGCGTCAACGTGATGGCTCACGTCTACGCCGCGCGCCATGCGCTGCCCGGCATGATCGCGCGCAAGTCCGGCTGGTTCCTCAACACGGTCTCGGCGGCGGGTCTCCTCAGCCAGATCGGCTCGGCCGTGTATTCCACCACCAAGCACGCGGCCATCGGCTTCGGCGAACACCTCGCCATCGCGACGAAGGAGAACGGCATCGGCGTTTCGCTTCTGTGCCCGCAAGCCGTCGACACGCCCATGCTCGGCGGCGCCGCAGGCTCGCAGAATGTCGACGGCGTCCTCGCTCCGTCAGACGTGGCCGACGCTGTCGTGAAGGGCCTCGCCGCCGAAAGCTTCCTCATCCTGCCGCACGAACAGGTCACCACCTACATGCAGCGCAAGACCGGCGACTACGACCGCTGGATCCGCGGCATGGTCCGCCTCCGCCGCGGCGTCATCGACGGCGCGAAGGGCGCGCGCTGAGGAAACTGACATGACAAGCGAGCGGCCGGCTCTGAAGACCAGCATGACCGGCCGCGGCGTCTACCCGGCCAGCCAGGCCCGCTGGCTGCTCCATCCTCTCCGTCGGCTGATCATGTCGCCGCGCCGGATATGCTCACGTCTCGCGCTGAAGCCTGCTGATCGGGTGTTGGAGATCGGACCCGGTCCTGGCTGGTTCAGCCCTCAGATTGCGAGATTGATCCCCGAGGGCACGCTGGTCCTATTCGACATCCAGCGCGAGATGCTCGTCCTGGCGGCTCAGCGATTCATCGCGGCCGGTGTGACCAACTACCAACTGGTCGAAGGAGACGCGAAACGGCTGCCGTTTGAGTCGAACAGCTTCGATGCCGTGCTTCTCGTGACAGTGCTTGGCGAAGTCGGAGACCCGGGCCGCACCCTTCGTGAGATACGTCGAGTGCTTCGCGCTGGCGGCCGCGTTGTGATCACCGAACAGCTCGGGGATCCGGACCATGTACGGCGCAAGACGCTTCGGGCCCTTGCATCGGATGCGGGCTTGCGGATCACGCGCCTGGAGGGATCGTTCCTTCAGTACACAGCCACGCTGGGCATCGCCTGACCGCTGAAAAGAAAATGCGCCCCTTCCCTGGATGGCGGGAAGGGGCGCCAGAATGGCCGGCCGGAACGTGGGGCGTCCTGGCGTGCCGGCCACCTCGCCTTACTGGGGCGAGGCTTAAACCTGTCAGCGCCAATCCTGTTAGCGCTTGCTGAGATTCCACTCGTAGCTCACCGAATGGCCGCACACCGCCTGCGCGGCGCCGTCGATCTTCGCCGGCGTGAACTTCGCCGAGCGCACCCATTTCAGTGCGGCGCCATCCAGCGCTTCATGCCCGCTGCTCACCGACAGCTTCGCAGACGTCACCACGCCGCGCACATCGAGGCAGACTTCCAGCGTGCTCACCCCTTGCTCATTCCGCCTGATCGAGATGCCGGGATAGGGCGGGGCCGCCGCCGGTATGATCTTCGCCGCTGTCCGCACGCCCGGCGGCTTGGGCAGCGTTGGGATCACGGTCTCGCTCGGCCCAGCCGGTCCCGGTGTCGCATGTGGTTCCGGATTGCGCGGCGCGCGGATTGGCGGATCTTCAACTTCGAAGAAGATGTCTATGTCCGGCTGGACGAAGGTCGGCGTCGTCTCGGTGTTCGTGTCGAAGAGGCGCTCGGCCGGTTCCGGCGGCGGCGTCACGACCGGATCCGGCATCACCGTGAACATCAGCGGTTCGTCCTTCACCATCAGGGCATGGCCGCCCATCCCCAATATGACAGCCAAGCCAAGCGCAGCCGTAACAGTCAGCGCCGTCGCGCCTCCCGCCAGGCGGGTGGAAGCAAGCGCGCGTTCTCTCATGGCTCCATACATGGAGACCTCCATTTCATTGACGAGACTGGGCGATTGGTCGGGCGGCGCGATGCTAGCTCATGGCGGCGAACCGCCTGGCCTGGATCCTGCCGTCGTGAACTCGACAGTGATGCGCTGGTTACAGGCGGCAATGGCCACGCCATCGCGCTTCGCCGGCTCGAACCGCGCCTTGTTCAATGCGGCCAGCGACGCCGCATCAACGCGCTTGTCGCCAGACCCGTTCACCAGTGCGACGCTCTCCACCGCGCCCGCCGCAGACAGGCAGAGCTCGGCCACAACTTCGGACTCGCCGCGCCAGTGATGCGGCATTGCCGGCGCCTCGAAGGATGACGGCACCAGCGTGGCCCGCGTCATCGCGCCATCCCGTTCCGTCTGCGGAATCGGCCGGAACGGCACCAGCACGTCCACGCCCTCGCGGATGATGGTGCGCTCGGGCTGCGCCGCCCACGCCGCAAATCCAGCCCCGCCCGCCAGCGACACCACCAGCACGGCCGCCACGGCCCGGCGCCGCGCAGACACAGGCCGCCGCGCCAGCAGGTCGATCCGTTCGGCCAGCGGATGCTGCGCTTCAGCCGGCCAGTGGCATCCCACCGGCAGGGCCTGCGCCGAAATATGCGTCTTCAGCAGCGTCTCGGCATAGGCCCGGCGCACACGTGGCCGGCGCTCCACGACTTCCGCGTCGCACGACAATTCCTGGTCGATCCGCATCGCCTTGGCGCCCACATGCATCAGCGGGTTGAACCAGAACACGCAGCGCAGCACAGCGACCAGTGCGTTGATCCGCGCATCGCTCCGCTCGAGGTGAACCTGCTCGTGCGTGATGATCAGCTTGCGTTCGTCATGGCTGAAGCGATGGCTGAAATCATCCGGCGTCACGATGCGGGGATGACGGAAGCCCACGATTGCCGGCCCCGCAAGCCCGATCTCTGCGTCGCGCATGAAGGCCCGCTGCCTCCGAACGAACAGCGTCGCCAGCGCGATCATCCCGCCAAGCCAGATGACAGACAGAAGCGAGGGCAGCCAGGTAAAGCCCGCGCCACCATCACTCACGGCTCCCGTTGCAGGCATGTCCCCGAAAAGGAAATCCGTCTCCAGCGCAAACAGCGTCCGCTCGGGCAGAAGCGTCGCCGCCATCGCCACCGGAACGATCGCCCACAACGCATAGGCCGCGTGCGGCCCCAGATGCCGCGCCATCGGACGGCGTACGAGCAAGACAAACAGGATGGCGCCGCCAGCAGCGAGATTGATCTCGACAAGCCCGGGCAGGAGCCAGCTCATTTGCCGTCCTCCTCGATCTTCGAAATCAGCGCCTTCAGCTGCCGCAGATCCTTGGCCGAAAGCTGCCGGTGCTCGGCAAAGTGCGCCACCAGCGGTGCAACCTCGCCCTTGAACAGTCGGTCAAGCAGCCCCTGGCTCTCGCTCTGCACCCAGTCGGCGCGCGCGATCAGCGGACGATAGAAATAGCCGCCATCTTCCTTGGCCCCGGCTATGGCGCCCTTCTTCAGCAGGCGCGTCACCAGCGTCTTCACGGTTGCCGGCGCCCAGCCATTCTCGGGCCCCACGGTGGAGATGATCTGCTCGGCCGTCAGCGGCGTCTTGCGCCACAGGGCCTCCATGATGCGGCTTTCGGCTTCCGAGATCGATTGCATCGTACACCTGTAATCTCATTGAAAAGTACGCCTGTAATCTGGCAAGTCAATGGCAGGAATTGTGGCGAATGCAGATTTGTTGCACTGCATGATCGTGGGCCGGCCGCGCTTGACCCCGCCCACATCTCCCATCATATCGGCCGCTTCTCCCGAAGCTTGGGGAGCAGGACATGCCATTCGAGATTGCCTTCGCCTCGTGAGCCGCGCCGATCCCGCCAGGAAACCCTGAGAGGGACTGAACGACGCCGCTCGCGCTGAACGCCCGCCGCCCGACTGAGGCCGCGGACCCTTCCCACGTTCGGACAGGCATTTCACTTGAACATCTCAAAGCACGAGCAGCGCACGCTGCATGCGCTCGCGCAGGGCGGACGCATCGAACAACACAAGGACGACCGCGGCGACATCATCGCCGTGGATTGCATAACCCGCGATGGCTGGCGGCTCGCCGACTGCACGCTTGCGACCTTCCGCAGGCTGCGAAAGCGGCGGTTGATCCGCAGCGAGCAGGGCATGCCCTACCGCATCACGCGCGAAGGTCTCGCGGCGGTGCGGGCGCAGCTGGACAACCGGGGCTGATCGCGGTCCTCACGACTTGTCATCCCGGAAGTGCGAAGCGCTATCCGGGACCCATTGCGCCAGCACGACGGCGGATCAATGGGTCCCGGGTCTCGCTACGCTCGCCCGGGATGACAATCGCGCCCGCATTGCCACCACCGCACGCGGCCCCTAAGCAGGGACCAATCCCGTGGAGTACCCGCCCGTGAAACTCGACACCCTCGAACGCTTTCTCGCCGGTCTCGCCGTGCTCATGTCGGCCGCCGCGCTCGGCGCGGCCTACCTGTTCGAGTTTACCTACAGCTACGCCGTATTCGACCGGCTGCAGCGCTCCATCGGCTTCGTGCTCGGTCCGTGGGTCGTCGCCGCCGCTGTCACGGGGCTGATCTGGCTGGGCGGCAATCTGCTCAAATTCCGCGTGCCCGTGCTCGAAGTCTTCTTCACCCTCATCTGCGGCGCCAGCGCCGTCTCCATCCTCGAGGCGCTGCGCTAGCTTCCACCGGCGCCCGGCCACGCGGCAGCTCCGCCGCTCTCCACTTGCTTCCGACACACGCGACACCATTTCCGCTTGCGCCGCGCGCTGTCTTCGCCATGAAGGGCGCTCCGCAACGCATGAGTGACGCGACAGCATGGCCACCCGCAGACGCTACAAGCCAGGCGATTTTGAGTTCGCGGTGAAGCGCGCCAGCGCAGGCCTCGGCCTGTTCGCCGTGTCTCCCATTCCGAAGGGCGCCTGCGTGATCGAATACACCGGCACGCCGATGACCAACGCCGAGCGCGAGGCCAGCAATTCGCGCTACCTGTTCGAGATCAACTCGCGCCTCACCATCGACGGCAGCCCCCGCTCGAATACGGCGCGCTACATCAACCATTCCTGCGATCCGAACTGCGAGATCGAGATTTACCAGAAGCGCGTCTGGATCTTCGCCCTGCGCGACATCGCTCCCGGCGAGGAGCTCGGCTACGAGTACGGCGAGGAGTACGTGAACGCCTACCTCTCCGGCAAATGCCTCTGCGCGGCCTGCGCGCCCAAGGCGCAGAAGACGAAGGCTGCTTGAGCGGGCAGGCCCACTCCCGTCGCACCTTGTCCCGCTCATCCTGACGAAAGTCAGGATCCAGGAACGGTCGTGCCACGGGAACAGGGTTGAAGCTCCAAGCCAGAACAAGCCTCAAGATCCGCACTAGGTCCTGACTTTTGTCAGGACGAGCGGGGATGGGCCTGTGTCTTGAGAATGGGTTCTAAATCCCGCCGCCCGAGATCGAGAACTTGCGGCGCGTGCCCAGGAGCTTCTGCGCTTCGCCGATCGCCTGCGCGGCCGACTCCGCCAGCTTGAGCCGCGGCTCGGAGCGCAGCGCCTCGAGCGCCTCGGTCAGGTGCGCAATACCCTCGCGCAACATCACCGGGTCAAACCGTTTCTCGGCCTTGAGGCGCAGCGCGCGTCCAAGCGTGATGTTCGCAGCGATCCAGCGATCCGGGGCGGCCGAGCGGTTGATCTCGCCGAGCGTCGCGCGCGCGATCTCGACCGACTTGTCGATCCACGCATCATCGCCCGCGAAGGCAAGCTGCAGCGCGCCCGCTGAACTGTCGTCCACCATCTCGGCCAGCAGGGCGGGGTCCGCCTTCGGCTTCTGGCTGAGGATCGACAGCACAGATTCAACAACAGGCTGCAGACGCTCTGCGCGGAAATCCTGCGGCCGGCCCAGCGCCGGACGGAACTGCTTGGCGGCGGCATAGGCCATGGCGCGCGCCAGCGCCTCGTTCCAGGCGCTCTTCTCTTTCGGCATCGCCAGCGTCACCGCCGTGCGCGGCGGCTCGAACGTGTTGGTCGGCCGTGCGAGGATGCGCGCGAAGCCCTTGGTCCCGCGCGGCGCTTCGGCCCACAGGATCACGTCCGCCTCGGTCCGCGTCAGAAGTTGCTGGGCGCGCGCATCGCCCTCCAGGCTACCGGGATAGGAGATGACCGCGAACGGTCCGCCAAACATGTATTCCTTGAGATGGGTGTCGACCGACTTGTGCAGGAAGCCGGCGATCATGCTGCGCCGTCCGCCGCCGCCGCGCACCACGACAATGCGGGCGCCGATCTCGTTCTGCCTGCGGATGCCGCTGGCGACCGCGCCGCGCCGCATGGCGAACACCAGGCGCACCAGGCCGGCCAGCGCCAGCACCGCAACGGCGAGGGCAGCGCCCACCGCCAGCATCAGTCCGATGCCGGCAAGCGAGGGCGATCCGGCAAGCGCGGCTTCCACCGACGCCCAAGTATCCGCCAGCGTTTTCACAATGCCCGAAAGGAATTCCATCGACTGGTCCTGCCGCTGTTCGCTCGCGGCCCTGCGAAAGGGTTCTAAAGGGGCTGCAAATTCCGCGCAACGGTCGGCGGCGCCCGTTGGGCGTTCCCGTGCCCCACAATGCCTTCTCAAGGAACAATGTGACCGGAAGGTCATGTGCCGCACGGGCACATTTTGCGGCTGTCCGCCCCGAAAACCGGCACAATCCCGGGCTGGCGGCGGCTTGTCCGAGCGGGCATAAGGCGTTCGGCGCGACTCCGTAGCTCAGCAGGATAGAGCATCGGTTTCCTAAACCGGAGGTCGCAGGTTCGAATCCTGCCGGGGTCGCCAGCCCTCTTCACGGCCCGCCCGTCATTGCGATTCGCCACCCGCCCCCTAAGGTCCGGGCATGGGGCGGGCGGGATATTTCACCATCAACCGGCGGATCGCCTTGCTCGGCATGGCCGCACTGGCATCCGGCTGTTCAGGCGAAGCCGACCTCTCGGAGGGCGAAAGCGGCCGCATCGCCCGCATCATGGATGGCGACGCCCTGGCGCTCGACACGGGGCTCCGCGTCCGCCTCGCCGAGATCGAAGCCCCCGCGCCCGGCTATAACAATCGCCCCGACGAGCCTTTCGCCATCGAAGCCCGTGACGCGCTCGAACGCGCCGCTCTCGGGCGCGATGCGCGCCTCTGGTATGGCGGCCTCAGCCGCGACGGCTACGAGCGCGCCATTGCCCATGTCATCGCCCGCGACGAAGTCGGCGGCGATCTCTGGCTCAATGGCTTCGTCGCCCGCCAGGGTATCGGCCGCGTGCGCTCCTATCCCGACAACTCCACCCGCGCCCGCAAGCTACTCGCGATGGAAGCCGAAGCCCGCGCCGCCAGGCGCGGCCTCTGGGCCGAACCCCACTGGCGCATCCGCACCCTCGACGACCTCGAAGCCGCCCCCAACTTCGCCATCGTCGAAGGCGAGGTGACATCCCTGGGCGACGTCCCCGGCGATGCGGAAGCCCGCCTCACGCCACAAGGCATCCGCCTCGACATCGGCGAACGCCTCGGTAAGCCTGATGTGCAATTCGCGGTGGGAACCCGCCTCCGCATAAGAGGCCGCATCGACACCCGACCAGTCGCGAAGGGTGGCGTACCGCTCATCCGCATCACCCACTGGCCGCAGGTGGAGGTGGTGTGATGGCAACCGCGCCCAACGCAGCCTTGGCCCTGGTGGATGATCCCAAACTGACGAGATACGTCATGAACCCCGCGCACAAGGATGGCTGGCCCAAGGGGCAGTTCCTGATCACACATGGCTTCGAAGCGACGGACCTTGTGGCAGTCCGCAATGCCTTGCTGGATCACATCCGTTCGAACGAAGTAACCGAAGAGGAATTGACCGCGTTTGGCGTGAAGTATCGTATCGACGGCCCCTTGAGAGCGCCCAACGGCATCGTCTGGGTCAGAACTGTCTGGCAGATCGACACTGGACAAACTGCCCCCCGTTTCGTCACCATGGTCCCATTGCCGAGGCGCACATGATTGCCGAGCACGCATACGCCGTACTGATCCGGGATATTCCCGAAGCTGGCCTGGTCGCGGGCGATGTTGGCGTCGTTGTTCACATCCACACGCGCCCCGGGGAAGCTGCGCCGGCCGGCTACATGCTTGAACTATTTACCGTCGATGGCCGAACCATCGACACCGTCTCCGTTCCGGCTGACGCCGTGAGACCTTCCGCCGATTCCGATCGCCTGCACGTCCGCCCCGTCGCGGCGGAATAGCCCGCGCCTCACCCCGCCGGAATAAGCCCCGCCTCTTCCGGGTCGCCCACGATCCGCATCAGTGCCGACTTCAACTTGTTCAGCGCCTGATGCTCGATCTGCCGCACCCGCTCTTTCGAGACGCCAAGCTTCTGGCCGAGCGATTCCAGCGTCACGCCGTCTTCCACCAGGCGCCGTTCGCGTATGATCATCATCTCGCGCTCGCTCAGGTCGGCCAGCGCTTCAGCCAGCCATGCGCTGCGGGTCGCGCGGTCGCGCGCAAGCATCGTCTCGTCTTCGGGCATGGCGCCTTCGTCCGCCAGCAGATCCTGCCACTCCGCCTCGCCATCCTCGCCGATCGGCGCATTAAGCGAACGGTCAGAGGCTGAAAGCCGCGCCGCCATGCGGTCCACATCCTTCTCGTCGACGCGCAGCTGCGTCGCCACATAGGCCCGGCTTTCCGCCGACAGCCCGCCCTCGCTCGGATCGCGCAGCAGGACGCGCAGCCGCCGCAGGTTGAAGAACAGCGATTTCTGGGCCGTCGTCGTCCCCGTGCGCACGATCGACCAGTTGCGCAGGATGAAGTCCTGCACGCACGAGCGGATCCACCACGTCGCATATGTCGAGAACCGCAGCTCCCGCTCCGGCTCAAAACGCGCCGCCGCCAGCATCAGGCCGACATTGCCCTCCTGCACCAGGTCCGACATCGGCAGCCCGTAGTGGCGAAAGCGCGAAGCCACCGCCACGACCAGCCGCATGTAGGCGGTGCACAGCTCGTGAAGCGCGTCCTGGTCCTGATGATCCCGCCAGCGCCGCGCAAGGTTGAGCTCGTGCTCGCGTTCCAGCATGGGGGCCGCCATCGCCAGCTTGACGAACTTGCGGTCCGCGCCTGAGGCTTGGTTGACGGTGGATGCCATGGCGGACTCCGGGTGAGTTTGTCCGATGGCGCCGGTCGAGGCCGGCGCCCTGACGAACAAACCCGGCAGGCCCGGAGAGGTTCCCCGCGGCAGGTCTGAAAATTTGCTGGAACAGGAAATAGAGCGCTTTGCCCCGCGGGAAAGGGCGTCCGGGAAACGACCGGTTTCCCGTCAATCAGCTACCCGGACGCAAACGGGGCGCCCCGACAAGGAGCGCCCCGCAAGCTAATCTACCGTTTCGTCAGCCGGGTCGGCCTGCTTTCAGGCAGCCCGCTTGGCCAGCGACTTCGAGAGCTTCTCGACCGCATCGGCGTGCTTGATGTTTTCCACAGCCGCCAGTTCGCGGGCCATCCGGTCCAGCGCCGATTCATACAGCTGACGCTCGGAATAGGACTGGTCCGGCTGGTCGCCGGCGCGGTGCAGGTCGCGGACGACTTCCGCGATCTGGATCAGGTTGCCCGAATTGATCTTCGCTTCGTATTCCTGGGCCCGGCGCGACCACATCGTGCGCTTGATGCGCGCGCGGCCGCCCAGCGTCTTCAGCGCATCGCCAACGATACGCGTGGAGGCGAGGGCGCGCATGCCCGACGACGCGGCCTTGGCGACCGGCACGCGAAGGATCAGCTTGTCCTGTTCGAAGGCGACGACGAAGACTTCCAGCTTCATGCCGGCGACCTGCTGCGTCTCGACGCCCGTCACACGACCGACACCATGCGCGGGGTAGACAACATGCTGTCCAACGTTGAAAAGGCCTTCGACGATCTTGGCCGGCTGCTTCTTCGTCGTCATGCTCTGATCACCTCAATTACTCGCAACAAGTGTCGCCGCCTCACCCCGCTCACCAGATGATGTGCGGCTGAAGAGTTCTGACCTGATGCGTTGTGCTATCGCCCGTCGGCGTGTCATGTACTTAGCACAATTGTAAGGAATTTCAAGCCGTTGCTGCAGCGCTTCGCGCGCGAAGAGCCCTGATTCCATTAGGGCTAGCGGCATTTCGCCCCAGAATTGGGCGTTAACGAATTACTTGCCAGACCCCGGCTTGGGCGAGAACAGCGATTCCAGCTTGTTCTTTACCTTAGCGTAATCGTCAGCGTCAGCCGGAGGCGTCCCCTTGAGGGTAATGTTCGGCCAGATCTTCGCGTATTCGGTGTTCAGCTTCAGCCACTTGCCGTCCTTGTCGTCCTCCGTGTCCGGCACGATGGCCTCCACGGGGCATTCCGGTTGGCAGACGCCGCAGTCGATGCATTCCTCCGGGTGGATCACCAGGAAGTTCTCGCCCTCGTAGAAGCAGTCCACCGGACACACCTCCACGCAGTCCATGTATTTGCACCGGATGCAGGCGTCGGTGACGATGTAGGTCATGGGCGGAAATACTCGTTTTACCGGCGGCGACATGCGGCCCCCGCGGGCCCTTGTCAATTCGCAGGCTCGTTGAGGCCAGCTTACCTATCAGCTGCTGGTCAACGACTGGTAACACAGCGCCGCTTCCGCGGGCGGACCGCGCCGCTCCGGAAGTGAGACGATCCGCACCAGCTTGGACCCCGAAGGGCACGCGAACGCCAGTATGTCCCCGGCTTCCACCGGCGTCGCCGGCTTGTCGATCCGCCGAACCTGCCCACCCCGCTCGATCCGCGCCCCCGAAGCCTCGATGGCCTCCGTAGCCCCCGTCCGCGCCTTGAAGAACCGCGCCCGCCACAGGAACACGTCGATCCGCATGCGGTCTTCAGACATGGGCTTCGCCCTTCCCATCCCCAACGCCTGTCATTCCGGCCGAAGCCCGCAGGGCGAAGAGCCGGAACCCAGGGGCCGCGAGCGCAGGTGCACGCAGCCCCTGGCTTCCGGCTCGCACGCTGGTGCGTGCGTCCGGAATGACAGTGCAGGGAACGCAATGCTCGCGCACACCCCTCACGAAGCCACCTTCGGCGTCGCCGCTCCATCGGCGCCCGGCCGCTTCCCGCGTCTCCGCCTGCGCCTCTGCTGCGCAGATGTATCGCCACGCTGCGGCGCCGGAGCCGTGCGCTGCTGCATGATGATCATATCGGCCAGCACCGCGAACGGCCCGCTCGGCGGCGGCGAGGGGCGCGGCGCAGGCCGAGGCTTGCCCGGCGCCGGCTTGCCAGCTCCCGGCTTGCCGGGCCCATGTCTGCCTGACCCGTGCTTGCCGGGCGCCTGCTTCCCCGGTTCGCGCTTCGCATGCACGGGCTTCGCCTCCACCGGCGCAGCCACTTGCTCCGCGCCAGCCGCCGCGACCTGCTCTGGCCCGCGCTTGCCGCGTCCACGCCTGCGCCGCCGTCCGCGTATGGGCGCCTCTTTCGGCGCGCCCTCGGCCTGCGCCTCGCCGACAGGAGCAACCTCAACGCCCGGCGCGACCACAGGCTCGGCCACCGCGACCAGCTCAACCCTGCGCGGCTCATGCTTCCGCTGCGACGGGAAACGCCACAGCTTCACCGCGCCGGTTTCCTTGTCCTTCTCCGCCGGCTTCAGCCCCAGCCCGCGCAGGATCGAGGGAAACTCCGCCAGCGGGCATCCCACCTGCGCGGCCAGCTCCGGCGGCGCCACAAACGCCGATGTTTCCGATCCGCGCCGAACCTGCGCCAGCGCTCCCGCCAGCCGCTCGGCCAGATCAGCCCGCACTGCGCGTGACCCCAGCCGCAGATATCCCGCCGTCTGCAGCATCGCGTCAGACCACGCCGTGTCCTTCAGCGGAAACGACGATTGTGTCGGCGCATCCGGCGCCGCATGTCCCGAATGCACCGCCCGCAGCGCCAGCATCATCCGGGCCGCCGCCGGCTTCAGCAGCCCCGGCATCCACGCCGCTACGCGCCCGGCTTTCACGCCGACCGCATTCAGCGCCGCGCGCTCCTCAGGCCCTAGCTGGAACGCCGGCCCCTGATTGCGCCGATCAAACGCCGCGCCCGTCTCGAGCAGCTGATACGCCGCCCCGCGCGCAGCCCCGCGCAGGTCCTTCCCATCCAGCGTCTCGCGCAACGAATGCAGGGCAGGCAACTGCGCCTTCACATGATCCGCAAACCAGGCCGACACCCGCGCCAGCGCCGCATCGCGATCACCCGCCGCCGCATCGCGTGCACCCAGCAACTCGACGCGCGGCGTATGCCACTCCGTCCCCGCCACCAGCTTCGCCACCGCGCCACACGAATGCACGATGGTCCCCGCCGTCGCATCGAAGCTCAACTCAGCATCGCTCGCCGTCGCAATCGACGCCAGCCGCCGCTCGATGATCGGCCGCAGCGCCTTCAGCGCCGCCCCGCGCAACGCCCGCCCCGACAGGCTCTCGTCCGCCGCGATGCCGTGGAACACCAGCCCGTCCAGCCGCCCCACCATATGGCCGCCAATCGCCACTTCGCCCATCGGCCCGATCTCGGCGGGCGCGTCTTCCTCGGCATTCAGCGACTTCAGCAGCGCTGACGTCCGCCGGTCGACAAACCGGTTCATCAGCGCCTGGTGCAGCGCATCCGATAGCCGGTCCTCGATCTCCCGCGTGCGCCCCACCCACGTCGCCGCATTCTCCAGCCAGTCCGCGCGGTTGGCCGCATATGTCCACGTCCGTATCGACGCCAGCCGTTGCTGCAGCATGTCGACATCGCCCTCGGCGCGGTCCAGCGGCTCGATCTGCTGATACAGCCACTCGTCCTTGATGCGCGCGCCTGGCTCGATCAGCTTCTCGACGAACGACTGCACCAGACGCAGGTGCGCATCCGGCCCATGCTTGCGGAAGTCGGGCAGGGTGCACAGATCCCACAGCCGCCGCACATGCGCCGGGCTACGCGCCCCGCGCTTAACGTCGTCGTCCTGCACAACGGATGCGAGCGTCATCTCGTCCAGCGCTTCCGGCGCGCGCCGCAGGATCACATCCGGTGATGGCCGCCGCAGCGAGTCCATCAGCCGGTCGATGCTGTTGAAGTCGAGATCGGAATTGCGCCAGTTCAGATACTCAACCGGCTCGAAGTGATGGTTGACGATGCGCTCCACCGTCTCTTCCTCGAACGGCGCGCAATCCGCCGTCTCGCCAAACGTCCCGTCATCCCGAAACCGTCCCGCGCGTCCCGCAATCTGCGCCAGCTCGTCCGCGCGCAGGAAGCGCCGCTGCCGCCCATCGAACTTGCGTCGCGAGGCAAACGCGATGTGCCCCACATCAAGGTTCAGCCCCATGCCGATCGCATCTGTGGCGACGATATAGTCCACCTCGCCCGACTGATAGAGCTCCACCTGCGCATTGCGCGTGCGAGGGGAAAGCGCGCCCATGATCACCGCGCATCCCCCGCGCTGCCGCTTCAGCAACTCGGCGATCGCGTAAACCTCCTCCGACGAGAACGCTACGATCGCAGACCGCTTGGGCAGCTTGGTGATCTTGATCGGCCCCGCATAGCTGAGCTTCGAGAAACGCTCGCGCCGCTCGCTGTCGATATGCAGGTCCAGCCGCTCCAGCGCCGGCCGCATCGTGTCCGCGCCCAGCAGCATCGTCTCATGCCGCCCACGCGCGCGCAGGATGCGATCCGTGAACACATGCCCCCGGTCCGGGTCCTGCGCGAGCTGGATCTCGTCTATGGCGACAAAGTCCGCGCCCTCTCCAACCGGCATCGCCTCGACCGTACACGCCAGATACCGCGCGCCCTCCGGCCAGATGCGTTCTTCCCCCGTGATCAGCGCACACGCCCGCGCGCCCTTCAGCTTCACCATCCGGTCATAGATCTCGCGCGCCAGCAGCCGCAGCGGCAGCCCGATCATGCCTGTCCCATGCGCCAGCATGCGCTCGACGGCGAGGTGCGTCTTGCCTGTGTTCGTCGGGCCCAGAATGGCCCGGATACGGGTGTTGTCGCTGGCGGCCAGTGTCGGCCCTCCGGAAATGTGAGGCGGATCAGGCGATCAGGTTGAGGCGCAGCTGCGCCTGCATCAGATCAGCGGGGGAATTGATCGGGCGCCAACGCATATCCGTCTTCCCAGTCAGGCCGTACTCGGTCCTGAACTAACGTTGGGGTGCGAGCGCCTCGTGGTCAACTACTCAGGCTGTGGATAGCCCAACACACCCATGCCAGATTATGAAACCCCTCTCCCCACAAGGGGGAGAGGGGAGAGCAACAACTTCTGTTCGTGATCGCGGCGCGCGCCTACTTCGCCCGCCCGTAACTCAGCTTCGTCGCCTGGAACGTGTACTTCCCGCTCCGCTTGCTGCGCAGCTCCAGCTTCAGCGGCGGCGTCAGCGCCCCGCCGTCCAGTTCCGCCAGGATGAAGTGCGCCCATTCGATATCGGCGCGCGCTTCTTCCTTTTCCTTCGCCGACTTCGCATCGAACCCGGCGATCTCGATATACTCCGCCTCGCACTTCAGCGCCGGACCCTTGTAGACGTCAGAGTCCCACGTCATCCGCGCCGCGTATTTCAGCCGGATGTCATAACGCTGCTTCCCGTCGAACACGCGCAACGGCCCGCCGCATGGATTGGCGGGCGTCGCCTTGATGCGCATCGTCATGCCGAGAATGGCCGTCAGCGGATCAACCGCCTCCAGCTTCTGCAACGTCGATGGCGCCGGATAGCCCCAGTTCCCGAACTTGGGGCTCACCGACACCAGAACCTCGCGCCCGGTATAATCCACGATCACCCGGCGCTGCTTTGAGCCGTCCCTCACCGTGCTGTCGAAGTGGGACGGGAACAGCCCGAACGCCGTCAACGCCCCGTTCGATGTCATGGTGGCGGACTCGTCGACAAACCAGTCGACGAATCCCTCCGCCCGGCTGTTCATCGTGATGCGATAGCTGGTGGGCGACATATCGACCTTCAGCGAGGCCGACGCCGTCTTGTGCCGACCCAGCCAGGGCACCGGCGTGATCGCCTCGTACTCCGCCTCCAGCCGCATCGTCGTGCCGCCGCCGGCGATCAGCGACAGCGCGTTCTGCCCGGCCAGGGGAAGGAAAAGTAGTCCCCCGGCTGAGATGAGGGCGGTGAACAAGGCCATGAATTCACTCCGCGGCCCGCATCCTGCCGGCCGCACTCCCTCCCTAAATCCGCAGAATCTGGCGATTTCTCGACCGCTGCGGTAACCCTCCCCAGAAGCGCCCGAGGGACGGCCGGCCGCAACCCCGAACTTGACAGTCCCCCTTCACCTGACTAATCACCCCGCTTCGCTTTCAGCGCCGGGCCCGAAATCCCCGTTTTCCGGGGTTTTTCCTGTCGCACCAGAGACTTTCAGGAAGGGTGGGCCATGTCCCGCATTTGTGAACTCACCGGCAAGAAGCCGATGGTCGGCCACACGGTCAGCCACTCCAACATCAAGACCAAGCGGCGCTATCTGCCGAACCTGGTGAACGTCACCGTTCACTCGGACGCGCTCGGCCAGTCCTACTCGGCCCGCGTTTCGGCTGCGGCTCTCCGCTCGGTCGACAAGCGCGGCGGCCTCGACGCCTTCCTCGCCAAGGCGAAGGACGAAGAGCTCTCGCCCAAGATGCTCAAGATCAAGAAGACCATCGCCAAGAAAGCCGCCGAAACGGCCGCCTGAGGCAAGTCTCTGATCCGACGATTTTCAAAACCCCTCGCTGACGAAGCGAGGGGTTTTTCGTTTCTGGACCACGAGCGCATGCCTTGCGCTCGCCGCACAGCGCGACCTGCCTCCGTCAATTGGGTTCAACACTTTCGGTTGTCATTCTCGGATAAGCCGACTTGCCGCGCCGTAACGAAGCGAAGGCGGGTGGCGCATCCCGAGAACAACACCGTTGATGTGATCCGATTTGTAGGAAACTGCCTTCTCAATTCCGTCGGAAACTCAAAAATCTTTGCCCGCGTTTTCAACGTCCTGCGTTGAAAATTTGTAGGATGGAGCATCCCTGAATCGGCCGGGCCGCAAGTGAGCGCATGATGCTGCCCATGACCTGGCTCTGGATTCTCCTGCGCTGTCTGTTCCCGGCGGACCCCATCCGCCAGGGCGCCGAAGCCATGCGCCATCGCGTCAAGCA
>DLHI01000012.1 GCA_002483135.1 Hyphomonadaceae bacterium UBA7672 | reverse complement strand
ACCTGTGCGAAGCGAGCCGAGCGCGGTTGCAGCGCGAAGACCGCCGGCGGAGCTTGCTGTTCCGTTCGCGGCGGCTCGGCCCGCGCCGACTGCGGCGCCCGCCGCCGCGCGGCCTGCCATAACGGCGCCGACACCGGCGGCTCCCACGCCGAGGGTCGTTCCGGCCGCGGCGCCTGCGGACAGCTGAGGCGCCCCGGACACAAGACCGGCGGCGATGCGCGGGCAGAAGATGGCAAGACCCATGAGGGTGAGCGCGCCGAGCACGACCGCGAAGGCCTGCTCGATGGTCATGTCATCAGGATCGAGCGATGTCCGCAGCGTTTCGAACATGGTCGAGCCGATACCGATCACCACCGCGATCACCAGCACCTTGATGCCGGAAGAGATGACGTTGCCGAGGACCCGCTCGGCCAGGAACGTCGTCTGCCGCCAGAAGGCGAAGGGCACGAGCACGAACCCTGCCAGCGTCGTCAGCTTGAACTCGACGATCAGGACGAACAGCTGGATCGAGAGAACGAAGAAGGCAGCGATGACGATGATGCCACCAATCAGTAGGAGAATGACCTCGCCGAGATTGCCAAAGAACTCGAAAGGCCCCGGCGCGATCGTACCGATATGGTCGAAGATCGGCTGGGAAGCGGAGAGTCCTTCGGCCGCGACGAGGCCGGGCTTAAGCAGATCGGCCGGGGAAAAGCCGGAGGCCGAGGCGTCGAGTCCGAGCGTCGCGAAGCTGTTGAAGATGATGTTCGCCAGCATGGCGAAGTTGCCGAGGATGTAGGCAAAGGCGCCGACATAGAGCATCTTCTTCACCAGGCTTTGGATGATGTCGGTGTTCTGGCCCCATGCCCAGAACAGAGCGGCGATGGTGACGTCGATGGCGATGAGGATGGCGGCGAGCGATGTCACATCGCCCGAGATCAGGCCGAAACCTGAATCAATGTAGGTCGTGAACGTGTTCAGGAACCCGTCGATCGCTGAAAAGTCGTTCATGGCCGCCCCCTCACTGTGTTCCTGTTGCTAGTTCCAGGGCCGCTGGCCGGGATGCGCTGTCTGCGCGCCGCTGAAGAAGTGGTCGTGCTGCGCGCGGGCCTGCGCCTGCGCTTCCATCTGGCGGGCTCGCTCGAGCGCCTCCGCGCGGGATTCGGCGACCAGCAGCGCCTGAAGCCGCATCGACTGCTGCGCTTGAAACGCGAGCAGTTCGTTAGTGGCCTGTTGGGCCGAAAGCGCGCCAGTTGCGTTAGCGCTGGCATCAGACAGCGCCTGCAATGTGGTCTGGTCGGTTCGCAGCTGCTCCGTCACCTGCGCCTGCAGGATCAATGAGGTCTGGAGCGCCGAACGGGCGGCGTCGACCTGTCGCGCAGCCGCCTGGGCGCGCGTTGCGACGTCCGTTCCGCGGTAGTCGCCTGTGTAGAAAGACTCAAGCGCCGCGCGCGTCTCGCCGACGCGCAGAGCGAGTCCGCGCGCTTCGTTCAACAGCGCATCCATCTCGCGCAGCTCCGCCATGATGTCGGGCGCGAACGTATTACCTAGGCGTGTGAGGTTCTTGGCATCGTTCTCGAGTTGCCGGATCTGGTTAGTGATCTGGGTGACCTGGTTGTTGATCTGCTGGAGCGCTCGCGCCGCGTTGAGCGCGGTCTGGACGAGATTGAGCGGGTCGTTGACGATCAACTGAGCTTGCGCAGGTTGCGCAGCGAGCGGAGCCAGGGCCACGGTGCCCAGCAGGGCGCGGATTAGCGAGGTGAGAGGGCGTTTCATCGGACGGTCTCCAGAGTTTTGGATTGGGTGAGGGTGTTGGCGGCATGGCCATCGCGCCCAAGGGCTTCAGGTTGATCGAGCGCATCGAGCACCCAGGCGAGCTGGCGGGCGCGCAGGAAGCGCCGCCAGAACGGTGTTGCGGATGACTGCCGCTCCAGCGTGGCGATCAGCTCGCGCGCGGCCGGATCGGATGCCGCGCAGAAGGCGAGGGCGACAGGACCGAGCGCCAGTTCGAACAGCCGGCGGCCTTTGGGGCTGGCATAGTAATAATGCCGCTTACGCTGGGCCGTGGCGATCAGCTCGATCTCGGTCTCGTTAAGACCGAACCGCTCATAGGCTTCGCGCTGCTGCGGTTCGAACGCGCGCTCGTTCGGCAGGTAGATTCGCGTCGGACAGGATTCGATGAGAGCCGGCGCAATGGCGCTTGTTGACACGTCGGCGAGCGATTGCGTGGCAAAGACGACGGCAACATTCTTCTTTCGAAGTGTCTTGAGCCATTCCCTGATGCGCGCGGCAAACAGGGGCGAGTCGAGGAACAGCCAGGCTTCGTCCAATATGAGCAGTGTGGGTTTGCCGTCGAACCGCTCTTCGAGACGATCGAACAGGTGAATGAGAGCCGGCGCTGCCGCCTTCGGCCGCGCCATGATCTCCTCCATCTCGAACAGCACTGTGTCTGACAAGTTCAGCCGGTCCTCCGCTCCGTCGAACACACCGCCCATGGCGCCGTCCTGGGTGTAGGGAAGGAGAGCGGCCTGGACCGCAGCGTTCTGGACCAGGAGGCGAAGACCAGTGAGGTGTCGCTGTTCGGGGGGCGCGGATCGCAGGCTGCCAAGCGCCGACCAGACCGGCTCCTTGATGTCGGGCGTGTCGGGTAGGCCTTCCTGCGCCAGGATCGTCATCACCCAGTTGAGCGCGTCAGCGCGGCCCTGTGGCGTGTCGATGCGCGCGAGCGGCTGGAACGCCGCAACACCGTCGCCGCCAAGGTCGATCGCCGTTCCGCCCATGCCGAGCATGGCGGCGCGCGCCGATCCGCCCTTGTCGAACAGGAAGACCTGTGCGTCGGGAAACCGTTTCCACTGCAAGGCGAGGAAAGACAGGAGCACGGATTTACCGGCGCCGGTCGGGCCCACGACCATCGTGTGACCCACATCCCCGACATGAAGATCGAGCCGGAAGGGAGTTGAGCCGTCGGTACGGGCGACAGCGAGCGGCGGGGCATCGAGATGTCGATTCCAGCTATCGCCCGCCCAGGCTGTCGATAGCGGCGCGACATGGGTGAGATTGAGGGTCGACACCATCGGATGACGGACATTGGCCCAGGCGTGGCCCGCGATGCTGGAGAGCCACGCCTCCACCGCGTTGAGGCCCTCGGCGACGGTGACGAAGCCGCGGGAAGCGATAATGCGCTCGGCGATGCGAAGTTTCTTGTCTGCTTCTTCGGCGGTGTCCCCAAGAACGACGAGCGCCGATGTCAGGAACCCGAACCCGATCAGCTCGGAACCGAGCTCCTGCAGCGCCTCTTCGACTTCCTCTGTTTTGGCGATGGCATCGGGATTGGAGAAGGTCGAAGCCTCCTTGGTCAGCATCTCCTTGACGAGGGCGCCCATGGATTTGTGTTTGGAGAACCAGAGCCGCCGCCATTTGACGAGTTCGCGTTCGGATTCGTCCTTGTCGAGACAGAGATAGCGGGTCATCCAGCGATAGGTCATCGCCGCCGCGTTGAGATCGTCGAGCACTCCCGGATGCGTGAACGGCGGGAAGCCCTTGATCGTGAGCACGCGCAGATGCTTGTCGCCCAGCATCGGTTTGACGCCGCCCACCAGCGGTGCATCACAAAGATAGCCGTCGAGGAACGCCGGGCCGGCCGGCGCGCGAACGTCGGTTGCTCGCGGTGAGATCTGCCGCTTCAGATAAGAGAGCGTCTCGTCGTCGTCGAGGCGATGAAACTCGGCGACAACGCCCTCAAACATGCCGAAGGCTTGACCCAAGCTCCGCTGGAAGCTGGTCAGCGCTTCGCGCGCGACCCGCCGATCGAGAGCATCCTTGTTTGCCTTACGATCCGCTTTGGCTTTCTTGTTGCGAACTGCAAGCGCGTTTGGGTCGGATACCGTCCGCTTCTGATCGACTTCGAAGAAGAAAGCCGACGCCTTGCGACTGGAGTCCGCCTCCGGCGTCCACTGCAGGGTCAGGTGATGGATGGTCTCGAACTGCGAACCGGCCTGTTCGAACGCCGCCGCGCGTTCGGAATCGACGAGCCGCGACAGATCCTCGTCGAAGGCGCCGTCGGGATAGTCGGTGATCACACGCCGGTCTGCTTCGACATAAACGGCCCAGCCATGACCCAGTCGACGGAACACATTGTTGGCGCGGGCGGCGAAGGAAACGAGCTCCTCTGGCGTCGATGATCGAACGTCTGGCCCGCGGAACCGCGCCGTCGCCTGGAACGAGCCGTCCTTGTTGAGGACGACGCCTGGCGCCACCAGCATCGCCCAGGGCAGATAGTCCTCAAGGCGATTGGGCGTGTGCGTATAGGGCGCAAAACTGATCATCGTGGTTGTCCGGTTGAAGAGAGGGTCAGCATTCGAGACGACCGTTGATGCGCATGGCGCGTTTCAGCACCTCGATGACATCGGGATCGCGGCGGGCGAGGAAGACGCCGAGCACGTGGCCCGCGATGCCCAGGATAATCCCCGGTATGAGCGCGCCGGCGAAAGCGACGATCGCCGCCAGCGTGCCATTGAGGATGGCGTAGGACCGGGGCGCTCCGCCCATGAGAATGGGTTGGGTGAGCGCCTGCCGGACCGGCGCGAGAAAACCTGGAACATCGCGGGGATCGCGCATCACTATCTCGCCTACTGAATGACCGCGCCGCCGCCGCCGACCAACGGCAGGAAGAAGCTGGCCGCCGCGAACGCGATGGCGAGACCGAACAGGATCTGCAGCAGCTTCTTGAAGCCCTGGCCGACATCGCCGAAGGCGAGGGTCAGGCCGGTCGCGACGATGATCAGGATGGCGATGATGCGGGCAACCGGGCCGGTGATAGAGTCCATCACGGCAGTCAGCGGGCCTTCCCACGGCATGCCGCCGCCGCCAGTGGCGGCATGGGCCGCGCCGCTGACAAGGACGGCCAGCGCTGAAGCTCCAGCCAGGCGCAGCAAAGTGCGCGTCGTTCGATGAAATCTCATTGGTTTGCTCCTGTTGACGGGACTTGCGCGTCCAACCCTCGCGCGGCGGGTTCCTGCGCCGGCCGGAGCTTGGGCGCGAAGATTTCGGGGATGCGGCGGCCAGCAGGCCCGCCGCGCTCGATGAAGACGATGAGGTCGACGGCTTCCGCGATCAGCGCCCGCGGCGGCGTCTCGCAGACTTCCATCGTGAGTTGTTCCAGGCGCGCCAGCGCGGCCTGTGCGGAGTTGGCGTGAAGCGTCGCGATCCCGCCGGGATGCCCGGTGTTCCAGGCCTTCAGAAGATCTAGCGCCTCGGGCCCGCGAACTTCGCCGACGATGATGCGATCCGGCCGCAAACGAAGCGTGGAGCGAACAAGGTCCGAGAGCGATACCGATCCAGGCTGGGTGCGGAGCGCCACGACATCTTCAGCGGCGCATTGCAGCTCTCGCGTGTCCTCCAGAATGACGACGCGCTCGTTGAGCTGTGCAATCTCGTGGAGCAGGGCATTCGCCAGCGTCGTCTTGCCTGAGCCGGTTCCGCCGGCAACGATGATGTTCGCGCGTGTCGCGATGGCCTGTCTCAGGTGCTCCGCCTGCTCGTGCGTGACGACGCCGGCGGCGAGATAGTCATCGAGCGTGAAGACGCGCCCGGCCGGTTTGCGGATGGCGAAGCATGGCGCGCGCGAGACCGGCGGCAGGACGCCCTCGAAGCGTTCGCCACGCGGGGGCAGTTCAGCGGATACAATGGGTTTGTCGCGATTGACCTCCGCGCCCGTCAGCGTGGCGACGAGCCGGATGACCCGTTCGATTTCAACAGCCTCAAGGCGATGGGCGGTTGCGACACGTCCACGACCAACCTGTTCAACCCAGAGCCGGCCATCTGGATTGGCGATGACTTCAATGGTGTCGGCAGCGTCGAGCATCGCCGCGATTGACGAACCCAGAGCGGTCGCCAGCATTGCCAGCCCGCGCGAGGGATCCGGTCCGATCTGGTTGGGGGACATCATTGTGCGGCCGCTCCAGCTGCGGGCTGCGCTTGTGGTTGGTGCACGCCCGACAATGTCTCTCGCCAGAAACTCCGGCCGGAGGTCAGCCGGGTCGTGATTGCGGTGAGGATGCTCCGGAAGCGCTCGGCGCCTCGCGCGTTGGCAGCGACAAGCTGTGTCTCGGGAATCTCGGGCGCGACGCTCAAGCTGAAGCGGGCAGCGTGTGCGGTGAGCTCGAAGTGCGATTCCACGCCCTTCTCGATCACGCCGAGGCGGCGCAGTACCTGATCGAACTTCGCCATGACGGCGGCGTGCTCGACCTCACGTCCCATGTCAGACAGCCGGCGCGTGATGGCGTCTTCAATGATGTCCGACATGCTGCGATCGTCCGCAGCCGCAAGCCGTTTGAGGGCGTCGGCCATGTCCGGTGTGACGTAGACGGTGATTTTGGTTCGGGCCATTCGCTATGCCTTCACTGGCCGGACCCGAAAGCGTCGGGATCGATCCCGAACTGCATTCGGACGGGATCGGGGGCTCCAATCGTCTCATCGGCTGGCCCGCCTTCCGGACCGTCCTGCCGGGTCGGAACAAGAACGCTGGCCGGAAGAGCCGGGATAGCGAAATCGAATGTCTTTTGGTGCGCGTCGTTGCCGCGACGGCTCGTGGATTTCGCCGCAGTGCGGACGGGACGCTGGGCTGCTCTTGGTGGCGGGGAGGGCGCCGCCGGCGCCGTTATCAGATCATCCCATGGCGTTGGAATGCCGGAACCACTCGGATTTGCAAATTGCGCCTGAGGCCTAAGCCGGGCCTTGAAGACCGGCTCGTCGAAGTATCGAATCTTGCGCGCGCGGATCGGAGGTGACCCGCCCGTAAGAACCAGCGCGTCTGATGCGGGTAGCTGCATCACTTCTCCGGGCGTGAGCAGCGGACGAGGCACTTCCTGGCGCGACACCATCGTGTGCCCGAGCCAGGGCGCCATGCGCGAGCCCGCATAGTTCATCTGGGCGCGGGTCTCGGTGGTGACGCCCAGCATGTCGGAGATGCGTTTGGCGGTGCGTTCGTCGTTGCACGCGAATGCGACGCGGACATGGGCGTTGTCGAGGATGGAGGAGTGCTCGCCATAGGCTTGCACGATCTGATTCAAGGATTGTGCGACAAGACAGGCCTTAATCCGATAGCCGCGGATGTAGGCGAGTGCGTGCTCGAAAAAGTCCAGCTTGCCGAGCTGCGGGAACTCATCGAGCATCAGGAGAACACGCCGACCCTTGCCGTGCTGCTGGGCCGCGATCTCAGTGAGGCGCTTGAGAATCTGATTCAGGACCAGACGCAACAGCGCTTTCAGACGAGAGATTTCTTCCGGCGGGACCACAAGGTAGAGCGAGACCGGCCGCGCGCCGATGATGATGTCTTCGATTGCGAAGTCGGAAACCTCGGTCGCGCGCGCCAGGACAGGATCGCGATAGAGCGCGAGATAGCCAAGCGCGGTGGACACGACACCTGAGCGCTCGGCTTCCGCCATATCAAGCAGCTGGCGCGCTCCAGACGCCACGACCGGATGCGGCGCGCCATCCTTGATCGGGCTCGCCAACATCTCTTCAAGAAGACTGGTGATCGGTCGCTGCGGATCGGCAAGCAGCTCGCCAAGGCGCGAGAGTGTCTTTTTCTGTTCGGCATACAGCGTCCAGAGGATGGCGGTGACAAGAAGCTCGAAGGCACGGAGTTGCCAATGACTCCGTTCACGGAGAGCGCCTTCTGGATCAACCAGCATGTCTGCGAGGACTTGAGTGTCGCGGACTTCCGCTTCGCCGCGGCGGATCTGTGTCAGCGGGTTGTAACGGTGCGCGCCTGCCTCGGTGGGCGCGAACCGGAACACGGGACCGAACGAAGATCGAAGGCCTGATGTAACGGTCCAGTTCTCGCCCTTGAGATCGAGCGCGACATAGGAGTGCCTCCATACGAGTCCTGTCGGCAGCGATATGCCGACACTCTTGCCCGTGTTGGTCGGCGCAACAACCAGCACGTGCTCGTCGCCGTCATGCCGAAGTACCTGACGATTGAACGAGCCCAGCACAACACCATCGCCGGACGTGAGCTCCAGTCGACGCACGTCGCGTGGAGACGCCCAGCGCGCGGTGCCGTAGGTGTCGGTTTTTTTGTTTTCGCGCGACCGCCACAGGGAGAAGGCGAAAGCCAGGAGGACAGCGAGCGCTACCCCCGCCAGGAGGATGAGTCCGCCCGTCTCAAATATGGGCCGTGCGTAGACATCGTAGTGATACCACCACAGGAAGAACCTCCATGGAGCATAGAGGCGATGATTCAGAACTACGAAGTCAGGTGGACCGAGGCCTTCCTGATATCCAAGAGCGTGCGCCGTCCATTGTGTGGCGATAAACACTGCCAGCAGGATGGCCGCCAGGACGACGACGATCTGGCCCCAATAAACACGTCCCGCACTCATCGTCTTAACACTCCGCCCAATGGGAATGTCGCAAGAGGCGAGACCACGCCGACGATATGCGATGCCGACAAAGGTCCTAGGTAGCGGCCATCAAATGAATCGGGATGATCTCCAAGCAGGAACACTTGGCCTGACGAAAGTGTAGAGCAGCCCTCCCATACAGGTAGCAGCGTACCATCACGGGATAGGGACTTGGCGATCGCAGCTTCCACACCGTTGATGTAAATGGAGCCGTTCTCGCGACACACACTGTCACTTCCTGCGGCCGCGATACGCTTCAGCAGCAATCGCCCGCCGGGCAGGGCGTCGAACGTTTTGAGACTTTCTTCAGTGGATTTGTCAGGCCTCACGGCGACAAGATCGCCGAGATGCCAATGCCGATCTTCTAGTCGGTAAAGGCCTCTATCTAGACTAGGAGAAAAATTGAAGACCAGCGCAGGGGGGCGTTCGGTTTGTAGCGCGATCATGCCGACGCTGACGGCGACTAGCAAAAGAATGAAATGTTTTCGCCGGCGGTGCTGCGGCGCTCTGTTCGCGCGATGGCGTCCGAGCCGCTCAGCTCTGCCGGCTTCTAAAGATTGACATCTCTGCGTCATCAAGGTGTTCCCCCGAACGACGCGTCGCAAATGTAGGGCCGTGACACACTTCGAACGATGTGCGGCGGCTTTCTGAAAACGGAACTTTGTTCGGCTCGGACCGAACTTTGTTCGGCCACTCTTCACGTTGGCACGTCGCGTCCAAAAGAGCCGTCTAGTTCTGGGCCAACTACTTCAGCGCTTCGAGTACAACTCCGAAACGCGCCTCGACATGGCAATCCAAGGATTCAAGACGTCTCTCAAAGTCGCGCCAGGCGTCTCTGTGGCCCGCAAGGAAACGAAGGGCGTAATCATAGGGTCCGGCGATTCTGTGCGCCTCGATGATTGCAGGAGTTTCCCCAATCATGCGGACGAACATTTCAGTCGTACTCGTGACGGGCTCAACGAATCTCACGACGGCCCATGATCGGCCCCCTTTGAAGTGGTC
>DLHI01000026.1 GCA_002483135.1 Hyphomonadaceae bacterium UBA7672 | reverse complement strand
CACTGGACGGGGCATGTCTCGCGTCTCGACCGCAACTTCTCGGGCCGCCATGGCGGCGAGGCTTATGCGCGGGAGGAACTCGTCGCGGAGCTTTGCTCCGCCTTCCTGTGCGCCGAACTTGGCGTCGCGCCGACCGTCCGACACGCGGACTATCTCGGCTCCTGGCTGCAGGTGCTGAAGGGGGACAATCGGGCAATCTTCCAGGCTGCGTCGATGGCGTCCAAGGCGGCTGACTTCGTCATGGGCCGCCGTGAAGCTGGCCGCGTTCGGAACGGTGCCGCTGAAATCCGGCTAGAATCAGCGGCTTGAAAGAAAGCCGCCAATCGCAACGGACTTTTCGCCTTTTCATGTGGAAAACTGTCAGAATATGATCTATATATCTGACACTATGGAGACGTCAGATGACGGTGTCGAAGGCCATTCTTGAGTTCCTGAAGCCGCGCAAGCGGGGCGAGCCCGTCTGCGCCAAGCAGCTGCTCCACCTCGGCAATCGTGCCGCTGTGGACCAGGCGCTGGCGCGCCTTGTCCGGCGGAAGAAGCTCGTGCGCGTGTCACGGGGCTTCTACGCCGTTCCCGTGGAAAGCCGGTTCGGTCTCCTGCCGCCCAATGCAGGGGAGGCGATGGAAGCCATCGCGCGTCAGAAGGGGGAGCAGATCGCGCCCGCAGGCGCTGCTGTCGCCAACGCCTTCGGTCTTACGACGCAGGTGCCTTTGCGCCGGACCTACGTGACAAGCGGACGGACTCGCACGCTTAAGGTGTCAGGCGAGACAATCGAGTTGCGCCATGCTCCGCCATTGGCCGAGAACGCGCGCCATGAGAGACTGCTGCGGGCGATCGAATGGTTGGGACCGCATGGTGTTGAACAAGCCAGAGCCATGCTTCTCACGCTCAAGCCGGCCGAGCGGCGGACCCTCGCGCGACGCGCGGCGGGCATGCCGACCTGGATGGCTGCGGCGGTAAGCGAAGCAGCCTATGCCGCACAGCATCTTCAGTCTCAGCGCGCGGGATAGGGCGGATTTCTTCCAGGTCTGAGCTTTCCTATGCGCCCATCTCGATATCGCGCCGACAGTCCAGCGCACGGACCGGCTCCGCGCGAGACGTCCTGAAGGCCGACGATCGAGCCCTTCAGGCAGCTTCGCTGGCGTTCAAGGCAGTGAATCTGCCTGGCCCGTGAGAGTTCGGTTTACAGGGCAAGAAGGGCGACACGTTCGCGTGCGCCAGCCGCAATCGCATCCCCTAGCGCCTTCGGACAATCCTTTGGCAGGCTGGCGGCAGCCGTCTTGATGGCCGACTCCAGCTTGCTGGAAATGTCCTCTTCAATGGCGTCAAGTTCGGATCTTGCGAAGCCGACCGCATCAGCCGTCTCCCGGAAATGTCGGGGAATTACCTCGTCCATGCGGTAGTGGCGCGACTTGCCGACCGCCATGGCGAGCTTGGCGTTCTTCTTCGTCAACTGGCCCGTGGCGACGTGAGGTTGTGTCGACAGCACGTCGTAAAGCGGCGCCAGCCGGAACCGCCCGCCTGGGTTCAGACGGATGCTGAAGTTCTTCGCATGACCATCAGTGGCGCCCAGCACCCAGTAGATGAGGACCGCTTTCATGAAGATGCGGCGATCTTCCTGCGGGCTGTCGCTGGCTTGCAGGAGCTTCATGCATGCGCTGATGCCCGGCCCACCGGCTGTTTCGTATTTCTCCGATGAAGAGATTCCCAAGGCCTGGCAAAAGTCTTCCTGCGGCAGGCGCAGAAGCCTGCCGTCCTTTGTCCACTGTCGGTCGAAGCGCTCGGACACAAAGACCCTGACGCCGTCGAAATTGACGATGCGGCTCTTGGCGGTCGGGAGGCCGATCGCCTCGCAGAACGTCATGCAAAACTGTTCGTTCTCGACGCTGCGGGTGAGATCGATTTCGACCCCCATGGCGAAGGGGCGCACGCCGATCTGTGGCTTGAGAATGTGGGTTGTCGGCGTCACGCCGTGCGGCGACATCCATTTGCCGTTCATCAGCAGGAGCGCGGTCTTTTCCTGGGCGCCCGCGATCGAGATTCTGAAAGCGTCATCGTTTTCGGACAGGCCAAGCGGCGCCGTCGCGAGACTCTTGATGAGGGTCGCAATATCGGCGTCGGACACTGCCTTCGCTTCAATTTGACCGGGGAGCGTGCAGTCGGCATCGGGAGGCAGGAACTGGAGGGCGCCCACGCAGTCCCGGCCGATTTTGGCGAGGAGGCTGATGGCGTCATCGCCGCCGGCGGCCACACGTTCGGCAATCTGTTTGCGGACGGATGGTGCGTCAGGCAGGAGGTTGTCGAAGACGTTCGACACGGTGTCGCCCGAATAGACCTCTTCGCGCAGCGGCATCGAAATCGAGATCGGGAAGCTGTGCTCCCAAGACAGCCATGACGCCTCGTAGGCGAATGTAATGGCGCCATTGCCGGCGCGCCGAAGCGCCCCGACATGGCGTCCGTTGAGACAGACCTTCAGCGTGGTTGAGCGGGGTCGGGCCATCAGAAGATGTCCTCAATCGAGGTGGATTTGCTAGCCGCGCGCGGCTGGACGATGAGTTCGAGTTCCAGCACCGCCATCAGGTCGATGAGCGTCTGAAGCTTTGTGCCCGGCCCGCCGGCTTCAGCGGACGAGACGGTGTTCTGTTTGACGCCCGCCCGCTCGGCGACCTGTGCTTGCGACAGCTTGAGTGAGCGGCGGCGGCGGCGAAGGGCGGCGCCAAGTTCGGGCCCGCTTCTGGCGAGATCAGGTCTCATTTTATCCCCTGCAAGGGCTAAAAGTGGTTTATCCCCTGTGGGGGCTAAAATGTGATTATCCCCTGCGGAGGATAAAATCAAGTTATCCTCTACAGGGGATAAGTGATTTTTTTGCCGGAAGCGGAGTTGCGGAGAGTGTCTGGCGGTCACGCTCGGTCCCGCCGCCCAAGCGCGGCTCCTTCGGGCGCGACCCTGCGGGCGCTCCGCGCCGCCAGACACTCGACGGCGCTTCCCGCCATGCAGCACCGGAAAGATCCGGTGCGCAGGCTCCTTGCAGCCTTCATTCTGGCTGGCCGCCCTGACGGTCGGCGTGAACGTGACTGTCCATGCAGACCGTTTCCGATTTCGTGCGGAACGGGAATTGGTTGCTCAGGTCATGCAGTGTGCCGGGCGTGATGGATCGCCTCAAGGGACGACGGGGCCCCATATGTGGACGGCCCCCCGCTTGCAAGAGCTGAGTGAATGAGTGACCGGATCGCTTGCGCTCATATGTCCGGTCTGATGTCGCGGTCGCATATGACCGCTGCCAAGATGGGTTCCGCGACGCGAGGTCCTAACACCATTGTGACCTTCAATAACTTGGCCAGTGGGGCCCACGGATTGGCTCGCGTCTTGGGATCGATCGATCACGCCATCTACTCGTTCTCCAGCAAGCTTCGGACATCCCGGCGGCGTCTCTCAGCCGGGATTGCGGTTATGCGGGCGCCGCTTCGCGAGCGGCTGTCCCGACACGAGTTCGATCATAGCATTCGCCGCTGACCATCAGCTTCCATGCGATCCTCGCCGTCTTGTTGGCGAGCGCCACGGCGACCAGCTTCGGCGGTTTGCGCCGGAGCAAATCTACAAGCCAGCGTGAATGATGGCTTCTGCCCAACCGTACTTGCCGCAGCAGAGCAGTGGCGCCGACCACCAGCACGCTGCGCAGCGTCTCGTCGCCGGCGCGTGTGATGACGCCAAGGCGCTGCTTGCCTGCCGTTGAGTGATCCTTGGGCGTAAGGCCAAGCCATGCGGCGAAGTCGCGCCCTGACCGAAACGCCTTCGGATCAGGAACCTTCATCGCCAGCAGCGCGGCCCCAACCACACCGACGCCCGGTATCTCAGCCAGCCGACGGCTCTGTTCGTCATTGCGATGCCAGAGGCGCAGCTTCCTCTCGATGATGTCGAGCCGCTTCTGCAGAAGGACATAGTCCTCCCCGAGATCCGCGAACATCTCTTTGGCGAGCGTCGGCAGGTCGTCGTCGGCCGCGATCCGCGCCAGCAAAGGTTCGATCTTGTCCAGGCCTCGCGAAGACACCAGGCCGAACTCTGCTGCGTACGAACGGATCGTGTTGCTGAGCTGTGTCCGCCGGCGAACAAACGCCTCCCGCGTTCCCGCCAGCATCAGCCCCGCCTGCTGTTCGGCCGTTTTTGCCGGAACGAACCATGTTCGCGGCCGACTCATTGCCTCACAGATCGCTTCTGCGTCGGCGGCGTCATTCTTGTTGCGGCGCACATAGGGCTTCACATGCTGCGGGGCGATCAGCAGCACCTGGTGGCCAAGGGCGCCGAGCTCACGGGCCCAGTAATGAGATGCGCCGCAAGCCTCGATCCCGATCCGCGTTGGCCTGAGTTTCCTGAAGTACTCCACGACTTCCTTGCGTCGCAGTTTCTTGCGCAGCGCCACCTGATCGGATGCATCGACGCCATGAAGCACGAAAATGCTCTTGGACGTATCCATGCCAATACGACTAATATTCTCCACGGACGGCCTCCTTCATTGAGATCTTCAACGACCTCTTTTTGGCACAACTGATGCCGCTTGGGGGCCGTCCACCCCAACACCATTTTTTTGGCGGAAGGGCCAAAAAAATCGTGACCCCCATCGCCGCTGCGCGGTCGCGCCTGGGCGCGATCCCTTGACCCGCTCCATCACGCCCGCCCGCCGGCATCGTCCTTCAAACACAGGAGACGACGATGTTCACGAAGACCTTCACGATCGAGCGCCACATCGAGGAACTGCGTGCCGAATTGCGCGGAACGGCGGACGCCGAGGAGGCGGGCAATATCAAGGCCGAGCTGGACGCCATGCTTCTGGTCGCCGGTGACCTCAACCGCGAGGACGAGATGATGGCCTGACGCGGGCGCGGCGAGAGCGGCGCTTGTCGCTCTCGTTGCTGTCGTTCCCCAGCTGGATGGCTGGCCTCGCATGCAGTGGCGTGTGGCAAAGTGAGAGCGCGCAGCGGATTGCGGTGGAGGGGTGGGTAAGGCGCGAAGTGAGGTGGATGGGGAGGGTGGTAAGCGTCCGGTCGATGCACGTCGGCGCACGTGTCCGTTAGCGTACCGACTTCCGGCTGGCGGCCAGTTAGTCTGAAGCCAGGCACAGCTGGCCGCGAGAGACCCACAATGAAGCACGTTCAAGAGCTCTGGTTTGAGCGCGTATCGCGTCGCGCTCCCGTGACAGTTGCGCTGCACATTTCTCATGTGCTTGTCGTCGTCACCGATCTGCTCAGCGACATGGATGTGCTCGATTTTGATGGCCTGGATTACCTTGAAGGTGAGCTGAGGCGGATACACCCGGAAGCGGATGAGATTCGCTTCGTTGCCCCCGGACGCGAAGAGGCAACGCCGCGCGCGTGAGGCACAGGTTCGCCTCTAGGGCCTCCAGGCCCAAGGCAGCAGCTCGTCGAGGCGGCTGGCGGGATGCCCGGCGAGCATGCGGGTGAGCACGTCCTTGAGCCATGCGTAGGGCTCGACCCCGTTCAGCTTTGCCGTTTCGATCAGCGATCCGACGACCGCCCAACGCTCGGCCCCACCGTCAGATCCGGCGAACAGATGGTTCTTGCGCCCGAGTGCCACTGGCCGGATCGCCCGCTCGACGGGATTGGTGTCGAGTTCGATGCGGCCGTCGTCGAGGAACCGCGTCAGGCCGTCCCATCGGGTAAGGGCATAGCGCATTGCCTCGGCGAGCTTTCCACGAGGAGGCAGGTTGGGCAGCGTCGTTTCAAGCCAGCTTTGCAACGCGTCCACGATCGGCTTCGAGCGCGCCCGGCGGACCGCCAACCGATGCGCCGGAGACTGGCCCCGCACCAGCTCTTCCACGGCGTACAGCAGGGCGATGCGGCGCAGCGCTTCGGTCGCCAGCGGCGTCACCTCAGCCTCGGCGATCTCATAAAACTTGCGCCGCGTGTGCGCCCAGCAGGCGGCGAGCTTGATTTTGCCGCTGGCGGTCAGCCGTTCGAACCCGGCGTAGCCATCGACATGCAACACGCCTTCGAACCGCGCCAGATGCGCCTCCGGTCGTTCGGCTCTCCGATCCGGCGCGTAGATGAAGACCGCGGCCGGCGGATCGGCGCCGCTCCACCCGCGCTGCTCGCGGGCATAGGCCCAGAGCCTGCCGGTCTTGGTCCGGCCGCGTCCGGGATCGAGCACCGGAACCGGCGTGTCGTCAGCGAACAGGATGTCGGAGCCGAACACATGCTCGCTCAGCCGGCGATGCAAGGCTTCAAGCCACCACGAAGCGCCGCCTACCCAACCGGCCAGCGTCGAACGCGGCAGGTCGACGCCATGACGGGCGAAGATCTTCGACTGCCGATAAAGAGGGGTATGATCGCAGTATTTTGCGACCAGCACCTGGGCGATGAGGCCCGGGGTTGCCAGGCCGTTTGCGATCAGCCGCTCCGGTGCAGCGGCCTGCACGACGTTTTTGCAGGTGCGGCAGGCGTACTTCGGACGCAGGATACGCAACACCCTCAGCTGCGCAGGAACCCAGTCGAGCATCTCGCTGACGCTCTCACCGATGGCGTGAACCGCTCCTCCGCAGCAAGGACAAGCATCGCCGCCGACATCGAGAACGACGGTTTCGCGCGGAAGATGGTCCGGCAGCGGCTTGCGCGAAGGTGACGAGGGTGGATCGGCTGGCGCGCTCGGCACGCTTTCTTCGATGCGCGCGATGTCGGCGTCGAGATCTTCAAGGGCAAGCAACAGTTGGCTGGGGTCGAGTTGCTCCGAGCGTTTGCCGAACTGCATGCGCTGAAGCTGCTTGATAAGCGCCTGCAGCCGACCGATTTCGCCATCGCGGGTGGCGACCGCTCCCGCCATGTCGCGCACCAGGCGCTGCAGGAGCTCCACGTCGGACGGAAGATTGTCCAGATCGAGCCGCATGCCTGATTCTGGCTGCGTTCGAGATGACCGCCAAGAGGAATGCGGTGAGCGCCCCGCATTTTTCTCATCGTCTCTGGTTCAAGCGGCTTTGGTCGGCTTCCATCGGCGTTCGGGATTTCGCCAGTCGATGCCCTCCAGCAGAAGAGCGAGCTGGCCAGAGGAGAGCGCAACCGCATCGCCAGCTTCACCCATCATCGGCCAGGCGAACACCCCGCCATCAAGACGCTTGGTGAACAGGCAGAGGCCGGTGCCATCCCAGAACAGAATCTTGATGACGTTCGCTTTCCGGCCGCGGAAGCAGAACAGGTGGCCGCAGAAGGGATCGAGCTTCAAGGCCTCTTGCACAAGCGCGGACAGACCCTCCATGCCCTTGCGCATATCCGTGTGGCCGAATGCGAGATGCACTTTGACGCCAGCGGGAGCGATCATCATCGGCTGCTCTCCTGTTGGGCGACGTGCTCGCGGACGGCTGCGGCATCAATGCCGATGGCGGCGTACACATGCCGGCCATCGCCAATGTCCACCGGCGTCATGCCCTCCGGAACCGGGATCAACCCGTCCAGGATCAGCGGGGCAGACCCCGCGTCGGCGCCTGTGGTGACGAAGGCGAGGTGCGCCTGCGGTTTACGGCGAAGGCCATACTGGACCCGCCAGCGGAACAGCATGCTGGTGACGATGCCATGCTTCCGGCAGACCTTGGCGGCGGTCGCTCCGGGTAGTTCTGACTCGGCGACAATTGCGCGTTTTTCGTCGTCGCTGAAGGTTCGGCGCGTGACGGGAAGTTTTGGCGGCTCGGGTTCCGTCAAGGCCAAATCCGCTGCTTGTTGCCTAGCAGCGCTGCTTGTCTTGCGCAGCGTTCGGGGACGCGCCGCAGGGTGAACCATCTCCCGCCAGTCGGTTTCGAGTGGGGTCTCCTCGAAACGGATGCGCCATTCGCGCAAGGTGGAGGCGCAGAGGTTGTGAGCCTTGGCATACCCCTGCGCCGAGAAGCCGCTCCACAGCATCGCCTCGACATGCATCGCCCAGAACGCCTGCACGGCCTTGCTCCGCGCCGATCGGGATGACGGATGATGCCGCCCAAAACCAGGGCGTTTTTCCTTTTCGGTCAAGACATGCGGAGCAAGCCGTCTCACCCAGCAGTTCATCGAACTGGTGTGAAGGCCGTGCGCGCGACAGTAGTCATTGCGCTTCAACCGGCTCGCCAGCCAGGCCTCGATATGGCCCGCCCAGTAGTCTCGCACCGAGGTATCGACTGGCTTCGTGTCGCTCATCGGACGTCTCCTCACTCGCTGTCAGGAGAACGTTGTGATTCAAATCCGGTGTGCGGAACAATCGTGCAACGACCGGACGGTTACGGAGGGTGCGGTGGAATGCAAGATTAAGGTAGTGCGGCGGTTGGGACGCCAACCGCCTGTCTGCACATAGGAATTACCGCCTCACATCCGTGAGGCGTTTGCGGCGGATCCGCCGCAATTTCTCGAACCGATTGCAAGCTGTCGACACGCGTCTTCGGTGCGCGATGCTGAGGCCATGCAGCGTGACGAAAATGAATTCGAGATCCGAATCGGCCGTGCAGCGCAGGACGTTCGTCCTGCACTGAAGCAGGTGAGAGCTGCGGTGCGGCGTGCGCCACCATCCAAGCCGAAAGGCGGCGCGCCAGTCGGACAGTCACCGGTCCGCGCCCACTTCGCGAAGGGGTCTGCCTCACGCGCGCGGCCGGTCCGCGTCACGCAGCGCCGCGTCGTGGTGAAGGCCAGGTTCGTGGCCCATGTTGCAGGGCAGGCGAAGACGCTCCGAGCCCATGTCGCCTACCTTGGCCGCGAGGGCGCCGCGCGGCCGAACCAGCCAGAGATCGCCGATCAGCGGGAGCTATCGCGTGGACAGGAGCCCTCATCCGAACAGCACATTGACGCAACGATTGGATATCTGTCGCGCGAGCGACAAGGCGGCGATGAGCCCTTCTATGACCAGTCCCGCAATTCCCTCGATGCGCGAGAAGCAACGCAAGGCTGGCATGCGGACAAGCGTCACTTCCGGCTCATCATCAGCGCCGAGGATGGCGCCGATCTCGGCGAGCTCCGTCCGTTCATCCGCGAGACCATGGCGCGCCTTGAGCGCCATGTCGGGACGCGCCTCCAATGGCTGGCGGTCGACCACTGGGACACCGACAATCCCCACACCCACGTCCTCCTCCGGGGCGTCCGCGCCGACGGGAAGGACCTGATCATCCCCGGCAAGGTGATGTCGGTCGCGATCCGGGAAGACGCGCAGGAGATCGTAACCCGTATCCTGGGACCGAGGCCGGAGCTGGAGCTTCAGCGAATGCGCGACCGGGATATCGGCGCCCGCGCATTCACCCGGCTCGACCGGGAGCTCATCGCCCTCGATGGTCCGGGCGGCCTCGGCAGCGCATTCCGCCACACCGACCTCCCGCGCCGCCTCGACACGCTTTCAGGGTGGGGGCTGGCCGCAGTCGGCCCAGACGGTAGCTGGCGTGTTGCCTCGGACCTGCCAGCCCAGCTCAGGCAGATCGCGGACAGCGACGAAGTCGCCCGCATCGTCGCCCGCCAGGGACGCGGCCATACGGGCATGCCTGTTCTGGCTGCCGATACGACCCGCCAGGAATCCGGCCGGCTTGTCGGCCTGGGGTATTCCGATGATGGGGCGGACAATCTCATCGCCATCATCGAGAACGGGCGCGGGGAACTTCGCTATGCACGCTTCCGGGAACCCGGCGCGCTTGCGGTTCTGGAAGACACCCCAAAAGGCGCGCTGATTGCCTTCGAGCCCCAGGAGGCCCGCATCGGCCCCTCAGACGAGGCCGTGGCGCGTGTGGCCCGCCTCAACCGCGGCCTCTACTCGGCTGACATCCACGCCCGGATGGAGGCGAACGTCCCCGACGGTCTTGTCGCCGCCAACATCAGGCGACTGGAGGCAATGCGTCGGGCTGGCCTGATCTCTCGTGGCAAGGACGGCATCTTCGACATTGCTCCTGACCATCTCGATCGTGTGCTTACCTATGAGCGCGCGCGTCTCGTCCGCGCCCCGATGGCTCCGCGTGTGCAGAGCTACATGCCGCTCGGCAGCCAGATCGCCGCGGCCGGACCGACGCATCTCGACCGCGTCCTCACGGGTCAGGAATCCTCACCTGATGGCGCCGGCCATCTGGCGCGGGAGTTTGAAGCCGCGCTTCGACAACGGCGTCTGTTCCTGATCGAGCAGGGCTGGATGGGGGCGGCGGACAAGCAGCTTCCGAGACAAGCGCTCGAAGAAATGAAAGCCCATGAGCTCCGAACGGCCGCAAAGAACCTTGCCGGAGAGATCGGGATGCCGGTGAGGCTTGGTTCGGGGACGGTGTCCGGGGTCTACACCCGCCGCATCGACCTCGCGCAGGGAAGGGTGGCGCTGATCGTCGGGGATCAAACCTCGCAGCTCGTACCCTGGCGTCCGGCGCTGGAACGGTTTGCAGGTCAGAACGTGGTCGGCGTTCAACGCGGTCTATCAATCTCGTGGAGCCTCCAGCGCGGAAGGGGACTCGGACTGGGAATCTGATGAGGGCGATCTGGTGCGATCCGCGGGTGAATAATGAGCCAGGTCCGAGCCAGAATGGAACGATGACGGTTGATCTGCAGCAGGCATTGCTCGCGCGGTCGGCGTGCTTGCGGCGGAAGCGCCGCATCTTCGGCTCAGGGATGAATGCGCTGGCTGTGACGGGCAGCCTGTGGATGAATTGACAGACGAGAGGAATGAAAGCGGATGTCGCGGGCGCATAGCAGGAAGGCAGAGAGGACGTTGGCCATCAAGGACCAACTCGATCTGTTCGCCGCGCCTGTGGCGAAGTCCGCTACTCACTCTACGTCGCCGTCGTCGCAGGTGGTCGCGACTCAACCGGCAGAGCGGATCGCAGCGACCTCGTCACCGGTCCAATCGGAGACGGTTGGTATCGACCGTCGCCTGATCGACTTCGTGACCGGCACTCAACGAAAGCGCGGGCGTCCGCCAAGGACTTTGGAATCTGCCGCGCCGAAGGTCGATGACGGAAAGCGGCTCCTGGATGTGCGAGAGGCAGCTGCGCGCCTTGGGCTTTCCAAGTCGACGCTCGACAAGATGCGTTGCTCGGGCAGAGGGCCACGGTATATCCGCGCGACCGATCGCGCCGTCCGATACGACCCTGCTGACCTTGCTGCATTTGCCGATGGTCGGCGCCGGCGCTCAACTTCTGAGGAAGCCATCGCTGCATTCAGCGAGTGAGCGCGGCTTCCAAATCCAATTTTGGAAACGCTGTGAGACGCCCGGAGACGGCGTCCACCTTCCAGTTTCTGTGAATATCAAATCCGCCACGGTGATGCCCAGGTGATGCCCAGGCGATTTTCAGAAGTTGGAGAGAGTGGCTAGAGCCTTGATTTAGTGGTGCTGCCTAGGTGACTTGAACACCTGACCCCCGCATTACGAATGCGGTGCTCTACCAGCTGAGCTAAGGCAGCGTACCCTACTAATCCACTACTCGTTCAACCACGCTTCGTCCAACTCATTGAGCGACTTCGCGAATTTCGCGGTGACCCGCTAATTACGAATGCGGTGCTCTACCAGCTGAGCTAAGGCAGCGTCCGGCGTTGCGGCCAGAGGGGCGCGCTATAACCCGGACGGGGACCGGAAAGCAAGTCGGCCGCCGCCCTTGAGGCAGCGGCCGGTTGTAAAGGCTCAAACCGGGCGTTTTGGCGCGTGTTCGGGCTGTTTCAGGCTAGGCCGGTTTGCGGAACCGGAGGGTCTGGCGGTCGCTTTCGCCGATGGCCTTGTATTTCGCGGCGTCGAAGTCGGCCGGGGTCTCGCCCTGGTTGCGCGGCGAGGTCCAGGAGTTGGGCGGCAGGGTCCAGACACCGAAGGGATGGTCCTTGGTGTCTTTCGGGTTGGCGTTGATCTCGGACTCGGCCTCAAGCACAAGGCCAGCCTTGGTCGCGGCGGCCACGATGGTTGCCTTGGCGACATAGCCGTCGCTGGCCGAGCGGCCGCCAGCCACGGTCTCGGGACGCGGGTCGGCGCGGTGCTCAACCACGCCCAGCACGCCGCCCGGTTTCAGTACGGCGGCGAAGTCGGCGAAGTATTTGTCCACCATGCCCGGCTGCCACATCCAGTTGTGAACGTTCCGGAAGGTGAGGACCATGTCCGCAGAGCCCGGCGCGCCCAGCGGGCCGGAGGTGGCGTTCATCGGCACATAGGTCTGCACGCCCCACTTGGTCTGGTCGGAGAGCGCGGCGATCGGGTTGCCCGTGCCGATATACTTGCCGCCGCCAGCGGTGAGGTAAGGCGCGAGGATCTCGGCGTAGTAGCCGCCGCCCGGCGCGATCTCGATCACGGTCATGTCCGGCTTAACGCCGAAGAAGGCCAGCGTCTCGGCAGGGTGGCGGTGAATGTCGCGCACCTTGTTCGCGTCCGCGCGCGCCGGATTGGCGATGGCGGCGGCGAGGCCCGCGTCGGCCTTGGCGACGGCGACAGGCGCTTGCGCGTCCGTCATTGCGGCGGGCGTGGTGCAGGCAAGAAGAGCGCCGGTGCAGATCGCGGCGAGCAGGATGATGCGTTTCAAGTTGTCCTCCCAGACAGCTGGTTTGCACACGGAGCTAGTGGGGGAGCGCGGGCAGGGCAAGGCGCGCGAGAACAATTCCGCGACAGCAGCATGACGCTAAGGTAACGCGCGACCTCGTTGACTGTGGGGGTTCTCAGCCTGAGTTATCGCTGATTGCCGCCGCACCCAGCAGCCGCGAATTGAGATCGCCAAGCGCGGCATCCAGCCTTGCGCGTTCCTCCGCGCGCTTGCGCCAGATGTCATAGGCGCCCCGTGCCTCGCCCGACAGTGACGACACAGCAGCAATCGCACCCTGCATGTCGCCGATGTCCAGCTGGCGCCGCGCCGTGCGGATCGTCTCGGCATTGCGGGTGACCAGCGCGCTGGGCGCGAACTCGATCACGCCGGCGAACGAGTCGCGCAGCCAGTTCCAGCCATCGTCGCTCTCCCGCTCTGACAGCTTGCGCGCACGGTTCGCGGCCGCGTCGAAGTCAGTGCGCAGCTGATCCATCGTCGTCACGCCGGACTGCGCTGCAACCTGTATGGCGGCAAGACCCGCATCTCCGGGCAGGAAGGCTGCAAGCGCTGCATGCTCGGCGGCAAACGGCTTGTCATTCCGCGCCGCCGACTCGAGCGCCGCCAGCGCACGGATCGAACGCGATCGGTCAGCCGCGGCCAATGCCGGGAGTGGAGTCGCCACGGGAGCGGGCATGGGCGCTATTGCAACGCCCCGTCCCCTTGGCGTCTCGCCTGCGCGCATCGCCGCCACGTCGGAGGCCAGCGTTCGCAGGCCATCCTCCAGCGCAACCAGCGAGGCCAGCCTCTGATCGAATGCGGAAACAAGCGTTGTGTTGGCGCGGTCGAGGGAGGCGACCTCGAGCGAAAGATCGGCAATGGCGCGCTGTACCTCGCGCGTTGTTTCGGGCGCGTGGCGGTCCTCCGCGACGATGCCCTCCAGCCGGTTGATACGCGCCAGCAGGATACCCAGGGGTGATGACGTTGGCATGGCGCCTGCGGGCGATTCACCGCCGCCTGCGCCGCTGATGGCCGAAATCTGCGCCGACAGCGCCGCGATGTCAGTGCGCAATTGCGTGGCGCCGCCATCCAGCCTGTCCAGACGGTCGCCCTGCGCGCTCACGCTGGAGCGCAGCCCGACAACGTCGGTGGTCGCGCGATCGGCGCGGTTGCGGAGGTCAGCTATGTCGCGACGCAGGAGATCGATCTCGCGGGCCAGTGTTCCGGTGGGCGCACCCGATCTGGCATTGCCCGCGGCGATGGAGACGATTGCGCCAAGGCTGGCGGCAAGGACGCTGGCTGCGATCAGGTGGCCGAAGGTCACGGTCCGGCTACGGCGCGGCTTTGGCGTGCCGCGCGGCGGGCGAATGTCCGATCCTTCAAGCGGTTCGAACTCGGCCTCGATGGGCTCGGGTTCGTCGTTGATCTTGGATGTGCCGACCTTGGCCGTCGTCATCGGGCGCCAACCTCATGGCGTTCGCATGCACGCTCCCCAGCACGACCATAGACGGATGCGCCGTCGTTTCTCAACCGGAAACAAGGCCAGCGAGGGCGGAAATCAGTGAGGTCTCATTGGGCGCCTCGGCGATGGCGATACGGCGCGCCAGGCCTTCCAGCGGTGCGGCGGCGGCCGCGGAGATGGCGGCGACGTCGATGGAGGCAGGGCCGGTGGAAGCCCGGATCATTCCGGCGAGGATGTCACCGCCGCGGGGGGAATGGACCAGCACGGCCGCAAACGCGGGCTCGCCGGCCAGGTGGCGGGAAAGCGCAGGTCCCGGCGTCGCAACAGGCTCGGCCCGGAACAACGCCACGAAGCTCGCCACAATGCCAGAGGAGGAAAGACGCCCCGTCAGGTCCCCGCGCGTATCTTCGTTTCCTGCATGCAACAGCCGCGTGCCCAGCGTCAGACGCTCAGCGATCAAGTCACCCAGTACCGCCACATCGCCGTCGGCCGACGCAACATCCGCAAACCCTGCCTCGCGCGCGACCATAGCCGTTCGCGCGCCGACACAGAACACAGCCGCGTCACGGCGCGGCGACAGCGCCGCAAAGCGCCGCACGCCATTGGCGCTCGTGAAGGCGAGGGCGTCGAAGTCGGGCAGCGTTGCGTCAAAGGCAACGATCGAGAACAGCGGCTCGACTACGGCCTCGAAGCCTGCCGCCTCAAGCCGCGTCGCTGTCTCGGATGCGCCCGGCTCGCTGCGCGTCACCAGGATGCGCGGCCGGGCTGGCTTGCTCACGCCTCGTCTTCCCCATCTTCGCCGTCAGGCGCGTAGTCCGGCGGCAGCACGCCTTCGAGATCGTAGGCGCGCTCGATGGCGACATCCTCGGCCAGCGCATCGCCCAGCACTTCGGCGTCGAACACGGTGGGGCGGCCTTCGATCACCCCCTCGGCGCGCCAGCGCTTCGACCCATCATCGGCCAGCACTTCGCCCACCATCTCGGCCCCGTCCTTTGTCAGGCGGAAATGCGCAGCGATCGGCGTACGGCAGGAGCCGTCCAACCTGCGCAGGAAGGCGCGCTCGGCGGTCGCCGCCAGCCGCGCTTCCTCATTGTCGATCTTCGCCAGCAGCTCCTTGAGCCAGTCCGGCGCGTCCTTGCGCAGCGTTGCGCCGATGATGCCCTGTCCACCCGCGGGCAGCATGTCCTCGACCGGAAGCGTAGCCGCCGCGTGGTCGATCATGCCCAGCCGGCGAAGACCCGCAGCTGCGAGAATCGTGGCTTGCGCTACGCCCTCGGACAGCTTGCGCAGGCGTGTCTGCACATTGCCGCGGAACGTGACCACGTTCAGATCCGGCCGCGCCGCTTTCAGCTGCGCCTGACGCCGCAGGCTTGATGAGCCGACGACCGCGCCCCGGGGCAGGTCCGCGATGCGGGCGAAGGGCCCGATCAGGCAGTCGCGCGGATCCTCGCGCTCGAGGAAGGCGGCGAGATAGAGGTGATCGGGCAGGGTGACGGTCACATCCTTCAGCGAATGGACGGCGACGTCGATCTCATTGAGCTCCTGCGCTCGGTCGAGCTCCTTGGTGAACAGGCCCTTGCCGCCAGCGTCCTGCAGCGGCTTATCGAGGATCTTGTCGCCAGTCGTGGTGAAGGGGTGGAGGCTGGTTGCGACTGATCCGCCGGATGCCTGTGTGATCAGGCTGGCGAACAGATTCGCCTGAGCCAGCGCCAGCGGCGATCCGCGTGTTCCGATCCTGACTGTTCGTGTCGATGTCATATGTCTTGGCTTATCCTTCGCTGGCGGCGTACAAGCGCGGCCGCAATGATGCAAGGCGCGCTCACCATCCTCGGGATCGAAACCAGCTGCGACGAAACCGCGGCGGCGGTCCTGCGCCTGGCGGATGGCCGCGCCACCGTGCTGGGCGAACGCATCGCCAGCCAGACCGAAGAACACGCCCTCTATGGCGGCGTGGTGCCCGAGATCGCGGCGCGCGCCCATGTGGAGCGGCTGGATTCGCTCATCGCGCTGGCCATGCAGGATGCCGGCATCGGCTGGGACGGGCTCTCGGGCGTTGCGGCTACCGCTGGCCCCGGCCTCATCGGCGGCGTGATGGCGGGGTTGTCGGCGGCCAAGGCCATTGCGCTCGCGCGGGGAATTCCGCTGGTCGCGGTCAACCATCTGGAAGGCCACGCGCTCAGCCCGCGCCTCGCCGAGGAGGTGAGCTTCCCCTACCTGCTGCTGCTGGTCTCCGGCGGCCATTGCCAGTTCGTGGCGGTCGAGGGTCTCGGCCACTATCGCCGTCTCGGCTCCACCATCGACGATGCGGCCGGCGAAGCGTTCGACAAGACCGCCAAGATGCTCGGGCTTGCCGGGCAGGGTGGCCCGGCCGTCGAGCGCGAGGCGATGACGGGCAGTGCAGGTGCGGTAAACCTGCCGCGACCGCTGCTTGATCGGCCGGGACTCGACATGAGCTTCTCCGGCCTCAAGACCGCCGTGCGCCGCGCCATCGAGGAAAAGCCGCTGACGCCGCAACGCCGCGCCGACATCTGCGCCTCCTTCCAGGAAGCCGTCGCTGACATCCTCACCGTAAAATCGTCGCGAGCCATGGCGCAAGTGAAAGAGCAGTTCGAGCGCCACACGTTCGTCGTCGCGGGCGGCGTCGCTGCCAACAAGACACTTCGCGCGCGCCTCGAAGCCGAAGCGCACCATCTCGGATTCCACTTCTTCGCTCCGCCCATGCGCTGGTGCACCGATAACGCAGCCATGATCGCGCTCGCTGGCGCCGAGCGCCTCCATCGCGGCATCTCCGATCCGCTCGACACGCCCGCCCGCGCGCGCTGGCCGCTGGATGAGTCATCCGCTTCTGCCGCGCCGATCTATGGCGGCGGGAAGAAAGGCGCGAAGGCCTGAACTATTCCGGCGGTGTGGAGGAGGGCGCCACCACAGGCGCATCGCCCGGTTGGCGCTGGTCCGCCGGTAGCACTACCGGCTCGGGGATCGGTGTCCACGCCGGCGCGGGCTGATCACCGACTCGCAAAACCTTGCGCACCGAATAGGCCCCGCCGATCTGCCCCTCCGAGTAACCGGCTGCTTCATCCAGCGGATATTCCTGCGCCAGCAACAGCTTGATGCGCTGCTCGATCGTCTCGCCATGACAGGTAAGGCACGCGTCCATCATCCGCACGGGCCGCAGCCAGCGGAACACTGTCGCATCACCCTCCTGCACGATTTCGGCAGCCTCGAACGTGTCGGGGTCCAGCCCTGAATCCATCAGGAACGCGAACGTCTCGAGCTGCTGCTTTTCCCAATCGTCAGGCGCATTTGCGGGATTGCGGACGCCCAGCGCCGTGCGGCTGAAGTCGAGCTCGAGCCGGTTGCTGATCTCACGCGCCCACTCGGGCGCGTGATCGGCATAGGACATGTAGACAGCCACCGCGTCGTCGTTGCGTTCGAGCCGCGTTGTGATCTCACGCTTCATCTGCTGCTCGAAGGACAGCGCCGCCTGCCGAGCCTGTTGAATGTCGGCGGTGGAAGGCTGCTCCACCTTCGGGGCGCACGCAGCCAGAAGGACGGCGGCGCCCGCGAAGGCTGCCACCGTCTTCAATCAGCTGGCCTTGAGCGTGAACTTGAACGTCTCGGCGTCGGGCTCGGATTCCGGCTCCCAGGGGCGGCGCTGGGCCAGCGTAATCTCGCCTTCCCCGGCGGCGATGGCCTCGATCACGATCACTTCCCAATGGCTTCCCCCGGCAAAGCCGGGCAGCATCTGGGCCGTCGAGGTCGGCCCGCCCGGCCCATCGGTCGCCTTCACCCAGGCTGGCGGCTTGGATGCACCCCAGATGTAGCCGGCTGTCGGCACGCCGACGAAAGCGATCGAGACCTTCTCGCCCACCTTCACCTCGAAGGTCTTGCCCGCGTCTTCCTGTGTCAGCGTGTGCACGACGCCATCGGCTTTCGGCGCCGGAATGCTGGCGGACTCGAACGCGCAGGTCTTTTTCACGTCGCCGGATTCATATGTCACGGTGTTGTCCATGTTGTAGACCAGCGTCGTGCTGTCCTGGGTGAAGCGCATCTCGGGGCTGGTGTCGTTCGCGGGAGGAACGGGGCTCAGGGTCACGCCCGCTGCGCCATCGAGGCGCGCCTTCACGCCGCCCGTGTCGGTGGCGTTGAAGACCAGGTCCAGCTTGCCGCCGCCCTCGCAGTTGAAGCTTGCGGCGCGATCGAACGCCGGGTCGGCCACTGCCACGGGCTTTGCTTCTTCCGGCTTGGCCGGTTCGGCTGGCTGTCCGGTGCAGGCGGCGGAAAGCAGGCTCAGCCCGGCAAGGAGGGCGGTCCCGGAAATTCTCATGGCAGTCCCCTGAATTCGTTTCGCCAGCACAGTCGGCCCGGGCAGGGGCGCTGGCAATAGGCGGACATCATAGCGCGTGCGGCTTCGCGCTGGCGATGCGTCGGCGCCGAATCCCTCTACACAGGACCCGATTCTCCGGGGACGCCGTATGCCAGATTTCTACTCGATAATGCACGCGACGGCCGCTCTAACGGCCGGCGGGGCGGCTGCATCCGGCTGGACGGCGGCGGTCATCACGGCCAACACCGCCTTTGATGGCCTCGATCATGGCCGCGCCGATCGCATGCTGCGCAAGGTGATTTCGGCCACGGCTGGCTTCCAGGCCCTGCTGCTGGGTATTGCGACCGGCGCCGCCCTTATTTCCGGAGCCCGGGCCGCCGCCATCATCTGCGGCGTCTGCGCCATAGGCTTTCTGTCGAACATCTGGACGCTGGCCCCGCGCAAGGAAAAGTCGATTCCGGGCGTTCGCAAGAGAACCTCGACCCAGCGCGTCGTCGCCGTGGCGTTGACCCTGATCATGACGCTGTCGACGCTGGTGGGAGCTGTGCTGGCCGTGTTCGGGATCTAGGGGCGGCCTGATCGTGTAAAGACACGGGTCCGCAATAGACACGAGAAGTATTCGTCTGAATCCGAAAATCACCGGGTACTACAGATCGCAATAATGCGACGGTTTTACTTGTCTTTCCGGGACGCGCCATCTGGGGGCTGGTCTTCCATGGGCCGTCGTGAAACCAAGCCGGGGCGACGTTCCGGAGGTCCCAACACATGGAAACTGCGATCCAGTCCTTTGTGAAAGGGTTCCCCGAATTCATGCTCCATGGCGGGGTCACGCTGGCCCTGCTGATCGCCGGATGCGTGGTTCATGTGCTCCTGACGCCCATGAAAGAGCTGAAACTGATCCGGGAAGGAAACATTTCCGCAGGGATTAGCCTGTCCGCTGTCATTGTTGGCCTGGCCGTTCCGATGTCCGCCTGCCTCGTCACGGCGCTGTCGGTTTACGATATTCTGATCTGGGGCGTCGTCGCCATCCTCCTGCAATTGCTGGCGTTTCGGGCAGCCGACCTGATCCTGCGCGACCTGCCGCGCAGGATCGAGCGGGATGAGATCGGCGCCGCCCTGGTGCTTGCCGGGGTCAAGATCGCTGCTGCGATCGTAATGGCGTCGGCCTTGTGAGTTGGCGCTGGCGGTCGAATATATGACGTCGCGGAGACGTGCTTGAGAATGCCGGCATGAAAATTCCCGATTGGGTGGTCTATGCGATCGTACTGATCGCGATCGTCGGCACGCTTTTCTCCAGCGGGACCGGCGGCCGCGAGCGGCCGTATGCCGTTCCGCGCCCGGAAATCACCGAACCCTATTTCCCCGAACCGCTCGAGCCCGAGGACGACATCTTCGCCGAACCAAGGCCGATGCCCGAGCCGGGTCCGCTACTGCCGGATTCGCACCCCTTCGACGAGCGCGTTGTCGTGCAGGTCGATGCTCCTGAAGACGGCATCGGCACGGCCTTCGCCATCAATCGGTCAGGCCTGTGGCTCACCGCGCGTCACGTGGTGGATGGATGCACGCGCGTTGGCCTGTCGGTTGGCAATGGACGGATGGTGCGCGTCGACGAAGTGCGCACCTCGCCCGATACCGACCTTGCGTTGCTGGTCACCGACCGCGCGCCGGTTGCCCTGCAGCTAGGCCTCGAGCGCGAGCTGCGCGTTGGCGAGACCGCCTTCCATGTCGGCTTCCCGCAGGGCCAATCCGGGGAGGCCGTGTCAACGCTGGAATCGCGCTCCAACCTGATCACGCGCGGCCGCTATGAAATGGAAGAGCCCGTCCTCGCCTGGTCCGAGCGGGGCCGTTCAGATGGCATTCCCGGCACGCTGTCGGGCATGAGCGGCGGTCCTGTGTTCGACGTGGATGGTTCCGTCATCGGGGTCACCGTCGCCGAAAGTCCGCGCCGGGGTCGCATCTATTCTGCCTCGCCGGATTCCATCCGCCGCTTTCTGGACTCACAAGGCGAAGCCTCGTACGGCGGCGACGCGCGCCCGATCAGCGCATCGTCCTACGAGGCCGAGGCTGATCGACTGAGGGACGAACGTGCAGTTGTGAAGGTTCTGTGCCGGGTGAGCGACAGGTGAAGACAAATTTCGCTGACAGATTGATCGAGCGTGTGCGCGCGCACGGCCCCTTGTGCGTCGGCATTGATCCGCATCCCTCCCTGATCCCATCGCAGTTCGGACCGCCCGGTCCAGACGCCGCGGCAAGCTGGGGTCTCGCCCTGCTTGAGCGCGTGGCGGGCAAGGTCGCCGTCGTAAAGCCGCAGGCCGGCCTGTTCGAGCGCTGGGGCTCGAAGGGCCTTGCCGCGCTTGAGCGTGTGTGCAGCGCCGCCGCCGCGCAGGATACGCTTGTGCTCCTCGACGCGAAGCGCGGCGACATCGGCACCACGGCGGAAGGCTATGCTGAAGGCTATCTCGGCGCGGGCTCGTCCTGCCCGTGCGATGCGATCACGGTGAACCCCTATATGGGCGTGGAGACGATCGAGCCGTTTGTCGCTGTTGCCGAGCGCGAAGCGAAGGGCGTGGTCGTTCTCGCGCGTACGTCGAACCCGGGCTCGAAGGATTTCCAGTCGAAGCTGATCGATGGCCGTCCGCTGTATCTGCATGTCGCGAGCTCGCTGCTGCCGATGATTGCGCGCCTGCGTGGCGCCAGCGGCTGGTCTGGCCTGATGCTGGTCGCTGGCGCCACGGGGCCGGAAGATGCCGCTGCATTGCGCGAAGCAGCGGGCGATGCGCTCTTCCTGGTGCCGGGCTATGGAGCGCAGGGCGCTGGCGCTGCCGAAGCTGTGGCCGGTTTCGTGAAGCGTGGCGGGATACGCGAGGGCGGGGTGGTCAATGCCTCGCGCTCAGTCGCCTCGCCGAAGGGCGCGTTGGAGGCCGCCACGGCCGCAGAATGGTGTCGACTGGTCGATACAGCTATCGCGGCGGCTCAGGCCGAACTGGTTGCCGCAACGAAAGCCTGAGCAAGGCGAGGCGTTTCCGCAGAGTAAACCCGCGTCTGCCAATCCTTTACCTGTTTGTGTCATTCCTGACCGCTGCTGTCAGGGAATGCGCATGCTGTCCGCAGACAAGAACAAAGCTGCGGTGGTGAGGCATCTCCGCAAGACGGCCATTGTGACCGCGATCATTCTCGCGGTCGTGCTGCCATGCGACTACCTGCTGTCCGGCGTTCTTTTCAAGGCGCCTGACCACGAGTACTCGGCCGTCCTCACCATCGCGATCACGCTGCTCGTGGCGCCGCCGTTCTCCTTCTTCCTCATCCAGCAGGGCTCGCGCCTCGAAGCCACGCAGGCTTCGCTCGCAGAAGAGCGCGCACGCCGTCTCGCAGAGGTTGAAGCCGCCCGCGATGCGGCCGAAGCTGCAACACGAAGCAAGAGCGAGTTCCTCGCCAACATGAGCCACGAGATCAGGACGCCGCTCAACGGCGTTCTCGGCATGGCGCAGGCGCTCAGTTCGCGCGAGCTTGATCCCGAGACCCGCGCCATGGTGGCGACCATACGCGATTCTGGCGCCACGCTGATGGCGATCCTCAACGACGTGCTCGATCTGTCGAAGATCGAGGCTGGCCGTCTGGAAATCACGCCGGTGGATTCATGCCCGATGCAGGCGATCCGCCAGGTCCATGCGCTGTTCCTTCCGGCCGCCAACGAAAAGCACCTTCGCTTCGACATTTCTGGCGACGTGCCAGACGATCTGCGCCTCAGCTATGATCCGGTGCGCATGCGCCAGTGCGTGTCCAACCTCGTTTCCAACGCCGTGAAGTTCACGCGCGAAGGCGGCATCGACGTCTCCCTGTCGCTTTCCCCTGCCGAGGGCGGCCGCACGCGCGTCGCCATCGCGGTTGCCGACACCGGGATCGGCATGGATGAAGACACCAGCGCGCGCCTTTTCCAGGCTTTCAGCCAGGCCGATGGATCGACCACGCGCGAATATGGCGGCACCGGGCTTGGCCTTGCGATTTCGCGTCGCCTTGCCCGCATGATGGGCGGCGACATTGGCGTCTTCTCGCGCCCTGGACACGGTTCGGTCTTCACCTTCACCTTCCTTGCCGATCCGCCGGTCGGCACGGCCAAAGCGGACGCTGAAGACCGTCCGGCTTCATCGGGTGCAACGCATCTGCGCGGCGCGCGCGTCTTGCTCACCGACGACAACGCGGTCAATCGTCAGGTCGTGCGCATGTTCATCCAGCCGCAGGGCGCCATCATCACGGAAGCCTGCAATGGTCTTGAAGCCCTGCAGGCCCTGGAGCGCGAGCCGTTCGACCTTGTGCTGCTCGATGTCCACATGCCGGTCATGGACGGAGTGGAAGCCATCCGCCGCATCCGCGCCACGAGCGAAAACTGGCGCAACCTTCCCGTCATCGCCCTGACGGCGGATGCCATGGCAGGCGACCGTGAGCGCCTGATCGGCCTTGGCATGTCGGGCTATGTCTCGAAGCCCATCGACCAGGCCGAACTCCTGTCCACCATCAGCCGTGCGCTGGGCGCTGCAGCGCCGGCCGCCGGCGTCGCCGTCTCCCGCGAACCTTCCACCGACAGCGGCGTCAACCTCGACGACCTCCTTGCCGATCTCGACCGGTTGGCGGGCTAGGAGCCAGAGCCTGTCCTCGCGTCGCGAATGCGAGGCGAAGCGCCGCGCTTCATCGCACCTGCGGCATTGCCACTCGCCCTTTGCAAATTGGTCGGCCACGTGCTGAATTTCCGCCATGTCCGGGAACTGGACGCGGGAGGATGCAACTTGATCAGGAAAACAGGCGCTCTGATGAGCGGGCTGGCGCTGCTGGCGCTGGCTGCATGCGGCGAGGCGAAGCTTCCGTCCATCACGGCGGCGCAGGTTGATGGCCAGGCCATCATCGACGCCGACAAGCGCCCCGAAATCTGGATCAGCCACGGCCGCACCTATTCCGAGCAGCGCTACTCGCCGCTGAAGCAGATCAATGCCGAGACCATCAAGGATGTCGGCATCGCCTGGACGGCGACGCTCGACACCAATCGCGGCATGGAGGCAACGCCCATCGTGGTCGATGGCGTGATGTATCTCACCTCGGCCTGGTCGGTCGTCTACGCCTATGACGCAAAGACGGGCGAACGGCTCTGGAAGTTCGATCCCAAGGTCGACAAGGCGCGCGGCGTTTCCGCATGCTGCGACGTGGTCAACCGCGGCGTCGCGATCTGGGAGGGCATGGTCTATGTCGGCACCATCGACGGCCGCCTGATCGCACTCAATGCTTCCCGTACTGAGGGCGTCACGGATGAGGGCGGCGAGAAGGTCAAGAAGCCCGTCTGGGACAAGATCACCGTCGACCAATCGAAGCCCTACACGATCACCGGCGCCCCGCGCGTCGTCAAAGGTAAGGTCATCATCGGCAATGGCGGCGCCGAGTTCGGCGTGCGCGGCTATATCTCCGCCTATGACGCGAAGACCGGCGAGATGGCCTGGCGCTTCTACACCACCCCCAACCCAACCAAGCAGGCCGACAACGCAGCCTCTGACAAGATCCTCGCTGAGAAGGCAAACGCCACCTGGGGCGATACCGGCGAGTGGACCGAAACCGGCGGCGGCGGCACCGCTTGGGACGCCATGGCCTACGATCCCGAACTCGACATCCTCTATGTCGGCATCGGAAATGGCACGCCGTGGAATCGCGAGCGCCGCGACCCGTCGGGCGGGGACAACCTGTTCCTGTCGTCCATCCTCGCGCTGAAGCCCGAGACTGGCGAGTATGTCTGGCACTACCAGACGACGCCTGGCGAGTCCTGGGACTATACGGCCACGCAGCACATCATCCTCGCCGACATCAAGATCGGCGACACCGTCCGCAAGGTCGCAATGCAGGCGCCGAAGAACGGGTTCTTCTATGTGCTCGATCGCGCAACTGGCGAACTGATCTCGGCCGACAAATACCAGGCCGACGTCAACTGGGCGACGAGCGTGGATCTCACGACGGGCCGGCCGGTCGAAGCGCCGGGCGTGCGTTACCTCGAAAGCCCGTTCGCATCGATCCCGGGTCCTCTCGGCGCACATAACTGGCATCCGATGTCGTTCAGCCCGGATACCGGCCTCGTCTACATCCCGGCCCAAACCATTCCGCAGGTCTACGCTGACCAGGCCGATTTCGCCTATCGACCGGGCTTCTGGAACACAGGCGTCGAATTCGCCGGCGCTCCCGGCCCGACGCCGACGCTCAACGAGCGTCTCGCCGGCCGCGCTGCGCTGAAAGGCCAGCTGGTCGCGTGGGATCCGGTGGCCAAGGCGCCGCGCTGGGTCGTTGATTATCCCAACGCATGGAATGGCGGTATCCTGTCGACCGGCGGCGGCCTTGTCTTCCAGGGCGGGCTCGATGGCAAGTTCCGCGCTTACGATGCGGCCGTTGGCGGCGCACCGAAGTGGGAGATCGACGCGCAGTATCCGGTGATGTCGGGCCCGATCAGCTACGAGATCGATGGCGAGCAATACATCGCCGTCACGGCCGGCTGGGGCACGGCGCTTCCCGTCACGGGCGGTGGCAATGCGATCCCGAAAGTCGGCTCGCCCGAGCTTGGCCGCGTGCTGGTATTCAAGATCGGCGGCACCGTGAAGCTTGAGCCATACGAAGTGTTCGAGGTCGACAAGGTTGCCGCCGCCGAGGATTTCGGCAACGCGGCTCAGCTCGATCATGGCCGCGTGCTGTTTGATCGGAACTGCATGGTCTGCCATGGCCCGCTGGTCGTCTCGAGCGGCGCCATCCAGGATCTGCGCTGGGCCCAGTCCCCCGGCACGAAAGAGGAGTTTGCAGAGGTCGTGCTCGGCGGCAAATACGCCAGCGCCGGCATGGCCAGCTTCGCCGCCACGCTGTCGCCTGACGATGCGGAATCGATCCGCGCTTATATTATCAACCGCGCCAACGAGGATGCCGCCGCTTACGCCGCGCAGACGCCTGCGGCGCCGAACTGACGGTCATCGCCGGCCGCCATTTGGCAGCCGGCGACAATCTTGTTGTCGATCTTCGTCAGCCCAAGTAACGTCCCCTTGAAGTCTGGGGGGATGGCTGGTGCTTCGTGCGTTTCTGTTTGTGGCCTTGATGCTCGCCGTCGCGCCCGCGCCCGCGCATGCCCAGTCCGCTGCGCCCGATCCGCTGGCTCCTGCGACTTCACTTGAAAGTATCGGGCCGGAGCCGACCGAAGAAGAGATCGCTGCCTTTGTCGCGGATTTCGAGGCATCGCTGAACAGGCAGACGGGCGTGATCGCGATTCCACGCGCGCACGTGACTCTCGACGTGCCGGAAGGATTTTTCTTTCTGGACGCAACCGACGCCAGCCGCATCCTCGTCGATCTGTGGGGCAATCCGCCAGACAGCACGGTCGACGGAATGCTTTTTCCAAAGGGAGCCTCGCCCTTCCAGGAAAGCGGCTGGGGCGTGGTGATCACCTATGAAGACGCTGGCTATGTGTCGGATGAGGACGCGACGAGCATCGACTACGACATGCTGATCGACGCCATGCGCCAGGCATCGGAGGAGGAGAATCCGACGCGTGTGCGGCAAGGCTATCCCGCGATCGATGTTATCGGCTGGGCCGCCCAGCCGCGCTACGACGCCGCCGCTCATAAGCTGTACTGGGCCAAGGAACTCGCCTTCGCTGGCGAGCCTGAGCACACGCTGAACTATGACATGCGCGTGCTGGGCCGGCACGGCGTGCTGTCGCTGAACTTTGTCGCCGACCTTGGCCAGCTGCACGCTATCGAGCAGGTTTCGCCCGCAGTCCTCGCCATCGCCGACTTCGATCAGGGATTCCGCTACACGGACTTCAACGCCTCAACCGACGCCAAGGCCGATTTTGGTCTCGCCGGCCTGATCGGCGGAGCGGCGGCGGCATCTGTGCTGGCGAAGAATGGCGGCCTGATCGCTGCGGCCCTGCTGTTTCTCAAAAAGGGCTGGGTGCTGATCTTCGCCGCGATCGCGGGCCTCGGCGCGCTTGCCCGCAAATTCTTTGGCCGCAAGCCCAAGGCGCAGCAGAGGGCCGAACAACGCATGTCGACAGACTTCTTCGATGGGCCTGCGCAGGACCAGACTACGCAGGACCAGCCTGCCAATGACCAGGCGCCAACTGAACCGGACTCCAGACCGCCCGGCGCGGTGTGATCCAAATGGAAAGCCCGGGGCATCGCTCCGGGCTTTTTCGTTCGGCGGACTGCAGCGCCTATTTCGGATTGCAGAAGGTGAGGAAGTCGCGCGTCGCGCCTGCGAACTCCTTCAGCGAGCCAACATACTTCGCCTGAACCTGCGCGTTCGCGTCCTTCACCAGCGACCATTCCACTTCGCCCTTGTCGGACACGAACGACACCATGTCGAGCTGGCCCAACGCGACAAGGTCGGCAGAGGATATCGGGAACACGAAGTCCGTGTCCGTGGTGCGCGGGTTCGCCTCGAACTTGCCGTTCACTTCGCGCATGCTGGCCCCGGTGCGCAGGCGATAGGTCGCCGACTGTCCCGCGCGGGTCGCATCCTGTTTGCCGACTCGCACCGTGATCCCGCCATTTGCGGCGTTGCACTTGATCAGCATGCCCACCGGATTGTCGGCGTCAGAGGCGCCGGCGCCGACAAGCGCCAGCACCGGGTCTTCCGGGATCAGCCGCTCTTCGGCGACCCAGTACGAGGTGGCCGCGATGTTGAGCAGCGTCGTCCCAACCGGCCCAGCAGGCGAGGGCGATGCGGACGAGCTATCGCCCGGCGCGGCGACCGTTCCCTCGCCTGGCGTTGCCGCCGTTGTTGATGCGCATGCGGCCGCGAGCAGGCCTGCGGCGGCGGCGAGGGCGATACGGCTGAACATCGGGTTTCCTCTTGATACTTGGAATCAGGACGCTTCGTGTCCCCAACTCGCGGGTCTCAGATGGTGATGACGACTTTGCCCTTTGCGCGGCGTTCCGACAGCTCCTTTATGGCGTCGGCGGCGCGTTCCAGGGGATAACGATTGGAAATGTGGGGTTTGATCTTTCCGTCGCGGTAAAGCTTGAACAGGTCCGCAAGGTTGTCGGCGTGGCCCTTCGGGTCCCTGGCCACGAACGCGCCCCAGAACACGCCCACGATCTGGCACGACTTCAGCAGCGTGAGGTTGAGCGGCAGTTTCGGAATGCCCGCCGGGAAGCCGATCACCAGGAAACGCCCATCCCAGTTGAGCGCGCGCACGGCCGGCTCGGCATAGTCGCCGCCGACGCCGTCATAGACGACATCAACGCCGCCGCCGCCAAGTTCCTTGATCTTGTCGGAGAACTCCTTCTGCTGGTCACGGCTCAGCGGGTTCTGCGGATAGACGAGGCCCTTGTGCGCGCCCTTCGAGATGCAGAAGTCCACCTTGTCCTGACTCGATGCCGCCGCAATCACTGTCGCGCCCATCGCCACGCCAAGTTCGACAGCAGCAAGGCCGACGCCGCCCGCGGCGCCCAGCACAAGCAGCGTTTCGCCCGGCTTGATATGCGCGCGATCCTTCAGCGCGTAGTGTGACGTGCCATAGGTCATCAGCAGGGCCGCCGCTTCTTCGAACGGCATGAAGTCGGGCAGTGCGTTCATGCGGCTGGCATGCACGAGGATTTCCTCCGCCATGCCGCCCGCGCCGGTCGAGCCGAACACCTTGTCGCCGACCTTGAAGGCGGTCACGCCTTCGCCCACCGCCTTCACCACGCCTGAAATCTCGCCGCCCGGAGAGAACGGACGCGCGGGTTTGTACTGGTACATGTCCTGGATGATCAGGAAGTCGGGAAAGTTCACCCCGACCGCCTTCACGGAGACAACAATCTCGCCCTTGCCCGGCGTGGGCGAGGGCACATCCTCCAGCACCAGCGTATCAGGCAGGCCCGGGGCCTTGGACAGGATGGCGCGCATGGTCTGGTCTCCGTAAATCGTCTTTCAGTTTGCCTTAGCGAACACAGCTGGAGCTGTCATCTGGAAGGAGCCTTGTCATTCGGGCAAATGCTCACGCTTCGTCCCGATCCCCCGCTTGATATTCCACGCACGTTCGGCCATGACTCTGAATTGAAGCGTCCGGCGCTATGATGTCTGCCGGAAAACAGGGGGGCTATCCAATGAATCTGAAGTTTGCAGCGCTCGCAGCGCTGGCGACGCTTGCGTCTGCGTGCGCAACGGCGATTCCGCCACATGCGCCCCTGCCGACCGAGGCGCGTGCACGGCTGTCGGCGACGGACGTCGTCCTGCCGATCAAGCAGAGCGAATCTATATCTTCGTCGCGCCATCGCAGACCGCCATGTATGGCGGCGGCGGCCTGCTCCTCGCCTTGATCGATGCAGGGGTCGACAGCAGCAATGCTGGCACAGCCGAAGAAGCGATCAAGCCGCTGCGCAACGCGCTCGTCGACTTCAACTTCGATGCGCAGATGCAGGGGGAGCTGCAAGCCGCGTTCAGTCAACTGGATTGGCTCAACGCTGGCAACTACAGGGTGGTGCGAGAAGTCACCGACGCCAACCTCGACGAGATCCTCGCCGCCTCGACGGCCAGCGCCGTGCTGTTCGTCACCATGGACTACAACATCAACTGGTCCGGCGATGCTGTGACCGTGAACATGCGTCCGTACCTGTTCCCGAAATCGCCGGAACTCGAGGCCATGATCGAGAATCCTGACACGTCTGGCCCCAAGACTCACTCGCTGAACGCTCTCTATCGCAACGTGTTCACCTTCCGCGATCGCGCTCCGAACGCCACGGATGTGCGTGAGACAAACCTCGTCATCTGGGAGGCCAACAGCGGCGCCGCCATGCGCAATTCACTCAAGCATGGCGCGAGAAAGCTCGCCGAACTTCTGATGACGGATCTGCATCAACCGCTTGCCCCGATTGACGAGAAGACAACCACGCTTGCAAAGACTACGGTTGATGGCGTTCCCGGTTATGTCGTGAAGACGGATGATCAGGGCACGCTGGTGTAATTCGCCGTCGGCACGCAGACGTACATCACCAAAGCCGCGCAGGAAGCGCTGCCTGCGACCAAATCGACCAAGCCGAACAAGGATGCTCAGCCGAAATCGAGCTACTGATGTCTGCGAAAAAGGTTTGTGCAACTCTCCTGCTGGTCGCGTTGGCAAGCGGGTGCGCCAGCCGCGAGCCCATCTTGATGGACTTGCGGTTCTCGCCGCCTGGCAGCATGCGCTCGCTCGAGCGTGAGGCAAAGGTGGAGCCGGCCTGCAGGGTGCATCTCGCGGCAATCCAGGATGTGCGTGGCGACAAGCAGTCTATGGGAATGCTGGGCGCCCGGCCTGTGCGCTCAAGCGATTCAGTCGCCTGGCTTCGTTCTGGGTTCGAGGCAATGGGCAGCGATGCCCGGATTCTACTGGTGGGGGCGGACAATGCGGCTCCCAACCTCGGGCTCACCATAGAACTGCTTCAGGCGCATATTTCCAGCGTGAATATGGCCAAGACGGCCAACGTCGTGGTCAGGGTCAAGTTTGCGCCGGAGGCCGGAGATGCGGCTGAAAAGCTGTTCCGCGGCGAGTTGGCCGACGTCAACTGGGGCAGCGGAGACGGAGAGGCGCTGGACGTAATGAACGCAGCGTTGGCGGAGGTCGTCCTGGCAGCACACGCTGAGGTGATAGCGCGTTGCGGTCGCAGACAAGGCGGCGCGTAATTTCGCGAGCCTTACTGCTTGCCCCGAGCATCTCTGTCTGAAACGCTCGACTGGAGCGGCAGCGGCCGTTCGCAGGAGAGCCAGATGTTCCGTTCGATTAGCCGTCGATTTGTAATGGGCGTCCTTGCCGGCGCCGCCCTCGCGCTATCCGCCTGCGCCACGGCGCCGGAGACCACGCCGAGCCCCGTAGCTGGCGTCTCCTTCCGCATGGTCGAGACCAACGGCATCACCCTGCGCGTCGCGGAGATGGGTGAGGGGCCTCTGGTTGTGCTCGTGCATGGCTGGCCTGAAAGCTGGTATTCGTGGCGCCATCAGATCCCGGTGATCGCCGCCGCAGGATACAAGGTCATCGCGCCCGACATGCGCGGCTTTGGCGGCTCGGACAAACCGCCGAATGTCGACGACTACGACGTGAAGGATCTCGCCGGCGACATTGTTGGCCTGCTCGATGCCTATGGCGCGGAAAAGGCGATTATCATCGGCCATGACTGGGGCTCGATCGCGACGTGGAACAGCGTGCTGCTGAATCCGGATCGCTTCTCGGCCATGATCGCGATGAGCGTCCCCAATGGCGGGCGCGGTACGTCCTCGCCCATGGCGGCGATGCGCGCGGCCAATGGCGAGAACTTCTACTACATTCTCTATCATCAGGAGCCAGGCGTCGCTGAAGCCGAGTACAATGCCGATCCGCGCGGCCTGCTGCTGCGCATCTACGCGCCGATGGACGCCCCGCGCGACCCGCCGCAGATCACCGACCCCAAGGCGTCCGCCGGAGGTTGGATACCCCGCCTCGGCCTGCCGAAGCAGCTGCCGGGCTGGTTGACCGAGAAGGATCTCGACTACTTCTCGTCCGAGTTCGAGCGCGCTGGCTTCCGGGGCGGCGTCAACTACTACCGGAACATCGAGCGCAACTGGGAGATCACGCCGGAACTCACCGGTGCGCGCATCAAGGTACCGGTCGCCTTCATCGCGGGCACGGAAGACATCGTCATCCGTGGCGCCAAGGAGCCCGCACTGCGCGCCCAGATGACCCGTGTCGCCGATGATCTGCGCGGCGTGACGCTGATCCCCGGCGCCGGGCACTGGATCCAGCAGGAAAAGCCGGCGGAGACGAACGCCTTCATCCTTGATTTCCTGAAGGGGCTGAAGGAGTAGGGCGTTGCGGCGGGGCGTTGACACGCAGCCTGCGGATCAGGCTTCTGCCGCCATGAAACAGTTGCGCGGATATTTCGGCATCGGGGTGGAGTCGCTCTCCAAGCCCATGAACCTGGGGGCGCTCCAGCGCACGGCGCATGCGTTCGGCGCAGCCTTCACCTTCACCGTGTCGGCTGCCCCCAAGATCCGCGTTATGCACCATGCAGATACGTCGAAGTCGGACCTGCACGTGCCCTGGTATTTGTGGGATTCGATCGAGGCGATGCAGCTCCCGCGCGGTTGCCAGCTTGTGGGCGTCGAACTCACTGACGACGCCATCGAGCTGCCGACCTTCCGCCATCCAATCCGCGCCGCCTACGTCATGGGAGGCGAGGCGAGAGATCTATCGCGCGAGCTGCAGGCGAAGTGCGCCTTCATCGTGAAAATCCCCACGCGCTTCTGTATCAATGTCGGCCTTGCCGGCGCGCTGGTGATGTATGACCGCGCCCTCTCCATGGGCAGCTGGCGACCGCGCCCGGTTGCCGCTGGTGGTCCGCTGGATGAAGCGTGATCAGTCGAGATAACGCCTGCCGCGATTGCGCAGATTGCCGCCAATATAAACGAGGCCGAGGCCCGCGAGCGCGCCGAGGCCGAGAATCAGGACAACAATCTCGTCCTCGGGTTCAATGCCTGAAATGAACACGAAGGCCAGCATCGCGCCCAGTCCGATGGCGATCAACAACCCGATCATGCGCGTTACGTTCGCGGTGAAATTCGCAATCGGCGCTGCCGAATTCCATCGGCCATAGATCCAGCGCCCAGCCAGCATCAGCAGGATACCGCCGAGAAGTGCGCCGCCCGCCACTGCGGCCATGAGCTCGAGCGACGCGGCCAGTTCTCCCGACCTGACATAGGACACGCCAATCACGGTCGCCCCGGCGACAGTCGCCAGCAGCGCTGATGCTCCAACAAGCATCACGCCCGCGCCAATTGTGCGCCGCCACGCCATCGTGCGTCGAACTCCTGGGATCCCCCGTGGATCCGCCTTGCCCGAAGCAGGGCGGGCGCCGTCACGGATTTACTTAACCGACCCAGATATCATCGCCAAAGGCGCGATTCTCGCCCCAGTTTGGAGCAAAACCCCGCGTTTTCCGCGAGTTGCGTGAAATTGCGCGGAACCGCTTAAACGCATTTTCAAGCGTGCGTGCCAGTTTGATGCGGAACAGGGAGGCCGCTCCAAGAGCCTTCCGTCTACTGATGATGGTGTGGACATGGCAAAGACCGTTCTCGTCGTTGATGACGATCCTACCCAGCGTCGCCTGATGCAGGCGGCTGCAGAGAAGCAGGGCTTCCGCGCCCGCGTCGTCGAGAATGGCGAGAAGGCGCTTGAAGAAGCCTCTGACGCCAAGAACGGCGTCGATGTCGTCCTTCTCGATCTCGTCATGCCGGGCCTGTCAGGCATGGAGACGCTCGAACGCCTGATGGAGCGCCGTCCGGACCTTCCGGTCATCGTGCTCACGGCCACGGGCGGTATCGACACGGTCGTCCAGGCCATGCGCGCCGGCGCCATCGACTTCTTCGTGAAGCCGGCCAGTCCCGAACGCATCGGCATCTCGATCCGCAACGCGCTCAAGATGTCCGATCTGCGCGGCGAAGTGAAACGCCTCTCCAAGAAATCCGAAGGCCGCATGGGCTTCGAGGACATGATCGCCGGCGCACCGTCCATGCGCAGCGTTGTTCGCCTCGGCCAGCGCGCCGCAGCTTCGTCGATCCCGATCCTCATCCTCGGGGAGAGCGGTGTCGGTAAGGAAGTCATCGCCCGCTGCATCCAGGGCGCCTCCGAACGCGCCGGCAAGCCGTTCATCTCGGTCAACTGCGGAGCCATCCCGGAAAACCTCGTCGAGTCGATCCTGTTCGGTCATGAGAAGGGCTCGTTCACCGGCGCCCATGAGAAGAAGCTCGGCAAGTTCGCTGAAGCCGACGGCGGCACGCTGTTCCTCGACGAAGTCGGCGAACTGCCGCTTGATATGCAGGTCAAACTCCTGCGCGTCCTGCAGGAGGGCGAAGTTGACGCCGTCGGTTCGCGCCGTCCGACCAAGGTCGATGTCCGCATTATCTCGGCCACCAATCGCGATCTGGCGAACCAGGTGAAGGAAGGCCGCTTCCGCGAAGACCTGTATTACCGCCTCAACGTGTTCCCCATCGAAGTCCCCTCGCTGAAGGAGCGCCAGGAAGACCTGCCGGCCCTGGTCGAGCACTTCGTGCGCCGCTTCAACGCGGAAGAGGGCAAGAGCGTCCCGGGCGCATCGCCTGAAACACTGAACATGCTGATGAACTATGACTGGCCGGGCAACGTCCGCCAGCTCGAGAATGCGATCTTCCGCGCCATCGTCCTCTCCGATGGCGGCCCGCTGAAGCCGGAAGACTTTCCGCAGATCTCCGGCCTCGTCGTCGCCGCGCCGTCCGCCAGCGCTATTCAGGCCCCACAAGCCGCGAACGACGCCGCCGACCAGCCCGTCCACATCACGGACGGCACGGGCGAGCTGCGCACGCTGGAAGCCATCGAGCGCGACCTGATCCAGTTCGCCATCGATCACTATTCGGGCCACATGTCCGAAGTCGCCCGCCGCCTCGGCATCGGCCGTTCGACGCTCTATCGCAAGGTCCGCGAATACGACCTCAAGGTCCGCGAAGACGGCGAACTCGACGAGACGGGAAGCTGATCCATGGAACGCGACCTCATCAACGCCACGCCGGCCTACGCGCTCCGCGCCGATCTCATCCCCGGCGCAGTCGTCACGGTCAGCCGCACCGAAGTCTGGTCCAGCCTCGCTCTCCTGGCAGGCATCGCGTTCGCAGCCGTCGCCGGCTCGACCATGATCGTCTGGCTTTCGATGGCGCTTGCCTGAGCGCGCCTCTCAACATTTCACGACCGTAGCCTTTGCGGGCGTCATCTTCGGGTGACGCCCGTTTTCTTTGTCGCTCCGGAAAGCAACACGGCAGTGGGGTCACCAGATATCGCGACCCCGTCGTTCGGAGATGGATGCAAGGAACGCGTCTGCGTTGCTTGCATGGATGTCGAGGTCAAATGCGCTTCCGTCTGCGAAGGTGAGGCGCAGGGCTCCATTCGCCCGCCGCTTTGCGCTGACGATGTTTGCCATCTCCTGGGCCTGCGAGGCGCGCTTGGCCTCCCAGCGAATCTGCGCCCCGCGCCAGCGCAGCGAGGTGCGCCGAAGGCTGGCGATGTGCAGTCCTCCCCACGCGGCTCCGATTGCGAAGAATAGGGCAAGCGCCAGCGCCCACATCATCTGTGTGTCGGCGTCCGGGCGGTTCGATCCGACAAAGATCCAGATCCAGCTGATGAACGCGGAGAGCGCCCAGACGCCTGCGAAGCAGAACCAATGCATTCCGCTGGGCCCGACGGCGCGCCAACCGGCGGTGACCGTACGCCTGGAGCGCAGCACCTGGAACAGCGCATAGGCCGCCGCCAAATGAGCGAGGCACAGGATGATGAGCGGGGGCATAGTGACGTGTGGCTGCGGCATCGGTATCCCCACGCCGGGAAGGCTGGCCCCGGCCCGTGGCCATACTCGCCGAGGATGGTTTCCCAAGATTGCACATCTTCAGAACCCGGGGCTGAACGCAACAAGGCCGGCCGCGCGTGTCGCGCAGCCGGCCTCGTCATGACTTGCCGGTCAGTTGAAGGCGTCTATACCTTCGGAAGCAGACCTTCGCGCTGGGCGCGCTTGCGGGCCAGCTTGCGCGCGCGGCGCACGGCCTCGGCCTTTTCACGAGCCTTGCGCTCGGAGGGCTTCTCGAAGTGGTTCCGACGCTTCATTTCGCGAAACAGACCTTCGCGCTGCATCTTCTTCTTGAGCGCCTTCAACGCCTGATCGACGTTGTTATCGCGGACAACGATCTGAACTATTTGAAACTCTCCATCGGTTCCCGGACCGGCGCCGGGGTGATCAGTCGAATGCTAAAACGCCGAAACGACAGCAAACGCTCCCTCTAGAGGATGCGCTGGCCCGCCCGACGGGTGATTTCTCGCTTCCCATTAGATTGCCCGTTAGGACACCCATGACGGGAAAGCGCGGGTCCGATACCATAGGAAATCGGGCCTGCCTACTGCCCAGAATCCTCGGAATCCCGCCATGAGCGACACCCAAGACGCCCCCAGCGACCTTTTTCTTGACCGTCTGGTCGACGCCATACTGGCCTTGGCCCCGGAATCGGGCTGGACCCGGGCGACCTTCGACAAGGCCGCAGGGAAGGCGGGTCTGACAGCCGGACAGGCCCTGCTGGCCGCTCCCAATGGGGTGGCGGACGTGCTCGGCGCCTTCGGAAAGCGCGCGGCCCGGGCAGCCGGAGCCGCGGTTTCGGGGTCCGAAGGGAAAGTCCGCGAAAAAGTGCGGGCAGGGGTCAAAGGCTGGCTGGCGGTGCTCGGCGCCCACAAGACGGCGGTGAAACGCGCGGCCGCAACTCCCGCCAACCTGCTCACCGGACCCAAGGGTCTCTGGGCTGCCGCCGACGCCATCTGGGCGGCGCTGGGCGACAAGTCGACCGACTACAACTGGTACACCAAGCGGATGACGCTGGTCGCCGTCCTGGGCTCGACGCTGACAGCGTGGCTCGGGACCGACGACGAGGCGCAGGTCGACGCCTTCCTCGATCGCCGCATCGAGAACGTCATGCAGTTCGAGAAGTTCAAGGTGCAGGCCAGGAACGCCTTCGCCAACTTTCCCGATCCGCTCGACATTCTCGGGCAGCGAAGGAGCTAGACCATGTCGGCGCCTGCATCCGGCCGGCGTCTGGCGCTGGCCTACATGCCCATACTGCTCGGCCTCGTTACCCTCGCAATGACGCTTCCGGCGACGGCGATGTTTGGTCGGCATGCGCTTTACATGATCGTGCCCGGCTTTGGCCTCGTCGCGGCGGGGCTCATCATGCTGTTGCTGCTGATCCGTCCACGCCGCGACTGACTCTGCCGACTGGCGGCTACGCTTTCGGGCGCAGCCGCGTCACATGCCCCATCTTCCGGCCGTTCGCCGCGTGTCGCTTGCCGTAGAGATGGAGCTTTGCGCCCTGGGCCAGATGGTTTTCCCAGCCCAGCGCATGCTCGCCGAGCAGGTTGATCATTTCGCCGTCTGAATGGCGGGACGGGTCGCCCAGCGGCCAGCCGCAGACGGCCCGGATGTGTTGTTCGAACTGCCCGGTCTTGCAGGCATCCTGCGTCCAGTGCCCGGAGTTGTGGACGCGCGGTGCGAACTCGTTGGCGAGCAGCTTGCCGTCCGTTGTGAGGAACAGTTCCAGCGCCAGCACGCCGACATAATCCAGCGCATCGGCCAGCCGTTTTGTCAGCCGCATAGCCTCATCAAGCACGCGCTGCGGTGCAGAGGAGGGGAATGACGAACGCCGCAGAATGCCGCCAGAATGATCATTTTCCGGGGGATCGAACGCGACAAACGCGCCATCGCTTCCGCGCGCCGCGACAACGGAGATCTCGCGGTCATGCGTGATCCACGCTTCCATGATCGAAGGGCCCGCGCCCACGTCGGCCCACGCATTCGACGGCGCCTCGCCCTTGAGCCGAACCTGTCCCTTGCCGTCGTAACCCGAGAAGCGCGACTTCAACACGGCATTGCCGCCAAGCAGCTTCAGTGCGGCTTCGATCTCGCCCGGCCCGTCAACTCTTGCGAACGGCGCCGGCTCGATGCCGATCTCGCGCAGGAACATCTTCTCCGCAAGCCGGTCCTGCGTGCGCGATAGCGTGCGCCCGTTAGGCCGCATCGGCTTGCCCGCCGCTTCGATGGAGTCGGCGGCGGCAACTGGCACATTCTCGAATTCCAGCGTCGCCGCCACGATGCTGTCTGCGAATTCCTTCAGCGCGGCCGTGTCGCTCCAGTCGGCCACCCATGTCCGCTTGGCGACGCGCGCGGCGGGGCTGTCGGCTTCGGGCGTGAAGATGTGGACGTCGAGGCCGAGATCAGCCGCGGCCATCGCCAGCATGCGGCCCAGCTGTCCGCCGCCCAGAATGCCGATGGCGTCGCCCGGCCGGGCGATCGGGCCAATTGGCTCGCGACGGGTCATTTGCCGTCTTCCACGCTCTCGGCGACTGAATCGGTCTGCGCCTTGCGCCACGCATCCAGACGCTTCAGCAGCGCCTCGTCATTTCCGGCCAGGATCGACGCTGCAAGAATACCGGCGTTTGCAGCACCCGCTTCACCGATGGCCAACGTTCCCACAGGAACGCCCTTCGGCATCTGCACGATGGAGAGAAGGCTATCTAGCCCGTTCAGCGTGGAGGATTTCACCGGCACGCCGAGCACGGGCAAGGTGGTCATGGAGGCGACCATGCCGGGCAGGTGGGCCGCGCCGCCCGCTCCGGCGATGATCACTTTGATCCCCCGGCCGCGCGCAGATTTGGAATATTCGACCAGCCGGTCAGGAGTCCGGTGGGCCGAAACCACCTTCGACTCATACGGAACGCCGAGTTCTGTGAGTATGTCCGCAGCCTTTTGCAGGGTCGGCCAGTCGGACCGGCTGCCCATCACAATGCCCACAAGAGGGGTCTTTACCGCCGCGTTCATGAGGCTCTCCGGCCCGCGAAAGGGGCCTTCTACAGGCATATCCGGCTGATCCGCAACGCCCGGTCGGAAGTCGGTTAATCAGCTGCTAACGGCCTTGCTGTGGAATGGGGCGAGGAGTCCCGCGCCAGATATGAAGTTCTTCTCCATCTTCGCCCCGCGAAGCCGCCAGGTTGATGTCGCCCCGGTCGAAAAACCGGTCGACCTTGCCCTGCGCGTCGCCGACGTTTTCGGCGTACCCGAACACCATCTGACGCCCCAGGTGCGCACCGCGTTCAACGTCATGATCGGCGAGATCGATTCGCTGCGCCTCGACGTGGAAGAGCTGAAGCTGTCGCTCGCGGAAGCTGAAGCTTCGGCCGATCACGATCCGCTGGCGCCAGTCTACAATCGCCGCGCCTTCGTGCGCGAAGCCTCGCGCGTCATTGCGATGGTGAAACGCCACGAGATCGAGGCGAGCCTTGTCTATTTCGACCTCAACAACTTCAAGTCAATCAACGACAGCCACGGCCATCCGGCGGGCGACGCGGTCATCCGCGCCATCGGCGAAGTGCTGGTGCGCCACACCCGCGAGACTGACGTTGTGGGCCGTATCGGCGGCGATGAATTCGCCGTCCTCCTCACGCACCTTGGCCCCGAGGCCGCCGCTGCGAAGGCCGAAACGCTGGTCGCCGCGCTATCGACGGAAAAGGTGCTGCACGAGGGCGTGCCGCACTATGTCTCGGCGGCCTATGGCATTGCACACATTCATCTGGACGACACTGCCGAGGGAGCGCTCGCCCGCGCCGACGAAGCAATGTACGCCGACAAGGCGCTCTACCGCCGCGCCGCGCAGGCCTGACGCCTCGCCCTACTGATCCCTGTAGCGCCCATAGCCGCCATAGCCGCGGCCGCCGCCCCACACCTGTTCGCCTATGGTGCAGTCCATCTTCTCGGTCGGGAGTTTCAGCTGCGCACGATAGAAGTCGCCGCCGGGCGGAGGCGGCGCTTCGGCAAACTGGATCGGCGCCATGTCGGGCTCGATCTCGATCGAGGCGATCTCCATCACCAGCTTCTTGCGGATCGTCGCCGGAAGGTGGCGCAGGTCGAACACCGGTGCGATGAACGCGCCGACGCCGCCGATCACGCACTGCTTGTAGTAACGGTCGAGATGGTCGATGTCGTAGAATTCCTTCGGCTTGTTCAGCATGATTGGCAGGCCGTTGATGATGATGCCGTTCTTCACCAGTTCATCGCGCACCGGCTCCACCAGCGCGCCCGCATTGTTCGCGCCATCGCCGGACACGTCGATCACCTGCCGGTGCGATGCGATATTATTCGAGCGGATGTATTCCTGCGCCGCCAGAAGGGCCGTGGAGATCGACGTGCGCTGCTCGCCATAGATCGGCTCCTTCTCCAGCCTGTCGGCGAAGGCATGGGCGGATTCCGGACTGTCGATGATCGTCCACGGGATGGTGGGGATCGGATCGAAATCGCCCGCCCATTCCATGTACATCACGGCGATCCTGCCTTCCGGCCCGCCCATCAGCGCGTTGATGACGTCGGCATGGCGGAAGGCGTCGATATAGCCCTGCCGCTGGATCGAGTGCTCGTCGTAATCCATCGACTGCGAGATATCGACGGCCAGCATGAGCTCTATGTCGACGCGCGTCATCCCGCCCTGCTGGGCCGTGACCGGCGTGGCAACCCCGACAAGCCCGGCAATGGCAAGCGCGGCTGCAGCCCGCAGTCGAGACAGGATGGGCATGCGCCGCTCCAACGCTCCGTTAGAGGCTTAGCTTGCAGGCCAACCCCGGTGCAGGCAAGCTCGGTCACATCACGAACTCACGACCTTGCAGGCGCGGGCCACGCTCCGCGCGCCAGAAAGACAGGGGGCGGTATCGCGATAGGGGAGGAAACCGATGCTGATCCGCACAATCCTTGCGGCTATGGCGCTCGCCTGCGTGGCGGCGCCAGCTTCATTCGCCCAGGCCGCCTACCAGCCGCCCCGAACGCCGGATGGCCGGCCCGACCTGCAGGGCACCTGGACTAACGCCTCCATCACGACGCTGGAGCGCGTTGACCGCTACAAGACAACGACCCTGGCGCCCGAGGAGGTCGAGCAGGCCACGCTCAATCACCCGCAACTGGTGCGCATGCGCACCGAGGATATCGCCAACACGCCCGCCACCGGCCTGCTCACCGGCCGCGACCTGCTGATGGGGCGGGGCTATAATGCTTTCTGGATCGATCCAGGAACGCGTTTTGGCGTCGTGCGGGGTGTGGCCCGTACGGCATGGATTACCGATCCGCCGGATGGAAAGATCCCTTACTCCGAGGCTGGCCGCAAACTCGCTCACGCCGGCGAAGAACGGCTCGGCTATTCCGATCCCGAAGCGCGGCCCTTGCCCGATCGCTGCCTCGCCACAGGCGGGCGTACGGGGCCGCCCATGGTCAACGGGCTCTACAACAACCACTACCAGATCGTGCAGACGCCTGGCCACGTCCTGATCCATACCGAGATGATCAGCCATGCCCGCGTCATCCCCATCGGCAAGCCGCACCAGCCTTCCGGAGTCGCACCGCTGTTTGGCGATTCCATCGGCTGGTGGGACGGCGACACGCTGGTGATCGAAACCACCAGCTTCAACGCCTATCACGCATGGCAGGACCACCCGGCCTATCTGTCAGCGACCGCGAAGGTCACGGAGCGCTTCAGCCGAGTTGCGGAAGGCCAGCTGCTCTACCAGTTCACGGTCGATGACCCGACCTACTATTCGCAACCCTGGTCAGGCGAGATCGCCTTCTGGAACGATGGCGAGGCGATCTACGAATACGCCTGCCACGAAGGCAATCACGCGATGGAAGGCATCCTGCGCGGAGCCCGCCATCGCGAGGCGCTTGGCCTGCCGCTCGATCAGGCCAATGAGGAATAACTAGGCCGCCCCATACTCGTCATGCAACCTCACCCACTTCATTGGCGGCCGATCGCTCTCGTTGCGACCTTTCGCGGTGAAGTCGAGCATGTTGTAGGCGCCGTTGGTGATGTCCTGCCCCCGACCCTGGATGTTGTAAGTCTTGTAGATTGCGCCGTGATCGCCACGGATGAACATCGTGAAGCCCGGCAGGTCGGTGGGGCCGGGCTGTTTCGGCTTGAAGTTGTAGACGCCGTTTGCATCGTCGGCCGCGAACGAGAAGCCCATGTCAAAGGCGAAGCGGTTCTTCTCGGCTGACAGCCACGGGAACTTCCAGCCCAGCCGCTTTGCATGCCTTTGCAGCTTTTCCAGCGGCGCGCGGGAGATCGCGACGAACGACGTGTCGCGTGCATTGAGATGCGGGATCGCGCCATCGAACTGGTCGGCCCAGAACGAACAGCTCTTGCACGCCCAGTCCCATTCCGGCGCGAACATCAGGTGATAGACGATCAGCTGCGAGCGTCCGTTGAACAGGTCCGACAGCGACTGCTCACCGTTCGGGCCGTTGAACACATAATCCTCGTCGATGCGCAGCCATGGCATTTCCCGCCGCCGCGCACTCAGCTCATCGCGCTCGCGCGTGAAGGCCTTTTCGGCCGTCAGAAGCGCTTCACGCGCCTTAATCCACTCGTCGGTCGTTGCAATCCTCGGCGTCATGGTCCACTCCATCAATCAACATAAGTGTTGATAGTCAATTGAAATGTTGATAGTCAAGCGGGGCTTCAAGAGGCGTCGAAGAAATGTTGTGCTGCCTTCTCAGCGCGCTGATGGCCGGAAACCTCGCTGTTGCGGGTCGGATCGTGGCCGCCCATCGCGGCGTTGCCGCCTCAGCCGGACTGGTGGTCGCCGCCGTGATTGCGCTCGCAACCGCGCCCACCCTTCTCGATCACGCCGGCCATTACGCCTCGCGCGCCGCTGCAAATGATCGCTCGATACTGGAAGAACTGATGGCCCAGCCGCTATGCTCCGGTCCGGACACAACCCTTGCCTCGGTGACGCCATGACACTCGCCCTTGCCGGCTCGCGCGATCCGGCCATCGAACAGGAGGAAGCGCTGGACCGGGTGTTCTTTGCACTGTCCGATCCGGTGCGGCGGCAGATCCTGCGCCGGCTGGATGAAAGCTCGGCACTGGTGTCGGAACTGGCCGAACCCTTCGCCATGTCGCTGCAGGCCGTCTCGCGCCATATCCAGGTGCTGGTGAGGGCAGGGCTGGTGGCGCAGGAGCGCACGGGCCGCATCGCGCGTTGCAATCTCGACGCCGCGCCGCTCTACGACGCCGCCATCTGGCTCAACCGTTATACCAAGTACTGGCAGCAGTCGTTTGACGATCTCGCCGCGTTCGTGAAGGCGCTGCCGCCGCCAGAGCCGAAGCGCAAGGCTGCAAGACCCCGCAAGAAGACGCAGACAAGGCCGAAAGGAAAATCCCGGTGAACCTTCGAGAAGCTCCTCGTATTGTCGAGCTGAGATCGCGGCTGGTGGAAACGCGCAACGAGCTGCGGGCGGCGCTGGCCGAGACGGCGCGCACGGACGTGGGAGATTACGTGTTCCAGACATTGACCGGACCGGTGATGCTGAAGGCGCTGTTCGGCGGCAGGCGCGACCTGTTTGTCGTCCACAACATGGGAACTGGCTGCAACAGCTGCACGATGTGGGCGGATGGCCTCAACGGCTTCTATCCGCACATCTCCGATCGCGCAGCGCTGGTGGTCGCGAGCCCCGATCTTCCTGCGGTGCAGGCGGAGTTCGCCGCCTCACGCGGCTGGCGTTTCCCGATGGTCAGCACGAAAGGCACGACGTTCTCGGCGGACATGGGGTTTGCGACGGCCTCGGGCGGGCCGATGCCTGGCGTCTCGGCCTTCCAGTTGAAGGACGGAAAGGTCACGCGCGCGTCGGCCTCTCCGTTCGACGACTACGACGATTTCTGCATGGCCTGGCGATTCTTCGACCTGCTGCCTGAAGGCGCAAACGGGTGGCGACCGAAGCGGAGTTATGCCTGACCGCTCAAGCCAGCGCGAAATCGACCAGCGCGCGGGCGTGGAGCTCCAGCGTGTCATAGCCCGGCACGCCAACTTCCGTCGGCGGGAACAGCATGCCGATCTCGGTGCAGCCGAAGATGACGCTGTCGGCTTCCCGGCCAAAGGATCGCTCGATCATCGCGTGAACGGTGTCGCGCGCTTCGTCCGTGACAATGCCCTTGATCAGCTGGTCATAGATGATGGCGTGCAGCGCATTGCGATCATCCTGATCTGGGGTGATCGCGCCAATGCCCTTCCGCTCCAGGTGCTGGATCAGGAACGGATCCTCCATCGTGTAACGCGTGCCCAGCAATAGCGGCCGCGACCGTGCATCGCGCCGCAGCTCGGCGGCCAGCGAGTCGCCGATATGGATCAGTGGCAAGCGCACCGAGGCCATCACCTGCTGGGCCACCTTGTGCATCGTATTGGCGCCGATGGCGATCACGTCCGCCCCGGCCCGCTCCAGCGCCTGCGCAGCGTCCGCCAGCATGGCGCCCGCCTCGCGCCATTGGCCTTCGGCCTGCATCTTCGCGATGGGCGCGAAGTCGAGTGAGTTGACGATGATCTTCGCAGAGCTCGCGCCGCCGCGCCGCTCGGCCACCATCTGGTTGATCCGGTCATAGTAAAGCCGGCTCGACTGCCAGCTCATTCCCCCGATCAAGCCTATTGTGCGCATGATGTAATCCGCCTTCCACCGCGCGTTAGCATCGCGCGGCGAGCGGGTACAGGTCAGTCGAGCTTCAGGACGTCCACTGAGACATTCATGGTCGATGTGGCGCCGGCGCCCGAATACGCGCCCGAGATGGGCGTCAGCTCAGCGCCGCTGGCGGCAGAGGCGACCGAAATCAGGTCGCCATCGTCAATCAGGCCATTGGTGGCGTCGAGTTCGATCCAGCCCAGCGCCGGCAGGTAAACCTCGGCCCACGCATGCGGCGAGGACGATCCCGGCGCCGCGTTCGGCGTGAACACATAGCCGGTCACGAACCGCGCGGCGCAGCCGATGCTGCGGGCGGCAGCGATCATCAGCTCGGCGAAGTCGCGGCAGGTGCCCGAGTGCAGGCCAAGCGTTTCGGCGGGGCTCTGCAATCCGGGTTCGAAGCGCACGCGATAGTCGAATTCGTGTCGAATGCGCGCAGCGCATTCGAGCAGGCGGTCGTAGGCACCCTTGGGCTTCTGCGGCCCGCTGCGGACCCATGCGGACACCGCCTCGAACGTGTCGGGAGGCTGCTGGATGAAGGGCGCCAAGATCTGGCCTTCGAGCGGGGAATAATGCGCCACACCCATTTCGATCAGCAAGCGGCGCTGCTGTTCGCTGCGGGGGAAGGTCTCGACGTCCAGCTCGCTGATGACCTGCAGCTGGGTCGTCTCGTCGTCGAAGCGGGCGCTGGCGACGGAGTTTCCGTACATGTCGTTCCGCCAGATGACCTCGGCTGGCGGCGACAGGGTGAGGGAAGAAGCGCCCAGCTTCAGCCTGTGGTCGCCTCGTGGCCTCAGGTAGAGCTGGTGCGGGGCCAGGCTGACGGGCGAAGAATAGTCATAGATCGTCTCGTGACGGATCCGGAATGCGGGCATGGGAGGGAGCCTGGGATTGGGGGGCACGGCAGCAACGGATGGCGGCTTGCAGGGTTCCCCGACCGCTATTCTGGCACACGGCGGGTCAAACCCGGTCTTTCTTGACCTTTTCCACAGGCGGGGGTAGGGAGCCCGTCTTTCCGCGCAGATTCCGTCTGTGCTTTCTCCAGCACGACCCCCTTTCCTTGTTTTCAGGGATTGCGGACGAGGCTGGCGAGGTCCCCCGCCCGGCGCGTTGCGCTCAGCGGGGTGTTCGGCGTTTAGGCGTTTGAACGCGGCCAAAGGGTTTGTGCGGGGAAGAAGTCTACCCATGTCGGATGGTCCGGCATGAAAAGGGATCGCGATGTTCGACGCGCTGACAGACAGGCTTGGCAAGGTCTTCGACGGCCTCACCGGCCGCGGCGTCCTCTCCGAGAAGGACGTCAACGAGGCCCTGCGCGAGATCCGCGTGGCGCTGCTCGAAGCCGACGTCGCGCTGCCGGTCGTCAAGAAATTCATCGATGATGTGCGCCCACAGGCCATCGGCGAGAACGTCATCAAGTCGATCAAGCCGGGCCAGTTGGTCGTCAAGATCGTGCACGATGCGCTGGTCGACACGCTTGGCGGCGACGAAGAACCCGCCCCGCTGAAGATCGACTCGCCGCCTGCCGTCATCATGATGGCCGGCCTGCAGGGTTCGGGTAAAACCACCACCACCGGCAAGCTGGCCAAGCGCCTCAGGGAACAGGAGCGCAAGAAGGTTCTCGTCGCCTCGCTCGACACGCGCCGTCCGGCCGCTATGGAACAGCTGACCATCCTCGCGGGTCAGGCCGGCGTTGATGCGCTGCCGATCGTCTCCGGACAACTCCCCGCCGACATCGCCCGCCGCGCCATGCAGGCCGCGAAGTTTGGCGGCTATGACGTTCTGATGCTCGACACGGCGGGTCGCACCACGCTCGACGAGCAGATGATGAATGAGGCGGCCGAGATCGCCTCCATCGCCAATCCGTCCGAGACGCTGCTCGTTGCTGACGCCCTCACGGGCCAGGACGCGGTGGAGACCGCCAGGCGCTTCAACGAACGCCTGCCGCTCACCGGTCTTGTCCTCACCCGCATGGACGGCGATGGCCGTGGCGGCGCCGCTCTCTCCATGCGTTCGGTCACCGGTCTGCCGATCCGCTTCATCGGCATGGGCGAAAAGCTCGAAGGGCTCGACGTGTTCGACGCTCGCCGTATCGCGGGCCGCATTCTTGGGCAGGGCGATATCGTCAGCCTCGTCGAAAAGGCGCGCGCCGAACTCGATCAGGCCGAAGCCGAGCGCGTCGCCAAGAAGATGGCCAAGGGTCTCTTCGATCTTGAAGACTATGCCGGCCAGCTGCGCCAGATGCAGCGCATGGGCGGGCTTGGCGGCCTGATGGAGATGATGCCGGGCGTGAAGAACGCCAAGGCGCAGATGGCCGCCGCCGGCATCGACGACAAGATCATGAAACGCAAGGAAGCGATCATCATGTCGATGACGCCGAAAGAGCGGAAGAAGCCGGACATCCTTCAGGCCTCCCGCAAGCGCCGCATCGCGGCCGGCGCGGGCGTCGATGTGGCGGAGGTCAACAAGGTGCTGAAAGAGCACCGCAACATGGCCGACATGATGAAGAAGATCGGCAAGGGCGGCATGAAGGGCCTCGCCCAGTCGCTCGGCGGCATGATGGGCGGCGGCGGTCCGGGCGGCATGGGCGGAGGCGGCGGCGCGCCGCCGGTCACGCAGGCGCAACTCAATGCGCTCAAGAATCTCGGTGCAGGCCCCGGCGGTCCGAAACTACCGGGCCTCGGCGGCGGCCTTCCCGGACTTGGGGGAGACAAGAAGAAATGACCATCGACCCCACGCTCGAACTCGCCCGCCTGCGCGCGTCCATCGACAATATCGATGCAGCGGTCGTCCACATGCTGGCCGAACGCTTCAAGGCGACCAAGGCGGTCGGCGAGCTAAAGGCGCAGCACAACATGCCGCCCGCCGACAAGTCGCGCGAAGCCCAGCAGATCGAACGCCTGCGCCAGCTGGCCAAGGCTGCCGATCTCGATCCGGACTTCGCCGAGAAGTTCCTCAATTTCATCGTGACGGAAGTCATCCGCCATCATGAGAAACTGCAGGGGAAGGGCTGACGCCCGACCCGCCACCACAACCCCCAATCGAAACTGAAAGAAGAGAGTAGACCATGTCCCTGAAAATCCGTCTGGCCCGCGGCGGCTCCGCCCACCGCCCGTACTACAACGTCGTCGTCGCCGACTCGCGTTCGGCCCGCGATGGCCGCTTCATCGAGAAGATCGGTGCCTACAACCCGCTGCTCGCCAAGGATGACGAGAAGCGCTTCATCATCGACGCGGAAAAAGCCAAGGCCTGGATCGCCAAAGGCGCCCAGCCGACCGATCGCGTCGCCCGCAACCTCGCCAAGGCCGGCATCGGCAAGTGGGAAAACGGCAACAACCCGAAAGCCGCTGAGCCGGGTGAAAAAGCCAAGGAACGCGCGAAAGAGCGCGCCGAGCGCGAAGAAGCTCGCCGCGCCGCTGCCGCTGCCCCGGCTGAAGAAGCCGCCGCGGAATAGTGTCCGCCATATCGGTCCGCGATGCAGGCGAGGGGGACGAGGGTTTCATCCTCGCCCTCAACGCCGCCTGCACCCCGGCCGTGGGCGACATGACGCGCGAGAAATACCGGCTGCTTCGCGGCTGGTCCTATCGTGTGCTGATTGCAGAAGCCGGCGGCAATCCCGCCGGCTTCATCATTCTGATCCGCCCCGGCTCGACCTATCCAAGCGACAATTACGGCTGGTTCGAAAAGACCTTTAGCCGCCATCTCTATGTTGACCGCATCGCCGTGTCGGATTCGGTACGCGGACTCGGCGTCGGCCGCGCGCTCTATCAGGAAACGATCCGACTCGCTGCCGAACTCGGAGAGGAGCGCGTGACAGCCGAGGTCAACGAAGACCCGCCCAATCCCGAAAGCATGGCGTTTCATACGAAGCTGGGATTCCGGCAACTCGAGTCGCGCATGTCCGGCTCGGGGAAGCGCGTCGCAATGCTGGAGCGTCCGCTGTGAGCGACAAACCCAATCTCATCGCCGTCGCCCAGATCATGGGCGCATTTGGCGTGAAGGGCGAGGCGCGCGTGCGCTCGTTCACGGAAGATCCGAAAGCCGCCTTCACCTATGGCCCGCTGGTCGACGCGTCAGGCCGCGTGGTGTTGACGCCGGTGAAGACGCGGCCGCTGAATGAGGGCTTTGGCGTCACCACCGCCGAAAAGAAGCAGCGCGAGGAATGGGAGGCGATGCGCGGCACGCTGCTGCATGCCCCGCGCGAGGCGCTGCCGGAGCCGGAAGACGACGAGGGCGAGGTCTATGTCGCCGATCTGATCGGTTGTTCGGTTGTCCACGCCGATGGCCGCGTACTGGGCATTGCGAAGGCCGTGCACGATTTCGGCGCCGGCGATCTTGTGGAAGTGCAGCCGCCCACGGGCCAGACCTACTTCCTGCCCTTCACCGAAGACGTGTTCACCGAGCTCGATATGGCCAACCGCGTGCTGCGCGTCGATCCCGATCCTGCCTTGTTGCCCGAAGGCATGACGGCGCGCCGCGAAGACGAGTCCGACGGCGAGAACTAACCGCAGTCCCCTGATGGCCCGATGAGCTGGTAGTACAGCGTCGCCGCCTTGTCCTCCGACCCGATCAGGTCCCGCCGAATGGCGCCGCGCGCGCCCATGTCCGGCAGGTCAACCTTCAGTTCCTTCGTGAGATAGGTCGACAGCACCTCGGGCATGATCGCCACATTGCGGCTCTCGTTGAACGTCGTATCGCGCCACACGATCAGGCAGGCCAGCCGCGTGCGGCGATCCGGATAGGCGTCCGGCGGGGCCGAGGCGTCGATGACACGCGCGCGCGGGAAGGCGGCGCGCAGGTTTCCGGTGAGATGGATGTCGGCGCCCACGATCGTCCCATCGGTGAACTCGGCCTGCTTCAGCGCCGCGGCCCATTCGGCCACAGGCGTGTACGGCCGGCAGCCGCCTTCGCGGCAGGTCGTGATTTCCAGCTGCGCCTCGACGAACCGGCCCCCGATCACAAGGCAGATGAACGCGATAACCAGCGCGCCAAACGCACGGATCGCCACCGGGAAATCGCCCGCCCGCTTCACATGCGCGAACAGCCAGATCGGCAGTGCGAACAGAACCGGCATCATCCAGTGCGGCTTGTACGCCTGCACGCCTAGCGCCACGCTGACCAGATAGCTCAGCGCCGCAAGGAACGCCGCGCGAACGAACAGCTGGCGCCACGCCAGCTCGTGCGGCTCCTCGTCCGTGTTGCGGCGCGGGAAAAGCGGATAGATCACCGGCAGCCACAGCGTCCAGAACAACATCATCCAGAACAGCAGCAGCGGCAGGCTGAATTCGAGCAGCGCGCGGCCAAGCTGCGCCGCTGCATTGCCCGCGCGCTCCAGCCAGCCCGAGTCGATCTCCCATGACGCAGCATACTCGCTCGCCGCATCCCCGATCGAGCCGACATGGGTGATCACCCAGACGGCGTAGGGCGAATAGATCAGCGCCGCGACGAGCAGCGCGGTCGCCAACCGCCCGACACTCATCGCATCGCGGAAGAAGGGCGACAGGGCGATCGCCAGAAGGATGGCCGCGGGGAATGTCGCGAAGAGGTGATGTGTCAGCAGGCCAAGCCCGAGGGCTACGCCGAGATAGACCCAGTCGCGCCGCCGTCGCCAGGTGAGGATGCGGGTGATGGCGTGGAAGCAGATCGCCAGAACGGCCATCAGCGCCACGCCGCCCAGCAGGTCTTCATGCGCCGCCCAGCCGATCTGGAAGGTCAGCGCCCACGCGCCCAGCGCCGCCGCCGAAACGCCGGGCTTGATCAGCACGTTGCGCGCGGCGAGGTAGTAGAACGCCAGCCCGATGAACATCAGCACGTATTTGACGGCAAAGACGATCGCCGGCGAAATGCCTCCCGCTTTCGTCGCAAGCCAGTGCAGCCAGGACAGCATGGGTGGCTGTCGCGCTTCGTATCCCAGCTGGAATGTTTGCGAGAGTAGCAGCTGGTTGGCTTCCTCGACCGTGTAGACCGGCGCGATGAACACGCGGATCATCCAGTGGATCACGCAGTAGACCAGGATCGCGGTCAGCACGGCCGACCGGTCGAGCCGGATCAGGGCTTCGAAGGAGGAGCCGCGATCAGGCTGCCGGCGCCGCTGGGCCGCCTTGGCGGCCGCACGCTTGGCCTTCTTGGTTTGCTTGGGCTGCCGGATCGGCTGCTTCACGCGCGTTCATCCACTCTGCAGGCGACCCGGCGACAACAGGAAACCTAGCGCTGCTTGCGCGGGTCATCCCATTCGACGGCGACGCCATATCCACCCCGCCGCACAAGCCACATCATGCCGAACAGGTCCACAAGTCCGGCGCCGAAACGACCCAGGAAACCGTACTTGGACACACCATGGCGCCTCTGACGGTCGGCGACAGCCTCCTCGCGCACATCCCAGCCCGCGCGCTTGACCAGCGCGGGCAGGAAACGGTGCATCGCGGCAAAATAGGGCAGGTCCTGAAAGGCCCGCCGCCGAATCAACTTGAAGCCGCAGCCCGTGTCGGTGGCGTCGTCGCGCAGGCAGAAGCGGCGCACCCCATTGGCGATCCGCGACTGCAACCACTTGAACCCGCTGTCGTTCCGGCTGGTCCGTTTCCCGCAGACAATGCCCAGCGCCGGGTTCTCGTCCTTGACCGCAACCAGATCCCAGATGCGGCGGGCGTCGGCGGGGTCGTTCTGCCCGTCGCCATCCAGAAGCTGCACCCAGCCGCCCACGCAATGGCGCAGGCCGGTGAACAGGGCGGCCGATTTTCCGCGTCGCTGGCGGTGAGTCAGTACCTTGATCCGGTCCGGGTTCGCCGTTTGGGCGGCGGCGAGCTCCGCCGCTGTTGCGTCTGAAGAGCAATCATTAACGCAGACGATCTCGTAGTCGACGCCGGTCATGGCGGCGTGAACCTCGTCCAGCAGGGGCTGAATGTTTCCGGCCTCGTTGAAGAAGGGGATCAGCACGGACAAGTCGCGGCGCTGGGAAGGCTGTGAGTCTGGACCCAAGGCGAGCTGTCCCTGTCGAAAGGCGTAACGGCGAAGGCGCGGCGGCGAAACGGAAGGTCAGGACGTCTAGCATATCCGCAGGCGCCTGAAAGGTTTGCATGCTCATGGCGCCGGGGCGGACATGACGCATGCAAGAATGCGCTGCCTGCCGCAAGGACAGGACTGCCCCTGATGCAAGCCTCTGCTAGACTGTGTCAAGGCAAGCGTGGATCATGTCACGCGGGCCCATGTCAGGAGCACCGCCATGGCCGATACGGCGACAACTGCAACACCCACGAAGGCCGGCGCTGAGGCGTTTCGCAAGAACGGCCTGCCCAGGGACGCTACCCCGCCCATGGCCAGCGAAATTGACCTCGCGACCTTCGACATCACCGATCCCGAGCTGTGGCGTCAGGAAGCCTACTGGGGTTATTTCGCGCGGATGCGGAACGAAGCGCCGGTTTCCTACACGCCGGACAGTCCGTTCGGGCCCTACTGGAATGTCACCACCTACAAGGACATCATGACCGTGGACACCAGCCACGGCGTGTTCTCCTCCGAGGGCGGCATCACCGTCGTCGACCAGGACGAGGACTTCCAGCTGCCGATGTTCATCGCGATGGATCCGCCCAAGCACGACCTGCAGCGCAAGACCGTCCAGTCCATCGTCGGCCCGGAAAACCTGAAGTCGTTCGAGACCCTGATCCGCTCGCGCACCAAGAAGCTTTTCGACGAACTCCCCGTGGGTGAGTCATTCGACTGGGTCGACAAGGTGTCGGTCGAACTCACTACGATGATGCTCGCGACGCTCTTTGATTTTCCCTTTGAAGACCGCCGCAAGCTGACCCGCTGGTCGGACGTCGCCACCGGCCGCAACAATCCGGAAATCGTCACCAGCGAGGAACAGTGGCGCGGCGAGCTTCTCGAATGCCTCGGCTATTTCACGCGCCTCTGGAACGAGCGCGTCAATGCAGAGCCGAAGGGCGATCTGGTCTCCATGCTGGCGCATGGCGAGCACACGCGGAACATGACGCCGCAGGAATATCTCGGGAATCTCCTGCTCCTGATCGTCGGCGGCAACGACACGACCCGCAACTCGATGACCGGCGGCATCTACGCCATGATGAAGCTGTGGCCCGATCAGTGGGACAAGCTGAAGGCCAAGCCTGAACTACTGCCGTCGGCCGTTTCGGAGATCATCCGCTGGCAGACGCCGCTGGCCCACATGCGCCGCACGGCGCTCGAGGATTACGAACTCGGCGGCAAGACCATCCGCAAGGGCGACAAGGTACTGATGTGGTATGCCTCGGGCAACCGCGACGAGACGCAGTTCCACAAGCCGGACGTTCTCAACATCGAACGCCCGATGGTGCGCCGTCATCTGTCCTTCGGCTTCGGCATCCACCGCTGCGTCGGCAACCGCCTCGCCGAGCTGCAGCTGCAGATCCTGTGGGAAGAAATCCTCGCCCGCTACGACCGGATCGAAGTGCTGGCCGAGCCCGAACGTGTGCCGAGCTCCTTCGTGAAGGGCTACACCTACATGCCGGTGAAACTACACGCGAAGAAGTAGGGCGGCTCCGGTCAGAGCAGGTCGGCTGCTGCTGCCGCCATCTTCCTGTTCTCGTGTCCCACGCCTGGCACGATCTCTATGCGCCACTCAAACGGCAGGCCTTGCTCCGTCGCAGCTGCACGCGCCGCCGCAAAAAACGTCTGGCCGCGCGCGAGCCTGTGAGGCCCCTGCTGCATGGCCAGTTGGCTAACATCCAGCACGCCCTGACTTGCGTCCGTATCCTTCTCGCCGAGAAGGATGATGATCTGCCGACGGAAGGCTGCACCCAGATCGATGGCTGATGCATCCACGCCCTTCAGGCCATAGGGAAAGCTGATACCGGCATCGGGAAACGTGTAGGAACCCGGATTGGCGGCGATGCCCGTGCGCAGACGTGAGTCAGGCGCAAGCATCGCCAGTCTCTGCACGAACTGTCCACCTGCCGAGTGGCCGAACATGTCGTAGCTGGCAATCGACCAGCCATTGGCGGCATTGAGATGGTCGACGATTCTTTCAATCGTGGTATAGGCCCACTCGGATTGCGGATTCGCGACGCCCAGCGCAGTGAAGAGATTCCCGTCCTGATAGTCGTTGGTGACATAGCGATAGAACGGGTTGTCGAACTCGGGCGCGACCAGTAGCATCGTCTTGCTGTCCGCAGCCTCGATCCACGTATCGAGATACTCCTCCGCATTGCGCGACATACCGTGCATCACGAACAGCACGTTTCCGCCTGCCTGCCAGTTCGCCGGTCTGTACGTCCAGACCCGGATCGTGCGGTGCTGGGCGCCGTCATGCGCACGCAGGACAAGACTTGCCTTGCCAACGGGTGTCGGCGCCGGCGCGGTGAGCTCAGGCCCCTTGGGCATCACGTAGAGATAGACATACGCCGCCGCGGGAATCGCGACGAGCAGACCCGCCACGACAAACAACGCGATCTTCAACAGCTTCACGACCCGCATCCCTCACAGCATTCCCCGATGCTACGAATGGGGGGGGGGGCGCCGGCTGAATGACGCGTGAACGATCAGTTGGTGTTTGCGTTCCCGCATCCCGCTGCCGGGGCCTGCACGCGCCAATAGTTGCGTCCGATCCAGGCGTTGTGATCGGGCTCCCACGTCGCCTTCGCGTGATTGTCGCTGAGCCCCGATGCGGTCGCGGCCCACGTGCCGACATCGATCATGTAATCCTCGCCTGTGACGTTCACTGGCTTGGTGCGCGTGAAGTATTCGATGTGTCGGTGGAGCGGCGCGCAGGGGTGCAGCTTCGCGACATCCTCCATCGCAAACGCCGTTGAGCGGTGATCCGGATGATCCCCTGGGTTCACGTCCTCATCGAGATCGGCAATGTGCAGGGCGAGCCCTGATCCAGCCACGCGCTCGGCCTCCACAATGTCCTTCAAGGTGGAGACAAGATCATCCCAGCCTTCGTAACGCGCGCTCTGATCCACCGAACCTGACGTGGCGCCCTGGCCCAGGCGCAGGCTCGTGATTGATTCCGGGTTCGGAGTGTACCCTCCCTTACCGTCGGCGATGCCGCCGTCTGGCAGGCGCAGGAAGTACACGACCGCATTGGCATAGGCATAGCGCTGCACGCCATGCCCGCCGCGCATCACCATTTCGCTTTCCATCTTCGCGCCCTTGCCAACTGTCGGGTCGGCGGCATTCGCCATGAAGCGCACGGCGCGCAGGGCGCCTTCCTCGCGAGCGAGATAGTAGGGCACGGGGTCTGGCCCGGCCGATCCTGCGCCTGCATCGCCCGCCGTCACGTGGATGAACACCGCCTTTTCCTGCGGCTCGTTCATCGCGTGATACGCGTTCGGGTTCATGAACAGCTGCCAGTCGTCCTGGTGCGCGACGGCGAAGATGCTGACCGTCGGCGGCGATGGCGCGCGAGGCTCCAGCTCCGCTGGCAACGAAACGCAGGCAGACGCAAGAAGGGCGATAGCAGCGGCGAATGAGCGTTTCAGCTTGGCCTCCTGACGAATCCGAAACCAGACCCTAGCGCGAAAGACGCGCAGGTACAGATTCCGTAACGGGAGGCGTCAAGCCGGGTGCTCGCTCAGGCCAGCTTGGCGCGATGGCTGCGCCAGGGCATCGCTTCCTCGAACAGGTAGGCGACCTCCAGCAGAAGGCCATCGGCGCCAAGCGCGCCGCTAACCTGAACGCCGATCGGCAGATTGGCGCTCGTGCGGCCCAGTGGCAGGCTGATCGCGGGCGCGCCCGAAACGTTATGGATCAGCGTATACCCCACCTCATGCAGCAACCGCTCGCGCAACGTGTCGAACGGCACGTCGCCACGGAGATAGCCGAGCGGCGAGGGCGGCGAGGATAGCACCGGCGACAGCACGATATCGAAGCCCTTCATCCATTCGTCGTAGGCGTTCGTCGCCGCCCCCAGGCGCTGGATCACGCCGCCAATGTCGGCCTGCGAAAGCTTGCTCGCGTTTTCCGCCATGCGCAGGCTGAACGGCTCGAACCAGTCCGTCGTCGCAGGGCGGTTGAACTCCTTCGTGGCGCCGGCAATGTCCCGTGCGGCGCCGAGCGACCAGAACGCCAGGAAGTCGTCCTGGAAGGAAGCTGGCAACGGCCACTTGGTCTGCGAAACCGTATGACCGAGACCTTCGAGCATGCGCGCGGCGTTGTTGGTTGCTGCGGCGACGTCCTTGTCGGCTTCGTTGCCGCCGAAACCCGTCGTGATCACCCCAACACGCAGCTTGCGGCGGACCGGCGCGTCGATGAAGCCGATCGGTGCGTGAATGGCGTCGGCGCCCTTGCGCTCGGTCAGCGACATGAGCTTCGCGGTGTCGCGCACCGTGTGGGAGACTGATCCCTGAACAGCGATCTCAGTCGGGCCGGGTTTCGTCTCGGAGACCTGTCGTCCGCGCGAAGGCTTGAGCCCCACCAGTCCGCAGTTCGCCGCCGGGAAGCGGATCGATCCGCCGCCATCGTTTGCGTGCGCCATGGGCACGACGCCGGCCGCAACCGCCGCTGCTGCGCCGCCCGAGGATCCGCCGGTCGAGCGCGAGGTGTCCCAGGGATTGCGCGTCGGTCCAAAGGCCAGCGGTTCCGTTGTCGGAAGGTAGCCGCTTTCAGGCGTCGCCGACTTGCCGATACAGACGAAGCCCGTGCCCAGCGTCGCGTTCACGTAGACGTCCTGTTCCGTCGCAGGCGCGGAGCCTTCGGTTGCGCGTGATCCATGCCGCGTCACCGCGCCGGTCACGCTGTTCAGGTCCTTGATCAGGTAAGGCACGCCGGCAAACGGTCCGCTGCCCGGGTTCGCCGCACGCGCCCGCGCCGCGGCGAACGTGTCCGACACCATGAAGTTGATCTTCGGTTGCACCGCCTGCGCGCGCGCGATTGCGGCATCGACAGCTTCCGCGGCCGACATCTTGCCGGACTTGATCATGCTGGCGAGTTCGGTTGCGTCGGCTTCCGTTCCAGTCGCCGTGATGCCCGGCGCGCCGGCGCAGGCGGCAACCCCCGTCGCCCAGACCGTGCCCAGAAGTGTCCGCCGAGTCAGCCGCATGTTCGCTCCCGAAGATTCTGTTCTTGTGTTGAGAACTCTTCGCAGCTGACAGCGTCAAGCGCAAGCGGCGCCGTGAGGTCAGTCCAGTCAGACTTCAGGCAGAGCGGAATTCGAGCAGATCCCAGCGATTGCCATAGAGGTCCTCGAACACGGCGACTTTGCCATAAGGTTCGGATCGCGGCGCCTCGGCAAAGCGCACGCCGGCCGCCTTCATGCGCGCGTGATCGTTGTCGAAATCCGGCGTCTCGAGGAACAGGAACACACGTCCGCCGCCCTGCCTGCCGATGGCTTCCCGCTGCTCGCCAACCGCGCGCGCCAGCAGAAGAGCCGCGCCCTGTCCGCCAGCAGGCTGCACGACGACCCAACGCTTGCCGGCGCCCATGTCCGCATTTTCGACCAGTACAAAGCCAAGGCAGCGCGTGAACCAGTCGATCGCCTCATCATACTCACGGACCAGGAAGGCAAGCTTCGCAACGCGCATCGACTCAGTCTCTCACGATAGGCCGTGGATGTTTCCATCCGCATCCACCGACATCAGCTCCGCCGCTGGCTGTCGCGGCAGGCCCGGCATGGTCATCAGGTCGCCGCAGATCGCGACGACGAAACCTGCGCCGGCCGAAAGCCGCACCTCGCGAATGTCGAGCACATGATCCACCGGCGCGCCCAGCTTCGTGGGATCGGTCGAGAACGAGTACTGCGTCTTCGCGATGCACACGGGCAGGCGGCCAAACCCTGACTCCTCCCACCGCTTCAGCTGCGCGATCACCTTCTGCGGCGCCGAAATCCCCGATGCGCGATAGATACGCTTCGCCGTCGCCTCGATCTTGTCGAGCAGGGGGAGGGCGTTGTCGTAGAGAACGCGGAAGCTGTCGTCCTTCTTCTCAAGCTGCGCGACGACTGCGCGAGCAAGCTCCTCCGCGCCCTTGCCGCCTTCCGCCCAGTGGCGGCAGACAATCGCCTCGCACCCCATCGCGCCAACGATCCGCTTCACGGCATCAACTTCCGCCTGCGTGTCGCTGGTGAAGTGATTTAGCGCCACGATCACCGGCAGACCATAGCCCTTCAGGTTCTCGATATGGCGCTGCACGTTGACCGCCCCGCGCTGCAGTGCCTCGACGTCTTCCTTGCCAAGATCGCCCTTTGCGACGCCGCCATTCATCTTCATCGACCGGATGGTCGCGACCAGCACCGCCATGCGCGGCTTGAGGCCGGCCAGCCGGCATTTGATGTCGAAGAATTTCTGCGCGCCAAGGTCTGCGCCGAAGCCCGCTTCCGTCACCACGATCTCGCCCAGCCGCAGCGCGGCGCGTGTCGCCGTCACTGAGTTGCAGCCATGCGCGATGTTCGCGAATGGGCCGAGGTGAACGATGGCTGGCGTGTTCTCGATGGTCTGCACCAGGTTGGGCAGCAGCGCGTCCTTCAACAGCACGGCCATCGCGCCATCGGCCTTGATGTCGCCAGCGGTCACCGGCTTCTTCTCGCGCGTTTCCGCCACGATGATCTTCGCCAGCCGCGCCTTAAGGTCCGCCAGATCGTTCGCAAGGCAAAGGATCGCCATCACTTCGGACGCGACCGTGATGTCGAACCCAGCCTCCATCGGCGTTCCGTTCGCCACGCCGCCCAACCCCGTCACCACGCCGCGCAGGCTGCGGTCGTTCACATCCAGCGCCCGGCGCCAGCGCACGCGGCGCGTGTCGATGCCCAGCGCGTTGCCCCAGTGGATGTGATTGTCCACCATCGCCGCCAGCAGGTTGTGCGCCGCCGTGATGGCGTGGAAATCGCCGGTGAAGTGCAGGTTGATGTCGTCCATCGGCACGACCTGCGCATACCCGCCGCCCGTAGCCCCACCCTTCTGGCCAAAGCACGGCCCCAGAGATGGCTCGCGCAGGGCGATCACGGCACGCTTTCCGATGCGGGTGAGGGCGTCGCCCAGCCCCACGGTTGTCGTGGTCTTGCCTTCGCCCGCCGGCGTCGGGTTCATCGCCGTCACCAGCACGAGGTCGCCCTCGGGCCGATCGGCCAGTGACTTGAGGAACGCTGTCGAAATCTTCGCCTTCGTGTGTCCGTATGGAACCAGCGCCTCCGCCGGAATGCCCAGCTTCTCGCCGATCTCCGCAATCGGCTTCAGCTTCGCGGCGCGCGCGATTTCACCATCACTGTCCATGAAGACCCCGGCTTGTTCTGTTGGCGATCTAAACGGGCCCGCAGGCGCCTGTCACGCCCGAAGCATGTCGTGCCGCCATTGCGCCGCAATGCGCCGCTCAGATTGGGCTCATGAAAACACTTCTGCTCGCTGCTGCAACGATTCTCGCCGCTCCCGCCGCCATGGCCTGTCCCGATGGCGCGCTGCAGGAGACCACCAACCTCATGGTCTCCATCGGCCAGCATGGCGAAGGCGTCGATCCCGTCGAGGCGACAGCCTCCATCGACGCGAAGACCGCCGCCTGTCCCGCCAATCCGCATGTCTTCAAGGTCGCCGCGCTGGCACGCGCCACACTGGCCGACGTCATTGAAGAGAAAACCATCCGCCTCGAACTGCGCCAGGCGGCGCTTGCCGATTTCGACCGCGCCGTGACGCTCGCAGGCGCAAGCGCCGAAGCGCTCCCCGTTTTGATCAACGGCCAACAGATGGCCGTCGACTTTGACGACAACGCCGAACTCCGCGCCGCCCTCGTCGCGGCGCTGGAGGAAGATCGCTAGATCTCCCCCGCCTTCGCCATCCGCTGCAGCTCGCGGCCGATCACCATCTGCTGGATCTGCGTTGTGCCCTCATAGAGGCGCAGGATACGCACGTCGCGATAGAAACGCTCCACCGCATAGTCCGCGATGTATCCGGCGCCGCCGTGCACCTGCACAGCGCGGTCGGCCACGCGGCCCACCATTTCGGTGCAGAACATCTTGGTGGCGGCTGCAATCAGCGTGGTCTTTTCCTTCGCGTCGTACTTGCGTACGCCCTCCATCACCATGGCGCGACCCGCCGTCGCTTCGGCATAGCTCTCGGCGATCATGCCCATCACCAGCTGGTGCTCGATGATCGGCTTGCCGAATTGCTTCCGCTCGCTGGCATAGCGCGTCATCTCTTCGACGAGCCGCTCGGCAATGCCGCAGCTCAGCGCCGAGATGTGCAGGCGGCCGCGATCCAGCACGGACATGGCCACCTTCATGCCTTCGCCTTCCTCGCCCAGCCGGTTGGTGATCGGCACGCGCGCATCCTCGAAGATCACGTCGCAGACATTCGCGCCCTGCTGGCCCATCTTCTTCTCGGGCTTGCCGATGGTGACGCCCGGCGTATCACGCTCGACGATGAAGGCGGAGAGGCCCTTGGGCCCCGGGGTGTTCTGATCCGTGCGCGCCATCACGGTGAAGATCGTCGCCTTGTCGGCATTGGTGATGTAGCGCTTGGCGCCGTTCAGCACATAGTGATTGCCGTCGCGCACGGCTTTCGTCTTGGCCGAGCCCGCATCCGATCCCGCGTCCGGCTCCGTCAGTGCAAAGCTCGCAATCGCTTCGCCTGTCGCAAGCTTCGGCAACCAGTCGCGCTTCTGGTCTTCGGTCCCGAACATCACGATGCCCTGGCTGCCGATGCCGACATTGGTGCCGAAGGTGGAGCGGAAGGCAGGCGAGGTGCGCCCCATCTCGAGGATCACCAGCGCCTCTTCCTCCATGGTCAGGCCAAGCCCGCCATACTCCTCGGAGATCGAAAGCCCGAAGAGACCAAGGTCGCGCATCTCCTGCACGATTTTGTCCGGGATCGCGTTCGTCTCCGACACCAGCTGTTCGTTGGGCCGGCAGACTTCGGTGACGAAGCGGCGCACCGTTTCAATCAGCTGGTCACGTGTCTCCAGATCGAGCGCCATCGTCGTCTCCCGCCATTCGCAAATGCGTCTGGTCTCTCGCATGTGCGAGAGGTTTTTATCAACAGCACCGTCAACAGTTTCCACAGGGCGCCGCAATTGGCGCCGCCAACATTTCTGTCATCCTGATCGTGTTCAGAGAGGAGACCGTCGCGGGTCGAGCAACTGAATGTCCCCACGGGTAAGCCTGATTGGACAGGCGCTGAAGAAATGGGGAGCAAACGAGCACCGGAAGTGAGGCTTCGCCCCGCAAGGCAAGCTTCACGCCCAAGGCGGGATCCAAGACCGCGCGGGCCCTCGAGAGGGGATGACCGGACACGAGCGTGGCTTCAGCTGCGCGACGACAGGAAAGTGGGCCTTGCGCCCAGAGTTCTGTGGTCCGCACACCAGGACGCTCCAGGCTCAGCTTCGCCGGATGGCGTCGAACGAGCGTGCCCCTGATCAGGGCGACAGGCTGGAAGGCCGATGCTCGATGGACGAACTGGCGGACCACCATGGTGTCGCGCCGGCCCTGTGAAAGCAGCGGCCGGCGTCGCCGTTTTAGTCCTCCCTCGCCGAAGGCGGGGGAGGTGGCGCGCGCAGCGCGACGGAGGGGGCTGCCGCACAGCGGCGGATGTCACCTCGCCACGCCTGATAATCACAACCTTCACCCCAAAACGGGAAGCGCCGCCGGCCTGGGGGAAAGGCCGGCGGCGGCGGGGTCGGCATGTCTGTCGGGGGATCAGACGGGGCCGACGAAGCCAGTGACGAGACCGACCTGTGCGGCCAGCGCCATGAAGGCGACGAGGCCCATGAAGCAATTCGCGATGGTGTGGCCGATGGTCATATGGGTTGTCCTTGAGGTGTTTTCGGATGTGTTCGGAGAGGGCTCAGACCGGGCCGATCATGCCGGTCACCAGTCCCACCTGGGCGGCCAGCGCCGCGATGGCGACCAGGCCCATGAAGCAGTTCGCGATGGTTTGACCGATGATCATTGTGCGTCCCCTTGGTATTTCGTCCCGGGCGGCCATCCGTCCGGTGTGAATACTGTTTAGGACGCCCCCGCCGGGCCCGATGTGCTGCACAACACAGGGCCGAAGATTTTTCGAGAATGGTCGAGTTTCCTACACCTGCGACCCTCAACGCCTTGAATCCAAAGCGCGCTGAAGAAAGTTTTCCGACACCCCCGCCACCTGACTGATTATGTCCCCATCGCAACCGCATGGAGGGCAGCCGTACACTGTCCGGCGCGGCGGCGATGCGGGTGGGCAACCATCCGCGGGGACGCGGCTCTCCCGCACCCGGACTACGGACCAAGACTACGGACGAAATTCGCGGAGCCATCCGCGTCCCCAGCCCTCCACTGCTTTCAGGAGGCGAGACGTTAGCAAGACAGGCGGATTGATCCGGCCTGACGGCTGAACTGCGCCCCTCCCACAACTGTCATTCCGGACGCGCGAAGCGCGAGCCGGAACCCAGGAGCAACGCACCCCGCCCTCGCAGCCTCTGGCTTCCCGCTCTCCGCTGCGCTTCGGCGGGAATGACAGCTGGGGAAGGCCTCATGCTGAGCCTGTCGAAGCACGAGGCCGTGCTTACAAATGTCAGCCTAAGGCCGCATCCCGAAGCTGCGCGGCTCTGCCTTCAGCACGCGATAGGCATGGTGCACGAACTCCACGACCAGCGGGCGCGTGTCGCGCGGATCGATGATCTCTTCCGCGATGAAGGCCTCCGCAGTCCTGAACGGCGAGCGCATCGCCTCGAACTTGCGATAGAGCGCCTTCAGCTCCGCCTCGGGATCGTCGGACGCTTCAAGCTGCCGCTTGTAGGCCGCCTCAATGCCGCCAGCCATCGGCAACGAGCCCCAGTCGCCCGACGGCCAGCAATACCGCCAGCGCGTTTTCGTCGGATTGAACATGACGCTGCCCGCCAGCCCGTAAGCCTTGCGGATCACCACGGGCAGGATTGGCGTCTGCGCCTGATAGACCGCCGCCATCGCGCGCACGCCCTTGCGCGTCACGCCCGCGCGCTCATGCTTCGCGCCCACAGCAAACCCGGGGCAGTCGACAAAGTGGATCACGGGCAGGTGGAAGGTGTCCGCCAGGTCGATATGGCGCACCACCTTCTCGCACGCATCCGCCGTCCACGCCCCATCGAGGAAGAACGGATCGCCCGCGATGATCGCGACGGGATGCCCGTCAATGCGCGCCAGCCCCGTCACAACTTGCCGTCCCCACAACGCGCCGATCTCGAAGAAGCTCGATCCTTCCGGCGTCTTGTCGACGACCGCTTCGATGATCTTGCGCGGCATGTAAGGTGTCTTGCCGTCCTTTGGCACGACGTCGAGCAGAAACTCCTCACGCCGCTTCGGATCGTCGCTCGACTCGATCACCGGCGGCGCTTCGCTGGAGTTCAGCGGCAAGTAGGACAGGAAGCGCCGCGCGTGCGCGAACGCCTCGTGTTCGGAGTTCACCACATTGTCGACGACGCCGTTGCGGCCATTGATCTCCCAGCCGCCAAGTCCCTCCTTGTCGACATCTTCCCCAATCGCCTTCGCCACCGGCGGCCCCGCGACGAACACCTGGCTCAGCCCCTTTACCATCACCGAGAAATGGCTTGCCGCCACACGCCCCGCGCCAAGCCCCGCGCACGGCCCCAGCGCCAGCGACACCACGGGCGAACGCTGCATGTTGGCGACCAGCCATTCCCATGCCGGCGTCGTCGGGATGTAGGTGCGCGGGTTCGTCTCCAGCGACTTCACGCTGCCGCCGCCGCCCGTGCCGTCGATCATGCGCACGATAGGCATGCCGTATTCATTGGCCATCTGTTCGGCCATCAGCATCTTGCCGGCGATCGAGGCATCCGACGCGCCACCGCGCACGGTGAAGTCATCGCCCAGGATAACGGCGGGCCGGCCATTCAGTGTCGCCCGCCCGAAAACCATCGTCGCCGGAAGGAATTCCGCGATCTCATCGTCCGGCCCATAGCCCGCTTTGCCAGCGATCTTGCCGACCTCGTGGAAACTCCCGGGGTCGGCCAGGAACGCCACGCGCTCGCGTACCGTCAACTTGCCCATGCCGCGCTGTCGGGCGACCCGTTCCTCCCCGCCCATCTGTTCGGCCAGGCGTTCGCGCGCCCGAAGTTCGTCTATGTGGCTTTTCCAGCTCATGGGGTCTCCCTAAATTGACCCTAGCGACGCCCCGCGCCGGGCGCGAGTGGGGTGTCATACATTCTGCGTTGCGCTTGCCCGCAGGCTGCGCGACAAGTGCCTGACACCGTCAAAGGAGACGACACATGGATCTGGCTGAACTCACCTCGAAGGTTCAAGGCGCGCTGGGCGCCGGCTCTGGCCTCACCGAAAAGGTGAAGTTCGATTTTGGCTCGGTCGGCAAGCTGTTCATCGACGGCGCCGCCGGCAAGGTCACGAACGAGGATGGCGCGGCTGACGCGACGATCAAGGTCGCTTTCGACGACTTCCTCAAGATGGCGCAGGGCGCGCTCGACCCGACCATGGCCTTCATGCAGGGCAAGCTGAAGGTCGACGGCAATATGGGCGTCGCGATGAAGCTCTCCTCGATCTTCTCCAAACTGAAGTAACCGATGGCTGACGGCGCACAGCCGGGGGCGGCCGCGCACGGGGATATGGTCCTCGTGCCCGGCAATCCGCCTCCTGCTGGCGCCGAGATCATCTGGTACCAGGGCGAGGGCGGCATCCGCCTCCGCATGCTGTATGCGCCAGCAGGCGCCGCCACGCCCCGCGCGCTGGCCATCGTCTGCCCGGGCCGCACTGAATCCATCGAGAAGTATTTCGAGGTCCAGCGCGATCTGCAGGCGCGCGGCTTCGCCATCGCCTGCTTCGACTGGCCCGGGCAGGGGCTGTCCGATCGCCCGCTCAAGAATCCCATCCGCGGCCACGTCACGAATTTCGCGACCTATGTCGACGGTCTCGTGCGCGGCCTTGCCGCCATCGCCGACCGCGCGCCGAAGGAGCGCATCGTGGTCGCGCATTCGATGGGAAGCGCGATCGCGCTCGAGGCGATGCGCACAGGCGCCATCACTCCGCGCCTTGCAGCCTTTTCCGCGCCAATGTGGGGCATCCCCGTTCCGCCGCCGCTGCAGCTTTATGCCCGCGCTGCGAACGCGATGGGCTTCGGGACTTTTCCAGCCCAGCCGGAAAGCAAGGACGAGAAGTTCGAAGGTAATCCGTTCACGCACGACTTTGAGCGCTGGGGTCTCTACCGCCGGCTCGTCACGGCCGAACCACGCCTTGCGCTGGGCCAGCCGACGATTGGCTGGGTCGTGGCGGCGCTTGATGTTTGCGCCGGTTTCTGCCGTCCCGGCGCGCTCGATACGCTGAAGGTGATGCCCATGCTGGTCGCCACCGCGACCGAGGACGCCATCGTCGACCCTACCGCCGGCGCGCGCCTTGCGGCTCTTCTGCCGGCTGCGCGTCATTTGCCTGTGCAAGGCGCCGCCCACGAGATTTTCATGGAGACGGATGAACGCCGCGCCGTCTGGTTCAATGGGTTCGATCAACTCTGCGAACAGGTGAAGATCTGAGGAAGCTGCGCGATGTCGACTGGCGCATCTCGCGCGCTGAACTTCTGGCGACGCTTGACGCCGCTGGCGCGACGGACGGTTTCCGCTAGCTGGGCGAAGCAAACCCGAAGGGGGACTACGCGCGCTCGGCCCGCGGGACCGGCTGATTGCGCTCAATCTCAGGCTCGCGCTGCTGCAACTGCCCGCGATGGTCGACCTGCCGGTTCAGCAGCTGCATCAGTGATGACGCCAGCGGCCGGTTGTCCTGGGTAAGCCGGCGTTGCCTGAAATGCTTGTTCTTCGGACGGGTAAGGGCGCCGATGTTGGCGGCCTCCTCATCGGGATGATTCGGTCCGGCGAAGACGTAAGAGGCAACGCCATCGGCCCGCGCGAACTCTTCCATCAGCTTGCGCGCCTGCTTTTCAGGCGTCGGGGCGCGGAGCCAGCGGCGCACCACGAAGAACACCAGCCAGATGGCGGCCCCGGCAGCCAGCAGCGAAACGAGCGCTTCCATGCCGCGATCGCGAGTCGGGCCAAACACGCTGTGGAAGAAGGCGACTGCGCCAGAGCGCACATCGTCATTCTGTGCGGCAATCGTGCCGATCGCGCCCAGCCCAACGCAGCCGACACGTATCGGCCATCGCCACGCACGTTCGAAATTCAGTTTGGTCTCGGCCCGGAACAGGTCCTGACGCGTCTCCTGGAGCTTTTCGTCGTGGACGCGCGCGAGCGACAGAATCTCGACCACACGCGACGGTTCAAGCGTTACCGGATGCGTTCCTGCGCGTGGCCTCATGCCGTCCTCCCAGGACCAGACTCCAACGCGCGTTCGGGTGGGAGGTTCCCTGGGCGCGGTCAGAACTTCTCGGGATCGAGACCAAGCGCTTCTGCGAGGGAGGCGATCGCCTTGTTCTCCTGCGCTTCCAGCTTCCCGTCCGCCACGACGGCAGCCTGCGCCACGCGCATCATCAACGCCTTGCCGTCTGCGTCCGTGATCTCTGTCCGGATCGCCAGCAGGGCGGCGCCAAAGCTCTGGGCCTCGTGCACTTCCTTCGAGGCCATCGCCCACGCATCCGACGTCTGCAGCGCGCCGAAATGGCTGAGCGCTGGCTCCTGAGCCGCAAGCCGCGCAAAGCGCTGCGCCTCGGCCGGGCTCATGCGCCCGTCGGAAAAGGAGGTCATCGCAAAGGCGCGGGCGGCATTGAGAAGAAGCGTGTTCATCTGTCCATCCTGTTCTGTCACTCGGCCGAGCGCCTGAGAGAGATCAAGGCTTCGTCGAGAATCCGGCGGCAACTGGCGGCGACGATCTGGCCGCCGAGCTTTGCCGGCTCGCCGCGCCAGTCGGTCACCAGGCCGCCGGCGCCCTGGATCACCGGAATCAGGGCCGCGACGTCGTGCGACTTGAGCCCGCTCTCGATCACCATGTCGATCGTGCCGGCGGCCAGCCGCGCATAGGCATACGCGTCGAGGCCATAGCGCGTGAGCTTTGCCGTCGCGCGGATGTGCTCGAACGCGCCGCGCTCGGGCGGCGTCAGGATGAAGGGGTCGGTGGTGGAAAGGATCGCTTCGGTCAGGTGCTGCAGGCGGCGCGTGATCAGTTGCGTCCTGGTTCCGCGCGCGATCAGCCACGCGCTCCAGTCCCCGTCGCTGAGGCCGACATAGCGCTCGTCGAGCCAGGGTTGGTCGATGATGCCAAGGATCGGGCGGTCGTAGTACGTCACGCCGATAAGCGTGGTCCAGGAGGGCAGGCCGGCGACGAAGGCGCGCGTGCCGTCGATGGGGTCGAGATACCAGGTGAACGGGCTTTTACCGGGCTTCGATCCGTATTCCTCGCCCTCGATGGCGTCGCTGAAGCGCTTCTCGTCGAGGATCTGCCGCATCGCGCGCTCGGCGGCGCGATCAGCTTCGGTGACGGGATCATAGCCATCCGCGGCCTTGTTGTCGGCTACGGTTGCGGCTGAACGGAAATGGGGAAGGGCGGCCGCGCGTGCAGCGTCGGCCAGTTCTTCGGCAATGGGGAGAAGGAATTGCGCGGCGTCCATGCCGCGACCATTGCCCGTGGCCCGCCTCGCCTGCAAGCCGCGAGGTTCGGGACGCAAAAAGGCGCCTGGCCGGAGAATGGACGGGCCAGGCGCCAATTGGCGTAGTGGGTCGGAAGACCTTAGGACGCGACTGCGTCTGCCCCGTCGCCTTCCAGCGCCTTGGCGAGATCGAGCAGGCGGCGGCGCGGACGTTCCGACAGGCGGTAGTAGGCGCGCACCAGTTCCAGGGTTTCCTTCTGCGAAAGGATGTCGCCCGACAGGCGGTCAGCCTGGTCGTTGGCCGGGGCTTGCTTGCCATCCGGGGCGAGGCCTTCGAAGAAGTAATTGATATTGACGTTCAGCGCCGTGCCAAGGCTGAAAAGCCGGCTGGCGGTGATGCGGTTTGCGCCGCACTCGTATTTCTGGATCTGCTGAAACCGAACGCCGACCTGGCCAGCCAGGTCCTGCTGGGTCAGGCCCAGCAGCCGGCGACGACGGCGCAGCCGCTTGCCGACATAGATATCCACATCCGTGGCCATAACGCATACTCCCACACGCCGGCCCGTACCATTCAGGGACCGTCAGGCGGTTGATCAGCAAGGCGCTTGCCAACCTGTGGGGCGAGTGCTGGCGGCGGCGTCATGATACTTGTGCAATGCAGCACGATTAGCCTGCACAAGAAGCGGCCACCGGCGCCTCAGAACGCATCAAAAGTGTCATTTTCCGGCCAAACTGCGGAATTACGCCGCACCTGCGAGATTCAAGCTTGAGCTTTTTGCGCTGCAGCGTAAATTCCTCTCGTGGCTCTTCGGAGCCGCTGCCCTTATGGGCGTTTCCTCCCTAAACCTTTGGCCGCGCTGGTATCCAGCGCGGCCTTCTTTCTTCTGTCGTCTGCTTCGAGGCCCACCTGGGCGCGCGCGAAGACGCAGATTTCCTCGGCAATTTCCCCTAGGTCACGCCGTAACGTCAGGAAGCCGTCATGCGGCTCGACCGTTGCCTCGTCGAGATAAAGCCGCCGCCGCACTTCTATCTGCAGGGCATGCCGGCCCAGCCCAGGCTGGCCATGCGCCAGCGTGGCGTAGCCGCCGGCATAGGGGCTGTTGCGGGCTGTCGTGTATCCCCGGCTCCGGAACAGCTGCTCCACCAGGTCCGCAAGTCCCGGCGCGCAGGATGCCCCGAACCGGTCGCCGATCACGATGTCGGGCGAGCGGCTGCCTGCCTCCGTCTCAGCCGGCATGGAGTGGCAATCGATCAGCCAGGCCTGTCCGAACATCGCCTGAGCCCGCCTCAGCAGCGCCTCCAGCGCGCGATGATAGGGGCGATAGACGTGATCCAGCCGGCGTTCCGCCTCGTCCCGGCGCAGCCGCCGGTCGTAGATCGGCGCGCCGTTGAACGCGACCCGCGGAATGCAGCCCAGCCCGGCCTCAACCCGTGGCGAGCGCTGGCTGAACCAGCTGGGGGAGGGGTCCTCGAACATTCCCGGGTCCATTTCGGACTCCGCCCGGTTGAGATCGACATACCCCCGCGCCACCAGTCCGCAGATCACAGGCGCGCCCGAGGCGTGCACATCGGCCAGCAGGCGGTCGACATAGGCGTCCTCGATACGCCGCAGGTCCAGCATGCTGGCGCGTGCTGATTCGAGAAAACCCTTGGGATACAGCCGTCCGGAATGGGGGGAGGCGAAAACGGCCGGCGAGACCACCGCCACCGGCTCCTCGATCGAAAAGGCCAGCGACGCCCCGTCGGGCACGGCGTCCGAACCCTTGTAAAGGCCGCTTTCCGCGCCTTTCGCCAGGAAATCGGACAGGAGCGTCATGCCAGGAAACATCGCGACATATTTTCGGAGCCCCACGCCCGGTCAAGGCGTCTTTATCCCTGCTTTACCACGACGCCTCACAAATCGTACGATTGAACCCGCTGGGTCGAGGTCCCGGACGCCATGGCCAAGATTCTCCTTGCTGAAGACGATGACAGCCTCAGGGGCTTTCTCGTCAACGCGCTGAAGCGCGCCGGCCATGTCGTGAAGGATTTCGATGAGGGCCGCACGGCCCTGAAGGCGCTCGAACGCGAAGTGTTCGACCTCCTGCTCACCGACATCGTCATGCCCGGGCTCGATGGCATCGAACTGGCGCGGCGGGGCGCAGAACTCGACCCGGCCATGAAGATCGTCTTCATCACCGGCTTTGCCGGGGTCGCCCTCTCGAATGGTGGGATCCAGCCCTCCGGCGCCAAGGTCCTGTCCAAGCCCTTCCACCTGCGCGAACTGGTGGACGAGGTTGAACGGGTGATGGCGGCCTGAGACGGAAGGCCTGAGACGGACGGCCTGAGAAAGGGCCCCCTGCGACTGCCAATCGCACGTTTGCGCCAGTCCATTGACCTTCCCGCAGCTTGGGGGCATTAGACCCGCCTCGCACCCGGCGACCGCATTCCGGGGTACGATCCAAGGCTGGCCTTCCAGACTGGAAGGGGCGGTTAGCTCAGCGGTAGAGCACTACCTTGACATGGTAGGGGTCACAGGTTCGATCCCTGTACCGCCCACCAGCCTCGGAATGGGTTTCACGCGATATCGAGGCGCAGGGTCGGCGTGATCAGGTCGCGCCATGTTCGGTCCACGCCAGCTTCTTCGGCAGCCTTCGGCCAGTGTGATACGGCCTCGGTGACTTCGCGCAGGATCGCCTTCACGCGCGCAGTCGACAGCGAGACCGATTTTCCGCAGGCGATGAAATCGTCCAGCGTGAAGCCTTCGCGCTTTGCGTTCATCGACATCTGGTGGCGCGATGTCCAGGCACCCTCTGGATTGTAGCTCCATGTGATGTCGAATGCCGGCGCCAGCGTCCATGCGCCGCGCCGGTCCATCAGGAAGGCGATGTTCTTGACGTGGTCGTCCTGGTTACGCGCGACGATGTTGAACGTCATGCGCCTGAACTGCTCTTCCACAAGAGGGAGGGGTAGGCCGAGCCGGCGCATCGTGAACATCGCCTGTTCGTAGGAATGGGCGTTCGGATCGTTGAAATCGAAGTGCGCGATGGCGGCCAGCGACTGCATGTGCAGCTTGCGGCCATCAGGCAGGCGGTCGAAGCGCTTCGTCATGAAGTGCCGTCGCCCGCCTTCCTCCATCAGGCGGCAATCGCTCATGGCTATGCCCGCGCGCCTTGCGAGCTGGGAGTAGACGAATTCGACCACGCCGTATCCGCCGGGGTCGGCTAGCTCCTTGTCGCGGTTGTTCTGCACGCCGTCGAACTTGAGCAGCCAGTAGTCGAAGCCTGGCCCCGCATCGATCTGGCCCGAACGCACTTCGCCCGTCCGCGCATTCCACGCGATCACGGCCTTTGCGCGCGCGCCGCCCGCGGATGTCCCGACCTGCAGGATGTAGCGCAGCGCCGCCGCCTTGCGCTCGTCCGCGAACGACGCCTTCAGGTCGTGGCGCTGTGTCAGCACTTGGGAGGCGAGCTCGACCAGCGTGTTGATCTCGATCTTCGCGCTGGAGCGGAAAAGCGGACCGGTTGCGGGAGAAAATTCCAGCGCGCCCATGCCGCGCGTGCCCGTGTAGCAAAGGCGCTCGATGGCGTTGAAGCTTTCGGGCGTGCGTCCCTGCGTTGCAAGCCACGCATCGATCAGCGTGTTGCCGTACTTGTCCGGCAGCGCATCGGCCAGCATGCCGGGCAGGCCATGAAAGCTCTGGCGGCTAAGGCTGGGGAAGGTAAACACGTTCGGGCCCAGCGGCATCATCAGGGGGCTTGGCTCTATGCCGCTGCCGATGAAGGCAGGGTCGTAGGCGAATGCGGCGACATCTGCGCCGTCCTCCAGCGACACGGCGCCGATGCGGGTGCCCCACATGCGAACCTCGGCGACGGTGGGCGTCATGTCTCGTCGCCCCAGGTCCAGCCGCCCGGGCCGGACCGGGTGTCGGGCAGGCCCTGCCGGCGGCGCACGCGCTGTCGCTGCTTGCCGCGCCGTTCTAGCAGGTCGATGGGGTTCGGCGGCGTCTCGGGAATCGCGGTGTCGAGGACGTCGAGGCGATCGAGGGCGCGCAAGTATCGGATGACGCTTGCCAGCTGCCCGCCCTCGCCGGTCTCGAGGCGGACGATGGTGCGCCGCGACAGTCCTGCCAGGTCAGCAAGCTCGGCCTGTTCGATCCGGCGGCCGATACGGGTTTCAGCCAAGCGCCGGCCAAGCTCGTCCAGAACAGCGTCATCCGAAGTTTGGTTGGTGATTTTCATAACGAGCCATATATGGCGCTCAATATCTGAAAATCAATATAAAGAGCCAAAAATGACGCTTAGTATAAATTCCACAAGGAGACTAATATGGCGCTTAATACGAGAATAGTGAATTTACGCGCCGATAGTGGCGCTTTATGTCAATCGACAAAAAAGGCCGGAGCTTTCGCTCCGGCCTTTCCGTTTCCTCCCCGTGTTTCCGGGGTTAGAGGTCCCGAGACTAGAGGTCGAAGTCCTCGCCGCGGGGCATCATGGCGCCCATGCCGCTTGCGCCCATCTCAGCCGGGTCGAGCCCGCCCGACTTGTCGACGTCGAGAGCGTCGAAGCGGGGCTTCAGCGACGACATCATGCCTTTCAGCTCTTCGCGCTGGATCAGGCCGTCATAGTTGTCGTCGATCATGCCGAACATCATGCCGGCGCGCATCTGCTGTTCGAGATCGTTGCGGATGTTCGAGACAGTCTCGTCGGCCCAGCGATAGTTGATCCGGAAATACATCATCTCCTGGTGCGATTGCTCGCCGGTCATGACGGGGATTTTCGGGTTCGGGTTGGCGCGGTTGTTCGTCGAGTTGTCGAACACCCACGTCGCGATCAGCTTGGTGCCCTTGCGGACGAGGATCGGCTCCACCGGATCGTAGTCGCGCTGCCAGTTGAAGTCGTACTTCGGCAGCGACAGCAGCATGGTCTCCTTGCCGTCCGCATCCTTCTGCAGCAGCTCGACGTGGTAGCCGCGATAGTGAGCGTGCGGATACAGCGTATAGAGATAGGCGTCGGCCGGCATGGTGACGTAGGCGACTTCCTTGTGGCGCGCTTCGCCAGCCGGGATCATCAGGCCGAGGTCGAAGATGACCGTCGAGCGCTTGATGAATTCCGGCGGGGTCTTCAGCACGTAGAAGCCGACCTGCGTGCGGTCGGTCGAGGCCTTGCCAGTTGTCGTGTAGTGCATCTGGAAGTTCAGCTTGCCGCCGCCGGGGACAGGCGCGCCAGCGCCTGCCGCGATCACCTGGGCTTCGGCGCCGGGCGTATACGAGCCCACCGATCCGCCCGGAATGCGTGCGGGCGGCTTGGTGCGATCCGGAACGTGGTTCGAGATCACGTGGTGCAGCACCGTCCGGTCACCCGGCTTGATCGAGATGGCGCGTAGCCAGGCGTCTTCCTTGAACGGGTTGTCGACGCGCTGGTTCTGGTACTCGACAATGCCGGTGGCCGGCACGTCGAAGGCAGGGAGGTCCACGATCACGTCGGGCTTGCCGAGGAAGGCGGGCCATTCCGGGGCTTCGCCGGCTTCTTCCTTGAGCACGTCACGGCCGGCGCCACGCGGCGCGCCGGCTTCGAGCCAGTGGATCAGCGTCCGGGTCTGATCAGGCGTCAGCGCCTGGTCGTTCTGGAACTTTCCGATGTGCGGATCGGCGAAGTAGGGAGGCATGCGCTCGGCGCGCACCGACTCGCGGATCATCGGCGCAAAGGTCTTGATCACGTCGTAGCTGTCCATCGCGAAGGGAGCGATGCCGCCCTTCTGGTGGCAGGTGACGCACTTGGCCTGGAGGATCGGCGCGATCTCTTTCGAGTAAGAGATGTTAGCGTGTTCCTGCGCCTTGCCACGCTCGGGGAAGGCGATCTCGGCGCCGGATTTCACTTCGACGCGGGCCGCGGCCACGGGATTACCCGCCAGGATCGCGTTGATCGCGTCGGCCGTGTAAGCCTTGCCGTCAGCGGCGAGCGGGCCGTGATAGGCGATGGCGAAACCGTCCTTCGGCGTGATCACGAAGACCTCGCCTTCGCGCTGGATGCCCAGCGATTCGCCGACGAGTTGCAGTTCGTCGACCAGCACGGGGATGTCATAGCCCTGCGCCTTGGCTTCGGCGGCGACGGCGTCGCGCGTGGCGGCGGAGTTGAGCATGTAGAACAGCACGCCTTTGGCCTTGTAGGCGGCCTGCAGCTTTTCGAGTTCGGCGGCGGCGGCGCGCGAGGCGGCCGAGCCGTTCAGCTGGCTCATGATCACGATGGCCTTGGCGTCGCGGAAATAGTGCAGCTCGTGCGCAAGGCGCGTCTGGTCGGTCAGCTGGAAATTGTCGGCCTTGGCGGGAACCGTCACCGTGGCGGGCGAGGGTGCAGCGATGGCCGAAACGCCCGCGATTGCGGCGACGCCCAGTACGGCGGCGGCCATGGTTGAGGCCAGCAGCTTGAACTTCATGAGGTTGTATCTCCAGCCGTCGCGCACTCGCTCGGCGCGATCTTGTAACTCACATTACTACAGGCGCCCGTTCGCGGAAACCGACGGGTACGTCTGCGAGGGTCACGATTGCGACAGCTATTAGGGTATGAATGACGTTAGGGAAGGTATGCGGGCCGGGGGTGTTCCGGCGATGCGGTATGCCTGTGCCAGGTTTTCCGGGGTGAGGACCGATGCGGGCGGGCCGTTGGCGATGACCCTGCCGGCATTCATCAGAATCAGGCGGTCCATGAAGCGGGCGGCGAGAGCAAGGTCGTGGATGACGGCCAGTACGCCGACGCCGGAACGGGCGCGGGCCTGCAGGATCTCCATCACGTGTAGCTGGTGGTAGGGGTCCAGCGCGGCGATGGGTTCGTCGGCCAGCAGGAGGGGCGCCTCCACCGCGAGGGCGCGGGCGAGCAGAATGCGCGTCCGCTCGCCGCCGGAGAGGACCGACACCGGGCGGTCGAGCAGGGCTTCGCCTTCAACCGCGGCGATGGCGCGGGCGACGGCTTCACGGTCTGCGGGCGTGGGGCCGCCGAAGCCAGCCTGATGCGGATAACGGCCGAGCATCACGACATCATGCGCGGTGAGCCGCCATTCGACGCGGCGGTCCTGCGGCAGGAAGGCGATGGCGCGGGCGCGAGCCTGCGCCGGCAATGAAGCGAGGTCTGTGCCGTTGAGCGTAACGGTTCCTGCGTCGCGTGTTGTGGCGCCAAGCAGGGCGCGCAGCAGCGTGGACTTGCCTGCGCCGTTCGGACCGATGAGGCCAACGAGTTCTCCGGGCGCAAGCGACAGGCGGGCATCGTCGACGATGGCGCGGCCGCGCGCGGAGACGGTGACGTTCCTTGCTTCGAGCTTCATGTCTCAAGCTCCGTGCGGGCGCGGAAGATGAGCCAGAGAAAGAAGGGCGCGCCCACCAGCGATGTAACGACGCCAAGCTTGAGCTCAATGCCGGTGGGCAGCAGGCGAACGAGAATGTCGGCCGCCATCAGCAGCGCGGCGCCGCCCAGCGCGCTGGCGGCGAGCAGGCGGCTGGGCGTGTGACCTACGAGCGGTCGCAACAGGTGCGGCACAACGAGCCCGATGAAGCCAATGCCGCCGCACACAGCCGTGCCCGCCCCGACGCCGATGGACGCGCCGCCGATGACGAGGGCGCGCGTGCGGGGGAGGCTGACGCCAAGGCTTGCCGCAGTTTCCTCGCCGAGGCTGAGTGCGTTGAGCGCGCGGGCAGCGAGCAACAACATGATCGCGCCAAGCGCCATCAGCGGCGCCGCGAGCGCGACGTGATCCATCGAGCGGTCGGTGACGGAGCCCATCAACCAGAACATGATTTCGGCTGCGGCATAAGGGTTTGGCGACAAATTGAGCGCCAGCGACATGAGGGCGGCGCACAGACTCGAGATCGCAACGCCAGCAAGCACGAGCGTCAGCATGCCGCCGCGCCGGGCGAGCGCGAGCAGGACAAGCGCACTGAAGAGAGCGCCGGCGATACCCATAACGGGAAGGGCGAGCGGGAAGGCCATCGAGGCGCCCGTGTAGAGCGCAACGACCGCGCCGAGCGAGGCCGACGTGGTCACGCCGACGACGCCGGGATCGGCGAGCGGATTGCGAAGCAGGCCTTGCAGCGCCGCGCCCGCCATGCCGAGCGTAGCGCCTACAGTCAGCGCCAGCAGGGTTCGCGGCAGGCGGACTTCGCCAACCATCATCCACGCCATGTCAGCATCGCCGCGCGCGATCATCGCGGAGATTTCAGCGGGGCCGCCGCCCGGACCAATGAGTAGAGAGACCGCGCCGAGCGCGGCGCAGAGCAACGCAAGAAGCGTCAGGAGAAGGAGGTAGGGGATGGGCGCGCGGGTCATTGTTGACCCGCCTTCCGCGCTTCGACCAGCAGTTCGACCGCGCCGAGCATACTGGGCGCGCCGCAGGTGGTGTAGCGTTCGGGGATGGTGATGTGGGGCGTACGTTCAACGAGCGCGCGCAGGGCAGGGTGGCCGAGTGACATCGTCGACATCGACGGCGGCGAAGTCCACGGCGTTGCAGTGGAGATGAGCGCCGGACGTACCGTGAGGATGAGTTCGAGCGGCACGTTGCGGAAGCCTTCGAAGCCAAGCGCCTGGCCGAGCGTGCGATAGCCGCCAGCGTTGACGACCTCTGTATAGAGCGTGTTGGCCCCGGCGATGTAGTTGTTGACGCCGATATCGGCGAAGACCGGCTTTTCTCCCGGGGGGAGCTGGGCCTGAAGGGCAGCAAGGCGCGCATCGAAATCCGCAAGCACGGCTTGCGCGCGCGCGGGCTCGCCGACGAGTTCGCCGAGGCGAAGGATGTTCGCGCGCATGTCGGCAAAGCTGTTCTCGGGCGCGAAGGTTTCGACGCGATAGCCGAGGCGGGTGAGCAGGGTCGTGGCTGTGGTGGCCGCGAACTGTCCGGCCAGGATGAGATCAGGGTCGAGCTTGATCACCTCTTCCGCAAGCCCGTGGTTTACCGGGAGCGTTGCGGAAATGTGATCGAGGCCAAGCGGGGCGTTGACCGGCTGGCGCGAGAGATAGGTGATCGCGGCAATGCGGGAAGGATCGACGATGCGCATCAGCAGCTCGTCGGTGCAGAGATTCATCGAGACGATGCGCTGGGGTTTGGTCTGGGCGTGAGCGGGGGAGACCGCGATCAGGAGGGTGGCGAGAAGTGTGACCAAAAGGGAGACCCCCTCCGTCACGCCGCGAAGACGCGGCGCGCCACCTCCCCCACTTGCGTTGCAAGTGAGGGAGACAAGGCGCCTCTTGCCTCCCCCAGTCGCCACGCGACTGGGGGAGGTGGATCGCGACGCTTTCGTCGCGAGACGGAGGGGGCGCCCCGATGTGCGCCCGCTCGCGTCGCGCGTCCTTTCGGCCAGCATTTGAAGCCAGCGCTGTTTCACTTCGTTGTATCCTCGCGGAAGCGGATGCCGAAGTAGACGCCCTGAGGCGCGCCAAGGTAGCCGATCACCTCCTCGTATTCCTCATCCAGCAGGTTCTCGACGCGGCCGTAGACTTCGAGCGTGTCGGAGACCTGCCAGGAGGCGCCGAAGCGGACGAGCGTCCACGGGTCGATCGGCGTGCGCATGAACGTGCCAAAGTCGGTGTCAGTCGACTCGCCCGTGTAGGATACGCCGAGGTTAAGCTGCACCGGCCCGCCGAAGACGTTCCAGCTCGCGTCCAGCGATGCGGTCTGTTCGGGGCGACGGATTTCGATGCCTGCGGGTTCGGACGCGTCGAGCTTCGTGTACGATCCGTAGAGCGAGATGTCATCGGTTGGATCGGCATAGACGGTGACCTCCCAGCCCGAGCGATCGCTGTCGCTGTCGCTGTTGAGGGCCGTGGTCAGGAAGCCCGGCAGGAAGGCTGTGTAGATCTCGTTCTCGAGGTCCGAAGAGAAGTAGGTGAGATCGAGCGTAAGCTTGTCGTCGAACAGGGTCTGTTCGACGCCCGCATCCCAGCCGAGCGCTTCTTCCGGCACGAGGTCGGCATTGCCGATGAAGGTCGAGGGATCGAAGCCGAACTGCTCTATGAAGGTGGGGTTGGTGACGCCGGTGCCGGCAGAGGTATGCAGGCGCGTTCCCGTGCCCGGGATCGACCATGCGCCCGAAACGCTCCACGTATCGACGTCCTGGAACTGGTCATTGTCGTCGTGGCGGACGGTGGCCGAAAGATAGAGCTGGCTGGCGATCTCGGCGCGATACTGCAGGCCGAAGGCGTTCAGCGCGCGCTCCTCGTCGCGGACCGAGAAGGCGTCCTCATAGGTTTCGGTCTCGTGCTCGGCAAAGCCGGTGAGGAAGCTGGCGAAGCCTTCATCGCCGAACGCATAGGTTGACTGGATCGCTGCAGTGAAGCGCGACGAGTCCGTGCCGCTGGTGTACGTGGGGACGAGCAGGAGGTCGGCGGGCGAGGGAACGGGCGGGCCAACGAGGAACGGGAAATCCGTCAGCAGATTACGGCGGCTGGCGTCGACATGGGAGAGCGAGACCACGGTTTCCCACGCGCCGTCCCAGGGGTCGAAGGTCGCCGACGCGCCGATGACGAGTTGCTCTTGGTTGGTGCGGCTGGGGTCGTCATAGGTGCGGCCCGCGATGGGGAAGCCATAGGCTTGGCCGTCAAGTTCCGATTTAGCGGTCATGTAGCGCACGACGCCATTCACGCGCAGCTCATTCGACAGCTTCATACCGGCGCGGCCGTTGATCGTGGTGATGGCCGTGCCTTCCTTGTCGCCGGCCTGTGCGCCAACGCCGACGGCGGGGACGCCATTGGCGGTCTGGTCGGGCGAGGTGTCATAGCCTTCCGAAGCGAGATGGTTGAGGCTGATCGAGGCATAGGCATCGCCATTGCCGATGCCGGCGCTGGCTTCGATGTCCATGGTCTCGAAGGCGCCGAGTTCGGCGGAGGCGTTGATGTAATGTCCGTCCATTTCGCGCCGTGAGACGAGGTTGACGACGCCGGCGAGCGCGTTTGAGCCGTAGAGGCCGCTCTGCGGTCCGCGCAGGAATTCGATGCGGTCGAGGCCGGCGGTGGTCAGCGTCGAGAAGTCTGTCTCGTTCTGGTCCGGGCTCGAGATGTCGATGCCGTCGAGGAGGACGAGCGTGTGGTTGGCTTCCGCGCCGCGGATGCGGACCTGGGTCAGGGCGCCGGGGGCGCCCATCTGGCTGACAGCGGCGCCGGGAGCCTGGCGCAGCACGTCGGGCACAAAATTGTAGCCCTGGTCCTCGATCAGTTCGGAGGAGATGACGGTGATGGTCTGTCCGAGTTTTTCCTCGGCGATGGGGGTCAGCGTGCCAGTGACGATGATGGTGTCGCGTGAGTCGGGCTTGTCCTGCGCGTGTGCGGCGAGGGGGAAGGCGGCGAGGGCGAGGCTGCTTGCAGACAGAAGCCAGGCGTTTGGTGAGTTCAGTTTCAAAAGACGTCTCCAACAGGTTGGAGACCGTGATCCCGCACGGCGGGATTGCCGGAGGGACACGGTCCGAAGACGTCGCCAGCCGGAAATAGTTTCCGTTCGTACGATCCATCCCCGGATCGCCGAAAGACGACAGCGACAGGCAGGTCTCCTGGCTTGCGGGTCAGCGCGAACGCACCGCCTTCCCAGTTACTTCCGAAGAAGCTCCCAGTGGCTTTCGGTGCGCCGCTCGCCGCTTACAGTTGCGGGGGCAGCCCGGGCTCTTGTCCCGGTTCCCTTTGAATCCCCTTTTGGGGGAACCTGTCGCGAGGGGGATGAATACAGGCGGACGCCGGGTCCGCAAGCTATATTGGAGGCGGTGGCCTGCCCGATGCATCGGGTGTGGCCGGGGCGGAACAGAAGATGACGGCATTACCGCTGAATCGGAATGAAGCGCCGCGCGCGGCTGCGGGGACGGAGCGCTTTGCGCTGCTCGACGGGCTGCGGGGGATCGCGGCGTTTGCGGTCATTCTCGATCACACGCCACCGAACTTCCTGGGGGAGTTGATACCGGGGCGATACCTGGCCGTGGATTTCTTCTTTGTCCTGTCCGGCTTTGTGCTGGCGCATGCCTACGGGCGGCGGCTGGAGGGCGGGTGGTCGGCGCTGAGCTTCATGCGGGCGCGGGTGATACGGCTTTATCCGCTGTACCTGGCCGGGCTGATGATTGGCGTGTCGCTGGTTCTGCTGGGGGTGGTGCGCGGGTGGGACGCGACGCCGATCGGGCAGGTCGGCGTGTTCGTTCTGTTCGGGCTACTCTTCCTGCCGGCGCCGCCGATCTATGATTTTGGCGGCGGGCAGCTGTTCCCGTTCAACGGGCCAGCCTGGTCGCTGTTCTTCGAACTCGTGGTCAATTTCATCTACGGGCTGATCGCGCGGTTTCTGAACCGCTGGATGCTGGGGGTGATCCTGGTGGCGGGAGCGGTGGCGGTGGCGTTTACCGAGATGCGGCATCAGGGCGTGGGCGGGCCGGGGTGGTTGTGGAGCCATTTCGATGCCGGGCTGGCGCGGGTTGTGTTCGACTTCTTTGCCGGGGTGGCGATCCACCGGATGCGCGGGGCATGGAAGGTGCCGGGGATTCCGGCGGTGATTCCCGTGCTGGCTTTTGTGGCGGTGATCATGGCGCCGGTTCCTGCAGAATGGCGGGCGGGGTATGATGCGGCGGTGGCGATTGTGGCGATGCCGCTGCTGGTCACGCTCGCCTCGCAGGCGAAGGTTGCAGGCTGGGTCGAGAGCGTGTGCGGCACGCTCGGCGCCATGTCGTATGGTGTCTATGTCCTGCACGTGCCGTTGCTGGGACTGCTCTATATTGTTGCGGCGGCCGCCTCGATCACGCTGCCGGGCTGGGGAATTGTGGCTGCGATTGTCCTGATGGCGGGCGGAGCGGCGGCTTTCCTTCACCATACGTATGACGCCCCGATGCGCCGCTGGCTGTCGCGGACGCTCCCCGGCGGGGCGAGTGGGTAGGCCGGGCTCTGGCTCTGGGTGAACGTGGTTAACGCCGCCCGCCGGCAATGGCATGTAGCTTGCTCGCGCTAAGGCAACGGGATTGGTTCGCCCCCTGTCAGGCGGGCCCCACAGCGGGCATGATGTGAGAACTGCGCTCAAATACATCGCGCGATCCGCCGGCATCGACCGCGCGAAGTTCGCATCCATGCGGATGTGTTGCGAACGGCACGTGCTCGCGCGCGTCGGGCGGTCGCGTAAGCGCTATATCGGCCGCATCCTCTGCTATCACACGATCGGGCAGGAAGAGTGGGGCGTGAACGACGTCACGCCCAGCATGTTCCGCCGCCATATCGAGCTGGCGCTCAACGCAGGCTATCGCTTCGTTCCGGCGTCGCAGATCGTGAAGACGGGCGGAGGCCCGAAAGACCTCGCCATCACGTTCGACGACGGCATGAAGAGCGTGCTGACCAACGCCGCGCCCATCCTCAAGGATTACAATCTTCCCTGGACCTTTTTCCCGGTGTCCGAGTGGACTGACCAGAAGGTCGACTGGGCAAAGGAGAAGTGCCTCAACTGGCATGATGTCGAGAAGCTGATGGCGGACGGCGCCGAGATGGGCAGCCATTCGGCCACGCACCCGGACTTTGGAAAGATCGAGTTCGCGCAGATGGTCGATGAGCTTGCCGGCTCGCGCGACCTGTTCCAGCGCCGGCTTGGCTATGCCCCCCCGACCTTCGCCATCCCGCTTGGCCAGTCGATGAACTGGAAGGACATGTCGATGAAGGCCGCGAAGGATGCGGGCTACGATGTGATCTACGCCCAGGCCGAAGAGACGCGGCCAACGGGCACAATCCCGCGCACCTTCATCAGCAAGTTCGACGGTGATCGCATCTTCAAGTCGCTGCTGCAGGGTAAGTTCGATCGCTGGGAGGAGTGGGTCTGATGACCGCCGCTCAACCGCGCCTCGTCTCCGTCATCATCGGCACGCGAAACCGCCCCGACACGCTGCGCGCGGCGCTGGCGAGCATTCGCGCGCTCGAAGGGCCGGACCTGAAATTCGAGATCCTCGTCGGCGACAATGGCACGACGCCGGAAACGCCGGGCGTGGTGGCGGAGTTCGGCGGCATCTATGATCACACCGACGTCTATGGCTGCCCGGCGGCGCGCAATCTCGCGCTGAAACGGATGACCGGCGAGTTCGTCGCGCTGCTGGATGACGACGACGTCTGGTTGCCCGATCACGTGCGCCCGCACATTGCCATGCTCGACGCCGATCCGGACATGGCGGCCGTGTTTGGCCAGGTCGTGTTTGCAGACGACAAGCTCGTCCAGCTGCCTGAAGACCAACAATGGAAAGCAGTGCCGCCCGCTGACGGCGATGTTTTTCGCATGATGATGAGCGGCTATTTTCCGCAAGTCGGCGCGACCGTCGTGCGCGGCGACATCGCGCGCAAGATCGGCCTGATGGACGAGACGTTGATCGGCGACAGCGACTGGGACTGGCAGTTGCGTATCGCGCGCGAATACCGGATCGGCTTTGTGGACGCGCGCTGCGTTCTGTTCCGCGGCCGTCCGCCGGGCTCGTCGGACAAGCTGCAGAAGACGCGCGTGGGCTACACGCGCAAGATCTTCCTGCGCCATCTGCGCTCGAACCTCAAACGCTGGAAGTCGCCGGTGAGTGTCGTGCGGTCGTATTTCGGCGCGGTCGAGACGTACTATTCGTATTTCGTGGAAACGGGAAAATCACAGGTCGAGGCTGGCCATCGCGGTGTCGCCTTACGCGCCTTCTGGCTCGCCTTCACGACCTTTCCCTCGCGCATGATCCGCCATACGGCGACCGACCGCTCCGTTCGCCGCGCTCTGCTGCGCGCGATGCGCCTGCATTCGGGCGCGACTCCGGACGGCGCGCGCCGCGCCTGAGGGGCGCTGGATTCAACGAAAACCGATCATTGGCGCGCTAAACGACTTGCGTCGCCACTTTTCTGGTCCGGTGCAGCACCAACAGTGCGGCGAGAGCCAGCAGCGGAAACACCAATCCGCCTGGCGCAGGAAAGAACGGCCAGTCTTCCGGACGATCAGACAGGCCAACTCCGGCTGCAAGCAGGCCGGCAAGCAGGACGTTCGGGGCGGCATGTCCGGCAGCCGCGCCAAGCCACGTGCCTGATCTCTCTTTCAGCAAGGTGAGAAGCTCACGATAGATCAGGCACGAGGCGATGAACGCGGCAATCATCAACGGGGATGCTGCCTCCAGATAGGGGAACAGACCAACCTTCAGCGCCACGGGAACAAGGTGCCAGGCGGCCCAGACCAGCCCGAGGATCAGCACGCCCCAACGTCTTCCCCACGCCGCGATCGCGAGGGTGAGACCACCGCCGGCCCAGCCCAGTTCTTCGAGCACGCTTGTAACTGCGGACCCTCCCGCCGATCCAATGATCGCATCCAGCGGAGCGTCCTGTATCCGGAAGCTCGCGGCGCCCACGGCAACGGCGACTCCCAAGGCGCCGAGCGCGATGAGAAGCGTTATGGCGGCGGCGCCTAGTACCCATCCCCAGGACGCGCCCGATCCACGATTCCATCGCTCGGCAGAAAGAGCCAAGCCTGCGACTGCGGGGCTCAGGATCATCACCAGCTTGCCGAGGTCGATGAGTTGAGGATCAGCCGTCGCCATCAATCCCGCTGGCAGGACCAGCACGATGATGACGAAGACAGCAAACCGAAGCCGGGCGAATGTCATCTTGGACGCTCCCAAACTCCCGGCCGAACGACGGGCGAGCGCCCAAGAGCGCACTAGTTGAGCGAAGGCGCAATGGTCGATCGTTCAACGGGAGGACGGTCCACAGCTCGGCTGCCCGACAACCGTCGCGGACGCCTTACGTCAGTCCGTACAAGGCACTCTTCTGCGCAACACGTGGCGCTGGCCGCGCCTGAGGGGCGCTGGATTTGGACGCGCATGTTAGCGCCCGGCGGAGCGTGATATTGGCCGGAAGCGGGCGTTGCCCGCTCAACCCAAAAATGCCTGGCTGCGCCGGTCGGTTGCGAGAGGGAACAGGGATGCTGCCGAAAGTGAGCCAAACGGAGGACGTGGAAATGATCCGTGACGGCGGCTCATTTGCAGCGACTTTTTTGGACTCGACCGGCCATCGGTACGTCCTGTTCGTGCCGGTCAAGTATACAGAACAAGGCGGACTGTTCGCTCCTCCGCAACACCTCGCGCCTGTCATCATAGATGGTGATCCATCGAAAAGACCCGCAAGCTACGGCGTGCTTTCAGGCCCCAGGACGCCGATTTCGTGGGAGGACGCTCGAAACTTACTTGGCGATGTGGCCGCCAACAAACCTAGCGAGGCGGCGCGCGAAGAGGTTTGTTTTTCGAGGATTGGCTGCGTCAGATGATTGAGGTGGCGAACAGCGAGGGCGTGCCTGTAGCCGACATGCAATAGCTTGCTGTCCGTATCGCCGAGCGTCCGCTTTGGGCCATGAATGCTCGAATGGCCGCAGTCGCGCAACCGGCCGGGTCGCCCTGGTCCCGCCGTTCCCATACTGTCGTCCGCTACTGCCTGATATCGCCGGAAGCAGACGCTCGCGCTTTCGGCCGAACGACCTTCCGAACAGCTTGCAGGGATGGCAGTCGTGTCTAGCTCGACTGGTCGATTGCGTAGACCAACCGGACGCCCCGACCGGAAGTTTCAGTTGTGCTGCACAGCTGCATTCCCAGGCGTTCCAGAACACATATCGAGGCTGCATTTTCAGGAGACACCTGCGCCAGCACGCGATCAAGCTTCAATGTCGTGAAGCCATATTCGATCTGGGCGCGCCCGATTTCGGATGCATAACCGTGGCCCCAGGTGCGTCGCGCGAGGACGAAGCCGATCTCGTAGTCCGGCGCGCCGAGAACCGAGCACAAGAGCGGTCCGGCGAAGCCAATCACATCATTCGTTGAGCGTTCGATCAGTATGCCAGGCTTCCTGCCCGTTGCGTCGTGATCAAGGACGCTCGAGAAGAAGTCGAAAGCCCGGTCTTGATCGGAGAGTTGACCCTGAAATGCAAGGCGCATCACCTCCGCATCGGACAAAACGACCTGATACAGCGGATCAAAATCTTCCGGGCGTGGCGCCCTTATCAATCGCCGCTCGCTGTTGATGAGGATCTCGCCAGCCCACCTCTTCCCCGATTCTGCATGCTATGGTTCAGTGGCGCACGACACCACGCTAGCCAAGGGCCGCACCGTTGTCATCGCGGCCGCTGGACACTTGGGGGTATGCGCAGAAGCCCGTCGAATACGGCGCCGCGGTCGAAGGTTTTCCATGTACGGGGCTTATGTCTGCGTCGGGCCAAACAGCGTCTCAACTGGATTGATGCTCGATGGCAGGAAGCACTCGCTTGCCTGCCGTTCTGATCAACGCCTGCGCAGCTGACCGAAGGTCCGCCGCTTCAGTGCTGGCCGCTACGCTTCAAGCGACGTTTGAGCCATTCGGGCAGGAGCAGGCGGACCGCTTCGCTGTGGCCATTGATGTTTCCATCGAGGCGGAACCGGCGCCAGAGCTTGAAGCGCGTGGGGAGGCTGAATGCGCCCACCTGATCCTTCGCGATTTCGCTGAGCGGCGTGTGCGAACCATACATGTCCTGATGCCGGCAGTCGGGTTCGCCAAAGCGCGGCGTGTCGGGGCTGCCAGGCATCGGGGCGGAGAGGGGCGGCAAAGTAGGCAGGGCCAGCGCCTGCTGGTAGGCCCGTTCGAGCCAGCCAAGCCATTCGGTGGGTTGTGCGATGGCGACGGCTTTCGTGGCGGCCTCGCTTTGCGAGGTGCGGAAGGCTGGGTCGCGGATCAGTCGGTTCAGCGTCTCTTCCCACTGAACCGTCGTGCGCGCCTGCACCAGACCGCCTTCGAGGCCGAGGTGATTGATGCCGACAAGGCGCGCTTCATCCGGCGCCATGAACAGGGTCAGCAGCGGCAGGCCGTATCCCGCCGCCTCCATGAGCGACGTCGAGGACGAGAAGGGATAGGAGTCGACATAGATGTCGGCCGCTTCGAAATAGGCCGACGGATCGGGCTGCTCGGGCATGCCCACGATGCGGCCCAGGACCTGGTCCTGGGCGGGCTTCCAGTCTTCGGGGGAACCGGAGCCGACCACGAAGAGCCGGGCCTTCGGATTTGCCTTGAGGACTTCGACAAAGCGGCTTGCGTAGGTGACGCCGTTGATCGGGCGATACTTCGCGCCACGGGCGACGGAGATAATCACGACTGAATCCTCGTCGATGCCGAGGAGGGCGCGCGCTTCCTTGCGGCTCATCTTGCGCGAGGGCGGGTCGATCAGGGTCGGCAGCATCAGGCTGCGCTCGGGCGCAACGCCGCGCCGGTTGATGGTGATGTCGGCGGCGGCCTCGCGCAGGTTGAGCACGGCGTGGCTGACGCTCGGGCCGATCCAGAAAATGTGGTCGGCATGGTTAAGCAGCAGCACGGGCGGCAGCGTCTCGCTGGGCCCGAAGGCGATGACGGGGATCGTATCTTCGCAGTGGATGTGCATCACCACGAGATCGTATCCGCGCGCGAGCTTGCGCAGGTTGAGCGCCCAGTCGAACAGCGATCCAGGCTTTGTGTTGAGCTTGTGGATCTCGCCGCCGCTGCGCGCGACTGCGTCAGCGAGTTGTTGCGGGAGGACGCCACGATAGCGCGTCAGCGCGACGGAGTTCTGGCGGGCTGCGTCGGTGTTGATCCAGCGCGTCAGCATGCGCGTGAGCCCGCCGACCGTGGTGAGTTCGGTGGCGACATGGAGGATACGGCGAGCGTCCTTGAGGTCCTTGACGCGTGGGAGGACGGCGGCGCGGTCGGGCAGGGTTTTCGATATGGCGCCCAGGATGCGCTCGATGCGCTCGCTGGCGAAGACGCCGCAGTGTTTCTGGGTCGCGAAGGCCGACGCGAGCGTGACGGAGAGGGCGGCTTCCTCGAGGCGGCCGGCCTTGAGATGGGCCTCGGCCTTGTCTACTTCGCTTGCGAACTGTTCGAAGTTCGCTTTCAGGCGCGTGGTGGAGGCCAGGGGCTTATCTGCGCCGGAGCTCTGTTCGGTGCGGCTGGCGTGTTCGGCGGCGAGGGTCATCGATGGGGCTCTGTGGCGTCTTCGGTTCGGGATGTCACATCTTCGCTAACCGCCGATGTGCGTGAGGGGTTTTCCTTCACTTCCTGCGCTCGCCAGCAGCAAGAACGGGGCCGGGTGCTTTGACGTCCGCGGCAATGTGGTTAGGCTTCCGTAAACCAAGAAACGACCGGAGGAATACCCATGTCAGCAGATGCAGGTGGCAAGGCGCCGTTCAAGCCGCTGCCCTACAAGGCGCCTGACATCGAGGTGACGCGGGGTGAGGGGGGCGTTGTCTATCTGCGTTCGCGAACGCCCGTGCCGCCGGCGGCCCGGTCCATCCCGCATATCCTGGATGAGCGGGCGGCCGCCCATCCTGAACGCCCCTGGCTGAAGCAGCGGGCGCCCAATCATGGCCCATGGCGGGAAGTGACCTATGGCGAGGCTGCGAAGATCACGCGCTCTATTGCGCAGGCGTTGCTGGATCGCGGGCTGGGGCCGGATGCGCCGCTTCTGATCCTGTCGGGCAATTCGATCGAGCATGCGCTGATGAGCCTGTCGGCGCAGCGCATCGGCGCGCCGGCGACGCCGATCTCGCAGGCATATTCGATCATGTCGACGGACTTCGCGAAGCTGAAGCATTGCTTCAATGCGGTGAAGCCCAAGGCGATCTTCGTGCAGACGATGGACCCGTTCCGCAAGGCGCTGGCTGTGCTGGATCTTGACGGCGTAGCGGTGATTTCCGCCGATGGATCGGAAGGGTCCGAAGCGTTCGCCAAGCTGGCGCAGACGCAGCCTTCCTCACTGGTCGATACGGCGATGCAGTGGCTGGGCCCGGACTCGGTGGGCAAATACCTGTTCACGTCGGGCTCGACCGGCATGCCGAAGCCTGCGCCGCAGAGCCAGGGACAGATGACCGCCCAGATCGCGGCGCGTTCGGCCATCGAAGCTGAACCGGACTCGGACATTCCGCAGGCGCTCGACTGGATGCCGTGGAGTCATATCTCAGGCGGCAATGTGAACTTCAACAACGTGCTGTCGCTGGGCGGCACGTTTTACATCGACGAGGGGCGGCCGATGCCCGGGCTGTTCCAGACGACCATCGCAAACCTGAAGGAAGTGCGGCCACAGGCGTTCGGTTCGGCTCCGATCGCGTTCGGCATGCTGGCGGAGGCGATGGAGGCTGATTCCGAGCTGCGCGACGCGGTGTTCTCGCGCATGCGGGCGTTCATCTACGGCGGCGCGACGCTGTCGGACGATGTGTACGAGCGCATCCAGAAGTTGTCGGTTGAGGCGACGGGGATGCGTATACCGCTGCTGACCATGTATGGCGCAACCGAGACGCAGGGCGTGACGATGACGCACTGGATTCTCGAGCGAGTGGGCATGGTGGGCGTGCCGTTGCCGGGGACGACGCTGAAGCTTGCGCCCGTGGGCGCGAAGATGGAGGTGCGCGTCAAAGGGCCGATGGTGATGCGCGGCTATCTCAACATGCCGGAGAAGAACGCGCAGGTGTTCGACGAGGAAGGCTTCTACTGCCTCGGCGACGCGGCCCGGTTCGAGGACCCGGACCATCCCGAGAAGGGGCTGGTGTTCGATGGCCGCGTGACGGAAGACTTCAAGCTGGATTCGGGAACTTGGGTGTCGGTGGGCACGCTGCGGCCTGATATTGTCGCCGCATGTGCGCCGCTGGTGTTCGACGCTGTGATCTGCGGGCAGGACAAGAAGTTCATCGGCGCGCTGCTGTGGCCATCGCCCGCGGCAATGCAGGCCGCGGCTCAGGCCGCTGGCGGCGACATGGCCAAGGCGTTTGGATCGTTGACGATGCTGGTGGCGGAGAAGCTGAAGGCCTACAACGCCACACAGCCGGGGTCGTCGCGGCGCGTGGGGCGGTTCCGTATGCTGACCACGCCGCCCTCGCTCGATGCAGGCGAGATCACGGACAAGGGATATGTGAACCAGCGCGAGACGCAGGCGCATCGCGCGGCGGAGGTGGCGTCCCTGTTCGCGGCGGAACTGGCGCCGGGGGTGGTGCAGGTCTAGGCAGACTTTGCCGGAGTTGCGCGGGCGATCACGTAGCTGACGGTGGAGCCCTGCACCAGCACGGAGAACAGGACGACGATGTAGGTCGCCGTCACCAGAAGGTCCTTCATGGGGCCTGCGGGGAGCGACAGGGCAAGCGCGATGGATATGCCGCCGCGCAGGCCGCCCCATACCATCACCGGCATGGTCTGCCCGAAGGGCAGCGATTTGCGCCACAACAGGAGGGGCGCTCCCGCAGAGAGCGTCCGCGCTGCCAGGACCAGCGGGATGGCTGTGGCGCCTATGATCAGGAACTGCACATTGCCCAGGAGGATGATCCCTTCGAGGCCGATCAGCAGGAAGAGGACCGCGTTCAGCACTTCGTCTACCAGACCCCAGAACGAGATTACGTGAGTGCGGGTCGTGTCGCTCATGGCGTGGGAGACGCCGCGATTGCCGATCAGCAGGCCCGCGACAGCCATCGCAACTGGCCCGCTGACATGCAGGTATTGGGAGAGCGCATAGCCGCCCATGACGAGCGCAAGCGTGACAAGAAGTTCGACCGGATAATCGTCTATCGCCTTCATCGCCAGATAGGCGACATAGCCGAGTGCGAGGCCCATGGCGGCGCCGCCTAGCGCTTCTATGAAGAACAGGCGGAAGGCGTCGGGCGCCGAGATGTTGCCGCCCGCCATCGCGACGCTCGCGAGAATGCTGAACACCACAACGCCGACGCCATCGTTGAACAGGCTTTCTCCCGCGATGGTGGCCTGTAGGCCGCGCGGCGTGGACGAGTTCTTCATCGCGCCAAGCACGGCCACCGGGTCTGTGGGGCTGATCAGCGCCCCGAAGAGAAGGCACCAGATGAAGGGAACTGCGAGGCCCGCAAAGCTGGTGACAAGGCTGAAGCCCAGGCCGATCAACACGGTGGAGACAAGAACGCCCACGGTGGAGAGCACCCCCACCTGCACCCAGTGGCGGCGGAGGTCGGCGACATCAACGTGCAGCGCGCCGGCGAACAGGAGGAAGGACAGCATCCCGTCCATGAGCGTCGTCTCGAAGTCGATGCCGCCCATGAACCGGCGGATCGCCTCGCCGATGAGGAAGTTGGGTGTCGCGGCATCGACCGCCAGCACGACCAGGGAGGCGATGGCCCCCATCAGGGCGAGGCCCACCGTGGACGGCAGGCCGAGGAATTTGTGGTTGATCCACGAAAGGATAGCCGCGGCGGTGATCAGGATGGCGGCAACGTCAAAGACGCTGGGCGAGTGGGCGACGACATCGTGCAAGCGCTGTCCTTCCATGCTGACGGATGGGTAGGGCGGCGGGTGCGCCTGTGGCAACCTCAAAATGCCCCGACGGCAGCCTAGCGAACGCTAGGTCAACTTCATGTGCCAGAAGTTCCAGTTGCGTGATTGCTCTGCTCTGTGCTGGATGACGCGCACGGAACCTGCCGGAGCCACTCATGTCTGTGCTGAACGTCGAACGTCCCGAATTCATGGCGGAGGAGGACATCCGCATGTTCGAGGATTCGGTGACGAAGTTCTTCGAACAGAACGCTCCGGCCGAGCGGGTCGACAAGTGGCGCAAGGACAAGGTGGTCGAGCGCGCCATGTGGACCGAGGCGGCGGAGGCGGGACTGCTGGGCCTCTCCACGCCGGAAGAATACGGCGGCATGGGCGGCGACTATCGCCACGAAGTAATCCTGATGGAGCAGCTGGGGCTGCAGGGCGTCGATGGCTTCGGCGCCTCGCTGCACAACGCCATCGTGATGCCGTACATCCTCCACTACGGCACTGAGGAGCAGAAAAAGCGCTGGCTGCCGAAGATGGCGTCTGGCGAGCTTATCTCGGCCATCGCGATGACCGAGCCGGGCGCGGGATCTGACCTGCAGGGCATCCGCACGACGGCGAAAAAGTCCGGCAACGGCTATGTCATCAACGGATCGAAGACGTTCATCACCAACGGCCAGATGGCGAACCTGATCTGCGTCGTCGCCAAGACCGATCCGACCAAGGGCGCCAAAGGCACGTCGCTTCTTTTCGTCGAGACGGATGGCGCGGAGGGCTTTGAGCGCGGGCGCAATCTCAACAAGCTGGGCCAACCGGCACAGGACACGTCCGAGCTGTTCTTCAACGATGTGAAGATCCCCGCCGAGAACCTGCTCGGCACGGAAGAGGGGCAGGGCTTCATCCAGCTGATGAGCCAGCTGCCGCAGGAGCGGCTCAACATCGCGGTGCAGGCCATCGCCACCATCGAGCGCGCGCTGCAGCTGACCATCGACTATGTGAAGGAGCGCAAGGCGTTCGGCAAAGCCGTGATGGATTTCCAGAACACGCAGTTCGTTCTCGCCGAATGCAAGACCGAAGCGACCGTGGCGCGCGTGTTCGTGAACCACTGCATCGGGCAGCACCTGCAGGGCAAGCTGGATGCGGCGACGGCGTCGATGGCGAAGTACTGGACCACCGATCTCGAGGGCAAGATCGTGGATCGCTGCCTGCAACTGTTCGGCGGATACGGCTTCATGGACGAATATCCGATCAGCCGCATGTATCGCGACAGCCGCATCCAGCGCATCTATGGCGGCACCAACGAAGTGATGAAAATCCTCATCGCGCGGACGCTGTAGGAACGATGGAACAGGCGGCAGACTTCCTGGCCGAGACGAACGCGCTGGCGAACCTGCTCGCGCCGCTGCCCGATTCTGCATTCGATGAAGCGACCCAGTTCAAGGGCTGGACACTCAACGATGTCGTGCGCCACCTGCATTTCTGGAATCGCGCCGCCGGCCTTCAGCTGACGGATGAGGGCGAGCTTGTGCGGCTGCTCGGGCGGATCGCCGGGGCGGGCGGCATGCGTGCCGTTGAACGCGAGGCCGTGCCGGAATCCGGGCAGGCGCTGCGAGCTGCATGGCTGGCGACGGCGGCGGAAGTCGCAGTCGTTTTCGCCAAGGCCGATCCCAAGGCGCGCCTGAAATGGGCGGGGCCGGACATGAGCGCGCGCTCGTCGATCACAGCGCGTCTGATGGAGACATGGGCGCACGGACAGGAGGTGTACGATCATCTCGGCGTCGAGCGGGTGGACAGTGATCGCATCAAGAACATCGCGCACCTGGGCGTACAGACCTTCGGGTGGACGTATCTCGTCCGGAAGATGGAGATCCCGCCGGCGGTCCCCTTCGTGCGTCTGACAGCGCCGTCGGGCGCGGTGTGGACGTGGGGAGAGGAAGGCGCGCTTGATTCGGTGACGGGTTCGGCGACCGAGTTCTGCCAGGTCGTGACACAGGTCCGAAACGTGGCGGATACGAAGCTGGAGGTGCACGGGCACATCGCGCGCAAGTGGATGAGCATGGCGCAGTGCTTCGCCGGGGCCGCCGAACCGCCTCCTGCGCCGGGCACGCGCTTCCGCAGACTGCGGGCGGCGTAGCGATCCGCCCACGACTGTCATTCCGGACGCACGCGAAAGCGTGTGAGCCGGAACCCAGGGGCTGCAGGCGCTGGTGTCTGTCGCCCCTGGGTTCCCGCTCTTCGCGGCTTCGCCGCTACAGCGGGAATGACAAGCCATGGGTCTGCCGATAGTTAGAAGCATGCCGTCCGACAAACCCACCTTTGACAGACGTGATCTGACCGGCCCGTTCGATATCATCGGCGACGTACATGGTTGCGCGGACGAGCTTGAGGAATTGCTCGGCCTGCTGGGCTACGACGTGCAGTGGTCAGGCGGCGATGTGCAGGTGACGCCACCTGAGGGACGGACGCTGGTGTTTGTCGGCGACCTGGTGGATCGGGGGCCGCGCACGCCGGATGTTCTACGTATCGCGATGGCGATGGCGGACGCGGGAACTGCGCTTTGCGTCGATGGCAATCACGACAACAAGTTCGCGCGCTGGATCAATGGCGCGAACGTCACGCGTGGCCATGGGCTGCAGGCGTCGGCCGACCAGATGGCCGGGGAAGACCCGGCTTTCCATGGACGGGTGCGGAAGTTTCTCGCGGGGCTGCCGATCTATCTGTGGCTCGATGGCGGCGCGCTGGTCGTCGCGCATGCGGGCCTCAAGGAAGAGATGGTCGGGCAGTCGGGCGGCAAGGTGAAATCGTTTGCGCTGTTCGGTGACACGACGGGCGAGGTTGACGGGTTCGGCTCGCCGGTGCGGCGCAACTGGGCGCTGGACTATCGTGGGCAGGCTGCGGTGGTTTACGGGCATGTGGCGGCGCCGGAGGTGCAGGCAGTGAACAACACCTGGTGCATCGATACGGGCTGCTGTTTCGGCGGCAGGCTCACGGCGTTGCGCTGGCCCGAGCGGGAGCTGGTCAGCGTTCCCGCGCGTCAGGTGTGGTTCGAGGGCGCGCGTCCCCTCTCTGAGCGCACAAGATAGATGGCTGAACGCACGAGATAGATGAGACGTCTTGACGGCGTCTGGCTTGCGGTTTCCTGATGGGGAAAATTCCGGAGGACGCTGCCCATGAAAACCCGCATCACCGAACTGTTCGGCATCGAACACCCGATCATCCAGGGCGGCATGCATTATGTCGGCTTTGCCGAGATGGCGGCTGCGGTGTCTGAAGCGGGCGGTCTTGGGATCATCACGGGTCTGACGCAGAAAACCCCGGAAGGCCTGCGCAAGGAAATCCGCCGTTGCCGCGAGATGACGAAGAAGCCGTTCGGTGTGAACCTTACTTTCCTTCCCGCCGTGACGCCGCCGGACTATCCGGGCTTCGTGCGCACGATCATCGAGGAAGGTATCAAGATCGTCGAGACGGCGGGGAACAATCCCAGCCAGGTCATGCCCTTCTTCAAGGAAGCGGGCGTCAAGGTGATCCACAAGTGCACATCGGTGCGCCATTCCAAGAAGGCAGAGGCGATCGGGTGTGACGCCGTAAGCGTCGATGGCTTCGAATGCGGCGGTCACCCGGGCGAGGACGATGTGCCGAACTTCATCCTTCTGCCGCGCGCGGCGGAAGAACTGAAAATCCCGTTCGTCGCTTCCGGCGGCATGGCGGATGGGCGTTCGCTTGTTGCTGCTCTGGCGCTCGGCGCCGAAGGCATGAACATGGGCACGCGCTTCATCGCGACGAAGGATGCGCCGGTGCACCAGAACGTGAAGGACGCTCTGGTGAAGGCGAGCGAGCTGGATACGCGCCTTGTCATGCGACCGCTGCGCAACACCGAGCGGGTGCTGAACAATGCAGGCGTCGCAAAAATCCTCGAGAAGGAAAAGCAGCTCGGCGCCGGCATCAAGTTCGAGGACATCCTCAACGAGGTGGCGGGCATCTATCCGAAGGTGATGGTCGAAGGCGACATGGAAGCTGGCGCGTGGAGCTGCGGCATGGTCGCGGGCCTGATCCACGATATCCCGACGGTGAAGGAGCTGATCGACCGCATCATGCGCGAGGCGGACGAGATCATCTCGAAGCGCCTGATGGGGATGCGCGGCTAGCGACTGGTTTCAGCGATACTGCGGCGGCTTGTTGTCGATGCCGTTGAGCTCGTTGACCACCATGCGGATGGCGTTGACGGTGTAGCTGTCCTTGCCGCCGATCTTGCGAGCGAGCGATGACAGCCCGTCCAGCATGGCGCGGCTGTTCGCGCCCAGGTCTGCGACGGCGACGAGGAGTGCTTCGAAGCGCGCGCAGCTTTCGACGCGGTCGGGCACATCCTTGTGCTTGCCGAGCGGCAGGCCGTCCATGATGCGCAGGATCTCGGGCGCAAGGCGCGGATCGTCTGGCCCGCTGAACAGGCGGCGCGCGTCGCGCAGCATGGCGATGCCGGCATCGAACGTGTCGCCATCGGAAGACACCAGCCAGCCCATCATCAGGCCATAGGCATCGGGGCGACGCAGCAACAGGTCCGCCGCAAGTTCGCAGGCCGGATTGATGAGGCGGGCATGGTGGCGCAACTTGTCCGGGTCGGCGTTCTCGCGCAGCGCGCCGGTTTGCTGAACGAAGACGAAAGTGCTGAACGCGTCGGGCACGCCGGGCGGCGGGGCAGGGATGTCCATCAGCTCGCGGCCAAGGCGGTGGGCGCGCGGCATGGCGGCCTGCTGTTCGCGAAGGCGTTGTTCCAGCGCGGCGAGTGCATCGTGATCCTTCACACGCGCATTGGCGGGGTAGACCAGCATGGGATAGCGCACGAGCGTTGCTGACATCGGCCAGCGCCAGGGGGCGCCGGCATGATCAACCCTTGCGCGCGGGAAGCGGCCAAGCCATTTCACGACATCATCCGGCGTGGGAATGGGGCGCCAGGCGGTCCAGGCGTTGCCCGTGAAACGACCATCATCGCCAATCTGCTCGGTGACGGACACGGCGCCACAGCGCAGGCAGGCGTGCACGCTGGGGTGCGCGGCTGGCCAGACGGTTCGATGGAAGGCGGAGGGACAGCCGCACTCGACCGTGCGTTCGCTGGGGCTGGTATCTTCCGATGGCTCCGCAGCCGGAGCCGGCGACGGGGCAGGCGCGGTTTCAGGCTTCGGCTTAGCGGGGCGCGGCGGAAGCGAGAGTTCGCCCTTCTCGAAATAGGTGCGCATGTGGTTGTTGCGCGGGCCGTCTGTCGCGTTCATTGCGAAGACAAGCTTCACCGTTTTCCCGTCCTGCTCCCAGTCGATTATGATCTGCGTCCAGTCATCGCTGATATCGATGTGGCGAATGACGCCGACCGCATCGAAAGGAACCTCCACACCGTTCGCGTCGGCAAAACCGCGGATGACGCGATAGCTGTAGTGTGAGGCCAGATTGTCGACGGTTGCGGCCATGCGGCGCGTCCTCCCTGCCCAGCGCTTAGCAGCCGGGCGGGCCAGCGTCAGCCAGCTTCCATAACGGGTTGATCAGGCACTGACGCCAACGCCGGTCGGACACGAGACGCCGGTGCCGCCGAGGCCGCAATATCCGTCCGGGTTCTTGGCGAGGTACTGCTGGTGATATTCCTCGGCGTAGAAAAAGGGCGGGGCCGGGCGGATCTCCGTGGTGATCTGGCCGATGCCGGCCTGTCTCAACGCCACTTGATACGCGGCGCGAGAAGCTTGCGCCTTCGCGGCCTGGCTATCCGAATAGGTGTAGATCGCCGAGCGGTATTGCGTGCCGACATCGCCGCCCTGGCGCATGCCCTGGGTGGGATCGTGGTTCTCCCAGAACACCTTCAGCAGCGCTTCATAGCTGGTGATCTTCGGATCAAACACGACGAGTACGACTTCGGTATGGCCCGTGTCGCCCGAACAGACTTCCTGGTAGGTGGGGTTCGGCGTGATCCCGCCCTGATAGCCGACCGCCGTGGTCCACACGCCGTCCTGCTGCCAGAACTTCCGCTCTGCGCCCCAGAAACAGCCAAGGCCGAAGACGGCGGTTTCCAGCCCGTCGCCGAACGGTCCCTTCAGGGGCCGGCCGTTCACGAAATGGCGGTTGCCGACCGGCATTGGCGTGACGCGGCCGGGCAGGGCCTCGCCCGGTTTCGGCATCGTCGTTTTCTTTCCAAGGGAAGACATGGCCGTATCCTCGAGGGCACAATTGCGATCCCTATCTGACGCCGTCGAGGCCGAAGGTCAAAACCCCTGCCCGGTGGGGCCGGTAACTTGCGCTTCAGACAGGCCCATGTAAAAGGCCCCCCTGCGCTGGTGAGGTGGCCGAGTGGTCTATGGCGCACGCTTGGAAAGCGTGTGTACGGGAAACCGTACCGTGGGTTCGAATCCCACCTTCACCGCCAGAATATTCACTCTAAACTATTGAAATAGCGCGATATTATCGACATCGCGCGACGGGGCTGTTTACAGCCGCTGTTACAGCCTTGCTCGCGTTTGGCGGTGTCCTGCACCCCGGCGGCCTAGCCATTGCAAGCCGTTAGGCGACGAGTTTCGCGCAATAGGATTGCCTTGTTGGATGGCTCGCAGGCCGCTCCATCGGAAGATAGCTGACGCGGATCGCAGGGTTCGTGATGCAGCGCCTCTCTTACCTCTGAGCAGCGCTGTCCCTCAGGTACGGTGGAGGCGCTTCGACACATCTGCCGTCATCGAAGAGTTTTCTGGCCTCCGAGTTGATGATGTCATCGAAGCCGAGACTTTGGCGCATTGTCGGAAGCAGTTGCGCACCATCTGCTGGATCTATTGCTCGCGGCGTGAGGCAACACATGAACCGCGAGACGTACGGGACCTCATAGACGAGGCACGTAGTAGCGTTAGCAGTCTGCGCGTCGCGTTGGGCGGAACCGACCCTGCCGCGCGGCAGTTTCGACAGCTAGTCGTTCGAGCGATGATCCCTCCGCATGGCAGCTATCTAAGGAACGTCGTGCGCGAAATCAGACGCCTCGATGCGGCGCTCGAACGAATTGACCCGATCACGCTACGGGCTGGCAGACCAAGCGACCAACTTGGAAATGAATTTGTCGCTGCATTGGTCCCGATCTTTCGCTCGCTGACCCGGAAAGTTGCGCTTGGCCGTCCGACGGCTCGAGGCGAAGTTGACGCCACCCCGCGCAACGAACAGCAAACGCGACTTTCAAATACTCGATTTGGGAGCTTTGTTCTGGCCGTTGAGCGAATGATCCTGAGTGGCGTCAGCGCAAAGCTCAGTCAGCTCCACCCTGAATGGGCGGACGTTCAACGTCACCGTTATGCGCAGTACTTCCGCATTCGTGACAAGACGGCGGCCCATACCCCCATTCGCTTCTCATACACATCGAACGTGTCAGACGGACACCAACGGTAGAGATAGAGCCCGCCGCGCCAGAAAAATGATGCCTTGCGCGCGCTGCGATGCTCCACATCGTCGCCTGTCGGCAGTTCAACCGAAAACGCAGAGCACTCGTTCGCCTCGGCGACCTCCGCGACGTGGTGGTGGAAGCCTTCCGGTTCGGGTCCGCCGCCCAAGCCAAACCTCAAGCCGTCTGAGGTAGGCACCAGCGACAACCAGATGGCTCCTTTCGCATATAGGCGTCGCCATGCCCGCCCGCCGAGGTTGGGCGGGACGTTGTCTTCAACGGTTGGCGAGGCCCAGAAATTCGAGAGGTCGTTCATTTCCCATTCTCGACTTTCCCAGTTGTGAGAAAGGAGGCTCCATGGGTCGTCTTCAACAGGCTCTCCACCGCAGTCATCGTCGTCAAAGCCGCGTGCGCCCGGCCCACGGCTAAAGCGCGCGCGTATTGCCTCCCAGATGCGGGTAGCCTCGACTGCCCATGCCTTCTCGGTCAGCTGTTCAGCGCGCCGGTAATGTCCAAACTCGGGAAGATCGACGCTTAGTACGGGGAAAGGGATGTACGCCCACCCGATGAAGATGGCAGGCACCGACTGCCAGTTCGCACCCCGCGAGACTTCCCAGTGATCTTGCAGCGAAGCGAAATCGCAGCGGATGTCGCCGGGTGTGAAACGCTGCGCGTTCGCCGGTTGCTTCCATCGTGCAAGTTGTTCGGGACTATACCGCGCGGGCTCGAAAGGGACGTCGGTCGGCGATGCCACGTGCTCCACTTCGCGCAGGTCCGTCGGCGAAGAGCTAAGCGCGGCGAAGTACTCTTCGACCCCGGCGAGCGCGCCAATTCTACCTGCCACGGCGGCAAGTTCGGACTGGACCTGATGATCAGGCGCTGCGCTGGACAACGGCGCAGTTGAGGCGGGCTCACCAAAACTTGTACCGGCGACCATTCGCGATAGGATTGTCCATCTGCGCTCATTCCCGCCGCCCTGTTCGCGGGCAATCGCCTCAGCGATAGGCCAGAAATCGCTTACCTTCGCCGCGTACTCGCCGACATCGACTTCACTAGTGGGTAGGGGGTCGGATGCCAGCCTCACGTATCGGCGTCTGTTCCTGATCTTGGAATGCGCGCCATCCGCAGAGAACGCGCTCTCCAAAACGCGAGCCACTATTTTCGTATGGCTCTCAAGCGGCCATAGGTCTTCGACCAACGAACCAAGATTGCGCGCCATAGTAGGCCGGACCTCGCGGGGCAGTGTTTTCTGCTTCGCGTGCAGAGCTTCACGCAACCGCTCAATCTTGCGGCGAAGTCGTTCGTCTGCGAGGTCAGAGATTGTCATGATTTTCTCAACAGTAGACTGTGAGGGTTGGATACTTGGGTCGGGGTGGATCATCGCACGCGGCGCTGTGAGCGAGCTGTCCTGTCACCGCCTCTTCTCAACTTTTTGCGGCGACCCCTCTCGGCATGATGCACTGTGATGATCACGCCTCCGTGGCGCACAAGGGCCAAGTTACGGAGGCGATCAACCACAGCGCACGGGTGGCCGTCCGCAATGAGCGCGCGCGCGGCGTCTGTGCTAAGCAACAGTTGTTCAGCGCCTGAACCGGCGGGAAGCCAGATGTCGGCGTGTTGCTCCAGCAGAGCCAAATCCTCGGCTCGAACGCCACGTTGGCGACAACGCGCCTCTGCATGCCGAGTGATGATGGTGTCTTCTATTGCGAGGGAAACGAAACGTGCGGTCATGATCCAAACTCCGGTGTGGAGCCCAGAAGGTGAAGGCAGCTTGGTCTCATGTCGCCCTCAGAGTGCTGGAGAAACTGAAGCGGAAATTCGCCCAAACTGAGTTCAGTTCTGAAGAAACCTGTTGCTGAATAGTTAACGACAAAGAGCGAGCAACATCATCCGATGCGCTGCGGCGACCCCGTGGGTGAGAGATATTCACAACGCGAATGTGCCCCCGCGAGAGGCCGTTGCTGGGGGAGCCCCATCGGGACTTTTGCGGTGTCGCTGTATCGCTACCCCGCCCCTCGGCGAGAAACGTCACGAAGTAGCCGGCCCGGCTCGGCAAAAAATAGGGGATTTCATTTTGGGATAGCGCCACTGCTTGGGTCGCGCAGAAACCGGGGGCGGCATCGCGACCCGCATTCGCAGTTTGTACCCCGGAACACGTAGGCCATCGCCTGAGCGCCGTACAGCGACGCTTCTGACGCGGGCCACCAACTCTCCGAAACCCGACTTCTCAAGCCTGTAAGCCCTCTCCAGCGACGACAGCGGGCCATGAAATGCCAAATTCGTGCACGCGCGATAACGGGGGTGACATCAGAAGCGCGCTTATGTCCGATACCGGGGTACACATACCGCTTTAGCGTCGCCGCCCACTGCTTGCCCCATTTCTCTGACTTGAAGACCCTGCGCTTAGCTTCAATGAGCTCCTCGGCGTAAACGCGAAATGTCATTTTGTTCGGATCACGGGCAGTCAGGAGGGCGCTGGGGTCGAGCCCGTCGCGCACCGCCTCGCGCATTTTTTGAGCGAGATCACGGGCGTCGGTGATGTTGCGTTGCATCGTTGACCCGAACCGCCCAAGCTGTTTGATGGCTGGATGATCGCAGCGATCGGGGGCGTGTGCCTCCTGTTAGCCTATGCGGCGGTGGTGATCGCCGGAGCAATGTGAACCCGGCGTGCGGCCAGGCGGGGACCGGGCGCGTGCCATCTGTCCGGCCTCTAGCCATGGTGAATCCGGCTTCCATGGCCCGGCCATTGCGAAGCAGGGGCGGACGGCATTCCGGCTGGCCCCGCCCATGGACATCAACCATGATTGGTGAAGAGTTTCGGGCGTTACAGGCGCGCGGTGAGGGCCGGATGCGAGAGGTGCGTGACGCCGATCAAGAGACGCGCGAATGGCATGGTGGTTGCATTCACCGGGCGAACGGGTGCGATAAAAATCGCCAACTGCAGGCCTGCCCATGACAACCCAGCCGCCCTCGCGCGCCCCGCGTGAGACCAGCACCGGCTCCCTCTTCACGGACGCCTCGTGGCGTGCGGCGGGCTATGGCGTGTCCATGCTGGCGAAGTTCGCGCTGACGCCAATTCTTGCGCGCCTGCTGACGGAAGACCAGTTCGGCGTCGCGGCGATCGGCTTCTCGATCGTGCTGTTCTTCTTCATGATCGGCTATGCAGGCGTTCCCCAGGCGCTGGTGATCGCCAAGGAAGACAAGGCCGAGCTCTGGAGCACGGCGTTCTGGCTGAATCTCTCCATCGGAGTCCTCTTTGGCGCGGGCGCCTTTTTCGGCGCGCCCTATCTGGCCGAAGCGGTGCGGACGCCAGGCGCCACGGAAATCATCCAGGCCTTCGCACTGCTGATCCCCCTCCAGCTCATCCAGGGCATTGGCTGGGCGCGGCTGACGCGCGACCGCCGGCATCAGAGACTGGCGATCGCGGACACCTCCGCCGAGATCGCCGGGGCGATCTGCGCCGTGGCGGCGGCGTTTTCAGGCTGGGGCGTCTGGAGCCTCGTCGTCCAGCAATTCGTGTCGCTGGGCGTCCGTACGCCGATCTATCTGTGGCGCATAGGGCTGAACATCCGGTGGCACTTCTCGTTCGCGGACATCCGGCCCTATGCGCGCTTCTCGCTGAACGTGCTGCTGACGGACCTGTGCACGTTCTTCACGCAGAACCTGCCGACATTCATTCTGGGTCGCGCCTTTTCGACCGCTGCGGTCGGCGTCTACGACATTGGGCGCCGTCTCGCGGGGCTTCCGCGCATGATCCTGTCATCGAGCATTGCGGTGACGCTGCTGCCCGCCTTCGTGCAGTTGCGCGATGACGCCGGGAAGTTCAAGCGTGCGGTGCTGCGCAGCATCCACCTTGCCAACGCCATTCAGTCGCCAGCCTATCTCGGGCTTGCCGCGGTGGGCGATCCCATCATCCGCTTCATGATGGGCGAACGCTGGGCGGCGGGCGGGATCATCGTCACGCTGGTGGCCGCCGACATGGCCGTGAGGTCGCTGCTGAACGGGACCGAACCCTATTTCGCGAGCCTCAAGCAGTCTGGCAAGAATCTGATGATCTCGATGATCCTCGCGACATCGGCGGCTGTTGGCGCCAGCATCGGCGCGACGATGGGAGATCCGGCGTTTGTTGCGGGCGGCATCCTGCTTGTCGACCTGATTGTCGTCCCCGTGATCTATTTCTTCTGGATGCGCCATGCCGGCGTGCGCTTCGGGGAGGGCGCGATCTCGGCGGCGAAGCCGTTCTTCGCCGCGGCGGCCATGGCCGCCATCGTCTGGAGCGGCCTCTATTTCTCGCCCTGGCTGCAGGACATGCAGGCCGTCCGCCTCGTCATCGGCGTTGCGGCTGGCGGGATCCTGTACCCGCTGATCATGCTGCTGATCGATCGCTCGACACTGCTTGAAATCCTGCGGCTGGTCGGCTCGCGTGCGCCGCTGCCGGGCAAGGTAAAGCGGATGCTGGCGCGGACTGGCTCCAGCCCGGCCTAGCTGTCGCGGCGTTGCGACCCGGCTGTTCAGACGCGTCTGGAAGGCCTAGGCTTGTGCCCGATGGACCAGCGCCTGAGACCGCTGGCCGCTTTCCGGGGACACCGCATGGCCAACCGCAAGGACAGACGCAAGGCCGCCGCCGTGAGGCGATCCTCCGGCGCAATGTCGGACAAGGAAAAGCGCCAGCTGATCGTTGGGGCGAGCGTGGTGGTGGTCGTCGTGGCGGCCGTGCTGCTGGTCTTCATCTGGCCGCGGTGAGGGTCTATACTTCGCGTTCTATAACTTCATTCGCATCCACAAGAGGCTGCGCGTCACGCCTGCAATGCAAGCTGGGATCACGGATCGCGTCTGGTCACTGGAAGATATCGTGGCGCTGATGGATGCGCGTGCGCCGAAGCCGGGGCCGCGTAAGCCTTACAACATGCGTAAGTAGCGCGGGACTACTTGTCTTTGGTTGGCGCTTTCTTCGGCCTCGTGTCAACGACGCTGAAGGTTCGCTTCCGGAATTCGTCAGCAGACATTTCCGGGGTTGTTTCGCTTACCACCGGTGTGTTGATGTACCCGAGCGCCAACAGGATGTTGGAAAAGCGATTGAGCTTTGGGTTGTCGGACGTGATGACGAAGGTGCCCACTTCGATTTGCTCCATCGATATTGGCCCGCCATTGTAAACGAATGTCACGTTGTCAAATCGGCAGTTTATGAAGCGCTTGCCGTCTAGGTGCACCGTCTCGTTTAAGAAGCGCCTGCCTGTAATGAGTTGGAGCTTCTCGGCCCATTTCGGATCATGAGGTGGTTCGCTGTCGTCGCCTTCTCGATTGCGAAGGATTCGATCAATCCAGAGCGCTGCTGCCGCTCCTACAACGATCCAGCAAACCGCAAGCAACACACTCAATGCTGCCCCCAGGTTGTCGTACAGGACAGTGCCAAAGCCGAGTTTGTCGGCCACGGTTTCGATATTAAGGGTGATGATGACTGTCGCCGGAACAACAGCGGCGGTAAGCCCCCAGCGGAGTATCTTCCGCCAATGCGGCGCAGGCGTCCTAGTATCCATGCCGCTAAGCATGGAGCAATTCGTAGGCATGTTGGAGTCTCCCGGTTTTTGATCGGGAGTCCGGTAAAAGTTTTGCCTCTGTTGGAGCCCTCAAGCGGCTGACTCTCAGCCGCTTTTCCGAGGGCAAATTCAAACTGAGACACTACCAAAACCAGACTTCGTTTGACTCTCGAACGGAGCTGAGTCCTAATGGAACAAATAGTGAACATATCCACAGGACACGTGCCGTGCCGAGGGCTGAGCTGGAAGTTCTGAAGCGGGAGGTGGCGCGGCTGGAGCGGGGGTCTTCGCCTGTTGCTTCGGCGCGTTTTTCGACGGGCGTGGGCAGTCTCGACGACAGTCTCGGCGGCGGGCTCGTGCGCGGGGCGCTGCATGAAGTGTTTGCGGACGGCATGCTGGATGAGGCGTCGGCGGCGGCTTTCGTGATCGGGCTGGCGCTGCGCGCCTCGCCCGCCGCGCCGCTTGTGTGGGTGCGCCAGGATTTCGTCGGGCTGGAGTTGGGCGAGATCCATGCGCCGGGGTTGGCCGAACTCGGCCTGTCGCCCGAGCGGTTGATCCTCGTGAAGGCCCGCGATGGGCCGGGCGTGCTGCGCGCGGGCGAAGAAGCCGCGCGCTGTCCGCCGCTGGGGGCCGTGATCATCGAGCCGTGGGGCAATCCCAAGGCGCTCGATCTCGTGGCCTCGCGGCGGCTGATGCTGGCGGCCGGGCGATCGGGCATGCCGGTTTTCATGTTGCGCGCGGGGGGAGCGCCGCTGCCGAGCGCGGCGGCGACACGGTGGAGCGTGAAAGCGGCGGCGTCCGCGCCGCTTGAGGCGGCGGCGCCAGGCCATCCTGTCTTTGAAGTCAGCCTGATGCGCGACCGTGCGGGAGGCGCCGGACGCAGCTGGATCGTGGAATGGAACCGTGATGTCCGCAGCTTCAGCCATGTGGGAGACGAAAGCGGATCGTCGCTATCTGGCGGCGTGGTTTCCGTATCTTCCGGCGGACCGCATCCTGAGGAACAGGGCTTCAGGCGCACGGGATAAATCAGAAGAGCCTCCCACAGGAGAACCACTGCCGCTCGTGCTGGTTGAGAAGGTGAAGGGCGCAAGCCGCATCGCCGCCGTCAGCCGCAATGCGCGCCGCGCGGGCCTCGCGCCCGGTCTCACGCTGGCGGATGCGCGCGCCCGCATTCCGCAGCTATGGGTGGAGGAGATGGACGCCCGGGCGGATGCAGCCCTGCTCGCAGCCATGGCCGAGGATTGCGACCGCTTTACGCCGGTCGTGGTGATCGATGCGCCCGATGGGCTTTTGCTGGACATAACCGGCTGCATCCATCTGTTCGGCGATGAAGCGGCGTTGCGGCGTGCATTATCACTGCGCTTTCGCCGGGCCGGCGTTTCGGTGCGCACAGTGATTGCGGGAGCGGCGGATGCGGCGCGCGCGCTGGCGCGGTTCGGGCGTGTCGCGATTGTCGCGCCGGGAGCCGATGCCGAGGCGGTGCGCGGCCTGCCCATCGCCGCGCTGGGTCTTGGTGCGCCCGATACGCTGGCGATATCGCGGGCGGGACTGAAGACGATCGGCGCCCTGGCTGATCGACCCTCGCGCGTGTTCGCAGCCCGCTTCGGAGAGCAGATCACGCGCAAGCTTGCGCGGATGCAGGGCATCGAGGATGCGCCGCTAGCCCCGCAGCAGATCACTCCCATGCTGTGGACGGAGCGGCGCTTCGCCGAACCGGTGGGACGGATCGAGGACGCCGAGGCGAGCCTTTCCGAACTGGCGCGGGAAGCGTGCGCGCGCCTGGAGGAGCGTCGCGAAGGCGGCCGTGTATTCGAGGCGGCCTTCTATCGCACGGATGGAGCGGTGCGCCGCCTGCGGATCGAAACGGGCCGGCCGGTGCGCGATCCGGCGGTTGTGATGCGGCTGTTCCGCGAGCGGATGGACGCCCTGTCCGATCCGCTCGATCCCGGCTTCGGGTTCGACATGATGCGGCTGTGTCTGGTGGAAACGGCCCCGCTCGATCCGGTGCAGCCCGGCCTCGACAGGCATGCGGTTGAAGCGGACGAAGTGGCCGATCTTGCGGATCGCCTGTCCACGCGCTTCGGCGCGGAGAGAGTGTTGCGCTTCGTCGCGAGGGATACGCATGACCCCGAACGCGCTGCGCGCCTCATGCCGGTGCTGCGTGAGGCGGGAGATACGCCGCCATGGCCTGCACTGAGCGAGGGCGAGCCGCCGCTGCGCCCGCCGCTCATGTTCGATCCGCCGCAACCGGTGATGATCGCGCTGGCCGAGGTTCCCGATGGACCGCCGCGCGCCTTCCGCTGGCGGCGCATGGAGCATCGCGTTGTCGCGCATGAAGGGCCTGAGCGCATCGCGCCGGAATGGTGGCGCGAGGCTTCGGGAGAGGCGCGGGATTATTATCGCGTGGAGGACGCGGAAGGCCGCCGCTTCTGGCTGTTCCGTGTTGGCGCGTATGGCGCGGAGCTGCCGGCGCCGCGCTGGTTCCTGCACGGAGTGTTCGGATGAACGCGCCGCCCTATGCCGAGATGGTGACGGCCACCAACTTCTCCTTCCTGCGCGGCGCCTCGACCGGGCAGGACATGGTGCTGCGCGCCTTGCTGCTCGGGCATGCGGGCATCGGCATTGCGGACCGCAATACCGTCTCCGGCGTGGTGCGGGCGTGGACAGCGCTGAAGCAGATGCGGAAGGACGGGCTGCCGATCCCCGGCAAGGTGAGGGAAGGCGGCTCCCCCGGCGAAACGGCATGGGTGGAGCATCCCGAGCAGGAAAGGCTGGAAGCGGAGAAGGCCGAACTGTTGCGGCGTGCGAAGGCGTTCAAGCTGTGCGTTGGCGCGCGGCTCGCTTTCGTGGACGGCACGCCAGACATCGTCGCCTACCCCGTCAACCGGGCAGGGTGGGGGCGGCTGTGCCGGCTGCTTACCCTTGGCAATACGCGTGCGCCGCCGGGGGAGACGCGCGCCGTCAAGGGCGAGTGCACTCTCGAGATCGGGGATCTCCTGTCCTTCGTGCAGGATCTGTTGCTGATCGTCATCCCCGGAGAGGATGAAGACGCGCTCGCCCGCCTGCTGCCGCGCCTGCGTAACCGCGCGCCGACCTGGCTTGGCGTCTCCATGCATCGGCGCGGCGATGATGCGCGGCGCCTGGAGAGGCTGAAACGCATCGCCGCTGGCGCGGATGTGCGCCTGATTGCGACAAACGATGCGCTCTATCACGACGCGCAGCAGCGTGACCTGCAGGACGTGATGGCCTGCATCCGTGAGGGGGTACGGATCGAAAGCGCAGGGCGGTTGCTGGAGTCAAACGCCGAGCGGCATCTCAAGCCGGCCGCCGAGATGATGCGCCTGTTCCGCACAGCGCCCGAAGCGATAGCGGAAACGCAGGTGCTTCTGGACCTGATCGACTTCGATCTCGATCATCTGAAATACGACTACCCGCAGGAACCCGTGCCGCCTGGCATGACGGCCCATGAGTATCTGAAACGCCGCGTGTGGTTTCATGCCGGCATCAAGTACAAGTGGCGGATTCCGAAGAAGGTAAAGCGCTTGCTGCGGCGTGAGCTGGCCTACATCGAAAGCAAGGGTATCGCCCAGTATTTTCTCACCATCTTCGATCTGGTCCGTGTGGCGGAAGACAAGGGCATCCTCTGCCAGGGACGTGGATCGGCGGCCAACTCGGCTGTCTGCTATGTGCTGGGCATCACCTCGGTGAACCCGGCCACATTCGATGTGTTGTTCGAGCGCTTCCTGTCGAAGGAACGCGATGAGCCGCCGGACATCGATGTCGACTTCGAACACGAGCGGCGCGAAGAAATCATCCAGCACATCTACCAGCGCTATGGGAGGTATCGCGCCGCCATCGCGGCGACAGTGATCCACTATCGTCCACGCAGTGCGATGCGCGAGGTCGGCAAGGTGTTTGGCCTCACCGACGATGTCACGGCCCAGTTGTCCGGCCTTGTGTGGGGTAGCTGGGGCGACACGCCGGCGGAGGCGCAGCTGCGCCAGGCTGGCCTTGATCCACATAACCCTGTCCTGCGCCAGGCGTTGCGCTTTGCGCATCGCCTGCAGGGATTTCCGCGCCACCTGTCACAGCATGTCGGCGGCTTCGTGTTGACGCAGGGCAGGTTGGATGAGCTTGTGCCCATCGGCAACGCGGCGATGGACGAGCGCACCTTCATCGAGTGGGACAAGGACGATATCGACGCCCTGCAACTGATGAAGGTCGATATACTGGCGCTTGGCATGCTCACCTGCATCCGGAAAGCGCGTGATCTTCTCTATCGCCATGGTTGTCCACGCCTTGGCCTGCGGGATTTTCCGCCGGAGGATCCTGTCGTCTACGACATGCTGTGCAAGGGGGATTCGATCGGCGTCTTCCAGGTCGAAAGCCGCGCCCAGATCAACATGCTGCCGCGCATGAAGCCGCGACAGATGTACGATCTGGTGATCGAAGTTGCGATTGTTCGTCCCGGGCCGATCCAGGGCAACATGGTTCACCCCTATCTCAAGCGCCGCAACAGGGAGGAGGATGTCACTTTCCCCTCGCCGGCGCCCGAGCACGGCCATCCGGATGAGCTCCGCAATGTCCTGATCAAGACGCTCGGCGTGCCCCTCTTCCAGGAACAGGCAATGAAGCTTGCCATGGTGGCGGCGAAGTTCACGTCGGAAGAGGCCAATGGCCTGCGTCGCGCCATGGCGACATTCCGTAATGTCGGCACCATGCACAAGTTCGAGGAGCGGATGGTCGAAGGCATGGTCGCGCGCGGTTACGAGCGCGAATTCGCGCAGCGCTGCTTCGACCAGATCAAGGGGTTCGGCAGTTATGGTTTCCCGGAAAGCCATGCGGCGGCTTTTGCGCAGCTGGTCTATGTGTCGTCATGGCTGAAATGCCATCATCCGGCAGCGTTTGCGTGCGCGCTGCTGAATTCGCAGCCGATGGGGTTCTATGCTCCGGCCCAGATTGTGCGCGATGCGCAGGAGCATGGCGTGGAGGTGCGCGCCGTGGACGCCAATTTCAGCCACTACGACAACACGCTTGAGCCGCGCGAGGATGGAGCGCTCGCCTTGCGGATTGGTTTCCGTCAGATCGATGGCATGCGCGAGGATGATGCGGCCAATCTCGTCGCGCGGCGCGGCGCCGGATACGTCAGCGTGCAGGACATGCGCGAACGCGGGCGGGTTTCGACGCCGATGCTGCGGCGGCTTGCTGACGCGGATGCCTTCCGCTCGCTCAGGCAGGACCGGCGCGAGGCGATGTGGGATGTTCGCCGCCTTCCGGATGATGATCTGCTGCCGCTATTCGCTGCAGCCCAGGCGCGCGAGCTGGGCGAAGAGCCGGAAAGCCGTCTTCCCGAAATGCCCCTGCGCGAGCATGTGGCGGCGGACTACCAGACAACGCGGCTGTCGCTGAAAGCGCATCCGATGCAGATATTGCGGCCGGTGTTTGCGGCCGAGCGGGTGCTGTCGTCTGCGCAGACGAGCGCGCTCGCCGATGGCCGCTGGGCGCGCACGGCGGGGGTGGTGCTCGTGCGGCAGAGGCCGGGCAATGGCAAGGCCATCTTCATCACGCTGGAGGACGAGACCGGCGTCACCAATGCGCTGCTGTGGGCGCGTGTGTTCGAGCGGTTCCGCTCGGAGGTGATGGGCGCGCGCCTCCTGCTGATCGAGGGCAGGGTGCAGAAGAGCAAGGAAGGCGTCATTCACCTGATGGGTGCGCGCGTAACGGATCGCTCCGGGGAACTGGCGCGGCTGTCGGAGGATCATGTTCCCGAGATCGAGCTGACACGGGCAGACGAGATCAAGCATCCCCAGCATCCGCGCGGGCCCAAAGGCCCGGACGGAAGATTCCGCCATCCTCGGGATGTGCGCGTTCTGCCAAAGTCGCGCGACTTCCATTGAGACAAGTGCGAGATTGCCCCCTCGCAAGATCGGGTTCGGCATGGGAACAATGCCGGGCAAGAATCGGCCGCCAGATCCGGAGACATGACAATGACCGCGAAATCATTCGATCGGCTATCTGCCTGGCGTGGCGCGGTCGTCGCTGGCGCCGCTCTGGTCGTACTGGCTGCCTGCGTGTCCGCCATGCCGCCAGCGGATGGTGAGGCCGAGGCGAGCGGATGGCCAGGCGTCGCCCTGAATGCCGATCCAGCCCAGGTCGCGGCGGGACGCCAGATCGCGGAGCGGGAATGTGCCCAGTGCCATGCCATTGAGCGAACCGGCAAAAGCCCGAACCCCGAAGCGCCGCCGCTTCGCAATGTCCTGGCGGTCAACGACGCCGAGAGTCTGGCCTATCGCTTCATCGAAGCGATGCGGGTCGGGCATGACGCGATGCCGCTGTTCGACTTCGACGTCCGGGCAGCCGACGCGCTGATCGCCTATGTCGCGACGATCAGCGAGTAGGATCAGCTGGCGCGCAGGATCGGGCTGTCGTCGGCCGTTCCGCCTTCGCCGAGGCCTTCGAGGATGTCGCGGCGCACGATACGGCAATGATAGAGCGACTCCATGCGGATCCAGCCGCGGCGCTGGAATTCCGACATCTTGCGCGACACCGTCTCAAGCCGAAGTCCGAGAAACTCCGCCATGTCGCCACGGCGCATCGGCATGTCGAACTGGCCGTCGTGTGAATCGTCACACAGGTCGCAGATCGTCAGGAGGAAGTTGGCGAGCTTCTGCTCGGCAGATTGCGTGCCGACTGCGGCGAGCTGCGCCTGGGCGGCGCCAAGCTGGCGGCCAACCTGACGCAGGAGCTGGTCGGCGAGCTTGCCGTCATGCAGACAGATCTCGGTGACCCGCGCCATCGGGATGCAGCGCACGACAACCGTCGTGATCGCCTCGGCGCCATTGGAATGCTCCACGTCGGATTCGAGGCCGAGGATGGACCCCTTGTTGGCGAAGCCGACAATCTGGCGCTGCCCATCAATGAGCGTGCGATAGAGCTTCACCCAGCCCGACTCGACGACATAGAGGCAGTCCCGAGCGTCGCCCTCGTAGTAGAGATTGTCGTGAGCTGCGACATGCCGCGAAACCGTGCGCTGGGGTGCGCGTTCCTTGCTGGCCGTCTCGGGTGAGAATCCGGTGATTGCTCCGCCTGCGATGCACATGAATGCCTCCTGTCCGTGTGTGGCGAGGAGAACGATGCGCGTCCTATCTTGCTGCGCTTTGCCGAAGTGTGTCGGCCATTGTGACGAAGTGTGTCTGGCGCGGTCGTGCGGTCAAAGTTGAGGAAAAACCTTGCGAATATTGCGGGATTCGCGACCAGACGCCGCAGCTAAAACAGCAAGCAAGCTAGCGGTCGATGACGCGGAAGTTCGCGGGTGGGCCCCGGCGCACGCGCGTCGAGCGCACATGTTCGGGCTCCAGCGCGTTCACCACGACGTCCAGGACACGCAGGGTTGTGGCCAGATCCTGATCGCTAACGCTTGCAAACACATCATCCCGCATCTGCGCCGCGATAGCGTCAACTTCTGCGATGATGCTTTCACCGGCCGGTTGGATGACCACCAGCTTGGCGCGCCGGTCCCCGGCGGCCTCGGTGCGTTTCACCAGGCCCTGCGCTTCAAGGGCGTCCAGCAGGCGTACAAGCGTGGGCCCCTGAACGCCCATCCGTTCGGCGAGATCTGACTGGATCAGCCCTTCCCTTGCGTGTGAGAGGAAGTACAGCGCGCTCCAGCGCGCCTCAGTCTGGCTTGTCGATTTCACACGCTCTGCGAAGCGGGCGCGAAAGCGGCGCGTGGCCAGCTGAGCCTTGAAGAAGGTTTCAATCTGGAGCCTCGCGCGATCCGCCGATGTCTGCGTCACAGATGCCGCGCCCATATTGGTTGCTCGCTTCCCGTGCTGCCAAGCGCAGCGTGAGTGAAGTCACACTAGCAGGCTAACGAGAATGGACCTTACAGAATTTGACTGGAGTCAAACAGTCAGAATTCACCGTTTCTCTCAAGAGGCTTTGTGGCTCCGGCTGCCGAGCTGAAACGCATTCGCATTGTAGTGACCCTCGCGCAGCTTGACCCAAAGGGAAGCCCGTCAGATGGCAAGGCTATGACGTCCTGGCTGTGGAGCCAGATCCGGGTCGAAGCATGCCGCAATGTTGCGAACATAAGGACGCCCTTGCGCGGTTACGTTGAGCGTACGTCCCGAAAGCTCGGCGAGACCGGCGTTTATGACGCGTGCGAGATTCAGCGGCAGGGCCTGCGGCCATTCGTCCGGCAGTTCGACCGTGAAGTCGCACATCAGGCGCTCGATTGTCCGGGCGACCCGCTGATCGGTATCGCTCAGCAGCACACCGCGCACCACGGGCGAACGGCGTTCGGAGAGCGCTTCGCGGTATCGGCCCGAGTCGGCGACATTCTGGTAGATCATGCCCGGCAGGGACGAGATCGATGAGGCGCCAAGACCAATCAGGGCGATCGCGTCGTCGTCGGTATAGCCCTGGAAATTCCTGCGCAGCGCGCCGCGACGCTCGGCTGTCGCCATCGAGTCTCCGGGCGCTGCGAAGTGATCGAAGCCGATCGGGAGGTAGCCGGCCTGTTCCAGGGTGCGGGCCGCAGCTTCGGCCTGGCGGAAACGCGCCTCGCCTTCAGGCAGTTCGTTGGTATCGATGCCTTTCTGGTGCTTCTTCATCCAGGGGACGTGGGCATAGCCGAACACGGCCACGCGATCGACATCCTGCATGGCGGCAAATGTCGCCGTTTCGACGACGTGGTCGATCGTCTGGCCGGGAAGGCCGTACATCATGTCGACATTTATGCTTTCGACGCCAGCCCGTCGCAGGCCGGCGATGGCCGCCTCGATCGATTCGCGCGGCTGGATGCGGTTGATGCGCTCCTGCACCCCGGCGTCGAGCACCTGGACGCCAAGGCTCGCGCGGCTGAGGCCGTTGCGGGCAAACGCGCCGATGACGTCGGACGAAAGGCCGCGCGGGTCCGATTCGGTCGCGATCTCGGCATAGCGGGCGAACGCAAAATTGCGGCGAAGCGCTGCAAACAGCCGATCGATCTGGGCCGGTCTGAGGATGTCGGGCGAACCGCCGCCAAAGTGCAGGTGACTGACGCGGGCATCGGCGGGAAGCAGGGCGCCAACCTGCGACATTTCGGCTTCAAGGGCATCGACGTAACTGTCGACTGGGTCGGCCTGGGTCGGAACGCTGGTGTGGCATCCGCAATACCAGCAGAGCTTCTGGCAGTAGGGAATGTGGATATAGAGTGAAAGCTTCGAGTCGGCCGGAAGCGATTCCAGCGCCGCAGCAACGGCGCCAGGCCCGATGCCGCCGTGAAACCGGTTGGCCGGCGGATAGCTCGTGTAGCGGGGAAGTTGTTCCTGCGCGAACTCGGGCATGTAGACCCAGCGCCGCGCAGTCGATTTTTCGGGACGGGCCCGCGCGATCATTGCTGGCCCCGGATCGTTTGGCGCACGGGTGCGACATGATCACGCGCGATGTGCATCAGCGCGGCGACCGCCACGAGAATTCCACCCACCGCCATCAGCGCGCAGCCAGCGCAATGCTCGTGGCTCGTTGAAGGGAGGAGGGAAGCATCTCCGCACCATGACAACGCCATTTGCGCTGCAAGACCGGTGTCGCAAGAGCGCGTGAAGGCGCCTGCTACGGCAATGGCGACACCGGACAGGAATACAACCACTGATTTCACGGGCGCCTCCACATCGACCTCCGCAACGCTCGCGTCGCGGTCAGTAGCGTCGATCTATTCCCAAGGTCGCCCGGGTTGTTTGAGCTGCGTCAAGGGCCACTCGCTAGCGTGCTGGCATTTGCACCTCGCGAGGGTCGCCAACCGGGTGACCCGCTTGCGAGGACGACATCATGGCGGCGGAAACTTCGCGCACGGCGCGCCTGGACCCCAGCTCCGCAACGGTTGGCATGGTCTTGCTGTTGGTGATCGTGCTCGGCTTTGCCGGCGCCGCCAGCGCGACCGATGCTGGCTTTGCGGCGCACAGCTGGATGTTCCTCATCGCCGGAGTGGTTGGCTTCGCGGCGCTGCTCGGCTGGCATGAGTCCGGCGACAAGACGCCGACCTTCGACAAGGCCTATTATGAAGAGGGCGTGGTCAAGGCCGGGATCGTCGCCACGATGTTCTGGGGCGTCGCGGGCTTTCTCGTCGGTCTCGTCATCGCCCTGCAGCTGACCTGGCCCAACTTCTTCTACTTCCCGGACTTCCCCTGGACCAATTTCGGTCGCCTGCGTCCGCTGCATACGTCCGCGGTGATCTTCGCGTTCGGCGGCAATGCGCTGATCGCCACATCCTTCTACGTCGTTCAGCGCACCTGCCGGACCCGCCTCGCGGGCGGCATGTGGCCGTGGTTCGTCTTCTGGGGCTACCAGCTCTTCATCGCAGTCGCGGCGACCGGCTATCTGATGGGCATCACCCAGGGCAAGGAATACGCCGAACCGGAATGGTATGCCGACCTGTGGCTGACCGTCGTGTGGGTTGCCTATCTCGGCGTCTTCCTGGCGACCATCCTGCGCCGCAAGGAGCCGCATATCTACGTGGCGAACTGGTTCTATCTCGCCTTTATCGTCACCATTGCGATGCTGCACATCGTCAACAACATCTCGCTGCCCGCGAGTGCCGTTGGCGCCAAGTCCTACTCCCTCTTCAGCGGCGTGCAGAGCGCGCTGATCCAGTGGTGGTATGGCCACAACGCGGTGGGCTTCTTCCTCACGGCCGGCTTCCTCGCGATGATGTACTACTTCATCCCCAAGCGGGTGGAGCGGCCAGTGTGGTCCTATCGCCTGTCGATCGTCCACTTCTGGTCGCTGATCTTCATCTACATCTGGGCGGGTCCGCACCACCTTCACTACACCGCGCTGCCGCAGTGGGCGCAGACGCTTGGCATGACGTTCTCGCTCATGCTGTGGATGCCCAGCTGGGGCGGCATGATCAACGGCCTGATGACGCTGTCGGGCGCGTGGGACAAGCTGCGCACGGATCCGGTCGTGCGGATGCTGGTGGTCTCCGTCGCCTTCTACGGCATGTCGACCTTCGAAGGTCCGCTGATGTCGGTACGCGAAGTCAACGCGCTGTCGCACTACACCGACTGGGGCATCGGCCACGTTCACTCGGGAGCGCTCGGCTGGGTCGGCTTCGTCACCTTCGGGTCGATGTACTGCCTGACGCAGTGGGTGTGGAAGCGTCCGAAGCTCTACTCTAACGCGCTGGTCGAATGGCACTTCTGGATCGCGACGCTCGGCATCGTTCTCTACATCTGCTCGATGTGGGTGTCGGGCATCATGGAAGGCCTGATGTGGCGCGCCTACAATGATTTCGGCTTCCTCGAATACTCCTTCGTCGAAACCGTGAGCGCCAAACACATCTCCTACATCATCCGGGCGCTGGGCGGCGGTCTGTTCCTGCTGGGCGCGCTGATCATGATCTACAACCTGGTGCGCACCGCGCGCGGCGACGTTCCCGTCGAGGATCGCAACCGCGCGTCGGCGGCTCCCACACTCCAACACGCTGAATAGGTGAAGCATGGCGACCGCCAAGAAAGCCAGCTGGCTGATCCGCAATCACAAGTTCTTCGAGAAGCACAGTTACATCCTTCTCGTCGGCATCCTGATCACCGTCGCCATCGGCGGCCTGATCGAGATTACGCCGCTGTTCTATCTCAAGAACACAATCGAGAAGGTTGAAGGCGTGCGGCCTTACACGCCGCTCGAACTTGCCGGACAGAACATCTACCTTCGCGAAGGCTGCTATGTCTGCCATTCGCAGATGATCCGTCCCCTGCGCGACGAGGTCGAGCGCTACGGGCATTACTCGCTCGCGGCAGAGAGCATGTACGACCATCCCTTCCAGTGGGGATCGAAGCGCACGGGCCCCGATCTTGCGCGCGTCGGCGGCAAGTACTCCGACGAATGGCACAAGCAGCATCTTGTTGATCCACGCTCGCTCGTGCCGGAATCGATCATGCCGCCCTACGCCTTCCTCGCGAACCAGCCGCTCGATTTTGCGGGCATTCAGCGGGACATGCGGACGCTGGGGATCGCCGGCGTTCCATACACCCCGGCGATGATCGAGCGTGCGCCCGACGACGTGCTGGCGCAGGCAGGCGGCGATCTCGATGTCGAGGCGATGAAGGCGGACTACGCCGCCATTGCCGGACGTGAAGGCGGCGTTCTGGTGCGCGACTTCGACGGCGTGCCCGGCGAGCCGAGTGAGATGGACGCCCTCATCGCATATCTCCAAGTGCTCGGCACGATGGTCGATTTCTCGACCTACGAAGCCGAAGACCTCTCCAACAAGCGGTGATCCCATGGACTATGAAGGATGGTCTTCATTCGCTCAGACCGGCGGCACCGCCTACTTCGTCGCGATTTTCGCGGTCGTTCTGGTCTACGCCCTCTGGCCCCGTAACGGCGCTCGCTTCAAGCGCGCCGCTGAACTCCCCATGAAAGAGAAAGAGCACGGCGATGACCGACCACTCGCCTGAAGTTGATCCGCACAGCGGCGTCGAGACCACCGGACACGAGTGGGACGGCATCAAGGAGTTGAACAACCCGCTGCCGCGCTGGTGGCGATTCATATTCTGGGGATCGGTCGTCTTCTCGATCGTCTACTGGGTGCTGATGCCGGCATGGCCTGCCTTGCCGGGGATGCAGGGCAACACGCGCGGCGTGTGGGAGCATTCTGATCGCGGCAATGTGGCGGTCGCCGTCGCCGAGGCGAGGGCAGAGCGTTCGGCCCTCGGCAGCCAGCTGATGGCGCGCGATGTGGGCGAGATCCTGAAGGATCACGAGTTGAGCCAGCTTGCGCTGTCGCTGGGCGAGAGCGCCTTCGGTGACAACTGCGCCACCTGCCACGGTTCGGGCGGTCGCGGCGCCAAGGGGTATCCCCGCCTTGCCGATGACGTGTGGCTCTGGGGCGGCTCGCTGGGCGACATCGAATTCACCATCCGGCACGGCATTCGCAGCGGCGCCGAGCAGGCGCGCACGACGGACATGCCTGCGTTCGGCCGCGATGGCTTCCTGCAGCCGGATCAGATCAGCGATCTGGTGGAGTATGTCACGTCGCGGTCGGGCGGCGCGGCTGATCCTGCTGCAGTCGTCCGCGCGGAGCCGGTCTTCCAGAAGGAATGTTCGAGCTGCCATGGCGTCGATGCGCGCGGCGATCGTACGAAGGGTGCGCCGAACCTGACGGACGCCGACTGGCTCTATGGGGGGGATCGCGCCTCCATTCGCCGCACCATCTTCGGGCCTCGTGGCGGCGTCATGCCGGCGTGGCAGGAGCGGTTCGACGACGCGACTATCCGCGCGCTCGCAGTCTACGTTCACTCCCTCGGAGGCGGTGAGTAGCCATGGGCTCGACCACGCTGATCGACAAGCGCGGGAAGCGTGGTTCCGCCCCGGCCGGCGGCGACAAGCCGCCTGAGGGCGATGAGCCCGTTGTTCTCTACGAGAAACGAAAACAGGTCTATCCCAAGCTCGTTTCCGGCAAGTTCCGCTCGCTCAAATGGGCGCTGCTGATCCTGACGTTGGGCGTTTATTACGTGCTTCCGTGGTTTCGCTGGGATCGCGGGCCCGGCCTGCCGGACCAGGCGGTGCTGGCGGATTTCGAAGGCGGCAAGTTCTACTTCTTCTTCCTCGAGATCTGGCCGCAGGAAGTCTACTACATCACCGGCCTGCTGATCCTTGCGGCGATCGGCCTGTTTCTGGTGACGGCCATCTTCGGTCGCGTGTGGTGCGGATATTTCTGCCCGCAGACCGTGTGGACCGATCTTTTCATCGTCGTCGAGCGTTTCTTCGAGGGAGACCGAAACGCCCGCATGATGCGCGACAGGGCGCCGATGAGCATCGACAAGGCGTGGCGCAAGACCGCCAAGCATGTCGTCTGGCTTCTCGTGTCGTTTGCGACGGGCGGGGTCTTCATCCTGTATTGGCATGACGCGCCGACGGTCGCGGAGTCCTTCTTCACGGGTCAGGCGCCGGCCACGGCTTATGCCTTTGCAGCCGTCCTGACGGCCACGACCTATGCCCTAGCCGGCACGATGCGCGAGCAGGTGTGCACCTACATGTGCCCATGGCCGCGCATTCAGGGCGCGCTGGTCGACAAGAATACGATGGCCGTCACCTACCGCTCCGATCGTGGCGAGCCGCGTGGGCCGCACAAGAAGAATGAAAGCTGGGAAGGGCGGGGTGATTGCGTCGACTGCCAGCAATGCGTGGTTGTCTGTCCGATGGGCATCGACATCAGGAACGGGCCGCAGCTCGAATGCATCCAGTGCGCGCTCTGCATCGATGCGTGTGACGCCGTCATGAAGAAGGTCGGGCGGCCGATGGGTCTGATTGCCTATGACACCGACGAAAACGTCTCGCTGCGTTCGGTGGGCGAGAAGGAGCGCGCCTTCCGGCCTATCCGCGCGCGCACGACGCTGTACCTCATCGTCTTCCTGCTGACGGCAGGTCTCATGGTGTTCGGGCTGTCAACCCGGACATCCCTGGAATTCTCGGCGCTGAAGGACCGGTCGCTTCCCTACGTGCAGCTCAGCACCGGCGAGATCCGGAACACCTACGCGTTGAAGCTTGTCAACAAGCAGCGCGATGGCCGCACGTTCAAGCTCTCGATCGAAGGCATCTCAGGCGCCACGGTGGAAGTGATCGGCGAGACGGATCTCGCCGCACATGGTCTGCACATCGACCCCAACGCCGTCGAAAGCTATCGCGCGCTGGTGACGGCTCCGGCGGGCAGCGTCAAGTCGGGCGGAGCGGACATTCGAATCGTGCTGACCGACGCCGAAGGCGCGCGGGTGACGGCAGCGACACGTTTCTCTGGACCGGAGAACTGACATGGCAACCACCGCGACAAAAGGCATGCGTGGGATCCACCTCTTCTGGTGGCTCTCCGGTTTCTTCGCTGTGATGATCGCCGTCAACGCGGTGTTCCTGTATTCGGCGCTGTCCTCGTTCCCCGGCGAGGAGGTCAAGAACTCCTACGTCCTCGGTCTCGATTACAATCGGGAGGTTGAACGCCGTCGCGAGCAGGACGCGCTGGGTTGGTCGGCCGAGGTTGGTCTTGCCGATGCCAGTGACCGCCGCCTCATCGTACGCATGCTTGGCGCGGACCAGGCGCCGCTGACCGGTCTTGCAGTTGTCGCGAACGTACACGTCGCGGGGGAAGCACAGGCGACAACCGTTGACCTCGCCGAAATGTCTCCCGGGGAATATGCGGCGCAGATCGCGGCTCCGGCCAAGGCGCGGGTGGAGACGCAGGTGTCCGCGCGGCGGCGCAATGAGGATGTCGCGGTGTTCAAGGCCGCCAAGACGCTGGTGATGCCGTGATCGATGCGGCTGCGGGATGTCCGAGTGGCCTGGCCCCGGCCTCTCCAACCGGCTTCGCCCAGGACCCCACGGCGTTCGTGACCGAAAGCCGTGGCCGGCGCGCGCTTGAGATCATGGTGCGCGGCGCGAGCTGCGGCGGATGCCTTGCCAAGATCGAAGGGGCGGTATCGGCCCTGCCGGGCGTAGGGGCTGCGCGCCTCAACCTGTCGACCGGCCGCATGCATGTGGAATGGACCGGAGGTCTACAACCGCGCCGGATCACCGAGACGATCACGAAGCTGGGATATGGCGCTGCCGCCTGCGATGCGACCCAGCCCGACGGGGAGAAAGCTTCCGCCGAACGCCGCGTGCTTGTCGCCATGGTCGTCGCGGGCCTGGCTACCATCGCAGTGATGATGGTGTCCGAACCCCTGTGGTTCAGCCCCGATGTCACGCCAGAGACGCGCACGCTGATGCACTGGGCCTCCGCCCTGATCGCGATACCCGCCACCGCGTTTTCGGGTCTTCCCTTCTTCCAGTCCGCGATCCCCGCGCTCCGGCGTGGACGGGTCAATATGGACGTGCCGATTTCGCTGGCTGTCATCCTCGCCATTGCGATCAGCCTCTACGAGACGGCGAATGGCGGCGAACATGCGTATTTCGACGCGTCCGTCATGCTGCTGTTCTTCCTGCTGATCGGACGCTTCTTCGACGCCCGCCTGCGCAGGAGGGCCTATGCCGCGGCAAACGCCCTGGCAGCGCTTCAGACGGCGAGCGCAACTCGCATCGGCCCTCTTGGCGCCGCTGAAGCGGTGCGCGCCTCCGATGTGAGGCCGGGCGATCTGTTGCTGATCGCCGCCGGCGAGCGCCTTGCCGTCGACGCCGAGGTCATGTCCGGCGCGAGCGACGTCGACCTGCGCATGGTGACGGGCGAGGTCGAGCCTTCCGCCGCCTATGTCGGGCAGGTGCTGCACGCTGGCGCGGTGAACCTGTCTGCACCGCTGCGGGTGCGCGCCGTGGCGCCGGCAAGCCAGTCGCTGACCGCCGAGATCGGCCGCCTGCTGGAAGCCGGCGAGCAGAAGAAATCCTCCTTCCGCCGCATCGCGGATCGCGCCGCCGAAGCCTATGTTCCCCAGGTCCACATCGCGGCGGGACTGACTTTCGTCATGTGGCTCGTGCTCGGCGCGCCGCTGTCTAAGGCGGCTTTCATCGCCATCACCGTGCTGATCATTACATGCCCCTGCGCCATCGCCCTTGCTGCGCCGATGGTGCAGGTTGCGGCTGCGGGGCGGCTGTTTCGCAACGGCGCGTATCTTTCGTCCGGCGATGCGCTGGAGCGGATCGCAGCGGTCGACCATGTGGTGTTCGACAAGACGGGCACGCTGACGCTGGGCGAGCCAAGACTGATCGGTTCCTTCCCTGAAGACGCCCTTGCGCGCGCCGCCATGCTGGCCCGCGCCAGTCGCCATCCCTTCTCGCGCGCCATCGCCCAGGCGGCGGGCGCCGGACCTGTTGCGTCCTCTATTGTCGAGCATCCCGGCGAAGGCGTTTCCGGCGTTGTCGACGGGCGCCAGGCGAAGCTTGGTTCGGCTGCCTATGCTGGCGCTGTCGGGCAGGGTGGCAGCGAGCTGTGGTTTGCGATCGCGGGCGAGACGCCTGTCCCCTTCCACTTCGAGGACGCGCTCCGCTCCGAGGCGAAGGAAACGGTGGCGCGGTTGCGCAGGATGGGCCTGTCCGTCGAGCTCCTGTCGGGCGATTCCTCCGAGCGTGTCGCCGCTGCAGCTGCGGCGGCCGGCATCGACCAATGGAGAGCGGCGGCGACGCCCGTTTCGAAGGCCCAGCGGCTCACCGAACTGGAAAAGTCCGGCCGCAAGGTTCTCATGGTCGGCGACGGTCTCAACGATGCCGCCGCGCTGGCCGGCGCCCACGCCTCGCTTGCGCCCGGCGGGGCTGTCGACGTCTCCCGGCTCGCCAGCGATTGCGTCTATTCCGGCGACAGCCTGAAGTCGGTCGCCCTGATCATCGAGGTCGCCCGTGCCGCGCGTCAGCGGATGCGCGAGAATTTCGCCTTTGCTGCCATTTATAATCTCGTTGCCGTGCCGGTGGCGGTGGTAGGGTGGGCGACGCCCATGGTCGCTGCGGCTGCCATGTCGCTGTCCTCGGCCATCGTTACGTTGAACGCTCTGCGTCTTTCGATCATGAAGCTGGAGGATGGCGCGCCATGAACGTGCTTCTCTATATGATGCCGGCGGCCCTGCTGCTGGCCGGGGCCGCCCTGGCGGCCTTCATCTGGTCCCTCCGGGCAGGCCAGTACGACGATCCTGCCGGGTCCGCCGCCCGGATTCTGAACGACCAGGACCCCATCCCCTGACGTCGCGCCCCCGGGGTAGCGGCAACTCGTTCGTTGACAGGTGAAGCTGGCGATGGCCCCTGCTAAGGCTCGTATCGTAACGAACCAGCGGGCAGGAGCGCTTTCGTGTCGGCAGTTGCTTCACTGGGTAGCATCCTGATTGTGGATGATGATGTCGCCCTGCGTGAAACGCTGGCCGATTTCCTTGAAGCCGAAGGCTATGACACACGGCAGGCAGGCAGTCCCGCCGAGGCGCGGACCCTCATGGCCTCCGCCGCGGCGGACCTCCTGCTGCTGGATATCAACATGCCGGGCGGCGACGGGCTCTCCTATGCCGCCGAGATCCGGGCCAGACTGACCACGCCGATCATCATGCTGTCGGGCAAGGGGTCGATGGTGGACCGGGTTGTGGGGCTGGAGGTCGGGGCCGACGACTACCTGCCAAAGCCATTCGAGCTCCGCGAACTTCTGGCCCGGGTGCGCGCCGTCCTGCGCCGGGCGAGGCCGCCGGGCGAGGCGGCTGCGCCAGCTTCTACGACATCAGTCGACCGGCAGGCGCGCTTCGACAAATTCGTGCTGACGCCCTCGCGCCGCGATCTCAGCACCGCATCGGGAATCCCGGTGGAGCTGACCGGAGCCGAGTACAATCTCGCTGCGGCGTTGGTGGATCATCCCAACCGCATCATGTCGCGCGACGCGATCGCCGATGCGACGAAGAAGGATGACTGGGATGCGTTTGATCGCAGCATCGACACGCTGGTCAGTCGGCTGCGGCGCAAGCTGTCGCAGCATTCCTCCACCCCCAACCTGATCCAGACCGTGCGGGGCGAGGGCTATGTGCTCGCCTGCGAAGTGCGCTGGAGCCAGTAGGAACGGCGGCTACGCGCGGCTCGCCGGGTAGAGCGTGCCGTGCACCATCTGCGCAAGCTGGGCGCGTGTGGAGGGCTTGGGAAGGAACGGCCGGCTGGTGCGCCCGCCGACGGTCGCCATGCGCGGAGAATAGCCCGAGGTCAGGACGATGCGGACGCGTGGATTGCGTTTCTCGATCTCGTCGGAGAGGGCGTGACCGTCCATGCCGCCGGGCATCACGACATCAACCAGCGCGAGCTGGACTTCGGGGGACCGGGCCAGAACGTCGAGCGCGCTTGCACCGTCCACAGCGATCTTGACGCGATAGCCCAGGCCTTCCAGCCGGGAGACGGTGACAAGGCGGACATCCGGATCATCTTCCACGACCAGGATGGTTTCGCCATCGCCCACCGGCGTCGATGTATCCGCCGGAGCGTGCGCCGAAGCGGTTCCTGAGCCGGCGTGGGGAAAGAACAGGCTTACGCGCGTGCCGTGACCCACTTCGCTGTAGAGCCGCGCATGGCCGCCGATCTGCTTCATGAAGCCGTAGACCATCGACAGTCCAAGGCCGGTGCCGGCGCCGACTTCCTTCGTCGTGAAGAACGGCTCGATGGCGCGCGCGCAGACATCGGGCGGCATTCCCGAACCGTTGTCGGAGACCGAAACACGCAGGTAATCGCCCGGCGGCGCCTCCTGCGCGGTGCGCGGATCATCGTCGAAGTGCACCATTTCGGTCTCGATGGTCACGACGCCGCCTTCGGGCATGGCGTCGCGCGCATTGACGACAAGGTTGAGGACAGCGGTTTCGAACTGGTCGATGTCCGCATCCACCGTGCCAGGATTGGACGCGAGGTACATGCGGATGTCCACGGCCTCGCCAATGGTCCGCTGGAGCATCTCCGACATGTCCTCGAGACACTTGTTGAGGTCCAGCATTTGTCGCTGCAGCGGTTGCTTGCGCGCGAAGGCAAGGAGGCGCTGCGTGATGCGTGCGGCGCGCACGGCTGCGTCCTGGGCGCGGGCGACGGCGCGTCGCGCCGCAGGCGGCAGGTCGACATTGGCGATCATTTCGAGATTGCCGCCGATTACCGCGAGGATGTTGTTGAAGTCGTGCGCGATGCCGCCGGAAAGTTGGCCGATGGCGTCCAGCTTCTGGTGGTGCAGGATCATTTCCTCGGCGCGTTTTTTGTCGGTCAGGTCATAGATGATGCCGACGAAGATGATGCCGCTCTCGGTCTCCGCTTCGCCCACGGACAGGTACATCGGGAAGACCGTACCATCGGATTTAAGGCCGGTCAGCTCGCGCCCGATGCCGATGATCCGCTTCACCCGCGTCTCGCGGTGACGCGAAAGAAAGCCATCATGATTGATGGCGTAAGGGGCAGGCATCAACGTGGACACGTTGCGGCCGATCAGGTCTCCGGCCGTGTACTTGAACAGCTTCTCGCAGCCCGGATTCACATATTTGATGGATCCAGCGGCGTCGATGATGATCAAGCCGTCCACCATCGTCTCAGGCACGATGCGGAAGCGGTCGTCTTCCAGAAGTGATTTGAGCGCGATGTTCGGCAGACTCCAAAAGCGGATGGAGTCTAGCTCATGCCCATCCGCTGCGCCAGTTGGCGCGCTTGGCCCAGGGGCAGGCGTATCTTTGCGCATGGCAGGCCTCGCCGCGCCCAATCGCGCTGCCGATTCTCAATGCCGCAGCGTCCCGTGTCCTCCCTTGATCTGGGTCAGAATCTCATCCCCGCGTCGCCCGCAAACTGATGCCGATGACACCGGACGGCAGATCATCGGGGATCGTCATGATCGGAACGGCTTTCACCAGGTTTACCGGGTTCGCTCTCTTTGCCGCACTCTCGGCATGCGGGGCGGCCCCAACAGCCGCTGACTACCGGGCCTCACTGAGGGGGGTCACAGCCGAGGCGCTCGGCGTGTCGGACCCCTCATCCATCACGGTCACGTCCGAGGCCCGCGTGAATGCGAAATGGACGTGGAAAGCCGCCGTTGCCGGCGTCACCTACGCCTGTGACGCCGACGATGCGATGCGCCTGCCCTCCTGTGTCCAGGAAAGCTGAAACACCACCCCCTGAAGGAGCCGGCCATGGACCTGCAGCTATATTTCATTCCCCTCGTCATCTCGGTGATGACGATTTTTGCGATCGTACTTGCCTACGCCACGATTGTGACCCGGGATTGATAGCCCGTTGAGCGCAGCGGCGGGCCCCACGCAGCCCGCCGGCAGTTCACTGTGGCGCCGGAACATGCTCTAGCTTCTCCCGGAATCCGGGAGGAAGTGCATGAAATCGATGTTCCTGACGGTCGCCGCCGTAGCGACGGCCGCAATCGCCGCGCCAGCAGCCATGGCTCAGGTCGACAGCGTTCGCGTCGGCGTCATGGAGCACAATATCTGCGTGATCGACTGCAAGAACGCGGACAAGGAATCCGGCGTCAACATCGTTGGCGAACTGCGCTTCAAGTCGCCTGACTTCCTCGGCTGGGCGGGCTCGCCCCATCCTTACGTCATGGCGTCGGTCAACACCGACGGGAACACCTCCTACGCCGGCGGCGGTCTCGAATGGGAGTTCGAGTTTGCGCCGGGTTGGAGCCTTGAGCCGGGCTTCGGCTACGTCGTGCATGACGGGGAAAACTCCAACCCCTACGCCAATGGCACGCCCGAAGCCGCCGCCTTCTTCGAGGAGCATGTACTGCTTGGCTCCACCGACCTGTTCCGCACCTCGCTGGCGCTCACCTGGGAATTCTCCCCCGGCTTCGCCGTGCAGGGCATCTACGAGCACCTGAGCCATGGTCAGATCCTCGGCGAAGGCCGCAACCAGGGCCTCGACGAGATCGGCGTGCGGGCCGTCTGGAAGTTCGACTAGGCCCTGCGACGGCCCTGAGTCCGCCGGATTCGACCGGATTTGACGCTGAGAGCGGCATTTCGGGAAGGCGCGTACGATCCCCTTGAAACCGGACCGTACCGCCTGTATCACGCGCCCCTTGCTATCTGCCCAGATGGCGGAATTGGTAGACGCACTAGTTTCAGGTACTAGCGGGTAACACCGTGGAGGTTCGAGTCCTCTTCTGGGCACCATTACCCCGGCCAAGCGGGTCCAAGCTGGTCGGTTAGATACAGAAATCCACATAAAATCAGACTTCTGTTGTCCAGCGTCGTCCGGCCTCGTCCGGTGGGGTGCTTGGGCATCGCGCGGATTTGTTGGTATTTCTGTTGGTATCGGACGACGCCGAATGCGCGTCCATGATCAGCAGGACTTGGCCATGCCGCTCAACGACACGAAGCTACGTGCGCTGAAGCCAGGTACGCGAACAATGAAAGTTAGCGATGGCGGCGGGCTCCACATCGTCATTGCGCCGGGTGGCTCGAAGTTGTGGCGACTGGCCTACAGGTATGGCGGTCGCCAAAAGCTGCTGTCCTTCGGCGACTATCCCCGCACGTCGCTTGTGAGCGCCAGAAAGCAGCGGGAAGAGGCCAAGCTTCTACTGGCTGGCGGCGTGGACCCGTCTCAAAGTCGTCGTCAGCAGAAGCGCGAGCGACAGGGATCGCAGACCAATACCTTTGGCGCGCTGGCCGACGAGTTTCTCGCCAAAACCGAGAAGGAGGGGCGGGCCGATGTAACGCTGGCCAAGAAAAAATGGCTTCTGGGGATGGCGAAGGCCTCGTTTGGTAGGAGTCCAATCGTTGACGTTGGCGCCGCCGAAATCCTTTCGGTCCTTCGCGACCTCGAAAGCAAAGACAATCTGGAAACCGCTCGCAGGCTGCGCGCCGTGATTGGTCAGGTCTATCGATATGCCATCGCGACGAATCGAGCGGTGAACGACCCTACCTACGCCCTGCGGGGCGCCATCGCTTCTCCACGCGTGACGCACAGGGCCGCAATGACCGATTGGACCGCCTTCACGCGTCTTGTGCGAGCTGTCTGGTCGTATCAGGGGCAGCCCGAAACGTTGATCGCCCTCAAGTTGATGGCAATCCTCTATCCGCGCCCCGGTGAGCTTCGCGCGGCGAATTGGAGCGAGTTCGATCTCAAACGCCGCATCTGGATCATACCCGCTGAGCGTACAAAAATGCGGCGGGAGCTCCGCAAACCATTGCCGCTGCCCGCCATAGAGCTTCTGACCGAGCTCGCTCAGTTTACGGGTGGGCGGCAGCATGCCTTTGCATCGGCGTCTTCCCCCAAAAAGCAAATGAGCGAGAACACTCTCAACTCAGCGCTTCGCAGGATGGGTTTCAAGGCTGATGAAGCAACCTCCCACGGGTTCAGGGCAAGCGCTTCGAGTTTGCTGAACGAGAGCGGTCTGTGGACGCCCGATGCTATCGAGGCCGAGCTCGGTCATGCGACGGGATCTGCTGTCCGCCGAGCCTATCACCGCGCCAACTATTGGGAGGAACGGGGGCGAATGTCGGAATGGTGGGCGAACAAAGTGCAGCAAGCAGCATCACAGTTCGCGCCAGCGGAAAAGTCCGAGGCCATGCGGGGCGGCTTGGCCGCTTGACCCGGTAGTCCTTGCGGGTCGCAACCTCGCTTATCGTACGCCACTCAGCGCCACGCCACGTCCACGCTGCGAGACTGGCAGCGATTAAGCCAACAACCAGCGCCATCACCGTGCGCACAACGAAATCCCGCACATGATCGGCGGTGTTGAAGCGGAAGGTGACGTGCTCGGTTTTCGGGATCATGGCCCACTTCGGTCGAAGCGCGCCGAGCCAAAACAGGTCCAACACCAGGAAGTCCACGACGTTGGAGGCCATGGACACGTCTAAGCCATGCGTAGCCTGACCCACAAGCGACGCATCGGGACGCTCGCTGGCAGAAGTCAGTGTTGACTGGATTGGCACGCCCGCCCGCCACACCCGGCTCGGGACACCCTTGTCTTTAGGCGCAAATCAAACGCCACCCGGTCATCCGGGAGCCTTCAGCTAGTCTTTCGTGCGACGCGCTAGCCGTGATTGTGGCCGCAGCAGCATTCGACCATGTCCTTGCAGCACTCGCAGCAGGCTTGCACAAACTCCGGAGCCGCAGCGTAGGCCATGCCGATAGACCCGACTACGATAAAGGCGAGAGTGGCAAAGCGGTTCATGGTGTCCTCCGAGCATCGCTCAAACTACCCCGTCTGCCGTACACGTGGCAAATCGCGCTCCCGTGAACGTTATTCCGCAGGAACGGCGAGGCTTTTTCTTCCCAAGCGCATCTCCGACATCGCTTGCCGCATGATGGCCCACCCGCCCGTGATGGCCAGCGCCGCCATGATCCCCGCGACGATCACATCTGGCCACAACGTCCCCGTCCCGAACACGCCCAGCGCCGCCAGCATCACCGCGACATTTCCGATGGCGTCATTGCGCGAGCAGATCCACACCGACCGCATATCCGCATCCCCGCGCCGGAAGCGGAACAGCATCAGCGCCACACCTGCATTCGCCAGCAGCGCCACAAACCCGACAATTCCCATGACATCCGCATGCGGCGTGGCTCCGCCCATCACCGCGCGCCATCCCGCACTGCCCGCCACCCACAGGCCCAGCGCCAGCAGCGTCGCGCCCTTGAAGAACGCCGTGCGCGAACGGACAGCCAACCCCATACCCACGACGAACAGGCTGATCGCGTAGTTCGCGCTGTCGCCCAGGAAATCGAGCGCATCCGCCTGCAGCGCCGACGAACTCGCCGCGAACCCCGCCGCAATCTCCGCCGCGAACATCGTCGCGTTGACGATCAGCGCGATCCAGAGACAGCGCCGCCAGATCGGGTCCACCTTCGCCCCGGCGCTCGATGCGCAGGCGTCATGTTCGCAGCAGCCGGCCATCGTTCAGACCCTCGACAAATCACCGATGAGGTCCAATCTGCACCCTGTAGTCACTACAGGGTCAAGCGATGACGCACACCTATTCCATTGGGGCGTTGGCCGAAGCCACAGACGCAAAGGTGGAAACCGTCCGCTACTATGAACGCATCGGGCTGCTGCCTGAGCCTGAACGAACCAGCGGGAATTATCGGGCCTACACGGGCGACCATTTGGCCCGGCTCAGTTTCATCCGCCGTGCGCGGGATCTGGGCTTCACGCTGGGCCAGGTCCGCGCATTGCTGGGGCTAGCCGACAACAAGAACAACGATTGCTGCGCTGTCGATGCGATGGCGCGGGATCACCTGACCGACATTGACCGGAAGATTGCTGATCTGAAAGCGTTGCGCCGCGAGTTGAACGACCTGCTGGGGCAATGCAAGCAGGGCACAATTGCGGACTGTCGCATCATTGGCGCACTATCACCGCGTTAGCCAAGGAAACAGCATGCTGTGATCTTGTGTCTGGGCAGTGGCTCTGCCGCCCGAAGGGCGCCATGTGAAGGAGAGCAAGTTGAACTCCGTCGATTTCAAATCCTTGTCTCGTCGCAAAATGCTCGAAGGGCTTGCTGCACCTTCAGCGCTTTGGCTCGCGTCGCCGCTGACTGCTGCATCTCAAGCGTCGGCGATCTACAGACTGGATGTAAAGCGGGATGCAGGCTGCGGCTGCTGTCATGTCTGGGCCGATGTCATGAAAGCGACGGGCAGATTTCACGTTGCGATGGCCGAAGCGGCCGACATCGCCAGTTATAAAACGCGGCTTGGCGTCCCGCCCGCGCTTGCTTCGTGCCACACGGCCACGGTCGAAGGCTATGTGATCGAAGGCCATGTGCCGGCGATGGACATTCTGCGGCTACTAACGGAGCGGCCAAAAAATATAGTTGGCATAGCCGTTCCGGGAATGCCGCGCGGTTCCCCCGGAATGGAAATGCAGAACGGCGCGCGCGATGCGTTCAACGTGTTGGCATTCGACGCAAATGGCGCAAACAGCGTTTTCGCGCAGTACGCATCTCGCAACTGATGGCGCTCGTCTTTGCTTCGGTCGAATGAGTCGGTGCGGACGTTGAACCGCTCAAATTGCGATGGCCAAGCTTGCTCGTGTCGCGGTTGGTATAACGTAGCTCGTCTCAGCCAATCCCTCGGAATGTAATGAGATAACGCTTCCTGAGACACAGTAGCTTATGGCCTGTTTAAGTTATGCGGGGTAGTGTTTCAGCCTATCTCCGTACTACCTTGGTTGTCATGGCTTTCGGAACCGCCCTCCAAGCACTGCTGAAGCTCGCGCGTGTCGCGCTGGCGTCGCTGCTGCTTGTCGGTGTGCCGATGGCAGATGCGGTTGCGTGCGCTGGAGAAGAGATGCCGGCCCACGCGTCGTCTTTCGCTGACAGCGACGGAGCCGGAGAGCTTTCGGTTTCTGGCGACGTCTCGGAACATGAGCAGCAGCCTGGAGGCGATGCCCAGCATTGCATTCATGGTCACTGCCACCATTCAACGACGATGAAGGTCGACGAAGCTACAACAAAGCCGACTTCTGAAGCCGCTATCGCCATGTCGCCGCAAACCGGCGCTGTCGCGATTGTGGGTGTTGCAAACGGTCTTGAGCGTCCACCCAAGGCCTAGGTCAAAGTGAAACTGTGCGCGCGTCTTCGCGCGCTGTGCTGACACTCTGATTTCAGGGACATTCCATGTTTTCGATGAATCGCGTCTGCGGACGTGTCGCGCTGGCATGCGCGTTGGCTACCGTTGCTCCAATCGCAGTCGCATGGGCGCAACCCACGTCAAAGCCCATGACCCTTGCGCAAGCTTTGGATACCGCGCGCGAAGGATCGCCACTGCTTGGCGCTGCGAACGCCACAGTTGAGGCCGCCCGCGCGCGTGAGACGCAAGCAGGAGCGGGCATCAATCCCGAACTCAGTTTCAACGTCGAGAATTTCTCGGGCAATGGCCTGCTGAGCGGAATGGACAGCTCGGAGTCCACAATCGGCATTTCCCAACAGCTGGAGCTTGGCGGCAAGCGTGAGGCTCGCAGCGACACGGCTGGTAGGCAGGCCGATGTTTCCGTCATCCTTTCGCTGATCGCTCGCGCTGATCTGGATAGAGCTGTTCGGGAAAGGTTTGCCGATCTGGCTGCGGCGGAAGAGCGGCTGGAATTGGCGAGCTTGGCGCTGGAGCGCGCAATAAAATTGTCCGGCGTTGCGAAGTCGCTTGTCGACGCGGGCCGTGAACCGCCTCTGCGTCTCCTTCGCGCACAAGCCCAGGAAGCCGAAGCGCAGGCACAGCTCAGCATTGCCACTGTAAATCTTGCAGTGGCTCAGAATGCGCTTTCCTCGCTGTGGGGCGGGCAGGCGGCGGGCTTGGAGGCGGTGGGGCCGTGGGAGTTCCAGCGTTCCGAAGATCGCGTGAACTCAGCGCCCGACGAGACACTCGATTACCGTCTCTCGAAGGCAGAGCATGATGTTGCGGAAGCTGCGCTGCGACTAGAGAAGGCGAACGCTTGGATCGATGTGACCGTCAGCGCGGGTATGCGCAGGTTCGAAGCGACTGGCGATCAGGCGTGGGTTGCGGGCGTCAACATTCCGATTCCCATTCAGAACACGAATGCGGGTGGCATTGCTGCCGCCCGGGCGGAAGATCGTGCCGCCGAATTTCGCGTGTCCGTTGCCCTGATTGACGCAGTGCGAATGCTAAATGATGCACGCGCCGCATTCGAGGCTGCCGATGCCCGAGTGCAGGCGCTGGAAAACACTGCGGTGCTCCAGGCGGAAGAAGCGCTCAACCTTGCGCAGATCGGTTACGAGGCGGGCCGCTTTCAACTCATCGACGTGCTCGATGCCGAGGAAGCTTTCTCCAGCATCCGCAACGCTTTGATCGACGCAAAGTTGGCCCGGGCAAGAGCCGCAGCCGCGCTGGTTCGCTCAAACGCGACCTAGCCGGCGACCGAGGCCCAGTCTCTCCGACACAAACAGAGCGCGGCATCGCTGCTCTCCGACTTCAAGAAAGCAACTAGGATGACATTCTCGAAAAAGCAGCTGCTGATTGGTGGCGCAGCAATAGCGTTGATCGGAGCGGGCCTTACGGTTGGCTTGGTGCTTGCGGGCGGCCATCCCAGTCACGTTGGCGAAACGGCAGAAGAGCATGCCGCAGAACTCGGCTTCGGAGCGCCGTCGGAAGGCGACCACGGCCACGAAGGCGAAGAGGCCGGACATGGTGAAGAAGGAGGCGAGGAGCACGCCGAAGGTGAAGTCGAAATCACCGCTGACGCAATTACCAAGGCGGCAATCGAACTAATCACGGTTTCGTCCGGAAGCCTCGGCTCTGAAATCACCGCGCAGGCCACTGTGGCAGCCTCGCCCATGGGTGAGGCCATTCTCACGGCGCGAGCGGTCGGCGCTATCACCGAGATCCGCAAGCGCCTGGGCGATCCGGTTGCGCGTGGAGAGACAGTTGCGGTCGTTCTGAGCCCTGATGCTGCGGCTCTCTCTGCAGCGCGTACAAGCGCCAAGTCACGGCTTGATCTGGCGCGTGCCTCCTTCGAGCGTGAAAAAACGCTCTTCGACTCGAAAGTGACGTCTCGCCAGGACTTCGAAGCGGCGGAAGCCGAGCTGGCGCAGGCTGAGGCTGAGTATCAACGAAGCGATACTGCCGCGCGAACGGCGCGGGTCTCAAGTGACGGACAATCGGTGGCGATTGCCAGCCAGATCAACGGTCGCATAACGGCGGTAACTCCAGCGGCAAAGCTTGGAACGTATGTCTCACCCGAGACAGAGCTATTCCGGATTTCGGACCCCACGAAAATTCAGATTGAAGCTGCGGTCCCTGTGCTCGACGCTCCGCGCATTCGGCCAGGCGATGCCGCCTCCATCGAGGCAAATGGAATGACCTACGCCGCGAAGGTGCGAGCGGTCACGCCATCGGTTGATGCTTCGAGCCGCGCGGCGACAGTTGTTCTGGATCTGATCGAGCCGGCTGCTTCATTGCAGCCCGGGCAGTTCGCGCGCGCACTGATCCGGCCAGCGTCGTCACAGGGTGCAAGGGGGGCCGGCTTCGTTCTGCCGGAAGAGGCCGTGCAGAATGTCGAAGGTCGGGACGTTGTGTTTGTCCGTACCGACGACGGGTTCCTTGCGACGCCGGTCACGACAGGCCAACGGGGTGGTGGCCGCATCGAGATCGTCGCTGGCCTGGAGCCGGGGGCAGTCGTCGCCGGGCGCAAGGCGTTCGTCCTTAAAGCCGAACTCGGCAAGGGCGACGCAGGTCACGACCACTAATCCAGCAATCCATAGAGCAGAGCATCACCCATGATTGCCCGGATTCTTTCCCTATCGGTTCGCGCCCGCTACATCGTCGTTTTCTTGACGCTGCTTGTAGCTGCATTTGGGGTATTCAATCTTATTCGACTGCCCATCGACGCCGTGCCCGACATCACCAACAAGCAAGTTCAGATCAATACTTCGGCGCCGGAACTTGGACCGCTCGAAATGGAGAAGCGGGTTACGTTCCCCGTCGAGACTGCACTTGCGGGTATCCCCGGTCTGCAGAGCACGCGGTCGATATCGCGGAACGGCTTCAGTCAGGTCACTGCGGTATTCGCCGAGAGCACCGACATCTATTTTGCGCGCCAGCAGGTGACGGAGCGGCTTACGCAATCACGTGACACACTTCCGGAAGGCGTGCAGCCGACCATTGGCCCGATCACGACCGGCCTTGGCGACATCTTCATGTGGACGGTTGAGTTCGCAAAGCGCGATGCAGCCGCCGGTGTTTCGAACGACGGCAAGCCCGGCTGGCAGAGCGATGGCGCGTTTCTCACATCGGAAGGAGAGCGACTCACCGATGAAGTATCGCGCGGCGCTTACCTTCGCACGGTGCAGGACTGGATCATCCGTCCGCAGATGCGGGCAATCGAGAACGTCGCCGGGATCGACTCCATTGGCGGCTATGAGAAGCAATACGTGATCGAGCCCGATCCGGCGAAGCTGGCGGCGTTCGGTATTTCATTCTCAGAGCTTGGCCAGGCGCTGGAGAGCGCCAATCTCTCGGTCGGCGCAAATTTCATGCAGCGGGGAGGCGAGTCCTTCCTGATCCGTGCGGATGCACGTGTCCGCACCTTGGACGAAATCCGTCGTGCTGTTGTCGCCAACCGTGAAGGCGTTCCGGTTGCCGTTCAGGATCTGGCGGAGGTGAAGGTCGGCGGTGATCTACGCACAGGCGCAGCAACCAAGAATGGCGAGGAAGTCGTAATCGGTACGGCCTTCATGCTCACCGGCGCCAACAGCCGCACGGTCGCCGCTGATGTCGGTACGCGTCTGGAGGCCGTCGCTAAATCCCTGCCCGTCGGGGTAGAGGCGAACGTTGCCTATGATCGCTCCAAGCTTGTCGGCGCCACCATCAGCACGGTCGAAAAGAACCTCGCCGAAGGCGCTCTGTTTGTCATTGTGATCCTGTTCCTTTTGCTCGGAAACTTCCGGGCTGCGATGATCACAGCGCTGGTCATCCCGTTGTCCATGCTGATGACGGCCATCGGAATGAACGAGCTCGGCGTCTCCGGCAACCTTATGAGCCTCGGTGCTCTGGACTTCGGTCTGATTGTCGACGGCGCGGTTATCATCGTTGAGAACTGTTTGCGGAGGCTCGCAGAGCGTCAGCATCACGAAGGCCGTCTGCTGACACTGAGTGAGCGTCTGTTCGAAGTCACCGAAGCGTCCAAGGAAATGATCCAGCCCACCGTCTTTGGGCAGGCGATCATCTTCCTGGTCTATGCGCCGCTGTTGGCGTTCACCGGCGTCGAAGGCAAGTTGTTTTCGCCTATGGCCATCACGGTCATGCTCGCGCTTGCCGGCGCCTTCATCCTGTCGCTGACATTCGTGCCGGCGATGGTCGCTATCTTTATCCGGGGCAAGGTCGCGGAAAAAGAAGTCTTCATCGTGCGCGTTACGAAGGCTCGTTACGCGCCGCTGCTCAGGGCCGCTGTGCGTGCTCCCGTTCCAGTCATCGGGGTCGGTGCGGCGGTTTTTGCTGTCGCGGCCTTTCTCTTCACCACGCTAGGACAGGAATTTACCCCGCAGCTGGACGAGAAGGATCTTGCTGTTCAGGCGCTGCGCATCCCGTCGACGTCGCTGGATCAGTCCATCGATATGCAGAGACGTGTCGAGCACGCGATTGTGGCGTTGCCCGAAGTTGAGCGAGTGATGTCGAAAACCGGCACCGCCGAGGTGGCCGCTGATCCCATGCCGGTGAATATCTCGGACGGGTTCGTGATCGTGAAACCCAAGGAGGAATGGCCCGATCAGTCCATGACCAAGGACGAACTTGTGGCCAAGATCGAAGGGGCTATCGCGGGAGAAGTAGGAAACGCCTTCGAGTTCAGCCAGCCAATCGAGCTGCGTTTCAACGAGCTCATCTCAGGCGTGCGTTCCGATGTCGCCGTGAAACTCTACGGCGATGATCTGGATGCGCTAGGTCCCGTTGCCCAGCAAATCGCGACAACGCTTCAGGGCGTCAGCGGCGCAGCCGATGTCAAAGTTGAGCAGACCCAGGGATTTCCCATCCTGGACGTCAAGTTCAACCGCGACGCCATCGCCCGGTACGGTCTGACCATCGAGGAAGTTGCCGATGCCGTTGCATCGTCGCTCGGCGGGCGAGAAGCAGGGTTGGTGTTTGAAGGCGACCGTCGATTTGAAATCGTCGTCAGGGTGCCGGATTCGATTCGCAATGATGTCGATGCGATTGGCTCCCTTCCAGTCATGCTGCCGGCTGTCGATGGCCAGCCGCGTGTCAGCATTCCGCTGCGGACCTTGGCGGAGTTCTCGTTTACCGAAGGGCTCAACCAGATCAGCCGCGAAAATGGGAAGCGGCGCATCGTGGTTCAGGCGAACATTCGCGGGCGTGACCTCGGAAGCTTCGTGACTGAGGCGCAGGCAAAAGTCGCGCAGGTAAATCTGCCGACAGGCGCCTACATTCAATGGGGCGGACAGTTCGAAAACCTCCAGGCTGCTCAAGCCCGCCTGTCTATCGTCGTGCCGATTTGCTTCGCGCTGATCCTCGCTTTGCTCTACATGGCTCTGGGTGGTTTCGCGCCCGCGCTGGCCGTGTTCTCGGCTGTGCCTCTCGCGCTGGCAGGCGGCGTCTTTGCACTTGTGCTGCGTGGATTGCCGTTCTCGATTTCTGCCGCTGTCGGATTCATCGCGTTGTCTGGTGTGGCCGTGCTGAACGGTCTCGTCATGATGACAAGTATCCGCAAGCGGCTGGACGCCGGCATGCCGCTGGATGAAGCCATCACCGGAGGAGCAATCGAACGATACAGGCCGGTTCTGATGACTGCGCTCGTTGCGGCGATTGGCTTCGTTCCGATGGCGCTTGCAACGGAAACTGGCGCCGAGGTTCAGCGACCGCTTGCGACAGTCGTCATTGGCGGCCTCATCACGGCGACCGCTTTGACGCTGTTCGTCCTGCCGGCGATCTGCCGCCTGGTCCTGAAGCGCAAGCCTGCTCCCGCCACTCCTGTTGCGCCTGCTGTCCAGCATGCGGAGTAGGGCGCTCATGAGCGCAGAGGTCAACAGAACGGAGACAGAGGGTAGCAAATCCGATGCGTGAGACAAACGAGTCCACCGGAAAGGCGCACGCTCACGAGCATGACGGCGGGCATAATCATGCTGGCCCACTGGGCGAGCGAGCCGAGCTGATCTTTGCCATTCTTTCGGCGGTTGCGGTGGCCGTCGGGTGGGGGATTGAGTCTGTCTGGTCCAAGGACGGCGCAATTGCGGTCTATGTAGCTGCCTATCTCTTCGGCGGCTTCTTTGCTGTGCGCGAAGCGCTAGAGAATTTGGGGCGAGGCCGTTTTCGGATCGACACTTTGATGATTGCGGCGGCGGCGGGCGCCGCTGTCCTTGGCCACTGGTCGGAAGGGGCCTTGCTCCTTGCTCTATTCAGCCTTGGCCACGCACTTGAAGGCTACGCGATGGGGCGAGCAAAGCGCGCTATCGAGGCGCTCGGCAAGCTGGCTCCAGAGACCGCTCTCGTAAAGCGGGGGGACTACACTCAACAGCTGCCGGTTCAAGAGTTGCAAGTCGGTGACATCGTGATCGTGAAGCCCAACGAGCGGCTGCCGGCGGATGGCCTGGTTGTCTCGGGCGAAACCAGCATCGACCAATCGCCGGTAACTGGTGAAAGCGTCCCTGTCGACAAACGACCTTACGGGCAGAATGCGTCCGATCCCGATTCGTTTGCAAAGGCAGGCACGGAGTCCAAGGTATTCGCGGGCACGATCAACGGCCCCGGGGCCATCGAAATTCGGGTCGCGCGTCTGGCGCATGAGTCCACATTGGCGCGCGTCGCCAAACTCGTGGCGGAAGCGCAGGCGCAGAAGTCGCCAGCGCAGCAGTTTACGGATCGGGTCGAGCGCCTTTTCGTTCCGGCTGTGCTGATTGGCGTTGTGATTCTGCTGTTCGCGTGGGTGGTTATAGACGAGCCATTCTCCGCAAGCTTCTACAGGGCAATGGCTGTGTTGGTTGCCGCCAGCCCGTGCGCCCTCGCGATCTCGGTCCCGAGCGCGGTGCTGAGCGGCATTGCTCGCGCTGGACGCGGCGGTGTCCTGATCAAAGGCGGCGGGCCTCTTGAGAACTTGGGCTCTGTAAAAGCCATCGCGTTCGACAAGACGGGAACCCTCACCGAAGGAAAACCGCGTCTTGTCGATGTGACGCCTGTTGGCGGCGTGACTGAAAAAGAGCTTCTGGATTATGCCATTGCTGTCGAAGAACTCAGCGATCATCCGCTGGCGGCGGCAGTTGTTCGGGATGGACGCGCGCGCCTGCAGCCGGGAGCGATGCTTAAAGCCGAGAGTGTCGAAGGTCTGATCGGGAAGGGCGTAAAGGGGACCGTTGGCGATCACACGATCTGGATCGGCAAGCCTGCCATGTTCGACGGCAGCGATGGCGCGCCGATGCCGGACGGCCTTCGTGAGCAAGCCGCTTCGCTGGAGGTTGCCGGTCGCACAGTCATGGTCGTGCGTCGGGGTGATGCGTTCCTTGGCATGTTGGGCCTGATGGATACGCCGCGCGCTGAAGCGCGCAATGTTGTCTCCCGCCTTGGACGCCTGGGTATCGAGCGCATGGTGATGCTGACGGGCGACAACCAGAGCGTCGGCGATGCAGTCGCTCGGGAAGTCGGTCTAACAGAGGTCAAGGGCGCGCTGATGCCCGACGGCAAGGTCACGGCTATCAGCGCGATGCTACAACAGCACGGCAAGGTCGCGATGCTTGGGGATGGCGTCAACGACGCGCCGGCGCTGGCAAACGCAACAGTTGGAATAGTGATGGGCGCAGCCGGCTCGGATGTCGCGCTGGAGACTGCTGACGTCGCCTTGATGGCCGACAATCTGGCGCATCTGCCGTTTGCGGTCGGTCTCAGCCGTCAGACCAGTTCGATCATCAGGCAGAATCTATGGGTCAGCCTTGGCGTCGTCGCTGTCCTGATCCCTTCCACCCTGTTTGGGCTTCAGATCGGCGCAGCCATCATCTTCCATGAGGGTTCGACGCTGCTGGTTGTCGCTAACGCGCTGCGTCTGTTGGCATATCGCGAGCCGACTGCGCGGCCTGACGTCTCCGCAACCGTAGCGAGGCAGCGGTGATGGATTTTCTGACCCATTCCAGTTTTCAACTCTCGCCGGCTTCAGGGAATCGTCCCCCCAAGCCCCTCGGTCGGCGAATGTACTCGGCCACCCCCACGGTCGAGCGCATGAGGGAGATGTTGAAGCCGTTCAACATCTCCCTCGAGATTTGGGCCTTGTCTGGCTTTCATCGAGCAGGCCAGGCGCTGCGCCTGCTTGGCTCGCAGGAGATCACAAGACGGGACGCTAACGCGTCGGGATTGGAAAAGGTCAGATGGCGCGACGCTTGAAACGTGTGCCTGAAGACGTTGCGACGTGTTTGCAGGCTGCGGAGCGGCTGTGTCGCGCACGCAACGGCAATCTGACTCCACTACGCCGAAAAGTGCTGACCGCCCTTCTTGAAGCAGATGCGCCCATAGGAGCGTACGACCTGCTTGCACGTATCAGCCACCCCCGCAAAGCAATGCCGCCGACCATTTATCGGACGTTGGACTTCCTGCTTGAGATGGGCCTCATACATCGCATCGCCAGCCTGCAAGCATTTATGCCCTGTCGACATTGGGACCACCCGCATACGCCGGCCATGCTTCTTTGCAGCGAGTGCGGAAGAGTCGATGAGCTGGACGTGGATAGCATAATGGCGGACTTCGCGAGCGAAGCTGCTTCGGTGGCCTTCAAGTCTGATCGAGCTGTGATCGAAATTCATGGCTCCTGCCCCGATTGTCGACGTCAGGGAAAATAGCAGCCAACGCACGCGTGCGCGATAATCCGTGCGCACGCGTGCGGCTTTTCGCTAGCGCTGTGACTGGCGCAATATCACGCCTTTCGGCTGCCCGTATGTGATCTTTGTCGGGGAAGGACCCAAGGCGGGGGTGGGGCCTCACCCGCCCAAGGCCTGCAGTCGCGCTCGGTACTGATCGCGCATGCTTTCGAAAGCCTGCTCACGCTCGCGGCCTGTGAGATACTTGTCCTGCGCATCCAGAAGCCAATCAGGCGGATTGCGATCTTCGAGATGCCGAAGGTAGTTCTGCAGGCGCTGGATTTCCTGCTCGGTGCTACCCGGCTGACCGCCAGCCGAAATGTGCGAATTCGCAAGCATCGCGTCGAGTTCTTCCTTCCGCGATCTCGTGCCAGGCTTGCCGGCAGATTTCGGCGCTGTCGTCTGGTCAACCTTTCGTAGCGCCTTACGCCGCTCTTTCTCCTTCCGCGACTGATGCCATTTGGGCAGATCCTCAAGGAACGTCAGCCTGAAGCTCCAGAGAGGGTCGGTGCGAAAGTGTTTCGTTCGACTCTTCACGCATTCGAGGATGTCCAAGTCGAAATCGTAGCCTGCAGCCAGCGCAACCGGCAGACAGTCAACCAGACTATCCAACAGGCCGGGTGTGGAAATATCCGCGAGTCCCATTCCGCAAACCGAAAGAACACGCTCCACCTGAGCCCGAAGTTCTTCGTCCTCGATGAAATAGTCGCCGGGTAAGGAAGGAGGGAGGAGGATAGAAGACGCGCGCGCGCTCGCGCGCGTATCCTTATAACCGCGTGCACCAGAATCTTGGTGGGGGTCCAAAGGTTTCGCGCATCGATTTCCTTGGGTGTTGCAAGATTGTTGGCCACCAGGAAATTGGGTAGGGCTGGCCTGGGACGTTTCTCGGTCAGGATTTCGCAGTGCCGAAAACATGGTGGCGATGCGCGGGTTTTGCAGATCGAGCTGGTAAGAGTTCATTGCGAATGAACCATCGTCGCCACGCTCTGAGCGGCTCTTGGTGACGCATCCGGCCCTGACGAGTTCGTTGATGCACTTCCGGGCTGTCTCGCCGCAGCAGTTGGCAAACGACGAGAGCTGCTCGCTCGATGCCCAGCACATTCCGTTGTCGTCTGCCCATTGGATCAGGCAAACAAGCATCAGCGCGTTGCTGGAGCCCCGCACGGGCCATTTTGGAATGAAGCGCTTGCTCATGTCAGCGAAGTCTCGGACAGCGTAGGGCGTCACGACCGCCGACTGAGCAGCTGTTCTATATCTTCGGCTTTCCAAACGGTGATGCGTGGCCCGAGCTTGATGGGTTTCGGGAAGCGGCCATCCTTTACACCAGCCCACCAAGTAGACTTGCTCACAGGGATCGGGCCTTCGGGTGCGATGATGGAACGAAGCCGCAGGAAGCGGCTCGGTTGTGTTGCAGCAGTCGTCACGACTCACCTCTCAGTTGGATGCTGCGATGCTAGGAGAGTTGAGATGATCTGAGTGGGAAGCCGAAGAGGTCGAAAGGGAATCCCTTAGCGCGGCGGTTTCCGCTGTTTTTTCTCTTTGGCCCAAGCTGAATATACGTACGTTCGAACCGTCTTTGGATCGAGCGTCATTCCGTAGATTTCCATCGCGTCGTCCGAAATCTCTATCGCGATGGAATCCCGTCTTGTGTTCGTTTCCTCCTTTACGCCGTAACCGCCGGCAATCACGGCTATCACAAGCCTTTCCAGCGCTGATCGGGAATTCGGGTTCATCAGTTCATGTGCCAGTTCGCTTTGCGCCGTGGCCAATGCATCGCGTGTCTGCGCTAACTCCGCCTGTAGCTGGGCAACTTGCTGCTGCAATTCCGCGAGGAGCTTGGGGCCTGGACCGAACCGTGAATGGCCCAGCAATCTGTCGACCATTCTTTCTTGGCGGCGAAGGATTCGTTCAGCGGGGCTTTCAGCTAAGCTCCGCGTCGTGGGAATGTTGCTCGACGTGATGACGAGTTGCTGTGAAGCAAGAATTGCAGCCGCCAACGCTTTGCGTGGATCATCATCTAAATCGCTCAACTTGGCTCTCGCTTCATCTGTGACTGCAGCCAAAATAGGAATATTATCCCACGCGCCTAGGGCGAGATTCAGTTGTTGGTATTTTTGTTGGTAGTAACTCCAGTTTGCGCCGATTTATCTTGCAAAAATAAGGTTCGATGGGTCCTCTTCTGGCACCACTTTCCCGGGTCGCTGATGGACAGCGCCTGGAGCTGCCGAAAATCGGCTTCTCGCCATTCCTCGGCTTCAGACGAGGAGACTGACTTTGGCGATCCACCACCACGACGGCGACCTTCCGGCGGATGTGAAGTTCGAGGGGTCCGTCGCGATCGACACGGAAACCATGGGACTGAACCCGTTCCGGGATGCCCTGTGCGTGGTCCAGCTGTCGGACGGGAAGGGGGACGCTCATGTCGTCCGCCTCAAACGGCCGGACTACAACTGTCCCAATCTCAAGGCGCTCGTCGCCAACCCGCGCGTCCTCAAGATCTTCCACTTCGCGCGCTTTGACCTCGCGATGATCCAGCAATGGCTCGGCGCGCCCTGTTTCCCCGTCTACTGCACCAAGATCGCCTCGCGCCTTGCGCGGACCTACACCGACCGCCACGGACTCAAGGACCTCTCGCGCGAGGTCCTCAATATCGACATGTCCAAGGCCCAGCAGAGCTCCGACTGGGGCGCCGACAAGCTGACCGACGCCCAGCTGGCCTATGCCGCCTCGGACGTCCTCTACCTGCACGAAATCAAGGCCCGGCTGGACGTGATGCTGGAGCGGGAAGGCCGGACGGAACTGGCCCAGGCCTGTTTCGACTTCCTGCCCGTGCGGGCCGCGCTCGACCTCTCGGGCTGGGCTGATCAGGATATTTTTGCACACAGCTGAGGATTTCGGGCTCTCGCCACCTGAAAAGGTGGAAATTCCGCCCGATTCAGGGGTAACGCTGCGCGCGCCCGGTTTCCTCGGGCGGCTTGTCCGATCTAGGCTGGCGCATGGCTACTGCCGCCCATTCTCGTCACTCGATGGACCTCTGGGGTCCGCGCCGGGCCACCTCGCTGAAGGAGGCCAGGGCCCGCACTGCGCTGGTTCACATCCTGCGCCTGCTTTTCACGATCGGGGCTGTGCTTTCGGCCGGCTGGCTGCTGGGCACCGTGATCGAGAGCAGCCTGCGCCAGAAGGGGGCGGAACCCGGCGCCACGGGGCTCAGCGTCACGGTGCTGGGACCGCGCTTTGACGGCTATGACGCCAACGAGCGCCCCTACACGCTGACCGCCGAAACCGCCCGCCGCCGCCGCGACAATGTCGCCCTGATCGACCTCGTGAACCCGCGCCTGAAGGATGCGGCCTCATCGACCGTGCAGGCCCGCGAAGGCGTATGGAACGCGGAAACCGAGGTGCTCGACCTGGTCGGCGACGTGGTGATGACAGACGCCGCCGGCTACACCTTCACCTCCCAGCGGACGCGCATGCATGTGCGGGATAACCGCGTCGAGGGGCAGGATCCGCTGGAGGGCAAGGGGCCCATTGGCGATGTCCGCGCCGACGCCTATGAGGTTCTCGATGATGGCAACCGCATCATCCTGAAGGGCAATGTTTGGACAAGATTCCAGGCCAAGAAGAAGCGGAACTAGGCTCCGGCCGGGCAGTAACAGGGTGATTGGTATGGTGTGGTCGCAAACCGCCGGAGTGTTCGCAGGGCTTGCCGCCGCCGTTCTGGCGTGTGGCGCAGCACATGCGCAGATCGGCCGCTCGGATGCGCCGATCGAGATCACGTCGAGCCAGGCCTCCTATCTCCAGAATGAAGGCCGCGGCGTCTACACGGGCAATGTCGTCGCCACCCAGGGCGACAGCCGCATCACCACCGACAAGCTCACCGTCATCTGCCAGACGGGTCCTGCAGCCGGCGGCGAAGCGCCCGCCTGCGAGGCGATCGAGAAGCTGATCGCCGAAGGCAACATCTACTACACGGCGCCTGACGTCCGCATCAAAGGCGACCGCGCCTCGTACGACTATCCCACCGACACGATCACGATCACGGGCGACGTGATCCTCTCGCGCGGGGCCGATGGCGTCGTGCGTGGCAAGCAGGTCGTCTACAAGGTCGGCGAGGGCCGCACGATCATCACCGGCACGCCGAACGATCGCGTCACCTCCATCTTCACGCCCGCGAGCCGCAATCCGCCCGCGTCGCCGGCGCCCGCGCCTTCTGCTCCGTCGGGGAACTGAGATCGAGATGGACGTTCGCAACGAAACGGCGCCCGTCGCCTTTGAAGCTGATGACCGCGACGGCCTGCGCGCGAGCAATCTCGCCAAGGCCTTCAAGGGCCGTCAGGTCGTGAAGGACGTCAGCCTGCATCTGAAACGCGGCGAGATTGCCGGCCTGCTGGGTCCCAACGGCGCGGGCAAGACCACCTGCTTCTACATGATAATGGGCCTTATCGCGAATGATGCCGGTCGCGTCACCATCGACGGGGCGGACGTCACGGCGCTGCCGATGTACCAGCGCGCGCGGCTTGGCGTCGGTTATCTGCCGCAGGAGAACTCGATCTTCCGTGGCATGAGCGTGTGGGACAACGTGATGTCGGTCGCCGAATTGACCGAAAGCTCGCGGGCCAAGCGCAAGGAGCTGACCGAGAGCCTGCTCGAGGAACTGCAGATATCGCGTCTGGCCAAGCAGAACGCCAACTCTCTCTCGGGCGGTGAACGCCGCCGGGTGGAGATCGCCCGGGCGCTCGCCTCACGGCCGAACTTCATGCTGCTGGACGAGCCGTTCACGGGGATCGACCCGCTGGCGGTTTCGGATATTTCCGACCTGGTCAGATATCTGAAGGGCAGGGGCCTGGGCGTCCTGATCACGGACCATCAGGTCCGCGAAACGCTCGAAATTGTTGACCGCGCCTCGATCATCTATGACGGCACGGTGCTGTTCGAGGGCACGCCCGCCGCCGTACTTGCTAACGAGGACGTCCGCCGCGTTTACCTGGGAGCAAGATTCTCCGCCCAGTGACGGGAATCACGGAGCGACTTGAGCTGATGCGGAAATTTCGGTGGTATGCCGATTATGCAATTTTAATACCGCGCGCTTAGTGTAGCCTCCGTTGGATTGGTTCCGCCCGGCTGGCCGATGATCGGTGTCGCCGGGAGCCATGGGAGGTTATCGGTGGCGCTCGCGCATCGCTTGCAGCTGAGACAGGGTCAGTCCCTTGTCATGACGCCGCAGCTGCAGCAGGCCATCAAGCTGCTCCAGCTCTCCAATGTCGAACTCGCCGAATACGTCGAGACCGAGATCGAGCGTAATCCGCTGCTGACCCGCGCCGAGAATGAAGGCCCGGACGGAGAGGCGCCTGAACGCACCACCGAAAAACGCGAAGAGATGCGGCTGGACGAGTCCGACGGCGCCGACAAGGCAAGCCGTGAACTCGATGCCCGCTCCGACGACGTCTACGAAAATGACAGCCCGTCCGAAGGCCCCGAAGGCGCCTCCGCCGGCGGCCCGTCGGCGCAGCTCGACTGGTCCAAGGCCGGGTCGGGCAAGCAGCGTTCGGAAGATTTCGATCTTGAGTCCATCACTGCGGAGGAAAAGTCCCTCCGCGATCACCTCGAAGACCAGCTCCAGCTTGCTGGCCTCAACGACGCCGACCGCCTGATCGCCTCGCGCCTGATCGAGGAGACGGACGAAGCCGGCTTCATGCGTGGCGATATCAGCGAGATTGCGACCGCTCTTGGCACCGATGTCGAGGATGTCGAGGCGGTGCTTGGCGTGTGTCACGGCTTCGAGCCCACAGGCGTCATGGCCCGTAACATCCAGGAATGCCTGTCGCTGCAGTTGATCGAGCGTGATCGCTTCGATCCGGCGATGCAGAAGCTGATCGCGAACCTCGAAGTTGCGGCAAAGCGCGACTTCAAGCGCCTGTCGGAAATTTGCGGCGTCGACCAGGAAGACGTCATCGACATGCTGGCAGAGATCCGCACGCTGACGCCGCGCCCGGGTGCGGCCTTTGCCGGGGATGCGGCGCCGGCTGTCACGCCGGATGTGTTCGTGCGGGAAATGCCCAACGGAACCTACGCCGTCGAGCTTAATGCCGACACGCTGCCCCGCGTCCTGCTTGATCGCACCTATTATGCCGAAGTTTCGGGCCTGTCGAAGAAGGACGAGGACAAGGCGTTCCTTGCCGAATGCCAGGCGTCCGCCAACTGGCTCATCAAGTCGCTCGACCAGCGTGCGCGCACGATCCTGAAAGTGGCCAGCGAAATCGTTCGCCAGCAGGACGGCTTCTTCGTCAGCGGCGTCCGTGCGCTGCGCCCGCTGAACCTCAAGACCGTGGCGGATGCCGTCGAGATGCACGAGTCGACTGTCAGCCGCGTCACATCGAACAAGTATGTGTCGACGCCACGCGGCGTGTTCGAGCTTAAGTATTTCTTCTCGGCCTCGATTCCGGCCGTGCAGGGCGGTGAATCGCATTCGGCCGAATCCGTGCGTCACCGCATCAAGGAAATGATCGACCAGGAAAACCGCGATTCTGTTCTGTCCGATGATCAGATCGTCGAACGCCTGCGCGCACATGGCGTCGACATCGCGCGCCGCACGGTTGCGAAATACCGCGAGTCCCTGCGGATTCCCTCTTCGGTGGAGCGCCGCCGGATATTCGCATCGGGCGCCTGAATTCATGCGGCGCCTGCGAGCAGCGGGCGGATGAATGCAACCTCCTCGCAGTACTGAGCATTACGCGTCTACGACGCTGTTGGGCCGTTGACCTTCGCGCTGCCTGATCCCAATCTTGATATGTATCAGTGAGGTCGGGCCAGCTGCGCGCAACTCATCAGCGCGGATCAGGAATGAGGAGCCCCAATTGCAAGTCCAGGTCGCAGGCAAGAAGCTTGAAGTCGGTGCAGCGCTTCAGGAACGCATAGCCTTTGGTCTCGAGTCGCGGGTATCGAAGTACTTCAACCGGACCGGCGAAGCCTTCGTGACGGTTTCCAAGCCTGGCTGGGCCTTCAATGTCGATTGTTCGATTCACTTGCCGTCCGGCGTCACGCTGCAGGCGCATGGTGAGGGAGACGATGGATACCAGGCGTTCGAGATGGCGCTCGACAAGATCGAGAAACGCGTGCGCCGCTACAAGAACCGCCTGCGCGATCATCGCGGCAAGGAGAATGGCGTCGCAGAAGTCGGCTTCGAGCGGATCATTCTCCCGACGGATGAATCAGATGCTCCCGATGACGCTCCGGCCGCGGAAGCCGCTTCGGGGGATTCCCCGGCAATTGTCGCAGAATCGGACATGGCGATCCGGACGCTGACCGTTTCGATGGCGGTGATGCAGCTGGAACTGGCGGATTCTCCAGCACTTATGTTCCGCAACGCAGCCCATGGAAGGCTCAACATGGTTTACCGAAGGGCGGACGGTAACGTCGGCTGGGTTGACCCTGGCAAGGACGGCTGATTCTTTCCCGCTAAGTTTTTGCCCGGCTGAGTTTTTGCCCGGCTGAGTTTTTGCAGATGATTTTGCGATAGGGACGTCGCCGCTTGATGCGTTCGCTTGTCCGCGCGATATGCTGGCCCCCATCGGGCACAAGGGCGCACCCTCGAGAGGGGCGTAGTAGAGTTATGCTTTGCAGTCTTTCCGTTCCGGGTGGAGCACGCTGATGGCTGGCTCCGATCCCACCCCCCTTCCGTCCAACCCCATGGTCGCGCCAAGCCTCGGCGATCTCCTGCTGCCGGGAGCGGTGGCGCCCCGTGCGCGCTGGCAGGGGAAGAAGCAGGTATTGTCCGAATTGTCGGCCATGATGGCCAGGGCGCTCGGGCTTGATCCGCGGCTGGTCCACGACGCTGTGCTGGAGCGCGAGCGCCTGGGATCGACCGGGGTGGGCGAGGGCGTGGCGATACCGCACGCACGCATCGCAACGCTGTCGCGGCCTGTGGCCGGTTTTGCCCGCCTGCTTGAGCCGGCGGATTTCGAGGCGATCGACGAGCGGCCCGCTGACCTGATCTTCATGCTGCTGGCCCCAACCGATTCCGGCGCGGACCATTTGCGGGCGCTGGCGCGCGCGGCGCGGGTTTTCCGGCAGGAACGTATCCGCACGGCCCTGCGCCAGGCGCAGACGTCGGAAACCGTGCTGGCGATCCTGGCGCCCGACTCGGCCAGCGACGCGGCCTGAACTCCCTCCGGACGGCGGGGCGTGACGAGAAGCCCCGAAAAGCCCAGCTTTTACCCGCTTGATCACCGGGGAGTCACAGTATAAGCAACGCGCTCCCAAAACGGGCCACCCGGCAACGGACGCCCGAACCACGGCAAGTGGGGCCATAGCTCAGTTGGGAGAGCGCTTGCATGGCATGCAAGAGGTCGTCGGTTCGATTCCGTCTGGCTCCACCAGCCTTCCGAACAAAATAAGTGAAGGCCGCCGCTGCGAAGCGAAAGGCGCGTAGCCGGTCCAGCCCGCTCCAGCTCGGCAAGCGAGGCGCTTCCCCCAAAAGCAAAAGGCCCGCGAAATCATCGCGGGCCCTTTCAATTTCAGAAGGAACAAGCCTAGCGGCTCTCTTCCTCATCGCCGTCTTCGACTTCGAGATCGTCGTCCTCGAACTCGTCCTCGTCGATGACGGTCAGGTCGTCGTCCTCGTCCTCGTCGTCGAGGTCGTCGTCATCATCATCGTCGTCGTCATCGTCGTCATCGTCGAAGTCGTCGTCAAGATCGTCATCATCGCCCTTGAGAACGGCGACTTCTTCGTCTTCTTCCTCTTCCTCGTCGTCTTCTTCCTCGTCGGCATCGTCTTCGTCTTCGTCGTCGAGGTCGTCTTCGTCCTCTTCCTCGTCGTCTTCGTCCTCATCATCCTCGTCTTCGTCGCGCGAGGATGCCTTGGAGACAGCGGCGGGCTTGGCCTTGGGTTTCGGCTTCGCGGCCGCGCGCTTCGGCTTGGCCGGTTCGACGGCTACCTCCGCGACCGTTCCGCATTTTGGACAGGTGGGCGGAAGCTTTCCGAGATCATAGAATCTGGCGCCGCAGTTCGCGCACACATGCTTTCCGCCAAGCTCATCATTCGCCAAGGTTATTTCCCCATGCTTGGGTCGGCGCTTGCCATGTCTGCGCGAGGCTGTAAAGCGCTCATGTTTCGCGGGCCAGATAGTGGCCAGAACCCCTGTTCACAAGGCCTGAAAGCCCAATGCGCGCGACATCCAGACCCGTTGGCCGGATAGCCGGATCGACCCGCGCGCCGGGGGACAAGTCCTGCTCGCACAGGGCGGTCATGATGGCCGCCGTCGCCCATGGCGAATCGACCATAACGGGCCTGCTCGAGGGGGAGGACGTGCTCAACACGGCGCGGGCCGTGAAGGCGCTCGGCGCCGGGGTGGAACGCACCGGACAGGGGGCCTGGACTGTGGACGGCGTCGGCGCACGGGGCTTTGCAACTCCTGCCGGCGATCTCGATTTCGGCAATTCCGGCACTGGCGCCCGGCTCATGATGGGGCTGGTCGCCGGCCATGCCGTGACGGCGCGCTTCGTGGGCGACGCCTCGTTGTCCTCGCGGCCGATGGAGCGGGTGCTGAAGCCGCTGCGCGAAATGGGGCTTAAGGCTGATACCGCGCCAGGGGGGCGGCTGCCGGCCGTGCTGACGGGCGGGAAGCTGAAAGCGATCCGCTATGCCCCGCCGGAAGCATCGGCGCAGGTGAAGTCCGCGATCATGCTCGCCGGTCTGCGCGCCGATGGTCTCACGATGGTGGAGGAGAAGGAAGCCACGCGCGACCACACCGAGCGCATGCTGCGCGCGTTTGGCGTAGAGGTTGGTGTTGAGGCGCGCGACGAGGGTGGCCCAGTTGTATCGGTGAAGGGTGGCCAGTCGCTGAAGGCGATCCGCGGCGCATCGGTAGCAGGCGATCCATCTTCGGCGGCCTTCGCGATCGCCATGGCGCTGATCGCGGGCGAGGGCGAGGCGAGCGTCACGGGCATGCTCGACAACCGCACGCGCACCGGCTTCCTCGATGCAGCAAGCGAAATGGGAGGCGTCCTGCGCGTCGAGGGTGATGGGCAGGCGACGGGCGAGGAGACTGTGCGCGTGATTGCGTCGGCCTCGCGCCTCAAAGGCATCGCCCTTGATCCGGCCCTGGTGCCGTCAATGATCGACGAATTGCCGATCTTTGCCGTTCTGGCCTCTTTCGCCGAGGGTCGGACAAAAGTGACGGGCGCGGCCGAGCTGCGTGTCAAGGAAAGCGATCGGATCAAGGCGATCTGCGCCATGCTGGCCGTGAATGGCGTGGCGGTGGAGGAACTGCCCGATGGGTTCATCGTGACCGGGCTTGGCGCGCTTGGCGTTCCCGGCGGCGGCCTGGTGGAAGCCCGCCACGACCACCGCATCGCCATGTCGGCCCTGGTGATGGGTTCGGCGGCGAAATCGCCGGTGTCGGTGGACGACATCGCAATGATCGCCACCAGTTATCCTGAATTCTTCGACCACATGGCGGGCCTCGGCGCGGATATTGAGAAGGCGTAGGCCATGATAATCGCAATCGACGGCACGACGTCATCGGGCAAGGGCACGCTGGCCAAGCGGCTGGCCGCTCGCTACGGCCTGCCGCATCTCGACACCGGGCTGCTCTACCGGGCAGTGGGCAAGGCGGCGATGGATGCGGGCGTGGAGCTCGCTGACGAGGCCTCCTGTGCGGCGATTGCGGCGGGCATCGACCCTGCGCGTTTCGACGAAAGGGAGCTGCGCACTGCGGGCGTAGGGGCTGCGGCGTCCATCGTTGCGGTGCTGGGAGATGTGCGCCGGGCGCTGTTCGACTTGCAGCGGAAGTTCGCCAAACGTGAGGGTGGGGCGGTGCTGGACGGGCGCGACATCGGCACGGTGATCGCACCGGATGCGGATGTGAAGCTGTGGGTGGATGCGTCGGTGGAAGAGCGCGCGCGGCGGCGGTTTCTGGAACTGTCGGGGATGGGCGAGGCGACGACGCAGGGCGCTGTGCTTGTGCAGCTCAAGGAACGCGACGCGCGCGACTCGCAGCGCAAGGACGCGCCGATGAAACCGGCGGATGATGCGATCTGGATCGACACCACGCGCATGACGCCGGATGAATGCCTCGCCAGGGCAGTCGAGATCGTCGAGGCGAAGCGCAAGGCGAAACGTTAGGTCCCACCCACCGCCGCCTGCTGCACATCGCGCGGCAGCTGGCCGGACATGCCTTCGAGCGTTGTGTTGGTGAGATTGACGATTGTCAGCTTGCGTACGGGATCCACGAACCAGGAGTGACCCCAGACGCCGCCCCATTGCCATGAGCCCGGCGACAGGAACGAGCCGGAGGCGGCGGGATCGAGCAGGATCGAGCCGCCATAGCCGAAGGCCGTATTGCCCGTGGGATCGAACAGGATGCGCAGCGGACCGATCTGATTCGTCATCATCTGCTTCGTCGTGGCTTCCGACAGGATCGGCGCGCCGCCGGCGCGGATAGCGTCGAGCATTCGGACAATGTCCATCGCCTTGCCGTTCATGCAGCCGCCGCCGCCCTGGAAGGCGTTGCGGTTGAAGGCGCGTGACACGCCGAGATTGATCGGGCCGCAGCCGGGAACGAAGGGCTGCTTGAAATTGTCGCCGATGCGCACGGGTTCGGGCGCGGCATTGGAGTAGGGCTGTACCAGACGCGCGGCGTCGGTGACGTGAAAGGACGTGTCAGTCATCGCCATCGGGCCGGTGATATATTTGTTCACGACGCCTTCAACGTCCGTGCCTTCGATCTTTGCGAGAATGGCGCCGAGTACGTCGGTGGCGACGGAATAGAGCCACATCGCGCCGGGCGGGAAGGTGAGTCCTGCCTGCACCATCCGGTCGAGATTTTCCTCCATCGTGAAGTCACCGTCGATGCCGGCGGAAACGGGTAGAGTATTGTAGGGGCCGTCGAGCGGCTGAAGGAAGTCGTAGGAAAGGCCCGAAGTATGGGTGAGCAGATGGTGGATGGTGATGGTGGGCGTCGAGCCATCCGGCGCCTTCGGCTTGAACGCGGGCAGGAAGTCGGTGACGGCGCTGCCAAGCGAGAGCTTTCCAAGTTCTATCATCCGCATCGCCGCTGCGGTGACGATCGGCTTGGTAATGGAGGCAAGGCGGAAGATATCGTCTTCCTTCATGGCCCGGCCCGCCTCGCGGTCGGACTGCCCATAAGCCTTGAAATGGGCGACCTCGCCATCCCGCATCACGGCAATTACGGCGCCGACAATGCGCTTGTCATTGAGGGCGGATGTGACGGCGGCATCAACGCGCTGTGTAAGATTTGTCATGGCCGACAGGGTGAAACCGCCTGACTGCATTTGTCTAGTGGGGGAGATGGGCAACCGCACTTTGCAGCCACTCAGCCCGCCGGTCAGCGGCATGGTGTCGGGCGGCGGCAAACGGGCCTGCGTGACTGTCTGTTCGGAGGCAAGCCGGGCCCGAGGTCGGCGTGCGCGTTCACGATCCGCGCGTGAGCCCGAGGCGTTTGGCAATGGTATTGTCGACCATGCGTTTGGGCATGTGGTTGCTCATCCAGTTGCCGAAGGGATCGGGCGTCGCGATATAACGGGTCTTCGGCTTGGCGGCCGTGAGGGCGGTGTGGACGATTTCGCCGATGCGTTCGGGCGGGAAGCCCTTCTTGCCCATATCCAGCATGTAGCCCTTCACCATGTTGAGCGATTTCGCGAACGGCGTGTTGGCGTATCGCGAGACGTCGATCGCGTCGGCCTTGTCCCATATCGGCGTGGCAATGGCGCCGGGGGCGATGACGATCACGTCCACCCCGTAGATCATCAGTTCGCGGCGCAGCGATTCCGACAGCCCCTCGAGCGCGAATTTTGATGTGTTGTAGGGGCCGACGAAGGGCATGCCGACCTTGCCGCCAACAGAGCTCATCATGCAGATGCGGCCGGGCGTCTTGCCCTTCGCGTCGGGCGTTGCACCGAGAAGCTGTGCAAATGCCTGGGTGACGATCAGCTGGCCCGTGACGTTCACTTCCATCTGCTGGCGGAAACTGTCGATCCCGACATGGAGCAGCGGGCCGGGATTTGCGATGCCGGCATTGTTGACGAGACCAGCGAGCGTCTCGCCCCCAAGCTTCGCGGCGACCTCGCGGGCGGCGGCGTGGACGGCGGCCTCGTCCGTGACGTCGAACAGGAGAGGCGTGAAAGCCGCGCCGAATTCCTTCGAAAGGCGGTCGGCGTCGGCCTGTTTCCGGACGCTGCCATATACGTGAAAGCCCTTGCCCGTGAGCACCTTCACGCAGCCCCAGCCAATGCCGGTCGATGCGCCTGTGACGACGACAGATTTCATGAGTGACCTTACACTTTCATCCGTAGTCCGATGCTCTATGCATGGGAGACCATCCGAGACCATCTAGAGGGCGAACATGTTCCAACGTCCATTGCCTTACAAATACTTTGAGTTCGTTGGGCTCGCCTTCGTTCTAGTAGCGACGGGATGGGAGCTGTTGCTTGAGCGAGGAGTCGAGCGGATTGAGTTCGGAGTGATGATGGGGAGTTTGACCGAGCAACTCCGCATGATCGCCAACTCAATCAACACTGGGCAGCCGATGAGCCAGGAGCAGTACTCAGATTTCATGCGCTACTATGGCGAAGTCTACGAACCCAATGTCGCCGGGATTGATTGGATTCCTGCTACGAAGTTCGTCCTTTTCGTCTTGGGCTCCGGCCTAATGGCTTTGGCCAAGCTTTGCGAAGCGTTGGGTCATTCAGCTGAGCTCCGTCGGCAAAAAGCGGTGGTGTCTTCCGACCAAGGTACCGAAGATTCGCCCCCCAGCCTGGGAAGCGCCAAAGCTTGACTCTGCGGGGGTTCAGCGACTAGAGACCCGCTCCCGCCTTGTGGACAGCTCTCGCAGCCATGCCGGCCAAACCGGTTCGAGCCGCGAAATCCCCAGCTTTCCCGCGGAAATCCGAACTCACGTCGCACAACGCGACGAGACCGCCGGGGCAACCGGCCGGCCTGAAATTATCAAATCCATTGGAGCCTTGATGCCTGTCGCAACCATGAACCCGTCTACCGACGATTTTGCCGCCCTACTCGAAGAGAGCTTTGCCGGCTCCGCCATGATCGAAGGCCGGGTCGTCCCCGCCACGGTCACTGCAGTTGGCAGCGACTTCGTCACCGTCGACGTCGGCCTGAAAACCGAAGGCCGCATCCCGAGCCGCGAATTCGCCGCTGACGAGACGCAGCCCACGGTTGGCGCAATCGTCGAAGTCTACCTGGAGCGCATCGAGAACGCGCTCGGAGACGCGGTTCTGTCGCGCGACAAGGCCAAGCGTGAAGAAGCCTGGACGCGCCTTGAGCGCCTGTCCGAGAAGAAAGAGACCGTCAAAGGCACGATCGTCGGCCGCGTCAAAGGCGGCTTCACCGTCGACCTCGGCGGCGTCAACGCCTTCCTGCCGGGAAGTCAGGTCGACATCCGTCCGATCCGCGACGTCGGCCCGCTGATGGGTCAGTCCCAGCCCTTCGCCATCCTCAAGATGGACCGTCCGCGCGGCAACATCGTTGTTTCGCGTCGCGCCGTGCTCGAAGAGTCGCGTGCGGAACAGCGCGCCGAGATCGTGGGCAACATGGCCGAAGGGGAGCGTCGCAAGGGCGTCGTCAAGAACATCACCGACTACGGCGCTTTCGTGGACCTGGGCGGCATCGATGGCCTGCTGCACGTCACCGACATGAGCTGGAAGCGCGTGTCGCACCCGTCTCAGGTTGTGGAAGTTGGCCAGGAAGTCGAAGTCCAGATCATCAAGATCAACCCGGATACACAGCGCATCTCGCTCGGCATGAAACAGCTGATGACAGATCCGTGGGATGGCGTCTCCGCCAAATACCCGGTCGGCGCCAAGCTGACAGGCCGCGTCACCAACATCACCGACTACGGCGCGTTTGTTGAACTGGAAGACGGCGTTGAAGGCCTGATCCACGTCTCCGAAATGTCGTGGACCAAGAAGAACGTCCACCCCGGCAAGATCATCTCCTCTTCGCAGGAAGTGGACGTGATGGTGCTGGATGTGGACGCCGAGAAGCGCCGCATCTCGCTGGGCCTCAAGCAGGTCATGAACAACCCGTGGGAAGCCTTCATGGCCGAACACCCGATCGGCACGAACATCGAAGGCGAAGTCCGCGGCATCACCGAGTTCGGCCTCTTCGTCGGCCTCGGCCCGGATCTGGATGGCATGGTCCACATCAACGACATCGACTGGAATGTTCCCGGCGAGGAAGCGATCAAGAAGTACAACAAGGGCGACAACGTCACGGCCCGCGTTCTTGATATCGACATCGAGAAGGAGCGTATCTCGCTGGGCATCAAGCAGCTCAGCCAGGACCCGACCGAGTCGATCGACCTGCGCAAGAACTCGATCGTCACCACGACTGTGACCGAGATCACGACGGGCGGCATCGAAGTGTCGATCGCGGACGGCGCCCTCAAGGGCTTCATCCGCAAGGCTGACCTCGCGCGCGATCGCGGCGACCAGCGTCCGGAGCGTTTCGCCGTGGGCGACAAGGTAGACGCTCTCGTCACCGCGTTCGACAAGGCGGGCCGCAAGGTCTCGCTGTCGATCAAGGCGATGGAGATCAAGGACGAGAAGGAAGCCGTCGAACAGTACGGTTCGGCCGACTCGGGCGCTTCGCTGGGCGACATCCTCGGCGCGGCCCTGAAACAGGCCAAGAAGGAAGACTGATCCTTCGTATGCAATTCATTACGGCGGACGCCCTCGCGAAAGCGGGGGCGTTCTGCTTTTGGGGGGTGGGCGCGGCGCCAACCCCCTGAATCGCTCGGGGCAGACCCGGAAACGCACACCGGAGGACTGTCAGATGCAGGGCCTTTGCGAAAATCCCTTGCCTTCCTCGGCGCTTAGCGCAATTTTGGGGTCATGCTGCGTTCCGAACTGATCACCAAGCTTGCTGAAGAGAACCCGAACCTGAAGGCCCGCGAGGTCGAACGGATCGTTGATGTCATCTTCGATGAGATCGCCGCCGCCCTCGAACGAGGCGACCGGGTCGAGCTGCGCGGCTTTGGCGCGTTCTCCGTTCGCAAGCGCGACGCCCGCACGGGCCGCAATCCGCGCACGGGCAATTCCGTGTCGGTCGAGGCCAAGCACGTGCCTTTCTTCAAGGCCGGCAAGGAGCTGCGCTCGCGCCTGAACAACGGCCAGGACCCCGAAGACCGGACCTAACGATAGCTCTCGCTGCGGAATAGCCGGCCTTCCTGATTCGGGCTGGACGCCCGTCGTACGCATTGCGAGACTGTAACCGGCGCATCGGACGCGCCATGCCGCAAGAGGGGAGACACCTTGCTCAAGGAATTCCGGGACTTTGCCATGCGCGGCAATGTCGTTGATCTCGCGATTGGCGTGATCATCGGCGGGGCCTTTGGCCTTATCGTCAATTCGCTTGTTGCCGACATCTTCATGCCAATCATCGGGGTGATCACGGGCGGGGTAAATTTCGCCGACCTGAGCTATCCGCTGAAGGCCGCGACCGTTGACGCCGCCGGCAAGGAAGTGCCTGCTGTCGTCATCGCGTATGGCAAGTTCATCCAGTTCACGATCAACTTCATCATCGTCGCCTTCGCCATGTTCATGGTGGTCAAGGCAATGAACCGCATGAAGAAAAAGGAGGCCGAAGCGCCTCCGGCTCCGCCAGTCCCGACAGCAGAAGAGAAACTGCTGGTCGAGATCAGGGACTTGCTCGCCAAGGGCCGCTGATGTATTTGGGCCACCTTGGTAGAGTTATGTAGAGTAAGGAAGGGGCGGCCTCCACGGCCGCCCTTTCTGTTTCCTGGATCGAGCTGTTTCTGGCTTTGAGTTTTGCTTGGATGCGGAGGCCGGCATGGTCAGCGTGAAGATCTGCGGGCTGACCCGCGAGGCCGATGTCGAGATGGCGGTGGAGGCCGGCGCCGACATGATTGGCGTGGTGATTGTGGACACCAGCCCCCGCTACGTGGATTTCGACAAGGCGCAGACGCTGATCCGCCGTGCCGCCGAACTGGGCGCCGAGCCGTGGGTGGTGGCAAGCATCGCCGTCCCGTGGCTCGACCGGCTGGTCGACGAGACTCCGGAGATTGGTGCAGTGCAGCTACACGGAAAGGAGACGCCAGGTCAGGTCGCGTTCTTCTCGCGCAGGCACCAGCTGGTTCCGGTGATCAAGGCGATGGGCATCCAGCGCCCGCGCGATCTCGACGAGGCGGCCGAGTTCGAAGCAGCCGACGCTTTCCTCTTCGACGCCAAGCCGCCCAAGGGCGCCGACCGCGAAGGTGGCCATGGCCGCACCTTTGACTGGTCGATCCTCAAGGGCTTCCGCGTCCATGATCACGAGGATTGGACGCTGTCGGGCGGGCTGACGCCTGCGAATGTCGGCGAGGCTATCCGGCTGTCCGGCGCGGGAGCAGTCGACGTGTCATCCGGGGTCGAAGCAAGCCCGGGAGTGAAGGACGCCGCAAAGGTTGCGGCGTTCATCGCGGCGGCGAAGGCGGCGGACTGAGTCTCAATCGAACCCCACGAACACCGCCGCTTCCTCGATCGGCTTGCGTTCCGAGATGACGGCGTTGGCGGGGAAACTGAAGTCGGGCCAGCCGAGCGCGATACTCTTCATGATGACCTGATCGGCAGGGATGTTGGCGTGCTCGCGCACGACGGGCGATTGCATGATGCCCTGGCTGTTGATCACCGTGCCGAGGCCGCGCGACCACGCCGCGTTCACCAGCGCATTGGCGACGCCGCCGCAGTCGAACGGCGTGTCGTCGCTGCCGTCGAGTTCGCGGTCATAGGTGATGATGACGCATACGGGCGCATCGAACTGGCGGAAGCCGCGCATCACCCAGTCCTGCCGCGCGTCCTTGTCGTCGCGGGCGATGCCCATGGCGGAGAACAGCTGCTTGGCGACGCCGATCTGGCGCTCGCGGTGTTTGCCGGCGAAAGGCTGGCCGATGCGGAATTCGCGTGAATGCGGAATGCCCGCCAGATTGCGCTCGGTGTTGCCGGCGCGGATGCGATTCAGCGGCTCGCCGGTGATCACGTAGAAATGCCAGGGCTGCGTGTTCATCGAGGTCGGCGCGCGCATGGCGAGCGCGAGTACGTCCTCGATCAGCTTCCTCGGCACGGGGTCGGGCTTGTAGCCGCGGATGCTGCGGCGACCGAGCATGACATCGTCGAATTCCATGGAAGACCTCTGGCCTGGAAGAAGCAGGTCAGTTGAACCGACCGCCCGGGATTTACAAGACCGGCGCAGTGCAGCTGAAGGGACTACTTGGCGCGCCTGGCTCAGGATGCTTCAAGGATCGTCGGGATTTCGGTGTGAGGGAGTGGACGATGGCGGGGCTTTCCGTGGCGCGGGTTGCGGCCGTTCTGTGCGCTGCGGCGGGCGTCGTTGCGGCCATGGCGACGGCTGCGTCAGCCAATGACTCGACCGCCGAATTGCGCGCGGGCGGCCTGCACCTCACGCGCAGCGACGCCATCGAGATGGTGTCGGAGGATCTCTACCTGTCCACGGAAGAGGTGCGCGTGCGCTATGTCTTCCGCAACATCACGAAGGCGGACGTCACGGCAAGGGTGGCTTTCCCGCTGCCCGATATCGATGGTTCGCTGCTGGAGCGCGATGTCGGCATTGCAAGCGAGGGCGCCAACTTCGTCGACTTCAAGACCACGGTCGATGGCAAGCCGCTGGCGCTCGACGTCGAGATGCGCGCCGTTCTCGAAAACGGTCTCGATGTAACCGAGCGTGTGCGCGGCGCCGGCCTGCCCGTCCTGCCGATCGGCGAGGCCTGGTTCAATGCGGTGGCGGGCCTGGACGCCGATCTTGCCCGCACGCTGACCGACGAGGGCGTGCTGGATATCTCGCTCGACGATAGCGGCCGCAAGGTCGACTACGCCTATCCGCTCTGGACGGCGAAGACGACTTTCCACCGCATGCAGACCTTTCCGGCCGGGCAGGACGTTGTCGTGGAGCATGTCTACAAACCGGTTGTCGGCGGAACGCTAGGATCGCTCTACAGCTTTTCGCGGGACAGCTATTCGGAAGACATGACGGCCTTCCGCGCCCAGATGGACGCCGACTATTGCGTCGATACGACGTTCACGGCGGCGGAGCGCATGCTCGATCCGCCCGGCGATGCGCCGGCTGCCTTTATCGTCGAGAGAACGATGGGTTATGTGCTGAAGACCGGCGCCAACTGGGCCCGTCCGATCGGCAAGTTCCATCTGACGATCGAGAAGGACGAGCCAAACCAGATCATCAGCCTCTGCATGGATGGCCTGCGCAAGACGGGCCCGACACGCTTCGAGGCTGCGTTCACCGATTTCACGCCGACCGAAGACATCCGCATCCTCATGCTGACGCCGCATGTCATTCCGGCGGACCCGGAATAGCCCGCCGACCGCTGCCGATCCTGCGACTACGCGGGCTGGCCAATCCTCTGGCGAAGTGGAATGGCAGGGCGTAAAGGACCGGACGTATTTCAGGAAGCGCTCATGACGGCTCTGTCAAACAACTGGTCCCAATGGCCCGACGCCAATGGCCGGTTCGGCACGTTTGGCGGGCGCTATGTGGCCGAGACGCTGATGCCGCTCGTGCTCGATCTCGAGCAGGAATACCGCAAGGCGAAGGCCGACCCGGCGTTCCAGCAAGAGTTCGACTGGCTGCTGGAGCACTATGTCGGCCGACCCTCGCCGATGTACTATGCCGAGCGCCTGACGAAGCATTTCGGCGGCGCGAAGATCTATCTCAAGCGCGACGAGCTGAACCACACAGGCGCGCACAAGATCAACAACTGCATCGGACAGGTTCTCCTTGCCCGGCGCATGGGCAAGACGCGCATCATCGCCGAAACGGGCGCGGGCCAGCATGGCGTCGCCACGGCCACCATCTGCGCGCGCTTCGGCCTGCCGTGTGTGGTGTTCATGGGCGAAACGGATGTGGAGCGCCAGAAGCCCAACGTGTTCCGCATGCGCCTGCTCGGCGCGGAGATCGTGCCGGTGTCGTCCGGCACGGGTACGCTCAAGGATGCGATGAACGAGGCGCTGCGTGACTGGGTGACGAATGTGTCGAACACGTTCTACGTCATCGGCACGGCGGCGGGCCCGCATCCCTATCCGGAACTGGTGCGCGATTTCCAGTCGATCATCGGCAAGGAAGCGCGCGCGCAGATCCTGAAACAGGAAGGCCGGCTGCCGGATGCGCTGGTCGCGGCGATCGGCGGCGGCTCGAATGCCATTGGCCTGTTCCATCCCTTCATCGAGGACGAGAGCGTCCGCATGATCGGCGTCGAGGCAGGCGGCCATGGCGTCGAGACCGGCATGCATGCAGCCTCGCTGACAGGCGGCATGCCAGGTATCCTGCATGGCAACCGCACCTACCTGCTGCAGGACAAGGACGGCCAGATCATCGATGCGCACTCGATCTCTGCCGGTCTCGATTATCCTGGCATCGGCCCCGAACACGCCTTCCTGCATGAAACGGGACGCGCGGAATATCGCACCTGCACCGACAAGGAAGCGCTCGAAGCCTTCCAGCTCTGCACGCGCCTTGAAGGCATCATCCCTGCGCTCGAGCCCGCACACGCGCTCGCGCGCACCGGCGATGTGGCGAAGGAGCTGGGCAAGGACGGCCTGATCGTGATGAACATGTGCGGCCGGGGCGACAAGGACATCTTCGCCGTGGCCGGGCATCTGGGGATGAAGATCTAGGATCGGTTCGGGGGGAATATGAAGCGCTCGTTCGTGATGCTGGTATGCGCAGGCCTCGCGGCTTCCGCATGCGCAACCTCGGGTGGTTCGCAGAACTCCGCCCTGCAGGCCGAGGTGCAGCAGTCTGTTTCGCAGTCGCGGGCGCGACAACAGGCAGGCAATATCGTGCTGCCCGCCGTCCTGGCCTTGCCGATGTGGCCGGGAAATTCTCTTGCGCCAGATTGCGTGAAAGACCCTGCGCGCGAGGCGTGCGTGGTGATTGGCGACGGGCAGGGTGAGGCCGACGTCGACAAGATGCGCTCGGCCTATATCGCCGTTCTGGAGTCGAAGGGCTGGCAGGTGCAGTGGCCGAACGACGACGGCCCGGCCCTATTGCGCACGACATCCGCGCCGCAGAGGTGTGTCCGCATTTCGTTCAGCGTGTGGGACGATGGCAGGTCGGCGCGTATCAAGCTCAAGCCGGTGATCCGCTTCGTGCTCGATCCCGCCGAGATCGACTGCGCCAACCCGGGCGACGGCCCGCCGGTGATCACGGGGATACCGGGACATCGGGGCTAGTCCATCGTCCGTGTCCCCCGCGAAGGCGGGGGTCCGGTCAGGACGCGGAGCGGCCTTATTCCTCCATATCATCCAGCGGAGCCGAAGCGCGCTGACGCACGCTGACCGGATCCCCGCCTTCGCGGGGAACACGGTTGATGGGCCAATTCTCCGTTGTTAGCGTTACGGTCGGGGGGTGAGCGATGTCGTTCTGGGTCTACATCATGGCGAGCGAACGGAACGGCACATTCTATGTCGGCCACACGGACGATCTGGCGCGCCGGATATGGGAGCATCGCGCCGAGGTCAGGCCCGGCTTCACCTCGCGCTATGGCATCAAGAAGCTCGTCTGGATGGAGGCGCACGCGACGCGCGAGGACGCGAAGCTCCGCGAAAGTCGTCTGAAGCGTTGGAGCCGCAACTGGAAAATGTCTCTAGTTGAGCAATTGAATCCGGAGTGGAAAGACCTCTATCTCGATCTCAACAACTGGTATTCGCCTGACGCCAGATAACGAGGAGATTACTCGATGACCACCCATGCCGGATCGTGCCATTGCGGGCAGGTCGCCTTCGAGGTCGAGGGAAATTTCGGCGGGGCGATGGTGTGCAACTGTTCCTACTGCCGCCGCGCCGGCCATATGCTGGCGTTCACCACGCCCGAGCATTTCAGGCTGAAGACGCCGCAGAAGGATGTGTCAGTCTATCTGTTCAACAAGCAGGCCATCAATCACTACTTCTGCGCCAATTGCGGGATCTCGACGCATGGCGGCGGCGTCGCGCCGGACGGCAAGCAGATGGTGGCGGTCAACCTGCGCTGCGTGCCTGACATCGATCTCGAAGCCCTGGTGATTCAGAAATTCGACGGCGCGAGCCTGTAGACGCGATGCTGCCTGCCGACGGTCTCCCGGCGCTGCCTCCAGTCGAAGCCCCTGCGCAGGCGCATGTGCAGATGGCGCGTGAAGGCGGCGAGTTATTCGTCTTCCACGATCCGTGTGTGCTGGGAACGCGCCTCAATGTGGCTGTGCGCGCGGCCGGGCAGGCGGAGGCGTATGCTGCGGCGTGCGCAGCGCAGGCGGAGATTGATCGGCTCAATCGCGTGTTTAACTGGCGCAATCCAGACAGCGAGATCTCCCGTCTGAATCGGGCCGGCAGGTTTGAGGCGTCGACTGATCTCTTCCTCGTCGTTAGCGCGTCGGAGCGTTGGCGCGAGGCGAGCGGCGGCGCGTTGAGCGGCCGTCTGGGTCGGTTGCTGAAGCGCTGGCAGGAACCGGTTGCGCCGGACCGCCGCGAGGCAGGCGCACTCGCGCGCAGGATTTCGGCGGCACAGGTCGGCATCGATCCGGCCGCAGGCCTCATCACGCGGCCTGAACCCGTGCTCTTTGATCTCGACGCCATCGCCAAGGGATACATCGTGGATCGCGCGCTGGATGCAGTGATGGCGACTGCCGGCGTCGCCGGCGCGATGGTCGACATCGGCGGCGACATACGTTGCGCCGGAAACGGGCCTGATGATGGATGCTGGCGCGTCTGCCTGCCTGATCCGCTTTCCACCTACGACAATGCGCCACTCGCGGCCGAAGTCGCCCTGCACGGTGCGGCCGTCGCCACCTCGGGCTGCGGGCCGCGCGATGTTGGCGCCGATGGCCGCGTGCGAAGTGCGACGATCGATCCCCGCAGCGGATGGCCCGTGGCGCACCAGCGGTCGGCGACGGTGGTTGCGCCGTCAGCCATGGAGGCCGATGCGCTGGCGACGGCGATGCTGGTTATGGCGCCGGATGCGGCGCGCGAGCTGGTGGCGCAACTGCCGGGCGTATCGGCGCGCGTGACGCAGCGCGAGAGCGTGCATAAATTTGGCGTACAACCGCACTGGGTCGAGTATGCGCCGCAGCAACCGGCGCAAGGCGGCGCCTCGCTATGGAAGCAGGGCTGGTACGCCAACATCACATTCGAAGCGCCGCCGAAGGACATGCGGCGCGAGATCGCCTTCCGCTCGCCCTATGTCGTCATCTGGGTGAGCGACATGGATGACAAGCCCGTGCGCACGCTTCTGCTGATCGGGCGCTACAAGGAATGGCACGAGGGCAACCACATCTGGTGGCGCCAGAACCGTACGAAGGTGGACAGCTATTTCGCCGGCCGGTCGATGTCGACGCGCGGGTCGGGAACCTACAAGGTCTACTGGGACGGTATCGACGATGCTGGAGCCTCCGTGCCCGCCGGGAAGTATCGCATCCACGTCGAGACCAGCCGCGAAAGCGGCGGACACGAACATCGCGTGCTCGATCTCGACTTCTCGCGTCCGAAGGAGTTCGAGGCGGAGCTGCCGATCAATGCGAAATCCGGGGGGCTGCTGGTCTCGTTCGAGAAGTTCTGAAGCCGTGTTCCCGCTTTGTTGCGGTGCGTCATCGGGAAGCGCGGAGGGGGGTAGGTCGGGGGGGCGATTTGGGGTATCCAGTTCGCCTTCCGGCCCCTGGGGGCGTAATGGAACCTGCGTTTGGCCTTGACCGTCTGAAGCGCTAACAGCCCCAAAACCCGAAATCATGACCGCTGACCGGATCGCCGCGACGTTTGCCGCCTGTGCAGAGCAGGGACGGGCCGCTTTTGTCGGCTATCTGATGGCCGGCGACCCCGACATCGAGACAAGCTTCAACAATATCAAGGCTCTGGCCGATTCTGGTGTCGATATCATTGAAATCGGCGCGCCGTTTACCGACCCGATGGCGGATGGTCCCGCGATCCAGAAGGCGGCGCTGCGTGCGCTGGCCGCCGGGGCCAGCCTCCGCTCCACCTTGGATATTGCCCGCCGCCTGCGTGCCACCAATACGACGACCCCACTGATCCTGATGGGATACGCCAACCCGATCCACCGGATGGGCTATGCCGCCTTCGCCCGCGCGGCAGCCGAGGCTGGAATCGACGGCGTCATCACGGTTGATCTGCCGCCAGAAGAAGACGCCCCGCTGCGCCAGGAACTGGCCGCGCATGGCCTGGCCGTTATCCGCCTCGCAACGCCGACCACCACCGAACAGCGCATGACGCGCATCGCAGATGGCGCCTCGGGCTTCGTCTATTACGTCTCGGTGGCCGGGGTGACCGGCGCGGGAATAGGCGCCGAGGCGGACATTTCCGCGGGCGTCAACCAGGCCCGTCGACTCTCGAAACTGCCCGTGGCTGTTGGGTTTGGTGTGCGAACGCCGGAACAGGCCGCTGCTTTTGCGCGTATTTCGGATGGGGTCGTGGTGGGGTCCGCGCTTGTTGAAGAAGTCCGGGCGGCGGTGGAGCAGGGCGATCCTGCCTCGTCTGTCAAGAGAATAAGTGTGGTTGCAAAGTCACTGTCAAACGCCATAGCCTCGGCGCGTATTCCACGGAGCGTTCATTGAACTGGCTGACAAACCTCCCCCCGGGCCTGAAGTCGATCTTCGCCAAGAGGGATGATTCCGAAGGCGACAGCCTCTGGGTCAAATGTCCGAAGACGGGCGAGCTGGTCTACCGGCAGGAGCTCGAGAGCGCCTATTGGGTGACGCCGTCCGGCGCACACATGCGCATCAGCCCGGAGCAGCGCTTCGAATACATGTTCGATGGCGGTCTGTGGACGGACATTCCGATGCCGCCCGTCCAGAAGGACCCGCTGAAGTTCAAGGACGACAAGCGCTACACCGACCGCCTGAAATCCGCGAAGGCCAAGACCGGCCGCGACGACTGCATGGCGGCGGCCCACGGCGAGATCAACGGACGCAAGGCCGTGATCCTGGTTCAGGACTTTGCCTTCATGGGCGGCTCGCTCGGCATGGCGGCAGGCGAGGGCTTCATCAAGGCGGCGGAAGCTGCTGTCGCCCGCAAGGCGGCGTTCATCGTGGTGACGGCCTCCGGCGGCGCACGCATGCAAGAGAGCTCCTTCGCGCTGATGCAGATGCCGCGCACGGTTCTCGCCGTGCAGGACGTGAAGCGCGCGAAGCTTCCCTACATTGTCGTCCTGTCCGATCCCACGTCGGGCGGCGTTCTGGCCTCCTACGCTATGCTGGGCGACGTTCAGATCGCAGAGCCGCAGGCTCAGCTGGCCTTCACAGGTCCGCGCGTCATCGAGGCGACGATCCGCGAGAAACTGCCTGAGGGATTCCAGCGTTCGGAATTCCTGCGCGAGCGTGGGATGGTCGACATCGTCTGCCATCGCAAGGAACTGACGCCGACCATTGGCGCGATCCTCGGCATGCTGATGCCCCCGGCGCGCGGCCGTCGCTCGAAGGCACAGCTGGCCGAAGAAGCCGCCGCCGCGAAGTAAGGCCTCGCTCGATCTTCCGATTGATGGAACAGCCGCGCATTGCGCGGCTGTTTCCGTTTTGGCCGTCAGTCCTGCAGGACGCCCCAGCTATCGCACTTGCCGCCAAACGGCGCCACAGCGGCGGTGAGCTTCTTCTGTGTCTCGATGACGAAATCATAGGTGAGGCGCGCTTCAAGCTGCACGATGAAATACGTGTCTTCCTCCCGGATGGCGGCATCGGGATAGACGTCCAGCGCGGCGTCGATGGCATCGCCCCAGACTTCGGGGTTGGGAACATCGACGTTGAAATCGACCAGCGCCACGGCCGAGAAATCGAAGCCACTTTGCTCCAGGCTCCGGAACACATCTCCGTCAGCGTCGATTGGCCAGCTCATATTTGATTCCTCGTTCAGGCTCTGATGCGGGGCAGGAAACAGGGATTCCCGCATCGTTCAAACCTCAGCCATGTGACAGCTGCGGGCCGCGACTCTCCCATGCCGTGAGTAAGGTTTGCGGTGGGGGATAAACTACCTAGATAGGAGGCAGGGGTCGGGTGACTTGGTCTGATGACTTGGGCTGGAGATTCGGTTGGCTGACGCCGCCATTGTAAGCGCCGAACTCGACAGGTTCAGGCTGGCGTCCGGCGGGCGCGTGTCGCCCGCGTTCGGCACGGCGCATATCCGCAAGGCGCTGGTCGCGCTGGGCGATCCGCAGGACCGGATCGGACCTGCTATCCACATCACAGGCACCAACGGCAAGGGTTCAACCGGCGCTTTCATTCGCGCAATGGCGGAGGCGGCTGGCCTCAAGGTGCACGCCTTCACGTCCCCGCACCTGACGCGCGTGAATGAACGCATCCGCGTCGCCGGGCGGCTGGTGGAGGATGGGGAACTGGCCGATGTGCTGGCCGATATCGGCCGGCGGACGGAAGGTCTCACCTATTTCGAGGCGCTGACGGCGGCGGCGTTCTGCCTCTTCGCGCATCATCGCGCCGATCTCTCGGTGATCGAGGTCGGCGCCGGCGGCGCCACCGACGCGACCAATGTGATGACGCGGCCCGCGGCCTGCGTGGTCACGCCAATCAGCCGCGACCATGAGGCGATGTTCGGCGTTTCTGGCGTGGCCGCGATCGCGCGCCTGAAAGCCGGCATCTTCCGGGAAGGCGTGCCTGCCATCATCGCGGATCAGCCGGCCATTGCGCTGGGCGTGTTGCGCGAGGAGGCGCGGGCGGCGGCGGCGCATGTGCTCGAGTCGGGCGATGACTGGCGCGCGCGCTGGGAAGGCGACGCGTTCGTCTATGAGGGACGCAAGCTTGTCGTGCGTTCGCCTTGGCTTGGCCTGCGCGGACGCCACCAGGCGCAGAATGCAGGCGCGGCGTGCGCGGCGCTGGAGGCTCTTGGCGAGCCGCGGATCACGCCTGCGGCGATGGCGGCTGGCTTGCGCGAAGTGTCATGGCCGGCGCGGCTGCAGAAGCTGAAGCCGGGACCGCTGGCGGGTGATGGCGCCGTCTGGATCGATGCGGCGCACAATCCGGGCGGGGCTGCAACGCTCGCGGCCACCATTCGCGCATCGCGCCAGACAGGCGAGCGCGTGGCCATCGTGTTTGCCGCGCAGGCGGTGAAGGACATCGAGGGTGTGCTGGCTGAACTTGCCTCCGTTGCCGACGAGATCATCGTCTGCCCGCTGGCGGATAGCGGCGGACAGGAGGGCGGCCCCGGCGCCGACCCCAATCATGTCGCCGGCATTGCGCGCACCCTCGGAGCGAACGTGACGGTCGCAGCAAGCCTCGAGAGAGCCGTTGCGGCGGGCCTTTCACGCGCTCAGAGCCTTTATATCTGCGGGTCGGTCTATCTCTGCGGCGCCGCGCTGGCCGCCAATGGCGAACAGGTGGAATAGCTGCACGGGCATGCTTGCCGGCAATCGACAAGGGCGCCCGTCTCGGCCCACAGTGGAAACACCGCCGAGAGGGGACATGGTTCGTGGTCTTGCCGCCCTGTTGCTGTTCTTCGCCGCGCTTGTCGCGCCGGCGACGGCCCAGGTCGTGGCGCGTCCATGGGCGCATGAGACAAGCGACATCGCACCGGACCCGGCCGTGCGTTTCGGCACGCTTCCCAACGGCATGCGCTATGCGCTGCGGCACAACGGACTACCGGCGGCGGCTGTCTCGATCCGCTTCACGATTGCATTCGGCTCACTCTATGAGGCTGATTCCGAGCAGGGGCTTGCTCATTTCATTGAGCACATGGCGTTCAACGGTTCGCGCAATGTGTCCGAAGGCGAGATGGTGAGGATCCTCGAGCGCCTTGGCCTTGCCTTCGGCGCCGACACCAACGCTTCAACCGGGCAGGACTTCACGACCTACAGTCTCGAACTGCCGAACGCCGAGGATGGGCTGGTGGATGAGAGTCTTTTCCTGCTGCGCGAGACGGCGAGCGAGCTGACCTTCAATGCCACGGCCATTGATCGCGAGCGCGGCGTCGTGCTGGCGGAATGGCGTCGCGGTGACAACTTCCAGCGCAGGCGCAGCCAGCAACAACTGGATTTTCTCTTGCCCGGCGCGCTGGCGGCTAGACGCATGCCGATTGGCAAGCCTGAAGTTCTGGCGGCAGCCACGCGCGACCAGATGATGAGCCTCTACAAGCGCTACTACCGACCCGAACGCGCCACGCTGCTGGTCGTGGGCGACTTCGATGTCGATGCGATGGAGCATAAGATCATCGCGCGCTTTGGCGACTGGGTCGGAGAAGGTGAGGCAGGCGGCGAGCCGGATCGCGGCTATGTGCTGGCTGCACGGGAGTCTGCGGCCTCCGTGTTTGTCCATCGCGATGGCGGGGATTCGATTGCTGTCTATTCGCTCTCTCCCTTCGAGCGAGATGTCGACACGGGCGCGCAACGACGCGCGGATAACCTGTTGATGTTCGGGATTGGCGCGGTGCAGCGACGCCTGGCGCCACTGGTCAACATGGAAGCGCCGCCCTTCCGGAGCGCGGGCATTTCCAGTGGCGATGCGCTGCGCGCAGCCAAGACGGCTTCGGGCAGCGTATCTTTCGCACCGGGCGAGTGGGCGCCGGCCGTGGCGGCGCTGGAGCAGGAATGGCGACGCGCTCTGTTGCATGGCTTCACAGAGCCGGAGATCGCAGCCCAGGTCCAGGCCCTGCGCACTAGCCAGAAGAACCAGGCCGAGCGCGAGAATACGCGGACCACAGGCGCGTTGATGAACCAGCTCCTGTCCTCGGTGCAGAACGACACGGTGTTTGCAACGCCGTCTTCGGGCCTCGCGCGTTTTGAAACCTGGGCCGGGGAGGTGACGCCCGAGGTCGTGCACGAGGCCTTCGTGCAGCACATGAGCATTGGCGCGCCGTTGTTTTTCATTGCATCGAGTATCGAGGAGGATGGGCTCGGCGACGCGGTGATCGCTGCGTGGAACGAATCCGCGGCGCTCGACGTGGCGCCGCCAGAGATGCGCAGGCGTATTCCCTTCGCCTACACCGATTTTGGCAAGCCGGGGCGCGTCGTCAGCGACACGCGCATCGAAGACATCGACGCGCGACTGGTGCTGTTCGGAAACAACGTCCGCCTCAACATCAGGAAGACCGACTTCACGCGAAATTCCGTGCAGGTGTCTCTGCGCCTTGGGCAGGGGCAGCTGGATTTTCCCGACGAACCTTTCGGGCTAGGCTCCCTGATGTCTGCTTTCGCAGCGGGTGGGCTCGAGAAGCACTCGTCCGACGACCTGCGCGCGATCCTGCAAGGGCGCGTGGCGGCGGCCCGCTTTGGCGCAATGGGAAATTCGTTCGGTGGAACGTATGCGACGACGGCGACGGATCTTGAGCTGCAGCTGCAGTTGCTCGCGGCCTATGTAACGCACCCCGGCTATCGGCCCGAGGCGGAGCGGCGCTGGCGGCAGAATCTTGTCCTGAGCTGGCCGCGTGCGGATGCGACGGCGCAGGCAGTGTGGGCGGCGCGCGGGGTGCGCACGCTGCTGGGCGGCGACAAGCGGTTCGGGAATGATCCTGATGATGGCGCCGCTTTTCGTTCGTTCGTGGAACTCCGCCACTATCTGGCGCCGATCCTGAAGACCGGCGCCATCGAGATCGCGGTTGTCGGCGACATAGACGAGGATGAGGTGATCCGGCTGGTTGCGCGCACGTTTGGCGCACTGCCGAAGCGGGATGCGATGCCGGCGCGCTGGAAATCAGACAGGCCGGCGGTGTTCCGCGAGGATCGCTCGGGGCTTGTGCTGTCGCATGCGGGCGAGGCGAACCAGGCGCTGGTGAACGTACTGTGGCCGGTGACGGGCGTTGATCCGGACGCCGATCCGCAGGCCGTGCGCGTCCTGGCCGTGCTGGCCGCCGTGATGCGGCTCAAGGTGACCGAGGCGTTACGCGAGGAGCTGGGCGCCGCCTATTCGCCGACCGCAGGGGCGACGATCTCCTCGATATATCCTGGCCTTGGCTATGTTTCCGCTGGCGCCGACGTGAAGCCTGAAGATGCAGACCGTGTGATCGCGGCGCTCATGGCGATCGCGGAAGCTCTGCGGGCAGGCGAGGTATCGGATGATGAGTTTGCGCGCGCGGTTACCCCCTCGCTGGAGATACTGCCGCAGAATGCAACCGCCAACAGCTACTGGCTGAGCCTGATATCGCAGGCGCAGACGCGGCCGGATCTCATGGCGCGCAACCGCCTGGACGCCATCGAGGCGAGCGTGCGCGCCGTGACGAAGACCGACATCATCGCAGCCGCGAAGACGTGGCTGGTTCCCGACAATGCGCGGGTTGCGCGCGTCATACCCGCGGCGAAAGACTGATCAGCGCAGCCGCGTCGCTTGATCGCGGATGAAGCCTTCGAACAGGGCCAGCGCGCGTTGCGTCGCTTCGGGATCGTAGATGAACTCGGAGCCCGGGACCTGGTCTTCTTCATCGAAGGCGTGGGTGTTGGGGTAGTCAACCTGCGTAACACCGTCAGCGCCGCCGCGTGCGCGCGTGATGGCGGTGGTGCATTCCTCGCCGGCTGCCGGGGCGTTGGTGCTGGCGTTGAGATAGAGGAGGGGCCCCTTGAAGTCCCATGTGCTGCGTCCAGTCGCGTTCAGGAAGCCACAATAGGGATAGAAGAGCGCCACTGCGTCTGGGGTCAGCGCCGGGGAAGCCTTGTCGATGCGGAAGCCGGCGATGTTCGTCGCGCGGGGTCCGGCGGAAAGCAGCTCCATCACCGCCCAGCCGCCATGGCTCCAGCCGGCGAGAATTACACCCGAGAAGTCGACGTTCCAGTGCGCGCGCGCCAGCGCTTCGGTGGCGATGATGTCGCCTGCGCGCTCGTTGCCGTGCAGGCGCAGGCCGGAGCAGACCGTGCTGACCGCGTCGTCGAAGGGAATGCCGCGCGAGGCGAAGCTGTCCATCACGACGGCGTAGGCGCCCGCGCGCGTTGCGGCGCCGGCATAGTTCTTCATGACGGTCTTGGGGCCCTGCAGGCCATGTAGCCCGCCGCACCCCGAGACGAGGATCACCAGGGGCGCTCGGCCGCTGCCGGTCTCTGGCGCGTAGTACTCCAGCGTTGGCGCGAGGAGGTTGGTGCGTTCAGCGAGCGTGGGGAAGGCGGTGCAGGCTGAAGGGATCAGAACGGCAAGAGCCGCAGCCAACAGGCGAAGGCGTTGCGATGCTGTGCTCAGATTGGCCTCCCGCCGGTTTGCGCACGATGGCGAGAGCCCGCCCGAAACGCAAGCGACCCGGCTCGCATGAGCCGGGCCGTGATGCATACGCTGGGTTACGCTACTCTACTGAGACTGAAACTAGACGGTGACGGCGTTGAGCGCTTCTTCGAGTTCGGCGAAGGTGGGCTGGCTGTCGGACGGAACCTGACCGCGGCCGAGTTCGACGGAAACCTGGGCGGCGTTGCCGTGCAGGTGGGCGACGAGCACGTCCTTGATGATCTTGTAGAACTGGCCTTCCTCGTCGATCACCTGGCCCATGCGGGCGGCGAACGGGCCGACGAAACCATAGGCGAGGAACACGCCGAGGAACGTGCCGACAAGCGCCGAGCCGATCAGCGAGCCGAGGTATTCAGGCGGCTGCGAGATGGCGCCCATCGTCTTGATGATGCCGAGCACGGCGGCCACGATGCCCAGCGCGGGCAGGGCGTCGGCCATGTTCTGCATGGCGTGAGCGGCCTTGTGGGCCTCGTGGTGGTGTTTCTCGATCTGCTTGTCGATCGAATCCTCGACCTGGTGCGGGTCTTCGAGGTTCATCGTCATCATGCGCAGCGTGTCGCAGATGAGGTCAGTCGCGAAGTGGTCCTTCAGGATCTTCGGATAGTTCTGGAATATCGTGGATTCCTTGGGGTTCTCGATGTGCTGTTCGATCGCCACCACGCCCTTTGTCTTCATTGTCTTCGTCAATATGAACATCAATGAGAGCAGGTCGGTGTAGTCCTTCGCCTTCCACTTGCACCCGCCCATGATCTTGCCGAAGCCGCCGAGCGAGGCCATCACGGTCTTGAACGAGTTACCGATCAGGAAGGCGCCAACGGCGGCGCCGCCGATCATCATCATCTCGAATGGCGCGGCCTTGATGATCACGTCAAAATGGCCGCCGGCGAGCATGAAGCCGCCGAACACCATCACGAAGACAACCACCACCCCGATGATCTGGAACATAACTCGACCCTGCCGTCAGGCGCATTTTGCGTTGTCGCGTTTATGCACGATCAAGCTTAACGGGCCGTTTGGCGGGGCAACGAAAAAGGGTTCATGCGCGGTTAAGGTTGTGGGCGGCATGGCTGAAATCGATGCTGGGGAAAGGCGTTCCGCCAACTCGCGTTTGCGCGAGGGGACGAATTTTGCTAGCTGTTTCAGTTGTGTGGGCAAGCTGAGGGGCAATCCATGAAGGGCAAGGTTCTGGGTTACGACGCCGCCACGGGCACAGGCGTTATCAATGGCGATGACGGCAATCGCTACAAGTTCAGCATCTCGGACAACAAGAGTCCGGCTGCGCCGAAGGCGGGCGACGAGGTCGACTACGTTGCCGACGCGGGCGCCGCGAAAGAAATCTTCATCGTCGTTGCGGCGGCGCCGGCCGCGCCCCCGCCGGGCGCCAGCATCGACATGTCGAAGATCGCAGCTGATCCGGCCGTCCAGAATATCCTGGCCAAGCCGAACGTGATCTGGGCGGGGATCATCCTGCTCGGCTCGCTGATGGCCGGCTACCTGTTCGGCGCGCTCGGCATGCTGGGCAAGATCGGCGGCAGCGTGAATGTTGGTTTTGGCTACAGCGTCAACACGGGCCTCGGCATCGGCGCACTGGTGTTCTTCCTGCTTGTCGCGATCCCGGTCCTGGCTGGCCTGCTGATCTTCATGGAACTCACCAATCACAAGCTCACGCCGACCGCTCGCCTCGCCACCGGCGCGGCTGCAGTTGGCGGACCGATCATCCTTCCGATGCTGGGCGGCGCAATCACCGGCGCAGGCGCAGGCGTTGGCTTTGACGGTCTGATGATGGGCCTGATCATGGGCACGGGCGGCATCTACCTGTTCGGCATGCTGGTCACCATCGCGGGCGGCGCGCTGATCCTGCTGACCCATTTTGGCGTGATCAAGAAGCTCGGCTAGAGCAGGGCTGACCGCAGCCCGCCGGGTTTCGGTCGATCCTCCGCCGCAATCGAATGGCCCCCTGATATCCACGCGATATCAGGGGGTCTTCATGTCCGGACTCGTGCATCGTCGATTGTTCCTCGCTGGCGCGGGGACGTTGCTTCTTGCCCCGCGCGGGATTGCGCAGCCGGCAGGACAGGACATCGCCTTCCCGATCAAGGTCGCAATCGGCGGGGAGCTGCGGGCGCAGAAGGCCGAGATCTATGATCCGGCCTATGTGAAGCTGGCCTATCCTGGCGGCGACGTGGCCGACGACCGGGGCGTGTGCACCGATACGGTGATCCGCGCTTTCCGTCACGCCGGCGTCGACCTGCAGGTGGAAGTGCACGAGGACATGCGCGCGAATTTCAGCGCTTATCCGAAGAGGTGGGGCCTCACGAAGCCGGATCGCAATATCGACCATCGCCGCGTGCCCAATCTCGAGACGCTGTTCAGGCGCAAGGGCGGGGCGAAGACGATCAGCACCAGCGCGGTCGACTATCGCGCCGGCGATATCGTGAGCTGGCGGCTTACCGGCGGAGGCCTGCCGCATATCGGCGTGGTGACGCGCAAGAAGCAGGGGGCGCAGCCGCTAATCGCCCATAATATAGGCGCAGGCACGCAGGAAGAGCCTTGCCTCTTCAACTGGCCGATAAGCGGCTGGTTCCGGTTCGATACCTGGACCTGACTGTCAGTTGGGCGGCGTGTCGGCGAGATGGCCTTCCGGTCGCGGCGCGTCACGGAACTGGGCATGGCACGATGTGCAACCGCCCATCATGTCGCCGTCGGTGAAGACGAGATCGTCTACCGATTTCCGCGACAGCGCTTCGGCGGTCTGACGCGTCGCACCGATCACAGTGTCGCAAGTTGCATCCCACGCCGGGCCCTTCGAGCGGCCGGGCTGTTTCAGCAACTCGCAGCCATGGATCACGTCCTCCGTCGCCTTCATCAGTCTGGCCCAGCCGGCATCGTCCGCTGGCACATCTTCGCTTTCGGCGGCGAACAGGGTTTCGGAGCCCGGAACGACGAATGCATGCATCACATCCGCAACGGGAGAGGTTGCCGTGATGGAGGCTGGATCGACCGTGGGAATACGCGGGTCGGCCGCCGCTGTTGCGGGCGGCGCGGCCTCGGATGCAGGCGGAGTTGTGGGCTTGGCGGCGCTGCCTGCATCCGGCTTGGGCGCGCAGGCAGCGGCAAGAAAGAGCGTGACGGCAAGAAGGTATGTGCGCATGACAGAGCCTCCCTGTGTGGCGCGGGCCTGAGGGTGAGGCCGCCATTCTCGCGCCGCGGAGACGAGTGCGGGATGAGGCGAAACGGCGCGAGGGTGAATTCGACGGATCAGGGCGCCATTTGCGTTGCCGGGGACGCGACCGGAAGGACGATGCGCGAGGCCCTGCCGGGGGCGTGCACGAGCCGGTTCGTTGCCACCCTCATCGTTGTCGATGTGTAGGGATCTTCTGCAGTGTTGAGATTGCGGGCGTAGGTCGGGAAATTGCTGGAAGAAATTTCCACGCGAATGGAATGACCCTTCTGGAATGTGTTGGCGACCAGCATGGGCGGCGGGGTGACGCGATAGGTTTCTCCAGGCTGCATGAACACGGTCTTGTCGTCGCCATCGCGGTAGCGCATGCGCTGGATTGTGTCAGCGATGTTCCACGCCGTGCCGTCCGGCGCCACATCGACCAGCTTGACCGTGAAGTCGGTGTCGGGCGCATCAGACCCGACAAACAGCTCCACCGTGACATAGCCGAACACCGGAAGATCGGCGCTCAGCGGTGACGTCGTGTAGACGAGCACGTCCGGGCGCGCTTCGATCTCGCGCTGGTCGAACGCGCCGTCTTTCTGGTCCGTTCCCACTCCGCCGATCTGGCCGCCATGGCTGATCACGGGGTTGGCGGGATCGTAGACGAACTGGTCGGCTATGGGCTTGGTCGGCGCTTCGGGGGAGAGCAAGCCGTCGCCGGCGGACAGCCGGGCGTTGCTCTTGCTGTCGAAGAACAAGGTCATGTCGGCGGCGCTGGCGCCGGCGGTGGGGACGCTCGCGAAGTTACGCCACGCATTCTCGCCCGCCATGTAGGCGCGGACGGGTGACGCAGGAGTTGCCGCTGTTGCATCACCCTTCAACCAGCGATCAAACCAGGCGAGCGCCATTGCGTTCCAGTCAAAGGTAGCCTCGCCCAACGGGCGGTCGCCAATCGCAGTGCGCGGGCGGCCGAAGGAACAGTGCTGGCCATTGGTGAGAACGATGGCCTGCGTTCCGGGTGGATTGTCGGTGCGGACCTTCTCGAAGCGCGCAGCACCGGGCGGGGCGGAGATATCGTACATGGCCTCGGCATAGAGGCCGGGAACCTTGCTCATGTCCCTGTCCGTGACGCGATCCTCGGCCCAGGCAGGATGATGGGGGCCGCGAGCGAGATATTCCTCCAGCTCCGTGTCGGGCGCGCCAGCGGCTTTGGCGAGGTCGATCATCGGCAGATGCATGCGGGCGGTGTCGAGCGTCTTGATCGCGATCGGTTCGGGGTCTTCGACTTTCGTCGTGAGAGACAGTTTCGTGCGTTCCTCGTCAGACAACCCGGCAGGAAGCTGTGGCCAGTCGAGATACATCTCGGCGAAAAAGTAGTCCGCCCAGCCCATTTGCCAGACGCCGCCGCGCCAGAAGTTGCCGCCTTCATTGTGTGGCCCGGCTTGCGCGATGCCGACACCGGACGAGCCAGCGACCATCGCCTTGTGCGCCGGGTGGCCGAGCGTGGCGAGCTTCAGCTGGTTCTCCGCAGAGGAGGAACAGCCATAGGTGCCGATGGCGCCGTTGGACCAGGGCTGGGCGACGATCCAGTCGAGCGTGTCCCACCCGTCTTCATCCGCCATGCCGAGCATGCGCATTTCGCCTTCCGACAGGAAGCGGCCGCGCTCGTGCTGCTGCACCACGGCGTAGCCGGCCTGGACCAGCTGCGACTGGAAGGCCCCCATCTCGGTGCGGTAGGGTGTGCGGATCAGGACGACAGGAAACCTGCCATCCTTCGCGGGCAGCCAGACCGATGTGTCGAGGCGTACGCCATCGCGCATCTTCGCCTGCAGGTGCATCATGGCCACGGCGCCGTCAGGCAGGGTGAAGCCGGGGCGGACATCGCTTGCGGCCGGGGGCGTGGATGGCGCCGTGGGGTCGGAGCAGGCCGTGAGCGCCAGGGCGAGCGAAGCGAGGACACAGTAGAGGCGGGGGGCGACCATGGACTCTCCGTCACGCGTGCACGTGGATAGCTGTTGCGCCTGACCGGGTTGTGCGTCCAGCATGGCATTGACGGCAGCATACGCGATTTTGGGCAGACGGGGAAAACGATGAGGCTTGCAGCGCTTCTGCTCGTCGTCATGGCAGTTGGCGCAGGGGCGCTGACCGCGACGCATGCCCAGCCACCGGCCGGTGCGCCACGTGTGTGCGCGCCGACGAATTCCGAGAAGGCGACTGTCGCCGCGATCGCCGCTGACCCAGGGGCGTGGATGGGCAAGTGCGTCAGCGTCGAGGCGATCTATTCGGGCGAGCGGCTGAATGTGGATGCCGATGCGATTTATGGCGTCAACGCCAACTCGATCGGCGGCTATGTCGATGGCAAGGGCGATGTCGGTGGGGCATGGACGGGCACGTTCACCGGCCGCGTGGCGGATTGCGCACAGGCGGAGGAAGACCTGCTCACGGGCCTGCTGCGCTCACCGGGGATCAGCCTGCATGGACGCACGCTGGGATGCCTTGAGCCGAAGGGGCCGTTCCTGGTGTTCATGACTCATGCCGGGATGAAGCCGGCAGGTTTGAAGCGGCGATTGCCGGGGGAGAGGGGTGGGGACCTGGTTGCGGCGGAGGAGGCGTCGCCACACGTCGACGCCATTACGGACATTGCCTACAATTTCTCCCACGCATTCGATATCGGCTGGCCTGATGGTCTGATGGTTGGAACCTATGAGGCCCAGCGCCTTCTGGAGGGCAATGGCTCCGTATTCGATAAGGCGAAGCCGCTGGCCGAGCGCCCGCTTGCCGTGTTCATGGTCGGGGACGACACCCCTGCCGAGACGTTTGTGGCCGAAGCCTGCTTTTGTCTCAAGGCCGACTGCACCAAGCTATGGCCGATCGACAGTCGCGACGCGGACAATCAGCCGAGCCGTCCCTACGCTTGCGTGCGTGTGCAGGGACGCGAGCTGGAGCCGGGCATGCTTCGCTATGACGTCGACGCCTCGCACGATGTCTATGGGCTGGACGAGCCATGAGCCTTCGCGATGCAATACGGGCGGCGGCCTCAGCGCGCCGCCGCCCGTTTGTCGTCGAGCCTGATTTGCGCGCCTAGAAGTGGTGCATCACAAACATTCCGAGGACGCCGCCCTCGCCGGAGTCGCCGCCCGTCATCAAGGAGTATTCGAAGCGAAAGTCCCATGGACCAGAGAGGAATCCGGCGCCGACGCCGAAGGACGGTCCGTTGATGTCGAGGTCTGCATAGTCGACACCGAGATACTCGCGCGAGACCTTCGCGGAAACATAGCCGACCTTGCCGAGGATGTAGGTGTTTCTGTTGATCGGCGCCGACAGGATGACGTGGGCGCCGAGGGGCGTCTCGATTCCAATTTCGCCATCGGAGCCGCCGCCAGACGTCGTGAACTCCGATCGCGCGCCGCCGATGCCGGCCTCGACTTCGATGGCGATGTTTTCGCTGAAGGCGTATCCGAGGCGGCCCACGAAGGCGCCCGGCGAGGGCTGGTCTTCAAACAAAATCGGCATGCCCTCGGCCGCGTAGTCGCGGTCGAGGAAGTAGAGGTTGATGCCGCCGCCGGCGTAGAAGCCGGATGCGTTGGGCTTCTCTGGCGTTGGTGCAGCAGGCGCCGGCGCTTCCTGCGCGAAGGCAGGCGCAGCGCATACGCCGCCCATCGCCGTGGCGACGGCGAGCAGAGTTCTCAATTTCATGTAGTCCCCTCCCGATGGGGCGGTCGATTCCGTCCCCGCGAAAAGAGCTAGCGGGATGCGCGCGGATTCTCAACCGCATCCGCGCACACATTTTGCGCGCGATCCACGGCTCTTGGGGTATCCCCTAGAGGCCGTAAGCCTCCGCCATCGCCGGGTCCTTCGCAGCGACCTGTTTGGCGAGATCGACGATGACCTTGGCCTGTTTCCAGGTGGCGTCGTCCTGCATCTTGCCGTCGAGCATAACGACGCCGGTGCCGTTGGGCATGGCTTCGAGGATGCGGAGGGCGAACTTCACTTCGGCGGGCTCGGGCGAGAAAACGCGTTTGGCGATGTCGATCTGGCCGGGGTGGAGCGACCATGCGCCGGCGCAGCCCATGAGGAAGGCGTTCTTGAACTGCTGTTCGCAGGCGGCGAGGTCGGCGATGTCGCCGAACGGGCCGTAGAAGGGCTTGATGCCGGCCTGCACGCAGGCGTCCACCATCTTGCCGAGCGTGTAGTGCCACGGGTCCTGCTGCGCCGCTGCGCGGGGCGCGGCGGCGTCTGCGTGCGGATCCTCGATGACTTTATACATCGGGTGGCCGCCGCCGACGCGGGTGGTCTTCATCGCGCGGTTGGCGGCGAGGTCGGCCGGCCCCAGCGAGATGCCCTGCATGCGCGGGGAGGCGAGGCAGATGTCTTCGACAAGCGCGACGCCCTGGCTGGTTTCGAGGATGGCGTGGAACAGGATGGGGCGCGTGACGCCGGCTTTCGCTTCAAGCTGGGCGACCAGCTGGTCGGCGTAGTGGATGTCCCACGGGCCTTCGACCTTGGGCAGCATGATGACGTCGAACACGTTGCCGGCCTTGGTGACGATTTCGGTGACGTCGTCGAGGAACCAGGGCGAGTTGAGCGGGTTGACGCGCGTCCACAGGCCGGTGCCCTGGCCCTTCCAGTCGAGCATCTTCGCCATCTCGATGGCGCCGGCGCGGGCGGCGTCTTTCGCGTCGGAGGGGATGGCGTCCTCAAGGTTCGCCAGAATGACGTCGACCTTTGCGGCCATCTCGGGGGTCTTGGAACGAACCTTCTCGTTATGGCCCGGCACGAAATGGATCATGCGCTCAAGCCGCACGGGCAGCTCGCGCATCGGTTCCGGGGCGCCAATCGCCAGCGGCTTGAAGAACTGGCGCGGTGTTCTCGTGCTCATTGTATGCCCCGGGCTGTCATTGGTCTGCGATGCAAGCTGCATGCTGCATTGCATCAGATGCGTGGGCATTCAAGGGCGTGTGCGCTAGCGCCGGGCCGGCGAGTACGACCCGGCGCTAAGCAAGCGTTCAGCGCACCGGCCGGTTAGCGAACCGCTAGCCCTGACCACTCATATATTTCGGCAGCCAGCCTTCGTGGGCCGCGCGGAGGGTGGAGAGAGGCAGCTCGACGATTTCGCCGCTTGAGAAAATGCCAGAAATGGAGTCGCCGCCAAAGTTTCCGATTGCAATTGTCGGAATGCCTGCGGCTCCCGTGATGTCTAGAACGCGATTTACGTGCTCACTGGCCGGATCAATCGCCAGCAGATAGCGGCCCTGATCTTCCCCGAAGAGAAATTCTGGCGTGGCCTTCTCACCCTGATGGCCAAAATCGAATCCAAGCCCGCTTGCCATCGCCATTTCTATCGCGGCGCAAAGAACGCCACCGTCTGAAACGTCATGCACAGCATGAACGAGGCCGCCCGTGATCAGCTCTCGAACGACTGCGGCGTTGCGCGCTTCAACTCTAAGATCAACTGGTGGCGCGGAGCCTGCAGCAGGACCATCCAAGCCAAGAATCGCCCGAGCATAAATTGATGCTCCGAGGTGGCCTCTCGTTTCGCCAAGGAGAAGCAGCATGTCCTGCTTCTGCGCCCCCTTCAACGTCGCGACCTTGTCCAGATCCTCGATCAACCCGATCCCGCCCACCACCGGCGTCGGCGGAATCCCAACCCCATCGGTTTCATTGTACAAGGACACGTTTCCGCTCACGACCGGGAACTCCAGCACGCGGCAGGCTTCGGCCATGCCCTCGATGGCCTTCACGATCACACCCATCGTGTCGGGCTTTTCAGGGTTGCCGAAATTGAGGTTGTCGGTGATCGCAATCGGCGTCGCGCCAACCGCGCTGAGATTGCGATACGCCTCCGCCACCGCCTGTTTGCCGCCCTCATAGGGGTCCGCCGCCACATAATGCGGGTTGCAGTCCGAACAGATGGCGAGGCCCTTATTGGTGCCGTGAATCCGCACGATGGCCGCGTCGCCGCCTGATTGCGAGCTATCAATCGTGTCGCCCATCACGTGGCGATCATACTGCTCCCAGATCCAGCGTTTGGAGGCCATGTCCGGCGAGGACATCAGCTTCAGCAGAACCTCGCCGTAATCCGCGGGTTCGGGATATTTCGAGATATCAAGGGCCGGCGCGGGCTTTGGCTCATTCCACGGCCGGTCGTAATTCGGCGCGTCCTGGCTGAGCGGGGGCACGGGGATATCGCACACCACATTGCCCTGCTGCTTCAGCACGAGTCGGCCGGTGTTGGTGGTGTAGCCGATGACTTCGGCGTCGAGGTCCCACTTGTCGAAGATCTTCTTGGCGTCGGCTTCCTTGCCGGGCTTGAGAACCATGAGCATACGCTCCTGGCTTTCCGACAGCATGATCTCGTAAGCCGTCATGCCCGTCTCGCGCTGGGGCACCTTGTCCATGTCCATCTCGACGCCAACGCCGCCCTTGTCGGCGATTTCGACGGAGGAGGAGGTGAGTCCGGCGGCGCCCATGTCCTGGATCGACTGGATCCAGTCGGTCGCCATGAGTTCGAGGCAGGCCTCGATCAGCAGCTTCTCGGTGAACGGGTCGCCCACCTGCACAGTCGGGCGCTTCTCTTCATCGCCCTCGGAGAATTCCGCCGACGCCATTGTGGCGCCATGGATGCCATCGCGCCCGGTTTTCGAGCCGACATAGAAGATTGCATTGCCCGGCTCGGCGCCGCGCGAATAGAAAATCTTGTCCTGGTCCGCGAGGCCCACCGCCATCGCGTTGACGAGGATGTTGCCGTTGTATCCTTTGTGGAACTGCGTCTCGCCCGCCACCGTCGGCACGCCCACGCAATTGCCATAGCCGCCAATGCCGCCAACCACACCGGCAACAAGCGAGCGCGTCTTCGGATGGCTCGGATCGCCAAAGCGCAGCGCATTCACCAGCGCGATCGGCCGCGCGCCCATGGTGAACACATCGCGCAGGATGCCGCCCACGCCCGTCGCCGCGCCTTGATAGGGCTCGATGTAGGACGGGTGGTTGTGCGACTCCATCTTGAAGATGCACGCCTGTCCGTCGCCGATATCGACCACGCCCGCATTCTCGCCCGGCCCCTGGATCACACGCGGACCCTTGGTCGGAAACTTGCCCAGATGCCGGCGCGTGGATTTGTAGGAGCAATGCTCCGACCACATCACCGAGAAGATGCCGAGCTCCACCTTGTTCGGCGCCCGGCCCAGCCGGTCGAGCAGGATGGCGTACTCATCCGCCTTGATGCCCTGTGCGGCCGCATCGGCGGCGGTCTGTTCCTTGAGGAGCGGGGAAAGATCGATCATCTCTGTCCTCAGTTCGGCAGCACAATGCCGTCGCAGGTTTTGCATAGCATTTCCAGGACAGCCATCTGCAGGTCGATCCCTTCCTGCGGCGCGCTGGAAGGTTCAAGTGTCACATAGGTCATCATGCCGAAATCCGCTGGATCGAGGTCCTCCCCGGCGGCTTCAAGTTCCTCGGCAATCGCGTCCTGCAGGTCCGCATCGTCGGCACTGCTTTCGGCCATGACGCTGATCTGCCAGCCACGGCCCGAAAACACATGAATCGGCGCGCCCTTGTAGTCCTCGCGCTTCCACTCGCCCGCCCGCGGCAGGTCGCCAGGCAGCGTTGGCGCACGGCGACAGGCAACTCGCTGATCGATGCTCATCAGACGCCTCCGGCGAGGGCCACCGCCCCGCGTCTCGCGGGTCATTTACGCGACCCGGCTGATTCTGCAATGTGGATGAGAAAACTTGGGCGGAAGCGCTGATTTCCGGCCGATTCTTCGCCAGCCGGAGCGGACATGCCGCGACTGAAAGCCGAACAGGCCGACATAACCCGCGCGAGCGTCGACATCATTGTCAACGCGGCGAACTCCTCCCTGCTGGGCGGCGGCGGTGTAGACGGCGCGATCCATCGCGCTGCGGGGCCGGGTCTGCTGGCCGAATGCCGCCTGATTGGCGGTTGTCCCACCGGCGAAGCGCGCATCACCACCGCCCACAACCTGCCGCATCGCCATGTGATCCACACTGTCGGTCCGGTCTGGCGCGGCGGCGGGGCAGGCGAGGCGGAGCTGCTCGCGAACTGCTACCGCAACACGCTGAAGCTGGCGTTCGATCACGCAGCCGCATCCATCGCCTTTCCCGCCATTTCCACGGGCGTCTACGGTTATCCGAAGGAGGCGGCGGCGGAGATTGCGGTGTCTACCGTTCGCGAGGTGCTTGCCGAGGGCGAGATGCACGTCCTCTTCTGCTGCTTCGATGTCGGGACTCTGCAGGTGTACCGGCGCATCCTCGGCTGATCTTCAGCTGTTCAATACGACCACAGTTTGTCATCCCGGGCGAGCGTAGCGAGACCTGGGACCCATTTATCCACCCCGACACCGTCTCGATGGGTCCCGGCTCTGCGCGCTTCGCACTCCGGCCGGGATGACAACTGCGGGTGGTGCAATTCGGCCGAATGAAATGTGGCGGATGCAGAATCTTCGCGAGCACGCTCAAGCGGCTAGCGAAAATCCGCTGTAGGAAACTCGCAATCACATCCGCCCCCCACCCAAGTGAGCGCATTATGCACTCGTCGCTCCGCACGGAGGGCTTCTGCAGAAACCTGTAGGGCGGGGCGATGCGAGGGGACCAATCCCGTCGCGGGGACGCGGCAACTTCCGCACCCGGACTACGGACCACGAACTACGGACTAAAATCTGCGGAGCGATCCGCGTCCCCAGCCCTCCACCTCCTCAAGAGGCCAGCCGGAATCACCAGCAGACAGCCCGGAAATCGCCCTTTAAACACTCGCGCTGATCAACGCCTGACGCTCTTCGCCCGTCAGATGCCGCCATTTGCCTTCGGGAAGATCGCCCAGCAACAGCGGGCCGATCCGCACGCGCACGAGGTCCGTCACCTCCAGCTCAACCAGCTCACACATCCGCCTGATCTGGCGGTTGCGGCCCTCGTTCAGCACGAAGCGCAGCACCTGCACGTCCTGCAGCGTGACCTTCGCAGGCTTCAATTGCCGACCATCCAGCTCCAGCCCGTGCCGCAGCTTCTGTATCTTCACGCGGTCGACCTTGCCGGTCACGGTTACGATGTATTCCTTGTCGATCTCGCTCTCGGGCCCGATGATCGCCTTGGCCAGCACGCCATCTTCCGACAGCAGCAGCAGCCCTCGCGAATCCTGGTCCAGCCGGCCCAACGGCGGCAGGCTTGCGCGCGAGGACGGTACGATGCCGCCGCCAACCAGATTTTCCGCCGTCAGCAATCGCGCGGCGGGCGTCTGCCCATGCTCGGGCTGCGCCGACACAATGCCCACCGGCTTGTGGATCACCACGGAGACTTGCGCGCCAAGGCCCATCTCGGCGCGATCATTCAGCACCAGCGTCTGTCCCGGCGCGATCTTGCGGCCGACATCCGTCACCCGTTCGCCATCCACCATCACGGCGCCGGCCGCGATCAGCTCCTCCGCCTCGCGCCGCGAACACACGCCCGACTGCGCCAACCACTTGTTGACGCGCACGGGCTCGGGGCCGTCGTATCTACGCGACCAGCTCAACCCTTCTGCTCCCGCCCGCGCTCCATCGCGGTCTTGCGCGAGGCTTCGGCGGCTTCGGGCGTCACCGCCGAGTTGTTCTTCGAGCCGCGCGCGATCTCCATCTTCAGCGCCTCGGGCAAGGGCAGGGCGAGGCCGTCGTCGATCACGGCTTTCATCCGCTTCAGCAGGCCGCCCTCGACGCTCGCCATTTCCGATGCGAGCTTCTTCGCGGCCGGCAGCAACTCCTCGGGCGCCAGAACGCGGTTGACGAGGCCCCAGCGCTCAGCCGTCGCAGCATCGAGATAGTTCCCCGTCAGCGACAACTCCTTCGCGCGCGCCGCGCCGATGATGCGCGGCAGCTTCTGCGACAGGCCCCACACTGGCATCAGGCCGACGCGGCTGTGCGTGTCGGCGAACTTTGCTTCGCTTGAGGCGAACAGCACGTCGCACATCAGCGCGAGTTCAAACCCGCCCGTGATCGCAAAGCCGTTGATGGCGCCGATGATCGGCCACGGGCACGCCGCGAAGGCGGCCGCCAGATCCATGTCCGCCGCAGGCTCGCGCGAGGCCTTGTCGCCGACGCCTAGCGAGAAGCCCTTCTGGCCTGCTTCCTTCAGGTCGACTCCGGCGGAAAACGCACGTCCATTGCCGGTCAGCACGATGGCGCGCACGTCGTCGCTTACCGAAAGCGTGCGTACCGTCTTCACGATCTCGACGCGCAGCGCGACCGATAGTGCGTTGAGCTGTTTCGGTCGGTTGAGCGTCAGGATAGCGACCTCGCCGTCGCGCTCGACCAGCAGGATGGAGTCAGCCTGTTCGCTCATCTTGATTTCCCCTCAGTCCTGCGGATCGATTTCAGGCGCGCCGCCCTGCGCACGGATGATGTCGGCCAGCGCCACGGCCAGCCGATCGACCAGGGCCTTGTCGCGGCTGCGCGCCACAAGATTGGTGCCGTACGCCATATCCTTCCCGACAAGCCGCACAAAGGGGTAGGAGCCCAGGCTCGCGTCCGGCTCTGCCTTGGCGAGCTCGCCCAGCGGGTCGGCAATGTCGCCCTCGCGTACGCCGCTGGCGCGCACGGTACGTGCGTGCACCACCGCGCCGCCCTCGATCCGGTGCGCCACATCCAGCAGCATTCCGCGCATCACGCTGGGCACGCCCGCCATCACGAACACATTGCCCATCTGGAAGCCGGGCGCGGCCGACACCGGATTGAGGATCAGGCTCGCGCCATCGGGAATGCGGGCCATGCGGATGCGCCCATCATTGATCTCCTGCCCGCGCGCCGCATAGTACGGCCGCAGGATCTGCAGGGCATCCTCGCGGACATCGATGTGTGCGCCGAAGGCCGCCGCGACCGCATCCGCTGTAATGTCGTCATGCGTCGGCCCGATCCCACCGGTCGTGAACACATAGTTATACCGCGCGCGCAGCTCGTTCAGCGTGGCGACGATGGTTTCATGCACATCCGGCACGACCCGCGCCTCGCGCACCTCGACGCCCAGCGGCGCGAGAAACTGCGCGATCGTGCGAAGATTTGTGTCCTGCGTGCGGCCCGAGAGGATTTCATCCCCGATCAGAAGCACGGCGGCCGTCACGATAGTGTTCATGCCCGGCGTTTACGTCTGCTTAGTCTCTGCGTCCAGCGGGCAGTAAGCCGCCGGTAAACGCCAGGCCGTCAATTCTTTGGAATTTTCCGCCGCTCCGAAGCGGATATTTAAGTCTGACGCGTCATGCTCCCGTCTGATGGAGAGGTGGGGACACCCATGACGCCGAAATTGCGCCTGCGAAGTGCGCGGGGCGGTAACGTGATGATCGAGTTCGCGTTGCTCGCGCCTGTGTTCTTCATGCTGATCATGGGCCTGGTTGAGTTTGTGCTCTTCCAGTACAAAACCTATGCCCTGAACCACGTCGTCTACGAGGCCGCGCGCAACCTCCAAACCGGCGAAGTCCAGACCGCCGACGACATGCTGGAAGCCTTCCGGGCGGAAGTCTGCGCCAAGGCCGGCCCGATGATCGATTGCGAAGCAATCGTCTTCGACGTGCGGTCATTCTCCAACATTGCCGACGTCACCTATCCGGCTGCGGAGTTCGACGAGGACGGCAACCCGTCCAACTTCGTGTTCGAACCGGGCGGTCCGAACGAGTACTCGGTTGTCCGTGCTTCGATCCATCACCAGTTCGTCACCCCGTTCATGGACAAGCTGTTCCAGATGGGCCCGGACATGCCGGCGATCGTGAACTCCTTCTGCATCGTCAAGAACGAGCCGTGGGTCTGATCATGCGCAGATTCCTTCCCTTCGGGCGTTTTGGATCCGATCGCCGCGGTGTTGCGGCGGCGGAATTCGCGCTGATCGCACCGGCGCTCATCTTCCTCGTGATGGGCGTCTTCGAGATGTCCTTCCGCTTCCGCGCGGCCGAAGAGGCGACGCGTTATGTTCACCAGGTGGCCGACCTGGTTTCACGTGAAACGGCGCTCACGACGGGGACGATCGAGGATATCTACGGCGCGTCGATCCACATGATGAAGCCGCTGGATGCGACCGAGCATCTCGATCTTGACGTCTCCTCGGTCGGCTTTGAGGGCGTCGATGCAGATCCGACAATCCTCTGGCGCCGTGTCGCCGGCACGACCGTGCCGTTCGACGTCCAGGAAGCCGCGGGCATGGGCGCACAGGACGAGAGCGTGATCCGCGTCGGCGTTCGTTACAATTACCAGAGCGTGCTGTCCGAGCTCTTCGGCGGCGGGTTCATGGCCATCGAGAAATCCGCCTACGCGCGGCCTCGCATCGAGCGGAAGGTGAAGCTCGACGGCGTGTCCACCGACGGCGGGGCGATCGAATACGTGGGCGAAGACTAAGGGGTTGGAGCGGAGCCGCGTCAGCGGCGCCAGTTCAAATGGGAAACACGATGTCGGGCTCGATCAGGAAATTCATCCGCGATACCAAGGGCGCCTTCGCCATGCAGTTCGCGCTGATGGCTGTGCCGCTCTGCGTGTGCACGGGTCTCGCCATCGACGGCGGCAGGGCCTTCCTGGCGCATTACGAGCTCGCCTCTGCTCTCGACGCCGCCGCGCTCGCCGCGGGTTCGACGCTGGATGAGGATGCTGATCTGAATGAAGTTGCTCGCCTCTTTGTCGAGAAGAACTTCAAGACCCAGCACGACGAGCCGATCGATCTCGAACTGATCCTCAGCGACGACGACGATGTCCTGACACTGCAGGGCACGGTGAAGATCAACACCTTCTTCATGCCGCTCGTCGGCCAGCCCTATGTCGAGGTGTCGGCCGAAAGCGAAGTGCGCCGTGGCGGTAACCATGTCGAGGTCGCCCTGGCGCTCGACGTCACGGGCTCGATGAACGCCACCCGCATGGCCGGCCTGACGGCGGCTTCCAAGGCGCTGATCGACGAAGTCGTCGGCACGATCCAGACGCCCTATTTCTCGAAAGTCGCGGTGGTTCCGTGGGCGCAGAGCGTTCACGTCGACAACCTGCACGTCGACGCCAGCGCCGTGACCGAGCTGCGTGGCACGCCGAGGGGGACGACGGCCATCACGGCCGCCTCCTGGCGCAACGGCTCGACCACGACCAAGACCATTGCGTCAGCCGGCTGGCGCACGAATTCGGGCAAGTCGATTACGAACGTTACATGGCGCAACGGTTCGGCGTCGACGATCAGCGCGATCACCAAGACGAACAGCAACACGCGCATTCGCGTCCAGACCTCTGCCGCCCATGGTCTTTCCAACGGGGACACAGTCTACATCTCAGGCGCGAACGGCAGCTACACCGGCCTCAATGGCAACCGGTACAAGGTGGCAAACCGCACGACGACCGCGCCGCATTATTTCTGGCTGCAAAACATCGGTACGACGACGTACACCACGCCGCCATCGGGATCCACGAACGCAAGCGCCGGCTCCTCGCAGCGCTGCTACACCACCACGTGCGAAGTTGCGGTGACCGCGTCGAGCCACGGATTTGCGACGGGCGATTTCGTCTTCATCGAAGACGTCGACACCACCGGCGCTGGCGCCTCGCCCAACAATAGCTGGGGAAGCACCTACACGATCACGAATCTCAACTCGAACGTGTTCATCCTGCCGGGCACGAACATGAACTCGTTCGCCGCCTATGACGACAATGGTACGGCTTCGGAGTGCTATGTCGCCGATTGCCGGTATCGCGTGACAACCACGGCGAACCACGATTTCTCGACATCCGACGACATCTTCATGTGGGGCATCAGCGAGAGCGGTGGAGGCACGTCCCTCAACACCTCGACCAATTCCTCAATCAATGTTGAAAGCCCGAGCGGGACGACCTTCTTCCTCTCTGGCGACGCGCGGAACTACAAGGCCTGGACCTCCGGCGGCAGCGTGGCGGAGTGCGCAAACTCGTCGTGCAACGTCGACATAACCTCGACCGCGCATGGTCTCGAGACCAATGACTACGTCGAAATCAGATCCGTGACCGGGCCGACCTACATCAACAACCCGCAATCGGACAGTAGCTACAGCGGCAACAGGGCCTGGCAGGTCACGAAACTGTCGACGAATACCTTCCGTCTCAAGGATACGAGCCCGTCTCAGTCGAGCATGTCGGGCGTCTACACCAGCGGCGGAACCGCGCAGTGCCTCAAGTACGGTTGCGCCAAGATGATCGACGATGACACCAGCAATCTCAACGATGTGCGCTTCCATCGTCCGAGCGTCTGCATGGTCGAACGCTATGGCGACGATGCGGCAACGGATGCGGCGCCGGGAACATCGCCGCTCGGCATCTACTATACGAGCAATGGCGCCTGCGACACGGACAACTACGTCACTCCGCTGACGCCCAACAAGACACGCCTGAATGCGGCGATCGATCACTTGACGACCGGCGGCTCGACGGCCGGTCAGATCGGCATCGCCTGGGCGTGGTACATGCTCTCGCCCAACTTCGCGTCGGTGTGGGACAAGGAAACCGTTAACGCGCCGATGGCGTACGGCACGCCGGAACTGGCCAAGGTCGCGATCCTGATGACCGATGGCGAGTTCAACTACACGACCTGCGAAGGCCGCTCGACTGCATCGGCGGGTTGCGGCGCCGACAGCCCGTTCACGCAGGCTCAGGCGATCTGCACGGCGATGAAGGCTCCGGGGTCGGACATCATCATCTATACGGTGGGCCTCGAACTTGGGACGGCCACGAACACCACTACGTTCCTGACCAACTGCGCGACCTCGCCGCAGCACGCCTTCCTGGCGGCCGATACCGAGGAGCTCAAGGTCGCCTTCCAGAAGATCGCGACATCGATCTCGAAGCTCAGGCTGTCGAAGTAGGAAAGAAATTGCCGGACGCAGCAGGTCAGACAAGACCTCTCGCGTCCGGCAGTTGTTGAGCCCCCGCGATGGGCGTTGCAGAATCTCGCGTCCCGCTACATGTCGCCTCGTCTCATTCTGCGGCCTGAGCGACGCCGCTGCGGCCAGCCTCGCGCCAGAGGCGCTGCGCCCACGGACTTTGCGGCTTGTGCGTCAGCCTTTCGGCGGCAAGCGCCTCCGCAGTCGCCCTGAACCCGCCGCGTATCGCCGCCGTTACTGCTGTCAGCGACAGCACGTCGCGCTGTGCATGGCTGCCGCCAAAGCGCTGGGCTATGCCGCGCACGCGCAGAATGAGGTCCAGCGCGTCGGCATTGCGGCCAGCCGCAAATGCGATGAACGCATCCACCAGCGGCAGGCCGACATCGGCGGTCATCGCCTCGTTGTCGCCGCCTGCGTCGAGGCTGCGGCGCATGGAGGCGCGCACGGTTTCCGCTTCCTTCAGCCGTCCGGCGCCCGCCAGCGCCATGACGGCGTGCAGGTCGTTGAAGGCGTAATGGCCGGCAGTCTTCTGCAGCCAGACATCGGCAAGGCGGCTGAAGCGATCGCCGACTTCCACGCCCTCCAGGTGAAGCCGCCAGAGCAGGGCGGATGCGTCGAGCATTTCCAGCACGATCTGTGTCGTTGCATCGGGCCGGATGCGCTGGTCATAAAGGGCGAGCGCCTTGTCATGGTCCTGCGCATCGATGTGCAGGAGAGCAAGGTGCCACCAGTTGTGGTAGGCAAAACCACAATCCTCGGCCCAGCCGGGCGATGTGGCTGTTAGCCATGCCTGACCTGCGCCGATGTCGCCGCGCATCTCATGAACGTGGGCGACCGCATGCACGGCCCACGCATCCGTCTGCTCCAGCTTGACGGCTTCAGCGCCCAGATCGAAGGCGCGGGCATAATCGCCGCACTCCTCAAGGCCGAACGCCGCCATGCCCAGCACCGCGTGTCGTCCTTCATCGCCCTCGGTGAAGGCGCGCATTGCCTGCAGCGGCCAGTCGCGAAGCTCGAACTGACGGCCCGTGAAGAAGCAGCCGCCATGGCCGTTCTGTAGCGCCAGCAGGTCGCGCGGCGTTTCCTGGGCGATCCGGCCGAATGCCGTGGTCGATTCATGCAGGCGTCCCTGCGCCCAGGCAAGCGCGGCGGCGAAGTGTGCACGCTCGCGCGTGTCGAGGTCGCAGGATTCGGCCGCCCGCAGCGAACGCCTCACCTCATCGAGATAGAGCCGGTCCGTGGTCTGCGCCAGCAGGATGGCGCGGGTGATCCACGCCAGCCCGAATTGCGGATCGGCTTCGAGGCTGCGATCAAGCGGGGCAATCGGATCGCCGTGAAAGGTGCGGATCAGGGGCAGGGCGGTGTTGAAGTGCTGCAGCGCTTCGTGCGAGCGCGTGGAGACCGCGCAACCGTAAATGTCGTCAGGCATGGAACGTATCCTTCCGGGGTCGTTGTACTGCGATCGCTGTGCGGCGATCGTCGTGCGGGGATTGTCGTGACGCAGGCACGCCGATGGGCATGCCTGCGCCCCAACACGTCCGGCTCGGCTTCGATTCAGGCGGCGAGTGTCGCCGGCGCCCCGAGCGAGAAGCTGACCATGACGATCACCACAGCGCCCAGCGCCGTGAGTTCGATGGCCAGCGCGACATTGGCGAGTTGGCGTTGGAGGAACTCTGACATGGGGAGGACCTTTCTTGTTTTTCAGTCTTCTTGCCCGGCGTCTCATGCGCCGGTGATGGGTAGATACGGTCGGAAGGTCAGCTTCGATAGGAGACGCATGGTGCAGCTGCTGCTGAATTCGTTTCGCCAGTGATTTCAGCCAGTTGCCACGTTCATTGCGGTCTGGTTCTGCATTGGTGCAGAGCGCGCCCGTTCCAACTGTACCCGTGGTACAGCGACTTCCCCTGCAGCATGCGGGATGCGAGGTTTCGGAACGGTCGGGATTTGGCTAAGGGTGGCCGGCGCAGGTCCGCGCGGTGATAGTCATGCGGCGCCGCGCCTTGTGCGGGGCGTGGCGTGTGTGGTCTGGGATGACGTGATGTTGGTGCGGATACTCCAATTTGTCCTTGGCGCACTGGCTGGCGCGGGCGGCGGCTATCTTCTCTGGATGAATCGCGCAGACCTTGGCGCGCTGTTTCCGCCGGGTCCGGGCGGTCCGCCCTGGATGCTCGTGGCTGGCGCACTGGGCGTAGCGGCCGGCGTCGTCTTCCTTGTCAGCGCCGTGCATCCCCGCCCTAACCGCCGTCGCGAGATCGAGGCGCGCGAGGCCAGGCGCGCCGCTCATCTGGGAGAGGCGGAAGCTTACTATGCCGAAGCCGGTCGCGCCGCCGATCGCGATTGGCGCTCCGGCGATATTCCCGCACCGGCGGCGCCCATGCCAGTGGCGCCAGTGGCGGCAGAACCGGTCGCGACGCAAGCGCCGGTGCAGCCCGCGCCTGTGCCGCCGCCTGCCCAGCCAGCGGCAGTCGCGCCGACGCCGCAACCGCCATCAACGCCTCCGGTTGCGGTCGCTCCTCCTCAACCGGTCAAGGCCGTTGCGACTGCCGCCGCGCCCGAACCCGCTGCTCCTCCGCCCGCTGCTCCCGCTTCGGCGGCTTTTCCGTCGACGGCTTCGCTAGCTCCCATCCCCGTCGCCGCGGAACCTCCGCCCGCCATTCCCGCCGTGACCGCATCCGCCGTCGCAGCTGCTGCGCCAGACCCGCACGCGGCGATCCGTTCCGCGCTGAAGGCCGGACAGCTGGCTGAAGCTGAACGCCTACTTGAAGCGGGTCGTGAGACGGCCAAAGGTCTTGCGTTGGCGGAACTCACCGGCCTCGCAGGCGACCACGCCGCCGCCGCCGGGCGCCAGAGCCACGCGAAATGGCTGTGGCGGCTCGCTATCAAGCGTTTCGGCGAGGAGGGCGCCCTGGACACGCCAGGCGCACGCGCGGTTTCCGAAAGCCTTCGCATCATGGGTTAATGAAACGGAAAGCCTGCCCAACGGTCCGGTTGAACCGTCGCTAAACCAATTGGGAGTAGCGTGGCCGCCGTTGGTAAATTTTTCCGGTCGTTTGATTCATGCCGCCTGCCTCCCTCTTGAACTCGCCGGACGTGGCGGTGGCGGTGCTTGCCGCCATCCCGTGCTGCGTCGTCGATTCACGGGATCGGGTCGTGGAAGTGAACGCCGCCTTTGCCGCGCGCCTGCAGCGGCCGGCTCAGTTTCTCGTCGGGGTCGAGGTGCTCGAACTGCTGCGCGGCCTGTCGAGCGATGAATCGCGCTCGACCGGCGCAAACTGTTTCCGGCTCGCCTCCGACAGCGCGGATACGTGGATACGCGTTGACCGCACGACTGTCTCGCCCGGGCGCGACGTGATCCGCCTTGTTGATGTGACAGCGGAATGGCTCGCGATCTCCACGCTGATCGGCGCACGCGCGGCGCGCCACCGCCTGATGGCCGACGCGCAGGTCTCCGACTGGCGCTATGATCCCGACACAAAGGTGTACGCGTTCGGCGGCGAGGTCTCGCTCGGCTACATGAATGTGACGGCGCCGGTGCCGCTCGAAGTGCTGCGCAAGTACCAGCATCCCGACGATATCGCGAAGGAAGACGAAATCCGCGAGCGCCTGACGACGACGGGCGGATCGGCGGTTACAGATATGCGCGTGCGCGGCAATGACGGCCATTGGCACACGCTGCGCGTCTTCTACCGCTCCGGACGTCAGCTGGCCTCGGGGCTCTACGAGATGTTTGGCCTTGCCCATGACATCACAGAGCTTGCGAAGGCTCGCGACAACGCCGACCTGATGTCGGGGCGCCTGGAGCTTGCGATGGCGGCGGCCAATGCGGGCGTTTACGAGATCGATCTCAAGTCGGGCGACCGCTGGTCGTCGGAACAGTTCAAGACGCTCGCCGGGCCAGAGGCGATGGCGCGGCAGGCGCTCAATCCGTTCGGCATCTACACGGACGACCAGCAGGCCGCAGTTCGCAGGAGTTGGGAGCGCTGTCTTGCCTCCAACGATGTCGAGAGCATGGACACGCGCATCTGGACGCCCGACGGCAAAGGCAGGTGGGTGCGCCTGTTCACGCGTGTGCAGCGCAACGCCGCCGGAGAGAACGTCCGCGCCGTCGGTCTGATGCTGGACATCGACGCGCGCAAGCAGCAGGAACTCGCCCTTATCGAAGCCAAGCAGCAGGCCGAGGCGGCGACCGTTGCGAAGTCGAACTTCCTGGCCTCCATGAGCCACGAGATTCGCACGCCTCTCAACGGCATCCTCGGCATGGCGCAGGTGCTGGCCGGCGAGGCGCTGAGCGAGGAACAGCTCGATCGCGTGAAGGTCATCACCGAATCCGGCCAGACACTGATGGCGCTGCTGAACGACGTGCTCGACATTTCCAAGATCGAAGCCGGCAAGCTCGAGATTGCGCGGATCGACGGCGATCTGGCGTTGACGGTCGATCGCGTGCGCCAGCTTTTCCTTTCGCGCGCGAACGAGATCGGTCTCGATGTCACGCTCGACATTGATCCCGACCTGCCGCGGTCGACGCGGTACGATCCTGTTCGGGTGCGCCAGTGCATCGGCAACCTGCTTTCCAATGCGATCAAGTTCACCGAGCAGGGCGGCGTCGCCATACGTGTGGGTGCAGAGTCTTTGCCCGATGGCAGCTATCGCGTGAAGATCGACGTGACCGACACCGGCATCGGCATGGACGAAAACACCGTGCAGCGCCTGTTCGGCGCCTTCACGCAGGCCGATGCATCGATCACGCGCCGCTTTGGCGGAACCGGCCTTGGCCTTGCCATCACGCGCCAGCTTGCCCGCCTGATGGGCGGCGATGTGACTGTCGAAAGCCGGCTTGGCGAAGGTTCGACCTTCAGGCTGACCTTCCTGGCGGAAAAATCCGTGCGCACCGCCGCGCCGCCTGAAGACAATGCAGAGCCGACAGTACCTGCGCCTGCGCCGGCTCAGGTTATGGGCAGGCGCGTACTGCTGGTGGACGACAACGCGGTCAACCGGCAGGTCGTGAGACTTTTCATGACGCAGATGGCGCCGAAGATCGTGGAAGCAACCAATGGCGTCGAGGCGCTGGAGCGCCTGGCCGAACAGCCGTTCGACATCGTGCTGCTGGATGTCCACATGCCTGTGATGGACGGTAAGGAAACCATCCGCCGCATACGCGCCAGCGGCGAAACCTGGAAAGACATCCCTGTCATCGCCCTGACGGCAGACGCCATGTCGGGTGATCGTGAGAAATTTCTCGCGCTCGGCATGGATGACTATGTTTCGAAGCCGATCGATGCGCGCGAGCTGGCGACCAAGTTCGTCGGCCTGATGAAGGGTCACAAGGTCGCCAGCGACCGCGCGGCCTGATCCTTTCGCACGCGGCTCTTCCCATTCGCACAGGACTGGCAATACTCGGCCGCAATGCCGGGCTCGCATGATGCAGCCGTACGGTGCAGCAGACGGGTGTCGCCTTGCCGAACGTGCTTATCACTGACCTCAAGGGCTTCGCCAATCCGGTGATCGCGCGGCGGCTGCAGGCCGGCGGCGCCACTATCATTGGCTGCGATCCAACCATTGCGGGCGATGGCGTCGACGATGGCGTGAACGTGGTCGGTTGGGGGGCGCCGGGCGAAATCGTCGCCAAGGCGGTTGCTCAGTTCGGCGGCAGGCTTGATGGCATCGTGATCTCGCCCGCCATGCCTGCGCCGCGCCTGAACGCCGAGGATCTTACCGTCGAGGCGCTGATGCCGTACTTTCAGCGGCTGGCGGCTGAAGCGATCGCTTTTGCCGGCGCGGCGGTGAAGGTGATGCGTCCGCAGAAATCCGGCCGCATCGTGTTCGGCACGTCGTCAGGCCATATTGGCGGCATTCCGGGATTTGGCGCCTACGCGGCGGCGCGTGCCGCGGTGAACGGCGTCGTGCGGTCTCTCGCGCTCGAAGTGGCGGCGGACGGGATTTCGGTGAATGCCGTCGCGCCCAACTTCATCCAGACCGAGACGTATTATCCGAAAGCGCTGCTCGCCGATCCCGTGAAGGGGCCGAAGCTCCTGGCGCGCGTGCCGATGGGACGGCTGGGCGAGGCTGACGAAGTCGCGGCCCTGGTCGAGCTGCTGGTGATGGGTCGCAGCGGTTTCGTGTCTGGGCAGGTGATCTCGATCTCCGGCGCGTGGTGCTGACTGCGCCTACTTCGACATTTTCTCAGATGTGTAGGCGAGAATCTTTCGCGCCGCTTCTTCGCGCTGGTCCAGGGTTTCACCGAACGCCTCGCCAAGCTTGCCTTCCAGCATCAGCGTCGCGAGGCCGTGTGCGGTTGACCACGCCGCGATAACGGGCACCAGGTCCGCGCTGGTCTTGTCCCCGATCGGTCCGGCGCCAAGCACGTCAGACACATACTGGAAGCAGCGGTCTGCGCGCTCCTTGGCCTCGGGATAGTTTTTGAGGTCCACCATCTCGCACCGGAACATCAAGCGGAAGACTTCCGGATTGTTCAGCGCGAAACGGAGATAGGCCTCGCCAAGGGCCCGGCCGCGAGAAGCCTTGTCCCGCGCAAGGCCAACTGCGCTCACCATATAGTCGGTCAGCTTGTCGAAGCCTTCGCCGGCCAGTTCGGCCAGGATCGCGCCGCGATCCGCGAAATAGTGATATGGGGCCTGATGGCTGACGCCCGCGCGGCGCGCCACTTCGCGCATCGACAAGGCGCCGAGGCCGCCCTCGTTCATCAGGGCAATGCTTGCTTGCAGAATTTCTGCGCGAACGTCGTCGCGCGTAGCAGACTTCGTCACGGTCATGTCATATCCGATTCTGCTTGACGGTGTCTGATAAAAACTAGACACTGTCAAGATAACCCATCCACACTCTAGGTGGCACATGACAGGGCCTCTGTCAGCTTGCAGAAACGGGCTCGGCGGCCTTCTGGCGCTTGCCGCACTGGCGGCATGCCAGGGGGAAGCTGGGGAAACCCCGGATGCCGCACCGGCGCCCGCCGCAGCGATTGCAGTTGACGCTCTGTCAATTGCCGCCGACGGGGCCGGCTCCGGCGTCAGGGCCAGCGGGCTTGTCGCCTACAAGAGGGAAGCGACGCTCGGATTTGGGGCGCCTGGCCAGATTGAAACGCTGAGCGTCGATGCTGGAGACCGCGTCGCCGCGGGGCAGGTGATCGCCACACTGCGCAAGATCTCGGCGGGTGCTGACGAGGCTGAATCGGCTCTTGCCCGCCAGACGGCGCAACAGAATTTCGATCGTGTGACCCGCCTGTTCGAAGCGGGGGCCTCCTCGCAGGCCGAGCTCGACAATGCGCGCCTTGCCTTGGAGCGCACGCGCGAACGGATTTCCATCATCGCGCCTTCGGGCGGTGTCGTGCTGGCTCGCCAGGCAGAGCCGGGCCAGACGGTCAGCGCCGGCCAGCCGGTGGTGATCATCGGCGAGAATCGGGCGGGGCTGATTGTGCGGGCGTCGCTGACGCCGGCTGAGGTCGCACAGGTGAAGGTGGGCGACACGGCATCCGTGCTCATTGAAAAACGCGCGCCCGTTTCCGGCACGATCCTGCGGATTGCGCCGCGCGGATCGATGTCGGGTACGTTCGAGGTCGAGGTCGGCGTGTCAGGCGTCGAGGGGCTGCGGGCGGGGGAGGTTGCCGAGATCAGCCTTGCGGCGCGTAAAGCCGCGACCGATGCCGCGCCGGGCTATTTCGTCATTCCCGCCATTGCGCTGATCGATGCGCGCGCCGACCAGGGCGTCGTGTTCGTGATCGATGCCGAGGGCAAGGCGCGGCGGCGCGCGGTGGAAACCGGCGGCGTCACCGATGCGGGCGTTTCCATTCTGAAGGGGCTTGTGGCTGGTGACCGCGTGATCACGCGCGGCGCTTCCATGGTGCGCGACGGCGACGCCGTGCGCGTCGGCGGCGAATAGCGGGGCCTTCGGGGGATGCAGGGGTTTACGCGCTTTTTCGTCGATCGCTGGCAGTTCACGCTGATCGTGTTCGTGATGCTGTTCGGGCTGGGCATCCAGTCCGTGATGTCGATCCCGAAATCGGAAGACCCGATCGTGTCCTTTCCGGGCGTCGGCGTGTTCGTCGTCCTGCCCGGCGCCGACGCCGAGCAGATGGAGCGCGTGGTCGCTATTCCCATCGAGACGGCGCTCAACGGTCTTGAAGACGTGGACGAGATCCAGTCGACCAGCCAGGCGGGGCTGGCCTCGATTGGCGTCAGCTTCATCTACGGCTCGGACCCCGAGAAGAAATACGACGAGGTGGTGCGCGAACTGAACGTGATCCGCGCCAGCCTTCCGGATGGCATCACGCTGCTGCGCGCCAACCGTCAGAACCCGGCCCAGACCAATATCGTGCAGATGGCGCTGGTAAGCGAGACCGCCTCTTACCGCCGGATGGAAGCCTATGCGCGCGAGTTGCGCGATGCGATCGAGCGCGCCGACGGCGTGCAGCAGTCCGAAATCTGGGGCGTGCCGCCCAGCGAAGTGCGTGTGACCCCGGACCTCGACAAGCTGGCCGCCTATCGCATTCCCCTCACATCGTTGACCGAGGCGCTGCAGCGCGAGGGCGCCGACATTCCCATCGGCTCGGTCGAAAGCAGCGGACGCCGCTTCAACGTGGAGGCAACCGGGCCGTTCGACAGCCTCGATGAAATCCGCAATGTGACGCTGCGTTCGGAACGCACGGGCGCGCTGACGGTGGGCGATGTCGCGACTGTCGAATGGACGAATGACGAGCAGGCCGTGCGCACGCGGTTCAATGGCCAGCGCTCGCTCTTCGTGACGGCGCGGGCCAAGCTCGGGGCCACGATTTTCAACGTGATGGATAATGTCCGCTACCAGGTGGACAAGTTCGAGGCGCGCCTGCCGCCCGAGATCAAGCTGGAGCGTGGCTTCGACCAGTCGCAGACCGTGTCCAAGCGCCTTTCGACGCTGGGCCGCGATTTCATGATCGCCATCGGCCTTGTGCTGCTCACCCTGCTGCCGCTTGGCCTGCGCGCTTCGCTGGTGGTGATGGTGTCGATCCCCGCGTCGTTCGCGATCGGTGTGATTGCGCTCGATCTGATGGGCTATTCGCTGAATCAGTTGTCGATCGCGGGTTTCGTCATCGCGCTTGGCCTGCTGGTGGATGACTCCATCGTGGTCACGGAAAACATCGCGCGGCACAAGCGCAACGGTCTCAGTCCACGGGATGCGGCGATCGCCGGGGTCGACGAGATCAACATCGCCGTTCTGGGATGTACGGCGACGCTGCTGCTGGCCTTCCTGCCGCTGCTGAATCTTCCTGAAGCGGCGGGTGACTTTACGCGGTCGCTGCCGATGGCGGTTGTCTGCACGATTGCGGCGTCGCTGTTCGTGGCCCTGACGATCATCCCCTTCCTCGCCAGTCGCATGCTGCCGAAGAAGCACCACAAGAACGTGTTCCTCGATGTGGTGATGGGCGCGATCCACGCCGTCTATCGCCCGATCCTCAAGGTGGCCCTCGCGGCCCCCCGCCTGACCGTGATCGCAGGTCTTGCCCTTTTTGCAGCTTCGCTGACGCTGGTGCCCAAGCTGGGCTTCAGCCTGTTCCCCGAAAATGACAGTCCCTATTTCATGGTCGAGGTCGAGCTGCCGCAGGGCGTCGCCATCGAGGAAACCGACAAGGCGGTGATGTTCGCCGACCAGGCGCTGGCCAAGCGAGAAGGATTCACCTGGCGCTTCGCCAACACCGGCCGCGGAAATCCGCAGGTCTACTACAACGAAATCCCGAGCGAGCAGGCCAGCAATGTCGGCGGCATCTATGCGCGCTTCGATCATTGGGAGGCCAAGGAAGGCACCGCCGTTCTGGAAGATCTGCGCGCAGAACTCGCGACCTATCCGGGCGCGCGCTTCAACGTGAAGCGGTTCCTCAACGGTCCGCCCATCGAAGCGCCACTGGCGGTGCGCATCCAGGGGGCGGATATCGAGGTGCTGTCGGGCATCGCCGCCGAGTTCGAGCGCGTGATCGCCTCGGTCGATGGCGTGCGCAACGTGACCAACCCGCTGTCCGAGCGGCTGCTCGATCTTGATCTTGCAATCGACACGGAAGAAGCCGCGCTGCGCGGCGTGCCGGCCGGCGCGATCGACCAGACGCTGCGCATCGCCATTGGCGGCGCGCGTGTCGCGTCTTTCCGCGATCCGGTGGGGGATGCCTATCCGGTCGTCGTGCGTGCGCCGCGCGCCGAGCACATGAACATGAACGACCTTGATGCGCTCTATATCTGGACAGGTGATGGGGCGGCGGCGCCGCTGACGCAGTTCGCCGATCCGCGCATTTCCTCGGGTCCGGCGCGCATCAGCCGCTATGAGCGGGAACGGACCGTGACGATCACGGGCTATCTCGAGCCGGGCTATCTGGCTGGCGAAACTGCCGCGCGGATGGAAGAGGCGCTCAAATCGATTCCGCTGCCGGCCGGCTATTCGTCCAGCCTGGGTGGCGAGGCGGAAGCGCAATCGGAAAGCTTCGGCGGCATGGGGCCGGCGCTGTTGATCGCGATGTTCGGCGTCATGGCGGTGTTGCTGCTGGAGTTCGGATCGTTCGCGACGGCGGCCGTGGTGGCGTTCGTGATCCCATTCGGCATCATGGGTGGGCTGATCGCGCTCTATCTGGGCGGGGAGTCGCTGTCCTACACCTCGATCATCGGGTTCATTGCGCTCATCGGCATCGAGATCAAGAACTCGATCCTGCTGGTCGAATTCGCGAACCAGGAGCGCGCGCGCGGAACACCGTTGCGTGAAGCCATCGAGAAGGCGGGCGAGGTACGCTTCCTGCCCGTGCTGCTGACTTCCCTTACGGCCATCGGCGGTCTGACGCCGCTGGTGCTGGAACGCTCGCCGCTTTATTCGCCGCTGGCGATGGTGATCATCGGGGGTCTGATCACTTCAACACTTATCGCGCGGATCGTGACGCCGCCCATGTATCTGTTGCTGGCGCCGAAGGACCGGAAAGCCGAACCGGCTCCAGGGGCTGTTGCGGTTCCTGCCGAGTAGGCCACACTCTCCGGCGAGGAAACGCCGGAGAGCGACACGTGGATTTCAATCTGCCCAAGGGACTCGTCGACTATCTCGCCGAGCTGGACCGCTTCATCGAAGCAGAGATCAAGCCGCTGGAAGAGCGGGATGACAATATCCGCTTCTTCGACCATCGGCGCGAACATGCGCGCACGGACTGGGACAAGGGCGGGTTGCCGCGGCATGAGTGGGAAGACCTGCTGAGGCAGGCGCGACGCAAAGCTGATGCGGCGGGGCATTTCCGCTTTGCGCTGGCGAAAGAGCTGGGCGGGTCGGCGCGGGATGTGGGCTGCGGATCAAACCTCGCCATGGCGGTGATCCGCGAGCATCTGGCGGCCAAGGGGCTGGGCCTGCACAACGACCTGCAGAACGAGCACTCCATCGTCGGCAACAGCGTCGGCGCACTGCTGATGTGGAATTACGGCACGGACGCGCAGAAGGCCGAGTGGATGGAATACCTCGCCGCCGGCAAGCGCGGCTTTGCGTTCGGCATCACGGAGCCCAAGCACGGGTCTGACGCGACGCACATGGAAACCGTCGCTGTGCGCGATGGCGATGACTGGGTCATCGATGGCGAGAAGACGTGGAACACGGGCGTCCATGTGGCCAGCCACGACATGATCATGGCGCGCACATCCGGCAAGGCGGGCGACGCGCACGGCATCACGGCGTTTCTCGTGCCGATCAAGTCGCCAGGCTTCACCATCGAGGCGTATCTCTGGACGTTCAACATGCCCTCCGACCATGCGCATGTTACGCTGAAGCGCGTGCGCGTGCCGGACAGCGCGGTGTTCGGCGGCGAGGGGCGCGGGCTGCAGGTGGTGCAGCATTTCTTCAACGAGAACCGGATCAGGCAGGCGGCGTCATCGCTTGGGGCGGCGCAGTACTGCATCAATGAGGCGGTGGCGTATGCCAATGTGCGCGCGCCGTTCGGCAAGAAGCTGGCGAGCAACCAGGCTATCCAGTTCCCGCTGGTCGAGCTGCAGACGCAGTGCGAGATGGTGCGCGCGCTGATCCACAAGACGGCGTGGATCATGGACACGGCGGGGAATTTCGCGGCGTCGGATAAGGTCTCGATGTGCAATTACTGGGCGAACCGCCTGTGCTGCGAGGCGGCGGACCGCGCGATGCAGGTGCATGGCGGACTCGGCTATTCGCGTCACAAGCCGTTCGAACACATCTATCGCCACCATCGCCGTTATCGCATCACGGAAGGTGCGGAGGAAATCCAAATGCGCCGCGTGGCTGGTTACATGTTCGGGTTCATGGATCAGCGCGCGCCGAAGGGTGTGAGCGAGTGATTGACACGGCGAAGCTGGAAAGCGTTCTGCGTCGCCTGCCCGGTTTCGAGCGGTTGGAGTCGTGCGACCGGCTTTCGGCGGGGGCGAGCCGGGAGACGTATCGGTTGGGCGTGGTGATCGGCGGCGCCGTCCGGATGCTGGCGTTGCGGCGGGCGGCGGGCGAGGGCAGGTCGGCCATGGGCGCGGGGCCGGGCCTGGTTATCGAGGCGAAGCTGTTCAGCGCAGCGAAGGCGGCGGGCGTACCCGGGCCAGAGGTCGTGCTGGTGCTGCAGCCCGAGGATGGGCTTGGCGCAGGCTTCGCGATGGAATGGATCAGCGGCGAGACGCTGGGCGGGCGCATCGTGAAGTCGCCGGAGCTTGCGGGCGCGCGACGCACGCTGGCGCGGCAGTGCGGCCAGATACTGGCGCGGTTGCATGCGGTCGATGTGAAGGCGGCGGGGCTCGCCGATGCGCTGGAGTCGTTCGCGCCCGAGCATCTCGTGCGCAAGACGCACGCGGCGTATCTGGAACTGAACGCGCCGCAGCCGATGATCGATTTCACGGCAATGTGGCTGCTGAAGAATCTTCCGCACGAGCGCCCGCATACGCTGGTGCATGGCGATTTCAGGAACGGCAATCTGATCGTCGATCATGATTCGGGCCTGGTCGCTGTACTCGACTGGGAGCTGGCGCACGTTGGCGACCCGATGCGCGACCTCGGCTGGCTGCTCACGCGGTCGTGGCGGTTTGGCGCGAGCGACAAGGCGGTGGGCGGTTTTGGCGAGCCTGACGATCTGTTCGAGGGCTATGAGTCCGTCAGCGGTCACAAGGTGGACCGCAAGTCCGTGCGCTTCTGGGAGGTGTTTGGTTCGTTCTGGTGGGCGGTTGGCACGCTGTCGATGGGCCAGTCGTTTCGTAATGGCAGCGAGCCGAGCATAGAGCGGCCGGTTATCGGCCGGCGCAGTTCGGAATGCCAGATCGATTGCGTGAACATGCTTATCCCCGGCTGGGCGCGGCGGCCCGAGGCGGCTGTGGATGGCGGCGGTGATCTGCCGACAAGCACCGAGATTCTGACGGGCGTGCGTGATTTCCTGAAGGAGGATGCCGGCGGACGGCAGGGGCGTAGCCAGTTCCTTGCGCGCGTCGCGGCGAATGCGACGGATATCGTGTTGCGGGAGATGAGCCTCGCACCGGACGCGCATGCGTGGGAGGCGCAGGGGCTTTCCGCGTTGCTGGGCGGCGGCGGTCCGCTGGGCCAGCAACGCGCGAGGCTTTGCGCGGCCATCCGTGCTGGCGCGATCGATCTGAAGCGGCCGGATCTGCACGCCTATCTGCGCGACAGCGTGTTTGCGCGCGTGATGATCGATCAGCCCGGCTATGCCGGGGCTCTCGAGTGCGCGGCGAAGAGTTAGTCCTCGCCCGGCTGCCAATCCGTCACAGGCCGGAAATTCTTCGCTCCGGGTGTACGTTCGAAGACGCTGCCTTCAGGCTCGTCGAGCAGGGGAACGATGCTGGGGTCGTAATTGGCGATCGTGTTCACGTCATAGACGCCGTGATTGTCGGGATCGTCCATGTAATCCTGGTCTTCCGTGCCGGCCATGAAGCGCCAGCCGCTGTCCTGCGGGTCGTCTGGCGCGTCGCGGTACATGAACCCCACCGGTTTCCCCTTCACGGTGATCATGTCGGTCGCAAAGCAGGCGCCCCGCCCCGTGGCGAGCGGCTTGATATCCTCGGCTTTCAACCGGAATTTCTTCGCCATTGATCCGGCCACCCTTCTTTCATTCCCGATGCAGCCCCATTGCGGGGCGCCGTGCTGCCGCCACGGAACATCTGCCTACTCGACGGTATCAGAGGACGGGTCTAAACCTCACGCCTCAGAACGAGGTTTTTCATGTCGCGTCCGGTCATTTCCGCCACGGGGCTCTATACGCCGCCCCATTCGATTTCCAATGCCGAACTGGTGGCGAGCTTCAATGCCTGGGCGGACCGCTGGAATGGCGAGCATGCCCAGGAGATTGCCGCCGGTAAGGTGCAGCCCAAGCCGCATTCCTCGGTCGAGTTCATCGAGAAGGCCTCGGGCATCAAGGCGCGATACGTGGTCGACAAGGACGGCATCCTCGACCCCAAGCGCATGACCCCCAACATTGCCGAGCGGCCGAACGAGCAGATTTCGATTCTGGCCGAGATCGCCGTGAAGGCGGCGCAGGAAGCGCTGGCCAAGGCGGGGCGCGAAGGCAAGGAAATCGACGCGGTTATCTGCGCCGCCTCCAACATGCAGCGCGCCTATCCCGCGATGGCGATCGAGGTGCAGGCAGCGCTGGGCGCGCCGGGTTTTGCGTTCGACATGAACGTCGCTTGTTCATCCGCCACGTTCGGCATCCAGACGGCGGCGGACTTCGTGCGCGCGGGGCATGCCAAGACGGTGCTGATGGTGAACCCGGAGATCTGCTCGGGCCACCTCAACTTCACCGACCGCGACAGCCATTTCATCTTTGGCGACGTGGCGACGGCTGTGCTGGTTGAATCGGAAGACCGTGCGACCAAAGGCGGCTGGTCGATCCTCGGCACGCATCTCAAGACGCAGTTCTCGAACAACATCCGCAACAATTTCGGCTTCCTCAATCGCGGCGATCCGGATGGCGTCGGCAAGTCCGACAAGCTGTTCGTCCAGGAAGGCCGGAAAGTGTTCAAGGAAGTCGTGCCGATGGTGGCGGCGATGATCAACGAAGAGATGGATCGCCTCGGCATCAAGTCGAGCGAGCTGCGGCGCATGTGGCTGCACCAGGCCAATGCCGGCATGAACCGCCTGATCGCCGAGCGCGTGCTGGGTCACGAAGCAAGCGAGGATGAGAGCCCGACCGTGCTGGATACGTATGCGAACACGTCGTCGGCCGGATCGATCATCGCGTTCCACAAGCACTCGGCTGACTTCAAGCCAGGCGAGAAAGGCCTGATCTGCTCGTTCGGAGCCGGTTATTCGGCCGGCACGGTGTTTGTTGAAAAAAAGGCCTGACCGAGGGTTCGGTCAGGCCGGATTTTTCAGCAGTCGCAGCGCTCGCTATTTCGGCTCGGTGGCTTTCTTCAGCGTCGAGGTGACCAGCTCGAGATCCGCGTCTGTCATCTGCGGGTAGAGCGGCAGGACGATGGTGCGGTCCTGGCAGCCTTCCGAGTGGGGCAGCGGGGCATGCTTGCTGTCCTTGTAGCCGTCCTCGCGGTGCGAGCACATGATGCCGCGGCGGGTGGCGATGCCTGCGTCGAGCATGACCTGCATCACGGCCTTCTGGTCGCAATGGTCGGGCAGGCGGACGGCGAAGGATTGCCAGTTGGATTTCACACCCTGCGGCTCAAGCGGCAGGCCGATCCATTGGGCATTGCTCAACAGCGCGCGATACTTGTCGGCGATCTCGCGGCGGCGGGCGACGATGCCCGGCAGGCGGCGCAGCTGTTCGCGGCCGACGGCGGCCTGGATGTCGGTCATGCGGTAGTTGTAGCCGAGCACCGGGTGCGTCTCGAAGATCACCTGGTTGGAGCCGTGGCGGACCGTGTCGGGAACCGACATGCCGTGCTGGCGCAGCAGTTTGAACTTGGCGTTCCAGTCGGCGTGCGGCGTGGTCAGCATGCCGCCATCGCCCGTCGACATGATCTTGCGCGGGTGGAAGGAGAACACGGCCACGTCGCCGCGGCAGCGTCCGACCTTTTCCCACTCCCCATCCCAGACGTATTCCGCGCCAACGGCGCAGGCGGCGTCTTCGACGACCTTGAGGTTGTGCTTCTTCGCGACCGCGACGATGGCCGAAAGGTCAGCCGGCATGCCCATCTGGTGGACAAGCAGGATGGCTTTCGTCTTCGGCGTGATCGCAGCTTCGATCAGGGCCGGGTCCATGTTGTGCGTGGCCGGATCGACATCGACGAACACAGGCTCGGCGCCGCAATAGCGCACCGAGTTGGCCGTCGCGATGTAGGAATGCGAGACAGTGATGACTTCATCGCCCTGGCCGACGCCTGCGACGAGCAGCGCGAGGTGGAGACCCGTGGTGCAGTTGGAGACGGCGGTCGCGTGAGCTGCGCCGACATACTCGGCGAATTCTTTTTCGAACGCGGCGACTTCCGGGCCCTGCGTGATCCAGCCGGAGAGGATGACGCGCGAGGCCGCATCGGCTTCGCGCTGGTCCATGACGGGTTTGATGATCGGGATCATGTTAGTTGAACCGGTCCTTGTTGGCTTCCCACCATTGAACGAAGCGGCGCACGCCTTCTTCGAGGCTGACTTCAGCCTTGAAGCCCAGCAGGCGCTCGGCCTTCTCGGTGGAGGAGAGGCGGCGCGAGACCGCGTTCACTTTGCGCTCGGGGCCGTATTCGGGAACCATGTCGGCCGGCGCGCCCATGACTTTCATGGTCGTGTAGGCAAGTTCGTTCAGCGAGGTCTCGACGCCTGAGGCGATGTGGAAGACTTCGTCGGTGGCGTCCGACTTGAGGCCGAGCACGTTGGCGCGGGCCAGATCCTCGATGTAGATGAAGTCCATCGACGTCTTGCCATCGCCCAGAACGAGCGGCGGGATGCCCTGGCTGATGCGCTGGACCCAACGGACGAGCACTTCGGTGTACTTGCCTTCCACGTCCATGCGCGGGCCGTAGACGTTGAAGTAGCGCATCGCGACGTAGTTCAGACCGTACATGTCGTTGTAGGACCGCAGCAGGCCCTCAAGCATGATCTTGGAGGCGCCGTACCAGGTGCGGTTGTTGTAGGGGTGGTGGTCTTCCTTGGTCGGGAAGGTGTCGGCGAGGCCGAGGATCGAGGCGGAGGAGGCGGCGAGCACCTTCTTGACGCCGGCCTTGTGGGCGGCGTCGACGACGTTGAACGTGCCGTCGTTCATCACTTCCATCGCTTCGCGCGGATCAGCGGCGCAGGCGGTGATGCGGATGGCGGCCATGTGGATCACGGCGTCCATGCCTTCGGTGACCTTGTAGACAAGGTCCTTGTCGCGGATGTCGCCCTGGATGAGCTTCACGCGCTCGTCCTTGAGCGCGTTCTCGAGATTGCGGGTCGAGCCGCGGGACATGTTGTCCAGGATCACGATCTCGGCCGGCTTCTCGTTGGCGAGCAGCTGGTCGATCGTGGTGGAACCGATGAGGCCCGCGCCTCCGGTCACCAGGATTTTCGAACCTTCGATCTTCATTGTCCCGTCACCCGTAATCTACTGGCGTCTTGTTCTGCGTAAGGCGAGCGGGTCCGCCGCGTTGGCGGCGGACCCTGTATTCACTAGGCGAGCGCGAGCTCTTCCTTCTGGAGCGCGGCCACCGCGGCGACCACTTCTTCCTGCTGGACGGCTTGCAGTTCGGGATACATCGGCAGCGACAGCACTTCGGCGGCGGCCTTCTCGGCGTGCGGGAACTGGCCCTGCTTGTAACCGAGGTAGTCGAACGCCTGCAGCGTGTGCAGCGGGAACGGGTAGTGGATACCCGTCTGGATGCCCTTCTTGGTCAGCTCTTCCTGCCAGCGCGCGCGGTTCGGCGTGCGGACGGCATAGATGTGATAGACGTGGCGGCGGTTCGCGAGGGCGACCGGCGTCTTCACGCCCGTGCCTTCGAACATCGTGCGGTAACGCTCGGCGGCGTCACGGCGCATTTCCGTCCACTTCTCGATGTATTTCATCTTCACGCGGAGCACCGCGCCCTGGATGCCTTCCAGGCGCATGTTGTAGCCGATGATCTCGTGGAAATACTTCTTCTCGGCGCCCCAGTCGCGCAGCATGCGGACCTTGCGGTTGATCTCGGCGTGCGGCGTGACGGTCATGCCGCCTTCGCCAGCCGCGCCCAGGTTCTTGCCCGGGTAGAAGGAGAATCCGGTCGCATCGCCGAAAGAGCCTGCACGCTTGCCGTTGTATTCGGCGCCGTGAGCCTGGGCTGCGTCTTCCAGGACGAAGAGGTTGTGCTTCTTCGCGATGGCCATGATCGGCGCCATGTCGGCCATCTGGCCGAACAGGTGGACCGGGACGATGGCTTTCGTGCGCGGCGTGATGGCGGCCTCGATCGCGGCCGGATCCATCGTGAAGGTCACCGGATCGATGTCGACGAACACCGGCGTTGCGCCCGTGTAGGCGATGGCCGAGGCCGACGCGATGAAGGTGAAGGGAACGGTGATGACCTCATCGCCCGGGCCGATGCCGGCGGCGAGCAGGGGGAGGTACAGCGCGTTCGTGCCGTTGTTGACGCCGGCGGCGTAGGTCGTGCCGGCATACGGAGCGAAGTCCTTCTCGAGCTGGGCGACTTCCGGCCCGAGGGTGAAGGCGCACGATTCCATCGTGGCGATCAGGGCGGCGTCAACTTCCGCCTTGATCGAGTGGTATTGCGCTTTGAGGTCGACGAAGGGGACGCCCATGGTGGTTGTGCTCGCTCGCTGTCTGATCTGGTTACTTGGATTTCTTGGGAAGGTGGATCGTCTCGCCGCGGCCGCGCATCGAGGCGGTGGCCGCCTCGATCAGCTCGACCATGCGGTAGCCGAACTCGCCGTCCGAAGCGGACGCCTTGCCCGACTTGATGCATTCGACGAAGTGCCGGCCCTCGACGAGCAGCGCTTCCGATCCGTCGACCTTGGGGGCCCACATGTCGCCGGCGCGATAGCCGACACGCATCTCATGGATCTTGGCGGGGTCATCCGTGAACGATACGCCCTTGTCGTAGATTTTCAGTTTCTCGGAAGGCTGAAGTTCGTCGAAAGTGATCATCTTGTCGGTGCCGCCGATCAGGATCGTGCGCACTTTCACCGGCGCCAGCCACGAAACGTTCACGTGGGCGATGAAGCCGGTTTCGTAGAAGAGCGTGATGAAGGCGAGGTTCTCGGGCGTTCCCGGGTAGTGGTTGATGCCCGAGGCCGACACCGCAACCGGGTGCTGGTCGAACACATAGTCCAGGATCGAGAAGTCATGGACGGCGAGGTCGGCGATGACGTTCACGTCGCGCTGGAACAGGCCGAGATTGATACGGGTCGAGTCGTAGTACAGGACCTTGCCCAGGTCGCCGTTCTGCACCATGTCGCGCATCCGGCGGACCGGGCCGGTGTAGACGAAGGTGTGGTCGACGTGCAGCGTGAGGCCACGCTTGTTGGCTTCTTCGATCAGCGCACGCGCCTGCATCGAAGTTTCCGTCATCGGCTTTTCGAGCCAGACGTGCTTGCCAGCCTTGAGGGCGGCCATGGCGAGCGAGAAGTGGGTCGAGACCGGGGTGGCGATCGCGATGGCGTCGATTTCCGGGTCGCGGATCATCGCCTGGATATCGGTGGTCGTCTTGGTCGCCGGGTGGCGCCTGGCGGCCAGTTCGAGCGCTTTCGGGTTGAGGTCGGCGACTGTGTGCATCTTCGCTTCGGACAGTTCCGAGAAGTTGCGCACCAGGTTGGGGCCCCAGTAGCCATAGCCGATGACGCCGATGTTGATGACATCGCGCTTGGCGGCGACCTTCGGGCCAGCCAGCACTTCAACGGCCGGACCGCTCTCGGCAACCACTTTGGCCTTGCGGGGTTTCACCGCTTTTTTCTCGTTGTTCGTGGTCATTAGCCCACAACCTCTTCTGCAACCTGATTCACTGACTGGGATTTCTTGGCGGCTGACATGGTTCGGACATCGCCGACGACTTTCGCCGGGCAGCCCGCGACAACCGCGTAAGGGGGGACGTCCTTGGTCACCGTCGCGCCGGCGGCGATGAGCGCGCCTTCGCCGATGGTGATGCCGCAGACGATGGTAGCGCCCGAGCCGATCGAGACCTGGCGCTTCACCGTGGTGTATTCGAGCGTCCAGTCCGCATCCGACTGCGGAGAACCATCCGGGTTCGTCGCGCGCGGGAAGCGGTCATTTGTGAACATGACGCCGTGGCCGATGAAGCACTCGTCCTCGATGGTGACGCCTTCGCAGACGAAGGTGTGCGAGGAAATCTTGCAGCGTTCGCCGATGAAGGCGCCCTTCTGGATCTCGACAAAGGCGCCGATGCGCGAGCCGTCGCCGACTTCGCAGCCGTAAAGGTTCACGAGCGTGGGGTGGAAGATGGTTACCTTCCCCTTCAGCTTCACGCTGTCCGAAATTGGCATGTCGCAGGTCTCCACGCGCCGGTTTGCCAATAGTGTCAGCAAGGACGGGGCCGGGTTTTTCAAACGCCCGGATGAGGTGCGGCGCCGCAAATCCCCGGCCACGCGAGCGTCGTCATGGTTAACGAGGTAGGGCGGCGTGCTGCCGATGCACACCGTATTCCCCTGTTGTGCGAATGCGGGACGCCCCGCTCGCGCCGTGGTGCGGCGGCTACTGGACCCGAACGGGCGTGTGGCCCAGTCGTTTCATCAGCGCAAGGACGCTGTCCTCGCCCAGCAGGTGACCGGCGCCGACGGCGATCATGAACACGCCGGTCTCGTTGCGGAGCAGGGCGTCGAGCTGGGGCGCCCATTCGGTGTTTCGACGCACCATGAGCGTCTCGTAGACTTCAGGCTGCGTGGCGAGTTGCTCTTCGACCACAAGGCGGGCAAGCGCGTCATCATCGCCCGAGCGCCACGCGGTAACCATCTCGGTCAGGGCTTCACTGGTCGCGTCGAGGTCTGTCATGCTGGCGGTCAGCATCTTCACCTGCGCCGAATCGGGCAGGACGGTGAAGGCCGAGAGTTGTTCCTCGACGGTCTCGAGGAAGCGAAGCTCTTTGCCCGCCGCCGTCGCGGCCGGGCGGAGCAGGATCTCGACGCCGGAGTCCTGGGCGAAGCCGGCCTCACGGATTGCCGCGTCCGAAATCATGACGCTGGCGTACCAGGGGCGCATCTGCTCGAGGACCACGGATGGAATCCTGAAGCGGGCGCCGGCGGCGCGCAAGGCTTCCCGCTGGGCGGGATCAAGCAGGTCGGAGAGGCGCCGGTCGGGAGGCAGCAAGCCAATGCGCTGGACGATGGCGGTGACTTCTGCCGGGGGGAGGTTGGTGTCGGCTTCCAGATAGAGCGTGCCGGCGTCGGTGAACGCCTGCTTGAAGGCTGGCGTCTCCCAGTCGAGGCCGGGCGGCAGCAGGTGAATCGTGCCGAAGAGGTAAAGGGTGGTGTCGGCGTCCGCGATCTTCCACAGCGCGGGCTTGGGCGGGCCGGCATAGGCGGCGGGGCCGGTGGTCGCCTCGTCCGCCGGGCTGCAGGCCGTGAGCAGGAGGGCTGCCAGCGCGCCAATACCGAGTAAAAAGCTGCGCATCGCGTTCCTGCTCTGGTCCGCCCCGGCGGTATCGCCATGCGCCCGGCGCAACGGATCACCCTTGTCTGTGGCCGGAAAAGGACGCCGCGGGAAGAGGATGGCGCACTCGACAGGAGTCGAACCTGTGACCTCTGCCTTCGGAGGGCAGCGCTCTATCCAGCTGAGCTACGAGTGCAATCCGGCTCCTCATGTATCAGGGGGGCCAAAAAGGCAAGGTTTGGGGCGCCGGGGCGGAACTGGCCGGGAAATCAGCCTGTATTTCGCAGGCCGGCCGCCACGCCGTTGATGGCCAGCAGGATGCCTTCGCGGACGGCTTCGCTTTCGTCGCCCGCCCGCCGCCGGGCGATCAGTTCGATCTGCAGGTGGTTCAGGGGGTCGATATAGGGCAGGCGCGAGCGGATGGTGCTGGCGAGGTCGGGGTTCTTCTGCAGCAATTCGGTCTGGCCGGTGATCGCAAGGAGCGTGTTGTAGGTGAGCGTCCACTCGGACTGGATCGCGTCGAATACCCGGTCGGCAAGCTGGCGGTCCTTCACTAGTCCTGCATAGCGCCGCGCGATCGACATGTCGGACTTCACCATCACCATTTCCATGTTGCCGACTGCCGAGGTGAAGAAGGGCCAGGACTGGTGCAGCTCCTTCAGCAGCGCGAAATCCAGCCCCGTATCGCGCACGGCCGAACCGAAGCCATACCACCCCGGCAGCATGGCGCGGGACTGGGCCCAGGAGAACACCCAGGGGATGGCGCGCAGGCCCTCGATGCTGCGCGTCGCCTGACGTGATGTGGGCCGGCTGCCGATGTTGAGATCGGCGATTTCGGTGATGGGGGAGGCGGCGTAGAAATAGTCGACGAAGCCCGGCGTCTCGTAGACCAGCTTGCGGTAGGCTTGCATGGCCGCTTGCGAGAGGCGGTCCATCGCATCGCCCCGGCGGGCGACGTCTTCTTCCTTCGGGCGCGACAGCGAGGCGACGACGACGCCGGCTGTCAGCGTCTCGAGGCTCTGGCGCGCCAGTTCGGGGTCGCCATACTTGTTGGCGACAACCTCGCCCTGTTCGGTGATGCGGATGCGGCCGCCGACCGTTCCTTCGGGCTGGGCCAGCAGCGCCTCGAAGCTGGAGCCGCCGCCGCGGCCAACTGCGCCGCCGCGACCGTGGAACAGTTGCAGGCGGAGGTCGGCCTTGCTCACCACGTCGTGGAGGGCGCTGGAGGCCTTCTGCAATTCCCAGATTGAGGTGAGGTAGCTGCCATCCTTGTTCGAGTCGGAATACCCGATCATCACTTCCTGAAAGCCATCCTTGCCGTGCAGGGCGCGTATCAATGGGAGTGAGAGATATCGCGTCATCGTTTCCGGCGCGGCGCGCAGGTCTCCGATGGTTTCGAACAGTGGCTCGGCGAAGATGTCGGCGGCGGGCGTGGGACCGGGGCGGAAGAGGCCAACCTCCTTGAGCAGGAGATAGACTTCCAGAAGGTCCGACACCGATTGCGTGTTCGAGATGATGTAGTTGCGGATCGAGACCGGACCATAGAGCTTCTTAACCTCGGCGGCGGCGGCCAGTGTTTCAAGCTCCTTGCGGGTCTCGTCACTGTAGGTGGCGAAGGGCGAGGACAGCAGGCGGGTATGGCTGAGTTCATGGATCAGCAGGTCGCAGCGGGCGGCCTCGTCCAGCTTGGCATAGTCGTCGACGACGCCGGCTGTGCGTAGCAATTCCGCCGTGACGCGGGCGTGGACAGCCGAGTTCTGGCGCATGTCGAGCGTCGCCAGATGGAAGCCGAACACGTCGACGGCGCGGATGAGGCGCGGCAACGGCCCGCGCCGGAAGGACGCACCCTGGTGGCGCAGTAGCGAGCGGTGGATGGTGATGAGATCGGAGCGGAGCTGTGTGGGGTCGGTATAACGCTCGCCGCTAACGGTGGGCGTCTTGGCGGGCGCCTCGCCGGTCAGCGCGGTCAGCGTGGCGGCCAGCCGCGCGTAGACGCCCGAGAGTGCGCGACGGTAGGGCTCGTCAGTGCGTTGGGCCGATCCGTCGCCGGCCTGCTCGGCGAGGGCGAGCAGTTCCGGCGTCACCCCGGTGAAGCGCGAGGACAGCGAGAGTTCCGCGCCCAGTGCGTGAACACGTTCGAGATAGAAGCGCAGGATGGCGCCGGCCTGGCGTGTGAGCGCTTTGCGCATTGTGCGTCCATCGACATTGGGGTTGCCGTCCCGGTCGCCGCCGACCCATGCGCCAAGCCGCAGGAAACTGCGCAGGTTCAATGAGGCGTCGGCGGCGTCGACGCCGAGAAGGTCTTCCCAGTGGGCGTAGAGGGCAGGGATGGCGGGAAGGAAGCTGCGCTCGAAGTAGGAGACGGCGTTCTCGATCTCGTCATCCACCGCGACGCGGAAATTGCGCAGCAGGCGCGTGCGCCAGAGAATGGACACCTGACGGCGCAGATCGGCTTCGGCTTCCTCGCGTTCGGTTGTGGAGGCGGCGCGATCGAGCGCATCGAGATCGTCGGCAATGGCGGCCTGACGGTCGCGCACACTCTTGCGTCGGACTTCGCTGGGGTGGGCGGTGATGACGGGGGCGATAAGGCCTTTCGACAGGACGCCGAGCGCAGCCGACGCACCCTTGCCTGATGCGGCCAGCGTGCGCAGGGCGCCGGCGAGCGTATCGGGGCGATCATCGCCCGCGCGGCCCCGACGGCGCTGCAGGTGATCCTCGGCGAGATTGGTGACCTGCAGGAAGGTGGTGAAGGAATGCACGAAGCGGACGGCCTCGGCGACGCTCAGCTTGCCCAGCTGACCGGAGAGATGTGTGGCTGTGTTCGGAGACGGTTCGCGGTGGAAGGCGACGGACGCGCGGCGAATGTCCTCGATCTGGCGGAAGACGTCCTCGCCATCCTGCTCGCGGATGACGTCGCCCAGCACGGCGCCGAGCATGCGGATGATGGAGCGTTGTTCTTCCGCGTCGTTGAGCATCGCGATCCCGCCAGAGCGCATGTTGATTTGCTGCGCGATGCATACTGGCATGCGCGCCTGCGGGATACATAGTTTCGGAGATTGTCCCGGCCAGTCGAAGCGCTGTCGCTTGTCGTTCAGACGCCAGTCTCAGGACTGTCCTGCGTCATCGGCGAAATCGCTGGCCCAATCTTCGCGACCATGGCGGATGCGAATGACCTCCAGGGAGTCTTCGGTTTCGCGATAGATGATGACATGCGATCTGTAACCAAGAACGCGAATGGGTGGGGCGTACTCACGGCGTTCGCGTGCGATTTCCGGATACTCGCAAAGACGTTCGATCGTTTTGTTCAGGCCGTGAAGGTAAGCGTCGGCGCGTATCTCCGACCATCTCACTACGCCGTCGCGCCAGATTTCGTAGAGGTCTTCAGCCGCAGCATGCGACAGACGAAGCTTCTTATCTGGCCTTGCCCCCACGGCTCTTCTTCTCCCCCGCAAGCCTTGCCCGAGCTTGCGTCAGAAAATCATCCATGTCGAACGTCTCGGAGAAACCGCTCTCAATCCCCTCGGTGATCAGCTTCTGCATGTGGGCGATCTTTTGCGCACGTTCCTGATCGCGGCGGATGAGGTCGCGGACATAGTCGCTGGCGTTGGCGTAGCGACCAGTCTCGGCCTGCGCTTCGACCCAGTCCTTCATCTGATCGGGAAGCGAGACGTTCATCGTGGCCATGGCGGGCTCCTGCGAGAAGGCCATGGTCCCACTTTTGGCAAAGTTTGTCAATTTTCGTGGAGGGAACGAGTCAGCCCTTGAGGCTCAACTGCGCCTTCAGTTTCGCGATCTCGTCCAGCCATGGCGTGGCGGACGAATCCGACGGCATGCGCCAGTCGCCGCGGGGCGAGAGGGCGCCGCCGGAGGTGACTTTCGGGCCGTTGGGGACGGCCGAGCGTTTGAACTGGCTGGTGAGGAAGAAGCGCTTCGTGAAGACTTCGAGCCACTTGACGATGGTCGCCATGTCGTAGGCGACGCGATCCTTCTGCGCGACGTGTATCGGCCATTCCCCGGCTTTCGCGTCTCCCCAGGCTGCGTGCGCGAGGAAGGCGATGCGCGCGGGGCCGGCGCCCCAGCGGATCACCTGGTTGAGGAAGAAGTCGTGCAGGTTGTAGGGGCCGATCGTGTCTTCGGTCGACTGGATCTTGCCGCCCTTGTCAGCGGGGATCAGCTCGGGCGAGATTTCCTGGTCGAGGATGGCGCGCATCACATCTGCGGCGGCCTCCGAATAGTGGCCGCTCGCGGCGCTCCAGCGGATAAGGTGCTGGATCAGCGTCTTCGCCACTGCGCCATTGACGTTGTAGTGGCTCATATGGTCGCCGACGCCATAGGTGCACCAGCCGAGCGCGAGCTCGGAGAGGTCGCCGGTCCCGACGACCATGCCGCCTTCCTTGTTGGCGAGACGGAAGAGGTAGTCGGTGCGCAGGCCGGCCTGCACGTTCTCGAAGGTGATGTCGTAGACTTGTCTGCCCTTGGCGAAGGGGTGGCCGAGATCGGCCAGCATCTGGTTCGCCATAGGCTTGATGTCGATCTCGCGCGCGTCGATGCCGAGTTCCTTCATCAGCGCATGGGCGTTGGACTTCGTGCCCTCGGTGGTGGCGAAGCCCGGCATGGTGACGCCGATGATGTCCTTGCGCTTCGCGCCCATCATGTCGAAGGCGCGGACGGCGACGAGAAGCGCTTGCGCGGAATCGAGACCGCCGGAGACGCCGATCACGGCTTTCTTCGTGCCCGAGGCTTCCAGGCGGCGGCGCAGGCCCTGGACCTGGATGTTGTAGGCTTCGAAGCAGTCCTGATCGAGCAGGGCTTCATCGTCCGGCACGAACGGGAAGCGATCGACATGGCGCGCGAGCGGCACCGGCGCATCGCGCTCGGGGGCGGCAGTGAACTGGACGCGGCGGCGGCTGAGGCGGCGCTTGTGGTTGCGGGCCGTGTCGCGGAATGTGCCGTTGCGCAGGCGGTCCTGCTGGATACGGGCGACGTCGATGTCTGCCGTCAGCAGGACGGAGCCATCCGGGAAGCGATCCGACTCCGCGATCTTGGCGCCGAGTTCGTAGATGGCGAGCTGGCCGTCCCATGCCGTGTCGGTGGTCGACTCGCCATAACCGGCGGCGGCGTAGATGTAGCCGCACGAGGCGCGGGCCGACTGCGAGAGGCAGAGCATGTCGCGCTCGGCCGCCTTGCCGATGGTGACGTTGGAGGCGGAGAGGTTGGCGATGACGGAGGCGCCGGCAAGCGCCGCGAAGGTGGAGGGCGGGAGTGGCGACCAGACGTCCTCGCAGATGTCGATGGCGAGGGAGAAGCCGGGAATGTCGCTGGCGTCGAAGGTGAGGTCGGTTCCGAAGGCGACCGTCTCGCCGGCCAGCGTGATCTCGTCCACGGTGGCGTCAGGCGCCATGGCGAACTGACGCTTTTCGTAGAACTCGCGATAGTTGGGAAGGTAAGTCTTCGGCACGACGCCGAGGATCACGCCGCGATGGATCACCACGGCGCAGCCATGAATAGCGGGTCCAATTTCCAGCGGTGCGCCGACGACGATGACGGGGGCGAGCGAGCGGCTGGCGTCCTTCACGCGGGCGATGGCTTCGCGCACGGCGGCAAGCAGTGTGGACTGCATGTGCAGGTCGTCGAGCGTATAGCCGGACAGGCCAAGCTCGGGGAACACGACGAGGGCTGCGCCGGACTTGTCGGCCTGGCGGGCAAGCTCGATGGTCTCGCGGGCGTTGGCGGCCGGGTCAGCCAGATGCACGCGTGGGCTCGCCGCCGCGACGCGGACGAAGCCATGGGCGTACAGGTTGTCGAACGCGGCTGCCATTGCCCTAGCGCCTACCATCCCGTGGGGTCTGTATCAAAGCGTGATCCTACACGCCTAAACGTAATTATCAGGAAACGGGATTACACCCTTCTGACGAGGCGCTGAACTTGCTTGGGCGTCTTGCCGGGGGTTTGTCCTCAACAGGTGGTTAATGGATACGGACGTCGTCGTCATTGGAGCAGGAGCCGTTGGCCTTGCCGTGGCGGCGGAATTTGCCCGCTCCATACCCGGAAGGGGGGGCCACGACGTCATCGTGCTGGAAGCAGCCGACGGCATCGGGACAGGAACGTCCTCGCGCAATTCCGAAGTGATCCATGGCGGGATGTATTACCCGACGGGCAGCCTGCGCCACCGCATGTGTGTCGAGGGGCGACGGAAGCTGTACGCCTATCTGGAGACCAGGGGCGTGCCGCACATGAAGCGCGGCAAGCTGATTGTGGCGACGTCCGAGAAGGAGATCGCCAAGATCGAGGGCATTCACGCGACGGGCAACAAGAATGGCGTTGAGGCGCTGGAGATGGTGTCCGGCGCGGCGGCGATGGCTTGGGAGCCGAACCTTCATTGCACGGCGGCGCTGTGGTCGCCGGAGACGGGGATCGTGGACAGCCATTCCTACATGCTCGCGCTGCAGGGCGAGATCGAAGACCATGGCGGGCTGATCGCGTTTGAGACGCCGGTGATGCGGATCGAGCCGTTGAGTGCGGGTGGCTTCCGCGTGTTCGCTGGCGGGGCGGAGCCTTCGTCGATCCTGTGCCGGCGCGTTGTGAACAGCGCAGGCCTGGGCGCGCACGGACTGCTCGGCGCCATCGAGGGATACCCGGCAACCCACATCCCGAAATTCGTGCTGGCAAAGGGCAATTACTTTGGCTGCTCCGGCAAGCAGGCTTTCACGCGTTTGATCTATCCCGCGCCGGTTGATGGCGGGCTCGGGGTGCATGTGACGCTAGATCTGGCGGGGCGAATGAAGTTTGGGCCAGATGTCGAGTGGCTGGCGAACAACGATCCTGCGGCTGTTGACTACACGGTTGATCCGAGGCGGTCCGAGTCCTTCTACGAGGCGATCCGGCGTTACTGGCCAGGCCTACCGGATGGCGCGATCACGCCGGACTATTCGGGCTGTCGGCCAAAGCTTTCAGGGCCGGGGGAGCCGGCGGCCGACTTCCGCATCGATGGGCCGGAGCTGCACGGGATTGCCGGGCTTGTGAACCTGCTGGGCATCGAGAGCCCCGGGCTCACGTCCTCGCTGGCGATCGCCGAGGACGTGCGGCGCAGGTTGTCGAACTAGAACCTATTCGTTCAGCAGATCGCGGAAGTAGGCGATCGTTTCCTTGAGGCCGTCCTCAAGATTGACCTTCGGCTCCCAGCCCAGCGTGTTACGCGCGCGGGTGATATCGGGCTTGCGCTGTTTGGGATCGTCGGCTGGGAGCGGCAGGCGGACGAGCTTCGACTTCGATTTCGTGAGCCTGAGGACAGTCTCGGCCAGTTCGATCATCGTGAACTCGCCGGGGTTGCCGACATTGATCGGGCCGGTGACATCATCGCCCGTGTCCATCAGGCGGATCATGCCTTCGATGAGATCGTCGACATAGCAGAACGAGCGCGTCTGCAGGCCATCGCCATAGATGGTGATGTCCTCGCCCTTGAGGGCCTGCACGATGAAGTTGGAGACCACGCGCCCGTCATTCGGGTGCATGCGCGGACCGTAGGTGTTGAAGATACGCAGCACCTTGATCCGCAGCTTGTTCTGGCGGTGATAATCGAAGAACAGGGTTTCGGCGCAGCGCTTCCCCTCATCGTAGCAGGATCGTGGACCAATGGGGTTGACGTTGCCCCAGTAATCTTCGGTCTGCGGATGTATGGCCGGATCACCATAGACTTCCGAGGTCGAGGCCTGGAGGATCTTCGCGCCGAGTCGCTTGGCGAGGCCCAGCATGTTGATCGCGCCGTGCACCGATGTCTTCGTGGTCTGCACCGGGTCGTGCTGGTAGTGGATGGGCGAGGCCGGGCAGGCGAGGTTCCAGATCTGGTCGACTTCCACGAAGAGCGGGAAGGTCACGTCATGGCGCAGGAATTCGAAGCGCGGATTGCCGTGCAGGTGCGCGACATTGCGCTTCTGGCCGGTGAACAGGTTGTCAACACAGAGTACGTCCTGGCCGCGCGCGAGCAGCCGGTCGCACAGGTGCGAGCCGAGGAAGCCGGACCCGCCCGAGACGAGCGCGCGGTTTTCCAGGAGTGAGCTAGCCCGCATTTTTGTTGCTCGCGCGCAGGTGAATCGTTGCGCGAGTGTTGGGGGCAGTCGCCTGCCCTGTAAAGTCGGCCCGGGCCGACCCCGGGAAAGCGGCTTGGCTCGCTCGTCTACGGTGCGGACAAGCCGTCGAGACACCGCAACGCAGCAGGCGCGGTCGAGGCCAGCTCGGCCGCCGTCTGGAGCAAGCGTTCGCGTTGTCCGCTGGCCCGGCCGAGGCGCTCCTCCGCCAGCGCTGCGATCATGCGCGACGACGAACCGGCGTCATAGAAGTCGATGCGGGGTTGTTCCAGTCCGAACAGATCCAGGAGTCCTTCCGTCTTGCATGATGAATTGGTGTCGAGCAGCACAATCGACGCTCCGCCCATCAATCCCTTCAGCGCCGTGTGCCAGCGTCCACCCACATAGAGAGCCGCGTTGGAGACCAGATCGAGCGCAAGGCTGGTCGGCAGCGACGATTGAACGAAGGGGGCTCCGATCGCCTGCGCCACATCGCGCAGCATCTGCTCTTCCTGGAACTCGATCGCGGCCACGACGACCGTTGCCAGCTTCTGCAACTCGCGGCCAACAGCAATCAGGTCCGCAAGTGAATCGTGGCCCTCCTTGGGCTGGAATCTGAAGCGCGCGCTGCCGCCCAGCACGATGTATGGCGCATCGGCACGCAGGAGCATCGTGTGATCGGGATAGGAGGCGAAACGGTCCGGACGCGAGGCCAGAACCGCCCACTCCTCGCGCGTCGATCTCTGCAGCGTCAGGATCGCGTCGGCGGCGAAGCGCTGGGGAGCTCCGGTTCGCGACCTGATCGGTCCAGCGCGGCGTAACGAAACGTGCTCGCGAAAGGTGGCGTCCGTCAGCAGCGGGTAGACCGCTTCTGCCAGCGCCAGGAGCCTAGGATCGGTAAAGTCGGCAGTGTGATTGATGATCGCCGTCGGCAAGTCGAACAGCGTTCGCGCCACGAACGCCAGACCCATGAGCCGCCGTCCGGCCTTGCCGAAATCGAGGAACGCGCCTTCGCCATTGATCAGCACGGCGTCGCTTGCCCGAAGCGCCCGCGAAACCGGCAGGTCTGGGCGATGCCGTACCCAGTCTGCCAGCCGTTCGAGATCGTTGGGTGTCTCGGGCGACACCAGTTCGGGCGGAGCAGGCCCGAAATAAGCCTCCCATTGGGCCACGTCGAAGGTGAAATCGATCCGAGCCCGCTGCTGAATCATGGCTCGCAGTGCTGTCGTGGTCGCACGGCAGCCCCAGTTGGAGCGGAGCAGCGTATCGCCCGCAAACGCGATCCTTGGACGTCCATCGGGCGGCGGTGGTTTCACCCAGCCCGCTGCTTTACGGCAATCATGAGGCTCGCCAGCGGGTCCATACACCGCGCGCGCGGTCAGCGACTGCGCCTGCTCGGTCCGCGCCCTGAGAAGCAGGTTTGCCAAGTTGCCCGCCGTCGCCAGCCCCGCATCCGGCTTTCCAAGCATTCGCGCTGCTTCAACCAGACGCCGTCCGGCGGGTCCGGTCGCGGCGGCCGGATAGGTGTTGATGAAATCCCTCAGGGCGGCTTCGGCCATTGCCGCGTCGCCTGCGATAATCGCAACGGCAGCGAGGGGTTCCGTAAGCCAGAAGCTATCCTTCGCACGCAGCGCCAGTTCGGCCTGCAGGGATGCGAGGCTCCCGCCCGGTTCGGCGGTCTGACGCGAAAGCTGAATGAATGCCTGCACGGCGGCTTCTCGCGCCTGCGGCGACGGCGGACTGGCCAGACTGAACGCTGCAAGATATTTGGCCCAAGCATCGCTGGCCTTCTTCCAATCCTGCCGGCTCGCGGCGAGGCGGCCAAGTCGAACCAGCAAGGGCGCATCGTTCGGCGCCAACTCAAGCCCGCGGACCAGCCGTTCTTCCGCTGCAGCGAATTGCTCCGTCCTGATGCTTTCGTCAGCGTCAAGGGCCCATGCCTTCAGGATGCTACTCAAAAACGGGCGCGCCTGCTGCGCGTCCACGGCAAGCAGGAATGCCTCCCACTCACGCGCCGCCGTTCTCCATTCGCTCCGGCCTGCCGCTTGTTGCGCGGCGGCCCTGATGTCGTCCGGGGTCCTTGTCATCCGTCACGCCGAGTCGTCGCTGTTGCCAAGCCGATCCTATCGCGTGGCCGGCGTACTATGTGAAGGACGCCCCGCCGGAGCCTAGCCTCGCCCGATGCTGTGATAGCTGAAGCCGCGCTTGGCCATGTCCGCCGGGTGGTAGACGTTGCGGAGGTCGACAACGGTCGGCGTCTTCATCATCTTCTTCACGCGATCAAAGTCGAGCGCGCGGAACTGGTCCCACTCGGTGATCAGCACCATGACGTCGGCGCCATCGACAGCGTGGTAGGGGCCGTCGCAGAAATCGACCTCTGTCAGAGTCTTGCCGGCTTCGTGCATGCTTTCGGGGTCATACGCCTTGATGCGCGCGCCGGCCGCTTGCAGCGCCGGGATGATGTCGAGCGAGGGCGCATCGCGCATGTCGTCGGTGTTGGGTTTGAAGGCGAGGCCCAGCACGCCGACGGTCTTGCCCTTCACGCTGCCGCCGCAGGCCTTGATGACCCGGTCGGCCATCGCTTTCTTGCGGGCGTTATTCACCTGCACCACCGTATCGACAATGCGGACAGGCGAGCCCGCGTCGTTCGCGGTCTTGGTGAGCGCAAGCGTGTCCTTCGGGAAGCACGAGCCGCCATAGCCGGGGCCGGCGTGCAGGAATTTCTTGCCGATGCGGTTATCGAGACCGATTCCCTTGGAGACGTCCTGCACGTTGGCGCCCACCTTCTCGCAGAGGTCCGCCATCTCGTTGATGAAGGTGATCTTGACGGCAAGGAAGGCGTTAGCGGCGTACTTGATCAGCTCGGATGTGCGGCGCTCGGTGAACAGGATCGGCGTCTCGTTGATGAAGAGCGGCCGATAGAGCTCGCGCATCTTCTCGCGCGCCTCTTCGTTGTCGGTTCCGACCACGACGCGGTCCGGGCGCTTGAAGTCGCCGATGGCGGCGCCTTCGCGCAGGAATTCGGGGTTGGAGACGACTGCGAATTTCGCGTTCGGATTGGTCTTGCGAATGATCTCTTCCACTTCGTCGCCCGTACCGACCGGAACGGTCGACTTGGTGACGACGACGGTGAAGCCATCCATGTGCTCGGCGATCTCCTTCGCGGCGGCGTAGACGTAGGAGAGGTCCGCATGGCCATCGCCGCGGCGAGAGGGGGTGCCCACAGCGATGAAGATGGCGTCAGCGTTCTTGATGGCCTCGGCAGCTTCGAGCGTGAAGGACAGGCGACCTTCCTCGACGTTGGTGGCGACCAGCTCGGCCAGGCCGGGTTCGAAGATGGGCATCACGCCCTCCTTCAACCGGTCGATCTTGCCCGGATCCTTGTCGACGCAGGTAACCACGTGCCCGAAGTCGGCAAAGCAGGCCCCCGACACCAGCCCCACATAGCCGGCCCCGATCATCGTCACGCGCATGGCGAACCCCTGTAAACCCGCGGCCCCTGAAGCCGTCCGGCAGGGTTAGCCGGGGGAGGGGCGCCTAAGTCAAGTCGATTTGGCGTAACGGTATGCACGGATTGCGCCTGACGCGCAGGTCCGCCGGCAAGCGATCCGGGCTCTCAGACCTTGGTCTTGTGGAAGACAAAGGCGGGTATGGCGCGGATTATCATCATGACCAGACGCCATTTTCCGGGGGCATACTGGATCGGTCCGCCCCGGTCCGCGGCGCGGCGCAGGATGCGGCCGACCTGTTCGGGAGTGGCCCACATTGGTCCACCCTTTTTGAGGCCGTCCGTCATGGGGGTGTCGACGAAGCCGGGCTTTACCGCCACGGCCCGGGCGCCGGTGGGGGCCAGCGAATGGGCGAGGCCCTGGACGTACAGCGCGAGGCCGCCCTTTGCCGCGCCATAGGCGTAGTTCGATTGCCGGCCACGGTCGCCGGCGACTGACGAGACGGCGACCAGCGAGCCCGATTTTTGTTCGCGGAAGATGTTGGCGGCGGCCTCGCACCATTGCACCGCCGAGGCGTAGTTGCTGGCGGTTATGCGGGCGAGTTCGGCCGGGCTGGCGCTCGCCTGGCTCTGGGTTCCCAGATAGCCGTAGACGAGGTGGACATGGTCCAGCCCGCCGAGGCGGTGCTTCCAGCCGGCCATGTGGAGCGGGGCGTTCATGGGTTCGGCTTCAAGATCCATTGCGGCGGTTTCGACAAGGGCGGCGCCGCGCGCCTTGAGGTCGGTGGCGAGCGCGTCGAGCCGGCCACCATTGCGTGCGACAAGCAGGATGGCGGCGCCTTCCTTTGCGTAGAGGCGCGCCGTCGCGATCGCGATTGCAGACAGGGCGCCCAGGATAACGACCCGATTGCCCGTTTTCATCGCAGCAGCGGTTTGCACCGGCATGGCCGAAAATCCTGTCGAACCGTCCATCAACCTGACACCCGCCTCCAGAAGGCCGATGACAGGCCCGGGTCCAGATAGGCACGGAAGTCCTGCAATTTCGGAAACCCGGCCTCGAACATTGCGGGCGTGATGCGACCATCCTTCGCCGGATAGAGCCGCCCATTGGCGGAGAGAACGATGCTGTCGAGATCCGCCAGCAGGTCGAGCGTGCGCGTCCCCAGGTTGCGAAAGTCGAGCGCCAGGGTGGCGCCCTCCATCGGGAACGACAGCAGCCCGGCCGGTGGATGGGCGCCGAAATTCTTCAGCACGGCGAGGAAGGAAGCCTGACCCGATGCGGCGATCACTTTCAGTAGCTCGATCACGCCATCGCGCGCTGTCGCAGGCGGCAGCACGCACTGATATTGATAGAACCCGTCGCGGCCATAGAGCCGGTTCCAGTGTGCGACTTTGTCGAGCGGGTAAAGAAAAGGTTCGTAATGCGTGGCGTACGGGCCGGTGCGCATGCGCTTGAGATCGTGGAAGACGCTGTTGAAGGCCCGCACGGACATGCTGTTCAGCGTGAAGCCCGGCGCATCGACAGGCATGGCGAGTTTGGGGTCCTCGCGGTGAGGCGTAAGGCCGCCATGGCTCGACCAGTTGGCGGCCGACAGCACGCCGCGGCCGAGGCGCGCGCCACCGGACAGGCAGTCGATCCACGCCATGGTGTGCTCGGCGCGCGTGTGCGCTTCAGCGGCCAGATCGAAGTAGTCGCGAACGTGGCCGAACTCGAAATCCTGCGCGTCAAGATGTGCCGATGGAATGGGAACCGCGCGAAACTCCACCCATTCGATCAGCCCGGTGAGACCGAGCCCGCCGATGGTTGCGTGGAACATGGGGTCACCGGGGACGAGTTCCTGTGCGGAGCCATCCGTGCGCAGCAGTTTCATCCGCGTGACGGACGCGCCGAAGCTGCCTGCACTGTGATGGTTCTTGCCGTGGACGTCGTTGGCGACGGCGCCGCCGAGCGTCACGAAACGCGTGCCCGGCGTGGTCGGCAGGAACCAGCCGGCGGGTACGAGAAGCTGCAGCGCCTGTGACAGCGAGAGACCCGCTTCGGCGCGCATCACGCCGGTCGTGCGGTCGAAGGCGATGACGCGGTCGAGTCCGGTCATGTCGATGACGCGACCTTCGGGGTTCAGGTTGCTGTCGCCGTAGGATCGGCGCAGGCCGATGGGGAGGGCGGGCGTATCGCCGCCTGCCGTGATCAGTCCGGGCAGTTCGTCGGCAAAGCGCGGGCGGGCGACGCGATGGCTCGCGCGGATGACACGCCCCCAGGACGCGATGCTGTCGCTTTGCAGGAATTTCTCATCCATGGCGGGCGCCACCCTGCCATGTGCGGATTAGGGAAGCTTTTACGACAAGGGTTAATGCGAGAGGGCGATCAGCGTTTGCGTGATTTCTCGATCACTTTCGTGGTCGATTGGCCATCGACCAGCGCGGCGCGTACGATCCGGCCGCCGCGGGCGCGGACGATGTCGGCGCCGACGATCTGATCCTCGGCATAGTCGGCGCCCTTCACCAGCACGTCGGGCTGAAGTTCGGTGATCGCCTCGAGTGGGGTTGGTTCGCCGAACAGGATGACGGCATCGACACCCTTCACGGCGGCCATCACGGCGGCCCGCACGTCTTCGGATTGCACGGGACGGTCCGGCCCCTTGAGGGCGCTGACGGAGGCGTCGGTGTTCAGCGCGACGATCAGGCGGTCGCAGGCGCCCGCTGCCTGGCGCAGCAGGGAGATGTGGCCAGCGTGCAGGATGTCAAAGCAGCCATTGGTGAAGCCGACGGTTAGGCCTTCTCGGCCCCAGGCCTCGCGGAGGGTCTTTGCATCGGCCAGCGTGAGGGCGCCGGGCGCATCCGACAGGCCACGGCCGGGTTGGTCGATGGCGGCCATCAGCTCTGCGGGGGAGGCGGTGGCCGTCCCGCGCTTGCCGACGACAATGCCAGCTGCGAGGTTTGCCGCCTGCATCGCGTCTTCGTGCGACAGGCCTGCTGCGATGCCGAGCGCGAAGGTCGCCGCCACGGTGTCGCCGGCGCCGGAGACGTCGAACACCTCGCGCGCCTTGGCTGACAGGTGCAGCGGCGACTGCCCATCGCGATAGAGCGACATGCCCTGTTCGGATCGCGTCAGCAGGATCGCTGCGCCCGTCACCGTCATCGCTTTGGCGGCTGCCGCTGCGCACTCGTCATCATTGGCGCACGGCGCGCGTGTTGCGAGCTGAAGCTCCTTGCGGTTTGGCGTGATCACCGTGGCGCCGGCATAGGCGGTCCAGTCGGCGCGCTTGGGATCTATGATCACCGGCACGCCAGCCCTGGCGGCGGCTGCCATTGCGGCGGCGAGCACGCGGTCGGTCAGCGCGCCCTTGCCATAATCCGACAGCATGATCGCGCCGCAGTCGTCGGGCAGGTCTTCCAGTGCGGCGATCAGGCGGTCCTCCGTGATGCGCGAAACCGGCGCGGCCTGTTCGCGGTCGACGCGGACAATCTGATGTTGCCCGCCCATGTAGCGTGTCTTGATCGTCGTTGGCCGTCCGGGTTCCGTCACGAGGTCGACGTCCACGCGATCCGACAGGCTCGACAGGATGCTGGCCAGGGTTGAGGCGGCAGGATCTCCGCCGGTGAGGCCAACCAGCGTCGCGCGGCCGCCAAGGGCGGCGATGTTGGCCGCAACGTTGGCCGCGCCGCCGGCGGTCCAGCGCTCGGACGCAACGTGAATGATCGGGACGGGCGCCTCGTCGGAGACCCGCTGGACCCGGCCGGTGACGTAGTGATCCACCATGACGTCGCCGACGACGAGGACACACCCATCCGCCAGGCGTTCGATTTGGCTCTTGGTCAGGCTCAACAGATAGGCTCCTAACGTTTTCCGGTCTGGCTAGAGCACGGACTTAGTAGATTATTGCAGGCCCCAAGACACGTGGCCCGGATCGGATCGCGCTTTTCACGCCTATGCCGGCAAGTCAAAGCGGACCACCGGTGCCGCAAGTAAGCCGACAAGAGAGCTTGCCGCAGGGGCGTAAAGCCCGAAACGGGGATAGTGTTTCCGGGAACTAAACTAAGTTAGAGACGTCAAACCTGGGCGTCTCGTTCAATATCGGGAAGCAAATAATTGAGCTTGTCTTGGAGAGCGAACAGTCTAGACCGCTACGCCGAAAAGCCGGCGGCAGTGCTGCTTGTTTTTGAGAAAGCCTGAAGGGGCAGGCGGCCGCTTGGAACTGGTGGCAAGGGACAGCGACAGCATGGCTCTGGAGCGCGTTTCCGCTCTGATTCTGGACGACAACGCGCACATGCGCGGGCTCGTGCGCGTCATCCTCGCCGGCTTCGGCATGCGCCGGATCGAGGAAGCGGCTGACTGCAACGAGGCCATAGGCCATGTGGCCGGCGGCGATATTGACATCGCCTTTGTCGATTTCAAGCTGGGCGGGCTGGACGGCCTCGATTTCTGCCGTCGGATAAGGCTCGATCGCGACAGTCCGGACCGCTACCTGCCGATCGTCATGATCACCGCCTATTCGGAGCGAAGCCGTGTGATCGACGCGATCAATGCGGGGGTGGACGAGTTCCTGGTGAAGCCTGTCCGGGCCGTGGATGTCGCCAACCGCGTAAATGCCGTGATCGAGCGGCGCCGGCCCTTCGTGCAGACATCCAGCTATTTCGGTCCTGACCGCCGGCGGCGCGATGATCCGCGCTTCAAGGGGCCTTGGCGACGTGCCGCCGACCCCGGGACAATTGATATCTGAGCAAAAAGCGACCTGCCTTGCCCTTGAGCTCTGCAAAAGAATGCCGACGCCGAGGGGTATCACGCATGTTGCAGGCTCTATCGGGGGTGGCTAGGGTCCGCTCTAACTGGAGGCGGGTCCGACTGGACATCGCGGCGGAGGGACTTGAATGGCCGGTCGTGGCTTGGGGCAGCTTTTTGCCCGAAAATCTGTCGAACAAATGCATGCCGAGAATGAGTCCGGCGAGCTGAAGAAGTCGCTGGGCGCGGTCAATCTCGTCCTGCTCGGAATCGGTTGCATCATAGGAACCGGCATCTTTGTGCTCACGGGTCGCGCGGCGGCCGAATTCGCCGGCCCGGGCATCATGATCTCGTTCGTCATCACCGGCACGCTCTGCGCGCTCGTGGCAATCTGCTATTCCGAACTTGCCGCCGCCATCCCGGTCTCCGGGTCGGCCTACTCCTATTCATACGCATCACTCGGCGAATTCGTCGCCTGGATCATGGGCGTTCTGCTGCTTCTTGAATATGGCGTGGCGGCGTCGACCGTGGCGGTCGGCTGGTCGGGCTACACGACGAGCCTTCTGCATGATCTCGGGATCAACCTGCCGCATGCGCTGACACAGGCGCCCGGCGTGCTCGTCGCCACTTCGGGCATCGACGTGACCGCGATCGACCCACAGGTCGCGCTCGCGGGCACAACGGGCATACTCAGCGACGGCACGCAGGTCGTCTTTGACAAGGCGGCTCAGGCCGTCCTTTCGGGCCAGTTCCCCATCGAGATCAAGGACTACAGCGTTGTCGCCGACAGGCTGCTTGAGGTCGGCGCAAACAATACCGCCACCCTGATCGAGGGCGTGAAGGCGACTTTGCACACCGTCACCGAAGGTGCTGCAACGACGCAGCAACAGGTCGACGTCGCCGCCAACACCGCCATCACCTTCGTGGCGAATTCCAAAGTGTCGCTTCCGGCCGAGGCCATCGCTGCGCTCGCTCCGGGCCAGACGGTTGGGTCGATTGTGAACCTGCCGGCGCTGATCGGCATTCTCGCGGTAACCGCCCTGCTGACGCTGGGCGTGTCGGAATCGGCCAACGTCAATAACATCGTGGTAGCCATCAAGGTGACGGTCGTCGTGGCCTTCATCGTGATCGGCTTCTTCTATGTGAACCCGGCGAACTGGTCGCCGCTGATCCCCGACCAGGTTCCAGCGCCTCCGCCGGGATCCGACATGTCGGTAGGCGGTCAGATCTGGACTGCGCTCGGCAACGTCATCACCGGCCAGAGTCGCGAATCGGCTTACGGCGTTGGTGGCCTCATCGCTGCCGCGTCGACGATCTTCTTTGCCTATATTGGCTTCGAGGCGGTCTCGACCGCCGGCGCCGAGGCCAAGAATCCCGCACGCGACATGCCGATCGGCATCATCGGTTCGCTGGTGGTCTGCACGATTCTCTACATCCTCACCTGCGCCGTGCTTGTCGGCATCGTGCCCTACTACGAGCTGAACGATCCGGCCCCCATCGCCAAGGCGGTGAACCAGATCGGCCTGCCGTGGTTCGCCTTCCTCGTGAAAGTCGGCGCTTTCGCCGGCCTGTCATCGGTGATGCTGGTGTTGCTGTATGGCCAGACCCGTATCTTCTACACGATGGCGCGCGATGGCCTGCTGCCGAGCGTGTTCGCGAAGATCAACCCGAAGACGCAGACGCCCGTGCTCAACACAATCGTCGTGGGCGTCATCGCGGCGGGCTTCGCCGGCTTCACGGGCCTGGACTTCCTCGGCGATACGACGAACGTCGGAACGCTGGTCGCCTTCATGCTCATCTGCGTGACAGTGGTTTACCTGCGCTTTGCGCGGCCTAACATGAACCGGCCATTCAAGATGCCGACCTGGGCGATCACCATTATTGCGGTGGTCGGCGCCGCGATGTGTTTCATGCTTGTGATGTCGCTGATGTCGTCCGAGCAGACGCGGAACTTCTTCATTCCGTATCTCGTCGTCGGCATTCTGTTCTACTTCGGGTACGGCATGTGGAACTCGAAGCTTGCGAAGGGCGTCACGGTCACCGGGCACGAGGCCAATCCGGACCTCGAGGCCAAAGGCCTGACCGACGTGGAGCCGCCGTTCAAGAAGTAGGCGGAACAACCCGAACTGGCTGCGGCGCTCTTCGAAAGGGGAGCGCCGTTTGCGTTTCGGGCCATTGTTTTTGGGGGCGGGGCTGCTATCCCGCCCGGGCTTTGACAGGGTGATGCTATGGCGGTGGAAGCGGTTCTCTGGGATTTCGGCGGGGTCTTCACGACGTCGCCGTTCGACGCCTTCAATCGCTACGAGCGCGAGCGCGGCCTGCCGGTGGACGTGATCCGCCGCATCAACTCGATCAATCCCGACACAAATGCCTGGGCCCGCATCGAGCGTTCCGAAGTGGACGCAGAGACGTTCGACAAGCTGTTCCAGGATGAGGCCAGCGCGCTCGGGCACGACATCCCGGGCCGGGACGTTCTGGCGCTGCTGTCGGGCGACCTGCGGCCCGCCGTGGTTGCGGCCTTCTTCGCGTGCAAGGCCCGCTTCAAGGTCGGCTGCATCACCAACAACGCGCCGACGGGCAAGGGCGCGGGCATGTCCTCGTCCAGCGACAAGGCGAAACAGATCGCCGAGGTGTTCGCCCAATTCGACCATGTGATCGAAAGCTCGAAAGCCGGTGTGCGCAAGCCGGACCCGCGTATCTACGCGATGATGTGCGAGGCGCTGGGCGTGGCGCCTGCGGCCTGCGTCTATCTCGACGACCTCGGCATCAACCTGAAACCAGCGCGCGAGATGGGCATGACGACCATCAAGGTAACGTCGGAAGCCCAGCTGCTGGCCGACCTGTCGCGGGCGGTGGGGATTCCGTTCTGAAGGTTCCAGACTTGCATGCAGGCGCTGCTGACTGCTTGAATGGATTTCTCCCGTCGGGTGCCTGGCCCATGCGCCTGTTTCTTTTTCCCCCGCTGGTTGGCCTTGCCGCGAGCGCGATTGTCGCGCTGGGCGCGTGCGATGCGCCATCGGAGCCCCAGGCGATTGGCGCGGCCGTCGTGCCGTCGCCCCGCGCCGAGAATCCGCTGCCGGACGCCGTGGCCGCAACAGTTGCGCGCCTGCGCGAGGTGGCTGCCACGGGAAGTTATCGTGACCTTGCTCGCATGGCGTCCGAGACGCCGGGCTTCCGGTCGAATGCGGGCGGCATGAGCCACCAGGACTATTGGTACCTGAAGCTGCGCACGGGCGACTGGCCGATGGCGCAGGTCGAGCGCCTTCTGTCCTATCGCCATGCCGTCACCGAGACGCCGCGCGGCAAGGTCTATGTCTGGCCGTGGCTTGCGACGCTTTCGGGTGAGGAGATCACGCCGGTCGCCGGGCGCGAGATCGATCGCATGCTGGGCGCGGGGCAGGCCGATGCGCTGCGCGCGGGAGAGATATGGCCCGGCTATGTCCTCGGCATCGCAGAGGATGGAACCTGGCTCTATTTCGTCTCAGGCAGCGGTTAGGCGGCGTCCGCCTTGCCGATGCGCGGCGGACCGCCCTGGGCCGCCTGCGAGGGGCCGAAGGCGCGGTCAAGCACGCGGGTCGAATCCAGCGCCAGGTTGATCGCCTCGCTCATCAAGCCGAGAACCTTCACATTGTTGGCCATCACGTGCAGCGCCTCGGGGCGTGCATCGCCGGCGATAATCTCGCAACGATGTAGGATATCAGCCCGCAACTGCATCAGCAGGTCTTCGAGCTTGTGGCCTTCGGGCTTCTTGTCCGAGCGCAGGAAATGGGTCATGGCGAACTCCGCTGTCGGATGAACCATGGCACAAATTCCCTGACGGGCCGTTTCACTGACGCCTGAATTTCGGGTTATGAAAGTCCTAATAGCGGGCCGCTCTGTCCAAAGGTGAATGACGATGAGCCAGCGTCTTGGATCCGCCGCCGCCCTCGCAACGCTGCCAGGCTGGAGCGCAGCGCCGGGGCGGGATGCAATCGCGAAGACTTACCGCTTCGGTGACTTCAACGCCGCTTTCGGATTCATGACGCGGGTTGCACTGCTCGCCGACAAGATGGATCACCATCCAGAATGGTCGAACGTCTACAACCGTGTCGATGTGGTGCTGACGACGCATGACGCAGGCGGCGTGACCGAGAAGGACGTCACCCTCGCGCGCTTCATGGATGAGGCGGCAGGCCAGGCTCGCGCCGGCTAGTTCTGCCAGCTAGTCCTGGAAGACGATGACGCTGGCCAGCGCCACGCGCGCCTCGCCCTTGCCGAGCACCTGGTCGACAGCCTTCTGCAGGCGCGCTCGCAGGATGTCGAAGTCCGGCCGCTCGCCCACCACATAGGACAGCGAGGCATAGTTCAGCACGGCGTCGCGCATCTGGCTGGTGAGCCGCGGGCGGATCGCCTCGGCGAGTTTGCGCGTCTCGTCCTTCTGGACATCAAGACCGGCATCGACCGCCAGTACGCCATGAACCTTGAAGCCGCGCGAGATGGAGGCCCGCAGGCCGAAGGTGGGGAAATATTTCGTCGAGCCGGTGATCCGCTTGGCCTGCGGGTCGAGCTCGCCGCTCGACGGGCTTGCCGCCGGCGGGGCGGCCGACGCACGGCCAGCGACCAGAAGCGAACCGAAGAAGAGGGCGAGGGCCTTGCGCATGGGAAAAGCCTAGCCTGGACAGCTTAACGGCGGCTTTAGCGACGTTCCGGACGGGGAATCGGGGGGCTGGCGCCTCCCCCGAGGCGGTCCGCAACCATCCTTGACTGGCGCGCCCGCCGGGACTAGCACACGCGCTCCCAAATACCCGGTTTCGGGGCCGTAGCTCAGTTGGGAGAGCGCGTCGTTCGCAATGACGAGGTCAGGGGTTCGATTCCCCTCGGCTCCACCATTTCCCCTTATTTTCATTATGCAAATTGGTTCTCCAAAAGGGGCACCCAACAATAGACCCCACAACGGGGTACTGATGCGGGGCGTGCACATACTGTCTCAAGCTGTCTCGCCTTCCGCAACCCGCAAGCGAACGCGGCTCCTGAAGATCGACAACTTGAGCCAGTTTGAGCTGACCTGACACTGGTTGAACCAAGGCACCGAACGAGTCCTCCCATCTATGCAGGCTACGGGTGAACGTATTGGCGAGATCGGTGCTGTCAGACTAACGCTAACCAGTCTCTGGGAGGTCCGTGCTCATTGGCCTTCGGGAGACCTCAATGACGCGAATTTCGTACAAACGGCACCGCTTCCCGCCGACGGTCATTCAGCACGCAGTCTGGCTCTACTTCCGCTTCACGCTCAGCCTGCGCGATGTTGAGGAGATGCTCGCGCATCGCGGCGTCGACGTCAGCTACGAGACGATCCGATATTGGACAGTGAAGTTCGGGGCGAAGATCGCGGCGAACCTGCGTCGCCGCAAGCATCCGCCTTCGCCGCGCTGGCATCTTGATGAGATGGTCTCGAGCATCGCAGGCGAGCGCGTGTGGATCTGGCGTGCAGTCGATGACGAAGGAGAGGTGCTGGACATGATCGTGCAGAATAGGCGCGACACAGGAGCAGCCGTTCGATTCCTGCGACGGCTATTGAAAAACCAGCATGTTGAGCCGGAAGTCATCGTCACTGACGGTCTGCGGTCATATGGAGCAGCGCTTCAGCGTTTAGGCCTCGGCGATCGTCACAAGCCTGGCCGGTTGCGCGACAACAATCGTGCCGAGAACTCGCACCTCTCGATTCGACGACGCGAGCGCAAGATGCAGGGGTTCAAGAGCCGATCGTCGGCGCAGCGGTTTCTTGAAACGCATGCGGCGGTCTACAACGCGTTCAACATCCAGCGGCATCTGCTGAGCCGTGGTGCGATGCGTGTACTCCGCGCACGCTCGGAATCCGTCTGGAACAGGGCGGTGGCGTAGTTCCCACAGGCCTGTCGAAAGCCTAGCAAACGCGCTCGCAGTTAAGTTGACAGCTCTATTCCACGAGTTCGAGATTGCCAGTCACTATTCGCATCCATCAATTCGGGATGGCGTCCCGTTCTCAGGCATTTGACACTGACCTGCGCCATGAATGGGTGGGCCAGAAGCGAATCGAGGGCCGTCAGTCCGCTAGCCAGAGCTCGTGAGCGTCGATCCGCAATTTTAGCGCCGCCGTTGAAGCACGTGTCCGGGAGTCAGCTTCCATCAACTGAACTCCAAGGTGCCGACGCTCCGCGACGAGCAGGTCCTGAAGGCTCGTTGCCCCGAGCTCGAAGCCGGCACGCATGCGGTCGATCACTCGGGTGCTGTCCGCCAGCGCGTCCTTTGCAGAACGCCAGGCGGCAAACTCGGACTGGGCCTGGATGAAGTCTGTCTCGGCAACCTCGAGGATCGCACGGCGTACCCGAACGGAACTCTGGCGGGCCGCTGAGGCCAGGGCAGACTGCTCTGCCGCAGCGGCTTCGCGTGCGCCCCCGCCGATGGGGATCGAAAAGGTAAAGCCTAGACCTGTCTCTTCGCCGTCGCGCTCGCTGAACGCCCGTAGCCCGATCTGTGGGTCCGGTGCGCGGTCGGCGCGTGCGCGTTCCGCGACAGCTTCGGCGCGTCTCGCCTGCGCATCGACATAACCGATCTCGTGGCTGTTGGTGACCACGCGCTCGCGCAGGGCCGTGAGGGCTTCTGTGCCCTCGGGTTCGGAGATAGCCGGCGGCATGGCGGGCAAAGCAAGCTCAGGGAACCACGCCTGCAGTGAAGCGCGGGCCCGCGTCACCTCTCCCGTCGCGCGCGAGGCGGTCGTGCGGGCTTCTGCCAGGGCGGCGCGAACAAGCTCAACTTCGATCTCTGCGGCATCATCTGCAGCAAGACGCTTCTCGGTTGCGGTAAGCTCGGCTTCATAGGCCACGACCTGCCCCTCCGAGATCGATGACGCTTCGATTGCACGAAGCCATGCCATCCATCCGTCCATCAGTTGCAAGGCAGCTTGATGCCGTGCGTCTTCGGCCGCATTTCGTGCAGCGTCGATACCGTGCTCGCCAATTCGCCGGTCGATCTCGGACTTTCCCGGTAGACGAAAGCCACGCGAGAGGCCCAGGTCAAACTCATTGAAGTCGCCAATGCCGCTCACAGAGCGCTGGAGGCCCGAACCGTTGAGCGTCCACTCGTACGGTCCGATGGAGAGACGACGCGCCTCCCCCTCCGCGCTGGCGAGGCGAGATGTCCAGCCGCGTACATCAGGATGCGAGGACAATGCTTCCTCAACCATGGCGGCAGGCGGCAAGTAGTCTTGTGCAGCGGCGGGCAGCGCCATCATCGATGTGACCAACACGGCGCTGAGGAGGGTGAGAGGATTCATGTCAGGCGGCCTGCTGCTAGTACTGGTTCGATCCAGTAGGCGAGGTGAGGGATGGGGGTCTGCTCGCGTATGGCTTCGAGCAGCTGGTCGGCGGAGGGTCTTGCCATGATCGAGGTCAGGATTCCGCGGGCGACTTGCCCACTGACCTTCTCGGCATGGTTTGCGCCCTCAAATCCGAAGCCGTGACCCGCGCCACGCCAGGTTGTGAAACCGGGAAGGGGCGGTTCGACCGACATCAGAACGCCGAGCAGTGCGCTTTCTGCCGCTGGCGGATAGACCAGCGTCAGCCGGCAGAGATCGGTGACCATGTGGCGTCCTTCTGGCTGGTGCGAACGGAACCGGGGGCCACGCCAAATCGGCGGAACAGGACCGGCAGGAGAAGCAGGGTGAGAATGGTGGAGGAGACGAGGCCGCCAATGACAACGATGGCCAGAGGCTTCTGCACCTCTGAGCCCGGTCCGTTGGCGAACAGAAGGGGCAGGAGACCGAAGGCTGCAATGGTCGCCGTCATCAACACGGGTCGGAGACGGCGCGCTGCGCCAACCCTGATGGCGTCGTCAATCGCGTATCCTGCCACCAGCAACTGGTTGAAGTAGCTTACGAGGACGAGGCCATTCAGCACCGCGATGCCGAGCAGCGCGATGAATCCAATGGAAGCCGGCACCGAGAAGTACTCTCCTGCGATGAAGAGTGAGAGGATGCCGCCTACCAGCGCGAATGGCACGTTGGCGAAGATCAGTATCGACTGCCGCAGCGACCTGAGCGTTGCGAACAGGACGACGAAGATCATGGCGAGCGCCATAGGCACCACAATCCCAAGCCGTTCCGACGCGCGGCGCTGGTTTTCGAACTCGCCGCCCCACTCCAGTCGATAGCCCGGTGGGAGCTGGATCTTGGCGGCCACTGCGGCCTGCGCGTCCTCGACAAATCCGACGAGGTCCCGGCCGCCGACGAACGCCTGCACAAGAGCGAAGCGGGATGCGTTCTCCCGATCGATCTTGACCATGCCAGGTTCGCGGATGATTTCGGCGACGTCGCCGACATGGATCGATCCACCCGTGGATGCCAGAGGCACATTGGCGAACATCTCCGGCGATTGTCGGAGGGCCTCGTCGCCACGCACCACGATGGCCGTGCGGCGACCGGGTTCAATTACCGTGCCGGCGTTGATGCCCTCAAGAATGGCGCGGAGTTCGTCTTCCGTCTCGGAGATGGTGAGGCCGGCTGCTCCGACTGCAAGGCGATCCATGCGCAGCTGCATGAAGTCGGTCTTGTCGTTCGATAGCGTGAAGACCTCGGTGGCGCCCTGGACACTACTGATGGCGCCTTGAACCTGGCCCGCGAGATCCGACAGCGTGGGGAGGTCTGGCCCGAAGATCTTGACCGCAAGGTCGCCGCGGGCGCCTGTCAGCATTTCCGACGTACGCATTTCGATGGGCTGTGTGAACGCAGGCTCGACGCCCGGGAAGGACTCCATCGTGTTGCGCATCTGATCGACGAGCCAGACCTTGTCTGGCCTGCGCCATTGCGACTTGGGTTTGAGCACGACGAACATGTCGGATTCGTTGAGGCCCATGGGGTCGAGACCGATCTCGTCCGAACCTACGCGCGCAACGATGCTCTCGATTTCTGGGATGTCGCTTAGCAGCGCCTTCTGGATGGCGAGATCCGCCTCCGAGCTTCTGTCCAGATTGACGGACGGAAGCTTGGCCACCTGCATGATGATCGAGCCTTCATCCATGGTCGGCATGAAGATCTTCCCGATGCCGGTGTAAGCGATCCCTGCGGCGCCAAGTCCGATCGCGGCGACCGCGAAGAGCGGGATCGGCGATTTCAGGTTGAAGTCCAGCAGTCGCGCGTAGACCGGCGTGATGATCCGCATCAAGAGCGGTTCACCATGCTTTGGCTTGCCCAGCAGGAATGACGCCAGCACCGGGATGATGGTCAACGACATCACCAGCGATCCGGCCAGCGCGAAGACAATGGTCAGGGCGACGGGGCGGAACAGTTTGCCTTCAAGTCCCTCAAGGGCGAGCAGCGGCAGGAACACCAGGCAGATGATGATGATGCCTGACGCCACCGGGACCGCGACTTCGCTCACGGCACGGTAGATGTGGTGGATCCAGGGTGTGTGTCCGTCCTGCGTCTGATGCGCCAGCCGCTCCACCGTGTTCTCGACGACGACGACTGAGGCGTCGACAATCAAGCCGATGGCGATGGCAAGTCCGCCAAGGCTCATAAGGTTGGCGCTCATGCCCGTGAGCTGCATCATCCCGAATGTCACCAGCGCGGCCATGGGCAACGTTGATGCGACGACGAGCGCCGCCCGGAAATTGCCAAGGAAGATCACCAGCAGGATGACAACCAGAACGATCGCTTCAACAAGCGCTTCGCTCACTGTGGTCACCGCGTGAGTTATCAGTTCCGAGCGATCATAGAAGGTCTTCACCGTCACGCCTTCCGGGAAGGACGGCGCGATTTCCTTCAGGCGCTCCTCGACGTCGCGGATGATGGCGTTGGCGTCGGCCCCGCGCAGGGAAAGAACGATGCCTTGAACCGCTTCTCCCTCGCCATCCTTTGTCACGGCGCCATAGCGTGTGAGGCTTCCAATGCCTGTTCTTGCCACGTCGCCAACCCGGATCACCGTGTTGTCCTTGGTGGCGAGGACGATGCCTGCAAGATCTTCCGGGGTCTGGATCGCGCCGATCGATCTGACAATGAGCGCTTCCTCGCCAACGCTGATACGGCCGGCGCCGTCATTCCGATTGGCTGCTTCGATCGCGCTGGTGAGGTCAGCAACCGTTAGTCCGACGGAGGCTAGAGCAACTGGATCGGGCGAGACCTCGAACGTACGGACACGTCCTCCGAGCGTATTGACATCTGCCACACCTGGAAGTGTCCGCAGGGCTGGGCGTATGGTCCAGTCGAGCAGCGTTCGACGCTCTTCGGCGGTAAGCTTCCCACCCTCCACCGTGAACATGAAAACGTCGGACAAGGGCGTCGAGATCGGGGCCAGCCCGCCGCCAAGGTTGGCAGGCAACGCATCCGACGCGGCAGCGAGACGTTCAGAAACCTGCTGGCGGGCCCAATAGATGTCCGCGCCGTCTTCGAAGTCGATCGTGATATCAGCGATGGCGTACTTGGCGACCGAGCGAAGCATGCGCTGGCGGGGAATGCCGAGCAATTCCATCTCGATGGGTGCGATGACTCTCTGCTCCACCTCTTCTGGGGTCATCCCCGGCGCCTTGAGGATCAGCTTGACCTGCGTGCTGGAGATGTCGGGAAACGCGTCGATCGGGAGGCGAAGCGCGGCGAACGCCCCTCCAATCAATACTGCTGCCGTAACCGCGAGTACGAACATGCGCTGCGCGAGCGCGCCTTTGATGAGACCTGAAAGCATGACTTAGCCGCCCTGCGTCGCGAGCGCTTTGAGCTCGGTGAGACCTGAGGTCGCAACCGCATCGCCCGGTCGGAGGCCGCCACGCAGTGTGGCGGCCTCCTCCGTCCGACCGACGACCTGGACGGGGGTGGGGGCAAACCCGTCTGGCGTGCGTCGGAAGACATGGTCCTGGCCATCGATCTGAACGATCGAGCGCGCCGGGGCGCTGATAAGCTTCGCCTCAGTCGTGGCCCGCGAGAGATGTCCCCGCACCAGCTGACCTTCATAAAGTGACGATCCCGGTGGGAGGACAGCATAGGCGGAGGCTGAGCGCGTTGTCGGGTCCAGGACATCGGTGACAGACATGATCTGACCACGACCCCCGCTGGAAAGTTGCACACTATCGCCAGGCGCAATCTGCCCCATCAAGCGCGCGGGTATCTGGAACTCGACCCACAACTCCTTACCCGTCGTGAGAGACGCCAGCGTTGTCATCGCGCTGACGCTATCGCCGATGTTCGCGTTTAGAGTGCCGATACGGCCAGCGGCTGTTGCGCGGACGACATAGCCGCCGGCGTTGCTGCCAGCCTTCATTCCACCGGACAGGGCGGAAGCTTCAGCGACCATTGCACGTGCGCTTTCCGCGCGTGCACGGGCTTCCTCAACGGCGCTGCGAGCGACGAGACCATTCGCCAGCAATTGCGTCTGTCTGGCGAGTGCAGACTCAGCAACGCGCATCTCGCTGTTTGCCTGAGTCAGTGTTGACGAGGCGGTAGCGTAATCGCGGCTTGATATTGAAACGAGGGGGTCACCGGCCTTCACTGTCGCGCCTGGAAGGGCGTGTACCTTGGTGACGACACCGGCAAACGGCGCGACAACCGAACGAACACTGCTGGGAGCGCGCGCAACTCGCCCGACCATGTCAACTACGACAAGAGCATCAGCACTCGTCACGTCATGGAGCGCAATACCGAGACGCTCCTGTTGCTGTTTCGAGACAGGTATGCCGGCTGCCTGCTGCGCCCAGGCCGGCGCAGACGCCAGCATGAGTGCGATTGCCATCCCCGATAGTCGCCGCATCTGCCTTCGCCTCTTCGCAATGGGTGACGAAGGCGTTTGCCTTCACCAGCTGTTCTGGAGACCTGTCCATCGCTGGGTTCATTGACAGAATGCTGACGGCGTCCGGAGTTCGGAGATTGCGGCGACAATCATCGTGGAGGAGCGGCGCGATCGTCAGCTTCGCTTCAGTTAGCTGTCGACCCGACGCTGGATGCGGGGGAGGCACATCACAAGCAGACGCCCCGCGCAGTCTACTCAGCCACAGAACAAATGGGACTGACGCCCCTCGTTAGGCCGTGCGGCCAAAATCGAGAACCAGTTCGGTATGGGCTGGGTCAGTCCTGAGAGTGCCTGAGTGAGCTTCCATGATGCGGGATACAATGGCGAGGCCAAGGCCCGCTCCACTCTTGCTGGACTGATCACCGCGATGAAGACGCTGCCGATAGTCTTGCAGCGATTCCTGTGAAAGGCCCGGGCCGCCGTCGCGAACGCGAAGCAGAGGACCTGGTCCGACGAGCACGGTTACCGTTCCCTGCGGAGGCGTGACGCGTAAGCCATTCTCGACAAGGTTTCGGAGAGCGGCGCTGATCGCCTCAGTGCGACCGGAAACCACGGTTTCATCGAGGCGTTCAAGCGCAATCTCCTTCCCACCATCCATGGCGAGCGGTGCAAAGTATGTGACGATATCCGCAGCCACGTCTCCGAGCACGACATCCCGCATGGGGTCGCGGGCCGCTGCCTGAGCATCAAGCTGCGCCAGGACCAGCAACTGGTCGACCAGTCTGCTCATGCTCGTCACGTCTCTCTTTAGTCGGGCAGCCACGTCCCCATCCAGTTTTTCCAGTTCAAGCGCCAGGATTGCCAACGGCGTCCGGAGCTCATGCGCGACGTCCGCTGCAAACGCTTCCTGGCGCGTTGCCGATTCATCGAGCCGTCCAAGCAGGCCGTTCACAGCTTCCGCAAATCCCAGAGCTTCGGCAGGAAAATCATTGGCGTTCACCCGGAAACCCCGGTCGGCAGTCTGCGCAAGCTCGATCTGGGCGGCGGCGTCCCCAAGCGGTCGAAGCGAGGTCCGGATTACCCAGGGAACCGCAACGGCCAAGGGTAACATCAGGACGAGAAGCGGCACGATGACGTGGTCACCGATCTCGTTCAGGATGTCGCCCAAGCCCAACCCGCCGGGATTCGGACCGAACGAAAGGCCATACTCAAACGCGACGAAGATCAGGAGCACAACTGCGCCGGCCAAGCCTACAATTACGAGGCCGAGGGCAAGTCTGCCGAATATCGATGCACGTCTCATCCGCGCTTTGCTTTCAGCATGTACCCAACACCACGCACGTTGTGCAGGGTATCCTTTACACCTGCGTCATCCAGTCTTCTCCGCAAGCGAGAGATGGCAACCTCCACTGCGTTAGGCGTGACGGGTTCGTTGAAATCATAGACGGCTTCTTCGAGCGCCTGCTTGGTCAGTACGGCTCCCGCACGACGCATCAGCGCCTCGAGCAAGCCGGCTTCACGCCGGGAAAGCTCGATCGCCACGCCGTCATGCGCCGCTTGCCTGGAGGATGTGTCGAACGTGAGCTTGCCAACGGACAATACCGGGGTCAGGCCCTGCGCCGGCCGGCGGAGCAAAGCGCGACATCGCGCAGACAGCTCGGCGATATCGAATGGCTTTATCAGATAATCATCCGCCCCTGCATCAAGGCCTGTGATACGGTCACTAAGCCCTCCACGTGCTGTCAGTACCAGGATCGGTATCGTGTCGGAGGCGCGACGCAAGCGGCGGATGAGATCCAGGCCGTCTCCATCAGGTAGTCCGAGATCGAGCAGCACCAGGTCAAATGCCGCCGCCTCAAGCGTCGCCTCGCCATCCTCAAGCGTTTGTTGCCAGTCGACGGCGAGACCGTCCTTCGTCAGGCCATCCCGGATCAGCTGACCCAGTCGCTCGTTATCCTCAATGAGCAGGAGGCGCATGGTCGACATCAGTCCCTGTTGCGGCGCGTTTGCGGCCAGTGATCATCGAGCGGACGAGATTCTCACGGTGATGCCAGCTTTCGACAAGCGCCGCCAGAACATGGAGAATTGCCAGCGCGAGTATCAGGTTGGCCGCCGTTTCATGAACATCTTCAACCCATTCCACGCCCCAGAAGGAGTCCTGCTCCATCATCACGCCCGTCACGCTGCAGACGGTCGCAAGTCCGACAAGGGCGAGCATCATCAGCGCGCCACCGGGATTGTGCCCAACATAGCGTGGCGCCTTCCCGCGGATGAGCGAGCCGAGATAACTCATGAGCCTCTTGGGACCGGTAATGAAATCCGAGAAGCGAGCATGAGCTGAGCCGACAAATCCCCACAGGATGCGTATCGCGATTGCGCCCAGTATGACGTAGCCGACAATTTCATGCGCAGGCTCAACTTCCCGGAGGACGGTGAGATTTGCGATGCAGCCGAGAGCCAGCGTCCAATGGAAGAGTCGGACGACCGGATCCCAGACCTTTACTTGCGGCAAGTTGACGGGGAGCGCGGAAGGTGTCGCGACCTGACCTGCGGGGACGTCGCCCATGGTTCAGCCCACTTCTTTCTTGATGATGCTGCCGTCGACCGGGTTGAAGTAGATCTCGACCTTCTTGCCGTCTTTGGCGAAGCCGTAGATCTCGTAGCAGTTGCCACTCACCTTGAACGTCTTGATCGTGTAGCCGTCCTTCTCGATCTTGGCGCGCATTGCCGCCTCAGGCATCCATTGCGCCTGGGGCGCGGTCGTGCATTGCGGTCCTGCCATGGCCGTACCGGTAAAGGCGAGAACGACCGCCGCGATCGCCGAAATCTTGAGAATGCTCATAATGGTCTCCATCCATGAAGCGTGGGCCTGTCGCCCAACACTCACGACCATGGCCACCGACTTTGACGCGAGACTGACGTGATCACGCGAACTGCAGCGAAGCTGTTTTCGCGGTGGAGCGCGGGCGCTGGCGCCTGGGGTGGTGAACTGGCAGGGCACTCGCCTCGTTGTCAGTACGCTGTAAGGCGCTCCACTTAAGCCTCCTCCAGCATAGGAGGCCATCATGTCCGACACACCGAACGCTTCGCCCCGCCTGATCAAGGTTTGGGACCCCGGCGTGCGTATCTTTCACTGGCTTCTGGTCATCGCCATCGCTCTTTCTTTCCTCTCATCAGAGGAGGAGGGCGCATTCTCGGCCTGGCACATTCCGATCGGTTGGGTGGCAGCTCTTCTGATCGCCTTTCGGTTGGTCTGGGGCTTCGTCGGCGGAGAGCATGCGCGGTTTATCAATTTCGTGCGGCCGTCCCGGATCATCCAGCATGTGCGGCATTTGCTGTCAGGCAAGGTTGCCCCGACGATGGGACACAATCCACTTGGAGCCGTAGCGGTACTGGCGCTTCTCGGCCTTACAGCCGCAACCGTAGTCACCGGCGTTTCCGGTGGTGAAGATGCCCATGAAGCCATCGCCTACGCCCTGCTGGGTCTTGTCGGCGTACACATCGCAGCTGTTCTGCTGATGTCGCTGCTAGCCAGGGAGAACCTGATCCTCGCAATGGTCACGGGCAGGAAACGCGCAGAGCGCCATCCCGACGCGCGAGATGCCAGGCCTCCGGCTCGGCTGGCGGCGCCAGCTGCGGCGATCGCTGTCGGCGCAGCTGTCTACGGCGCAATTCTCGTCGATCCGCAGGCCTTTACCCCGCATGCGGACGATGAGGCCAGAGAACGCGGCGAGGTCGGAGGAGAGGAAACCGAGTGTGACGACGATTGAATGCGCTCTATGTACTTATACGAAGGAGCCTACCCGATGAGCCGCCTGCATCTTCACACCGAACGGCATGCCGTCGCTCGAATCGGTTGGCTGCGTGCCGCGGTCCTGGGCGCAAACGACGGCATCGTCTCCACGGCAAGCCTGATTGTGGGAGTCGCTGCAGCCTCTGCTGCCCAGAGCGATATTCTTCTGGCCGGCACTGCTGGGCTTTTTGCAGGCGCCATGTCGATGGCGGCCGGCGAGTACGTCTCGGTGAGTTCTCAATCCGATACGGAGAAGGCGGACCTTGCCCGGGAGTCGCAGGAGCTGAAAGACGATCCTGCGTTCGAGCGAGAAGAGCTGGCGAATATCTATGTCAAGCGCGGGCTTGAGCCGAAGCTCGCTGAGCAGGTGGCAGACCAGCTGATGGCAAAGGACGCTCTCGGGGCTCATGCAAGGGACGAGCTGCAGATCTCCGACCTGACCGCAGCGCGTCCTATCCAGGCAGCGCTGACCTCAGCCGCCACCTTTGCCGTTGGTGCGGCCCTGCCACTTGGAACGGTTCTGGTAGTGCCGGCGGATGTGTTGGTTCCGGCAGTGACGATTGCTTCCCTTGCATTTCTCGTTGTGCTGGGCGCGGTGGGCGCGCGTGCTGGCGGCGCTCCAATGCCGGTCGCGATCTTCCGAGTGACATTCTGGGGCGCAATCGCGATGGCGCTGACCGCGGGAATCGGACGCCTGTTTGGGGCGGTGGTCTAAAACACGTAGTCATTGCCGCCCATCTCGCGGGCCAGCGCCTAGCACCTCAATGCGGGCAACTAAGCGGCTTTACGTTGGCCGAGACGCATGCTGGGCTGGGAGAGGGGAGAGTGTTACGCCGCCGGCCCGCATGGAATGGGGCGCCGGTTTCCCGACGCCCCTCCACTACCAGCGACTGGTCCCAGGGTTGGGGGACGGGCCCGATCGCGCGGTAGTCTCGAGCGGGAGTCAGCATTTATGCATCGGCTCCCGCGTTTTCCATTTCGTAGACGCACCTGCACGGTCTGGGGACAATCCGTGTTGGTCGGTGAAGACTTGAGGACCCTCGTCTTCACCATTCTGTCTACGATGGAGAAGATGACGGCGGTTATTGACAGGATGCTGACGTAGCTTGGGAAACAAAACAGATGCGAGCGGCGGAGTCAGATGTCAGTTTCGTTTGGGGTCGCGGATGACATAACGCTCCCCACGGTCTTGCCAGATCGCGCGTTGCGCCGCGGATCATTGCCGTCCTTCGGGCCAGCGCGGGAACAGAGTTCGCGCCCATGCCGCACCGGCGCTACCTCGGGGCGGCGACGATGCTCGCCACGCTTTGCTGTAAGCATCCTGTCAGCGTTGGTGGCCATACCGGGCCCCGACAGCGAAGGCGTCGCGCGATCGTCGCGCTTCGGGTGAGCTGATCCAGATCCCCGGAGTCGACTTCATGCGCATGAGTTCCATAAAACTGGTGGCGATTCTCTCGGTGGCTATGTCACCGCTCATGATGTCCAGCGTTGCTCATGCGCAGGCCAAGCCGATGTCCAATCAGGACTGGTGGCCAGAAAAGCTTGACCTCGGTCCGCTCCGCCAGCAATCGCCCGAGTCGAATCCGTTGGGCGTCGATTTCAACTATGCGGCCGAGTTCAAGACGCTCGATCTCGAAGCGGTGAAGCAGGACATCAAGAAGGTCTTGACCACGTCGCAGCCCTGGTGGCCGGCCGACTATGGCAGTTACGGACCCTTCTTCATCCGCATGGCATGGCATAGCGCAGGCACGTATCGCGTCTCCGACGGACGCGGCGGTGCTGGCGGTGGCCAGCAACGCTTTGAGCCACTCAACAGCTGGCCGGACAACGTGAGCCTGGACAAGGCGCGCCGACTGGTGTGGCCGATCAAGCAGAAGTACGGGCGGAAGATTTCCTGGGCGGACCTGATGGTCCTGAGCGGCAACGTGGCGCTCGAGTCCATGGGGTTCAAGACGATCGGATTTGCCGGCGGCCGCAAGGACGATTGGGAGCCCGACAGTGTCTACTGGGGTCCTGAAGGAAAGTTCCTGGCCGATCAGCGCCACAGCGGCGATCGACAGCTCGAGCGGCCTCTGGCTGCTGTTCAGATGGGACTGATCTACGTGAATCCGGAAGGGCCGAACGGCAATCCAGACCCGATCGCGGCTGCGCGTGACATTCGCGAAACCTTCGGTCGCATGGCGATGAACGATGAAGAGACGGTCGCCCTGATCGCTGGCGGCCATACCTTTGGAAAAGCGCATGGCGCGCATGCGCCGGACAAGTGCGTCGGCGCGGAGCCTTCCGCTGCAGGCGTTGAGAAGCAGGGCCTCGGCTGGGAAAACAAGTGCGGTGCCGGCAACGGCAAGGACACCGTCTCCAGCGGACTCGAGGGCGCTTGGTCGGCAAATCCAATCGCGTTCACGACACAGTATCTGGACAATCTGTTCCTCTATGACTGGGTTCAGACAAAGAGCCCTGCGGGCGCGATTCAGTGGATCCCAAGCGACAAGGGCGCAGCGGGTCTGGTGCCCGACGCTCACGACAAGACCGTTCGCCACGCGCCGATCATGTTCACGACGGATCTCTCGCTTAAGTTCGACCCCGCCTATCGTGAGATTTCCCTGCGGTTCCAGAAAAATCCGGACCAGTTCGCAGATGCGTTTGCGCGAGCCTGGTTCAAGCTCACGCACCGGGACATGGGACCCCGCTCGCACTATGTCGGCAAGAGCGCGCCAGCACAGCAGTTCACGTGGCAAGACCCTCTTCCGAAAGCCAATCAAGTTGTGATCAACACGTCAGATATCACGCAGCTGAAGGCCAAGATCATGGCGTCAGGACTGACCATCCCGCAGCTGGTCAGAACGGCGTGGGCTTCCGCGGCGAGTTTCCGTGCGACAGACATGCGCGGTGGCGCGAACGGCGCTCGGATCCGTCTCGAGCCGCAGGTTCATTGGCTGGCGAACAGCCCCGCCGAACTGGAAACCGTGCTCAAAAAGCTGGAAGTCATCCAGAAGGATTTCAATCGTACGCAGAAGTCCGGCAGAACGGTTTCGCTTGCCGACGTGATCGTCCTTGGCGGTAACGCCGCCATCGAGACGGCTGCCAAGCAGGCCGGTAACACTGTGAAGGTGCCCTTTGTCCCCGGGCGGGTCGATGCATCACAGACGCAAACCGACGTCAGCTCATTTGCTGCTCTGGAGCCGACTGCGGACGGCTTCCGCAACTACTTCAGCAAGGACAGCAGGCTGTCGCCCGCGGAGATGCTAGTCGATCGTGCAAACCTGCTTGATCTGACGGTCCCGGAAATGACTGTGCTGGTTGGCGGCATGCGGGCGCTCGATGCGAACGCTGGCGGATCCTCCGACGGCGTGCTGACAAGCAGGCCCGGTACGTTGAGCACCGACTTCTTCCGGAACCTGCTCGACATGTCCACGACCTGGTCGAAATCGTCCAAGGCGGATGGGCTTTACGAGGGCCATGACAGGGCCACTGGCAAGTTGAAATGGAATGCCACCCCCGTCGACCTCGTCTTCGGTTCGAACTCCGAGCTGCGCGCGGTCGCGGAAGTGTACGCGTCCGATGATGCAAATGCAAAGTTCGCACAGGACTTCGCAAACGCGTGGGCCAAGGTCATGAACCTCGACCGCCGCTGACATCGATAGATCACGCACAAGAACGGGCGGCATGCACCATGCCGCCCGTTGAAGCGACCAGTCGTCCGATCGGCGGTCTCTCGAACTGGGGGCAGGGCGTGCGCAGCGCGACCGTCGGCAACGAGTTCGTGCTGCCTGCCTGCCAAGCTGGTTTCCACGAACTCGACTCGAACGGTCTCATCCAAATCGGAGATGCTATCCGAAGGGTGCGGGACCTGGGGAGCTCAGACCACACGGACTACGTCCCGGCTATCGGATGGTCGCTTTGTTGGTCGAAGGCTGGTCCATCCAGGCGCACTTATCGAGCATGCCAGCTACCGCGGGAGTACGGACGCGGAAGTGTGTGGACGCGCGCAATCTCGGTGGCTGGCGGAACAGCTCTTTTCAAGGAACCGCAGAGGCCAGACAGCCGCACAGGTGGCGGGTGGCAAACTTCTTCACCCGGCGGGTGAACTGGCACGGGTAATCTCCGCCCTGACTTCCTCAGCAAGTTGGTATGAATAGACCTGACCCGCCCGAGCACGGACGACAAGGCCGTTCTTGTGCAACTCGGCTGCCGCCTTGCCGACAAGGGCTGGAGACAAGTCGATCGCGCTCGCGATTTGGCGCGCCAGCAAACTCACCCGCGGACCCGCTTCAAACATCGCATCCAGTATTCTCTGTTGAGTTCCTGTGATCCCTTTGAACGCGCCGAGCGTGCTTGACGCGGCGAACGAAATCGCCGGCGGGATGGTAGTGATTAGGGTATTGGCTTCAACGTGCCTGGTGTGGTTTGCGACCAGCAGTGTGGTGAAGTCGAACTCCGCCTGCGTAAAGTAGGCGTTGGTCCGAGCTTCGGGCGGCCTGCCATATGGGATGTTTTCGAGCTGGCACTTGCCGAGGTCGAGCACGAAAACCGAGATCTCGACCCCGTCGAGCGTGCGCGCATTCGTGTAGTGGTGGACGGTCTTTTGCTGGGTCAGCTCGTCGAGCAGGCCCGCATGCTCGGCCCGGACAAAGAAGTGACTTGCGTGCACCCGCTTGATCGGGCGGTCGACACCGTCATGAACCGACGTTAAACGGCAGACCCTTTTCGATTGATCGACGATGAGCTGCAGTTGCCCGAGAACCTGGCGCGTACCGCCAGCGTCGCCGAACTGTCTCAGGTCCCTACCGATCGTATCTTCGAAGTGCTTTCGCGAGGCCGTGTCGACGGAAGCAATCGTGATCTTCTTCAGGTGCGCCGTTGCGTCGGCGAATGCGTAGTGAAGAATGTTGCCTAGCGAGCGGATGTTCGCGAAGCTGGCCTGAAAAAGAAGTTCAAAGAGCGGCGGGTGCGACGAGAGCGCAAAGAAATGGCTTATGCTGCGACCTGCGTAGTATTCCAGCCGCTTCTTGAGCACGCGTTCAATGAATTGCGCGCCGCGCTCCTCGATAGTGCCCGTTGGGTTGAGTGAGTGTACTTCCGCGAAGTCTGTCCGCAGGATGTCGAAAGTAGCGCCGTCAAGACGACCGGTATAAATTCGACTTGGATAGGCGGCGATCTTCAGTGTCAGAAAATCGCCTCCCAACGCGGCGATCGGCTGGATAACTTCATCGATGAGGAAGCCCATGGCGGCGTCATCGAGTTCGGAAAAGTCATCCAGAAACAGATAGAGGCGACGCACGCCTAGCTGCTTGAGGATGCCCCGCAGATCGGACACGAAACTGTCGACCTCGAAGATATTGTATCGCGTTCCAAAGGTTGTCTTGTTGCTGACGCTGGTATGTGAGCGCGAGGCGCCGGCACCAACGGAGATATCGCTCAATCCGATCCTGCCGCCAAACTCGGCTTCAGTGCGCTGAATGTTTCCGATATCAACTGTCGTTTGAACTTCCAGGTTGAGATCGAGCTGCGCGAGGTAGAGGTTTTCGTCTTCCAGTTTCCGGACGGCGCGAGCAACCTGTCCCTTTTCGCCGGTAAGGATGCGGAAGAACCCTTCCGAGTTTTTCTTGCGCAGGTCCCCGGACAGCTCCTTCAACAGATGCTTGATGAGACCGCGGAACCACAGGACCTTTCGCGCGTGCCGCCCCGCTGCGCCTTCCGGAAGATCGAAGCGTCCCCCGTCAGCGCTCATGCCGACTGACTTGAGATTGACGTAGGCCGTCAGGACGCTCGGCTCCGCGCGCAGATCCAGCCGCGCTTTCTCGAATACGGTCGACTTGCCCGAGCCACGCCTTCCAACGACAAAGGAGTGTCGCTCAGACTTTACTTCCGACACCAAGTACCCGCTCGCGTACGGGTCTTCGTAAAAGCGGTCAACAAGCGACTCGCCACTTCGGGATTCTCGAATATCGGCGCGGCTGAACTGTCGCAGCGACTGGATAGCCAGCTTTAGGGCGGTGCTGTCCTGCGTAGAGATGCCCATAGTCCCCCCGATTAACCTCTTGTTAACCATAGCACGGGGGGCGTCGCTGACAATAACGGGTAGCCGGGCCGACTTACGGGCGATCCTGTCCCCCGTTTGAAATCGGCGATTTCCGGCCTGAGCGCGTCGGTCGGGAGAGGAGCGGGGGACGGTACAGGGGCAGTCATTCGCTCGGCGCGTTTGTGGATCATCCAAGGCAAGCGCGCGTGATCCCTCGCACCCTGTCTAAGCAGCTGAGCCGCATGAGGCTAAGGGCTCGTGCTCATCGAAGCGCCATCCAGACGGCGATGGATTAGCGACACGACTGACAATAGGTCTTCGGCGTCGGCTTTCGACATTTTCCATCGTAGGCGCGCTTCGTGCGCAGTAGTGTTCCTGAACATTCCGAATGTTCCTTTCAGCAGATTTGCGAAGCCTTTTTGCTCGGATTTTTCGCTCTCGGTTCTCAGGCCGTTGATTGAGATCAACGGCGCTTCTCCAGAGAGTGTGCGGTCGATCAATTCCGCCCCGTCGAGCGATAGCCCCGACATACGGCGCAGTTTGTCCGCGACGCTCTTAGTTGCCTCAAGAACAGCGTGGAAATAGTTGTCGGCGACAAGCTCTTCGCGGCAAAACGCCAGCACGTCTGCATGGACTCCGCGCGCCTGCATGTCTGCGCGCAATCCATTCGCGCGTCGAGTGGCATCGGAAATCGTGCCGGCCGCTTCCACGGGTATCAGCTCGCCGCTCTGATCAACAACCAGTCCCGAAAACAGGAGCGCACGGTTCACGTTGGCGCGAAGGGTCTCATACCGTTCTGGTGCTTTTACGTAGCGAACTGGCTTCATCGCTTTGCGAACAAACGCAAGGATGGCCTCTCGACCGCCGCTTTCATTCTGGCTCGTGGCAAAGGCGTTGAAGACTCGTTTCCACTTCGTGCCTTGGCCAGGGTCTTTCATTCTGCACGGGGCAAACAGCATTTCGATTTCAGTATTCGTGAGACCCGCCTCGGTGTCGCCAAGCGCTTGCGCGATGGCTTCCAATTCGCTTTGACCAAATTGTTTCCGCTGTGCGTCACCCATTGGCGAATGATACCGCAAAAGGCACAAAAAGTGAACGCGGCTTCATTTCACCGAAATCGCGTGTCTCTGCGGCGCTGGGGCGAGAAGAACTCGTGTTTTCGAGCCTTCGAACCTCTGAAGCAGTCCAGCCAGATGAACTCCAAAGGTGCTTTTGTCCCCGTCTTTAATATGCGCAGTATATTGACAGTTGTTCATGCTTCGTTCTAGCGTGCGGCCGAGCTGCGTGACAAGCAAACTGATTCAGCGCCTTGGTTATGTGAGGTTTTACGTCGCCAGCGTCGATACGGGTTGGTAAGGCCTTAAGCCGACTTTGCGAGCTGGCAGAGCGAGGGATGGGGCAAGTTCAAATGCGAAATACAAACGCGAAGCGCCTTGTGCTGACGCCACATATCGAAAGGACGAGGCGGCCTTTGCGACGGCGCGGTTTGTCGTTTGCGCGGCCACCTTTCCAGCCACCAGAACAACTCGGTCGGAACGGCGCGTGATAGCTGCAGGTACAATCGCATACGCGAAAGGGGCACCCCCATGTTCAGGGGGAGGGCGTTCGCTGACAACCGCGGAGGCCGACGCGGCCATCACCAAGACGGTCGCAAGCCTCGTGATGGACACGGCGGGAAAGGCCGAAATCAAGGCTCTACTTGCGAGCGTTGCGGAAGCGGACTTCGAACAGGCAGGGCTTGAAGAGCTACTTGCAGACCCTGACAGCGTCGAAAATTGGCGGGTTGGAGAAGCGATCGGCGAAGCCTATCTGACTGAGCATCGTGCCTGCATGTTTCCATGGCCTGACGGGCGCGATGTGCGCAAAGAGGGTTCTAGCTTGCCAGGGGCTGATCTGGTTGGCTTCCAAAAGGATGCGGTGGGAGATCGGTTTGCCTTTGGCGAAGTGAAAACGTCGTCGGAAAACAAGTACCCACCAGGCTTGATGTATGGGACTCACGGGCTCAAGCAACAGATCGAAGACCTGCGCGATGACGTGACTATCCGAAATGCCCTCGTAAGGTACTTGGGTGCGCGCGCTACGACCGCATCGTGGAAGGCGCGTTTCCAAGAGGCGACGAAGCGTTACCTGCAGAACAAGTCCGACGTATCGTTGTTCGGAGTCCTCGTCCGAGACGTTCCGCCCCATGAGGACGACGTCCGAGTGCGCGTAGATTCGCTCGCGGAAGACTGCCCTGCGGGCACGGTCATAGAGCTGATTGGCGTATACCTGCCCGCATCGACAATCTCCTCTTTGGGAGCTACGACCGTGGCCGCCAAAAAGGGAGGCAAGCAATGAGCCTCACCCTTACAGGCCTCAAGGATCTCGACTCCCATTGGGCACTTCAAGCAATTGGCGTTGCGAACCTCGCGCGAGCGCAGGAGCTTGTGATTGAGAGATTGGCAACAAGGGCGGTCGGCGGGCAAATCGCGTTTGCCTTCGAAGCTCATCCCACTGACGAGGCGGTATTCGAGCGCGTCGCGTTCGCCTATGAGATGGCCGCTATCGAGGGTCTCGATGCTTTAAGCAGAGCGTCTGGTGGCGATAAAATGCTTCGGCAGCAAGCGACGGCTGGCTCACACCGCGCCTTCGAATATAGGCGGCTGCTCGCAATCCCCGAGAACGACGAGGCCAGGATATTCCATGTCCTGCAGCTTTCGGGTCTAGCCTACTGCGGCGACCGTTGGTCGGATTTACGCCGTTGGTACGCAGAGAACGAGGAAGCGCTCAAAGTGCCGTCTGTGGCCGATGCAAGTTGGGATCGCCGACTCCTCTATCGACTGTTCGATTGCTGGGTAAGGCTGTTCCGAAAACGCGACTGGGACGATCTAGATCGAGTACGAGAAATCGTCGCGGGCTTGCGTGACGACCAAGAAAGCTACGAGAAAAAACTTCTGAACGACGAAGCCAGAGAGCCTTCGATGGCACTTCGCCTCGTCGCACTGTACCACTGGGCGAAGGCGTCCGAAATTCTCGCGGAATACATGATGGATGGCCAATCGGCGACCATCTTCACTCAACTCGACAAACACTTTGAAGCGGGAATTCGCGCCGCTGTCGCTTCAGCGGACGCACAGCTCGAAGTCGTTCTGCGTTGGTTGCATGCCACCGCACGCATGATGGTCACCAGTTCGATCTGGTTCGTTACGCGATCTGTGAGGCCGAGTACATCGGACTTCGTGAAAGCACTAACGCGCCGCTCTCACCGCCCAATGTTCGAGCTGCTCCCTCCGCAGCGCGATGCGATGGCCGAGCGTGGCCTCCTCGATCAGGCGAAGACGGCAATCGTAGTTGATATGCCCACGTCTGGTGGCAAAACGCTTCTCGCGCAATTTCGGATGCTCCAAGCGCTCAACCAGTTCAGGCCAGATCGTGGATGGGTAGCATATATTGCCCCGACCAGGGCCCTCGCCTCTCAGATCGCTCGCACGCTCCGCCGCGACTTTGAGCCGATGGGGTTGCGTATCGAACAGCTGACCGCCGCAGTTGAGATAGACTCATTCGAGGACGAGTTGCTCAATGATCAAGCGAAGCCCTTCGACGTTCTGATCGCTACTCCTGAAAAGCTGTCTCTGGTCATCAGGAACAAGAAGGTTGCTCGGCCACTTGCGCTGGCTGTGATGGACGAAGCGCACAACATCGAGGCGGAATCGCGTGGCCTTCGTATCGAACTATTGTTGGCAACGATCAAACGCGAGCGCCCGACCGCAAACTTCCTTTTGCTTATGCCCTTTGTTTCTGGCTCTGATGCCATCGCGAAGTGGCTGGCGCAGGACATCAACGCCGGAAACTCGATAAGCTTCAGCACCACGGCATGGAAGCCGAACGAGCGCATCATTGGCCTGTATCACGCGCAAGAAGATTCCTCAGAGAAGGCTGGCTGGACGTTGGAGTTTGAGACTCTGACAGTCACAGAGAAGGCGCTTAGCCTACGGGGCACCCATAGAGTAGGCGGCGTGCGCCCGCTCAACGTCCCGAAGAGCGCCGTCCTTAACAAAGGGAAGCAAAAAGGGTTTGCCTTGCAAACCGCGGCCATGGCTGGGGTCATGTCGGCGCGCGGAACCAGCATCGCCGTTTCAAACAACATAGCCAGTGTCTGGAATATGGCACGTGAGCTGATGAAGACGCTTCCGCGGCTCGATCCAATTCCCGCCGACATTAAACTCGTGCAGGATTTCTTGCGGACTGAAGTGAGCGAGTCCTTCGAGTTGGTCGAAATGTTGAGCCACGGTGTTGGCGTCCACCACGCTTCCTTGTCAGACGAAGCGCGGTCGCTTATTGAATGGCTCACCGAGGCAGGATTGCTGCGAGTACTCTGCGCAACTTCAACAGTTGCGCAGGGGATCAATTTCCCGGTCAGCTCTATTTTTCTCTCGTCGCGTCACGTTCCCCAAGGCACTTATTCGAAGCCTATGGGCACTCGCGAATTCTGGAACTTGGCAGGACGCGCTGGCCGCTTCGGGCAGGATTCGGTTGGAGTCGTTGGCCTTGCAGAGGCGGACGATCGGGACGCCATCATCAAATTCGTGAGCGAGAAAACTGGCGCGCTGGCATCGCGCCTTGTGAAGCTTCTGGACGATCTGAAGGATCGCGGAGAGCTTCAAAACCTGAAGAGCTTCTTCTGGCAAGAGCAGTGGGAAGACTTCAGATCGTACATCGCGCACTTGTGGTCTGAGAAGAAGAATCTCGAAGCGGTTCTCGCCGACTCCGAGCAGTTGCTGCGCCAAACATTCGGATACACGTCGCTACGAAACGACCCCGCTCAACGTGACAAGGCAGAAGCGCTGCTGAGTGCTACGAAGGCTTATGCAACTGAGCTGGCGGCTTCGCCTGGAATACCAGAACTAGCCGACTCCACTGGGTTCTCGCCCGAAGGCGTGAAGAGTGCGATGGCTGAAATGAGGCAGCTGGAGAACAAGCTAACTAAAGCCGATTGGACGCCCGAGAGCCTCTTCGGAAGCGGAGGCAAGATCGCCGACCTGTACGGCGTCATGCTGAAAATACCGCAAATCAAACAGCAACTCGAACAAGTCGGCGGCGAAGGCTTCGACAAGAAGCATCTGTCGAACATTACTCGCGATTGGGTAAACGGAGCGTCGATCGACAAGATTGCTCTCGACTACTTCGCGGGCACCGATGGCAAAGTTGACACCGACACCCTCACAGAGACTTGCAAGGCGATCTACAGGTCGATCGTCAACAACGGTACTTGGGGCATCTCCGCGTTGAGCCGCATGTCGGGTATTCCATTCCAAGACCTGCCCGAGGCAGAGCGTAGAAAGTTCAACGCCGTGCCGGCGATGATCTACCATGGCGTGCGTTCGGAAGACGCGGTGCTCATGCGGATGAATTCGGCGCCGAGAAGCGCGTCCGAGGGATTGGCGACCCAGTTTCGGCAGGCGCACAAAGACGACGACGCTCGTTTGTCGGTTGGTAAGGCGCGCGACTTTTTGAAGACGCTCTCAGTTCGTGATTGGGAAACCGCTCGTCCTAAAGGAGCGGCTCTCACTGGTGAGGGTTACAAAAAGGTCTGGGAAATCCTTTCGGGCGAAGGACAATGAGTGCAGGCGATCGAGAAGGATGCCTGCTCCACGCAGTACATCAGCGACTAGAAGACCTGCATCGACAGTGGCACGCCGCGGCGGATGCTTAATTTGATCCTGACGGTCCGCGTCGCGATAAAAACGGCAATCCAGAGAGCGCGGACGGTCACGTTCATTTTGCAGTCCAACAAGAATGTCATCCCAAATTTCGACATCTGGTACGGCCTGCCAATGGCGCTAGTGCGCAGTATCCCGAATGACCCTAGCTGGAGCACATGTCAAAAAGGATGGCTTTGTCCGTATCCAGAGACGTTGGATTGAGAACACGCTCCCTGACTGCGAGTTGCTGGAGGCGGTCGCGTACAGACATCTGGCTGAGCTTCTTTCCGATGTCCACCGCGCGATGGGCTTGAAGGAAACAGAGATCACCGACATTAGTATTGGCGAGATTTACGATCCAAAATCAATGCATGGACGCCTACCAATGCATGGTGGGTCATGCGAAATGGCAAACGCGACCGCTTCTTCAAGCTGCTTCGCAGGCAGCCTCCAGCCAGTGGCGTCAGGTGTTCGCGTGCTCGAACGATCGACAAGCCTGTTAGATACGAAATAGCGGATTCGCTGATCCTTCTTCTTGGTGTAGCTGGGCGTCAGGCGATCGCGGGTTTCATCGAACAGGCGGCCGGTAAGGTGCTGTCAGACCAATGCTACCTAGTCTCTGGTCAAGGCCGTGGTTATTGGCCTTTCGGGGACCCCAATGGCACTGATCCGCTCCCTGAAAACTCCCGCATTCTGAAGATTCCGCTGGTCTGAGCCCCTAGGCTCCCTCACCCATTCGGAGAGTCCAAGGGTTTCATAACTCGGTTTTTCTCACGATGCGAGCGCGCGGGGAGTGGAGCCCCCACACAGCTCAGACGACCCGCGCGCGGCGGCAGGCGGGATGCCGCCCAGGGCCGTGTGCGGACGCACGTTGTTGTAGTCGTGGCGCCAGATGGCCAGCGCCTTCCTTGCAGCCCCAAGGCTGTCGAACACCTCCTCATTCAAGAGTTCATCTCGTAGGCGCGCATTGAAGCTTTCGATGAAGCCGTTCTGCTGCGGCTTGCCCGGTGCGATGTAATGCCAGCCGACCCCGCTCTCGTTCTGCCATTCGAGGATGGCGCGACTGGTGAGTTCGCTGCCGTTGTCGCTGACTACCAGATCGGGCTTGCCGTAGAGCCGGATCACGGCGTCCAGTTCACGCGCAACCCGGCCGCCGGAGAGCGAGGTATCCGCCACCAGCGCCAGACATTCGCGCGTGTAGTCGTCGATCACCGCTAGGATGCGGAACCGACGGCTCGCGCCGAACGTGTCGGCGACGAAGTCCAGGCTCCAGCGTTTGGAGGGGCCCGAGGGCATAGCCATCGGCTCGCGTGTGCCCGTGGCTCGCTTGCGGCCTCGTCGTCGCTTCACGGCAAGCCCTTCCTCGCGATAGAGCCGCCTCAGCTTCTTGTGGTTCATCTCGATGCCTTCCCGTTCGAGCATCAGGCCGATGCGGCGGTAACCGAAGCGCCGCCGCTCGCCTGCGATGTCGCGCATGCGGACCCGGATCTCCGGATTGTCCGGCTCCGGTTCACGCCTCACTGTTTTCGGATCGACGCTGACCAGCCGGCAGGCGCGGCGTTGGGAGATGTCGTGCCTCACCATCGCTTGCAGCGCAGCATCCCGCTTCCGCTGGGGCGTCGCTAGTTCTTTCCCAGCAGGTCTTTCAGCACGGTGTTGTCGAGCATCGCGTCCGCCAGCATCCGCTTCAGCCGGCCGTTCTCGATCTCGAGCAGCTTGAGCTTACGGGCGTCGGTGATGTCCATGCCGCCGTATTTTGCTTTGAATTTGTAGAAAGTTGCCGTGCTCAGCCCGTGCTTGCGACAGACGTCCACTGTCGGCACGCCACGCTCCTGCTCGGCCAGGATCGCGATGATCTGTTCTTCGGTAAATCTGCTCTTCCGCATGTCCGTCTCCAGGTGACGGACTCTCCATTCAAACGAGGGACCACGCGGGGCTCAGACCAAAGGATGCGGTTGTTCGGCCGTTGGCGAAGGCGCTTCAAGCCACTGGCCTCACAGTTTGGTACGATGAGTTCGAGCTAAGAATCGGTGACAGCCTGCGACGCAAAATAGACCGGGGGCTGGCGAGCAGCAGGTTCGGAGTTGTGGTTCTTTCCCAGTCCTTCTTCGGGAAGGGATGGACGGAATACGAGTTAGATGGATTGGTGACGCGCGCCGTTTCCGGCGAGCAGATTTTGCTGCCCATTTGGCATAACGTCTCCAAGAAGGAAGTGATGGGCTACTCGCCGTCGCTGGCTGACCGTTTGGCTAGGAGCACCGCCACACACACCGTTGAGGAAATCGCCGCTGAAATCGCGGACGTGATTAAGGGGGCGGGGACCTAGTTCCCTTTGCCCGCCAATGTGTGGACGAGCGCCACTGATTGATGCATCACGCTTGGCGTACCCGTCAGCTCGGACGCCGAGGGAACGCGGATAGAACACCGCTGACCCGCCGTCTCGTGAATTGGTCCAATTCGTGGTCCAGTTCTCGGTTTGGGCTGATGCTGTTTACCAAGGAGAACGCCAGAACTCCTTGAATTATCGACTGAGCGGGCGTGGCGGAACTGGTAGACGCACCAGACTTAAAATCCGATGCGCCTTGATACGATAATTGAAATCCTCTTTCCTGCCTCGACGCGAATTGTCGGTGGTATGGCGAGGCTGCGGTCAACAACGCGATTGGTGACAATGCTGGCCGTGCGTTGAGCACCTTCAGCGATTGCCTCGTCGGCGGGATCGCGCGTGATGGCACCGATGCCGCCATAGGTGATTTGCGGATCTTCGGTTGAGGCGACGCCGATGTTGATCAAGGTTCCGAGCGCGGCGGCGCCGAACACATCGAGCCAATGGTTATCGACCATGCCCGTGACGCCTGCTGATCCGGATGGGTCGGTGGCGGCTTCGTCGAGGGCGATCTCGTGACCATCCGGCATGACGATGCGTGACCAGATAATCGCGACCCGGCTCTGACCGTAGCGTGTGCTGGACTTGTAGTCTCCGATTAGCCGCGCGCCCTGCGGTATGACGAGCGTGCGGCCAGTGGCGCTGTCGTAGATCGCTTGCGTGATCTGCGCGATCACCGGGCCGGGCGACTCCGAACTGATCTCCGTCACCAGGCTTGCGGGAATGACCGCTCCCGGGAAGAGCGCACGATCGACTGATCGGCTTGCAGTTTGGTCGTTTGGTATTTGCGGCGCGATCATCGTGAGAGGAGAACCGGGAGGTGGCTGTCTCGCTGCAGTCGGTTGCACCGTGGCTGCGCCGCGTGATGGCTCTTCGCGCAGCGCAAAGAACAGGGCGGAGCGTTCTGCTTCCTCCGCTTCCGCCAATGCCGGATCGACAGGCTCTGCTGCATACGATGGCTGCTGCGGACGATAAGGGTCAGGCGTGCTCCAATCATCCTGGTAAGGCGCATGAGTGGGCAGGTCAGATCCCTGGGGCGCAAACGCTGCCACGTCGCCAGGCAGGGGCGGACCCAGTTGGGGCGGCTGAGCAGGTGCGAGAGCGGCTTCTCGCGCAGCGGCCTCGCTATAGTTGGCGGGCAGGTTGCGCACTGCGCCTTGCGCTACTTCGGACCTGACCGGGTCGGACATCATTGGCTTTGTGTCGGCGGGCTTGCGCGACGCATCGGACGAGAAGGCGCCTGACGCGAGCACGAGCACCACCGCGACGCTTCCGCCGGCAACAGCGAGGATGGCTGGCTTATTGAGACCTTTGGCGCCAGGGCCCTTCACCCGGATCGCATCAAGCGGCGGCGGTTGCTTATCGGGGGTCTGACGACGCGGTTCATCCGCGCCAGCATCGGGACGAGGAGGGAGACCATCAGCCATGTGCGCCTCCGGCGATCGGTGTCTGGCGATGGATCTGGACCTTCTTCTGGCCCCAGCCTGTGCCAAGTCTCAGCTCGGCCTTGTTGAACAGGCGGTCGACGACATAGTACTTGCCCTGGACGCGGTAGTTCACGAGTTCCGTGCCTTCGTCGCCGATCACGAACAGGGGCGGCGCTTCCATTGTCCTGATCTTCTCCGGCATCTCAATGAACACCTGCTGGCCGTCGTCGAAGGCCGCGAGCGGTCGCCAGTCGGGCTTGTCGCCATCGATGCGGTAGCGAAGATTGAGCTGGTCCGGCGCGAAGGCGGGCGGCGCTGGAGGCGGGGGAGGCGGCGGCGAATTGTTCGCCAGCATCATGTCGGCGGGATAGCGCCAGGACACGGCCGCCATCGCTGTGCTCGAGATGCTCTTGAGATCGAGGTGATAGATGCGGCGGTCTGTCATGATGATCAGATTGGTCGAAAGGTTTGCCGCGTTCGGCTTCACCAGCACATGGGCTTGAGCAGACGGTCCCGCTCCTGAGTGGGCGTCGCTGACGATCCAGCGCGTCGTGTCGCCGGCTGACACGGAAAGCAGAGCCTCACCCGGCTCGAGCGCAATGTCGGTAATGCGCTGGGGGGAAGCCTGAATGGCGTAGAGGGCGCCCCGCTCATAGGCAAACTCGTGCAGCGCGCCGACGAGCGAAGCGTCCGCCGCGCCACGGATTGCGGCCTGGTTGGTCTGCTGAAGCAGGGGCGGCTTCGTCTGGGCGATTGCCGGCGAGGTGAAGCCGAGAGCGAGAAGGCTTGCAGTGGCAAGAAGAACGCGTGTCATTGTTGGAGATCCCGAGACCAGGTTAAACCGTGGATGTAGAGGCCGAGCGGATTCTTCTGGAGCCGCTCGGGGGTGGAAGGCGGATCGATCACGACGGTCGCAACGCCGGTGTAGCGTTCGACGTGGATCAGCGTGCCGGCGTTGTAAGTCGACTCGCGCCAGCGCAGCTGAAAGCTGGTCGGGCTGGCGCGAACGACGGAGAGCACTTCGACCGCAACCGTTTCTTTGCCAACCTTGGCGAACGGGTCGTCATCCTCCGCCATGGCATTGAGGACCTGTGCGCCACCCTGCGTTGCCCAGTCATAGGCACGCAGCCAGTTCTGGCGGACCACAATGGCGTCTGACGGTAGGCCGCGAACCATCTCGATGAACCGCGCGATGTGCCAGGCTAGCTGGGCGTCGCTTGGCTCGTAGGCCGACGTGGCGGGGCCTACAAGCCGCGCTTCGCCAGTCTCGCTCGCTTCGATCACGAAGGGGACCGCAGCTGGTCGCAAGGCAAGGACTACGACGCCTGCAGCCATGGCGGTGGCCAACCCGAGGCTGCAGAACGCCGCTGTCCGCCAGGTGCGGGCGTGCGCCAGAGACGAACCCATTCGGTTGTCCCATAGCTGCTGCGCTTGCCGGTAAGGCGTCTCCGGCTCGGGTGTCTTCGACAAGCGCGAAGATCGCGCGCGGGTAAACATGCTCTATTCCCTCTGCTTGAGATTGGGGCCTTGGGAGGCGCCGCCGCCGTCGCCTGAATTGATGGTGTGCGCGGCGACCATCATGCCCTCGCGCACCGCTTGGGTGTGCCGGAAGCGTTTGGCCCAGGCGGGCTGACCGGACGCCTCTGAAGAGCTCGCTGAGGCAGTTGCTGAGGCCGGTGTGATGACGCCAGCGGAGCCCGCGATGGAGCGCGCCCCTGCTGTGCCGCGTGCGCGGAAGTGGCCGGCGACGCGGCCTGCGCTTTGCCGGATGCCGCCGACAGCCGAAGCGCCGAGCCCGACCGCGGTGTTGAGCGGGGCGGCGAGGGGACCGTTGAGACCGGTGCGCAGGGAGCCAAGCGAGGTTGCGGCGCGCAGACCACCTGCGGAGCTGGCCGTGCCGTTGGCGGCGGCGCGACCCGCATTGACTGCAGCGCCGGCGGCGGCACGGCCAGCCATGACGGCGCCAGCGCCGGCGGCGCCAACGCCGAGCGTGGTCCCCGCGGCGGCGCCAGCAGAGAGTTGGGGTGCGCCCGACACAAGGCCAGCAGCGATCCGCGGGCAGAAGATGGCGAGGCCCATCAGGGTGAGAGCGCCCAGTACGACAGCGAACGCCTGTTCGATGGTCATGTCTGCCGGATCGAGCGATGTCCGCAGCGTTTCGAACATGGTCGAGCCGATGCCGATGACGATCGCGATCACCAGCACCTTGATGCCCGACGAGATGACGTGGCCGAGGACGCGTTCGGCCAGGAAGGTCGTTTGACGCCAGAAGGCGAAGGGCACGAGGACGAAGCCGGCCAGCGTCGTCAGCTTGAACTCGACGATGAGGACAAATAGCTGGATCGACAGTACGAAGAAGGCGGCGATGACGATGATCCCGCCGATGAGAAGCAGGATGACTTCGCCAAGATTGCCGAAGAATTCGAACGGGCCGGGTGCGATCGTGCCGATATGGTCGAAGATCGGCTGCGAGGCCGAGAGGCCCTCGGCCGCGATCAGGCCAGGCTTCAAGAGGTCGGCCGGGGTCAGGCCGGCGGCTGCCGCATCGAGGCCCAATGTCGCGAAGCTGTTGAATACGATGGTCGCCAGCATCGCGAAGTTGCCGAGGATGTAGGCGAACGCGCCGACATACAGCGTCTTCTTCACCAGGCTCTGGACGATGTCGGTGTTCTGACCCCACGCCCAGAACAGGGCGGCGATGGTGACGTCGATGGCGATCAGGATGGCTGCAAGCGACGTGACATCGCCCGAGATCAGGCCGAAGCCTGAATCGATGTAGGTCGTGAACGTATTCAGGAACCCGTCGATCGCCGAGAAATCATTCATGGCTGCCCCCTGCTCATGTCCAATTTCGCTAGTTCCACGGCCGCTGGCCGGGATGCGCTGTCTGTGCGCTCGAGAAGAAATGATCGTGCTGGGCGCGCGCCTGCGCCTGTGCTTCCATCTGGCGTGCGCGCTCAAGAGCGTCCGCGCGCGACTCCGCAACGAGGAGGGCCTGGAGGCGCATTGCCTGCTGGGCCTGGAAGGTCAGAAGCTCGTTGGTGGCCTGTTGCGCTGACAACGCCCCGGTTGCGTTGGCGCTCACGACGGATAGCGATTGCAGCGTGGTATGGTCCGACCGCAGTTGCTCCGTCACTTGCGCTTGCACGATGAGCGAGGTCTGCAGCGCCGAGCGGGCGGCATCGACCTGCCGCGCGGCGGCCTGTGCGCGGCTCGCGACGTTCGTTCCGCGATAGTCGCCCGAGTAGAGCGACTGGAGCGCATCACGCGTCTCACCCACCTTGAGCGCAAGGCCACGGGCCTCATTGAGGAGGCCGTCCATCTCGCGAAGTCTTGCCATGATGTCCGGCGCAAAGGTGTCGCCGAGACGCGTGAGATTCCGCGCGTCGTTTTCGAGCTGCCGAATCTGGTTGGTGATCTGCGTCACTTGATTGTTGATCTGTTGCAGCGCCCGAGCCGCGTTGAGAGCATTCTGGATCAGGTTGGACGGGTCGATGACCGCCATTTGCGCCTGAGCGGGTGTTGCGGCGATCGGGGCAATGGCGACAGCGCCGAGCAAGGCGCGGACAAGGGATGAGAGGCGGCGTTTCATCGGACAGTCTCCAGTGATTTCGGTGAAGGCATGGGTCGCGTCGCCGGCGTCTCCGGTTCGTCGAGCGCGTCGAGCACCCAGGCCAGCTGTCGGGCGCGCAGGAACCGGCGCCAGAAAGGCGTCGCGGACGGTTGCCGTTCGAGCGACGCGATCAACTCGCGCGCGGTCGGATCGGAAGCGGTGCAGAAGGCGAGGGCGACCGGACCGAGCGCCAGCTCGAACAGGCGGCGGCCCTTGGGACTGGCGTAATAATAGTGACGCTTCCGCTGCGCGGTCGCGATCAGCTCGATCTCGGTGTCATTGAGCCCAAACCGCTCATAGGCCTCACGCTGCTGTGGCTCGAACGCGCGCTCGTTTGGCAGGTAGATCCGCGTCGGGCAGGACTCGATCAGGGCGGGCGCGATTGGGCTGTCCACGATGTCGGCCAGCGACTGGGTGGCGAAGACAACCGCGACATTCTTCTTGCGCAGTGTCTTGAGCCATTCGCGGATACGCCTAGCGAACAGGGGCGAGTCGAGGAATAACCAGGCTTCGTCCAGAATGAGAAGCGTCGGCCGACCGTCAAATCGTTCTTCTAGACGATCGAAGAGGTGAAGCAGGGCAGGCGCTGCCGCTTTCGGCCGCGCCATAATGGCTTCCATCTCGAACAGGACGACATCGCCGAGGTTCAGGCGGTCTTCAGCGCCGTCGAATACGCCGCCCATGGCGCCGTCCTGCGTGTAGGGAAGGAGCGCCGCCTGAACGGCTGCGTTCTGGACCAGCAGGCGAAGGCCAGTTAGGTGGCGCTGTTCCTTCGGCGCGGACCGCAGGCTTCCCAGCGCGGACCAGACCGGTTCCTTGATATCCGGCGAGTCAGTCAGGCCTTCCTGCGCGAGGATGTTCATCACCCAGGCCAGCGCATCAGCCCGACCCTGCGGCGTGTCGATGCGTGCGAGCGGCTGGAATGCGGCAACACCGTCACCGCCGAGATCGATGACGGTTCCGCCCATTCCAAGCAGCGCCGCACGCGCAGAGCCGCCCTTGTCGAACAGGAATACCTGCGCGCCGGCAAAGCGCTTCCATTGCAGGGCCAGGAAGGACAACAGCACGGACTTGCCCGCGCCGGTCGGGCCAACGACCATTGTGTGCCCAACGTCGCCAATATGAAGATCCAGCCGGAACGGCGTGGAGCCATCGGTGCGGCCGACCGCCAGAGACGGTGCATCGAGGTGCCTATTCCATGCGTCGCCAGCCCACGCGGTCGAGAGCGGCGCCACATGAGAGAGGTTGAGTGTCGACACCATTGGGTGACGGACATTGGCCCAGGCGTGCCCGGCGATGCTGGAGAGCCACGCTTCGACCGCGTTGAGACCCTCCGCGACGGTGACAAAGCCCCGCGCGGCGATGATGCGTTCAGCCGTGCGGAGTTTTTCGTCGGCTTCCTCTGCCGTGGCGCCGAGAACGACCAGCGTTGAGGTCAGAAAGCCGAAGCCTATCAGCTCGGAGCCAAGCTCCTGAAGCGCGTCCTCGACTTCTTCTGTCTTGGCGATGGCGTCGGGGTTGGAGAATGTCGACCCTTCCTTGGTCATCATCTCTTTGACCAGCGCGCCCATGGACTTGTGCTTCGAGAACCAAAGGCGGCGCCACTTGATAAGTTCGCGCTCAGATTCGTCGCGGTCGAGGCAGAGATAGCGCGTCATCCAGCGGTAGGTCATCGCAGCGGAATTGAGATCGTCGAGCACGCCTGGGTGCGTGAATGGCGGAAAGCCCTTGATGGTCAGGACGCGCAGATGCCTGTCGCCGAGCAGCGGCTTGACGCCGCCGACCAGCGGAGCATCGCAGAGATAACCATCGAGGAAGGCGGGACCCGCCGGTGCGCGAACATTTGTTGTCCGCGGCGATACTTGCCTTTTGAGATAGGTCAGCGTCTCGTCGTCACCGAGCCGGTGAAATTCCGCCACAACGCCCTCGAACATGCCGAAGGCATGGCCGATGCCGCGCTGGAAGCTTGTGAGCGCATCACGCGCCACGCGTTGGTCGAGCGCGTCCTTGGCTTTGCTACGATCCTTTCGGTTGGCTTTGACTCCGGCGGCCGGTGCCTTGGGTTCCGGCGCTTTCAGCTTCTGGTCGACTTCAAAGAAGAATGCAGAGGCCTTGGCGTGGGAGTCCGTGTTAGGCGTCCATTGCAGCGTCAGGTGGTGGACGGTTTCGAACTGCGCGCCGGCCTGCTCGAACTCCGCCGCGCGTTCAGAATCGACGAGACGCGACAGGTCGTCGTTGAAGGCGCCTTGCGGGTAGTCAGTGATCTCCCGCCGGTCGGCCTCGATGTAAGCCGCCCAGCCACGGCCGAGACGACGAAACACATTGTTCGCACGGGCTGTAAACGAGACGAGTTCTTCCGGTGTCGATGATCGGACGTCTGGCCCCCGGAAACGGGCCGTCGTCTGGAAGGAGCCGTCCTTGTTGAGGACGACGCCAGGCGCGACGAGCACCGCCCACGGGAGGTAGTCCTCAAGACGATTGGGCGTGTGGCTATAAGGTTGAAAACTGATCATCTGCCTTGTCCGATTGGAAACTTTAGCACTCGAGCCGCCCGCTGATGCGCATCGCCCGCTTCAGCACCTCGATCACGTCGGGATCGCGCCGCGCGAGGAAGACGCCGAGCACGTGGCCCGCGATGCCCAGGAGGATCCCCGGCACGATGGCGCCAGCAAAAGCGACGATGGCCGCCAGCGTGCCGTTGAGGATCGCGTAGGACCGCGGTGCGCCACCCATGAGAATGGGTTGGGTCAACGCTTGCCGGACCGGCGCCAGATAGCCTGCAACATCGCGGGGATCGCGCATGGTCATCACTCCTACTGGACGACCGCGCCGCCACCGCCGACGAGCGGCAGGAAAAAGCTGGCCGCCGCGAACGCGATGGCGAGACCGAACAGGATCTGCAGCAGTTTCTTGAATCCCTGGCCGACATCGCCGAAGGCTAGCGTCATCCCAGTCGCCACGATGATCAGGATCGCGATAATCCGGGCGACCGGGCCCGTGATCGAATCCATGACCGCCGTCAGCGGACCTTCCCAGGGCATGCCGCCGCCGCCGGTGGCGGCATGAGCGGCGCCGCTCATCAGTATGATCGCGGCGCCAATCGTCGCCGATCGCACGGCTGTGCGCGTTATCCTCTGCAGTCTCATCGGTCGCTCCTGTTGGTCTCATGATGCGCGTGTCCCCCTCGCGCGATGGGGTCCTGCGCCGGCGCGAGCTTGGGCGCGAAGATTTCGGAAATGCGGCGGCCAGCTGGGCCGCCGCGCTCGATGAAGACGACGAGGTCGATGGCTTCGGCGATCAGAGCGCGTGGCGGCGTCTCGCAGACTTCCATGGTGAGCTGTTCGAGACGCGCGAGCACGGCCCGGGCGGAGTTGGCGTGCAACGTCGCGATGCCGCCCGGATGCCCCGTGTTCCAGGCCTTGAGCAGATCGAGCGCTTCAGGACCACGGACTTCGCCGACGATGATGCGACCCGGGCGCAGCCGCAGTGTCGAACGCACAAGATCAGAAAGGCTCACGGATCCGGGTTGGGTGCGCAGCGCAACAACGTCTTCGGCGGCGCACTGAAGCTCGCGCGTATCTTCCAAGATGACCACGCGCTCATTGAGCTGTGCGATTTCCTGAAGCAGGGCGTTGGCGAGTGTCGTCTTGCCCGAGCCTGTACCACCGGCGACGATGATGTTCGCGCGCGCCGCAATGGCAGCTTTCAGCGTCCCTGCTTGTTCCGAGGTAATGACGCCAGCGGCGGCATAGTCGTCGATCGAGAAGATCCGACCGGCCGGTTTGCGGATCGCGAAGCAGGGCGCACGCGAGACGGGCGGAAGAACGCCCTCGAACCGCTCCCCGCGCGGCGGGAGTTCCGCGGAGATGATTGGTGTGTCGCGCGTGGCTTCTGCGCCCGTCAGCGTCGCGACGAGCCTGATCACGCGTTCGATCTCTACGGCGTCCAGCCGGTGAGAAGTGGGAATCCGGCCCTTGCCGACTTGTTCAAGCCAAAGCCGCCCATCAGGGTTCGCGATGACTTCGATTGTGTCGGAAGCATCGAGCATGGCGGCGATGGAAGGACCAAGCGCGGTCGCCAGCATGGCGAGCCCGCGAGACGGATCGTGACCGAGAGGGGAGGGCGCGGTCATTCTGCCGCCGCTCCAACGCCGGGATCGGCCGCCATCTGCTGCTTGGCCGGATCGAAATTATCGCGCATTACGCTCCGGCCAGTCCGGAGCTTTGCGATCATCGCCGTGATGACATTCCGGAAGCGCTCGGACCCGCGTGTGTTGACAACCGCCTTGTCAGGTTCGGGAATGTCAGGCGCCACGCTCATTACGAAGCGTGCCGTGTGGGCAGTGAGTTCGAAAAGCGTTTCCTGGCCATGCTCCAGTACGCCAAGGCGCGACATCACGCGGTCGAGGCGCGCCATCAGGGCATGATGCTCGCCCTCGCGGCGTGTGTGATCGAAGAAGCGGTGCACCGCGTCTTCCAGCACGTCGGATGCACTACGATCCTGCTGCACGGCGAGGCGCCGCATCGCGTCGGCAAGGTCGTGATTGATGTAGGCAGTGATTTTCGCGCGTGACATGAGGATCAAACATCCGTGTCGAAATGATCAGGATCGAGCGCGAACACTGTTCCCGCGAGGCTCGGACCGGTAAACGCCGCGCCAAGATCGTCAGACCGTTCAGTCGACTGCATAGCTATGGGATTCGGTTGCAGCGCTTCACCGGATACAGGCGTCGAGAAATCGAAAGCATTTTGGAGCACATTATTTCCGCGGCGGCTGGCGGACTTAGGGGCCGCGCGTGCTGGCCGTACCGGGACCTTGGGAGCCGCCGGCGGCGCTTGCGGATGAGTCGATGCGACGAGACCGTCCCAGGGCGTGGCGATTCCGGCGCCAGTCGGCGCAGAGAATGCGACCTTCGGCCTGAGCCGCGCCATAAACGCGGGCTCGCTAAAGTAGCGGATTTTGCGCGCGCGAATGGGAGGGGATCCGCCCGTGAGAACAAGCGCATCGGACGCAGGCAATTGCATGACTTCGCCTGGCGTAAGGAGGGGCCGCGGGACTTCCTGCCGCGACACCATCGTGTGCCCCAGCCACGGCGCCATGCGGGAGCCTGCATAGTTCATCTGGGCGCGTGTTTCCGTGGTGACGCCAAGCATGTCCGAGATGCGCTTGGCCGTTCGCTCGTCATTGCAGGCGAAGGCGACTCGCACATGGGCATTGTCGAGAATGGAGGAATGTTCGCCGTAAGCCTGAACAATCTGATTCAGGGATTGCGCAACGAGGCAGGCCTTGATCCGGTAGCCGCGGATGTAGGCCAGGGCGTGTTCAAAGAAGTCCAGCCTTCCCAGTTGCGGAAACTCGTCGAGCATCAGCAGCACGCGACGATTGGACGACTGATGCGACGCGATTTCGGTGAGGCGTTTGAGGATCTGGTTCATGACCAGACGAAGGAGCGCCTTCAGTCGCGAAATCTCTTCCGGCGGTATCACTAGGTAGAGTGAAACTGGCTTGTCGCCGGTGATGATGTCGGCGATCGAGAAGTCGGAGGCTTCCGTCGCGCGCGCCAGAATTGGATCCCGGTACAGCGACAGGAAGCCCAGTGCGGTCGACACGACGCCGGAACGCTCGGCATCTGCCATGTCGAGCAACTGGCGCGCGCCGGCTGCGACGACAGGGTGGGCAGCGCCGGCCTTGATTGGACGCTTCAGCATCTCTTCAAAGAGATCGAGAACCGGCCTGTTGGGATCAGCAAGCAGTTCTGCGACCCGCGCCAGCGTCTTCCTTTCCTCGGCATAGAGCGTCCAGAGGATCACCGCGACCAGCAGTTCGAAGGCGCGCAGCTGCCAGTGGCTTCGCGCCTGGAGGGCGCCTTCCGGGTCGACGAGCATGTCGGCCAGGACTTGCGCGTCGCGGACTTCAGCCTCGCCACGACGGATCTGAGTGAGGGGATTATAGCGGTGCGAACCGGGCTCAGTGGGCGCAAAGCGGTAAACAGGTCCGAAGGACGCGCGCAGGCCAGACGTGACGTTCCAGTTTTCTCCCTTGAGGTCGAGGGCAATGTATGAATGCCGCCAGACGAGACCCGTCGGTAGCGAAACGCCGACGCTCTTGCCGCTATTCGTCGGCGCCACGACGAGAACATGCTCGTCGCCATCATGGCGCAGCAGCTTCCGGTCCCAGGCGCCCAGAACGACGCCGTCACCGTGCAGAAGCCCGAGCCTCTTGATGTCGCGCGCATTGGCCCAGCGAGCGCTTCCATAGGTGTCGGACTGGCTGGCTTCGCGCGCACGCCACAGCGAGAAGCCGAAGGCGGTGCAAACTGAAACAGCAACGCCGCCCAGGAAAATCAGCGCGCCCGTTTCGAATATCTCGCGTGCGTAAACGTCATAGGCGTACCACCAGCCGAAAAACTTCCACGGCGCATACAGGCGGACGCCCCAGAGGGCGGCGTCAGGCGCGCCGAGTTGCGGCTGGTGGCCGAGCGCTTCTGCGACCCACTGCGTGGTGAGGCACATGCTCGCGAAAAGCGCGGTGAATACACACAGAATCTGGCCCCAGTAGATCCGACCCGCGCTCATCGGACGACCGTCCTGCAGACGTCGCCGATGCAGGCATCGCGCTTGCCCTGCGCTTGTCTTGCACTCTGGCTGTGTGCGCTCGCGCTGGTCTTGTGCTGATCAAAGTATTCGTTAGCGGCGCCTAGCCTTTGTTTAGCTGCAAGGCTGGTTTGTCCTTTGCATCCCGAAGTCCTTAATGGGGGTTGAGACCAGTCCATCGCGCACGTCCAGCCAATCGATAGGCCAGGCATAAGCGAGACGGCGCGCACTTCGCTTCCCAGAAAATCGGCGATGGGGTCGTCAAAAAGGAGCGAACTGTGTTGGGGGCAAAACTGGATTGGGATCGGTTAAAGGTCTTTCAGACCATAGCCGAAACGGGAAGCATTAATGCTGCCGCCAAATCACTGGGCCGAAGCTACGGCAAGGTATCGACTGACCTGGAAGAGCTCGAACGTGCGCTTGGTCACAGGCTGTTCGAACGCTCGCCGAGGGGACTTGGATTGACACTGGTTGGCGAAGAAGTGCTGAGAACGGCGCGCACCATGGCGGATGCCGTGCAGGCCATTGCTGATCGGGCCAGCGAACGGAATCCCGATCAGCTCGTGATCTGTGCGCGAGAGGGTATCGCGTCCTACTGGCTGGCTCGTCGTCTTCCTGAACTGCTTCAGCTGCAGCCGGACGTGGGAATTTTCATCAAGGTGATGCCAACGACGCCGAACCTGTCCGACGGTGACGCCGACATCGCCATTCAGTTCGAGAAGCCTACTGCGGCCAACATCGTCGCACGTCAGCTCGGATGGCTGCACTACATTCTCTACGCCGCGCCGGGCTACATCGCGACCCACGGCGAGCCCAGGACCATGTCTGATCTTCAGGCGCACAAGTGCCTGCGGCTTTCGAGCGAGGAATACCAGACAGAGTGCTGGAAGAAAGCGGCCACCGCATGGGGCGCGATCTTGCCGCAGACAATGGCGACCGATGCGAGCACTGTACTCGTGGAAGCATGCGCAGCTGGCGCCGGGATCGCCGCCATGCCTAGCTACGTGTCCGAGATTGAGGACCGGCTGACGCCGCTCACCGACATCAAACCGCTTGCAACAGTCCGGTTCTGGTTGGCCTACACCGAGCGCGTGCGAAATATGGACGTGAGCCAGCCTGTGCTGCACTGGATCAGGTCGTGCTTCGATCCGACGCGCAACCCGTGCTTCCGGGAAATCTATGTCCCGCCGGCGCGTCCCCAGTTGGCTAGCGAGGCGGCGAATGACGCGGCGCCGCCGGACACAAGCTTCGGACGGCTGGCGCCGGGCAGGTGATCCGCAATGGTCGATAGTCTTCGAACAGCCTACTTGGAGCCTCAACCGCGAAACGGAAGCCGTTCAAGTAAATCGCTACGCCGTCAGACTGCTGTCCTTGGCTTGTCCGCGGTCGCTGTTGCGATGCTTGCGATTCCGGCGACGGCTCGCTCGGCGCACCTCGTCTGGAATACGTCGCCTAGCGCGCCAGCTGGAGTCTACAGTGTCGAGCGATCAGGTTGGGCAGTTGGTGACCGCGTTGTGGTCTTACCTTCGCCTGAATTGGCCGAAGACTTGGAGAATCGCGGCATCCTTCAACGGGGCAAGCTGCTGATCAAAACGCTTGCAGCCTCAACGGGCGAAACAGTCTGCAGGCATCAGCAAGTGGTGACGGTCAATGGTCGCGCTGTGGCCCATGCAAGGCTCAAAGGGTCGGACGGTGTGGCGCTGCCTTCGTGGCAGGGCTGTGTGACGCTCACCGATCGGCACGTTTTTCTGTTGGGCGAGGGGGTCGACTCGTACGACGGGCGGTATTTTGGTGCCACGTCGACTGGAGACATTGTCGGGCGCGCGGCCATCTTGATGTTGTTCTGATTTCAGAAGTTGCTGGAAGAGCTTCCGCTGTCGGCCCGGAGAAAGAACACCGGCGCAAAACCACCCCCCTCGGTTCTGAAGTTGGTCGTCTGGCCGTGATACAAGCGAGCCGCCGCGAGCAGCAGCCGCCCGTCATGGGTGTACAGGCGCACATCGACCTTCCGCGCCACTGTCGCGCCTCCCAGCTTGATCAACCGCTCACCAGGGGGGGCCAGATCCTGGGCGATGTAGGCCGCGCCAAGAATGTCAGCCCAGGTTGATCGGGTGAGCTTGTCCCCGCGATAGACAGCCTTGCCCCCGTGTCCGGCAACCGGCTTGAAGAATAGAGATTTGCGCCTTTGCCAGAGGTCGGCGGCATTATCAGGTGTTACGAGGACAGCCTTCGGGATGCTGGCCAAGGCGGTGTACGTCGCTTCCGCGACGCCCCACTCCCGAAGACGGTCCGCGTCCGTCAGCAAGGTGAGATTGCGCTTGTCTGCGAGTGTCGCGTGATTATGCGGGGTGGGCGTCAGGACGATGGCGCCATCGTTATAGGCCCGGCGCAACGCATCGTGTTGCGTCTGGGACAGGTCAAAATCCACCAGCCGGTTGTAGGCGAGATCGATCGCTTCGCCGCGGCAGGTAAGGACGTGGCCGTCATAAGCCAGCTCGCTTGGGTCGGCGATCATTGAGACCATGCCGTTGGCCTCAAACAGTCGCTGCGCCAGAAGAAACTCGGGATAGAGATACTGCGCCTCTGGCGAGTCATCGACGATGGCGATGGTCCTTGGTCGGCCGACGCGTCCCTGCAGCCGCCACTCCGCTTCGAACATTGCGATCGCATCGCTGTCGAAGTTCGGCGCCTGTGCATCCACTATGGCCGCTGCAACTTCCGCGCAGCAAGCGAGCTGCGCCTTCGCACTGAAGGCGTTCAGGAACGCGCCGCCGGCATTGGTATTGATCTCGATGAGGCGAGGTACGTCTCCCGCCAGGTGAAAGTCATAGCCCATCAATGCACCGCGCGGGCCGTGGTCTTGGCGAGCGATGGCTGGAGCCCACGCGGCTGCTGCTTTATGGTAGCCGGGCAGCCGGGCGACATCTTCGATTGCAGCCACCGTCGCCATCATGCTGTCGAGATCGGCGCGCGGCAGAAAAATCGGCAGGTTCGAGAAGAGATGTGGGCGGCTCTCGATGTGTTTCACGAAAAAGTCGTCGTCGCCCGACGCCTTCCGCATGGCGTCGGCCAGACCCTCCCGGTCCAGAGAAATGCAGAAGCAGGTTCGATTGAGTTCGGCTGCCAACTCGCGCGATGCGCACGGTGATCTTTCCCAGTCGGGAGGGGAAGCGTCGGTCATTCTTCGGCATCCGCGCGTCGAATCGAACCAGTGAGTTGGACAACAGACGCCAATGTATTGGAGATGGTGCCGTATTTACGGATGTTTGTATGCAGCAGCTCAAGGCGTCGTTCGTGTTCGTCAGACTCAACCACGATTTCATAGTCGATCGTCTTGATCGAAGGCGGCGCATCAGTTCTGACGGCGTGCAGCCGGACCGTCATGCCGCGAAGGTCAAAATTGAGCATAGGAGCGACGCGCTCGGCGCCCTTGATCATGCAGCCAGCAAGCGAAGCCAAAAGCAACTCTGCAGGATTCAGCGCGTCGGACCTGCCTCCAAGTCCGGTGTCGAGCACGACCTCGGCCTTCTTGGCGTTCGCAACGCTGCCGGAGCTGTCCACACGCCGCGCGTTCACAGTGTATTCGAGCAATGTGCTCATCGTCTGATGACCGGGAAATTCGCGCTCACGTTTGCCTGTCCTTCGGAAGGAGTGCGACGCTGGCGGCCCAGGCGAGTAGGGCGCCCGCGATCTGGCCGGCGATGAAGCCGGGCACGTCTGCCGGACGAACGCCCGCGAACGTATCGCTCATAGCGCGCGCGATGCTGATCGCGGGGTTGGCGAAGGATGTGCTGGCTGTCCACCAATAGCCAGCAGTGATCACAAGCGCGACCGCCGTGGGGACCGCCTCAGCTTTCCATCGCGAAACGAACAGGATGGCGAAGAGCAGGGCAAAGGTTGCAACGCCTTCGCTCAACATTTGCGCCGGCCCGGCCCGGACATGCGTGGAGGTCTGCAGGATTGGCAGTTCGAACATGGCGTGCGCCAACCATGCGCCGAGGATGCAGCCGGCGATCTGAGCAAGCATATAGACAATGGCCACCGTCGGCGTCAGGTGACGCCGCAGGGCCATGATCAGCGTGACGGCCGGATTGAAGTGCGCGCCGGAGATGGGGCCGAGCGCGTGGATCAGCACATAGAGGATTGCCGCCGTCGCCAGCGTATTACCGAGCAGCGCGACCGCATCGTTGCCGGCCGCAAGGCGGCTCGCGAGGATACCCGAGCCGATGACTGTGCCGGTGAGAAGTATGGAACCAAGAAGCTCTGCGGCGACTTGACGAGACAAATTGGTCGTCATGCGGCGCCGTTGTCGGATTGGCTCGCCTTGGCCTGGATGTCCTTCAAGCGGTTCTGGATCGTCATGCGATCAATCGACGCCAGCGGCAGGTTGAGAAACAGGTCAATCCGCGCGCGGAGTTGGCGGGCAGCCGTTGCAAACGCCGCGGCGATCTCCGCGTCCGATCCTTCGGCGGCGGCCGGATCAGGAATGCCCCAGTGCGCGGTCACTGGCTTGCCTGGCCAGATCGGGCATATCTCGCCCGCAGCGTTGTCGCAGACGGTGATGATGAAATCGAGCGGTGGCGCGCCCGGCTTGGCGAACTCGTCCCAGGACTTCGACCGAAGGCCGTCCGTCGGAAGCTTCAGGGTCTCCAGCAGTCGGATTGCATGAGGGTTCACCTCGCCCTTCGGAAACGATCCCGCCGAATAGGCCTTGAATCGCCCCTTGCCGCCCTGGTTGAGCAGGACCTCTGCGAGAATGGAGCGGGCGGAGTTGCCGGTGCAGAGGAATAGCACGTTATAGACGCGATCATCGGGCATCAGCGGCACTTTCCGGGAGCGCAGGTTGTGAGCGTAGCGGCGAGCGGTGTGCAGATTTCAGATGAGCCGTTGCAGCAGTCTTCGATGAGGAAGCCGAGCAGGTCGCGCATTGCGCCGTAGTCTGCACGATAGATGATGGAGCGGCCATCGCGACGCGAAGAGACGAGGCCAGCGTTCGAAAGAAGCAGCAGGTTCGTTGAAAGCGATGACGGCGGCATTTTGAGGCGCGCGGCAACGTCGCCTGCCGCCATGCCCTCTGGCCCCGCCTTGATCAGAAGGCGAAAGGCCGCGAGCCGCCCATCATGGGCAAGGGCGGAGAGAGCGGATATCGCTTGCTTTGCTTTCATGTTTCGGGAAATATAGAAATATAAAGACCGACGCAAGATGGAGCCGCGATTTTTGACGATTGCGGTGGCGGGTCGTGCAGGGGCACACGCGATGATTGATTTCTATGCCGCACGGAGCCCGAACGGGCGCAAGATATCCATCATGCTGGAGGAGTGCGAAGCGGCCTATCGCGTTCACTTCGTCAATCTAGAGCAGGGCGAGCAGTTCAAGCCAGAATTCAGGCGCATCAACCCCAACTCGAAAATCCCTGCGATCATCGACAACGGGGAAGACACGCCGGTGACGGTCTTCGAATCTGCGTCGATTCTGATCTACCTCGCCGAGAAGTTCGGTCGACTATTGCCTGAGACACCGGCAGGGCGGGCCGAGTGCATCAGCTGGACGGTCTGGCAGGTCGCCAATGTCGGCCCGATGTTCGGGCAGTCCCACCACTTCCGCAGCATTGCCCCGGAAAAATGTCCCTATGCAATCGCGCGCTTCTCGAAAGAGGCTGCGCGACTGGTGCGTGTCATGGAGAGACGCCTGGGAGAGAAGGCGTTTCTTGTCGGCGACTACTCGATTGCCGACATCGCGGTGTTTCCCTGGATACGGGTGGCGCTGGACTCGATGGCGCGCAACACTCCGGATCTTGTCGGCGAGACGCCCAACGTCCGGCGCTGGTTCGTCGAAGTCGGCGAGCGTCCTGCTGTCCAGCGCGGGCTGGCGCTGGGGCGCTGACCGCCACGCTTTGCAATCAGGTTGGTCGATCACGGTATCGTTCAATCCGAGGTACGGCGCCGCGAAAGCGCCGTTGCGAGCCAGAACCCAGCAACGAGAGTGACCGATCCGGCGAGGATCGCCAGGATGACGGGATCATAGGACTGCGAGGTCGACCAAAGTGCGGCGGCAGTGAGTGGTGCGAAAGCGTGTCGCGGTCGCTGGAATATTCATGGCGCCCATGACGGCGCCATAGCTCTCTTTCGTCACGGGGTTTGTTTGCGCGGTCTACAGTTGTATTTAGCCTGCATGAACGCATCCATCATCGCCATCTACATCGGGGCAGCACTTGCAGAGATTGCAGGGTGCTTTGCATTCTGGGCTTGGATTCGGCTAGGCAAGTCACCGTGGTGGCTGGTGCCCGGCGTTCTGGCGTTGATCGCATTTGCATGGTTGCTTGCGTTGGTGCCAGTCGGTCACGCTGGACGCGCATACGCGGCTTACGGCGGCGTCTACATCGTTGCTTCAGTTTGCTGGCTTTGGGCCGTTGAAAAGATCCGGCCCGACCAGTGGGACGTTGTGGGCGCGGCGCTCTGCCTTTGTGGAGCGGCCGTCATTCTGTTGATGCCTCGGTCAGCCTGAGGCTGTGGCGGCCAGGTCTTCCACGATCGTGCAGACTGATGACCGGCCGGTGGCGCATGCCTCATTGCAGGTGTTCGCCAGCGACGACAGGGACTGTTCCAGGGCGTCGATTTCCGCACGCATCACACGCAGCCGGTCGATGTGGGCAACAGCCATGTCACGCACCGCCAGACAGTCAGGCGATAATGCATCGGTCGCGCCCAGCAGCGAGCGCACGTCGTCAATGCTGAAGCCCAGGTCACGACACCGGCGAACGAAGCGCAGGCGGTGAATGTCAGGCCAGCCGTACACGCGGCGGCCGTTCGGCGCGCGCCCAATGCCCTTCAGCAAGCCTTCATCTTCGTAATGGCGCACGGTCGCGACGGTGCAGCCCGACCGTTCCGCCGCTTGGCCAATGCACATGCCCGCCATGATGCCCGCACCTAACTTTCCGCTTGCACCTCATGTTACCTGAGGATGCACGCTGGCCCTGTCAACAACGCGAAGGGATGCCGCCGATGGTTAAACCAGGACGCTGGAAGGTCATTGCTGGCGTGGGCGTTGCGTGCGCGGCGTGCTGTGCCCCGCTGCTGCTGCCCCTGTTGGGAGTGGCAGGTGGCGCGGGAGTCGCGAGTGCTGCTGCAAGCGGACTGTTCGGAAGGTCGTGGGGGCAACTGGCTTGCGACGCCATCCTGGTGGCGCTGGCGGCGTCGGCGCTGTTCCTGTGGCTGCGAGGGGAGGCGAAGCGCAGGCGTGCTGCGTCGTGCGCGTGCGAGCCTGCCAGCGCAGATGGCGCGAGCTGTGGTGTAGGTGGAAGCTGCGATCCGACGACCGGTCGATAAGATCTCGTGCTCTTTTCAGGCGACTAGCGGAGATTCAAAATCGGTCAGCTGACTGCAGCTTGAGCAAGCGCTTGGCTATTTGCCGCGTTGCTGCCTTCAGCCGCTCGGCGTGGCCTCTGCGTCATCGCCTGCCGCGTCCGCCGTTCAAGGGACGCTGCGCTCTTCGCCCTTGAGCGGCGTCCTCACCGGCAGGCGACGCCGTTGTCGGCCGCCAGAGCGGCCCCCGGCATCGCAGTCTGCAACCGGGAGCTCGAAGGAGTTCCACATGACATCCGCAATTCAAATGATTCCGCTCAACAGACTCATCCCGTCGCCACGCAATGTCCGCAAGACAGACCGCAAGGTCGACATCGACATGCTCGCCGCTTCCATCGCTGCGCGCGGACTTCTGCAGAATCTGTGTGTCGTCGAGACCGCAGAAGGAAAATTCGAAGTCGATGCAGGCGGGCGAAGGCTGGCGGCGTTGAAGCTACTGGCGCGCGACAAGATCATTCCGAAAGATCATCCGGTTGCCTGCAATATTGTGCCGATCGGAGAGGGTCGCGAAGTTTCGCTGACCGAGAATGTTCATCGCGTTGGCATGGACGCGATTGACGAGGTGGAAGCTTATGGCGCGCTGATTGCCGATGGCGGGACACCTGAGGATGTTGCGCGTCGCTTTGGCGTGACACGCCGCCACGTCGATCAGCGACTCGCGCTTTCGGGATTGTCGCCCCGGATCAAGGCTGCGTGGAAGCGGGGCGATGTCAGCCTCGATGCGGCGCGCGCCTTCTGCCTTGTCGAGGATCACGCGCAGCAGGACGCGGTGTTCAAAAGCCTGGGAAAGCCGGTGACTCACGCGACGTCGGTGCGCGCAAGGCTGATGGAAGGGCGCGTTCGCGCGTCAGACCGTCTCGTGAAATACATTGGACTCGAGGCCTACGAACGCGCAGGCGGCGCGGTCACAAGTGATCTGTTTGATGTTGATGCAGTGTATATCGATGATCCAGCGTTGGTTGCCCGACTGGCCGAAGAAAAACTCGAAGCCGGGCGACAAGCCTGGCTTGATCAGGGATGGGGCTGGGTCGACGCCCATCTTGGACAGGGACGCCCTGATGGCTATGCCGCTTCACGCCTTCAGCCCATCTGGCGCGACGCGACGCCGGAAGAAAAGGCGGAGCTTCAGCGTTTGCAATCCGAGATCGACACGCTCGACGAAGCGCTTGACCAGGACAGCGTCGAGGACGATCCGCGCTGGGAAGCCCGTGACACGCTCGCCGGCCGACTGGAAACCATCCGTCAAGCCGCACGCGTCTGGCCGCCGACGCTGATCGCCCATGCGGGCGTCGTGCTTTCGATCGATTACGACGGACATTCATGCGCCACATGCGGGTTCATTCGGCAGGACGATGAGAAGGCGGTCCGCGCCATTCTCGCGAAGTCTGCGAAGGATGCCGCCGGTGAAGAGATCCCGCCCGAAAGCGAGCCAACCGGGCACGAGAATATATGCAGCATTGATCTGCCGAAGGCTGTTATTCGAGACCTTTCGCAGGTGCGGACGCACGCAATTCGGGCACGACTCGCCGAGCAACCCGATATGGCTCTGGCTGTCGCCGTCGCAGCAATCATCCTGCGGTCCCAGTTCAGGTGCGAACTCCCAGGCGTTGGGATTTCTGCGCATGCGAGTCGCGTTGGTGATGGAGACCCTCTCGCCGCAGGTCGCAACACCTTTGCCGACGGGCTCCCACAGGAAGAAGCCGAGGTTCTCCCTTGGGCGCTTTCCCAGTCCGTGCCTGACCTCTTGAACATCCTCGCGATTCTGACGGCTTCTGCGATCGATCTGACGCACGAGAAGGGAGCTGTTGTCGACGAGGAGAGGCGCGCCTGCGCCGATCGCCTCGCGATGGCGCTCGACATCGACATGGGCGACCACTGGCGCGCGGATGCAGGCTATTGGACACGTTTGTCTAAGGCGCAACTGATCGCAGCGATCGAAACGGCGCCGGGTATTGAGAGCATGACCGACAACAATCGTGCGGACCTGTTAAAGGCCTATGCCAAGCTGAAGCGCGAGGCGCTTGCGACGAAAGTCGAAGAGGCGTTTGCTGGCGTCGCCTACCTGCCAGACTTTCTCGTCACGTCAATGGCAGCGGGCGATTTTGAACTGACAGACGCCGGTTACGTCGCCGTGGCCGCTGAGTGATCTCGGGGCGGGGAGCAGCGTTGGTTGCTCCCCGCTGTTGGCGCCTGTGGCGTTATGCGTTTTCACGGCAGTGCCCCATCGGAATTGAGCTACAAATTCTCTCAGGCTCAAATTCCCGCGGCGTCGTTGCAGAAGCATGGGGACGGTCTCATCCGGCCGATTTGTAGGCAGTTCTCCCAGGTCCACACAACCTGCCGCTCAAAGCCTTTGCTGCGCGATCACAGCGACCTTGCAGATCGGCGTCGTTCGGCGATGCTTGCAGCTTCATGTGCAATTGATTGCAATTGTTCACCAGAGCTTGCCGGCCGATATCTGCACGGGGTCCATGTTGTTGGGCGCCGCAAGGATTGCTGACGTGAGCGCCGAAGGTGGGTTTTCCATGATTGGGAAAATCGGGCGGTGAAGCCCAGGCCGCCTGGGAAATGAAGGCCGCGCTGAGGGCGATAAGGATGGTACGCATTGTTTTGATCTCCTGGGGTCGAACATGTGAGATGCGAAGAACTTTGGTCATGCCGAAGTCCGGTCGCTGTAAGATGCTTCTAGGTGTGGGACTCTGGCCGTGAACTCTGTCTCGCGCCACGAAGGCAGAGGACCAAGATCGCGGCGCATGGCAGGACAAAGACGAGCGGCGTGAGAGCGGCAAGCGAGAGCCAGTGCTGGCCGACGGCCAAAGCGGCGGCGCCTGATATCAGCACAAGCATCGCTACGATTGCGCCGTCGCGACCAATTTTGCTTCGAGTGTTCGCGCTTGGCTCCGCTGTGCGAGAAGGGGAGGAGAGAATGACGGCGGATGGCGAGGCTCGAGGATCTGAGTCCATGTTTGTGTCTCCGGTTCAGGGCGACTGAGGAGAGCGTGTCTGTATGTATGGCTTCGCGACCGGGGCCGCGAACGATACAGCTTGATGAGTTTCAATCGTCGCGCGGCGCGGTGGCGCGCATTGATCCCGTCGCGCCACCTCCTCAGAAGCGCGAGCGCCAGATGTTGCGCAATCATCTGGCCGTGATTTCCGATGGGATTTGCGGCATCGTACCCCTGCACACTAGGTGCGCTGGCAAGAGTCGAAGTTGCGCGATCCAGGGCGCTCTGGACGATTGCCATTGTTCGGCGCTGCTAAATTTTATCTGAGGTGTATCTTGGCGCCGCTCAACTCCGTACCAGTAACCGACCCCCAAGGATTTTGATCGCTTTAACGGGTGCGATGGTCCCCAAATTCAGGTTCGACGCCGAACCCGGGGGCGGCTTTGGTCTGAGGGGGGGGGCACAAAATGAGCGTCACAAGGGTCCGTCGACCTCAGGATAGTGGACCGCGCTGTGGGGTTGATGTGATCGCCACAGCTTGGCTCGGAACGGCGATGGGGACGACACGTGAGCGCTTATGAGGAAGGCCTGCATGTTTTGATAACAAAGGGACTTCAGGGAGACACTGCCGCCTATCGTCAATTCCTTGACCGCCTCGGCGGGATGTTTCGTACCTTTTTTCGCCGCAAGCTCCGATCGGAGGACGTGGCGCACGCCGAGGATCTCGTGCAGGAAACCCTTCTCGCCATTCACCTGCACCGGCACAGTTACGATCCATCACGCCGCATAACGGCCTGGGTCTACGCCATCGCGCGCTACAAGCTGATTGACCACTACAGGCGCGCGCCGGCGTCGCGCCAGTTTGTACCTGTCGATGACATCGACGATCTGTTTTCGGGCGATGTGGCGGATGCTAGCGATCCAGCACGCGATATCGCAGCCCTGCTCAAACATCTTCCTGCCAAGCAGAGCACGGCCATTCGATTGGTAAAGCTGGAGGAATTTACTTCGAAGGAGGCGGCCCAGCGGATGGGCGTGTCGGAGGCAGACGTGAAGATCAATCTTCACCGAGGATTGAAAAAGCTTATGGCTCTCTCCGCCAGCAAGGACGTGGCATGAAAACCGATCGCTTGATTGATGCGCTGGCGCACGACACGGGCGCAACCCCGCGATACATCGCCGAGAGGCGGTTGGCGATTGCCGGTATTGCGGGGTTGGCGGTATCTTTCGCCATGGTTGTGACCGTTTTCGGGGTTCGCGAGGATTTCGGGAGCTCCCTGACAATCGTGTTGCTCAAGGCGGCGTTTGGCGTTGTGGCGTTGGCTGCCGCCTTGCCGCTGCTCCTCGAACTTGCCCGACCGAATACGAACGCCAGGCGTGCCGCAGCGCCAGCGGCTTTGTTTGTAGCGGCAAGCGCTGCAATCGCGATGGGTGCTTTCCTTCTGACGCCGCCTGAGGCGCGAATGAACGCCTGGGTAGGCGGTGGAATGCCCGAGTGTCTCTATCGCATTCCGCTGCTCGCGGTTCCTATCGCTGTAGCACTGTTTCTTGCTGTTCGCGGCCTTGGTCCGACGCGGCTGACGTTGGCGGGCGCAGCAATTGGCGGCGTGTCCGGAAGCATTGCCGCAATTGCTTATTCCAGCTGCTGCCAGATGGACACGGCGCTCTATGTCGCGAGCTGGTATTTGGCGGCAATTCTCCTTTGCTCTGCGGTCGGGGCCGTGGTGATTGGGCGGGCGCTAAAATGGTAAACGTATCTTTCCGGGTGAGCCGCCAGATGCTGGCCGACGACATTGCGCCTCTTACATTTCTTCATTGTCGTTGACGCAATGTTGTCCTTCTTGCATCACATAAGGATTATGCGCCGGATTTGGCTCACACTGTTAGTCGCTTTCTCGCTCACCGTCGGTGGTGTTGCGAGCGCCTGGGCGGCGCAGGCCTGTCCCTACAAACAGGCGGCTGCTGCGGCGTCGCACGATTGCTGTCCCGGCCAGAAGCCTGAACCGCAGCCGTCAGACCATCACGGCAAGTCGCTCGATTGTCAGCTCGGACAGTCCTGCCGCACGGCTCAGGCGGTCGAACCGCTCCAGCCGGTGCTGACGATTGCACGTGCGGAAGTCGTCGTCGCACTCTCTCCGCGCAATCAGCAGCCGGCGCCCACAGCCATTTCATCCGGGCTCTGGCGTCCGCCGCGTACGGCGTGACTGCTGAGCGCGACGCGCAAGATAAGCGTCGCAAGCATCCACATTCATGAACGGACATCACATGCGTTACGCATGGCTATTGTCCTGCGCCGTCGGCATTGCGCCGGCCGCGTGGGCGGACCCCGTCACCTTTGCGCAGGCCCTTGAGCGCGCGGCGAGCACCTCTCCGACCGTCGAGGCGGAGCGAGAAGCCCTGAACAGCGCCCAGCGCTCCGTCAGGCCCGCCGGCCAGTTACCTGATCCGCAGCTGGCGCTGGGTATCGACAACCTGCCCATCAGCGGCGCCGACAGGTTCAGGCTCGACCGGGACGACATGACCATGGCGACCATCGGCGTCATGCAGGACGTTCCGAGCGCTGCCACGCGTCGCGCAAGGGAAGGGGTCGCGCAGGCCGATGTCCGCGCTTCGGAAGCCGGCATCGGGATTGCTCGGCTGGAGGCGCAACTCGCTGCCGCCAATGCCTGGACTGATCTCTACTATGCTGAAGCAAAGCTCAGGACGCTTGCGATTCTTGAGCGCGAGGCAACCGACCTCGAAAGCGCCACCGTCGCAGGCGTCGGCGCCGGGTCTTCGACTTCCGATGCCGCGCTCGAGGTCAAGTTGACCATTGCCCGTCTTCAGGATCGCGTTGCTGCCGCACAGTCGGATGCCGCGATGGCGCGCGCCGAGCTTGAGCGTTGGATCGGGCCCGTCGGAAGGGACGGCATCAGCGCTTCGGCGCCAGCGTTCGAGATCGATCCTGCAGCGCTCCGCGCGCACGTGGAGCATCACGTCGAGCTGGCAGGCTCGGCAGCGGACCTCGGCCGCGCCGAAGCGGCTCTTGACCTGGCGCGGGCGGCTCGCGATCCGGACTGGTCATGGTCGCTCATGTATGGCCGCCGCGATCCAAGTTTTGGGGACATGGTCTCATTCGGATTGAAGTTCAGCCTCCCGCTCTTCCAGTCTGACCGGCAGGCGCCCCTGATTGATGCCCGCAGGGCTGATGTGCGGCGCGCCGGGCTGCTGGGGAACGCTGTACTGCGCGAGCATCTCGCCATGTTGGAGTCGCGACTGGCCGAGCACGCCAGTCTGCAGCAGCGTCTCAAACGCTTGAACGACGTTGTCGCGCCTTTAGCGACTAAGCGGGAAGAGCTCGCAATTGCCCAGCATGCAGCGGGCGCTTCACAGCTTGCGTCAGTGTTCGCTTTGCGGCTCGAAGCGCGCGAAGTCGACCTTGATCGGCTCGAACTGCAACGCCTGCTAAGCCGTGCTGGCGCCTATCTGATCCTCGAATACGGGGAGGGCGGACAATGACGCGCAAGCATGTTCTCACGATCGCGGCGTTGGTCCTGGCGGCAGGCGCTATCGGAGTCGCGGGATTCTGGCTGGGGCGGCAACAGACTGTCGCGGTGACGGACGATCGGGCCGTGCTCTACTGGTATGATCCCATGGTTCCGGACACGCATTTCGACACGCCAGGCAAGTCGCCTTTCATGGATATGGAGCTCGTGCCACGTTATGCGGGCGAGCCACAGGCGCAGGCAGGCGTCGTCATCAGCCCCGGTGTCGTGCAGAACCTGGGTGTCCGTTTCTCCACTGTCGAGCGGACATCGGCGACAGCCATGGTCCGGGCTTCCGGCACGCTAACCTATAATGATCGCTCCCTTGCGACGGTGCAGGCCAAGCAGGAGGGTTTCGTCGATCGCGGCCATGGCCGCGCCGTCGGCGATGTCGTGCGCGTGGGCGATCCCTTGGTCGACATCCGGGTTCCAGCCTGGAGCGGGGCCCTGGCCGAGTATCTCGCGCTACGTGCGGGAGCCGACGCGCCGCTTGCGGCCGCAGCGCGCCGCCGGCTCGATGCGCTGGGTATTCCCCAGGAGGCAATTGCAGCGGCCGAACGGCGCAATGTCGCGGCCACCAGCTTCACGGTGCGCTCGCCTGCTTCGGGCGCCCTGGTTACACTCGATGCACGCCCCGGCGCAGCGCTTGGAGCGGGTGCGCCGATCGCCACGATCAGTGGGCTGTCGCCGGTCTGGCTCGTGGCGTCGGTGCCGCAAGGCGCCATCGGTGGTTTGAAGCCTGGCGCCACCGCGCGTGTGAGCTTTCCAGCTTTTGCAGGCGAGAACTTCGCCGGCCGCATCGACGCAATTCTCCCGGCTGCCAATCTCGCAAATCGCACCGTCGACGTGCGGGTCGCGCTCGACAATCGTGACGGCCGGCTCCGGCCCGGCATGACAGGCGATGTGGCCTTGTCTGCCGCCGCAGCAAAAGATGCGATCACTGTGCCCGCCGAAGCCGTGATCCGCACAGGTCGAAGGGCGCTTGTCATCGTTGCGGGCGACAATGGAGGATTTGAGCCGGTTGAAGTGACGCTCGGTGCGGCCTTTGGCGATCGCCTTGAGATCACGTCAGGCGTCGCCGAAGGCCAGCGCGTCGTAGCGTCCGGACAATTCCTGATCGACTCCGAGGCCAACCTGACGGGCGTGCTTGAACGCCTGCGCGGGACATCGTCGGATGCGCCAGAGACTTATACAGCGACAGGTCAGGTAACGGCCATCGACGCCAGCGGCGTCACGCTCGCGCACGCGCCGGTGCCGCAGCTCAGCTGGCCGGAGATGACCATGGCGTTTGGCTGGGGCGCGGTCGAACGCTCCATTGCCGTAGGCGATGCAGTGGAATTCTCGTTTCGCAAGGTCGGCGCCGGCTATGAGTTGACAGCTCTTCGCAAGATCGGCGCTGCGCGATGATTGCTGCCATCATCCGCTGGTCAGTCGCCAACCGCTTCCTCGTCGTGATCGCAGCGCTTGCGCTTGCGGGCGCAGGCGCGTTGGCGATCAGGTCAGCACCCGTCGACGCCTTGCCGGATCTCTCGGACGTACAGGTTGTTGTGAGGACCAGCTATCCGGGGCAAGCGCCGCAGATTGTCGAGGACCAAGTCACCTATCCCATGAGTACGGCGATGCTGTCCGTGCCAGGCGCGCGCAGTGTCCGAGGCTATTCCTTCTTTGGCGACAGCTTCGTCTATGTGATTTTCGAGGAAGGCGTCGATCTCTATTGGGCGCGCTCGCGCGTGCTCGAATACATAAGCCAGGCCCGTGAGCGCCTGCCTGAGGCGGCGCGCTCGAGCATTGGTCCTGATGCAACGGGGGTCGGCTGGATTTACCAGTATGCGCTGGTCGACCGCACAGGCGGTCACGACCTCAGTCAGCTTCGCGCGTTGCAGGATTGGCTACTGGCGTTCGAACTGAAGTCCGTGCCGGGCGTCGCTGAAGTCGCCCCCATCGGCGGCATGGTCCGGCAATACCAGATCGTCCTCGATCCGCAGAAGATGGCCGGCTATGGCGTCTCGCAACGGATGGTGGCTGACGCCGTGGCGAGGGCCAACCAGGAAGCGGGCGGAGCGTCCATAGAGATCGCTGAGGCCGAGCACGTCGTGCGCGCAAGCGGCTATCTGCGGACCCTGGAGGATTTTCAGAGCATCCCCATCAAGGCGGCGGGTGTCAGCACTGCAGTAACGCTCGGCGACGTGGCCTGGGTCGAAGTCGGTCCACAGATGCGGCGCGGAATTGCCGAACTCGATGGCGAAGGTGAAGTTGCTGGCGGCGTCATCGTCATGCGTTCCGGCGCCAATCCACGCGAGGTCATCGCAGGCGTTGAGGCCAGGCTGGAAAGCCTGAAAGAGCGGCTTCCGGCGGGCGTCGAGGTTGTCACGACCTATGATCGCTCAGGCCTGATCGATCGGGCGGTCGAGAACCTCTCCCACAAACTGATCGAAGAATTCATCGTCGTCGCGCTGGTCTGCGCACTGTTCCTTTTCCACCTCCGGTCGGCGCTCGTGGCCATCGTAACCTTGCCGCTCGGCATCGCGGCAGCCTTTCTGGTCATGCGCGCGCAGGGGGTCGAGGCCAACATCATGTCGCTCGGCGGCATCGCGATCGCCATTGGCGCAATGGTCGATGCGGCAATCGTCATGGTCGAGAACGCGCACAAGCGACTGGAGCAGTGGCGCGCAGACCATGGCGGGCATATGCCGACGGGCGCCGATCATTGGCGGGTCATCACGGACGCCTCGCTTGAGGTCGGGCCAGCGCTGTTCTTCAGCCTGATGATCATCACGCTCTCATTCCTGCCCGTGTTCACGCTGGAAGCGCAGGAGGGTAGGCTGTTCGCGCCGCTTGCCTTCACCAAGACCTACGCCATGGCGGCGGCAGCCGGCCTCGCCGTCACCTTGACGCCTGTCCTGATGGGTTACTGGATCCGGGGACGCATTCCGGATGAGCGCGCAAATCCGGTGAACCGGGCTCTGGCCGCGGTCTACCGGCCGGCGCTGGACCTCGCCCTCAAGCGGCCAGGCCTGATCATTGCCGCTGCAGTGCTGGCACTGGCGACCGCAGCATGGCCGCTCGCGCGCTCCGGCGCGGAGTTCATGCCGGCCATGGACGAGGGCGATCTTCTCTATATGCCAACGGCGCTGCCGGGCCTGTCCGCTGCCAAGGCCTCTGAACTCCTCCAGCAGACCGACCGCCTCATCAAGACGGTGCCCGAGGTCAAACGGGTCTTTGGCAAGGCGGGACGCGCGGAGACGGCGACGGACCCCGCGCCGCTCGAAATGTTCGAGACGACGGTCCAGCTGAAGCCGCTTTCCGAATGGCGTCCCGGCATGACTACAGACGGCATCATCGCGGAACTCGATGCGCGTGTGCGCGTCCCTGGCCTGACCAATGTCTGGGTGCCGCCGATCCGGAACCGCATCGACATGCAGGCGACCGGCGTCAAAAGCCCCATTGGCGTGAAGCTCTCTGGCGCAGAGCTGGCCGCGCTCGATCAGGCCGCCCGTGTGGTGGAGCAGCTCGCCAAGGCCGTGCCGGGTGTTTCGTCGGCCGCAGCCGAGCGCCTCGGCAGCGGACGCTTTCTGGACGTCGAGATCGACCGTGTGGCGGCGAGCCGCCTGGGGCTCAACATTGCTGACGTGCAGGAGATTGTCTCCGGTGCAATTGGCGGCGAGGTGATCGGTCAGTTCGTCGAGGGCAGAGCGCGCTATCCGATCAGCCTGCGCTATCCGCGTGAGTTGCGCGACACGCCTGAACGGCTCGCCGTGTTGCCGATCGTCACGGACACCGGGCTGTTGCTGACGCTGAGCGATGTCGCACGCATCAGCGTCACCGATGGACCTTCGATGATCCGGAGCGAGAATGGCCGCCTGGCTGCCTTCGTCTATGTCGACGTGCGGGGGCGTGACATCGCCTCGGTCGTCCGGGATCTCAGTGATGCTGTTGCGCAGGCTGAGCTGCCAGCTGGGGTCACGGCCAGCTATGCCGGTCAGTTCGAATACCTCGCCCGCGCAAGCGAGCGGCTTGCCGTGATCGGCCCGGTGACGTTGGTCATCGTGTTCCTGCTGCTCTACCTGGCCTTCCGGCGTTTCGACGAGGCGTTGATCGTCATGGCCAGCATCCCGTTTGCACTCACGGGCGGCATCTGGCTTGTCTACCTGCTTGGCTATGATTTGTCGGTCGCCGTCGGCGTGGGGTTCATCGCTTTGGCAGGCCTGGCAGCCGAGTTTGGCGTCGTGATGCTCCTTTATCTGCGCAATGCCCTGGACGACCGCGCGCGACGAGGTGAGCCGCTTGATGACGTGACCGTCGTCGCCGCGATCCGTGAAGGGGCATTGCTTCGCCTCCGTCCGAAAACCATGACGGTTGCGGTGGTGCTTGCCGGTCTCTTGCCGATCCTCTGGACCGGGGGCGCCGGCGGGGAAGTCATGCGTCGGATTGCAGCTCCTCTGGTTGGCGGCATGATCACAGCCCCGCTGCTCTCTCTCTTTGTTATTCCCGCGGCTTACCTCATTATCCGGCGCCGCGGCCGAGCTATACCCACACGCACTGAAAAGCCGGTCTGATAATATTGGAGTCTGACATGCAGAAAACGATCTGGATCGCCGCCCTTGGTCTTGCCGTCGCCGGTTGTTCACCTGAAACATCGGCTCCCGTAGTGACGACGCCTGCGGCTGAAGCCGTAGCGCCGCCTGCCGCCATGCCTGACATGGCCATGTCCGCCGCGACACCGGCTGCGGGGCCAATAACAAGCACCGGCAAGATCGTGGCTGTCGATGCCGTCTCGGGCGGCGTTACGCTCAATCACCAGGCTATTCCCGAAGTGAAGTGGGACGCGATGACAATGGGTTTTACCGTGGCCGATCCGACCATGCTCAAGGACCTCAAGGTGGGCGATATGGTCTCGTTTGATCTTCAGAGCGCGACAGAACCAACGAAGATCAGCCGCATAACCAAGCAGTGACGTCCAGTCTGGAGAGGCTTGCATGATTTATGGGTTAGAAGGTTTGCAACGCAGGGCAGTGCTTGTCTGGCTGGGCAGCGCAGCGTTGGCTGCCTGTCAGCAGACACCACGCATCTATAACATGCAGGTCAGCCGCGACGTCGGCTGCCCGTGTTGCCACGTCTGGACCGGGCTGATGGAGAAGACAGGGCGATTCACGGTGGCGATGATCGATGTTCCCGATCTCCAGGCCTACAAGCAAAAGGTCGGCGTCCCTGCAGGACTCGGATCGTGTCACACGGCCGTCGTCGATGGCCTGGTGGTGGAGGGTCATGTGCCGGCGAGCGACATTCTCCGGCTTCTCGACCAGAAGCCGAGGGGGCTGATTGGAATAGCGGTGCCGGGCATGCCGCGAGGCTCGCCAGGGATGGAGCAACCCAATGGCGCAGCCGACGCCTACCATGTCATCGCCTTTGACGCCGAGGGCAAGCAGAGCGTGTTCGGGACGTATACGGGAAACACGTAGTTATTTGGACTAGGTTCGGACGTCCTGCGGTAGGCTTTTCGTATAGCGAAGACATTGCTCAACACTTCGCTGATTTTTCGGCTGCGAATGAGGGACTATCCTACAGCGCGCCTAAACGTGCTGGATACGGGGTCTTCGCTCATACGGTTTAAATCGGAGCGCGTTTCGATCCATCGAATCTGCGTCCCTCCCCCAACCCTGGGCCGCAGAAGCAGCGCGTGTCCGAAACCGACGCCCGTTGCCCGTTAAGGACGAACTTTTTACAGCGCGGCCGCAAAAAAGTTTCGAGCGACCCTCGCCGCCGATAATTTGGCTTTGGCGACGCCGAGTTTCACAAAAGAACTTATCTTATGAGAGCAGATGGGCGGCGCAGTGAGGACGCACATCAGATGTAGATACGCATTGGAACGCTTGATCCCTCGGACGATATCCTTGCTCTTGCCGCTTGGGAACGCACGCGCCGGAACCGGCGAGGGATGCATCTGTTTTACCTCACCTACGCCCTAGTGAAGCCGAGGTGAAAAAATGCACGTTCAAGAAATGATCAGCACGCACCCCGACGTTCGTGGGAACACCAACGACAGCCTCATCCAATGTATCGAAGAGTGTCTCGACTGCGCTCAGGTGTGCAGCGTCTGCGCCGACGCCTGTCTGGGCGAAGAGCATGTCATGGGTCTGCGCCAGTGCATCCGGCTCAACCTGGACTGCGCCGATGTTTGCCGCGCGACGGCGGCTATTGGCGCGCGTCGCACTGGCTCAAACGAGGAGCTCATTCAGAAACTCCTCCAGGTCTGTGGCGACGCTTGCGCTGCTTGCGCAGAAGAATGCGAACGCCATGCCGACATGCACGCGCACTGCCGCATCTGCGCGGAGACCTGCCGTTCATGCGAGCGCGCGTGCCGCGCCGCGCTGAAGACTTTCCACTGAGGAGATGACACATGCAGAAACTCGCTTTCGTTATAGCAGCGCTTGTGCTTGCGGCCTCCCCAGTCCTGGCCCAACAATCATCGACGTCGGGCGCCAAGCCGCAGGCTTCTGCCGAACAATCCACGGCTGCAAAAGAGTACGATGCCTCCATGCAGGCGATGCACAAAGGCATGATGGCTGCCCAGGATACAGACGCGGACCGAGCCTGGGCGTTGAAAATGATCGAGCATCACCGAGGCGGCGTCGCGATGTCCGAAATCCTCATCAAGCGCGGGGACGATGCGGAAGCCAAGAAGATGGCTCAAAAGACTATCGATGCGCAGAAAAAGGAGATCGCGGAACTCGAAGACTGGCTGACTCGCCACGGTGGCCGGCCCAAGCAGTAGCGTTTCCGCTCTTACAGCTTCGTGTCGGACCGATGGTACTCGGCGGTGATGTCCGCAGGAGGAGTGACGGCACTCGGTGGAGAAATTGCGCGCTCAAGAATGTCGAGCCGGAGAACTGGCGTCTCCGGCTCGAACTTTGATTGAACTGTCGAACTATTTCTTGTCGGTATCCTGCGCCGGCTGGCAGCCTGGGTGGCTATCCTTACTCATCGTGGCGCCGCGTGGGCCGGGCATCGAGTGCGTGCCGTCGACTGGACAGGCGGCTGCCGACGCCTGCATATCGGAATCTTTCATCGCAGGGCTTTTCGGTCCGTGAAAGTGGGTCTCTGGGACTGCGGTCGTGCACGCGCCCAAGCCCAAGGCTGCGATGGCGACGATGGCTGAAACTCTCGACATCATGATGTCTCTCCTTTTGCGATTAGCCTGATTCTTACTAGGTGACGCAAAAGGCCGTTTGATTTGTCTCAAGCAGTTGCTGTGGACTTCCCAGCTGGACCGGCGTTGCGCTGCAGGCGCAATCAGTGGCTCGGGCCAGGTTCTAGCCTGGGGCGGCGGAGTAGTGGCCAGCCGCCTACGTGAGATTTCTCAGCGACGGGAATTTTCACCGACCGAACGCAAGAGTTCGGCCTGCACGATTACATCGAACTTGCTCTGCTGAGCAGGAGTAAGGGCGCCCCGCATCTCGAAGACGTGCAGGATCGTTTCTTCCTGGAGCTTGCCCATGGCGGTGTGGAAAGCGCCGATGCCGCTTCGGACGCGATCACTGTATGTCTTGTCATCCATGACCGCTGCTGCGATCTCGCGCGTCGCCAAACGTATTTCGGCTTCAAGCACAAGCTTGCGGTCAGCGTAGGTCGCTTCGATCCTGCTAATCTGGCGATCCTGGTCCGTACTCAGATTAAGTTCACGATGCACGATCGCGTCGAGCGAGTTGTGCGCCGGGTGAGTTGACGTCCCGAAAAGAGCAAATCCGGCATAAACGCCGGCCGCCCCAGCCAAGAGTGCAACGATGGCGGTAGCAAACACCTTGCGCCAGATCATAGACAAGGCCATCATCCGCCAAGGAGAGTGGAGGGCGCGTTATCCGGATGAATCGCAAAGACGGACAAAGCAGTGCGCTGGACATTGGCTGCGGCTGCCGCTGCACCGACGCCGAATGCGATCGGGGCCGTCAAGACACAAAGCACGACCGCGAATCTAGTGGGCATCTGCCGAACGGCGCGAGCATCAACATCTGCCCAGACAGCCTCTTCGAGGCCGCTCAAGTCCGGATGCCGCCCGAGATCGCCGAGAGCCCCCAGGCGATGGCCGAGATCTTTCACGACATTCTCCCCGAGGTCCGATGGCCGCCAACCTTTGCCAGCTATACGCACCAACAGCCTTTGTCCTTGGAGTGTACTGCACATTGCCGTCCACGTCAGCAATGGTCCGTACGGTATGAGATAGACTTTCCACCTCGCTGGGGCGTTCTTGATCCCAGTCAAGTTGAACGACCCGGCCCTGGCTAGCCTCTCGATAGAACCGTTGGATTGGGCAGCCATGCATTCGACGAGAGCCATCGACGCATTCAAACCACTGGAATCACCGCTACGGCGTATCGTCCTGGAAGGTGGTGCTGACGATCTGGCGCGAAGGGCCGTGGGTGGCGATCGGGCTGCGTTTTCCGCTCTCATGACGGCCCACAAGGAAGGGCTCTACCGCTTCGTGCGGCGACGCGTTCCCGACGCAGAGGAAGCCTTCGACGTTGTCCAGGAAGCGTTTGTGTCCGCCTGGAAGGCGATCGCCCGGTTTGATCCGGATCGTTCATTTGGCGTGTGGCTGCGTTCGATCGCGCTGAACAAGTGCCGTGATCGCGCGCGCCGCGCGGTAGTTCGACATAAGCTCATGGGACATTGCCCCCCGGAGGCCGTGGATCTGGTTCGGGACGAAGCGCTGTCGCCAGAGGAGGATTTGATCGTCCGGGACGACCTTGCGAACTTAGCGATCGCCCTGGCCAACCTGCCTCACCGCCTCAAGGACGCGTTGATGCTGACTGCGGTCGATGGAATGTCGCAGGCTGCGGCGAGCGCGATACTCGGCTGTTCGGTGAAGTCCATCGAATATCGTGTCCACCGAGCTCGGGCAATGTTGGCGCAACAACTGACATCCGACTGTGCGTCTAGCCGCTCGGTGCGCCAACGTTCCTAGGCAAGCGCCCGGCTTCCCTGAACCTTTAACAAGCTCGGCGGCATCCATCGCCGCGAAGGATGACGTCCCTGGGACGTCCGGGGCCGCCGAAAACTAGCGTATCGACGTCAGGGTGAGGCGGGTTCTGCGCGTAGTATCTGTGCAGCACCGCTCGGGAGTCTCACATGTCCGATATTGACGGGGGAACGGCAGAACACGCTCGATCCACGGTCGACATGTCCGTCGACCTCGGACTTCGGCGCTTCATGCTTGGCGTCTACAACAAGGTCGCGCTCGGCCTCGTTCTGTCCGCCGGGCTGGCCTACCTGACAAGCATGGTTCCCCCGGTGCGGGATCTGATGTTCCAGCTGACTCCCGACGGCCGCCTGGCCGAATACACGGGCGTCGGCATGATCGTGGTTTTCGCGCCGCTTGTCGTCATGATGATCTCAATGTTCGCGATGCGCTCGCCTTCGGCGAGCGGAGCGAGCTTGCTATACTGGACAATTTCCGCCCTGATCGGCGCCTCGCTGGGCGTGCTTGGGCTGGTCTATACCGGCGCTTCGCTTGTCTCCACTTTCCTGATCACCGCGTCCGCGTTCGGAGCGTTGAGCCTCTTCGGCTACACAACGAAGAAGGACATGTCGGGTATCGGAAGTTTCCTGATCATCGCGCTGTTCGGCCTCGCGATCGCTTCACTGGTGCAGATGTTCTGGAACCCGCCGGGCTTCTCATTTGTCGTCAGCATCGTGGGTGTGCTCGTCTTCGCAGGCCTGATCGCGTATGATACGCAGCGCCTCAAGATGACCTACTACAAGCTTGGCGGAGATCAGGCTGGCCTGGGCGTCGCCACAAGCTTTGGCGCGCTCAGCCTCTACCTCGACTTCATCAACCTCTTCCAGTTCTTGCTGAGGATATTTGGCAATCGACGGTAGTAAGCGCCGAGCTCCGTGCTTGCGGTCAAGCAGGCGCCGACGGCAGCATGTGGTGTTGCGCCAACGCTGACGGGAGTTGAGATGGCAGAAGATGTTCTGGTCATTAATGTCGGCTCGTCGAGTGTGAAGGCCGCAATCCTCAGGCCTCAAGCAGTCTCGCAGCGCGCGTGGTCCGGGCGAGCTGAACGCATTGGCGGCAGCGATGCCATGCTTCGCTTCGTGAGCAGTAGTGGCGCGGTCATCGCGCCAACGTCGCAAGCCATACCCGATCACGCCACAGCCCTTGAGTTGCTTCTCGACGCCGCACTTGGAGAACCTGCCGCCGGGTCGCTGGTTGCCGTGGGTCATCGCGTCGTGCACGGCGGGCCCGCCTTCAGCGACCCCGTCTTGATCGATGAAGACGTCGTCGGCCAGCTTGAGCAGCTCGTCCCGCTGGCGCCGCTGCACATGCCCCAGAGCCTCGCCGCCATAGCGGCGGCGCTGCGAATGTTGCCGGATCTGCCGCAGGTCGCGTGCTTTGACACGATGTTTCATCACAACCTGCCGCGCCTCTCCCAGCTGATCGCCTTGCCGCGACGACTGACAAAGACTGAGGTGAGGCGGTATGGCTTTCACGGCTTGTCCTACGAATCTGTCTTGAGCGTTCTTCGCCGAGGCGGCGTGGACGTGTCGAGGGAACGAATTATCATGGCGCATCTAGGCGCGGGCGCGTCAATGTGCGCGGTAGTTCATGGGCGCAGTGTCGACACGACCATGGGTTTTTCAACGCTCTCCGGCCTGCCGATGGGGTCGCGTTGCGGCGACATCGATCCAGGCGTGTTGCTCTATCTGCTGCGGGAGCGTGGGCTGGCCCCCGCAACTCTGGAGCAGATCCTCTACGAAGAGTCGGGACTGCTCGCCGTGAGCAACGGGACCGCAGACATGCAGCAGCTGCTGGCCCGCCGGAGTGATCCGGAAGCGGCCGAGGCAGTGGAGTTCTTTTGCTACCAGGCGCGACGGCACCTAGGCGCGCTTACGGCCTCGCTGGGCGGAATCGACAGGCTTGTGTTCACCGGCGGCATCGGAGCCAATTCGCCCGCGGTCCGGGACCGGATATGCGAAGGGCTCGGCTATCTCGGCGTGGTTCTAGACACCAAGCGGAATTCATCAGGCGAAACCAGGATATCCGCCGCGAACGCGCCGGTTGCGGTCGAGGCGTTCGAAACGGACGAAGAACAGGCGATCGCGGACCATGTCTGGCGCTCGCTGAGTCTGATCCAGGCGTGAGCCGAACTTCGGCGGCAAGCGCTGTACTGCTTCCGGGACAACTAGTTTGCGCATCGATCAGGGCCAGGCCCAGCTCACGCGTAAGGAAAGCGTAGCCATAGGCGGGAACCGCAGTGTGGATGGGATTTGAGAAGGGTCGCGTCGTGAGGGCTGACCAAGAGGATTGGCGGAGCGGATACGGCGTCATTCGCCATACCACAGAAACGATTGCTCGGGCGCAGGCCCTGATCGAGCAGGTCCGTCAGTCGGGCGACAACACGCGCGCTGCGGAGATATCCCAGCTGTTCGCGGCAGCCGACAGGCTCGCCAGCGCCGCCTTGTGGATGGTCGCTCACATGACCTACGCGGAGCGCGTCGATCTGACCGGCGCGGACTTACCGGCTTCTGCGTTCAAGGAGCAGCCAGAGGGCCACGTGGGCGGATCGCTCAATATGGCCGTCGCTTACGTCGGCTACCTTACCGCTAACGCAGTTAGCGGCCATACAAGGGCTTGGACGCTAGGGCAGGGTCATTGCGTGGCGGCGATCGAGGCCGTGAACGCGCTCGTCGGCGATGTGTCGCCTGCACAGGTCGGCCGCTACGATCGCACGGAAGCGGGCCTGTCGCGACTTGCCTCCGATTTCTATTCCTACGCCATCACCGCCGATGGCCGTCCCGGGGTACCCTTAGGCAGTCATGTTGGGGCGCATACCGCCGGTGGGATTTCGGAAGGCGGGTATCTCGGGTTTACCGAAGTCCAGTACGTCCACATGCCGCTAGTTGGCGAGCGGCTCGTTGCCTTTCTAAGCGATGGCGCCTTCGAAGAGCAGCGTGGATCGGACTGGTCGCCGCGCTGGTGGCGCGCCGAAGACTGTGGACTCGTGGTGCCGGTGATGGTGCTCAATGGGAGGCGTATCGAGCAGCGCACAGAGATCGGCCAGGAAGGTGGCGCGGACTGGCTTGTCGCCCACCTGCGCCTCAGCGGGTTCGACCCCATCGTCATAGATGGGCATGATCCTGTCGCGTACGCACTGACCATTCTCGAAGCCGAGGATCGTCTTGCGCAGTTCGCCAAAGCCGGACGCCCTTATCCGGCGCCGATGCCCTATGTGATTGCGCGTTGCATCAAGGGCTTTGGTTTTCCTGGCGCCGGCACTATTCGCGCCCACAATCTTCCAATCGCTGATAGCCCGCGCCGAAACGAAGAGGCGCGCCGAGAGTTCAACGCGGGCGCCCGGGCTCTCTTCGTTCCACACGACCAGTTGGAAACGGCGGTTCAAACGCTCGCGGTGCACGAGAACCAGCAGCGGCCGCGCGAGAGCCTGCATGCGCTGGCTAAGCGCACCGTCGAATCACCTGCGCTCCCCCAACCGGTTTGGGCGGAAGCGGGCAGGAGCGATCCGCGCAGCCCGATGGATGCGATCGACGAACACTTCGTTGCGATCATTGAAGCCAATCCGCACCTGCGGCCGCGCGTCGCCAACCCGGACGAACTGAAAAGCAACCACATGGGGCGGACACTGCAGCGCCTGCGCCATCGCGTAAACAATCCGGAGGCGGGAGCGCCTGAAGCTGTCGATGGCGCCGTCATTACCGCCTTGAACGAAGAGGCAGTAATCGGAGCTGCTCTTGGCAACAAGGGCGGGCTCAACCTTGCGGTCAGCTACGAGGCGTTCGCGATGAAGATGCTGGGTGCACTTCGCCAGGACGTAATTTTCTCTCGGCGACAGCGCGAAATTGGGCGCGCCCCGGGCTGGATCAGCGTGCCGCTCATCGCGACCTCTCATGCGTGGGAAAACTCCAAGAACGAGCAGTCCCACCAGGATCCGACCTTGCCCGAGAGCCTGCTCGGCGAGATGTCGGATACGGCGCGGGTTTTTTTTCCAATAGACGCCAACAGCGCTGTCGCCACCATACGCGCCGTCTACCGCACCAAGGGCGAGATCGCATGCCTCGTGACGCCAAAGCGGATCATGCCTCACATCCTGTCGGCGGAAGCTGCACAGCAAAGCCTCAGTGAGGGCGCGGTCCATGTCGCCGGTAAGTTGACGGGGGCGGACGTCCAGATCGTGGCAATAGGCGCATACCAGACACAGGAGGCGCTGGCGGCGTTCCGGCGGCTTGAGGAGCGCGGTTGCAAGGCGTGTGTGACGGCCATTGTGGAGCCGGGACGTTTCCGGCAGCCACGCGACCTGCTTGAGCGGCGCTTCGTGGTGCAGGATGACGCCGTTGAGCGCCTCTTTCCTTCCGGCATGCCGCGCGTGATCGTCTCGCATACCCGGCCGGAGCCCATGCTTGGCATCTTGCGCCGGTTGGATGGCGGACCTTCTCGCACGCGCGCGCTCGGGTTTCTCAATCGCGGCGGAACGCTGGACGTCTTCGGCATGCTGTTCGCCAATCGCAGCACCGCCGGACATGTCATAGAAGCTGCGGCAGGGCTCATGAAGAAGTCACCCGCCGATTTTCTGTCGCAGGACGAGGTCCGCGCTATCGATGAACTGGGCGATCCTTACCTACTCAAGCACGCCTGACGCCGGCGAGAAAGCAACACAATGGCACTGACTCTGACCAGCCTGGGCGGTGCGGGAACGGTAACGGGCTCCAAGCACCTGCTTGAACTCGACGGACGGCGCTTGTTGATCGATTGCGGTATGTTCCAGGGGTTGAAGGTGCTCAGGGAACGCAACTGGGCGCCGTTTCCCATCGACCCGAAGACGATTGACGCGGTGATACTGACGCATGCGCATCTCGACCATAGCGGGTATTTGCCCAAGCTCGTGCACGATGGATTTTCGGGACCGGTCTATTGCTCGGCCTCGACCGCCGATCTTTGCGAAATCCTGCTGAAGGATAGCGCACATATTGCGGAGAAAGACGCCGAATACGCTAACCGGAAAGGTAGCAGCAAGCACAAGCCCGCCCTGCCGCTCACGAGCATGCGCGACGCGGAAGCCGCGCTGAAGAAGCTTCACTC
>DLHI01000016.1 GCA_002483135.1 Hyphomonadaceae bacterium UBA7672 | reverse complement strand
GGACCACTCGGTGGGGGCCGATCATATATAGCCGCCGGGCAGCGTGGGTGGGCTGAGGTGGTAGAGAAGCACCGACCCCACCGCCAAGGCCCGCATGCCCTGGATATCCGCCCGTATCCCGGATCGATCTGTCACGCGACAAGTCCCCGTTCCGTGCTCCCACTGGGTTTGGCTTAGCGCATGGAACATGGGGGAGCAAATAACGGACTGCGCATCGAGAGGGGCCGCGACGGGGCGCCCATGCTGCCGTTAGATCGCCCGGCAAGCCTTCCACTCAGCTCAGCCGGGGATGATGTCGACCTTTGCGGGCCTCACCCTCAGCGCCCGTCCCGGAACCCGCGTCGAAGCAATGCCTGTCCAGCACGCGCGGGGTGATGCAACAATCGCGAGCTTGAGGAGCGAGTTGCGCAACATCAGGGCGCAGCGGTCGGAGACCAAGACAGATATCGGCGGGATGTTTCGGATGGGACGAGTTGACCAAGTTTGGCAACAGGGGGGGGCGGTCCTGACGCGACGAACGGGCTACCTGCCAGTCTGACAGAATTGCGAGCACATCAAGCTCGCGGAGCGAAAAGCTCTTGCTATGTTCGACGGTTCGGATGGCGGTAGCTCCCCGGCTCAAACCGGGGCCCTCCAGATCCAAAGTAATTGGCGCGGAGGCAGGCCAGTTCTTCCATCAACGGTCGGTCTGGCCGCGTTTGGCATGGAAGTGCGAGGTCCCCTCATGGCGGAGCAGGGGGCTGTCCGGATCTGGCGACTGGGTCACTCTTGCGCTCAACACAGTCAGGCAACGCAGCACGAAATTCTCCAGCTCAGAACGTGCCGCTATTGAGTGCGCCGATCACGCCGCGACTACCTGCATTGCTGCACTGAAACGCCGAGAATGTTCTCCGTCACGCATTTCTGGTTGGCGCTGCAGACTTGGAATCCGCAAAGCGCCGCTTTCGGCGTGCTGGAGTTGCCCGGCAATGGAATGGGCAACGACCCGGTCGGCAGCTTCACGCCCGGTATCGAGGGAGGGTTGATGCTGGGGACTTGAGAGGTGGACGGCAGTTTTGGCGCCGCACCCCCGCTTTGTGGCGCTGGTTTCGCCCCAGGCTGACAGCTGAGCTGCGCCCTTGTTCCCAGGTCTATCGAGTACGCCTGGGACATCACACCGCGTTCGCTGATCCACAATTTGGCGACCTCCGAACCGACGCAAGCGCAGAGGGACGCTTCCTTGCCTCCCGCTAAGCATGCTTCGCGCTGCGACCGCTCGGTGTTTGAGGGCGACTTGCACATGTTGGTGCTCTGGGCGCCGGTAATTTTCATAACGACACTCTCTGGGCTGACCTTGGTGGGATCTACTTTGTTTGCGGCCAACTCCCCCTGTAACCGCGCCACATATGCCTCTTGCCCGGCCATGGCTTTGGCGGCCGCTAGCTGTCCTTCTAGCCGCTTGCGCGTCGCGTCATACTTTTCCTGCGCCAAGGCCTGGCGAGCAGCTGGCTCCTCCCGGCCAAAGCAGTCGCAATCATACCAGTTCGCATTGAGTGAGGACTTGCAGGAGGCAACGATGCCGCTCGGCTGCTGCCTCGCCACGCTGACCTGTGTGAGCGCTACAGCAACAGTCGCCAACACAACAGCTGCGACAACCTTGGAAATGCTCATCGATTTCGTCCCACCGCAAGAATGCAAAGAGCATGACCATAACGCTGCCGATGCACAAGCGCCGATCCACCACGAAGCGAACCCATCGCGTCGCTAGTCTCTAGGCAGTAATTTGAGTCTGGCGTCGTATGCGGACAATCCGGCCGCAGACGCGTTACGCTCGGGCCCTCCGAGATGGCTGCGATATTGGTCGCCTGCGCTCCCATGCTACGCCTCACCGTTGACAAGTGGTAATGTGGCCTCAACACTCGTCATTGGGCTACAGACAACGTCTGTCTTCGCGTTGCCGGGCGGGTATCTCGCGATTCATTCCCCAACCTCACATCCATAGGGATTTCGGCCCGTGCAGAACGCTAAGACATCTGACAGAGGCCGAGGCTCGCCGTTTGCGCGAGCGCGTACAATGTCCTTCAGGGCGCTCCACGCGCTCCTCCTGGCGGCTATTTGCCAGCTGACCTTCCCGAATGCTGCCTTCGCGGAGCACGTTGTCAGATTATGCAATACCGGGAATGCGGTGGTTCTCACCGCAACCCTTGAGGAGTCCGGGCCGTACGACACCGGGATCGCAACGATCAGCGGTTGGCAAACGATCAAGCCGGGCGAATGTCTGCCCAGATACCACATCGACCTGAGGACGTATTTCGTATTCCTGCAGCCGCTAGGCGATGGGGGCCTAGCGAACCCGGTGTATTCCCCGACCGGCCGAACCGAGAAGGGTACGGTCAGAAGCATATGCGTGAAGCCGCGAGCGACATTTGAAGTTAGCGGTACACCTCGCGAAATGTATGCGCGATACACCAACACTACATGCCCGGCGGGCTATGATTCAGTTCGCGTGTCGTTTGGCGCCACTTACTCTATTTCCGATGCAGTGACGACGCTGGAGCTCGACACGGACAATCGCTCGCCCGGTCCATCGATCTCTCCGGTTCCCGGCGGCTCCTCACGCTCGGGAACGGCGGGCGCGGCGCCGCGCGCGCCTGCTGACAGGAAGTTCCGGACGAAGATCGAGGACGACGGTGACTACCTGGTCTTCGATGTCCCAGACGGCATCGTGCCCAATCTCGGCATCGATCCCAAGCAGTCCAAGGGCGTCGTCGCGCGCATCGACGGCACGCCCAAGCCTTATGGCGTGCTGTGGGAAATCGAGTTTGGCCGAATGAATGTTGACATGATGGCCTACAGGGCGCGCAAGGAAATCTTCTCCAGAAGTGAGATCAATCGACTTGACGCGCTCTACGCCCAGACACCCGCGACCCGGATGTGGTTTTGCCGATATCAGGACGCGGGGACGGAGCTGTATTGGCACGCCGACACGCCCCAGCCCGCCGCAGAGCTTCTGAAAGCCCTGGCGCCGCTGAACATCGGCGTCGCGAAGGAATGCCCAGCGCGGGCGAGGAGTGATCCTTGAGCGCGTGCAAGGTTGGCGCGAAGGCAGCTATCCAGGCGGTTGTGTTGAGGCTGGGTCAGTCAGAACGCGACTCAGAACGAGTGCCTGAGTGATCGCGAGCACATCAGCTCGCGGAGCCACATTCTGTTGCGATATCCGAGGGGTGGGATGGTACCAGCTCCCGGGCTCGAACCGGGGACCTCTAGATCCACAATCTAGCGCTCTAACCAACTGAGCTAAGCCGGCATCCATCAGGCGGGCCTCGGGAAACGCCGGGGCGCGCGAAGGCCGTGGTCATAAACCCTCGACCGCCGCTGGGCAAGCGCCTCTCCTGCATCGTTTCCGGACCGGTTAGGAGCGCAAAAGATGGCCTGCCTAGAGAGTGCCGGAAGGTCCCCGGAGTGCACGAAATAGCCTGAATTCCGACGGCCTCAGGTGTTTGGGCGCTGCGGCCTCCGATCAGTCCCGGCCCAGGAGCCGGTCCATTGCCTTCTTGGCCTCGTCCCGGAGGCGGTCTTCGACCGATTGCGCCGGGGCGGCTGGAGCCGGTGCGGCGGGCGCGGGATCTGCAGCCGCATTATCCGCAGCAGGCGCGGGAGGCGTGGCATCTGGCGCGGGGGCAGGCGCTGCCGGGGCCGGTGTCGCCGGAGCGGGGGGTGCCGGCTTGGGCTGTCCGAAGCCGAAGCGCGCTGCCAGGTCGTCGGTAAGCTGCTGCAGCTCGTCGTTGATCTCGGCATTAGCCCGGTCGCGAAGCGCGGCTGTGGCCTTATCCTTGAGCCAGTCCCAGTCAAGCGAGAGCTTGATACCGCCCCACGAGCCCGCCAACTCCAGCGGAATGCCATAGCCGTTGAGGCCCGACGTGCCGTCCTTGTAGCGGGGGAAGAGGCTCAGCGTCGCCTGCTGCTTGCCGATGTCCAACGCGCCGCCGCCGGACAGCGTAAACGTGTCCGCATCGATGTTGAGCCCGGTCACCATCGCGACGCCATCGGACATCACGAAGCTGGTTTTCAGCGTCTGGAATTTCGTCTGCGCCAGCGGCGAGATCACGCCGCCCTTCAGTTCGCGATTGGAGAGCGCCGACTTTGCAGCCTCGCCCAGCAACGTCAGGTCGACGCCTGAGAGTACGCCCTGGTCGAACGAGAAATCGCCCGCGCCCACAAGCGACGCCATCAGCGTTTGCAGGTCCGCGCCCGATCCGGCGACGTCGATTTCGAGATCGCCCACACCGTCGAGCGAGGCGAAGCCTGCAGCGGCGGTGAGCACCTTTTTAAGGCCCAGACCGTCGATATTGGCGCGAAACTCGATCGCGGGTTCGGCCGCACTTCCGTCGGCTACCAGCCGCGCGCTGCCTTTGCCGCCAAACAGTGAGGTCTGCTTTACGTCCGCCGACAGCCGCCCATTTGCGAGTCCGATCGCCACGCTTGATGCGCCGAAGTCGAACGCGTTGAATTTGATACCGCCGGCATTCAGCGTGATGTCAGCATCGACAAGGCGAAGCGGCGACAAGTCGATAGGGGTCTTGCCCCATCCGTTCGTGGCCGGCGCCGATCCGGTGGGCGCGCCGGATGCGCTGGCGTAGGGAGTGATGTTGATGGCCTGCGTCGATGTCAGGGAGCCGACCAGCTTGGGTTTTCCGCCAAAGCGCAACGCCGCCTCTCCCGTTGCCGCGATGGCGTCGAATTTCAGGTTGGCGTTGGTCAGCATCACGTCGGTTGCGCTGCCGGCCGTGTCGCCTTCGAGCGAGAAACTCTTGTAGACGTCGCCCGCGGGCAGGTCGGCCCCTGCCGCCGCCGCCAGCTTGCGCAGGTCGGGCGCTGCAATCGACACGTGGCCGTCATAGGCGAGCGCTTCGGCAAGCGTTGCCCTGCCCGCGAAGTTCAGCTTCAGCAGGCCGCTGTCATGCGAAAACACCACATTCTCGAACGACAGGCTGTCGAGCTTGCCCGTGATGCGCGCGGCGAGATTGGCCTTGCCCAGCGCGGCTTCTGCGGGCGCCGCGATTTCCATCGCGCGCGCGAGGTCGGCCAGCTTGGGCGCTTCGGCTTCCGCATCCAGCAGCAGCGTCACGCCGTCCGCGATGTGGGCCTCGCCCTTGAGGTTTGCATTGAGCAGCGGGCTCTCGTGCCGCGCTGTCCCGATCTTCAGAGTGATGTCGTCCATCGTACCAAACGCCTGGCCCGACAGCGACAGCTTTCCGAGCACATCCTTTGCGGGCAGGGTCGTGATCTTGAAGGCGTCGGCCAGCGCCACCAGCGAGGGGACATCGCCCTTGCCTTCGAAATCAAAGCGCGGCGTGGCGCCGAGGCCGAGCTCGCCCTTGAGGTCGGCGTTGATCAGGTTGGTCTCGAGCTTGATCGTCGCGGGCGATGGCATGCCGTCGAGCGTCGCCTGCGGATTGTCCAGCCGCGCGGTCAGATTGAAGGCGAGGTCATTGGCCAGCCCCTTGGCATTGAACGACAGCGGACGATCCATCGCCTCCATGTCGGCAGCGAATTCGAGATCGCTCAGCGTCTGCGTCGTGCCTTCCTTGCGATCCTCCCAGGAGACGCGGCCCTTTTCGATCCGTACATCGCGCAGCGCCGCCGAAAGCTTGCCGCCCGGCTCCTGTGGCGTCTGGCCGGCGGCGGTCCCGCCGCCCACGTCGAACGTCCAGTTATTGGTTCCGTCTTCCAGCTTCACGAGCCGGATATCGGGCTCGACCAGCACGAACTCCTCGATCTGCACGTTACCGCCGAAGATCAGTGGCCATAGAGCTACAGCCGCGCGCAACTCCTTCATCGAGGCAAATGGCTCCTCGCCAAAACCTTCCGGGTTGGCGAGGGAAGATGCGCCCGCTCGCGCCTCGATCCGGGGGAAGACGGCGACATTGATCGCCCCGGTCACGGTCACCTGGCGGCCTGTTGCCTGCAGGACCGCCTTCTCGATCTCGGCGCGGTAGACCTCCTGGGGGATCAGGTTGGGGATGATCAGGACAGCCAGGAACAGGAGGCCCAGCAGGCCGCCCACCACGCTGCCAGCGATGATCAGCGGCTTGCGGGCTTTGGGCGGGATCTTGAAGGGCAGGGCGAAGGCCATCGAATCCTCTTTGCTTTCCGGGCACTGATCTCACGGGGGAAGTTAGGCGTCATCAGGGCGCTGCCTAGTCCGCCTCCGTGGCACTACCCTTAAGGCGCCGTAGCCTCTGACTTGAGTTGCCCAAGCTTTACCGTGGCCCCCCGGCCCCCTAAGTCGGGCTTCCAATTGCCTGAGGCCATTAGCTTAGAATTGGCAGGATAGTGACGTTAGAAGCAGATCTCACGGCTTACGCCGAACGTTTCAAGATGCGCCCTGCGCGCCGGAAGCCTCTTCCGGCCCATCTGCAGCGCCTTGAAGCCGAAAGCATTTTCATTATGCGCGAGGTCGCGGCCGGTTTCGAGAACCCGGTGATGCTCTATTCCATCGGCAAGGACAGCTCCGTCATGCTGCACCTCGCCATGAAGGCGTTCTGGCCCTCGCGGCCGCCTTTCCCCTTCATGCACGTGGATACGACATGGAAATTCCGGGAAATGATCAGGTTTCGCGACCTGATCACAAAGAAGCTCGGTCTCGACCTCATCGTCCATGTGAACGAGGACGGCCTCAAGCGGGGCGTCAGCCCTTACGCCTCCGGCTCGAATCTCCACACCCAGGTCATGAAGACCGAGGGGCTGCGGCAGGCGATGGACAAGTACCGGTTCGATGCAGCCTTCGGCGGCGCGCGCCGGGACGAGGAGAAGAGCAGGGCGAAGGAGCGCATCTTCTCCTTCCGCACGGCCGATCATGGCTGGGACCCCAAGAACCAGCGCCCGGAGCTCTGGAGTCTCTACAACACGCGTAAGGCCAAGGGCGAAAGCATCCGCGTCTTTCCGATCTCGAATTGGACGGAGCTCGATATCTGGGCCTACATCGCGGAAGAAGAGATCCCGATTGTGCCGCTCTATTTCGGGAGCACGCGCCCCACCGTTATTCGCAACGACCAGATCTTCATGGTCGACGATGAGCGCACGCCGCTGGAGCCGGGCGAGACGCCGGTTGAGCGCATGATCCGCTTCCGCACGCTGGGGTGCTATCCACTGACCGCCGCCATCGAGAGTGATGCTGCCACGCTCGATGATATCGTTGCGGAGATGCTGACGGCGCGCACGTCCGAACGTTCGGGCCGTCTGATCGATCATGACGAGAGCGGGTCGATGGAGAAGAAGAAGCGCGAGGGCTATTTCTGATGGCCACGAAGGTGACCCCTCTGCGTAAGCCGGCGCCCAGGCCTTCGGTTCGCGAACTCGCCGCCGCCGAGATGGGCGTGCTGCGTTTCATTACCTGTGGCTCGGTCGACGATGGCAAGTCCACGCTGATCGGCCGGCTGCTCTATGACACCAAGCTGATCTTCGAGGACCAGCTGGCCGCGCTCAAGAAGGACTCGGTCAAGCACGGCACGCAGGGCGAGAACATTGACTTCGCGCTGCTGCTTGATGGCCTCGAGGCCGAGCGCGAGCAGGGCATCACGATCGATGTCGCCTATCGTTTCTTCGCGACCGACAAGCGCAAGTTCATCGTCGCGGATACGCCCGGCCATGAGCAATACACCCGCAACATGGCGACGGGCGCTTCAACTGCTGATCTCGCCGTCATTCTCATCGACGCGCGCAAGGGCGTGCTGCCGCAGTCCAAGCGCCATACCTACATCGCCAATATGCTGGGCGTTCGCCACATCGTGGTGGCCGTCAACAAGATGGACCTCGTCGACTACAGCCGCGCGCGTTTTCACGAGATCGTCGCAAGCTACCTGCAGATCGCGGAAGGTCTCGGCTTCGAGTCCATAACCCCCATTCCGATGTCGGCCCTCAAGGGCGAGAATATCACCACCAAATCCGAAGCAATGTCGTGGCATGACGGTCCGACGTTGATCGAGCACCTCGAGACCGTCGAGATCGCGGATGAGCGCCGCAACGCGCCCTTCCGTCTGCCGGTGCAGTGGGTGAACCGTCCCAATCTCGATTTCCGTGGCTTCTCCGGCACCATCGTGTCCGGCACGGTGAAGCCTGGCGATCCGGTCGTGGTCGCCCGTTCGGGCAAGATGTCGAAGGTGAAGGCGCTCGTGACGGCTGATGGCGATCTTCCCATCGCTGGCGCGGGCGACGCCATCACGCTGGTGATCGAAGACGAGATCGACGCATCACGCGGCGATATCTTCGCGACGCCCGATGCGCGACCTGAGGTCTCGAACCAGTTCACCGCCAGCATTCTCTGGATGCATGAGGACGCGCTCACCACGGGCCAAGCCTACATCCTCAAGGTCGGCGCGCAGACCGTGCAGGCGACCGTCACCGGCATCCGGCACAAGATCGACATCAACACGCTCGACAAGATGTCGGGCAATTCGCTCGGCCTTAACGAGATCGGATTCTGCAACGTCTCGACCAACCAGCCGATCGTGTTTGACGCCTACAAGGCGATCCGCGAGGCAGGCGGTTTCATCCTGATCGACCGCTTCTCCAACCAGACGGTTGGCGCGGGCATGATCGAGTTCTCGCTCAGCCGCGCGACCAACGTCCACCGCCAGGCGATGGACGTCACCAAGTCATCGCGCTCGCTGCTGAAGGGGCACAGGCCGGTTATCCTGTGGTTCACGGGTCTTTCCGGCGCGGGCAAGTCGACCATCGCGAACCTCGTCGAGCGCAAGCTCTCGGCAATCGGCGCGCATACCTATTCGCTGGATGGCGACAATATTCGTCAGGGCCTCAACAAGGATCTCGGCTTTGCCGACGCGGATCGCGTGGAGAATATCCGTCGCATCGGCGAGGTGGCGAAGCTGTTCGTTGACGCTGGGCTGATCGTCACCGCCTCGTTCATCTCGCCCTTCCGGGCCGAACGCGACATGGTGCGCGGGCTGGTCGAGAAGGGCGAGTTCTTCGAGATCTTTGTCGACACGCCGCTGCACCTTGCCGAAAGCCGCGATCCCAAGGGCCTCTACAAGAAAGCTCGTGCCGGACAGATCCGCAACTTCACCGGCATCGACAGCCCGTACGAAGCGCCGATCTCGCCTGAACTCCATCTCGACACGTCGCATGCGACGGCCGAGCAGTTGGCAGATCAGGTGATCGACAGCCTTCGCGCGGCGGGGATCGTCGGTGGCGGTGGCGGCGAGCAAGGCGTGGATTTCTCGATTTAACGCGGCCTCGCCGTCAGGCCGGGATGCAACCGCCTGGGATGCTGTCGTTCTGGCCCATTCGAATGAGTGGAGGGCCGGGGACGCGGATGGCTCCGCAGGTTAGTCCTTGGTTCGTAGTCCGAAGTCCGAAGAGCGGATCGCCCGCGTCCCCGCGCGCGGGATTGCTCCCACACGCATCGCGCCGCGCCGGCAGTGATCGGCTGCCCTCCTTGCGGAGCGATGACGCATATTGCGCTCACTCCGTGAGGGGGTGGATGAGATTGCGGGTTTCCTACACCCGATTTCCGGTAGTCGCTTGAGAGGGCTCGCGAAGATTCAGCGCCGCCACATTTCATTCGACCGAATTGCGCTCGCCCGGGGTGACAGGGAACAGGTTGGATTCTCCGCTTGCCAGCGTGGTGTTACTATGTAACACCCGCCCACATGAACGGGTCCGAGCCTGCCATCGTGCTTGGCGCTGCCGCACTTAGTGTCGCCGGCGTCGCCTTCGCGCTTCTTGCCGCCACCATGGCGCGCAAGGTGACCGACATTGTCGGCATGGCGGGCGGCATCGTCATCTTGATCACCAGCATCACCCACATTGCGCCCGAAGCGCTGTCGGCAGGCAATGTCGCGCTTGTCTTCTTTATAGCGGGCGCTGTTGCAGGCGCCGTGCTTGAAGTGATCTTCCGCGCGCGTACCGGCCGCACTGAATCAGCCGCCCATGTGGGGGCCTGGCTGGGAGTCGCTGTGCTGGCAATCCATTCCACGCTGGATGGTGCGATCTATACAGCCGTTTTCTGGCACAGCGAGCATTCCGGCACGGTTGCGGCGCTCGGGCTTATCCTGCACGAAGCGCCCGAAGGTGTTGTCGCTATGGCGCTGGCTCTGCGCGCGGGGCTGAAGCCTCCCGTCGCAGCACTCATCGCCATCATGGCGTCCTCGCTCACCACGCCGCTCGGCTGGATCATCGCCCATGCCGTGGGTGAGGCCGGCCACGGCGTGATGGAGGCGATGTTCGCGGCATCCGCGGGCCTGCTGCTTTATGTCGGCTGGCATCTGGTGTCGGATGGATGGCGCTCGCTGCGGGCGCGCAAGCAGGCCTGATGATACCGGGCCTTCGCGCTGCGGCGCCGCACGGATTTTCGCGGAATCCGGCCTGCCGCGCACAGGTCTTGCAAACTTTGATCGCAGACACGCTACCCGCGCGCTGGGTTACCCGGCCATCGCGGTATATATCTCCGTCAAACACCGGAGATTCCGATGGCCGATATCTTTGACAACCCGCTGGGCACTGACGGTTTCGAGTTCGTCGAATACACGTCGCCCAATCCTCACGTCCTCGCCAAGCTGTTCGAGAGCCTGGGCTTCACGGCGGTCTCGAAGCACCGCTCGAAGAATGTCGTCCGCTACAAGCAGGGCGACATCAACTTCATCCTGAACATGGAGCCCTCGGGCCAGCCTGCCGCTTTCCGGGGCGTGCACGGCGCGGGCGCGAACGCCATGGCGTTCCGAGTGAAGGATGCGGCGAAAGCCTACGCCGAAGCCATCAGGCGCGGCGCCGAACCCGCATTCACTACTGTTGGCCCGATGGAGCTCAACATCCCTGCCATCCAGGCCATCGGCGGGGCGTATATCTATCTCGTCGACCGCTATGGCGCGCACGGCATCTACGACATCGACTTCGTGCCGATCCCCGGCGCAGATGAGGCGCGCAACTCGGTGGGGCTCACCTATCTCGACCACCTCACGCACAATCTGCATCGCGGCAACATGGCGAAGTGGGCCGACTACTACGAGCGCATCTTCAACTTCCGCGAGATCCGCTACTTCGACATTGAGGGCAAGCAGACCGGCCTCGTCTCCAAGGCGATGACCAGCCCTTGCGGCAAGATCCGCATTCCGCTGAACGAGTCCCGCGACGACAAGAGCCAGATCGAGGAGTTTCTCAAGGACTATGGCGGCGAGGGAATCCAGCACATCGCGCTCGGCACGGATGACATTTACGCCAGCGTCGAAGCGCTGCGCGAGCGCGGTATCCCGTTCCAGACCGCGCCCGACACCTATTTCGAAGGCATCGGCCAGCGCCTCGGCAATCACGGCGAGGACGTGCCGCGCCTACACAAGAACCACATCCTCATCGACGGCGCGCCGACCAAGGGGCAGGGGCTCCTGCTCCAGATCTTCACCGCCAATCAGATCGGCCCGATCTTCTTCGAGCTCATCCAGCGCAAGGGCAATGAAGGTTTTGGCGAGGGGAATTTCAGGGCGCTGTTCGAGAGCATAGAGGCGGATCAGATCAGGCGCGGCGTGCTGAAGGCGGAGGCGTAGGTCGTGACGGCGAGCCGCTCCATTGGAGCCGTGACGAAGGCGCCGAGCGTTACGGAAGTTTTGTTGCTCGCCGCTCTGGTCGCTTGGGCGACCGTCCTTTTGACTACCGTCACTTGGTATCTGGCGACTCGTCCCGGCGACATGACGGTTTCGGTGGAAAGCGCAAGTCGGCTGTTCGCAACGGCCTTCGTGGGCCTGCTGGTATCGGTTCTGCTAACGATTTTGACGGGTTTGCCTGCCCTGGCTTTCGCGAGGCTGCTGAAACTTCAGCGGTGGTGGCAAGCGAGCACACTGGGCTCCGCAGTGGGCGCACTCCTCGTTGTCTCTTTTCCAGGATGGAGTTTGACCAGCCTGCTTGGGAAGGAGATGCTCGTGCAGTTCGCTTTTGCCGGAGGACTTTCGGGATTTGTGGTCTGGGTCAGGTTGCGGATGGCAAGCAAGTCATGACCACACCCCGCGACATCGCCGACGCTCAGCTCGCCGCCTACAACGCGCGCGATCTTGCAGGGTTCATGGCGCTGTTTGCGGATGATGCTTGGCTCGAGGACATGCCCACCGGGCAGCGCCGTGCGACGGGGAAGGCTGCGATCACCGAGATCTACCGCGCTCGCTTCGGCGACAACCCGAACCTGCACTGCGTCGTTCACGCGACGATGGATGAGGGCGACTTCGCCATCGATCATGAAACCGTGACCGGGCTTGCCGACGGTGGACGCATCGATTGTATCGCGATCTATGAAGTGCGTGGCGGATTGATCCGGAGCGTGCGTTTCATTCGAAAGTGAAGCGGATGCGTTCATTTGCAACCCCACAGCTTGTCATCCCGGAAGCGCGCAGCGCTGTCCGGGACCCATCGTTCCACCGCGACGGCCTCACGATGGGTCCCGGCTCTCCGCTTCGCTGCGGCCGGGATGACAAGCTGTGGTGACCGTTCAAACGCTTCCACTCTACCTCCTCCCAATCTAGTCTAACGCGCCCAAAAGGAGCCACCATGACCGTATCCCTCCCCGTTGAAGGCGCGTGCATGTGTGGGCAGGTGAAGCTGCGGGTCAGTGCGCCGCCGATCATCACGATGGCTTGCCATTGCAAGGGCTGTCAGAAGCTCTCGGCCTCGGCGTATTCGCTGACGGCTATGGTTCCTGCTGCTGCCTTCGAGGTCGAGGGCGAGACGCAGATCGGCGCCCTTCATGGGGCGAACCCATACCACTACTGTCCTAACTGCCTGAACTGGCTCTACACGGGGCTCAGCGGTGCGCCATTCGTCAACGTGCGCCCGACCATGTTCGACGTGCCGGCCTGGTCCACGCCGTTCATCGAAAGCTATGTCACCGAAAAACTCCCGTGGGCGACCACGTCGGCCCGCCACAGCTTTGCCAAGTTTCCGGAGCCCGATCAGTACGGCTCGCTGATGGCCGAATACGCGACGTGGTCGGGAACAAGCTGACATGCCGTTCAAGGTCCATCCCCGCCTGCATCTTGATATAGGTTGGGGCGACCTCTGGTTCGGCATGGCGGGGCGCGTGAATTCGTCCGCGACAAGCACAGGCGCGATCCGCCGCGCTTTCGGCGACGAGTACGCCATCCCTGCGCTGTCTGTTCGCTCTGCTTTTCTTGCTCTCCTGCGTGCGCTCGATGCTGCGCCAGGCTCGGAAGTTCTGATGAGCGCCGTCAACATCGAGAACATGGCCGACATCGTGCGCGCTTGCGGCCTTGTTCCCGTCCCCGTCGACATCGATCTCGATACGCTCGCGCCAACGCCCGATGCCGTGCGTGCGCGCCTCACGGAGAAGGCCGTGCTCTATCTGCACGCGCACCTCTATGGCTCGCGCAATCACGTCAATCCCTATGCCGCGATCTGCCGAGCGCGTGGCGTGTTGCTGGTGGAGGATTGCGCGCAGGCCTACGACGGGCGCGCCTATCTCGGCTCGCCGCATGCCGATGCATCGTTGTTCAGCTTCGGGCCGATCAAACCGGCGACCATGCTTGGTGGAGCCGTCGCCCGGATTCGTGATGCCGCACTGCGTGCGCGCGTGGAAGCAGAAATGGCTACGTGGCCCGAGCAGAACAATGGCGCGATCACGCGACGCGCACGCAAGCTGATGGCATTGAAGGCGCTATCGGGTCCGTTCGCCTATGCGCGTGTTCTCGGTCTGATGAAGCTACGCAAGATCGATACGGATGTCGCCATTGGCGCGGCGGCGCGGGGTTTCAAGCCGGGGGATCTCATCGCCCAGATTTCCCACCGCCCATCGCCGCGCCTTCTCTCCGTGATGGTGCGACGGCTAACGCTTCATCCGCGTTCATCGTGGCGCCGCGCCAACGCCACGCGGCTGCGCGCGGCCTTGCGGCCGGATGTGTTCACGCCTGGCGCCCATGCGATTGATCACGCCTTCTGGCTTTTTCCTATCCTGGTCCTGAACTCCACGGAGGTCATCGCTGCCCTCCGCGCCGAAGGATTCGATGCAACGCGCGGGGCGACGTCCATGCGCGTCATAGCAGGCGGGCATGCCCCCAACGCGCGGCGCATGCTGGAGCAGGTGGTCTACCTCCCATTGTCGCCTGGGCTACGACCGCACGATATCGCCCGCATGGCAGCCATCGTGAACCGCGCCGCCGCGACGGAACGGGCGCGCGCCGCGTGATCTTGCCAGCGTGACCCGATCGGTCTCGGCTTCCCTTCGCGGCGCTCCGGCCGCATGCTAGCCAGACACAAAAGAGACTCGGGGAGATATTCATGCGCGCAATCCTGACGATGCTTGCATCCGCCCTTCTGCTGGCCGCGTGCGATGGGGGCGGCGCTGAAACTGGCCGCTTCGAGGCGGAAATCCGCCGTACGGCGTTCGGCGTTCCGCACATCAAGGCGAAGGACATGGGCGGCATCGGCTATGGCTACGGCTATGCCAGCGCGCAGGACAATCTGTGCGAGATCGCGGATCGGCTGCTCACCGTCTCCGGCGAGCGCGCGAAGTATCTCGGTCCTGGCGAGAATGACGCCAACATCACGAGCGATCTCTATCACCGTCGCATGATCGCTTCGGGGCGCGTCGAGGAATTGCTGGCTGGGCCCGTCGAGTCGGTCGATACGCCGAGTGCGGAGGCCAAGGCGCTGGCGGAAGGCTATGCCGCTGGCTTCAACCGCTATGTGCGTGAGAGCAAGGGCAAGATCACCGACCCGCGCTGCAAGGATGCCGCATGGGTGCGCGAGATTACGACGCTCGATTTCTGGCGTCACATGTATGTCGGCCAGACCGTGGATGGCTTCTTCGCGACGACCACGGGCGCTGCGCCTCCGGGGCCTGATCATGCGTCGGTTGCGCCCGACCTGATGCCTGAGGATGCGTCGGGCTGGGGTTCGAACGCCTATGCCTTCGGCCGGGAGATGACCAAAGGCGGCAAGGGCGTGCTGCTCGGCAACCCGCATTATCCGTGGGACGGGGTGAACCGGTTCTACCGGACGCACTTCATCATTCCGGGCGACATCAACATTGTCGGCATCAGTTATATCGGCATGCCGATGATCCGCATCGGCCACAACGAAACGTTGGCGTGGAGCAACACAGTCTCTACCGCGCGCCGGCATGGGTATTACGAGCTTGAGCTCAATCCTGCGGACCCGACGCAGTATCGCTATGAAGGCGAATGGCTGCCGATGGAGAAGCAGGACGTCTCCGTGTCGGTGCTGCGCGATGGCGCCACTGCAACCGAAACGCGCACGCTCTATTCCACGCGCTGGGGTCCGCTGTTCGAGTCCGAGAGCTTTCCGTGGACGAAGGAGCGCGCCTATGCCCTGCGCACGATGGAAACGGGATTGCGCGATCCTGACCAGTACATGGCCGTCTGGCGCGCGAAGACCGTGCGCGAGATGAAGGCCGCGCTGGCGACGCGCCAGTCGTTCCGCTTTAACGCCACCGCCGTCGATTCAACCGGCGAGGCGCTTTATGGTGACATGGGGCTGATCCCCAACGTCTCCGCTGCGCTGGCCGAGAAGTGTTCGAAGTCGGATTTCGCGAAGGAGCAGTGGGCGAAGACGCGCTTCCCTGTGCTCGACGGTTCGCGCGCGGACTGCGACTGGGCGACGGATGCGGATAGCTCCGCTCCCGGAGCGGCGGGCGCGGCTGCTGGACCGCACCAGTTCCGCACCGATTATGTGATGCAGAGCAATGACAGCTACTGGCTGACCAACATGTATGCGCCGATCACGGGGCTCAGCCCGATCTTCGGTGATGAGGCGACGCCGCGCTCACTGCGCACGCGCGCCTCACACGAACAGGTCGAGCGCCGCATGGCGGGCACGGATGGGTTCGGCGACCCGAAGTTCGATCTTGAAAGCCTGAAGCAGGTGATGCTGTCGAACCGCCATTATGGTGCGGAGCTGGTGCGCGATGATCTCGTGGCCGCGTGCCGTACTTCGGGCAAGGCCAAGCTAGCGCCTGCGTGCGATGCGCTTGCGGGGTGGGACCTGAAGGTCAATCTCGACAGCCGTGGCGCGCACCTGTTCCACCTGTTCGCGGAAGCGGGCGGCATCAAGTTCAAGGACGCGTTTGATCCGACCAACGCTGTCCACACACCTGCGAAGCTCGACACGGGCAACCCTGCTGTTCTTGCCGCGCTGGAAACTGCGGTCGACAAGCTCACGGAACTCAAGATTCCGCTTGATGCGGCGTTGGGCGACGTGCAGGCCGAGACGCGTAACGGCGTGCGTATTCCGATCCACGGCAGCGCCGGGCCGGAGGGCGTGTTCAACGTCATCAGCGTGCAGAACGAGAGCCTTGAAGCGGAGAAAGGCTGGACTTCGATCCGCCATGGCGCGAGCTGGATCTATGTCGTCGAGTTCACCGATGATGGGCCGAAGAGCCAGGGCTTCCTGACCTACTCCCAATCCACCGATCCGAGCTCGGCGCACTTCAGCGACCAGACCGAGCTCTATTCGAAGAAGGGCTGGGACGATCTGCTCTGGAAGGACGATGCCGTCGAGGCGGCGACGGTCACGCGCGTGACGATCAGCGAGTAAGGCGAGGCATGAGCGAGACGATCCTCTACGGCTACTGGCGCTCTTCGGCGACGTATCGCACGCGCATCGCGCTGAACCTGAAGGGCGTCAGCTATCGCACGGTGGGTGTGCATCTGCTGAAGGATGAACAGACATCGCCGGAGCATGTTGCGCGCCATCCGTCGGGCCGCGTGCCGATACTCGAGATCGACGGCCATCGCATCGGGCAGTCGATGGCGATGATCGATTATCTCGACGAGACGCGGCCCGAGCCGCCGCTTCTGCCGCGCGATGCTTATCTGCGGGCGCATGTGCGCGACCTGAAGGACCAGATCGTGGCCGACATCCATCCGCTCAACAACACGTCCACGCTGGCGCGCCTGCGTTCGCAGTTCGGTGCGGATGATGCCGGGATAGCGAGCTGGTACGAGCACTGGATCGTGCGCGGGTTCAATGTGCTGGAGCAGATGCTGCCTTCGAGCGGCGATTTCTGCGTCGGCAATGCGGTGACGCTGGCTGACATTGTGCTGGTCCCCCAGGTCGCCAATGCGCGCCGCTATCCGCAGATCGATCTGACAAAGTTTCCGAACATCGTGCGGATCGACGCGGCGCTGCAGAAGCTGCAGGCGTTTCACGACGCCGCCCCCGCGCAACAGCCAGAGGCGAAGCAACAATGACCAAAGGCAAATGGATCCCCGTGAAGGGCGCGGAGGGGAAGCACTCGAAGCAGGCTCATGCGGACCTGCCGGAAGGGACGTATGAGCGCGAGATGTCGAAGGAGGGCTTCTTCGGACCTGCTGCCTTCTTCCATCACCAGAACCCACCCACGGGCTGGACGAATTTCGAAGGGCCGCTGCGCCCGCGCGCGTTCAACCTGGTGACGCCAAACGAATACACGCCCTCGCCGTGGGATGCCCCGGTCATCCTGCACAACAAGGCGTGCGAGGTGCGTATGTGGCACATGTCGGGATCGATGGACGGCTATGCCCGCAATAGCGATGGCGACACGCTGCTGTTCATCCATGAGGGTCACGGCCATTTGTGGACCGACTGGGGCCATCTGCTGGTTGAGGAAGGCGACTATGTCTACTTGCCCCGCGGGGCGATGTTCAATCTCGACAAGCACACCTCGAATGGCTTCCGCATCCTGATGATCGAGGCGACCAACGGCCACTACACGCTGCCCGATCGCGGCATGCTTGGTCCTCACGCTGTGTTCGATCCCGCACTGCTACAGACGCCGATGATCGACGATGCGTTTCTATCGCGCCAGAATCTGAGGGGCGACTTCCATGTCTGGGTGAAGAAGCGCGGACAGGTGTCGACGATCACCTATCCCTACAACCCGCATGATGCCGTCGGCTGGCATGGAGATCTTGCGCCGGTGAAGCTCAACGTGCGTGACATTCGGCCCGTCGTATCCCACCGCTATCATCTGCCGCCGAGCGTCCACACCACGTTCCTGGCCGACCGCTTCGTGGTCTGCACCTTCGCTCCGCGTCCGTTCGAGACGGACCCGGGAGCGCTGAAGGTGCCGTTCTTCCATAACAACGACGATTTCGATGAAGTGCTCTTCTACCACGCTGGCGACTTCTTCAGCCGCGACAACATCAAGGCGGGGATGATGACGTTTCACCCGTCGGGCTTCACGCACGGGCCACACCCCAAGGCACTGAAGAAGATGTTCGTGCAGGACAAGCCGATGACTGACGAGTACGCCGTCATGATTGACACGCGGGATCCGCTGGACGTCGGCAAGGAAGCCGAAGCCCTGGAGAATGCCGATTACGTCAACAGCTGGAAGCCGAAATAGCGTCTAGCGCTTCTTCGCATTCGCGTAGTTCAGCCCGGCGACGAGCACGGAAACGGGCATCAGGTAGGCGCAGACGGCGCTGAAGAATACGGCGCGTGTGAAGTACATGACGGCTTTTCCGGTGCTGGTGCTGGCGCTTCTTGCGCCCGTCGATTGTCGTGAACTCTGTTACGCTTCGGTCAGGATGCGCCGCCCTGGTTAACGACCGGTGGACGTTGCCCGCGCGCGCATTTGCGCCATTTGCATTTGCGCCATTTCAGGTGAGGGAAAGGGAGACACGCTGATAAACCGCCTGAGTACGCTCGGTCTTGCGACCGCCTTCCTTGCCGCCGCCTGTGGTGGAGAGCCTGCGACCCAGGCGCCGGAACAACCTTCCGAGACGCCCTCGGCCGACTCCGAACCGGGTGTCACCGACTACAACAACGGACAGGTGTCATTTGCGAAATCCGGAGAAGGCGCGTCCTCCGTCATTCGCTTTGCTCGCGCACGCATGGCGTGGGAGGACTGCGTGATTGCCGGGAACTGAGCTTCACATAAACTGCGCCCAATCGATGGAGGATTTTGCGATGCGGACTGTATTGATCTCGCTGGGCGCTGCGCTGGCGCTCGCTGCCTGCGGAGGTGAACCCGAAACGCCGGTCGCGAACGAGCCTGCGCCCGAGACTGCAGAGGCGCCTGAGACCGCGCCACCCACACCGGCCATCGCTGACACCGGCGGCGGCCGCGTCGGCACGATGAACCTGATGTGCGGTGGAGAGAGCTTCCGTGTCGCCTTCCTCGACACCCACGCAGCGATCGTCAGCGAGGACGGCACGCAGACAATCGAGCTGCCGATGCTGCCAGCCGGCGCCACGTCCGAGCCGGGCGTTGCGGTGTATTCCAACGGCATGCAGCAATTCGCCAAATCGGGCGGTGGCGATACGCCTACGGTGATCCGCTACGCCAAGGCGCGCATGGCCTGGCAGGATTGCGCGATTGCGCAGAACTGATCTTTCAATGCTCCTGTCCTACCTGATTCTGTGGAGGACAAATGGCCTTGGACGATTTTCCGCGCACGAATGTTTCTTTTCGCGTGAGGTGTTTGCCTCTCTCGCCGCGCCGTCTTACAAGCGGCTCATGAAGTTGGCATCCCTCAAGAATGGCCGCGACGGCCGCCTCGTTGTCGTCTCGCGCGATCTCACGCGCTATGCCGACGCCTCGCACATCGCGCCAACGCTGCAGGCGGCGCTCGACAACTGGAAGCGCCACGCCCCGCGCCTTGAGACGTTGGCCGAGGAGGTGGAGCTCGGCTCCGTGCCCACCGAGCGTTTCCACGAAAAGGACTGTGCCTCGCCCTTGCCCCGCGCCTATCAGTGGGCGGATGGGTCGGCTTACGTCAATCACGTCCAGCTTGTGCGCAAGGCGCGCGGCGTTGATCTCCCCGACACATTCTGGACCGATCCGCTGATGTACCAGGGCGGCTCCGACAGCTTCCTCGCCCCGCGAGATCCCATTCCGCTCGCTGATGAATCCTGGGGCTGCGATATGGAAGGCGAAGTCGCTGTCATCACCGGCGACGTCCAGATCGGCGCCAGTCGCGAGGATGCGCGCAAGGCGGTTCGCCTTGTCATGCTCTGCAACGATGTGTCTCTCCGCAATCTCATCCCCAACGAACTCGGCAAGGGCTTCGGCTTCTTCCAGTCCAAGCCATCCTCGGCCTTTTCGCCCGTGGCTGTGACGCCAGACGAGCTTGAGGGCATGTGGGATGGGGACCGTCTCAATGGCACGCTCTCCGTCCGCCTCAATGGCGAGACGTTCGGTCGGGCCAACACCCGCGTCGACATGACGTTCGATTTTCCTACGCTGATCGCGCATGCCGCAAAGACGCGGCCGCTGTCGGCGGGCAGCATTATCGGCTCAGGCACGGTGTCCAACCGCGGCGAGGATGGTGGGGCTGGCCTGCCGGTCGCGGAAGGCGGTGTCGGATATTCGTGCATCGCCGAACTGCGAATGATCGAAACGATAACGCACGGCGCGCCGAAGACGGGTTTCCTCAAGCGTGGTGATCGCGTTGAGATCGAAATGCTGGATGATAAGGGCCGGTCGGTGTTTGGCCGCATCGACCAGGTTGTCGGCGGATAGGAGCTGGATATGGCGAACAAAATCTATCATGACGCAAAGGGCGCGCTCGACGGCCTGCTGTTCGATGGCATGACCATTATGGCGGGCGGCTTTGGCCTGTGCGGCATCCCTGAAAATCTCATCGCCGAAATCCAGAAATCCGGCGTGAAAAATCTTACAGTCGTCTCGAACAATGCCGGCGTCGATGGCTTCGGGCTTGGCGTGCTTCTGAATTCGAAGCAGGTGAAGAAGATGATCTCGTCCTATGTCGGCGAGAACAAGGAGTTCGAGCGCCAATATCTCTCCGGCGAACTCGAGCTGGAATTCAATCCACAGGGCACGCTGGCCGAACGCTGCCGCGCCGGTGGCGCAGGCATCCCCGCCTTCTATACCAAGACCGGCGTCGGCACTCTGGTGGCCGAGGGCAAGGAGACGCGCATCTTCAACGGCGAGACCTATGTCATGGAAACCGGTCTGGTCGCCGACCTCTCCATCGTGAAGGCCTACAAGGGCGATACGCAGGGTAACCTCATCTACAACAAGACCGCCCGCAACTTTAACCCGATGATGGCGATGGCCGGAAAGGTCACGGTGGCGGAGGTGGAGGAGCTCGTTCCCACCGGCGATCTTGATCCGGACGAGATCCACACGCCGGGCATATTCGTCCAGCGCATCTTCAAAGGCAGTTTTGAAAAACGTATCGAGCAGCGCACCGTGCGCAAGCGGGAGGCCGTCTGATGTCCTGGAACCGTGATCAAATGGCGGCGCGCGCCGCCAAGGAGTTGCAGGACGGGTTCTATGTGAACCTCGGCATCGGCATTCCGACGCTGGTGGCCAACCACATTCCCGATGGCGTCGACGTCACACTGCAGTCGGAGAACGGCATGCTCGGCATGGGACCGTTTCCGTATGAGGGCGAGGAAGACCCCGACCTCATCAATGCCGGCAAACAGACCATCACCACGCTCGATCGCTCGTCTTTCTTCGACAGCGCGACAAGCTTCGCGATGATCCGCGGCGGCCACATCGACCTCGCCATCCTCGGCGCCATGGAAGTCTCGGAGACGGGCGACCTCGCCAACTGGATGATCCCGGGCAAGCTTGTGAAGGGCATGGGCGGCGCCATGGACCTCGTCGCAGGCGTGAAGCGCGTCGTGGTGATCATGGATCACGCCAACAAAGCGGGTGAAAGCAAGCTGCTGAAGGCGTGCACGCTGCCGCTCACGGGTATCAAGGTTGTGAACCGCATCATCACCAACCTCGGCGTGTTTGACGTCGTTCCGGGTGGGTTGAAGGTGGTTGAGATCGCCCCGGGCGTCACGCGCGAGGAGATTGGCAAGCTCACAGAGGCGACGCTGGTGAACTAGCCGGGCGCTGGGCGTCTGTCCGGCAGTCGTTGCGAAGCACCGATAATCCCGAGTCCGCAATTCCCCCACCAACGCCCCATTCCCGCCCCGCCTGATTCGGGAATTGTTCATCCTGACGCGCGCAGACTGGCTCATAGCAGCCGGAGAGCCGATTTAAGGTTACGTGGCCAATTCCAGCCACATTCCGGCATGACGGTCGCCAGCCTCGGCGACGGTGGAACGGGACGGTAGGCGAACGATGCCCGCATGGCTTTTCTTTGCGGTGTTGTGGGCAGGGCTGCCGCCGGAGCAGGCCCTGGAGCGTGCGCTTGACGCGGCCGAGCCGCCACCCGCCCTGCGCGCCGCCTTCAACGCCACCCTGACCAGCGGCGACGCCACGCGCATGATCCAGTTCGACCCTTATGCGCCCGAAGGCCAGCCGCGCTTCAAGGTCACCTATTCGAACGGCTCCAACGATGAGCTCGACGCAGTGGTGCAGGGCTGGATGCAGGAGCCCGACCCGGACTCCCGACTCTTCGCCGACGATCTCCGCCTCAGTCTCGGCGATGCGCGCATCGCGGGCGCACCGGAATCCATGGCTGTCAGCTTTCGCCATCGCATGTCGGTCAATGACGGCCCGATCGACGCGCCGTTCTCTGCTCGCATGTCGGGGAAGATGCAACTCGATCGATCGACCGGCTATGTCCAGCGCATCGACTATCGCATCGACAGCCCCGTCACGCTGGACGATGGAACCGAGGTCAGCGAGTACCGCCAGACCTATAACTTCCTCTATTCCGAACGCTGGGGCGTTTCCTACGTCGTGAGCTACGATCTCGTGGCCCGCGGCGGCCGCTGGGGTCTCAGCGAAGAACGCTCCGTTCGCGTCACGCTGACCGACGTCGCCTTCGGCCTTGCCGGAGATGCAAAGCAGGTCCTCGGCTCCGCGCCGACGCCCTACAACCCGGGCCCCACAGCGATTCTCCGCTAGGGAGTTGCACTCCGCCAGACTCGCGCTTAGCTCGGGTCCATGGCGCTTCACATGATCAAGTTGTGCGTCGGCGTGGAGAACGTCGAGGACCTGTCGGAATGGCAGGACAAGCGCGCCGCCGAACTGAAGAAGAAGGGCAAGCCGCCCAATCCCTGGCACGACACGCGGATGCATCCCAAGCGCGCTGCCGAGATGCTGGATGGCGGGTCACTCTACTGGGTGATCAAGCACTTCATCATCGTGCGCCAACGCCTCGTTGGCTTCGAGGAGGTGAAGGACAAGGACGGGAAAGCGATGTGTCGCATCCACCTCGATCCCGAACTCATCCGCACCAAGCCGCGCAAGAAGCGCCCCTTCCAGGGCTGGCGCTATCTCGAACCGGGCGATGCCCCCTCAGACCTCGACGGCAAGGGCCCGGCGCTTTCGGCAGACCTTGAGCAGGCTCTCAAGGAAGCGCTGGCGTGGTGAGGGGCTGAGTTCGCTCAGCTAATTGAGACTGACGGCAATGGCGAGGGCGTGCTAGGATTTCTGATCTGGGCGCTTCGCGATGGCAGAACGACACAAGCTCAAGAGCATAGGGGTGGCAGCGGTCGCCGCGATCGTTGTCGCGATGTTGTTTTCCGCAACGGCCCAGCCCGAACAGATTCCACACATCGCCCCCTCGACTGCTCCTGCCGAAATTCTCTCGCGCAACGCATGGACGATTGAGACCTACCACGACGGGAGCGCGCTTGTGTCTTCGTCGGACATCTTTCCGAAGCCTGGCTGGGTGACTTTCAGCGATGGTAATCTCGGTGGATCGCCCGGGTGCGGCAGCCTCATCGGTATGTACCACAAGCGTGATCCGGCAATTGCCATTCAGGCTGGCGCGCTCTTGACCGGAAGTTGCCTCAGCAATCGCGGCGGCAAGCCGGTTGATCTCTTGGAAGACAGCCGCCGCGTGACCGAGGCTCTCAGCCGCACGCATACGATAGCGTCTTCAGGCGCTCGGTTGATCCTGCAGGACGGAGACGGCGCAACGATGGTTACTCTTTCGCCTCGCGAATGATCGTTCGCGTGGCGCGGCCTATTTCGCCTTCGCTGCCTCCGCCGCGCGCAGGACGCGGATGAAGTTGCCGCCCCAGATCTTCTTGATGTCTTCCGCCGAATAGCCCCGGCGCAGCAGGCCCAACGTCACGGCGAAGGACTCGCCAGCGTCGTTGTAGCCCTCGATGCCGCTGCCATGGTTGAAATCGGTGCCGATGCCGACATGGTCGATGCCGATACGCTTCACGATGTAGTCGATGTGATCGATCATGATGTCGACAGTCGCAGGCCCAAGCGCCTCGCGGATCGCGGCTGTGAAGGTCGCGCGTGCGGCCGGATCGGGAAGCTCCCAGTAGAGTTCGTAGGGGTAGGAATACGACTCAGGCAGGCCGGCTTCGCTGCGGGCCTTGGCGATGGCGGCCAGCTTCTCCGGCGTCGAGAAGTTGATGAGGTAGGCCGAGAACGGCGCGACATGGATCACGCCGCCCGACTTGCCGATGGCGTCGATTTCTTCGTCAGAAAGATTGCGCGTCGCGTCCGAGATGGCGCGGATGTTCGAATGGCTGGCGATCACCGGTGTCTTCGAACGGGCGATGGTCGCCAGCGTGGATTCCTGGGACGCCTGCGAGACGTCCACCACGCCGCCCAGCGCGTTGATCCGGTCAATCGCGGCGAGGCCGAGTTCCGACAAGCCGTTGTTGGCATCCGGCTCGTAGAGGCCCGTCACCGGATCGTGGAAGGGGCGCGAGGAATCCGAGAAGTCGTTGTGGGCGAGGTGGTTGAGCGCAAACACGCGCACGCCGGCATCATAGAACGTATCGATTGCCTCCACCTTGCCCTGCAGCGAGCGCGCGTTCTGGAAGCCGAGAATGATAGCTGTCTTGCCGGCTGCGCGGGCCGCGAGAATTTCGTCAGCCGTTTTCGCGATCATCAACGTGTCGGGATTTGCGGCGGCCAGCGCCTGAACGGCCACAAGCTGCGCATCGGCTTCCGCGCGCGCTTCGGCGCCGGCTGCGGGTGTGCGTGAGCCCGGCCCTACCGCGATGGCCATCACGACGGCGCCGACTTCTCCTGCCTTCAGCTTCGCCGGGTCGACCTTCGACTTCCCGTCTGCGCTCAGGAAGTTTGCTGCCGTGGTGGGCATTGCGATGTCGGCGTGCGCGTCCAGAACCAGCGCTTCGCGATGGATGGCGTGCGCCTGCTCAATCAGCTCCGCCTCGGTCGGCGCTTTTGCCTCCGGTTTGGACGGCGTGCAGGCGCCAAAGGCGAGCGCTACAGCCAGCCCCACGGCGAACTTCCCTAACGTTCTGCGCGAACTGGCAGCCATGATCACCCTCCCCGATGTGCTTTGTCTGACGCAAAGCCTGGCCCTGTGGCGCGTTGCTACGCAAGTCAAAGGTGAGTGTAGCGAAACGCCGGCAGGCCGAGTGGGGTGTTACCTGCGCACGAAGCCCATATTGTCGATCAGGCGCGTGGTCCCCATTCGCGCCGCTACCAGAAGGCGGCCGCTTGCGCTCACCGGCGCGGTGTCCTGCCCGAACGGGGCTAGCGTGTCGGCGCGGCGCGCCTCGACATAGTCCACCGAAGCGAACCCCGCCGCCAGCATCGCGTCCGCCGCAGCCTGGGTTGCTGCGCGGATGCTTTCGCCCGCTTCGATTTTCGCCGCAGTCTCGCGCATCACGCGTGACAGGCCCGCCGCCTGCGTGCGTTGTTCGGCGCTGAGATATGCATTGCGCGACGACATCGCGAGCCCGTCTTCTTCTCGCAGTGTCGGCCCGCCCACGATCTCGATCGGGAAGCCCATGTCCTGAACCATGCGGCGGATCACCAGAAGCTGCTGGAAATCCTTCTCCCCGAACACGGCCACATCCGGCGCGACGTGCAGGAACAGCCGGCTCACCACGCTCGCCACGCCCTCGAAGAAGTGAGGCCGGACTTCGCCCTCGAGGATGTGCGAGAGGTCTTTCACCTTCACCCGCGTGGAATCCCCCGGCGGATACATTTCAGTGGGCGTGGGGCAGTAGCAGAACGAACACCCCGCAGCTTCCAGCTTGGCAAGATCGGCTTCCTCCGCGCGGGGGTAAGTCGCCAGATCCTCGTTCGCCGCAAACTGCGTCGGGTTCACAAAAATGGAGGATGCCGCCACATCCGCCTTGGTCAGCCCGAGCTTGATCAAGCTCACATGCCCCGGATGCAGCGCGCCCATGGTGGGGGCGAAGGCAATGCGCTTGCCCGCCGCCCGCATGCTCCGGCTCCACTCTCGGGCCTCGGCCCGTGTGCGGGCGACAACCAGTCCGGAACGCTTGGGCAATGAACGGTCTCCGCGCAGAAAGCCGCGCCCGGGAGATCCCCGACGGCTTTCGCGCGGGGCTTTAGGCCCGTTCCGCGGGTGGATCAATTGTCCCCTTTGTCCCGGCTTTATGGGTCCTTAACCGGCCCGGACGATCTTTCGCCCATGCGTCAGCGTCTTGTTGGTATTCTCCGGTCGTTCGGCTTCAGTGCTGCCGCCTTCGGGCTGGCGGTTTGCCTGCCTCTGGCTCAGGCCCAGCCGCTATCCCACACACCCGAGCCGCGCTTTGGCGACGCCCCGGCAGGCGACGCGACCGCACTTGAGGCGGCGTCCGAGGCAGACATCCTGGCCGCTGCTGAAGCCGACCTCGCCGCGGCTGACACCGAATTTGCCAACATCCGCAAGGCGCTGGACGTCCTCGGCCCGCTGCCGGACCACCCCAGCCTGTTCATTCCCCAATACGTCGAAGCGGGTCCGCTGGAAGAAACCCCGGCGCGCGACCTGTCCCAGCTCTATGCCATCGCCCCCAAATTCGATCGCTCCGCTTCCCTGTTCCACCGGGCGGAACTCGGATCGTTTGCCTCGCAGGAGGCCGCTGAGGATCGATGGAACATGCTCGCCGAAACCAACCGTCTGACTGGCCTGGCCCCCACCTATGCCGACGCTAACGGCGAAATCCGCCTGTCGGCCGGCCCGCTCGCGACAGCCGGCGAGGTCGAAGCCTTGTGCGTGGAGCTGTCTGCTATCGCTGGCCCCTGCCACGGGATTGCGCCCATAAGGGCCTGGTAGGACGATGACCACAGTGATGACCGCGCCCGCCTCCGCTTCGGATCGTGAAACGCCCGCTCGCTCGCGGCTGGCGCATACGATTGTCGTGGGCAATGAAAAGGGCGGCGCGGGCAAGTCTACCGTGGCGATGCACCTGTGCGTCGGTCTTCTGCGCATGGGCATGACTGTCGGCGTTATGGACCTTGATGTCCGCCAGCGTTCGCTCGCGCGCTATCTCGAGAACCGCTCGCGCTGGGTGCGCAACACGGGCGCGCCGCTGCCGATGCCGGAAATGGTCCGCATTGACCCCAGCCAGGCCCGCAATCTCGATGCCGCCGAAGCGGAGGAGGCTAAGCACTTTGAAGATAGCCTCAAGCGCCTGTCAGAGAAATGCAACTTCATCATCATCGATGCGCCCGGCGGCGACACGTTCCTGTCGCGCCTCGCGCACTCTGCCGCCGACACGCTGATCACCCCGCTGAATGACTCGTTCGTCGACTTCGACCTCCTGGGCGACGTTGATCCCAACACGCTCGAAGTCGCGCGCCCCAGCTTCTATGCCGAGCTCGTCTGGGAATGCCGCAAGCAGAAGGCGCAATCCAGCCGCAAGCCCATCGACTGGATCGTCATGCGCAATCGCATGTCGCCGCTGGATGCTCGCAACAAGCAGCGCGTTGGCGAGGCGCTGGAGAACCTGTCCCGTCGCATCGGTTTCCGCATTGCGCCCGGTCTTTCCGAGCGCGTGATCTATCGCGAACTGTTCCCGATGGGACTTTCGCTGCTCGATCTCACCGACGCCGGCTCCGGCGTCACCTTCACGATGAGCCACGTGGCCGCCCGCCAGGAAATCCGAGACTTGATGATCATCCTCAAACTGCCCGGCCTCGAAGGCAAAGAGATCAGCTTCTAGGCTTCAGTCCCTCCGAGCGGCTGTTCCACGCCGCACGCGCCCAGGTCCGGGCCTTACCCGGAACTCCGATACACTCAGCACGTTGATCCGACTGAACAACAGGCGGACCCATGCTCTCGACAACCTCCCTGCTCTTGATCGTGGTCCTGATCATTCTCGTGATCGGCGTGTCGCCTGCATGGCCGCACAGCCGCAAATGGGGTTATGCGCCCTCGGGCACGCTGGGTACGATCCTGGTCATCGTCCTGCTGTTCGCTCTGCTCCGATATATTTAGGCGCCGAGCCAAACCCCCGTGGCGCCTACCCCATGGCGCGCCGTCCAGAAAGGGAGTTAACTCCTGCATCGGACGACGGGGGCACTCACAATGAAACACACGGCGATGGCGCTGGCCTTGTTGGCCGCAGCAACCACGGCCGGCTGCGAAACCGCAGGCGAGCTTCTGGTCTCTTCGACAATGAGTGGCGACTGGAAGGGCACGGCCTACTGCGCCTATGGCGTGCCGCTCGAAATGGTGCTCACGCTCCAATACTGGCCTGGCGGCGCGACCACGGGAACAAACACGCTGACGCTGAAGGGCAATGTGGGCGAGGCCGTTATTGCGGCCTACTCGCTGCGCGGCACGTACGACGTCGCCACATACAAGCTCTCGCTCCAGCCTGAAGCCTGGGTCGGCGGTATCGCCGCCACTACGCCCGGCGCCGTCATGCTTCCGATTGAGACTGAGCTCGAGCCGTCCAGCCGCACCATGAAAATTCCGGCCACAACCGGCTGCTCACCCTTCGAGCTATCAAAGTAGCGCTGCCCGTCAGGCTCGCACCACCGGCGGTACTTTCCACCGCCGCTCGCGCAATTCCGCCTTGGGCAGGTAGGCCCGCAACGCCAGCCTGATCGGACCCGCCGGCGCAGGCAGCCAGTTGGCGGCCTTGGACCCGACAGGCTGTTCGTGCTGGATCAGGATGTCGATCGACCCGTCCGGGTTCTTGACCAGCCCTTTGGTTCGGTCGCCAACCGAGAACCGGTTGATCGGGTTCTGTGTGAAGAAATAGCGGCCATCGTCTTCGGGCGCGTACATGGTCAGCGACCAGAACGCGTCCACCGGAACGCCGCCCGGCGGCACGCGCCAGATATACCTGTTCGCTCCCGTCAGGCGCTCGCCCGACTGTTCGAACAGGCAGTGGTAATACATCGCTTCCGCTTCCGGCAGCGCCGCCAGCCCGCCCAGCGCAATCGCGGACCGCAACCGCGGGGTTGCCGCCGTGCTCCCCACGCCCGGCTGCTGGTATGTCCAGCCATCAACGATCAGGTCGCGAAACTCAAACGTCTCGCGCAGCTTCGCCATGCCACTCGGCAGGTAGGCATTCCAGGCTGCGATCAGCTCGGGCGGGATCGTTGCATCCGGCTCCAGCCCGACGCCAAACATCCGGAACGCATCGCGCTGTTTCAAATGGCTCGCCATCCCCGGCGAACGCGCCAGCATATCGTTGACCACTGCGAGGAAGTTCTGTGCGTCCGTTGCGCTCGTGCATTTGACACTGAAAGGCTTGGGCGTCGCATCCGTCAAAGCCTTCAGCGTGATTTGCTGCTGCAGAGCCTTTGCGGCCGCCAGATCTTCCGGGCCGTCCACCACGATCCGCGCCAGCATCCACACATCGTTCGTCGGCGCCTTGATGACATTGACGCCTGCCGGCGCAGTTCCGCTCCACTGCGGTCCCGCAATCCAGTAACGCCCGCCCACGCCCTTTGTTGGCCCGGAGCCTATGGCGCCGAAATTGTCGGTGAAGGCGTCCATGAAGGTGATGTTGAAATAGCGCCTTGAGTCGGTCGGCGCGAACACCTCCAGCGGGCCGCCCGACAGCTCAAGCTGCGCTGAGGTGTAGATCGTGTCGTTGTTCGGGGCGGTAATCTGCCGCATCGTGTGATCGGCAAGCGTGGCGCGATGGCCCAGCTTGTTCAAACCCGGCTGCGCCGCACGGTTCTGGCCAGTACGCGCAATCTCGTAGAGCGGATAGGCATAGAAGAACGCCGCCTCGATTCCCGTTCCAACGCCATCCTGCGCCCCGCCCGTCTGGCATCCCGCGATGCCGAGAAGGCTGATCGCGCCCGCACCCCAAAGAACGTCCCGCCGCCGCATGCTGCCTCCTCAGTTACCGTACGGTACCATTCAACATCATACGGGCAGGGTGGCAAGTCTCAGGATCAGGAGATCGCCGCTTCGGCCGCCAGCGTCCGCGCAACCGCGTTCACCACCGCGCCGATGCGCACGCAGGCCTGGATCTGTTCGGACGTGAAGCCGGTCTCGCGCAGCACGCGCTCATGCGACTCCATGCACATGCCGCAGCCATTCACGGCCGACACCGCCATGCACCACAGCTCGAAATCACCCTTCTCGACCCCAGGGGCGCCGATCACCTGCATCCGCAGCTTGGCGGGCATCGTCCGATAGGTCTCGTTGTGAACGAGGTGTGTGAAGCGGTAGTAGACATTGTTCATGCCCATGATCGACGCCGCAGCTTTCGCCGCCCTTGCCGCCTCCGGCGTAAGCTTGCCCTCGGTTTCGCCGACCATCGCATGAATGGTCTTCGGTTCGCCGATTGCAAACGCACAGGCGAGGAACGTGCCCCACTTCTGCTGATCGTTCAGCGACGTCTCGTTCGCCAACGATCCGAGATTGAGCTTCAGGTCCTTCGCGTAGTCCGGCAGCGCCGCTTTCAGCGTTTCGAGGTTCATCGTCGTCTCTTTCAGAACAAAACCCTCCCGGTGCTTTCACCGGAAGGGTTTTTCGGGGAGGAAGAAGTGGATCAGGCCGCTTTCAGCGTTTCGCCGCCGACCGCGCGATTGCACGGGCACAGCTCGTCGGTCTGCAGCGCATCAAGCACGCGCAGCGTGTCCGCCGGCGCGCGGCCAACGTTGAGGTTGGTGACATAGACGTGCTGCACAACGTTGTGCGGATCGACGACATAGGTGGCGCGCAGGGCAACGCCCGACGCATCGCGTACGCCGAGGCCATCCGTCAGCGAGCCATTGGTGTCGGCGAACTGCCAGATCGGCAATTTGGCGAGGTCCTTGTGGTCGCGGCGCCAGGCCAGCTTCACGAACTCGTTGTCGGTCGAGCCGCCCATCACGACGGCGTCGCGGTCAGCAAATTCGCCGCCGAGGCGCGCGAACTCGGCGATCTCGGTCGGGCAGACGAAGGTGAAGTCCTTCGGGTAGAAGAAGATGACCTTCCATTTTCCCTCGAACGAGTCCTGGGTCAGCGTCTCGAAAGCCGACTTGCCGTTCTCTTCGTGGTTCATGAAGCCCGGTTTCACGCCCGTAACTTCGAAAGCGGGCAGTTTCTGGCCAACGCCAAGCATGTCGTATCTCCGGTTTTATTGTCGCTTTATGCCCGGACGCCGCTAGGGAAATCCGGTTCGTTGCAGGGAAATAGCGAGGCCCCTTAGCGCGCGCAACATGAATTAGAACAATTCCAAATATGTCGCAGGCAGTGCTGTAGGATCGCGCAAAGCGTCTGCGAGGCGGCAAAAAAAGCCCCGGGCGGTAAGGCCCGGGGCAGTTCCTCCACATACTCCCTCTCGGGAACAGATGCCGACATTCATCCGGATAAACGCACGACGCGCGCTCCGGATGCCTGTCTCAAGTCAAGCCTTCAGGTCGAAGCGGTCGGCGTTCATCACTTTCGTCCACGCCGCCACGAAGTCCTTCACGAATTTCTCCTTTCCGTCCGCCGCGCCATACACCTCGGCCAGCGCGCGCAAGACGCTGTGCGAGCCGAAGATCAGGTCGGCACGCGTGCCGGTCCACTTCACGGCGCCGGTCGTACGGTCCTTGCCTTCGAACTTGTTGTCGTAGGTGTCGGGCACAGGCGCCCACTTTACTCCCATGTCGAGCAGGTTGACGAAGAAGTCGTTCGACAGCGTGCCCGGCCGCGTGGTCAGCACGCCAAGCTTGGCGTCGCCCACCTGCAGAACGCGCAGGCCGCCGATGAGGACCGTCAACTCCGGCGCCGACAGATTCAGCAGCTGCGCCTTGTCGATCAGGTGTTCCTCGATCGACATGATCGGCTTGCGGACGTAGTTGCGGAAACCGTCCGCCTTCGGTTCGAGGAAGGCGAAGCTTTCGATCTCCGTTTCTTCCTGCGTCGCGTCCGCGCGGCCCGGCGCGAAGGGAACCTTCACGTCAACGCCGCCAGCCTTCGCTGCTTTTTCGACCGCAGCGTTGCCGCCCAGCACGATCAGGTCAGCCAGAGATACCTTCTTCGCGCCGACGTTGAATTCCTTCTGCACGCCTTCGAGCGCGGCAAGAACCTTGGCGAGCTGGGCGGGTTTGTTGACGTCCCAGTTCTTCATCGGAGCAAGGCGGATACGTGCGCCATTGGCGCCGCCGCGCTTGTCAGATCCGCGGAAGGTCGAGGCTGAGGCCCAGGCTGTTTCCGCCAGTTCCGAAATCGAAAGCCCCGTCGCCAGGATTTTCGCCTTCAGCGCCTCTGCGTCAGCCGCATCGATATTGCTCGGCGCGCCCGAGATCGGGTCCTGCCAGATCAGCGTTTCTTTCGGGACCAGCTTGCCGCGATAGAGCTGTTTCGGTCCCATGTCGCGGTGCGTCAGCTTGAACCATGCGCGCGAGAAGGCGTCAGCGAACTCGGCCGGGTTGGCCAGGAAGCGGCGCGAGATCTTTTCGTAAGCCGGGTCCATGCGCATCGCCATGTCGGCGGTGGTCATCATCGGCGCGTGCTTCTTGTTCGGATCGAATGCGTCTTCGACCGTGCCGTCGCCCGTCGTGCCTTTCGGCTTCCACTGGTGCGCGCCGGCCGGGGACTTGGTCAGTTCCCATTCGTATTTGAACAGGGTTTCGAGATAGCCCATGTCCCACTTGGTCGGGTTCGGCTTCCACGCGCCTTCGATGCCCGACGTGATGGTGTGGCCGGCCATGCCGCTCTCATAGGTGCTGAGCCAGCCAAGGCCCTGGTTCTCGATCGTGTTGCCTTCCGGCTCCTTGCCGACATGGCTGGCAGGTCCTGCGCCGTGCGCCTTGCCGAAGGTGTGGCCGCCGGCGACCAGCGCCACGGTCTCTTCATCGTTCATCGCCATACGCTTGAACGTTTCGCGAATGTCGCGCCCAGAAGCCACCGGATCGGGATTGCCGTCCGGACCTTCCGGGTTGACGTAGATGAGGCCCATCTGCACCGCGGCGAGGTCGCCATGCAGTTCGCGGTCGCCTGAGTAGCGGCTGTTCTGCGCTTTCGAGTCTGCGAGCCAGGCTTCTTCGGCGCCCCAGTTGACCTGGTTCTCGGGTTCGAACACGTCGGCGCGGCCGCCGCCGAAGCCGAACACCGGTCCGCCCATCGACTTAACGGCGACATAGCCGGTGAGGATCATCAGATCGGCCCACGAGAGCTTCGCGCCGTACTTCTGTTTGATCGGCCAGAGAAGGCGGCGCGCCTTGTCGAGGTTGCCGTTGTCGGGCCACGAGTTCAGCGGCGCAAAGCGCTGCTGTCCGCGACCTCCGCCGCCACGCCCGTCGCCGACCCGATACGTGCCGGCCGCGTGCCAGGCCATGCGGATGAAGAACGGGCCGTAATGCCCATAGTCAGCCGGCCACCACGATTGCGAGTCTGTCATCAGTGCGGTGAGGTCTTTGACCACCGCGTCGAGATCGAGGCTTTCGAACTCCTTGGCGTAGTTGAAGTCCTTGCCCATCGGATCGGACGCAGGCGAGAACTGGTGAAGAACGCTCACATTCACCTGGTTGGGCCACCAATCGAAGTTCTGGCGGGCTCTCATGCGACCAGTCACGGGGCATTTGGATTCACTGGATGTGTCGGCCATGTCGGCGGTTCCCTCGGCTTTGTGTCTGCGTATCGGCATCAGAGGGCGGGGCCTCATGCGCCTCGCCTGGAAAGAGTAAACAGAAGTTAGAACCGTTCCAAAGCCGCCGCAAGGTCAAATTGGAATAATTCCAATATTGCCGCTGCATACGCAGCCGAGCGTCCGTTAACACGAGGAAAAAACAGGAAAAATTCTCTTCTTCGGGAGCCGGTCGCTCGGATGCGGTCGCTAGTCTCTGGCGCGCAGCGGCGTCACCGATCGCATCGTCCGCAAGACGCCATCGGCCGAGGACATCATCATCGTGTGGGTGACTATGCCTGCCGCATGGCGCTCGACGCCATCCAGCAATGCACCCTTGGTTACCCCCGTCGCCGCGAAGATCACGTCGCCTGACACGAGGTCCTCGATTTCGAAGCGGCGGCCTGCGTCCTTCAGGCCGCTCCGCTGCGCCTGGTATTTCTCGGCCTCGTTGCGAAAGGCGAAGCGCGCCTGCATCTGCCCGCCCGTGCAGCGCAGGGCCGCCGCCGCCAGCACGCCCTCGGGCGCTTTGCCCTGACCCACATACATGTCGATTCCTGTATCTGGCATCGCCGTCGCGATGGCGCCTGCCACGTCGCCATCGGGGATCAGGTTGATCCGCGCGCCCACCGCCCGCAGGTCTGCGATGATCTTTTCATGGCGCGGCCGGTCGAGCACGCAGGCGGTGATCTCGCGCACGTCGACGCCCTTCGCCCGCGCCAGCCGCACAGCATTCTCGCCAGCGCTCGCATCAAGATCGACAACGCCGCGCTCAAACCCCGGTCCGATCGCCAGTTTCTCCATATAGAGGTCGGGCGCCTGCAGCAGGCCGCCGCGTGGGGCAGCGGCGATGACCGCCAGCGCATTCGGCATCGCCTTCGCCGTCAGCGTCGTGCCCTCCAGAGCTTCAAGCGCGACATCAAGCTCGACGCCATTGCCGGTGCCTACGCGTTCGCCGACATTGAGAATTGGAATATCGACCTCGCCAACGATCACATGCCCTGAGAAGTCGATGGCGTTCAGCGCCTCGCGCATCGCGTTGGCCGCAGCTTCCTCGGCCGCGCGTTCATCACCGCGGCCGATCCATTCTTCAGCTGCCGCCGCCGCCGCGATGGTCGCTCCGGCCATGGCGTAGCCCAGCGTCGAGCATGAGGTGGTGAGCTTGCCCATGGCGTTCCTGACCAGTCCTGCGCCGCCAGGGTCCATGCCCCGCGATTCGTTGGGCAAGGCATACGCCCGCGACGTTAGCGCCAAAAGCAAAATCGCCCCACGCGGGGCGGCATTCAATGCTGCGCTGCACTCTCGGGCGACATCCACCGGAACCTGTAGCGGCGCTTCGAATCCGGTTGCCGTCACCCCATGTCGCGCGCGAGAGTTGCCGCATGACATCTTCACGACTGCCCAACTCGCTCGACGCGTTCTGGATGCCGTTCACGCCGAACAAGGCGTTCAAGGCTGATCCCCGCCTCGTCACGCGGGCGGAAGGGATGTTCTACTACACGCCCGACAATCGCGCGGTGCTGGACGGCACCTCCGGGCTTTGGTGCGTTGCAGCGGGGCATAACCAGTCGAAGATTGTCGAGGCAATCCGCAAGGCTGCGGGACAGATGGACTATGCGGGCAGCTTCAACATGGGGCATCCGGCGGCTTTCGAATTCGCCAATCGCCTTTCGGGGCTGACGCCGGAGGGGATGGACCGGATTTTCTTCACCAATTCGGGCTCGGAGAGCGTGGATACCGCGCTCAAGATCGCGCTGGCCTACCAGGTCGCACGCGGCAAGCCGGGCAAGTACCGCCTCATCGGCCGCGAGCGTGCTTACCACGGCGTCAATTTCGGCGGGATGTCGGTGGGCGGCATCACGCGCAACCGGATGAATTTCGGGCCGATGGTCGGTGGCGTCGATCACCTGCCGCACACGCACGACATCACTCGCAACGCCTTCACGCGCGGCCAGCCGAAACACGGCGCGGAGTATGCCGACGCGCTGGAGCGGCTGGTGCTGCTGCACGACGCCTCGACCATCGCCGCTGTAATCGTGGAGCCGGTCGCGGGCTCGACCGGCGTGCTCGCACCGCCGCAAGGCTATCTTCAGCGCCTGCGCGAACTGTGCACGAAGCACGACATCCTGCTGATCTTCGACGAGGTGATCACGGGTTTTGGGCGGCTGGGCGCGCCCTTCGCCTCACAGTATTTCGGCGTGAAGCCCGATCTGCTCACCATGGCCAAGGCGATAAACAACGCCACTGTCCCCATGGGCGCCGTCGCCGCCTCGCGCGAGATCTACGACACGGTCACCACTCAGTCGCAGACGCCGATCGAGCTCTTCCATGGCTACACCATGACGGCGCATCCGCTCGCCTGCGCAGCCGGCCTCGCGACGCTGGACGTATTCCGCGAGCAGCGCTTGTTCGAGCGCGCCGCCGAACTTGCGCCCTATTGGGAAGACGCGCTGCATTCCCTGCGCGATGCGCGCCATGTTATCGACATCCGCAATCTCGGCTTGATCGGCGGCATCGAGATGGAGCCGCGCCCGGGCAAGCCCACGGCTCGTGCTCTCGAAGCCTTCCGCGCCTGCTTAGACGCCGGACTGCTCGTGCGCGTTACCGGAGACATCATCGCCCTCTCGCCGCCCTTGATCGTGGAGAAGGCCCACATCGATCAGATGGTCGACACAATCCGCAGCGTATTACAGCGGCTGGACTAGAACAGGGGCCGGGGACGCCGCATGACGCTTACAGACATCCTGCTTATCCTCGCGCTCTCGGTGTTTGTGATTGCGTGGTGGGCCCGCAAGACGCCTGCTCGGCGCTGGGTGCTGATCGGCGCCGCCGTCGCAGCCGTCTTGATCGGCATTGCGGGCTATCTCGACGATCGCTGGCAGAACGCAGCAGGAGTCATCGTCGGCTTGCTGTTCCTCGTCGGTCTCGGCGGCGTCGTGCTCAAGAACCGCATCACGAAAACCGACCGCACGGGCGGCGTGCCATGGTTCTCCGGCAGCTTCATCGCGCTCGGCCTAGCGGGTGTCGTCGCGATCACCCTGATGTTCCCCGTCTGGCCGCTGCCCAAGCCTTCGGGCCAGTACGCCGTCGGCGTCCGCACACTTGAGATGAGGGACGAGAGCCGTCTCGGCGTCTTCGCTGCCAAACCAGATGAACCCCGCCGCCTTCTGGTGCGCATCTGGTATCCCGCGCAAGCAGTTTCAGGCGAACCCGCGCCATACTTCACCGAAGCGGAAACGAAGAGCACGGCGACATCGCTCGGCAGCCTCGTCGGATTCCCTCCCTTCTTCACCTATGTCCGGCACGTGAAGACGAACTCATATGTTGACGCACCCTTGATCGAGGGCGCGACGGACCTGCCGGTTGTCTTCTACAGCCATGGCTACACATCCTATCTCAACCAGAACACTGTGCTGATGGAGGAGTTGGCCAGCCACGGCTACATCGTCGTCTCGGTGCAGCATACTTATGACTCGGCTGCGACAGCGTTCCCGGATGGTACCGTGGCGCCGATGGACCCTGCGCTGACGGAGATCGCGGCCGAACAGGGCGAGCGCCCCTCACAGGCCGATGCGCTTGCGGGCGAGGCGCTTGATGCGCGGCTTGAAGGCGCGCTGGCATTCCAGGAGTACGCGGTCAATAATGGCGATCGCATCGCCGTGGCCAGCACGCAGACCTGGGTGGCCGATCGCCTGTTCGTCCATGACACATTGCAGAATGCGCCGCCCGCCGCCGTCGCCGATATTTTTCGCGCGGGTGACCTCGATAATGTTGGCGAGGTGGGCATGTCCTTCGGCGGAGCTATCTCGGGCCAGATCTGCATGTTCGATCCGCGCTGCGCCGCAGGCGTCAACATGGATGGCGGCAACTTCCCGTTCCTGGCTTTCAACGCGAATGTGCCCTCGCCATTCCTGATGTTCCACTCGGACGTGAGCAATCTCTATGCGGCGATGGAGCGGCCGCTGGCGGAGGGCAAGCAGGCGCGCGGTTTCAACGAATTCTCGTACGAGCGCATAGCGGAGGCGGGCACGCGTGCGGATGTTTATCGGGTCAGCCTGAAGGGGTCGCAACATCTCGGCCTGTCAGACTCATCTCTATTCGTGAGCCAGCCCGTCGCCGACATCCTGTTCGGCACGGCGCCGGCGAACATCATGATCGGCGCCCAGAATGACGTAATCCGTGGCTTCCTCGACAAGCACCTGCGCGGACAGGCCAACGACTTCCCGGCAAAGCAACTGGCCGATTACAAGGACTGGCTCACGCCCATCAGCAATGCCGACCTCCCCGCGTGGTGGAATGCGAAGACCGATACCGAGCGCCTCGCCATCGAAACGCGGATCTATGCGATCAAGAATTATGGCAGCGCGCCGCCGGGTGGACCGGAGGAGTAGGCTACTTCACCACGAAATCGAAATAGGTCTCGGGATACGGCTCACGTTCCAGCGTGAAGTGCCACCACTCTTCCTTCAGCGGACGGAAGCCGGCCTTTATCATCGTGTCCTGAAGCAGCATCCGGTTGGCTTGAGCCGCCCTGCTGACCGCCGTGCTCGCAGGCCAGGAGATAGGATCGAACAAATCGTAAGGCGATCCCATGTCCACCTCTGCGCCTGTGCGCACGTTGATCATTGTCACGTCGAGCGTCGATCCGCGCGAATGGCCCGAGCGCTCCGCGATGTACCCGAGCTCGAACAGCATCGACTTGTCGACATTGGGATAATAGTCGGCCTTGCGCGCCTGATCGGTCGGAGTGCGCGCCCACGCCACAAAGTTGTCGACGGCGCGCTTGGGGCGGTAGCAATCGAAGACTTTCAGGCCGAGGCCGAGACTGTTGAGCCGCTCCTGAACGGCGCTGAGCGATCTCACGGCTTCCTGCGTCAGAAGACAGATCGGCGCTTCGTATCCGGCAATTCTTCGGCCGACAAAATTCTCGCTGCCGAAATAGCGCATCTCGACCACGAGGCCCGGGATCGCCGCCCCTGCGTCTTCAAAGGCAAACACATCGCGCGCGATGACGCCTGCTGACGCGGTTGGCGCAGCGGGTTCCGGTTCAGTTGGTGCGGTCGGCGATGCAGACGTGCATGCGGCGGCCGCCGCCAGCAGAGCCAGCGCGGCAGCCGCTCGCCTCACGCGCGGGTCTCGATCCGCAGCAGCCGCGGCGTATCTGCCGTCAGCTTCAGCTCGGCCACGCGCGCTAGCGCCGTTTCAACTGCCGAACGCGGGCAGGGATGCGTCAGGATCGCGATCGGCGCCGCGCCGCTGTCGCCGGCCGATTCCTGGATCAGCTTGTCGATGGAGACTCCTGCATCGCCGAGCTGTTCGGTCAGCGCCGCGAACGTGCCTGGCTTGTCGGCGAGGCGCGCGCCGATGAAGAAGGATCCCTGGTCCGTCGTACCGTCTGCCGCCGTGATCAGCGGGGCAAGATTGCGCGAAGGCTTGCCCAGCGGAGGCGTGGCGGGGCCTTCGAAGAGGCGCGCGAGGTCGCCCATCACGGCTGCAGCAGTGGGGCCGGCCCCCGCGCCGGGGCCCGTGAAGGTCAGGCGGCCAACTGGCTCGCCTTCGACCATGACAGCGTTGAGAGCGCCATTCACGGAGGCCAGCGGATGATCCGACTTAACCAGAACCGGCGCCACGCGGCAGCGTACGCTGCCATTTGCGCGGAACGCCTCTGCCACCAGCTTGATGCGGTAGTCGAACTTGTTGGCGAGTGCGATGTCTATCGCCTCGATCCTATCGATGCCTTCAACCTGGACCTGCGCAAAATCCGGCTGCGCGCCAAATGCAATGGCGGCAAGGATCAGGACCTTGTGGGCAGCGTCGCCGCCCGACACGTCAAGGAATGGATCGCTCTCGGCGTAGCCAAGTCGCTGCGCCTCGGCCAACACCGTCTCGTAGGCCGCGCCCGTGCGCAGCATTTCGGAGAGGATGTAGTTGCACGTGCCGTTGAGGATGCCGGAGACGCGACTGACGATCACGCCGGACAGCGAGTTCTTGACTGCGCGCACGATCGGAATCGCGCCTGCGACCGCCGCCTCGAACAAGAGGTGCGCCTCATGCTTCTCGGCGAGCGCTGCGATCTCCATGCCGTGCTCGGCGATCAGCGCCTTGTTGGCGCTCACCACGGCCTTGCCCGAACGCAGGGCGGCTTCAACCGTACGCTTGGCCGGTCCATCGGAGCCGCCGACGAGTTCGACCACGACATCGATGTCTGGCGACAGGGCAAGTTCAACGGGATCATCGAACCATTTGAACTTCGAGATGTCGACGCCGCGATTGCGCGTCTTGTTGCGCGCGGAGACGGCCACAACTTCCAGCTTGCCTGGGAGACGCAGTTCCGCCTGGCGCTCAATGAGTTTCAGCAGGCCCCCGCCCACCGTGCCGAGCCCGGCGACGCCAAGCCTCAGCGTTTTCCCCGCAGACGTCATCCCACTGCCTTCCTTGCCGGCGCGCCTTCGGGCTTCGCCTTTGGTTCTTTCTCGGGCTTCACCTTGACGCCGTTTGCTTCCATGAATTTGCGTACATTGCGAGCGGCCTGGCGGATACGTTGTTCGTTCTCGACGAGAGCGAGTCGCACATAATTGTCGCCATGTTCGCCAAAGCCGGCGCCGGGCGCCACGGCCACGTGCGCTTCCTTGATCAGTCGCAGGGAGAATTCCAGCGATCCCATCTCGCGGAACGGTTCGGGGATCGGCGCCCAGGCGAACATCGAGGCTTTGGGCTCGGGGATTTCCCAGCCGGCGCGGCCGAAGCTTTCCACCATCGCATTGCGGCGCGTGCGATAGATTTCGCGCTGCTCGTCCACGCAATCCTGCGGACCGTTCAGCGCGGCGGCGGCGGCGACCTGGACCGGCGTGAAGGCGCCATAGTCGAGATAGGATTTCACGCGGGCGAGGGCGGCGATCAGTTTCTCGTTCCCCGCTGCAAAGCCCACGCGCCAGCCAGCCATCGCATAGGTCTTCGACATGGATGTGACTTCGACCGCAATGTCCTTTGCGCCGTCCACCTGGAGGATCGAAGGCGGCGGATCGCCGTAGTAGATTTCGGTGTAGGCAAGGTCGGACAGCACCCAAATCTCGTGTTTCTTCGCGAACTTCACGACCTCTTTGTAAAAGTCGAGATCGACCACCTGCGCCGTCGGGTTCGCGGGATAGCACACCACCATCGCGGTCGGCGCCGGGATGGAGTGGCGAACGGCGCGGCCGAGGTTGGATAGATACTGCTCGGGCGAGTGCGCCTCGACCGAGCGGATGCTCGCGCCCGCCATGATGAAACCGAACGAATGCAGCGGGTAGGACGGGTTCGGCACGATGATGGTGTCGCCGGGCGCCGCGATCGCCTGGGCGAGGTTGGCGAAGCCCTCTTTCGAGCCCAGAGTGACGACGACTTCCTTGCCCCAGTCCAGCTTCACGCCAAACCGCCGCCCGTAATACGCGGCCAGCGCCTTGCGCAGGCCCGGAATCCCGCGCGAGGCGGAATAGCCGTGCACGTCGGGGTTCAGCGCGGTCTCGCGCAGCTTCTCGACGATATGCGGCGGCGTCGGCAGATCGGGATTGCCCATGCCGAGGTCGATCACGTCGGCGCCGTTGGCGCGCAGGCCGGCCTTGGTGACGTTCACCTGTTCGAACACGTAGGGCGGCAGGCGCCTGATCTTGTGGAAATCCAACATCATTGTCGGTTCACCTTCAGCGGACCCGGCGGACTCATCCGGCTCGGGCAAATGTTTCTGTAAAGCGGTATCAACCGCTCGGCTACGGGGTAAGTTCTTGCTGGAGAGCCGTCTCTTGCCGCGTCGACCCTGAGCGTCGAGGGGGGCGTCAGGGTGTGGGCTGGACTGGCTCGATCTTGTGGCCCGCAGCAGCGGCGCCTTCTTCCAGCGTGGCGCGCCATTGCGCCGCGGTAGCTCGCACGGCTTCGTCCGAGCGGATATCGCCCTGGGCGGCGAGCTGGGCTTCCAGCTTGTCGGCGGCGTTCTTCAGGGCGGTTGCGTTCCGGTCAGACTGCGCAAGGGTGCTTTCGGCCTTCCGGACTTCAGGAACGTCGGCCAGCTCGGGATAGCCTTCGCCCTTCACCTCGACCGCCTTGGCTTCGAACCATTCCGGAGCGATCTGCGTGATGTAGGATTGCTGCATGAGATCGGCGCACCCGGCCGTAAGGACGGTGCATCCGAGAATCCCAGAGGCTGCGAGGGCGCGAAACATGCCGATTTTCCAGTCAGCGGGGGCAAACAACGAGGGGTGACCCCCGTGATTGCTCTTGCCTGCGATCCTACCTACTGACAGTCGGCTGATTTGGCGAGCGGAAGAATCAGGTCCGCCCAGCTAAAGTTCCACCAGGGCCGTGTTCGGACGGCCTTTTTCGGGGACCAGTGGTGTCATGAGTTCAGGCGGGGATAAGCCTCCCGGCGATCCGACGGACAAACCGCCCAGCGGCGGCGCGGACCTTGGTGACGTCAGCTTCCAGCGCCTGGGCCAGAAGATCGCCGATCTCAGTCGTGAACTTTCGGACATAACCCGGCTGGCTGGATCCGCCGCCCCGCGAAAGCTGGAGCTCGAAGCCGCCGCCGCCGCCTTCAAGTCCCTCAGCGAGGCCTACGCGAAGAAGCCGGAAGCCTTCAACGAGGCCCAGCTCTCCCTGTTCGAGCGCAACACGCTCATGCTTCAGGAGCTCTCGATGGGCGCGCCCTCGGAAGCTGCCGACTCGGACGCGCGCTTCTCCGACCCCGCTTGGCGCGAAAATCCGTTCTTCGACTTCATGCGTCGCATGTATCTGGCCCAATCCAGCTGGGCCGAGAACCTCGCCTGGAACGCGCCGGGACTTTCCGACACCGAACGCCGCCGCGCCGCCTTCTTCATCCGTCAGGCGACCGCCGCCATGGCCCCGTCCAACATGCTGATGGGCAATCCGCGTGCGTTGAAGGCGCTGTTCGACACGGATGGCGCGTCCGTGCAACGTGGCTTCAGCCAGCTGCAGGAGGATTTCGACAAGGGCAATGGTCGCCTGTCGGTCACGCAGTCCGATGGCGAAGCCTTCGAGCCGGGCAGGAACCTAGCTGTCACGCCGGGCGAGGTGGTGCTGAAGAACGCCCTGATCGAGCTGATCCGCTACTTCCCGACAACCGAGAAGGTGAAGGCCAGCCCGATCCTCATCTTCCCGCCGTGGATCAACAAGTACTACGTGCTCGATCTCACGCCCGCGAACTCGCTGGTCGCGTGGCTCCGTGACCAGGGCTTTACAGTCTACATGGTCTCGTGGCGCTCGGCTGACAAGGAGACCAAGGACTTCAGCTGGGATGACTATCTCAAGCTTGGCGCGCGCGCCTCGCTCGACTGGATTCATGCCGAGCATCAGGCGCCGGTGAACGTTGCAGGCTATTGCGTCGGCGGCGCGCTGGCCTCGATCCTCGCGGCGCGGCTAGCGGAGGCGGGCGACAAGCGCCTGGCGTCACTCACCTTGATGGCGGCGCAGACGGATTTTTCGGAGCCGGGCGATCTCGGCATCTTCATCGACGACGCTTCAATCGGCGGCATCGAGCAGATCATCGCTGAGTCGGGCGGCGTCATGCCGGGCGAGGCGATGCGAGATGCATTCAACCTGCTGCGCCCGGAAGATCTGATCTGGCGCTATGTCGAGGATCGTTACCTGCTCGGCAACGAGGCCAAAGCGTTCGATCTTCTCTACTGGAACTCCGACCAGACAAACCTTCCCGGGCCTCTTCACATCGCCAGCCTGCGCAAGCTGTATCTCGAGAACGCGCTCGCCAAGGGAGGCTTTGCCGTCGAAGGCAAGCCGGTGAACCTGCGCGCCATTGAGACGCCGACCTTCATCCATGCCGCGCGCAAGGACCACATCTCGCCATTCCCCTCTGTCTACAAGGGCGTGAACCTCTTCGGCGGATCGGTGACCTTCCTGCTCGCGGACTCCGGCCACATCGCCGGCGTCGTGAACCCGCCTGCATCTGGCAAGTATCGCTACTGGACCGGCGATCTCCTGCCGCCCAGCCATGATGCGTGGGTCGCCTATGCGAAGGAGCATCCCGGCTCATGGTGGCCGGTGTGGGCGCAGTGGCTCGCCGAGAAATCTGGCGAAGACGTTGCGCCGCCTGCGCCGGCCATCGGCGCAAAGCCTGCGCCTGGCAGCTATGTGCTGGAGACGCTCGCCACCATTCGCGCGCGTCGCGAAAGCTGATGAGTGGCGCCCCCGCCTTCTTGGGCGTTTCGCAGTCGCTGTCTGGCCGCACGTGGCGGCAGCGTCCGATGGATGAGCAGCTTGCGGTCGAACATGCGCGCCGCCTGAAGGCGCCGGATCTCGTGGGCCGGTTGCTGGCTGCGCGCGGTGTGGCGCTGGGCGAGGCAGAGCTCTTCCTCAATCCCACACTGAAGGATCTCTTCCCTGATCCGTCGACGTTTGCCGATATGGATAAGGCGGCCGAGGTGATCCTCGACTCCATCGTGTCAGGGAAGAAGGTGGCCGTATTCGCGGACTATGACGTTGACGGCGGTACATCGTCGGCGATTCTCGCGCGGTATTTCCGCGCATGGGGCCGCGAGCTGATCCTCTACGTTCCTGACAGGCTCACCGAAGGCTTTGGCCCGACGCCCGGCGCCTTCCGCGCGTTGCAGGGCATGGGCGCTGAACTTGTGGTTACGGTCGATTGCGGCGCGGCGGCCATTGCGGCGCTCAACACGGCGAACGAGATCGGCCTCGATGTCGTGGTTATGGACCATCACCTGATGCACGACGAGCATACGCCGCCCACGCTGGCGCTGGTGAATCCCAACCGGCCCGACGACACATCTGGCCATGGCTTCCTCGCCGCCGCAGGCGTTGTCTTCGTTCTGGTTGCCGCGCTGAACCGTCTTGCCCGCAAGCGCGGCGTCGCGCCAGAGGGCGGCTTGCCCGATCCGATGAAGTGGCTCGATCTCGCGGCGCTCGGAACACTTTGCGACATGGCTCCGCTGCGGGGCGTCAATCGTGCAATCGTCACGCGCGGGCTGAAAGTGCTGGAGCGGCTGGAGAATGCTGGGCTCAAGGCGCTGGCCGAAGTCTCGGGCATCGAGGCGCCAAGCTCGGTCTATCACGCGACATTCGTTCTGGGTCCGCGGCTCAACGCGGGCGGACGCATAGGTGATCCGTGGACGGCAGCAAAGCTGCTCGCCACCGACAGTCGCAGCGAGGCTATCCAGCTTGCCGAAAAGCTCCACGCGCAGAATACCGAACGCAAGGAAGTCGAAGCCGGCATCCAGAAGGACGCCATCGAGCAGGCCGAGCGGCGTCTCGCTGAAGTACCCGACGCCGGCATCATAGTCGTCGGCGGGGAAGGGTGGCATCCCGGCGTGATCGGCATCGTCGCCGGCCGTCTGAAGGAGAAATTCCACCGCCCTGCGATTGTCGTTGGTTGGGGTGAGGGACTGGGCCCCATAGCCCGCGGGTCTGGCCGCTCCGTCGCCGGCGTCAATCTGGGCGATCTCGTCAGTGCGGCGGTGAAGGAAGGCATCCTCATTTCCGGCGGCGGCCATGCGATGGCGGCGGGCCTCGGGATGGAGCCGGCGCGCCTTGCCGATCTGCGGGACTATCTCGAACAGCGAACGCACGGGGCGAAGGCCGAACTCGCAGAAGCGCGCGTGCTGGAAATCGACGCAACGCTGGCGCCCGGCGCCGCCACGGGCGAACTGCTCGACATGGTGGAGCGCACCGGCCCGTTCGGCTCGAACGCGCCCGAGCCCCTATTCGCCATCCCGAACATCCAGGCCGCCGGCGTCCGCCGCGTGGGAGAAAACCATCTCGCCTTCGACATGGTCGGCGAGGATGGCGCCCGGGTCCGGGCCATCGCCTGGCGCGTGGCGGATGGCCCGGAGGGGCAGGCCATCCAGAGCGGGGCGTCGCTGCACGTCGCGGGGCGGCTACGCCCGGACACCTGGCGCGGTCTCGGCAAGGTCCAGGTCGAAGTGGCCGATATCGCCCTGGCCTAGACCCAGCCATGCCCCGAAATTCCATGTTTTTGGGCATCCGGAATGGCTTGCAGGGCAGGGGCGATGCAGCTATATCGCCCGCTCCGCCGAGCGGTCCCTTCGTCTATCGGTTAGGACATCTGGTTTTCAACCAGGAAAGAGGGGTTCGACTCCCCTAGGGACTGCCAGCGGGTTTCAGACGCGATTGATATTGTTGGATAACTCGGCCTTCGCGGAACGAGTCCAATATTCTCGCCATCACCCGCAATCGGTATAGGCGCGCGGTCTGATTGTGCGATTGATAGCGCTTGCCGCGCTGTCCTCGGTACGTGATTCAGGGAAGGGGGCCTTAGTCTGCCGTCGCCGCAGCGTTGCCGCGGATGATCTGGGCGAGGGGGCCTTTGAGGTCGGCGAGTGCCTGTCTCATGGACTCATAGCCGGCCTCCACGGCCGGTTCGTATTCCTTCCAGTCGCGCAGTTCGATGCCTGCCATTTCGGGCGTGATGAGAATGTCGGTGAGACTGCGATGCTGGTTGGGATTGATGCTGACGGTGGCTGCCCGCATCAGCAAGTTGGCGATGGGCGGCGCTGACTTGAAGCCGTGACGCAGGGTCCATCCGAGGAAGCCGGGCGGGTTGATGAAGTCATCGGCGGCGAGGGCCTCGGGCGCGACCGCGACATCGACGCCGATAATGCGGCCGCGATGGGTTTCGCGCATCACGTCGACGGGGAAGTTGTTCAGCACAGCGCCGTCGACCAGCACCTGCCTTTCGGCAACGACCGGCGGCAGGATGCCCGGGAGGGAAATTGACGCGCGCAGCGCATCGCGCAGCAGGCCGTGGTCGTGAATCTGGAACGTGCCCTGCGTGAGATTGGTGGAGACGGCGAAGTAGGGAACCTTCAGGTCCTCAATAAGTACGTCGCCAAAATGTTCCTTGAGGCGCGCGTCAACCTTGTGGCCCTTCACGAGGCCGACGACGGGTAGTCGATAATCCGACAGCGGGTTGCTCTCGACGAACGCCTTGCGGATGCGATGTTCGATCTCTGCGTCGTCCCAACCGCAGGCGAGGCTGGCGGCGACGATGGCGCCCATGGACGCGCCGCCGACGAAGTCGATGGGGCAGGAAGCTTCACGCAGGGCCTTGATCACGCCGATATGTGCGTATGCGCGGGCGCCGCCGCCCGAGAGTACGAGGCCGACGGATTTACCCGACATCGTGCGCGCCAGCCTGCGGCAGTCTTCGTGGTCGAGACCCTGCCAGTGGAAGACCCGGGCGGCTTCGGTGGCGTATTTCCATTCGAGCGTGGACGTGGCGCGGCGTTCGTCGGTGTGGTGGATCAGCACAAGGTCGACGAGGCGGAACTGGCGTGCCGGTGACTGGTCTTCCGGCAGGAGCGGCACGGACGGGCGCGCATCGGCGCGGGCGAGCACCCACATGCGGTCGGCATGGCGCTGGGTCATCTTGAACCAGGGCGTGTCGCCTATGGAGCCGAGCAGGAGAACGATGTCGTTGCGATTCTCGAGATCGTCGAAATAGGCGGCAGGCATGCCCACGGCTTCCTCGCCGACCGTGGCGACGCGAAGACCCATGGTCTTGAGCTCGTCGGAGATTGCGTGGGCGCGTAGCTTGAGATCGATGGTCGGGGAGGTGGTGAGCAGGGCGAAGACCTTGGGCTCGGCTGAGCGGCCGGTCTTCTTACGAGCCTGACGCATGCGCACCATGATGACGCGGGTGAGCCGTTCGAGGATCTGCGGATCGGAGCGGACCAGCTGCATGAAGCTGTGGCGCGACATCGAGAGCAGTTCCGTGTCGCGCAGCGCATAGACGGCGTGTTCGTGAGGCTCACCGGCGATCATCGACATTTCGCCGACGGGCTCGCCGGCGCGGATGTGGCCGACAAGCTCCATCTTGCCGCCCGGCGTGGCGCGGAAGGCGCCTAGCGAACCTGAGAGCACGAAGTAGATCTGGTCCGACGGGTCGCCGGGCGCGAACAGCGGCCAGCCGCCGGGCAGGCCGAAATAGCGGGTATCGCCCTCGGCCGCCTTAAGCGCGCGCGGAGGCGCATCCCTGAGGAAGGGGACCGATTTGAGCGTGGGGGCAAGGGGATCGGCATCCTCCCTTGTCCGGTTCTTCGTCTTCAAGCCCATGGTGATCGACCCGGCCCGATGGTGTTGTCCGCTCCAGTTCCGAGCCTAGCGTACAACCTTGAAAGAAAGGTTGGAGAAGGGGTGGCCGGGACCAGACATTGCTTGCCACACCGGCGTCGGGCGCGATTAATGCCGTGAATCGGCAGTAGATCGTGGAACGACATGGCGCGGCTTAATTCTCAGGTAAGTGCTTCCACGGAGCGCTTTCAAGGCAATGCTGCTGCAATGCAGCGGCTGGTGGGCGAACTGCGCGAGAAGACCGCGAAGGCCGCGCTTGGCGGTCCGGAAAGTTCGCGGACGCGGCATGCGGGGCGGGGCAAGCTATTGCCCCGCGAGCGGGTGGAGCAGCTGATCGACCCGGCCTCGCCCTTTCTGGAGCTGTCGCCCCTGGCCGCCGAGGGCATGTATGACGGCGAAGCGCCCGGAGCGGGCGTCATCACAGGCATTGGCCGGGTAGCCGGCCGCGAGTGCGTGATCGTATGCAACGACGCGACGGTGAAGGGCGGGGCGTATTTCCCGATTACCGTGAAGAAGCATCTGCGCGCGCAGGAAGTGGCGATCGAGAACAACCTGCCTTGCGTCTATCTGGTGGACTCTGGCGGAGCGAACCTGCCGCACCAGTCGGAGGTGTTTCCGGACCGCGAGCACTTCGGCCGCATCTTCTACAACCAGGCCAATATGAGCGCGCGGGGAATTCCGCAGGTGGCGGCCGTGATGGGATCGTGCACGGCGGGCGGCGCGTATGTTCCGGCGATGTCGGACGAGACCGTCATTGTTCGCAAGCAGGGTACGATCTTCCTCGGCGGGCCGCCCTTGGTGAAGGCGGCGACGGGCGAGATCATCTCGGCGGAGGACCTGGGCGGGGCGGATGTGCACGCGCGCAGGTCTGGCGTGGCGGATCACTATGCCGCGAACGACGGCCATGCGCTGCAGATGATCCGCGACATCGTGAAGAATTTCAACCGGCCCAAGCGTATCGCGCTCGACACCATCGCCTCGCGCGATCCGGCCTATGACATTGGCGAGCTGGACGGCATCGTTCCGCAGGACGTTCGCGAGCCTTACGATGTGCGCGAGGTGATTGCCCGCCTGGTCGACGGATCGGAGTTCGACGAATTCAAGAAGCTGTATGGCGAAACGCTGGTGACGGGCTTTGCGCACCTGCACGGCATGCCAATCGGCATCGTCGCCAACAACGGCATCCTGTTCTCCGAAAGCGCGCAGAAGGCGGCGCATTTCATCCAGCTGTGCGACCAGCGCGGCATTCCGCTGGTGTTCCTGCAGAACATCACGGGCTTCATGGTGGGCTCGAAGTACGAAGCGGGCGGCATCGCGAAGGATGGCGCGAAAATGGTGACTGCGGTGGCGACGGCGCGCGTGCCGAAATTCACCGTCGTCATCGGCGGCAGCTATGGCGCAGGAAACTACGGCATGTGCGGGCGGGCATACAGCCCTCGGTTCCTGTTCATGTGGCCGAATGCGCGCATCAGCGTGATGGGCGGAGAACAGGCGGCGAGCGTGCTGGCGACCGTCAAGCGCGATGCCATGGAGGCCAAGGGCCAGTCGTGGGCGGCGGAAGAGGAAGCAAAGTTCAAGGCGCCGATCCGCGAACTCTACGAGCGCGAAGGCTCGCCATATTTCTCGACGGCGCGGCTGTGGGATGACGGCATCATCGCGCCGAGCGACACGCGGCGCGTGCTGGGTCTCGCGCTGTCAGCGTCGCTGAATGCGCCGCATGGAAGACCAGCGGACCGCGAGACGGGGTTTGGCGTTTTCAGGATGTAGCGATGGAGCGGAGCACGCCCTCGTCCTCTGAGACGATCGCCACGCGAGACTTTCGCGGTTCGTGCATCGTGCCTGCGATCCCTCAGGACGAGGGCGTGCTTCATGAACTCTGACGCCCTCAACGCGCTTGATCAGGCCGTCGCAATCGCGCGGGGGCGGGCGGCGGGGCGGGTGCCGGTGGTGGGCGTGGCGGGGCCGCAAGGGTCGGGGAAGACGACGCTGGTGGCGGCTTATGCGGCGGCGCATCGGGATGCGGCGCATTTCTCGCTGGATGATGTGTACCTCCCGGCTGGTTTTCGGCGGCTGATCGCGCAGAGTGTGCATCCGCTGTTCGTCACGCGCGGGCCGCCGGGGACGCACAACCTGCTGCAGCTCAACGAGACGCTGGACGAATTGCAGGATGCAGGCGAAGGCGCGCAGACCTTCCTTCCGGCGTTCGACAAGGTGAGCGACAATCCGGTTCACGCCACGCGCAAGCCGGTTTTTCGCGGCAAGCCTTCGGTGATCCTGGTGGATGGGTGGTGCCTCGGCGCGCTGCCGCAGACGGAGGATGCGCTCGCGGCGCCGGTCAATGCGCTGGAGGCGGACGAGGATAAGGACGCCGTGTGGCGCAGGGAGATCAATGCGAACCTGGCGGGCGCCTATCAGCTGACCTTCGGGCGGCTGGATGCGATAGTCGCGCTGCAGGCGCCTTCGTTTGCGATCATCCAGGAGTGGCGCTGCGAACAAGAGGCGGGGCTGTTGGGGCGGGAGCTGACGGAGGCGGATCGGGCGCGGATCGCGAGGTTCATCCAGCATTTCGAGCGGATCACCCGGCACATGATGGCCGGCGGGCGGCGGGCGGATATCGAGGTGCGGCTCGATACGGAGCGGAATGTGACCGAGGTCAAACGCAGTCCCGGTTGATGCGGCAGGTGACGAACGCGGCCCGCCGATCTAGATCAGTCTCAAAGGAGTTATCCCATGGCCTACGAACACATCCTTCTCGACGTTTCGCCTGAGGGTACGGCTGTGCTGACGCTGAACCGCCCGGCCAAGCGCAACGCGTTCAATGCCGAAGTGATCGCGGAACTGTCAGATGCGTTCGAGACGCTGTCGAAGAACCCGAGCTGCCGACTGCTGCTGGTCCGTGGGAATGGGCCAGTCTTCTCGGCGGGGGCCGACCTTGAGTGGATGAAGTCGGCCTCGCATTACTCGGAGAAGGAGAACGAGGAAGACGCCGTGGCGATGGCCGAGATGCTGCGCCGCCTGTTCGAACTGCCGCAGGTGACGATTGCGCTTTTGCATGGCGCGGCGATGGCGGGGGCGTGCGGGATCGCGGCGGCGTGCGACATTGCGATAGCGCGCAAGGGCACGATCTTTTCGTTCTCCGAAGTAAAGCTGGGCATCATTCCGGCAACGATCTCCCCTTACATCATCAACGCCATTGGGCCGCGCTGGGCTCGCGCACTGTTCGTCACGGCGGAGCGCTTCGAGGCGACGTTTGCCGAGAAGATCGGCCTGATCCATCACGAGGTTGAAGACGAGATGGCGATGGAGAAGCTGGTCGAGCACTATGCGGACCTGACTTATGCGGCGTCGCCTGCGGCTGTGGCGGACACCAAGGAGCTTGTTGCACGTGTGACGGGCGAAGAGATCGATGCGAGCCTTGGGCGCATGACGGCCAAGCGGCTGGCGCATCGCCGCGTCAGCGAGCAGGGCAAGGAAGGCCTTGCGGCCTTCCTCGAGAAGCGCAAGCCGAGCTGGTCGCGGTAGCTCGATAGCGGCGTGAAGGGAGATTCATGTCGCGCCGCCTGAGACTCGAAACATGGCTGCACGTGCGCCGGGAAGCGTGGCGGGCGGCGTTTGTGCGCGGGTGGTTCACCGGCTTTCTATTCGAGTTTGTCTCGTTCGGCGTGAAACAGGCATGGTCGTGCTTGTTTGGCGGGTTGATGCTGGCGCTGCTGCTGGTGACGTTCCTGGTCTATCCGGCGGATGCGGCGTTGCCGCGCTATGATTTCCTGACGCTGGCGGCGCTGGGCATCCAGGCGGTGATGCTCGCGACGAAGCTGGAGACGTGGGAGGAGGCGCGGGTTATCTTCGCGTTCCACGTTGTCGGCACGATCATGGAGCTGTTCAAGACGTCGGCGGGATCGTGGATCTATCCCGAGCCGGCGTTCCTGAAGCTTGGCGATGTGCCGCTGTTCTCGGGCTTCATGTATGCGGCGGTGGGCAGTTTCATCGCGCGTTCGTGGCGGATCATGGATTTCCGCTTCGTGCGCTTCCCGCCGATCTGGATCCAGGCCGTTCTGGCCGTCCTGGTGTATGTGAACTTTTTCGCGCATCACTGGCTGCCCGACATTCGCATCGGGTTGTTCGTGGCGAGTGCTTTGATCTACGGGCGGTGCACGCTGTACTACCGTCCCGACCGGAGCGAGAGGTCCATGCCGTTGTTGCTGGGCCTTGTGCTGGTGGCGATCTTCATCTGGTTTGCTGAGAATCTCGGCACGTTTGCGCGGGCGTGGGTCTATCCCAGTCAGGGCGATGGCTGGCATCCGGTGTCGCTGGACAAGCTCGGGTCGTGGTATCTACTGATGCTGATCAGCTTCGTGCTGGTGGCGGCAGTTCATTGGGGCAAGGTGGAGAGCACTGCCGTGATTGACCCGGGCAAAGGCGAACCGCACTAGTTCGGCTATTCGGGTGAGTCTGGATGGGGAGAGAGATATGATCCGCAAGGCTGCATTGCTGGCATGCGCGTTGGGCGGAGCGGGGTCCGCTTTTGCGCAGCAGCCACAGGACATCGATCCGGAGCTGCTGGCCTACATCGAAGGGATCGAGGAAGACACCGGGGCAAAGCGCTTTGGCCCCGTCCACATGGGCGACATGGAGGGAGAGGAAAGCGAGACCGTGTCTGTGACGGTCGATCCCAATACCTACACCTTCATTGCCGTGATCTGCGGACCGTCTTGCACGGAGATCACGGGCTCAGCGCAGGATGAGAAGGGGCGCGAGATCGTGGCGGCTCCGCAGGCCGACTATGACGTGGTTATCCAGCTCCCGCCAGGCAATGGCGCCCGGGTTAATGTCAAGGTCGACATGCTGGTCTGCGAGTGGGATAGCTGCCCCTATGCGATCCAGACCTTTACGCGTCCGGGCCAGTAGACGCGCGTGGGTGCGCGATGATGGTGTTCCCGAGATCGGGCCCTTTTGTTCCTGCTTGAGGTCGTACGCGTTGCCCTGACGGAGCGGGGCCGTGTCGCCTCCAACTTCAGTGCAGGCGATTCGCTGGGGAAATGCTGCGACGAACGCCAAGGAATGCGCTTCCCTGTCTGCGCGGCGCATCCTAGCTTGCCCCCATGTTCTCATCGATCCTCATCGCCAATCGTGGCGAAATTTCCCGACGTATCATGCGCACCGCCAGCCGACTCGGGCTGCGCACGGTTGCGGTCTATTCCGACGCGGACGCGGGCGCCGCCTTTGTACGCGAGGCGGACGAGGCCGTGTGGATCGGGGCGGCGCCAGCGGCGGAAAGCTATCTGCGCGGCGAGCGCATCATCGAAGCGGCGCTGGATGTGGGCGCCGAGGCAATCCATCCCGGCTACGGATTTCTGTCTGAAAACGCGGGCTTTGCAGAAGCGGTAGTGAAGGCGGGGCTGACCTGGATCGGGCCGCCGCCCGAGGCGATCCGCGCGATGGGCCTCAAGGATGCGGCCAAGGCGCTGATGGAGAAGCACGGCGTTCCGGTGACCCCCGGCTATCATGGTGAGGACCAGAGCCTGAAGACGCTGAAGGCGGCGGCGAAGCGGATCGGCTATCCGGTTCTCATCAAGGCAATTGCCGGCGGCGGTGGGCGCGGGATGCGCAAGGTGGACGCCGAGGCGGAATTCGAGGCGGCGCTCGTCAGTGCGCAGCGGGAGGCCAAGGCGAGCTTTGGCGACGATCGCGTGCTGGTCGAAAAGTTCGTCGAGAACCCGCGCCATATCGAGGTGCAGGTCTTCGGCGATAATCACGGCAACTATATCCACCTGTTCGAGCGGGACTGCTCGCTGCAGCGGCGGCGGCAGAAAGTGATCGAGGAAGCGCCCGCGCCGGGCATGACCGATGAAGTCCGCGCGGCGATGACGGGTGCGGCGATCCTGGCGGCGAAGGCCGTGGGCTATCGCAATGCGGGGACGGTCGAGTTCATCGTGGATGGTTCGGGCGCGCTGCGGCCGGATGGGTTCTGGTTCATGGAGATGAACACACGGCTGCAGGTCGAGCATCCGGTATCGGAACTGGTTACGGGTCTCGATTTCGTGGAGCTGCAGCTGGTGGTGGCGGCAGGCGGGAGACTGCCAGACCAGTCCGAGATCGAACTTTTTGGGCATGCTGTCGAAGGGCGGCTATGCGCGGAGGATCCGGCGCGTGGATTCCTGCCGTCGTCGGGGCTGCTTGAAGTGTTCGACCTGTCGGCGTTCAGCGCGGGCGAGGAAGGCGGGGCGGTTACGCTTCGGCTCGACAGCGCAGTGGACGAGGGCGATGTGGTGCCTGCGACCTATGACAGCATGATCGCCAAGGCGATTGCCCATGCACCCACGCGTGACGAGGCGCTGGATGCGTTGGCGCAGGGGCTGCGTGAGGCGGAGGTGTGGCCCGTGGCGACCAATGCGGCGCTGCTGGCGAACCTGCTGGACAATGACGAGTTCCGCGAAGGCGTCGCGACCACGAACCTGGTTGAGGCGAACATCACCGAGCTGGCCGAGGTGGACGAAGCCGAGCTTGTGGAATTGCTGGTGCTCGGCGCGGCGGGCATGGGTGCGCTCGCCTCGTCTGGCCGCGATCCGTGGAGCCAGGCGGATGGCTTCCGCATTAATGGTGCAGCGCGGTCGTCGTTCCTGTTCGAGGCGAGTGGGGAAAACTTTACGGTTGTGCTCTCGCCCAACGCCAGCGGGCAGGCGCGGGCGATCGTGAATGGCGCAGCGCTGGAGCTTGACGTCGAGGCGGCGCCGCTGCCGGATGGCGTGCTGGTGTCGGGCGCCATCGACGGGATCGATGCGCTGGGCGTCGTCCGCGACCTGCGCGATGGGCCCGTCGTGTTCTCACGTGGGCGCGCGATGGGCCTGCGTCGACCGGATTATACGCATGCCATCGAAGGTCTTGTTGGTGGTGATGATGTGCGCGCGCCAATGCCCGGCAAGGTGCTGGATGTGAAGGCGGCTGCCGGGCAGGCTGTGAAGCGCGGAGATGCTTTGGTTGTCATGGAAGCCATGAAGATGGAGCACACTCTCACTGCGCCGCGCGATGGGGTGGTGGCTGAGGTCGGCGCCGTCGCCGGCGTCCAGACTGTCGAGGGCGCGGTGCTCGTCAGGCTGGAGCCGTTGGCGGAGTAGGCTATCCAGGCCTGCCGGGCTCACGGCAGTAAGGCAGGATCGTGCGCCCCGGGGCTAAAATTCCTGCCTTCTTGATACACATTGACCTTGCGCGGGGACCCGCGTAGAAGGCCCGACCATGCAACGTTCGTTTTTCAAGCGCTACTGGAAGACCATTACCCCCGCGGGGCTGATGGCGCGCTTGGCTATGACGAACTAGCCAGAAGCCCGCCGACCAGCCCCGCCGGAAACCGGATGGGGCAGAGATCGCCCCGTCTCCCGGCTCAAGAGGAGACTACCCCGTGACCCAGGCCAGCATGACCGCCGAGCTAAGCTCCAGCGCGGGCGTTGGTGCGAAGACTGTCGCCGTGGTGGGCGCAACCGGCGCAGTGGGCGCCGAGATGCTGCGTTGCCTGGAAGAGTCGAGCTATCCAACCGGAACGCTGAAGGCGTTTGCGTCCGAACGTTCGGCCGGCAAGCGGTTCAAGTTTCGCGGCCAGGATGTCGAGATGCAGGTGCTGACGCCGGATGCCTTCGCGGGCTGCGATGTCGTGCTATTTGCCTCCGAGACAGACATCTCGAAAGAATACGTGCCGCTTGCCGTGAAGGCGGGCGCCTACGCCATCGACAATTCGTCGGCGTTCCGGATGGACGGCGCCGTGCCGCTGGTTGTGCCCGAAGTGAATGGCGAACTGATCCGGCCGGAGCAGAAGATATATGCCAACCCGAACTGCGTTGCGGCGATCATGGTGATGGCGTTGTGGCCGCTGCACAAGGCGGGCAAGCTCCAGCGCGTCATCGCTTCGACCTACCAGTCGGCGTCGGGCGCGGGGCGGCCGGCGATGGACGAGCTGGAGGAATCCACGCGCGCCTATCTCAAGGGCGAGACCTACGTGCCGAAGGTTCTTCCGCACCCGTATGCCTTCAACCTGTTCAGCCACAACACGTCGATTGGCGCGGACGGCTACAATGGCGAGGAAACGAAGGTCGTCGCCGAGCTGCGCAAGATCATGGGCCTGCCGCAGCTGCGCGTTGGTGTGACCTGCGTGCGCGTGCCGGTGCTGCGGGCGCACTCGATGGCGATCACGGCGGAGTTTGCGGACAAGGTGTCGGTCGACGCGGCGCGGGCGCTGCTCTCCAAGGCTCCGGGTGTGAAGGTCGTGGATGACCGCGAGCGCAACCACTTCCCGATGCCGATCGAATCTGGCGGGCAGAACGATGTGCTTGTCGGTCGTATCCGTGAGGATATCTCCGATCCTACGGGCCATTCGCTGGCGCTGTTCATCTCGGGCGACCAGCTGCTGAAGGGCGCGGCCCTGAACGCAGTGCAGATTGCGGAACGTCTTGCCTAGTCTCTTGCGTATTGAGTGTGTGTGATGAGCAGTGACCGGATTGATGCAGGCTTTGGCGATGTGCTTGATCGCGCTGGAAGCCTTGGAGGCGGCAGCATGAGCCCTTCGGACGGAACGAGCATTGGCGCGGCCGAAGGCTGGTCGCCAGCGTCCTGGCGGAAGAAGCCAGCGCTGCACATCCCGACGGACTATCCCGATATGGGCAAGCTGGCCGATGTCGAGAAGCTGCTGTCGACCTATCCGCCGCTTGTGTTTGCGGGCGAGGCGCGCACGCTGACGCAGAAGCTGGGCGAAGTGGCGGAGGGCAAGGCGTTCCTGCTGCAGGGCGGGGATTGCGCTGAAAGTTTCAAGGAGTTCCACCCGAACAACATCCGCGACACGTTCCGCCTGATCCTGCAGATGGCCGTGGTGCTGACTTTTGCCGGCAAGAAGTCTGTCGTGAAGGTCGGCCGCATTGCCGGGCAGTTCGCCAAGCCGCGCTCGGCGCCGACCGAGACGATCGATGGCGTGACGCTGCCGAGCTATCGCGGCGATAACATCAACGGGATGGAGTTCACGCCCGAGGCGCGCATTCCCGATCCGCAACGCCTGCTGCAGGCCTACCTGCAGTCGGCGGCGACGCTGAACCTGCTGCGGGCATTTGCGCAGGGCGGCTATGCCAGCCTCGACAACATCCATCGCTGGATGCTGGGGTTTGTGGAGCGTTCGCCCACCGCAGACCGCTACAAGGCAATGGCGGCGCGGATCACGGACGCGATGGAGTTCATGCAGTCGTGCGGTATCACGCCGGAAACGACGCCAGCTCTGAAGCAGACGGATTTCTACACCAGCCACGAGGCTCTGCTGCTCGGCTATGAGCAGGCCATGACGCGCGAGGATTCGACGCGGCCGGGGGAGTTCTACGACACGTCGGCGCACATGGTGTGGATTGGCGACCGGACGCGTCAACTGGATGGCGCTCATGTGGAGTTCTGCCGCGGCATTCGCAATCCCATCGGCATGAAGTGCGGGCCGAGCCTGGCTCCGGACGACATGCTGCGCCTGATCGACCGCCTGAACCCCGACAACATTCCGGGCCGGCTGACGTTGATCGCGCGCTTTGGTTCGGACAAGGTGGCCGAGGGGCTGCCGAAGCTGGTGAAGGCCGTGCAGAAGAGCGGCGCCAAGGTCGTGTGGTCGTCTGACCCGATGCACGGCAACGTCGAGAAGACAAACTCCGGCTACAAGACGCGCCCGTTTGAGCGCATTCTGAAGGAAGTCGAAGACTTCATCGATGTGGTGGAGGGGGAAGGCGCCCATGCGGGCGGCATTCACCTCGAGATGACCGGTCAGGATGTGACCGAGTGCACGGGGGGCGGCCGCGAGATTACCGCGCTCGACCTGCAGGATCGCTATCACACGCACTGCGATCCGCGTCTTAACAACGAGCAGGCGCTAGACCTCGCTTTCCTCGTTGCCGAGAAGCTGGCGGGCAAGCGGTAGGCGCATGAAGCTCTGGGTCGTGGGTCTTGCGCTCATCGGGGTGGCGGCGTGCCAGCCGGGCGTGAGTAGCGATCAGCCCGAGCCCGAGCTGGCGCCGCCCGCAGAACAGGGTGTCCGTCCGGCCGCCTATCCCGAGGCGCGTGGCCCCGTCGCCAACTATTTTCGTGCGGAAATGCCCGCAACCTTTCAGGGGCGTTGGGCGTCGCAGGATGCCGCGTGTGCGGGGGAAGACGCATTCGTGATTGGTGCGAACACGATCGCATCGCCTGCACTGTCCGCCGAGATTGACGACATCGAAGTGAACGAGGCAGGCGGCGAGATCATCGACGTGATCGCGAACGGGGTGTTCAGCTTCGATGGACAGTCATCACGTGGGCGGGCGAGCATGAAGCTGTCGGTCGATGGCGCGAGGTTGCTTGTCGTTGTGCTGGGGCAGGCAAGCGGCCCGGCATTGCCGCCGGAATTGGTGCGCTGTCGCTGATCGTCGCAATCTGATAGCATGCCGCATGCGTCGATGCCTGATTGCACTGTCATTGCTGTCGCTCGCGGCCTGCGAGGAGCCGCCGGCTGCAACGCTGTCTGAAGTACCGGACCGGTTCACCGGTCTGTGGGCTACGAATCTCGCGGATTGCGAGGTGGGCGGTGGGGAGCTGGCCGTCAGCGTTGCGCCGGCCGAGATCAGGTTCCCGGACAGCAGGCTTGCCGTCACTGGCGTTGCGCCAGACGGCGATAACGCTGCGCGCATATCCGGACATTACACCGGCCCAGGCACGGAATGGGACGGGTCAGTGCGCCTGGAGCTGGGAGATGGTGTGCTCAGCGTGGTGAACGGCCTGCCTGTGGTTCCGCGCGTGAAGTGTCCGTAACGCGCTGGCGCTGGTTGTGGACTTGAGCCCAGGCGGCGCGTAGGTCTGGCGTCAGGTTTGGAACAAACGCCGGAGCGTCATGATGATTCGCACTCTGTCTGGCTCGGTGATGGCGCTCTGTCTTGCGGCCTGCGCGTCAACGCCTGACGTGTCTCCGGCGGCTCAGATTCTCGGAAAGTGGAATTGCACCACGTCAGCCGAGGGAATGGCTGTTGCGGGGGTGTTCGACTACATGGCCGATGGCGCTGTGAAGGGGCAGGCGCAGATGGATTCCGATGTGCAGGGCATGAAGGCCTCGATCACGGGCGACATTGAAGCGACCTGGGAATTCCTGCCGGACGGAAGGTTGAAGGAAACGATTACCGCCCTGACCGTGAAGAGCGCCAAGATGGGTGGGCAGGTAGCACCGCCGGCCATGATCCCCACGATGATTCAACCGATGGTGAACGAGTCCGTGGTGAACCAGACGTCGACATCGACCGCTGTGTTCACCGCCGACACCTTTACCTCGACTGACGACGAGGGCGTGGTCACTAGCTGCAGACGTTGACGCAACGCTGACGCAACGCTGACGCTGACGTCGCGACGCGCGCCTCTCCCATCGCAATCACATCGTATTGAGCCGACGTGGGCGGGCTTGCCAGATTGGATGAGATCGTGGACAAGCCTGCACCCGCTGGTCCTGAAGAGAAGGGGAGACGCATGAACTCAGTCGTACTTCCCACCGCCGCCAGCCCGGTCTGCGTCGTTCGCGACCGCTAGCGACCGCCCGCCCCGCCACCTGGGGCATCCCCTGATCCACCATGTTCCAGAAGGTGCGCCGCAAGAGTGTGCCGGGAGAAGACTGCATGACGACCGCCCGCTTGCCGGCCTGGGCCAGCCCCAAGGAAATTCTCGACCTGACGCGCCTTGCCGTGCCGGTGGCGATGTCGCGCGCCTCGTTCATGCTGATGGGTCTGACCGACGCCATCGTTCTCGCGCAGCACGCGCCGGGGCAGCTGCCGCTTGTGCTGAACGGATGGCTGCCGAGCGGCGTCACCATGGGCTTCGGTATGGGGCTGATGCTGGGCGTTTCGGTTCTATCGGCCGAACTCAGCGGATCGGGCAAGGCAGATGAGACGGGACGTATACTGCGGCGCGGCCTGTGGGTGGGTACACTTTATGGCGTGCTGGCCACGCTGCTGGTGTTCATGATCGCAGAACCTCTCGTGCGTGCGTTCGGTTTCACAGACGACCTGGTGGGGCCTATCACCGATACCACAAAGATCCTTGCGCTCGGCACGGTGGGGCACATGCTTGGCATGGCGTGCTCGATGTATCTCGAGGCGTTGCGCAAGCCCAATCTTGTCACCGCCGTTTCGATGACGGCGGTGGTGCTGAACCTAGTGCTCGATCTCGTGCTGGTGCCGCAATACGGCGCGGCGGGCGTGGCGTGGGCGACGACGGGATCGCGCGTGTTCATGATGCTCTGCTTCGTCGTGATCATCGCGTTCGTGACGCCGGCCTACAAGCCGTCGCCCAAGGGGCCTGCTGGCGAATTCATCCGGCAGAACAAGGTGGGCGTCGGCACGGGCGTTGCGAACGCAGCTGAATGGGGCGCGTTCAACATGACGTTCGTGATCGCGACCCTCGTCTCCATCGAGGCAGGCACGATCTACGGCCTCGCCGTGCAGATGATGGGCGTGATCTTCATGATCTACATGGGCATGGGCACGGCGACGAGCGTGCGCGTTGCCGAGCGTTTCGGTCGCAAGAATGCGACCGGCGTACGTGAAGCAGCGCGACTTGGCATCGTGGCGTCGATTGTGGTTGGTCTGGTGCTGGCGGCAATGCTGGTGCTGGTGCGCGACCCGCTTGCGGTGTGGTTGTTGAGTGGGCCCGAGGCGGACGTGGGCGGGGTCGACGATCCCGCGCTGCTGATGCCGACGCTGGCGCTGATGCTGGCGTTTGCAGCATTCGTTACGCTGTTCGACGGCCTGCAGGTTGTGGGCGCGATGGGACAGCGGGCGCAGGGCGTGGTGTGGTTGCCGACGAGCATCCATGTGGGCAGCTATATCTTCGTGATGCTGCCGCTGTGCGTGTGGATGGCCTTCGGGCCGGACCGCGTGCCGGGCGGCATGAACCTTGGCGTGTGGGGCGTTTTCATCGGTATCAGCATCGCGTCCATCGCGGCGGGTGTGGGGCAGGTGCTGGCGCTGGAGATCAAGAGTCGGAGCGTCGCAGCGCGCATTGCAGCGGGCGTAAAGGTAGACGTGGGCGGGCACTAGAGGTCGGCCGACGTCCCTGTCCGTGTTGCCTCGCCCGCGTTCTGATGCTCAATCTGCACAGAACGCGAGTTGGGGAACGCGCATGCTGCGACTGGCATCCATTCTGTGCCTGCTGTTCACGGCGCCAACGGCGTGGGGACAGGAGGCGCCTGTCGCGGAGGCTGATCGCCGGGCGCTGATTGAGTCTGCTCGCTCCATATCAGGCTTTGACCTCGTGCGCGGCGAACTTGACTTGCTGCGGACGTTGGCTGGAGCCGATGTCCGGTTGACGCCGCAAGAGCAGTTGGAGTTGGCGAAGAGAGCTCTGAGCCTTGGGCTATCCATAGAAGCCGAAGCAGTGCTGGCCTTGCTCGCGGCGGCCAAAGATCCACTCCTTGCCGAGCCGCCTAACGTCCGAATGTGGGAATTGGCCCAGAAGGAGGCTGCTCAAGATCGCCGAGGCAGTCTGGAGCAGGATGCTGCGATTGCCGGCTCGGGCCGCATTCCGGTGTTCCACGCAATGGTTCCGATCGCGGAGTCCTTCCTCGCCATGGGCGAGCATCAGCGCGCCATCGACCTGTTGCGAACCGCCCTGGCAAGCAATCGCTTAGCTGACGACCTTGCTGCAACAGCGCGTCTCAGCCTGTGTCGAGCATTGCTCGCGGCCGGACGTCCAAGCGAGACGAGGTGGGAGCTGGAGAACTTTGGCGCGCGCCGGGATATGGCGTGCTCGCGAAAGTCTGGCTCACAATCGCAATAGAGGCAGAGAAGGCGGCGCCTACTTCAAATCCTTCATCGCCTGCGCGGCCTTGAAGGTCACCGCAGTGCGTGCTGGAATCTTGATCGTCGCGCCGGTCGCCGGGTTGCGACCGTCGCGCGCCACGCGCGTCTTTGCAACGAAGCTGCCGAAGCCAGAGATCGTCACTGTCTCCTGCCGTCGCAACGCGCCGGTGATGGTGTCGAACACGGCATCGACGAGGCGTGTGGCTTCCGCCTGTTTCACGCCGGTCGAATCCGCGATGGACTTGATGAGGTCGGACTTGTTCATGGCTGGCCCTCCCGTGCCGAGGCGTTGAACGCCTTCTAGGGAGTGATCAGGCTCATGCTGTCACGATTCTTCAATACTGACGTTGAGGGAACGGGGCGATTAAATCCCCAGAATCCAACCTTCCTCTGACGTCACTTTCGCTTTCTGCGCGTCCGACAGCTTCGCCTCGCCCGCAAAAAGCGAGCCCAGCTTTCCGCTAGCGTCACGTTCCGCTAGGGCCTCGCACAACGTGCGAACCTGTGCCTCGTCCCGAATTTCGCTGGCCTGCTGGCTGGTCGAGTTGAGCGTCGTCAGCACCTCGGCCACCACGACGCGCGCATCGCCAAGCGTCTCGTTGTCGAGCTTCGCCAGCGGCAGGTCGAACGGCCAGATCTTCAGTGACGGAATCTTTTCGCGCAGGCGCTCCATGGCCGGGATGCCTGTCATCGTTTGGCCGCCGATGGCGCCGGCATAAGCGATCTTCCAGACCGGCTGTGGCCGGGCCTTCTTCGCGTCCATCGCCGCGTTCTCGACGATGCGGAATTCGCCGATGTCCTTCGGGCCGTGCTCGCGCGTCTTCTTGATCGACAGCGTCGCGAGCTCGTCTTTCTTCGAGCAGCCCCAGAACGGGAAGGGGCCATCCGAGATGCGGCGGTTCATCATCGCGGCAAGCGCAAAGCGATTGTTCGTGTTGTCGGGCTTGTCCTTCATCTCCTTCAGAAGGAACTCGCGGATGCCCTGCCAGGGCTCGCCCTTCAGCTTCAAGGCGGCCGACGTCCCGGCCGGGAAGCCGAGCGGGAAGTCCACCCCCATGAGCACGCGGTCGCCGCGCTTCAGGCAGCGCGACAGCAACTCATTGAGCTCTTCGATGGCTTTGGCGCGCGTGGGCGGATTCGACGCCTTGAAAGCCAGCTTCAGGCGCGAGTCCGGCGTCATCGCGCCGATCCAGATGGAGTCGGCGCCAGTGGCAGGCTTGGAGGCAGCGCTCCAGTCCACCATCACATAGCTGTCGAACAGGCGGGCCATAGGCGGGTCTTCTTTCAAGGTGAGGCCGCGCAAGCGCGACCGGAGGCTGACATGGGGCCGCGTTCAGCGCGGCAGGGGGTTGAGACGGGGAAGTAGCGGCGGGGCACGGGGCGCCCCTGCCAATATAGGAGGCTAGCCGGAAATAGCGATCATGCTGGCGTTCATTCCTCCATGCCGTGGGGCAGGAAGGGTGCGCCCCCGGCCAAACCACAGCGAAGCATGCTGGTTACTGATTTGGGCTTCGTAAATCCAGCTAAACCTGCGCCGGGCCGCCCATGCTCGATTCCGCTCGTTTCGGGAGCGTCCGATGCACCCTCACGGAGTGTTACTGATCACATCACACGGGTTGAAATTGTCGCGGCGACGCAATCGGGGCTGTTGCGGGTATTTCGTAATAAAAACAACCAAATACAGATTGAAAGATACTGTAACCAACCTTGATGCCCACGCTCATTGTGCAGCCGCGTTGTTCGCGTATCTGCTCAGCTCACGCCGCAAGGCGCGTCAGAGGGTGTGTTCAGTGAAGCGTATCGAATCCTCGGCCAGAACGGCCACCGTCATCGGCAGCCACCAGGGACGCGTCCGCGTCGGTGTCATCGGCGCGGGTGTGTTCGGCGGCTATCATGCCCAGAAATTCGCGGCCAGCTTCGACGCTGAATTCGTTGGCGTGTTTGATCTCAACACCGAGAACGCGGGCAAGCTGATCGCCAAGGTCGGCAAGGGCGAAGTGTTCTCCTCGTTCGAAGCGATCGCCGATGCGTGCGACGCGCTCGTCATCGCTACGCCCGCCTCCTCGCATGCTACGCTGACCCGCAAGGCGCTCGAAGCCGGCAAGCACGCTCTCGTCGAAAAGCCTCTGGCGCTGACCGGTACGGAAGCCCGCGCGCTCGCCAAGCTGGCGCTGGACCGCGACCTCGTTCTTTCCGTAGGCCATCAGGAGCGCCTGGTGTTCGAAGCAATGGGCCTGTTCGCCACGGGCGAGCGTCCCAAGCGCGTTGAAGCTGTCCGCATGGGCCCGGCCTCGCCCGAAGGCCGCTGCGAGGATGTCAGCGTTGTGTTCGACCTCATGATCCACGATCTCGATCTTACGGCTGAACTGTTCGGCGGCGATGTCCGCGGGGTCGATGGTGTGGGCCGCTCGGCACACACGCGCCTGCTTGACCATGCCTCGGCCGAACTGATGTTCGGCGTCAACGGCCACGCCAAGCTGACGGCTTCGCGCTGCGCCGAGAAGCGTGAGCGCTGGATGAAGATTGAATACGCCTCGGGCACAGTCGAGATCGACTTCCTGACGCGCACGGTGAAGAATACCACCTCGTTCAATATCGTTGCTGACGTCTCGGCGATCCTGCCGGACCCGCTCAAGGCGGCGGACGAAGCGTTCCTCGCCGCGATCCAGGGCCGTGCGGCTCCGGTGATCACTGGCGGCGTCGGCGCCCGCGCCGCTGCCATGGCCGAAATGGTCGAAGGCTGCGCGATGCCGGTTACGGTCGCGGCTTAGGCTACTTCTCGAATTCGAAACTTACGAACAGGAGCGCCAAGGCGCTCCTGTTTCGTTTGTGCGGCTACGGGGCAGCCTGGATCAGGCGGTCGCGCGCCTTGTCGCCGCCGATGAGCATCAGCATGCGATCCATCTCGGGGCCGTGCTCCTGGTCGGTGAGAACGCGGCGGAGAGGCTGGAACAGCTGCTTGCCCTTCCGGCCTGTCTTCGCCTTCACGGCTTCAGACCATGTCTTCCAGGTGTCCAGCGTAACCTCGCCGGCGGGAAAAAGCTTCGCCGCCTCGCCGATGAAGGCCTTGTCCTCGTCATTGAGATCGGGGCCCGTCAGGCCGCCGCCATAGACAACCGCAAGCCACAGGGCTGCATCCGGTACGGTGACGAGGTTCTTGCGCACGGTCTCCCAGAACTCCGGCGTCGCCTTGTCCCCATAGGCCAGTTTCGCCAGGCGCGGCTGGACGGTAGCGAAATCCATCGTATGCACGATGTGGGCGTTGAGGCCGTTGAGTTCGTTCTCGTCGAAGCGGGCGGGCGCGCGGCCCATCTTGGAGAACGAGAACTCCATCGCGAGCTGCTGCAGGCTGTCGCGAGCCTCGACAGGATCGGACGTGCCGAGCTTGGCAAGCAGCGACAGGATCGCCATCGGCTCGAAGCCGCTGTTACGCAGTTCCTGCGCCGAGAGCGAGCCGAGACGCTTGGACAGGCCCTGTCCATCCGCGCCGATCAGCAGCGGCATGTGCGCCATCTCAGGCGGCTTGCCGCCCAGCGCGAGGAAGATCTCGATCTGCGCGCCGGAATTGGTGACGTGGTCCTCGCCGCGGATCACGTGCGTGATCTCTGCGTCGATGTCGTCAACGACGGAGGGCATGGTGTAGAGGAACGAGCCATCCTCGCGTATCAGGACAGGATCAGACACGGATGATGTGTCGATCGACTGCTGACCGCGCACGAGGTCAACCCATTCGGCGCGGCCGCCGGACAGCTTGAATCGCCAGTGCGGGCGGCGCCCTTCGGCTTCGAGGGCCTTGTGCTGGTCGTCGGTCAGCTCGAGTGCGGCGCGGTTGTAGACGGGCGGTTGGCCGCGGCTGAGCGCGATCTTCTTGCGGCGCTCGAGCTCTTCGGCGGTCTCGTAGCAAGGATAGAGGTGGCCCGATGCCTTCAGCTGTTCGGCGGCGGCGGTGTAGCGGTCGAACTTTTCGGACTGCTTGAACGTCTCGTCCCAGGTGAGGCCCAGCCAGGCGAGATCCTCCCGGATGCCGTCCTCGTTCTCCCTGGTCGAGCGCTCGAGGTCGGTGTCGTCGATCCGGAGCACGAATGTGCCGCCCTGGCCTTTGGCAAAGAGCCAGTTCACCAGCGCGGTACGGATGTTTCCGACGTGCAGCTTGCCCGTGGGCGAAGGCGCAAAGCGGACTTTGACGGTCATGGCTCGATTTCCGGGTTACGGAGGGGATTGGCCGGATGCATGTACCCATCCGCCCCGGCTTGGCAAGCGAGCCCAGCGGGAGGCGCTGAAATCGGGATTTCAGCCCAGCGCGGCCTGGTTTCGCGCGATCAGATCGCTGGCATCGGCGAGCTCCGCGTCAAATATCCGGGCGCCGTAGTCGATCGAGAACTCGGCAAGACGCGAAAGCAGGTTGACGCCGACAATCATGGCCGGCTCGGATTCCAGTTCCCACAACTTGAAGATCGACGCATCCGCGATGACCGCGCCTGCGTCTTTCACCATGAACGCCTTGAGGTCGACCCGAGGCAGAACGACGTATTCGCCCAGCACCTTGTGACCTGTGACGCCCACGATGCGGACCTTGGGGATACGCTCGAGCCGCGGGTGGGCCGCGCGCAGGGCCTCGCCCAGGGTGGGGTTGGCGATGCAATGATCAGCGCCAGTGTCCAGCATCAGGCGGGCGGGGATGTTGCCGATACGGCCCTCGACCTCGGCGAGCATGCCATTGCGCAGACGCAGGTTGCCGCGCGGGGCGATGCGGGTGGCGCGCTGGGACGGTTCAACGCGCACGATCTTGTCACGGATGGCGAAGACGAGGCGCTTGCCAACGAAGACATCGGCGCCGAGAATTCCATCACCTCGCGCCAGGCCCGCATCGGGCAGGATTGCGACGCGCAGGCCCTGCTTCGTCACTGCGCCGGTCTGGACCTTGTCGAGTGTGGCGATGGGCGTGATCGCTGTGCCTGTGGTTCCGGCGACCGTGGCGGTTCCCGTGCTGATCGTTCCCAGCAATGTGGCGAGGCGTTCGGTTATCACGGTGGTGGTCGAGCCGGTGTCGACCATGAAGGAGAACGGCCCCTTGCCGTTGATCATGGTGGAAGCGGTAGGTCGGCCATAGGTGTCGGTCCACGCGTCGAGCGTGATTACAATCTCGTCCTCCTCGGCGGGAACCAAGTGCGAGTCCGTCGGCGCGGCTGACGCCGGCGGTTGGGCGTAGGCGCTGACGCCCAGCGCAGCGGGCGCCGCGCCAAGCAGGGCGCCAATCGCCGTGCGGCGGTTCAGGTGAAGCATGGGCGTTCCTCCCGCCCGCCGCCATGTCTGCGGCTTGGTTCTCGCAGCATGATCCTCGGCGGGGAAGCCGGCAAGGATCATCGTGTTGCCGCCTGCGTAATTCCGGCTACGCCTTTCGCCCGCCGCGGGGTCCTAGATGCCTGGCAAGCAGGACAGCAGGATGATGACAATGCCGGCGACAGCGACCGTCCAAGCAGCCGTGCGCGCCACGGGAACGCCAAGGGCATAAAGAGGCAGGAAGGCGACACGGCCCCAGAAATAGAGCTGCGCGCCCAGCGCAGCGAGTTCGCTGTCGGGTGTCACCTGAGCTTCAAGCAGGATGGCGGCTGCGAAGAGGGGGAAGGTTTCGAGAAAGTTCTTCCATGCCCGGTCGAAGCGCCCTCCCAGCGTATTGATCGGTGGCGGAGGATCGTCACGTGGACCCAGGGCCCAACTCATCCCGCGCTGTCCGACCGATATAACGGCTGCGGAAAGCAGATAGACGAAGGCCAGCATTGCGCTGGCCCAGAGCATCGTGAATTCGGTTGATCCCATATCCGGCATTGCGTCCTCCCAGACCTAGCTGGATGGAGCGTAGACCTGCGCGGGGGTGACGCAATCGGCGCCGTGGGGGCATGCCCCGGCGGCTGTCCCTACTTCGCGGCCGAGATTGACTTGATCGCCAGCGGGGGAAGGCCGGACTTTTCGGAGATCGCCAGATCCTGGGCTTCGATCGCTTCGCGGATCGCCTTGTCCTTGTTGTAGGGGTCGTCCAGCACGCTGGCCGGGACCTTGCGGTTCGAGCGCTGGCTTCCGTCTTCGTAGGTGACGTTGAAGAACGCGAATTCCACGCGCGCCGTCGGCTTCTTGGCCATGGGAATGCTCCGCTGTCTGGCTGGGCGCTCGGGGGGAGGCGCGGGGTTGGCCCGGGCCCTACCACGGATTCGCAGCGGCCTGCGACAGCAAAGTACCGCTCCCGGATCAGCGCCGGGAGCGGCGATTCGTATCAGGCCAGCGTTGCCAGAACGTCATCCAGGCGCCGGTAACCGTGTTCCATGCCGTCGGTCATGCCCGTCGCGGCGGCGCCGTCGCGGGCCTGTCTCGATGCGTAGAGAATTGTGAGCGTCAGCGTTGTTATCCCTGCGGTTTCCGTAAAGATTTGCGAGACTTGGGTCTCGCCGCCCGTCCAGTCGTCGTCGAACCTCTCCCGGGCCGCGAGCCGCGCGGGAGCGGTAACCTCGGTAAACACGCCGCCCATGCCCATCGTCTTGCCGCGGGACCTGTCCTCCCATTCATAGCGATACTTGCCGCCCACGCGCAGATCGATCTCGCAGACCGGCATCTCCCAACCTGGCGGGCCGAGCATCCAGCGGCGGATCAGTTCTGGCTTCGTGTGGCAGTCCCATACGAGCCGGCGCGGGGAGTCGAATGATCGCGTGATGCAGATCTCGCGGTCGGACGGAAGGGTGATCTCCAGCTTGTTGGCCACGTCAGCCTCCCTGCTGTTCTGCAAGCACCTTGTCGAGGTTCTGGTAGTTCACCTCCATGCCGTCGGTCATGCCGGTGGAGACTGCGGCGTCACGTGCTTCCTTCGTTCCGAAGTCCATTGTGGTGACCAGCGTGGTGACGCCGTTCGTCTCGGTGAAGGAGCCGCTGATCACGCAGCGATTGTCTGTCTGCATTGCACTGGTGAAGCCGTCAGGATCGTAGAACTGGTCGTAGGTGAGTTTTGCCGGTTCGTTGACCTCGCTGAACGTGCCGAAGAAGCCGATCTCGGCGCCGTCACTGTCCTGGCGCCAGCGCCAGCGATACGTGCCGCCGACGCGGACATCCATCTCGCAGACCGGCATCGTCCAGCCGGGATAGCCGAGCAACCACTGCCGCGCGAGTTTGGGCACTGTGTGGGCCTGCCAGACTAGCGTGCGCGGGGCACGGAAGCTGCGTGTGACGCGGACTTCGGTGTCGCTGGGCAGCGTAACCTGAGCTGTGAATTTCTCCGTGGTAGCCATGTCAGCCTCCCTGCTCGGCGGCAAACATTGCATCGAGACGCTGGTAGCCCATCTCCATGCCGTCGGTCATGCCGGTGGAGACGGCGGCGTCGCGGATCTCCTTGCTGGCGAAGGTCATGATCATCTGTAGTGAGGTGACGCCGTCCCTTTCGGAGAAGCGCGTTTCAATGATGGCGGGTTGGGAGACATCCATCGCGCCGCCGACATCGCCGGGATCGTAATGTTCGGCGTGAACAAGCTTCGATGGAGCCTCGACTTCCCGGAAATCCCCGAAGAAACCGAACTCGGCGCCGTTCGCGTCGGAGCGCCAGCGCCAACGATATTTGCCGCCGGGGCGCACATCCATCTCGCACACCGGCATGGACCAGCCGGGCGGGCCGAGCATCCAGCGCTTGATCAACTTGGGTTCGGTATGCGCCTGCCACACCAGCGTTCGCGGCGCGGCGAAGTCGCGCGTCACACGCACCTGCGTGTCGGTGGGCAGGGAGACCTGCGCCTTTTCGACTGTCCTCACCATCGTAGTCTCCTGTTCTGTCTTGATCTGATCGGATGGATGCTGGGGTTAGTGCCGCTTGCGTTTGGATCTTGGAGGCTTGGCCTGTAGCTGGCCCAGCAGGTCGTCCAGGGCGCTGTAGCGGCGTTCCCAGACCTGGCGGTATTCTTCGAGCCAGCCGACAGCTTCGGCGAGACGAGCGCCTTCGATTTTGCGCGGGCGACGTTGTGCGTCCTGCTGGGTGGAGATGAGGCCGGCGCGCTCTAGCACTTTCAGATGTTTCGAGATTGCCGGTTGGCTCATGTCGAAGGGAAGGGCGAGTTCGGCGACGGAGGCTTCGCCGACAGCAAGCCGCGCGAGGATGGCGCGGCGTGTTGGATCTGCAAGGGCGGCGAAAGTGGCGTCGAGCCGTTCGTCAGGAGTCATCGGGCGTATTTCCATAACCTTGCGGTTATAATAACCACAAAGTTATGGATGGCAAGAGTGTCAGACGAGATTCATGGTGCGGGTAGGTCAGGGCCTGCGCGAGCGTTGTTTCGCCGAGATCGACTGGATCACCAGCTCGCCCTTCGCCTTTGGCGACAGCTTCCAGCCGGACTGGAGGACGGCAGCGGTTATCAGGCTGTCGACGCCGTCCGACTTCAATGTCGTCATTCCGCCCGTCAGACGGACGGAGCGGATCCTGGCGCCCTTGCCGTCCAGCAGACCGTCAGGATCGGGAAGCGTCGCCCCGAACATGAAAAACAGCACCGCCCAACGCGGATAGAGCGCAATGGAAATCGGCAGGGTCGACGCCTTGGCTTCCGGCCCGAAGCCCACGGCCAGCGCGTTATAGTTGTCGTAAACCATACAGATTGCGCCTGGGAGGCGTTTTCTGAGGTGGGCAATCGCCGATCGTCCGAGTTTTTCCATCTCGGGCGAATACTTTTGCAGGAACTCGTCGAGATGCTGCTGGGCAGTGGACATGGCATTGGTCTATCTTAGGCAGGTCGTCCGCATACAGCGGGAACTGAATTCGTCGCTTGGTGTTGAACACACAGCGTGTTTTGCGCGGCGGCGGAGAAGTTGCATGAAAGCGGATCGTACGAACGGAATAACCGGTAAAGGTGCGGCCGGAGACTTGGCCGGCAGGGTGGCGGAAAACATGACTGACTTCAGTGAACGCGCCAAGCGCGCAATGTCGGGCGCAGGCGATCTGGCCAGCGACGTGGCAAATCAGGCCGTGCGTGGCGGCAAGGCCGCGACAAAATTCGTGGTGCGTGAGGTGCGCGAGCACCCGCTGCGCACGCTGGCGATTGGCGCGGCTGTCGGCGCGGTGGTGGCGGCTGTCATCATGCTGCGCAACCGCAGCCACGACGAATAGCGGCATCACGTCGAAGCTTCAGGCGGCTGCGCGCGCTGTGGCGGCGAGCGCAACGGCCTCCGCGACCTTGATACCGTCGATGGCGGCAGAGAGGATCCCGCCTGCATAGCCGGCGCCCTCGCCAGCGGGATAAAGCCCCTTCACATTCATTGACTGGAAGTTATCGCCGCGCGTCATGCGTGTGGGGCTGGATGTGCGCGTTTCGACACCGGTCATCACAGCATCGTCCATCGAGAAGCCTTCAATCTGGCGGCCGAATGTCTGCAGCGCTTCGCGCATGGCGGCCGTCGCGTACTCAGGTAAACAGAGCTTCAGGTCGGTGGGTGTGACGCCCGGCTTGTAGGATGGGATCACGGCGCCAAGCGCGGTTGACGGGCGCTCTGCGAGGAAATCGCCGACGAGCTGTACCGGGGCGTTCCAGTTCGAGCCGCCGGCATTGAAGGCGCGTTCTTCCCAATGACGCTGGAAGGCGATACCGGCCAGCGGATCCTTGCGCGTGTCGCCGGGGAAGTCTTCAGGAGTAACGCCGACCACGATGCCGGAGTTCGCGTTGCGCTCCTTGCGCGAGTACTGGCTCATGCCGTTGGTGACGAGGCGGCCCTCTTCGGAAGCCGCCGCAACCACCGTTCCGCCCGGACACATGCAGAAGGAATAGACGCTGCGGCCATTGGAGGCGTGGTGGGCGAGCTTGTAATCCGCTGCGCCGAGGATGGGGTGGCCGGCGTGTTTCTCTCCAAAGCGCGCGCAATCTATGACTGATTGCGGGTGTTCGATGCGGACGCCGATCGAGAAGGGCTTGGGCTCGAGGAACACGCCGCGCTGGTGAAGCATCGTCACGGTGTCGCGCGCGGAGTGGCCGAGCGCCATGACAACGCGATCCGTCTCGATGGCTTCGCCATTGGCCAGGACGACGCCTGCGATCTGCCTCTCGCCGCGGTGCTCGCGCATCAGGATGTCGGTGACATGATGCTGGAAGCGGATCTCGCCGCCCATGCGCGTGATCTTCTCGCGCATGTGCTCGATCATCGAAACAAGCCGGAAGGTCCCGATGTGGGGTTTCGAGACGTAAAGGATTTCCTCCGGTGCGCCGGCTTCCACAAACTCGGTCAGCACCTTGCGGCCAAGATGTCGGGGGTCGCGGACCTGAGAATAGAGCTTGCCGTCCGAGAACGTGCCCGCTCCGCCTTCGCCGAACTGGGCGTTGGATTCGGGATTGAGGATGGCCTTGCGCCAGAACTTGAACGTGTCGACCGTACGCTCGCGGACGATCTTGCCGCGTTCGAGGATGATCGGGTTGAATCCCATCTCGGCGAGGATGAGCCCTGCGAAAAGGCCACATGGCCCCATGCCGATGACAACCGGGCGCGGCGAGCCGCCAGTCGCGCGCGTTGGTGGCGTGTAATCAAGATTGGGGGCTGGGCCGATCTGCTTGTCCTTCGCGAGGCGCTTGAGGACGGCGGCTTCGTCCTTCACCTCGCAGTCGATGATATAGATCAGCTGGATCGCGGATTTCTTGCGCGCGTCATAGCTGCGCTTGAAGATGGTGAACGCGGTGAGAGCGCTGTCGGAGATGGAGAGGCGCTTGAGAATGGCCTGGCGCAGCGCGGGCTCGGGGTGATCGAGCGGCAGCTTGATTTCCTGGATGCGGAGCATCGTGTTGTTCCTCATGGGGGTGGCGCAACGCACACCGGACCATGGGCGGGCTTATAATGCCGTCCCTAGTCCTCCAGCAACCCCACCAGCCGCTCACGCGCATCAAGGAAATCTTCGCGGAATTGCTGGACGACCTGGGCGCAGGACATGGACTGATTCATCAGGCCGACGCCTTGGCCCACCCAATAGGTCGCCAGCTGGCCGGCGCCCTCATGGCCGATCTCGGCCAGCTTGTTGACGCGGCGCAGGGCGGGCTCGGAAACGAAAGATTGCAGTGGCATGGGCAGGGGCGTTGGCGCGTCCTTCTGTTCCCAGGCGTCAGTCCACGGAGAGCGGAGCTGGCGCGAGTGCTTTCCGGTGCGCGAGCGGGAGCGGACGGTGTCGCGCGAGGAAGCGGCGAGCATCTTCTGCTTGATTGTGGGGCTGGTCTCGGCCTCGGCCGTGGTGAGCCAGACGGAGCCGCACCAGGCGCCGGAAGCGCCCATTGCCATGGCGGCGGCCATCTGTTCACCGGTCACGATGCCGCCAGCAGCAAGGATGGGGGTGGTGGCGCCCATGGCCTTCAACGCACGGTGCACTTCGGGGATCAGCACCAGCGTCGAGACTTCACCGCAATGGCCGCCGGCCTCGCCGCCCGCGACGACAAGAATGTCGACGCCGGCCTGCACCTGCGCAACCGCATGCTCCTTCGCGCCAACAAGGGCGGCCACCGGCACGCCATGGCGTTTCCCAAGCTCGAGCATGAGGGGAGGCGGCACGCCGAGCGCGTTCGCGATCAGGCGGATGGGAAACTCGAAGGCGACCTCCAGCGAGTTGGCGGCCCCATCGGCGCGCATGTTGCGGGCAAAGCCCACACTGCGCTGGCGGTCCTCGTCGATGTCGCCGGGGTCGATGCCGTATTGCTTCAGTACGCCGTTGGCGAAGTCCTTGTGCTGTTGAGGGACGGCGGCAAGGAGCGCGTCGCGGCTGAACTCCGAGGATTTGCCCTCGATCTTGTTGGGCACGATGAGATCGACGCCGTAGGGCTTGCCGCCGCAGTGCTGGTCGATCCAGGTCAGTTCTTCACGCAGCCGATCTGGCGGCAGGTTCACGGCGCCGAACACGCCCATGCCACCCGCGCGCGACACGGCCGCCACCACATCACGACAATGGCTGAAGGCGAGCAGCGGAAACTCGATGCCGAGCATCTCGCAGATGGGGGATTTCATGATGTGCGTCCGCGCTTGAGTGTGCGGAGGCTCGCGCGGGCTGGGTGCGCGGTCAATCTGTCGTGGGGGAAGGGGCTCACGTGGTTAGAGTCCGTCGTCGCGGTCTGACCGCCAGGACTGTAATTCGGCCTCGACCCTCGACCGATCTGCCTCCATCGGCAGGATGAGATCAGCGCCGCCGTCATAGGGCGCAAACACTGCGCCAGTTGCCATGCAAATCCACAGGAGCCGGAGTTCATCGTTGGCGATCGCGCGAAGCCACTTCTGAAAACGGGCAGCGTCCCAGACAGCTGCGCCAGCAAAAATCCGGACCGAAACTCGTTCGTCGTGGCTGCTCGCGGAAAATTCGCGAGTAAACGCTTCGCGTAGCCCGAGCTCTGTCACGGCAGAATACGTTGAGTCGCGGGTCAACTCCCCCGGGTGGTCGAAAACGCATGCCGAAAGCCAGCATGGTTCGCCTGCGCCAAGAACGGCGTTTGCAATTGCCACGTGTCGTTCGAGTATGACCGCATCTTCTGCTTCTGTTTCCGCGTAGCGCTTTCCGCCCGGGAGGCTGTGAACTCGCGACCAGCGATTGGGCAGCGCTTCGCGTAGTTCGTGGCCAAGCGGCAGAACGTCGCCAAATTGTTGCTCCCAGAAGTGTTTGAAAGCGGACGCCTTGGCCACGCCAATCACCCCCCGCCGAACTTCGCCGTCCACTCGGCGACGTGCGCGTCTTCGATCTTGGTGAAGAGTTGCGGCGGCACGCTGATGTTCATGCCGCGCGGGAGGGCGTCGAGGAGGGCGGGGTAGCCGCCGTTTCCGAGCTTGCCGAGCGCGAGGCTGCGATTGCCTTCGGGTACGCCGATAGCATCCAGGATGCTCTTCGCCGTCTCCGGTATGATCGGTTGGGCGATGATGCCGAACAGCGCGACGAGGTTGAGGCCGGTGCGGATGCCGACGGCGGCCTGATCGACGCTGGTCTTGTAGGCCGTCCACGGAGCGGCCTTGGTGATGTATTCGTTGCCGGCAGCCCAGATGGCGCGGGTTTCGGCGGCGGCCTTGCGGAATTCCATCGCTTCGTAGTGGCTGATCAGTGCGGGGAGCCGAGTGGCCAGTTCGTTGGCCATCCAGGCTTCGTGCTCGCCCGGTTCGCCGCCGTCGGGGACTTTGCCGTCGAACTTGGCGGCGGCGTATTTCGTGACGCGGTTCACGAAATTGCCGAGCACGTCGTTGAGGTCCGAGTTGATGCAGGCCTTGAAGGCTTCCCAGGTGAAGGCGGTGTCGGAACTCTCCGGGCTGTTGGCGATGAGATACCAGCGCCAGTAATCGCCGGGCAGAAGCTCCAGCGCCTGGTCCATGAAGACGCCGCGCTTCTGGCTGGTCGAGAACTTGCCGCCATACCAGTTGAGCCAGTTGAACGCCTTCAACTTGTCGACCAGCTTCCACGGCTCCTTCGAGCCGAGGATGGTGACAGGGAAGGAGACGGTGTGGAAGGCGACGTTGTCCTTACCCATGAACTGCACGTAGGTGACATCGTCCGCACCCTTGTCGGTACGCCACCAGCGTTCCCAGTTTCCGGAATTGGCTTCGGCCCATTCAACGGTGGAGCCGATGTATTCGACGGGAGCGTCGAACCAAACGTAGAAGACCTTGTTCTCGAACCCCGGGCGCGGCGCGCCGTTGCGCGTGACGGGCACCCCCCACGACAGATCGCGCGTGATCGAGCGGTCGATCAGCCCCTCATCCAGCCATTTGTAGGCGATGGAGGTGGTCAGGTTCGGCCAGTCTGCGGCGCGCTGGTCGACGAACTTGCGGACATCGTGCTGCAGTTTCGACTGGAGAAGATAGAGGTGGCGCGTGTCGCGGATCTCGACATTGCGGGAGCCGGAGACGGACGAGTACGGGTTCTTGAGGTCGACCGGATCGAGCAGAGTCCCGCAATTATCGCACTGGTCGCCGCGCGCTTTCTCATAGCCGCAATTGGGGCACGTGCCTTCCACGTAGCGATCCGGCAGGAAGCGCTTGTCGTCCACCGAGTAGACCTGTTTCGATGTGCGCTCGTCGATCAAGCCGTTGTCCTCGAGGACGTCGGCGAAGTGTTGCGTCAGCTCGCGGTTGGGGCGGTTGGACGAACGGCCGAAATGGTCGAACGACAAGGAGAAGCCGGCTCCAACCCGTTTCTGAATCTCGTGCTGCTCGGTGCAGTAGTCGGCCACAGACTGCCCGGCCTCAATGGCGGCAAGTTCGGCCGGCGTGCCGTGCTCGTCGGTTGCGCAGATGAAAAGCACCTCATGCCCGGCGGCGCGATTGTACCGCGCATAGACGTCGGCCGGCAGCATGGAGCCCGCCAGGTTGCCGAGATGCTTGACGCCGTTGATATACGGCAGGGCCGAGGTGATCAGGATACGCGCCATTGCAGTCCGTCGAAGCTGGGTGCGCCGCAGGGGGCGAGGCACTGGCGGGCTTGTAACGCGGGTGGCGCTGCGGCGCCAGTAGAACGGGGCGGCTATGTAAAGGCGCTGCTGAACAGGATCGACCCGGTCGCCGTCAGGACCAGCATGACGATCGTGGTGGTGTGCCTCGCGCCATGTCGGCGCACCCGCCTTGCTTCACATTCAGTGCGCATGACGCGACCGAACGTGTGCCGTTCCTGATGTGAGCGGCTGGACTACCCGACCGCCGTTACCTGCACAGCTGCGTGATAGCGCATCGTCGAGAAGCCGATATAGCGGTAGCTGAGTTTGCGCTCGGCCACGAATTCCTGCCAGGCCTTATACTCGTGCTCGCGCCAATTGGGGTAGTTGTAGTACTCGTCAAAGAGAATGATCGTGCCCTTGAGAATTCGATCTCCGAGCTGCTTCAACACATAGCTGGACGACTCATAGGTGTCGCAGTCAATGTTGATGAAGCTGACTGGGCCAGGATGTGAGGCTAGGAAGCCCGGCAGGGTTTCGCTGAACCAGCCCTTGTGAAGCTTCACGTTTGCCTGCACGCGAGGCAGCTTGCCATGCACCGTGTAGCGGCCTTTCTGCTCGTGCGTTCCGGTCCAGTCTTCCTGCAGGCCGATAAAGCTGTCGAAGCCGTGTACGGGCCGCGGGCTCGCAAGGTCTGCAATCTGGCGGATCGAACTGCCGGCCGAGACCCCGAACTCCAGGATCAGCCCATCTAGACTGGCGACCTTCTCGCGCATCATGCACAGGTCGATCAGCGGTCTGCGGCCTGCACACAGCATCGCCTCGTGCAGGTGCGCCTCAATGTAGTCGACTGTCTCCTTCTTGGCCCGCGCCCGCAGGTCAAGATACATGTCGTTCAGAAAATACTTGTGAATCAGCCGACTATAGATGCGGCCGAGAATTTTCTTGTCCATGCAAATCCCATCTCGCTGTCCGGCCTGTAACACGGACAGCAACGGGGGCAAGCGCGCGACGTCGGTCAGCCGACCGGGTGAGAATTGTCGACGCGCCGCGCGCCGAGGACGGGAAATTTTCCGATCCAGGCATCGCGGGAATGAGCTGATCGGGGCGTGGCGAGCGGCATCGCAAATGGATGTACCGCCTTCCAGCAGGAAGGCCTCCAGCGTGAGCAGGTCCAAGCTGCATGATATGTTGCTGTCCATCACCTTCTTTCTTCCGGCTGCACGCCTGTTTCGAGGGCCAGGAGGGCGCACGCCAGACAGTTTCTGGGGTGGAACGCAGACATGGCGGGCGGACATGGCGGAATGGGGCGCCAGACACGCTTTAACGGCTGTCCAGCAGGGAATCGCGAAGCGACTTGCGCTCGGGCGGCGGGGCGCCTATTCCCCCATCCCAGCAGCCGACACGGCCAGCCGGATTAGCTCAGCGGTAGAGCAGCGGTTTTGTAAACCGAAGGTCGGGGGTTCAATCCCCTCATCCGGCACCATCCCGCCCGCGCGACGGAACAAACTCTGTATATTTCAGCAGCGTTGCTCTTGCGCGGCCTTCCATAGCGGAGGCGCTGCGATATGGTGTTCACGCACAGGTGAAATACCGGGGTGGGGACTCAGGAGGGACGTCGTGGGGTCGAACAAGGTCTGGCGCGCGCTTAAGTACGCGGCCGCCGCAACTTTTGCTGTCCTTGCTCTGCAGGCATGCGGGCCATCGGCCAGCGATCCAAACCAGGCCGCCAGCGTCAAGGGCGAGGACCAGGGCCCGCAGTTGGAGACGCGGCAGGGTAATTCGCCCCGCGCAGGTTCCACTGAGTTCGAGTTCGTGCGTTACACGATCGACGTGACCGGCGACATGCCGCGCGCCTGCCTGGCGTTCTCCTCAACCCTCAGCCCGACGGCGGACTATCGCCCCTATGTGGACATGGGCGACGGGCCCAACATCGCGCTGTCGACCGACGGCGCCAATCTCTGTCTGGGTGGCCTCAATTTTGGACAGGAACGGGAAATCCGCATCCGCTCCGGCCTTCCGTCGGCCGATGGCCGCACGCTGGCGTTCGATGAAGGTGTGACGATCTCCTTCGGCGACCGTCCGTCCTATGTCGGTTTCAAGGGCGATGGCGTGATCCTTCCCCGCATCGACGCGGATGGCCTCGCGCTGGAGACTGTGAACGTCGAGAAGGTGAAGGTCACCATCTCGCGTATCACGGATCGTGCGCTGGCGTTCAAGACCATCAGCCAAGGCTATTCACACAGCCAGGGCGGCTGGGGCTATATGGACTACAATTCCGAAGTCTATGACGTGGCCGAACAGTTGTGGACCGGCGAGATCGACACGCCCGGATCGCCTAACTCGGCAACAACGACGGTTTTCCCGATCGCGACGGCGATACCGCGTCTGCAGCCCGGCGCCTATTTCGTCGAGCTCGATCAGATTGACGCCTCGGGCGATGTCCCGAGCGAAGCTGCACGCGCGAAGCGTTGGCTCGTGATCACCGATCTGGCGATCACCACCTATGCGGGTACGAATGGCATGCTGGCGACGGTGCGTTCGCTGCAGACGGCCAAGCCTGTTTCCGGGGTGAAACTGGAATTGGTCGCACGCAACAATGAAGTGCTGGCGCGGGGTGATACGGATGGCTCTGGCCGTGTGAACTTCTCCGGCCCGATCATGAGCGGGGAAGGCAATGTCGCCCCCCGTATCCTGATGGCCTATGCCCCCAATGGCGATTTCGCGATCCTCGATCTCGATCGTTCGCCGGTTGATCTGACCGAGCGGGATATCGGCGGGCGCACACCTGCGCAGGCCGCTGACGCGTTCGTCTATACCGAACGCGGTGTCTATCGCCCCGGCGAGACGGTGCAGATCAGCGCGCTGATCCGCGATGCTTCTGCGATCGCGCTCAGCAACCGCGCCGGTTCGGTCGTGGTCTATGGCCCGAACGGGCTCGAGGCTGGCCGCATGCGCTTCAAGGACACGAAGCAGTACAACGGCGCAATCGCCTATCCATTCCCGGTGCCGAAGACGGCGGCGCGCGGCGGCTGGCGGGTCGAGACAGAGATCGACGGCGTGGGCGTCGTCGGCTCTGAGTCCTTTGCGGTCGAGGACTTCGTTCCGCAGCGCATCGAGCTGAAGCTGCAGGCGGATACGGCTGCGCCGATGCGTGAGGGCGAAACCCGCCCGATCACCTCTGATGTGCGTTTCTATTATGGCGCGCCCGGCGCGGACCTGCCTGTCGAAGGCAACGTGCGCGTTGAGTCCGACCCCAACCCGTTCCCGGATCTCAAGGGCTACACGTTCGGTCGCCATGACGAGCAGTTCCGCGAATCCGCATTCGATCTCGCCACGGCGACGACGAACGCGCAGGGCCGGGCCGTGTTGACGCTTGATCCGCGTGCGGCGGAGAACGGGCAGTCGAGCCGTCCCCTGCGTCTGCGGGCCGTGCTGTCGGCGATCGAGCCGGGCGGGCGTGCTGTTCGCGACGACGTTCGCATCGCCTACCGGCCGGAGGCCCGCTATGTCGGCTTGAAGCCGGCGTTCGACGATAGGTCGTCGAAGGAAGGCGAGTCGGCCAGCTTCGAGGTTGTGTCGGTGGATCGCACCGGAGCGCTCAAGGCTGCGACCATCAACTGGCGCCTCGTGCGCATCGACTGGAAGTATGACTGGTACCGCGAGAACGGCGGCGCCTGGCAGTGGCGCCAGTCGCGCCGTGTGGTCGAACTCGAGACCGGCCGCCTGAACATCGCGGAAGGCCAGAAGGGCGCGCTGAAGACGCGCGCGCTCGACTATGGCGATTTCGAAATCTACCTGACCGAGGAAGCCAATGGCGGGGAAGCCTCTTACGGCTTCTGGTCGGGCTGGGGCGGCCAGCCGCAGGACGGCGTCGAGGCGCCGGACCGCGTGCGCGTGCAGGTTCCCGACAAGATGCCGGCCGTCGGCCAGGACGTCGATGTCACGATCATGCCGCCCTATTCGGGCGAGGCGGAGATCGTGGTTGCGTCCGAGAACGTGATCACCACGCGCTCGGTCACGGTGGAAGCCAACAAGGGCGTCAACATCAAGCTGCCGGTCACGCGCGAGTGGGGCGCCGGGGTCTACATCATGGCGACGGTGTACACGCCGCGCGACGCCGTGAAGACGCCCAAGCCGCGACGTGCGGTTGGCGTGAGCCATGTCGCCGTCGATGTGTCGGCGCGTACATTCAAGCTGGATATTGCGGCGCCCGAAGTGCAGCGCCCGAACGCCAAGATGACCGTCAACATCGCGGCGACGGGTCCGTCCGAAGGGGCGTTCGTGCAGGTAGTAGCGGTGGATGAGGGCATCCTGGCGCTGACGCGCCATGCGACGCCCGACCCGGCCGCCTACTTCTTCGGCAAGCGGCGTCTCGGCGTCGAATTGCGCGATGACTATGGCCGTCTGCTCGATCCCAATCAGGGCGCGGCGGGCACTGTACGGCAGGGCGGCGACCAGATCGGCGGGGCGGGCCTCACGGTCGTGCCAACGCAGTCGGTTGTCCTTACCTCTGCGCCTGTAAAACTGAGCGGAGGCAAGGCGACCGTCACGTTCGACGTGCCGGCATTCAACGGCCAGCTGCGCGTGATGGCGGTGGCGTGGTCTGACGCTGGCGTCGGGTCGGCCGCGAAGCCCGTGACAGTGCGCGATGCTGTACCGGCATTGATGGCATTGCCGCGCTTCCTTGCGCCGGGCGACTCCGCCACTGCGACGCTGACGATCGACAACGTCGAAGGTCAGTCGGGAGCTTATGCCGCCGCCATCCAGGCTTCCGCGCCAGTTCGCGCCTCGACGGGGCAGCTCAATGCAACGCTGCAGCGGGGCCAGCGGCAGGACCTGAGCGCGGCGTTCTCGGCTTCGGGCGAGGGTATCTCAACCGTGTCGTTCAATCTGACGGGTCCAGGGGGATATGCGGTTTCCCGCTCCTATCCGATCCAGACACGTTCAGCGTGGATGCCCGCCAGCTATGTGGTCCGTATGACGCTGCAGCCGGGGCAGGCTTTCTCGCCTGCCGCGGACTCGCTGTCGTCCTTCGTGCCGGGCTCGGCCTACCTGCAGGTGTCGTTCTCGCCCATTCCGATGGACGCGGCCGCCCTGTTCGAGTCGCTGGATATGTATCCCTATGGATGCACCGAACAGATCACCAGCCGTGCGATGCCGTTGCTCTATGCCAACTACATCGCGGCGCTGGCCGGCCGGAAGACGCCCGGCGACCTCAAGGGCCAGATCCAGGAAGCCGTCTCGACCCTGCTGAACCGGCAGGGCTCGGATGGCGCCATCGGCCTGTGGCGCACGGGCGATGGCCTCGCCAGCCCGTGGCTTGGCGCTTACGCCACGGACTTCCTCTATCGCGCGAAGGCGGCCGGGTTCGTGGTGCCGGAGGCAGCGCTCGACAGGGCGTATGATGCGCTCGAGGAGTTTGCGGTGCGCGAGGATCGCTACTCATCCGGCTACGACTTCGAAGTCTACGAAAGCCGCTGGCACTCCGACACGCAGGCCCAGCTGATGGACCGCGCGGTGGCGTACGCCGCCTACGTGCTGGCCAAGGCGGGCCGCATGGATCGTGCGCGCCTGCGCTACCTGCATGACGACAAGCTGTCCTCCATCGGCAGCCCGCTGGCCCGCGCGCATATCGGCGCCGCGCTCTACATGATCGGCGACAACGCGCGTGCGAAGTCGGCGTTCGACCAGGCGGAAGCGGCCCTCGGCTACAGCAACAGCGGCGACTACTATCAGACGCCGCGTCGCGACCTGGCCGGCGTGCTCGCGCTCGCCAAGGAAGCCAAACAGAACGACCGCGTGCAGCGCCTGTCGCAGCGCGTGGCGCAGGACCTGCCCGAACCGGACAGGCTGACAACGCAGGAGAAGTCCTTCCTTCTCCTCGCAGCCAACGCGCTCTCGGGCGGACAGGCCGGGCCTACTGTTACGGTTGGAGGACAGGCGACGACGGTTTCGGCCGGCGTCTATCGTCTCACGGCTGCGCAGATGGCGTCCCCGCCGAGCTTCACCAATGGCGGCTCCGGCCAGCTGTGGGTGACGGCGGTATCGCGCGGCGCGCCGGCATCTGCCCCGCCGCCGGCCTATGACGGGATGGTGGCCTCCAAGCAGCTGTGGACGCCAGGCGGATCGCCGATCAACGGTACGTCTTTCACGCAAGGCGACCGCGTGATCGTCGCGATCTCGGTGGCTTCATCCGAGATGCGCCGTACGCCCCTCGTGGTGGCCGACCTGCTGCCGGCGGGCTTCGAGATCGAGGCCGTGCTGCGGCCGGAGGATGCAGGACCGACGGGGGCGTACAGCTTCCTTGGCGAGCTTGCCTATCCGGACATCGCCGAAGCGCGTGACGACCGGTTTGTCGCCGCGCTCGATCTCTATGACCAACGCCGTGTCACGCTTGCCTATATGGTGCGCGTGGTGACGCCGGGCATGTTCACTATGCCAGGCGTCGTCGCCGAGCATATGTACAATCCCGCTACGTTCGCGCGTACCGGCTCGCAGACGATCCAGGTTGCGAAGCGGAACTGATGCATGAACTGCTGAAACGGGCCGCCGGTTTTCTCGGGAGGTTGAAATCTCCTGAGGGCTGGCGGTTTCGTTTCTGGTGGCCCGAAGAGTGGTGGCGCAAGGCAGCGCTTGTCGCGCTTTACGTGCTCGTCCCTGTCCTGCTGATCGATCTGCTGTTCCCGCCACCCATCCATCGGGGCGATGTCATCTCCGGCGTTGTGATGGACCGGCGTGGGGCTGTGATGCGCATCTTCCCGGTCGAGGACGGCAAGTGGCGCATGCGCGCGCACCTCGATCAGATCGATCCGGATTTCATCGAAGCGCTGCTCGCCTATGAGGACAAGCGCTTTCGCGAGCACGGCGGCGTCGACTTCTTGGCGCTGGCGCGGGCTGGTGGATCGATGGTGTCGGCCGGGCAGATCGTTTCAGGCGGATCAACCATCACGATGCAGACCGCGCGCCTGCTGGAGCCGCGGCCGCGCAACATCTTCTCCAAGATCATCGAGACGTTCCGCGCCTGGCAGCTTGAGCGCCGGTTGAGCAAGGATGAGATCCTCGAGCTCTACCTCACCATGGCCCCCTATGGCGGAAACCTCGAGGGCGTCCGCGCGGCTTCGTGGGCTTATTTCGGACGCGAGCCCGATAACCTTTCGCCCGACCAGATCGCCATGCTGATTGCGCTGCCGCAATCGCCGGAAGCGCGGCGGCCCGATCTGCGCCCCGAGGCGGCCATCGTGGCGCGCGAGCGCGTGCTGATGCGGTTGGCCGAGGAAGGCATCTTCGCTGCCGATCTTGCGCGGGAGTCCGCGGAGTATCCCGCGCCGAAGCGCAAGGACTTCCCGCAGCTGGCCTGGCACGCATCGGAGGAAGCGCTCGGCCGCGCGTCCTCGCCAGACAATATCCGTACGACGCTCGATATGAACCTGCAGCGCGAGATCGAGGCGATCGCCCTGCGCGCCGCCGGCCCAACGCGCGATGGCGTGCAGACAGCGATAATGGTCGTTGATATCGCGACGCGCGAAGTGCGCGCGGCGGCCGGCTCGGCCAACAGGGCGTCGCTGGGCGGGTGGATCGACCTCACCAACCGGCCGCGGTCGCCAGGCTCGACGTTGAAGCCCTTCATCTATGGGCTGGCGTTCGACGATGGTGTGGCGGCTCCCGACACGCGCATCGCGGATACGCCGCGCCGCTATGCGAGTTACCGGCCGGACAATTTTGACAGAACGTTCCGGGGTGATGTGACTGTGTCGGAGGCGCTGCAGCATTCGCTCAACATCCCGGCCGTGTCGGCGCTGGATGCAGTGGGCGCGCAACGGTTTGCGGCGGCGTTGGCGTTTGCCGGGGCTGACCTGTCGATGCCGCTGGCTGCCGATGACGATGCGGGCCTGGCCATCGCGCTAGGCGGCATGGGAATGACCGTCCGCGACATAGCTTTGCTCTATGCAGCGCTGGGCGATGGCGGGCGGGCCTTGCCGCTGAACTGGCTGCAGGAAGAGCGTCAGGCGGACAGGGTGAAAAAGACGCCGGCGACGCAGATCATGTCGGCGCAGTCGGCGCGGCAAATCGTGGATATCCTGGCCCAGGCGCCGGCGCCTGATGGCCGGATGCCGGCCATGCTCACGCAGGAAGCACCGGTTATCGCGGCGAAAACTGGAACGTCCTATGGCTTTCGAGATGCCTGGGCGGCCGCGACGGGCAATGGCTATGCGGTTGTGGTGTGGATCGGTCGTGCGGATTCGGGGCCCAGGCCGGGCGTCACCGGGCGGGATGCGGCGTTGCCAACGCTGTTCGACGTTTATGATGCGATTGGCCGTGTGTTGCCCGCTCGATCGAGCGGACCCAGCCTGCGCGAAGAAGTGGCGGGAACACACACGCCGCCATCTGCCCTTGCGCGCTTCGACCGCGAGAACACGCCGCCGCAGATCTTCTTCCCGCCCGATGGTGGCGAGGTCTGGAGAGACAACGAGCACACCTCCTTTGTCCTGTCGGCGCAGGGGCGCGGCAAACTGGCCTGGTATGTCGATGGCAAGCCGCTGGCGCGCAATGTTGCCGGCGACACGGTCTGGCGGCCTTCGGACGCGGGTTTCTATGAAGTCCAGGTGGTTGACGAGGCCGGGCGCACGACGAAAGCGCGTGTGCGCGTGATGTCTCCGGATTAGAAGCGCCTATTTTGTCAACGCGATAAAGGCGTCGTTCCAGGCCGTCGCTGCGCGGCCGCCGGCGATAAGATCATCGATCAAGTCGGCAGGCAGGCTGACAGCCGTTTCGGCCGAGCCCAGACGCGCGGCCCTTGCGTCACCGAGATCGGCGAAAGAGATGATATCGAACACGATCTCGACACTCTGGCATTTCCAGTCGGGGCCGGCGCCGAGTGCAGCCGCTTCGTTTGGCGTCAGGCCGCAGCGCCATTTGACGAGACTGTCACGCCAATCGTCGAGAAAGCCCTCGAAGGCGTCGGCCGCCGCGCGCTTCGGCGCGTTCACGGCGATGCTGAGCGCCGTTGCGATCAGTTCTGGCCCATCGGGACCGGCCTGCTCGCGCGCCCAGTCGCCGTCCACCGGGCGTTCGGCGTTGACGATTACGAAGGTAAGGCGGCGGAGCTTCACTGCGTCGCGCGCAGATAACGGTGCATATGGTCCCGCACCGGCGGCGTTGAGCGTAACGAAACTCGACACGCCGAAATTGTCCGCCACGCCGCCATCGGTGAGATGCAGGTGCGACATGCGATCCGTGTCGCGGAAGAAGCGGAACGAGCGCGCCGTTTCCTTGAGCAGCATGGGCGATTGGCGATCCACCATCGTGCGGTCTACCCACGCGGGGAGCGGGAGCGGGCAATTCTTGGGAAACGATTGAACGACCACAGGGCGGAAGGCGATCGGCACGGACATCGACGCCGCCACCGCGTCCGCGATGCGCACGCTGCCAAGGTCGCTGCAAATCGCGTCGAACCAGGGTGGAGCGAAGGCGAAGGGCGCGCCTGAGTAGAGGTCGGTGGCGTTGATGATGATCTGCGGCTTCGCGCCCATGTCGCGCATCCGCTTGCCGGCGAAAATGTGCTGATCGAGCCAAGCGGCCAGCTTGTCAGGGCCATTGAGTCCGCCTTGCAGCAGCCGGTCCCAATTCTGGGGCGACATCCAGCTGGTGTGCAACTGGCTGTTCCAGTCCATGTCGAGCGCGACTGCGCGAAAGCTGTCGAGACCCTCGGCGCCCGTCTGTCCGAAATAAGCTGCCGTTATGGAGCCGCCAGACACGGCTGTGATCAGCGAAACGCGATCCAGCAGCGGCCTGCCGCTGGCGTCCTTCATCTCGCGCAGTTGCAGCAGCACGCCATGGGAGAAGGATGCGGCCCGCGCTCCACCGCCTGAGAAAGCAAGCGCGATCGCATCGCCGTCGACGCCGAGGTCCTGGACAACAGGCGTGGGCGCGAACGACAGGGGATGGTTGATTGGCGTGGTGTCGGGCAGGCCGGCGCAGGCGCTTGCCATCAGGCCAATGCTGGCAATCATAGCATGGCGCATGTTCGTCCTCCCCGGATCTCGGGAAGTTTCCGTCCGCGCGCGCGCATTGTCCAGCCGTGTGCAGATCAGAAGCTGCCGCGCGCCTTCGAAACGAGCCGCAGCGTGGATGGGTCGCGCCGGCCCGGATCGTCGCCCGCGATGGCTTTGTCCAGTTGTTCGGCAAGCACCTTGCCAAGTTCGACGCCCCACTGGTCGAACGGATTAATGCCCCAGAGCACGCCCGCCGCGAACGTGCGGTGTTCGTATAGCGCGATTAGCGCGCCCACGCTTTCGGGCGACAGGTCATCAAGCAGAATGGTGGTCGACGGGCGGTCCCCCGGCATGTGCATGTGGGCCGACTGGGTCTTCGCCTTGGCAGGGTCCATGCCCTTGCCGAGCAGTTCCTTCTCTGCTGCGGCGGCAGAGCGGCCCGCCAGCAGGCCCTCGGCTTGGGCAAAGGCGTTCGCGAGCAGGGCGCGGCCCCGCGCCTTGTCTCCGGCGCCGGCGCTGAGGGCGGCGACGAATTCGATGGAGCTGAGGCGTGTGCCCTGGTGCAGCAGCTGGTGGAAGGAGTGCTGGCCCAGCGTACCGACCGAGCCCCAGACGATGGGCGCAGTCTCCGCGAGACGTCCGCCCGGGAGATCGTCGGCGCTCTTGCCGTTCGATTCCATCTCAAGCTGCTGGAGAAAGTCGGGCAGCTTGCGCAGGCGGTGTGCATAGGCAAGCACGGTGCGGCTGGGAATGGCGGCGGCGGAGTGGAGGAACACATCCATCATCGCAAGGCGCGCGGGCGTGTTGGCGGCTAGCGGCGTGTCGCGGAAGTGGAGGTCCATCTCTGCCGCGCCCTTGAGGAAGCGCGACCACACATCGGCGCCCAGCGCGATCTGCAGCGAGAGGCCGACAGACGACCACACAGAGTACCGTCCGCCCACGGCTTCATCCATCGGAAAGATGCGGTCTTCCGCGGCGCCCCACGCCTTCGCCTTGTCTGGTGCGGAGGAGACGGCGGCGAGGTGATTGTTGGCTTCCGCTTCGCCGAGGCGTGCGACCAGCCATTCGCGCGCGAGCGCTGCGTTCGAAGCGGTTTCCGGCGTCTTGAAGGATTTGGAGACGACAATGACGAGCGTCGTCTTTGCTTCGAGCCCGGCGGTCTGTTCCGCAAAGTCTTCCGGATCGACGTTGGCGACGAAGCGGATCTCTGCGCCTGTCGAGCCGTAGCTTCGCAGCGCATCCCAGATCAGGCGGGGACCAAGATCCGATCCGCCGATCCCGATGTGAAGGATGGTTTTCACCGCGAAGCCGAGGCCGCCGGACGCAGCCTTGAGCGCGAAAGCGGCGGCCTTTGTGGCTTCGTGATACATCGCGTCGGCCGCGGGAATGCCATGGCCGTTGCCGCGCAGGGCCCAGTGAAGCGCCGGCCGGTTCTCCGATGCGTTGACGATCTCACCGGCGAACAGCGCCTTGATCCGCGCCGAAAGGTCTCGCTCAGCAGCAACCGCCTGCATCGCCGACATCACGCCTTCGTCGATGAACTGCTTGGCGACATCGGCCTCAAGATGCGGAGCCTGCCACACGAATTCGCCGAGGTTTGCGCGCTGCGCGGTGAGGTGCAGCGGTCGCGCGGCGAGGCGGGTGTGCTCGGCTTCGATTGCTTTCCAGCTGGCCAGCGTCATTTTGCTGTATTCCCTGACGGAACGAGTTGGGAGAGATGTGCCGCAAGCCGATGCAATAGGCGAGCCCGCAACCGGGTAAATAGGGTTAACACAGACGGGGCTCAGGCGGACGATGCGGACTGACTACATGATTCCGGCGCTGATGGCTGCGTCTCTCCTGCTGACCGCATGCGGCGGGGCGGTCAGCGATGCGCCTGATGAGCCCGCAGGCCCGGCTGTTCCTGCGCCGACGCTAGACGAACTGCCCGCGCCCTACAACGCGGCCAGTCTCGAAGCTGGACAGGCTCTGTTCGGCAACAAGTGCAGCGCCTGCCACTATATCGACAATCGGAAGGACCACAAAGTCGGCCCGACCCTGCACGGCATGTTCGAGCGCGGACCCGGCAAGGCGCCCGGCTATCCGACATATTCGGCGGCGGTGAAGGGGCTGGGGGGCGACACGTGGGATACGGCCGTGCTGGGTCAGTGGCTCGCCAATCCGCGCGCCTTCCTGCCGGGCAGCAACATGTTCTTCAATGGCCTGACCGACGAGACGCAGCGCCGCGACCTGATCGCCTACCTGATGGTGCAATCCCGCAAGTAGGTTTTGGGCCGCAGACAGGCATCACGCGCTGGCGGCATACTTACGTTTCGCGAGGATGATCCCGCCCGACATGGCGTCGCCTGCGGGCGGAACGATGTGTGGACGAATGCGATCGGGCAGCCATGCCTGCATGATGTCCGAAAGTCCGCCAACCAGCGCGACCTTCGGCGCGCCGCGCTTCAGTAACGCTTCGGCGATCTCGGCGACCTGTTCGGCGGCTTGGGTCATCAAAGCGACTGCGCGTTCATCGCCTGTATTTGCGTGCTGAACAACGATGGGTGCAAGCGTGGCATAGTCGGTGGAACTCGCGCGATCCATCCAGTCGACGATCTCGACGGGATCGTGAGAAAACTTCGTCATCACTTCCTCGGTGAACGGCGTGGGGTCATCGCGGCCATCGAGCGTGCGCAGCGCGAGACGCAGAGCATTGAGCCCGATGTCCGCGCCGCTGCCTTCGTCGGAGACCGGGAAGCCATAGCCACCCACGCGCACGGTCGCTCCGCGCCACATGATGCCGATGCTGCCCGTTCCGCAGACGACGATGCCGCCATCGCCGCCAGCGAAGGCGCCGAGCAGCGCCATGTATCCATCGCCCTCAAACCAGGCGTTGGCGAAGGGATGTTCCCAGTCTTCCAGAGCGCGACGCGCGCCACGTATGCCGGTTCCAGCCAGGCCGATCCCGGCATGGATACGCGCATAAGCGTCCTCGCCGAGGCCCGATTCGCGGACAGCCTGTTGTGCAGCCGTCATGACGGAGTAGAGGGCGGCCGCGAATCCGAACCGCATGCTGGCGGGGCCGGACTTGCCCGTCCCCAAAACCTCGCCCGCGACTGTCTCCAGCCGGGCGCGGCAGCCGGTGCCGCCGCCGTCTACGCCCAGGAAAAGCGGTTCAGCCATCCGCCCTGTCTAATCCGATTTGCCCGCCTTTCAATTAAGGCGCGCAGGGATAAGGATCGGGGCATGAAAACCGAGGACATCAAGACTGAAGATTGGGATCCGGCCTTCGCTGAACTGGACCAATGGGACACGGCGCGTGCGCTGGACAAGCTGCACCAGAGCCAGGTGGCGGCTGTTACAGCCGTTGGGCCAGCCTTGCCACATCTGGCTCGCGCGGTAGATGCGGCGGCAGAAAGGCTGAGTGCAGGCGGGCGGTTGATCTATGTCGGCGCCGGAACCTCGGCGCGGATCGCGGTGCAGGATGGCGCGGAACTCCTGCCGACCTTCGGCTGGCCGGCGGATCGGGTGGCTTTTGCCATCGCGGGCGGGGAAGAAGCGCTACTGCGTTCGGTGGAGAATGCGGAGGACGGAGCAGCATCAGCCGAGGCGCGAATGGCAAAACTCGGCGTCGGGGTGAGCGATGTGATCATCGCCGTCGCCGCTAGCGGCGAGACGCCGTTCACGGTTGCAGCGCTGCGGGCGGCGAAAGCGTGCGGGGCATTGGCCATAGGCGTTGCGTCGAATGCCGGAACCACGCTGATCACAGAGGCCGATCATGGCATCCTTCTGGCGACGGGCGCCGAGCCGGTGTCGGGATCGACACGGATGAAGGCGGGCACGGCGCAGAAAGTGGCGCTCAACCTGTTCTCGACCATGGTGATGGTGCGGATGGGTCGCGTCTATCGTGGCCTGATGGTCGACATGATCGCGACGAACGAGAAATTGCGGAGACGAGCCGTGCGCATGGTCGCGTCGCTCGATGGCTGTTCGGAGGCGGAGGCGGCAGGCGCGCTGGCGGCAGCCGGCGGCGATCTCAAAGCAGCGGTGCTGGTGCGGCGCGGTCTTGATGTGGTCGAGGCGCGGGCGCTGCTGTCGCGGCATGGCGGCAGGTTGCGCGATGCGATTGCGGAGGCGAGCAAGCGCTAGGTTGCGCGTAAGCCGTTGATCCACACACCTTGCGGCTGGAACCTTTGGTCAAGCAGGACGAAATCCGCCCGCGCGCCCGGGGCGATCCGCCCGCGATCTTCAATGCCGAGAAACTCTGCCGGAGTCAGCGTCGCCATGCGCAGGGCGTCCGCTTCGCTCGCCTTCAACATGGCCAGCGCGTTGCGAACGGCATGAGACATGTTCAGATGAGCGCCGGCCAACGTCCCTGACGGTGTCCGCAGCGCGCCTTGCGACAGGCCGACCGTCTCCCCGAACAACGACATGTCCGCGCGATCTGAGCCGACCGTGGCCATTGCGTCGGAGACGAGGATCAAACGGCGCGCGGTCTTGGCGTTGAAGGCGGCGCGGGCGGTGAGTGGGTGAACATGGATCCCATCCAGGATCAGCCCGGTGAAGGCGTCGGCATGCGCAAGGGCGACGCCAACGGGGCCGGGATTGCGCGATTCCATAGCCGGCATTGCGTTGAACAGGTGGGTGAAACACGTCGCGCCTGCCGCCAACGCCGCTTCCACTGTTGCCGCGTCGGCGGCGGTGTGGCCGAGGCTGACGCGGACGCCTTCGCTCACCAATGTCGCGATGTCTTCCGCCGAGACACGCTCAGGCGCCACCGTAACCATCAGCGGAAATCCGCGTCTTGCGGTCAGCATGATCAAGTCAGTTTCATCCAGCGCGCGGAGGTTCGCGGCCGGATGAACGCCGCGCCTGGGCTCGGAGAGCCACGGCCCCTCCAGATGAAGTCCGATCAGCCCCCCCACGCCCGCATCAAATGCAGCCGAGACCGCATCGAGCGCGGCGGCGGTCTTTTCGCGGCTATCGCTGATCAGCGTGGCCATGATGCCCGTAACGCCGAACTTGCGATGCGCAGCGGCGATCGTGCGCAGGGTATCGAGCGTCGGCGAGTCATTGAACAGCACGCCGCCGCCGCCATTCACCTGGATGTCGATGAAGCCCGGCGCCAGCAGGCCGTCAAGGCGCGCGGCGCCGGCCGGCGCCGTGTCGAAAACTTCTGCGATCTTGCCGCCTTCTACGCGCACGGCTACGTCGCTGCGGATCGTCTCGCCGTCGAACAGTCGGGATGGGGCGAGAAGGGGCATCTCAACGTGTCTCGGTGATCTTGGTTAGACGTGGCGGGTTGTCGGGCGAGCGGCCGCGCTGCAGTGCTGTCGCATTGGCGAGCAGGTAGAAGCGCGCGAGCATGGCCAGCAGTTCCATTGCCGGTTGCGTGTCGCCCGCGCGCCAGGAGAGGAATAGGGTTGGGCTGCCGGCCGCACGGAACGCATCGGCCAGATCGCTAAGCCCATTCCACGCCGCGTCCCGCTGTGCGAACACGACGACGCGCAGATTAGGACCCGCGAGCGCAAACGGACCGTGGCGTACTTCGGCCGAGCTGTGAGCTTCGGCAAAGAGGCTGGATGTTTCTTTCAGCTTGAGTGCTGCTTCCTTGGCGATCGCAAGGCCGGGCCCGCGACCAATGATGTAGAGCGGCTGGTCGCCGCGCATGAAGGCGTCGGCTGTCGGCCAGTCTTCGAGAAGTGCTCGAGCAAGAAGATCGGGCGCCGCTTCGAAGGCGCGGATCATGTCGGCGTCGTTGCGCCAGTGGGCGACGAGACCGAACGAAAGAAGCATCGCAGCGAGGCACGACTTCGTAGCGGCGACGCTTTGCTCTGGTCCCGCCTCGAGTGGCAGCGTCATGTCCACCGCATCCGAAAGCGGTGATCCTTCCGCGTTGATCATGCCGACGCGCATCGCGCCCTGGTTTCCGGCAGCGCGGAAATAGTCGATAAGGTCGGGGCTTTTGCCGGACTGGGACACGGCGAGGAGCAACGACTCGCGCAGGTCAAGGCGACCGCCATAGATCGAGCTGAGCGATGGCGCGGCGGATGACGTGAGCAGGCCCAGATGCTGCTCGATCAGATAGCGCGCATAAAGCCCCGCGGCGCCGGAACTTCCCCGGCCCGCCGTTACTACGAAGCGTGGCGGAGAGGCGCGCAGGCGGGCGCCAAGTTCAGCGAGCGGGCCTGAGGCGCGAGCGACCAAACGGGTAGCCATCGCGGGCGCCTCGCGCGTTTCGGCCTCCATCCGGGTCTGGCTGGTATGGGTCATTTGCCAATACGTATGGACCAGCCTGCGCGGGCTTACAAACGGCCCTGCTGCTACTGGTTTGATTTGCGGCCGCACGATAAGACGACCGCATGCGGCACAGCCTTCGGCCACATCCTGATTCGCGTTGCGACGCCGTCCGAGCGGTGCAGGTCGAAGTCGCGCGCCGTCCCGGAAATGTGCTGCGGCTAGACTATGTCGCCAGCGGAAGGATTGCCGACCTGCTGGTTCCCGCCGCTGCCGCGCCCGTGCGCGCCGACAAGCTGTGGGAACATACCGTCTTCGAGGTGTTCGTGCGTCGGCCGGGCGAGCCGGGCTATGTCGAGTTCAACTTCGCGCCCTCCGGCGCCTGGGCGGCCTATCGCTTCACAAGCCAGCGGCGCGGCATGTCAAATCTCGAACAGTTCAGCGCCATGCCTATCCTGCTTGATCTCGGGCTGAGCAGCCTGTCGTTGGGCGTCACCGTGCCGCTTGGCGTGTTGCCCGACTATGCCGACGGCGGCGCGTGGAGCATCGGCATCTCGACCATCATTGAAGAGAGTGACGGGCGAAAGTCCTACTGGGCGTTAGCGCATCCGCAAGGAAAGGCTGACTTCCATCACCCCGACAGTTTTGTCCTCGAGCTTCCGCCGGTGAACGCGACATGAAATTTGGCATCGACCGGCTGGTGGCTGATCCGGCCCTGCGCGCGCCGCTGCAGGGGAAACGTGTCGCGCTGGTGGCGCATCCGGCCTCTACAACTGCGGATCTCACGCATTCGCTGGATGCACTCGCTGCCTTGGGCGACATCAAGTTGTCCTCCGCCTTCGGGCCGCAGCACGGCATGCGCGGTGACAAGCAGGACAACATGGTCGAGAGCCCGGACTTCAACGATCCGGTGCATGGTATTCCGGTGTTCAGCCTCTATGGCGAAAGCAGGCGCCCCACGGGCCAGATGATGAGCACGTGCGATGTCGTGCTGATCGACCTGCAGGACCTCGGCTGCCGCATCTACACCTTCATCACGACACTGCTCTATGTGCTGGAGGAAGCGGCGAAGACAGGCAAGTCCGTCTGGGTGCTGGACCGTCCGAACCCGGTCGGACGGCCGATCGAAGGGCTGACGCTGCGCGCGGGCTACGAAAGCTTTGTCGGCGCCGGCCCGATGCCAATGCGCCACGGCTTGACGCTTGGCGAGCTGGGCTACTGGTTCATCGACCACTTCAAGCTCGACGTCGACTATCGCGTGATTGAGATGGAAGGGTATCACCCCAACGCTGCGCCGGGCTTTGGCTGGCCCATCGGCGAGCGTACTTGGGTCAATCCCAGTCCCAACGCTCCCAATCTCTGGATGGCGCGGGCCTATGCCGGCACGGTGATGCTCGAAGGCGCGACGCTTTCGGAAGGGCGCGGCACGACGCGCCCACTTGAGCTGTTTGGCGCGCCCGACATCAACGCGCGGGATGTGATCGCCGAAATGCAGCGTCTTGCCCCGCAGTGGCTGAACGGATGCGTGCTGCGCGATTGCTGGTTCGAGCCGACCTTCCACAAGCATGTCAAGCAGCTGTGCAATGGCGTTCAGATCCACACGGAGGATCCGTCGCGCTATGATCACGATGCCTTCAAGCCCTGGCGCGTGCAGGCGCTGGGCTTCAAGGCGATCCGGTCGCTTTACCCAGACTATCCGCTCTGGCGCGGGCTCGACTTCAAGTACGAATATACGGCGGGGCATCTGGCCATCGATGTGATCAACGGCTCGCCGCTACTGCGCGAGTGGGTCGATGACGCAACCGCCACCCCCGGTGATCTCGATGCGGTCACCCTGCCGGACGAACGCGCGTGGGAGATCGAGCGGAAGCCGTACTTGCGCTACTGAGCGTTCACTCACATAGTGCTTCCAAAGCAAGGGAGCGCGCGTTGAGCGGTGTTGAGTACTTATCTCCCGGTTCCGTCGCAGAAGCCGTGAAAGCGCTGCAAGTGGAGGGAGCGCGCGTGATGGCGGGCGGGACCGACCTGCTGGTCCAGATGCGCGTCGGGCGCGCAAAGCCAAGGGTGGTGGTCGACCTCAAGCGCATTCCCGGCATCGCAGACATTCGCGAACAGGATGGCGCGTTCATCATCGGCGCGGCGGCGAGCGGTGCTGCGATCGGCGAGCATGAGGGTCTGCGCAAGGCGTGGCCCGGCGTGGTGGAGGCGGCAAACCTCATCGGGTCGACGCAGGTGCAGGGCCGCGCCAGCCTCGGCGGCAATCTGTGCAACGCATCGCCTGCGGCGGACAGCGTGCCAGCCCTGATCGCGGCAGGAGCCGCATGCGTGATCGCTGGCCCAAAGGGTGAGCGCGAGGCGCCTGTCGAAGCGATCCAGACCGCTCCGGGCAAGACATCGCTGGCTGCAAACGAAGTGCTGGTCGCCTTCCGCCTGCCGAAACGCGCTGTGTATTCAGGTGACGCCTACCTGCGACTCATCCCGCGCACGGAGATGGACATTGCGGTTGTCGGCGCGGGTGTGAGTGTCACGCTAGATGCGTCGGGCAAATGCGTCGACGCCCGCGTGAGCGTGGGCGCGGTCGCGCCGACGGCCTTGCTGGTTGAAGCGGCGGGCGCTGCATTGATCGGATCGTCGTTCGAGGAAGTAGCGCTGGCGAAGCTCGAGGCGGCGGTAGCGGCCGCTGCAAAGCCGATCAGCGACAAGCGCGGCACGGCGGAATATCGCACGAAGGTGGCGGCGGTGCTGGCGCGGCGCGCAGCGCTGATCGCAAGAGACAGGGCCAAAGCATGAGCCGGAAGGTTGTAAATGCCACCGTGAATGGCGAGCCGGTCGAGTTCCTCGCCGGCGGCGGCCAGTCGCTGCTCGATGCGCTGCGTGATGAGCTGCGCCTCACTGGCTCGAAGGAAGGCTGCGGCACGGGCGATTGCGGCGCGTGTTCCGTGATCGTGGATGGGCGTCTGGTTTGCGCCTGCCTGATGCTGGCGCCGGAGGCCGAGGGCAAGCGCATCGAGACAATCGAGGGTCTGGCCGACAATGGGCATCTGCATCCGCTGCAGCATCAGTTCCTTGAGCACGCAGCCCTGCAGTGCGGCTTCTGCACGCCCGGTCTGCTGATGGCGTCCAAGGCGCTGCTGGACCGCAATCCCGATCCGACGGAAACCGAAGTGCGATACTGGCTCGCGGGCAACATCTGCCGCTGCACCGGATACGACAAGGTCGTCCGCGCCGTGATGGATGCAGCCGCTGACCTGCGTCAGGAGAAGCCGAGATGAGCGACGGCAACCAGCCTCCAGCAAACCTCAAGGTCGTCGGCACGCGCCCGATACGGCCTGACGGAGTCGACAAGGTCACCGGCCGAGCCCAGTTCGGCGCCGACTTCCATCTGCCGGGCATGCTGACCGGGCGCATCAAGCGAAGCCCGCATGCACATGCGCGGATCGTGAAGATCGATGTGTCCGCTGCCGAGAAACTGCCCGGCGTGAAAGCCATCGTGACCGGTGCGGAGTTTGATGTCGGCGCCGGTGGCGATATCGAGGCGGGCGAGCATGCCGCCGCGATGAAGGATGTGGCCGACAACTGCCTTGCGAACGGAAAGGTGTTCTATAAGGGGCACGCCGTTGCGGCCGTCGCTGCCACGTCGCCCGAGATCGCCGCCGAGGCGGTAGACCTGATCGAGGTCGCGTATGAGGTTCTGCCGCACGTCGTTGACGTCGACGCGGCAATGGCCCCCGGCGCGCCCGTTTTGCACGAGGACATGTTCACCAAGGGCGTGATGCCGAAGCCGGCGAAAGCATCAAACGTCGCGCAGAAGCATGTGATGGGTCGCGGCGATGTGGCGGGGGCCTTCGCGGCTGCCGATGTCGTCGTTGAAGGGCGCTACACCACGGCCGCAGTGCACCAGGGCTATATCGAGCCGCATGCGTGCGTCGCTGCGTGGGGCGCGGATGGCCAGTCCACCATCTGGTGCTCCAGCCAGGGCCAGTTTCTTGTCCGCGCCATGACGGCGCGCATTCTTAATCTGCCTCTGTCGGACATCAAGGTGATCCCCGCCGAGATCGGCGGCGGGTTCGGCGGCAAGACGACTGTGTACCTTGAGCCCGTCGCGCTGGCGCTATCGCGCAAGTGTGGACGGCCGGTGAAGCTTGTGATGTCGCGCGAGGAGGTATTCCTCGCCTCCGGGCCAACGTCCGGGTCATCGATGGATATCAGGCTGGCCGCGACGAAGGACGGCAAGCTCACAGCCGCCGAGATGACGCTCAGGTATCAGGCCGGCGCCTTTGCTGGCTCGCCCGTAAATCTCGGCTGCATGACGGCCTTCGCCTGCTACGACGTGGAGCATCTTGCGCTCGTCGGCTATGACGTGGTCAGCAACCGGCCGAAGGTTGCGGCCTATCGCGCGCCTGGCGCGCCGATGGCTGCGTTTGCTGTCGAGTGCGCGATCGATGATCTTGCGCGCAAGCTGAACATCGACCCGATCGACCTGCGTATCCGCAACGCGGTGAAAGACGGGGCGAAGACTGTCTATGGCGCAACCGTACGTCACAGCGCGTTCGTCGAAACGCTGGAAGCCGTGAAGGCGCACCCACATTACAAGGCGAAGCTGGGGCCCGGACAGGCGCGCGGCGTCGCGGCTGGCTTCTGGTTCAATATCGGCGGCGAGTCCTCGGCGGCGGTTCACGTGGACGAGGATGGCGGAGCGACAGTCGTTTCCAGCAATCCTGACATTGGCGGTTCGCGCGCGTCCATGGCGATGATGGCGGCGGAGACGCTCGGGCTTCCCATCGAACGCGTGCGCTGCACTGTCGCCGACACAACGTCGATCGGCTTCAGCGGATCGACCGGCGGCAGCCGCGTGACATTCGCCACCGGCATGGCCGTCGTCGAAGCGGCGCAGAAAGTCGTTGCCGACCTCAAGCGCCGCGCGGCGCAGACATGGGAATGCGATGTCGCGCATGTCGATTGGAAGGATGGCGTCGCCACCTGCCTCGACCCGTCCAAGGACGTGAAGCCGCTCAGCCTCAAGGCGCTGGCCGGCAAATCGGCGAGGACCGGCGGCCCCATCGCCGCCGAGGTGTCGTTGAACGCGCAGGGTGCGGCGGCCGGCTATGGCGTGCATGTCTGCGATCTCGAGATCGATCCCGAAACCGGCCGCACCACCATCCTGCGCTACACGGCGGCCCAGGACGTCGGCAGGGCGATTCATCCTGCCTATGTCGAGGGTCAGCTTCAGGGCGGCGCTGCGCAGGGTGTCGGCTGGGCGCTCAACGAAGAGTATGTCTACAACGCCAAGGGCCTGCTCGATAACGCCAGCTTCCTTGACTATCGCATGCCAGTCGCCTCCGACCTGCCGATGATCGACACTATCCTGGTCGAGGCGAAGCCTAATCCGCGCCATCCCTATGGCGCCAAGGGCGTCGGCGAAGTGCCCATCGTTCCGTCGCTGGCAGCCGTCGCCAATGCCGTGAGTGCGATCGTGGGCCGGCGGATGACCTCCCTGCCGCTTTCTCCGGCCAAGGTGCTGGCGGCGACCAGGGCCTCGTGAGATGGCCCGCGTGGTCTCTATCTCCTCCCGGTTCAGGGACCTGACCGGAGGGCTGGATGGCCTGGATGTGGACGCCCGCTCGGTGCGCGAACTCGTGCGCATGCTGGAAGCAAGGTTTCCCGGCCTCGGCGCGCTGGTGGAGGGAGAAATGGCGCTGGCGATCGACGGGGAAATCCATCAGGACGCTCTGATGGAGCCTCTGGGGCCGCACAGCGAGGTCGTTCTGATTCCCCGCATATCCGGCGGCTGACACGCGTACTCGCCCAGATGGGCAGAAACCTTGCAACGCCGTTGGATTGCATGAATTACTATCAATTCGCGGGGGAAATCCGCGCCGAGGGGCCAAGGTCCGAGGGGATAGGGCATGGACGGCGAGCCCAAGACAGCTCAGCTCCTTGCGGAGTGGCGTGGCGGCGCCGTCGATGCGCGCAACACGCTGATCGCGCGTCTGCACCCCGAACTCTCCGTAATTGCGGCCGCCCGCCTGCGGGCCGAACGGGGGGCGTCGCTGTCCACCGGAGATCTGATCAACGAATCCGTTATGCGCATCGCCCAGGCTGATGGCCTGTCCATCACTGACCGCACGCACATGCTGGCGCTGGCCTCCCGTATCATGCGCAACGTCCTGGTGGATCACGCTCGACAGAAGGTCGCAGGCAAGCGGAAGCACCAGAAAGTCGAGCTGACGACGCAGGTAGATGGCGGCCAGCGCTTTGATCTGATCGCGCTCGATTCCGCGCTTATCAGGTTGAAGGTGCTCGACGCCCAACTCGCGGAGCTTGTTGAGATGAGATATTTCGGCGGGATGACCGTGGAGGACGTCGCGGAGGTGACCGGCATGTCCGAGCCGACGGTGAAACGCCGCTGGCAGGTGGCGCGCTCCTGGCTGCTTGATGCGCTCCAGAACCCGATCGACGAGGAATGACAGACGTCGCGCTTGAACGCGAGGCGCTGGCCCTCTTCGAGGTATTCCTCGAAGCTGAGCCGGCGGACCCCGAAGCCTGGCTGGCCGCCCGCACCACGGGGCGTGCAGACCTGCTGGCGCGTCTGCGCACCTTTATCGCCGCCGAACAGGAAGTGACGATGCGCACGGGTGGCGCCGTCGCCTCCATGGGCGAAGAACCGCCGGCGCCCAAAAGGCTTGCCGGTTACATTATCCAGGAGCGGATTGGCTCTGGGGGCATGGGTTCTGTCTATCTGGCGCGGCGCGATCGGGGGGACTTCGATCACCTGGCCGCCGTGAAGATCATACGGCCCGGCCTGCTCTCCGAACGTCTGGTCGATCGTTTCCGGCGCGAGCGGCAGATCCTCGCCCAGTTGCGCCATCCCAACATCGCCCAGTTGTTCGATGGCGGCTCGACCGAAGACGGCTCGCCCTACATCATCATGGAGTATGTCGAGGGCCGCCCGCTTCTTGCGTGGGCCGAAGAGACCGCCGCCACACGTGACCAGCGGATCGACATGCTGCTGCAGGCCTGCGCCGCCGTGTCATTCGCCCACGCCAACCTGATCGTTCACCGCGACATCACGCCGTCGAACGTCATGGTCACCAATGGCGGCGTGGCCAAGCTGATCGATTTCGGCATTGCGCGTCCCAAGGGCGCGGATGATGCGCCCGCGCGAACACCTGAGGGATCGGGCTCGCTTCACACTCTGAGTCTGACGCCGGGCTACGCGGCGCCCGAGCGCATGACTGGCGCAGAACCGACGACCGTTGCAGATGTCTATTCGCTCGGCAAGCTTGCGCAGAAGCTTCTCGAGGCCAACGTTGACGATAAGGAGCTCGTCGCGATTCTGGCGCGTGCGACAGCTGCGGCCCCGGAAGAGCGCTATGCGTCTGTTGATCTCTTCGCGTCTGATCTGAAAGCCTGGCGAGATGGATACCCCGTAGCGGCCTTCAAGGGTGGGGGCGGTTATGCGTTTGGAAAGTTCATTGGGCGCCATCGTGTTGCAGCATGGGCAACGGGAATAGGCGCGGCTGTCCTGGCAGGCGCATTTGTAGCGACCGCGATCGCGTGGGCCGGTGCAGAAACCGCGCGAGCGGCGGAGGCGCGGCGCTTCGAAGACGTGCGGGCGCTGGCTAACTATCTGCTCTTCGATCTCAACGACAAACTGCGTACAGTGCCCGGAAACACCCAGGCGCGGGCCGAGCTTGCCGCGAAGGCACAGGGTTATCTCGACTCCCTGGCGCGCACGCCGGGGGCCAGCGCTGCGTTGAGCCTCGAGACCGCGAAGGGCTTCGTGAAGCTCGCCGAAATCCAGAATTCACCGCTCGACCGGAATCTTGGCTTAACGACTGAAGCACAGAAGAATCTGGAGCAGGCGCGCACCATCCTCACCGCGATTCACGATGAGCACGGCGAAACGCCCGACAGCCTTGTGCTGGAGGGGCACATCGCAGTGATTGCCGGCCTCATTGCCCTCTATGAGGATGCCGACGCCGAAAAGGCGCTGGAGCTGATCAAGCAAGGTCAGGCTGCGCTGGGACGGGTCGCCAATGCAGACCGTGATCGCGACTGGCGCTGGATCGAGGTCGATCTCTCGCGCGCGGAGACGGAGTACTACTCGGTCAACGAGCGACCTCAGGAAGCGCTCGACGCGGCGCTGCGTCATGCACAACTGGTTGAAGCATGGCCAGAGGCGGAGCGGACAAGCGTCCGTGCGGACAGCGAGCGCGCCTGGGCGATGTACAACCACGGGCTGGCGTTATCCGAACTTGATCGTGAACCGGAAGGGTTCGAAGTACTCCGCGCCTCCCATGATGCGTTTGCGGCTGCTGAGAAGAAGGAGCCCAACAATCCGGACTTGCTCTACATGATCGGCTGGGCCGGGGCGGAGGCTTACGCTGTGGCTGCGCGGATCGATCGTGCTGCCGAGATGGAGTACCTGTTGCTGAGCGCGCAGGATGCGGCCCAACGCCTGGTGGCGATCGAAGATCGCGACCAGTCCTCGATTGTCCTGCGGTTTGCGGTTGGCGAAACCTATTCGCAGCACCTTGGAAACATCGGCCGCTTCGACGAGGCGATCGCGGAGCAGCAGAAGCTGGTGGATATTCGCGTCGCTGAACTGGATGAAACCAGTTCTGGAGCTAGCGCCGGTTGGAGCGAGATGATCCTCGGTCAGATTGCGCGCCAGGCGGGCCGTCGCGAGCTTGCCTGCAAATCCTACGAAAGCGCCAACACAAGGTTCATCAGAGCTGACGGGATGGGTCGCCTGATAGAGTTCCAGCGGTCCTTCATGCCCGGGCTCAAGCGGTTCGTCGAGAACTGCACAAATGGGGTGCCGCTGGAAGATTTCGGGCGATTGCGCGAATAGCGCCGCTCGCCAGAAGCTATCTCAGCCCCGCATTAATCTTCGCCAGCGCTTCCGCCCCTGGCGTCAGCGTCCCTCCGCCAAGCTGGTTGAGCGGCGTTGTCGTTGTGCCCAGCCGGTCGTGTAGGTCTGTCGCCTCTGGATCGACATAGAGCAGGCCGGTGACGATCTCGCCCTCGGCATGCCGCTCCTGCAGGTAGTTGGCGGCGGCGATCCGGTTGGTCGGGTCGTAGTCCTCCGACAGTTTCCGCAGCCGCAGGACCGAGCCGTCATGCTGCGTTACCTCGCGCAATTCGCCGGCCTTGTATTCGGTGGTGATCGGCGTGCGGCCCAGGATCACGTCCAGCCGGTTCACGGCCTCATTGTGTTCGCGCACATAGTCGAAGCTCTTGGTCGAGCCGGCATGGTTGTTGAACGCCACGCACGGGCTGATCACATCGAGGAAGGCAGGCCCATGGTGGCTGAGCGCACCCTTGATCAGCGGCACAAGCTGGTCCTTGTCGCCCGAGAAGGAGCGCCCGACGTAGGTGGCGCCAAGCTGCAGCGCCAGCGCGACGAGATCGATCCCGCTTTCGGTGTTCTCGATACCCTTCTTGGATTTCGACCCTTTGTCGGACGTTGCCGAGAACTGGCCCTTGGTGAGGCCATAGACGCCGTTGTTCTCGACGATGTAACTCATGTTCACGCCGCGCCGGATCGAATGCGCGAACTGGCCAAGGCCGATGGAAGCGCTGTCGCCATCGCCTGACACGCCAAGATAGATGAGGTCGCGATTGGCGAGGTTGGCGCCGGTCAGCACGCTGGGCATGCGGCCATGCACGCTGTTGAAGCCGTGGCTCTGGCTCAGGAAATAATCCGGCGTCTTGGACGAGCAGCCAATGCCCGAAATCTTGGCCAGCCGATGCGGCTGGATCGACAGCTCCCAGCACGCCTGGATGATCGCCGCGCTGATCGAGTCGTGCCCGCAGCCTGCGCAAAGCGTGGAGATCCGCCCCTCATAGTCGCGCCGCGTGAAGCCGAGACCGTTCTTCGGCAGGCTGGGATGATGCAGCTTCGGCTTTACGATGTAGGTCATTGGCGTGGACCCTTTTCGGTGATCTGCCGCGTCGCCTTGCGGGCATCGAGCCGCTTGCCGATGGCGTCGAACAGGAAGCGCGCCGTGATCGGCGTGCCGTCATAGTGGAGGATGGAGGTGAGGTGGGACGCATCGATCCCGCCTTCGATCATCAGGAGCGAGCGTAACTGCGCGTCGCGGTTCTGTTCCACCACGCAGACTTCGTCGTGCGCATGGATGAAGTCGTAGACATCCTGGCTGAATGGGAAGGCGCGCACGCGCATGGCGTCAATATGATGGCCGGCGGCCTCCAGCGCCTCCAGCGCCTCGTGCATGGCGGGCGTGGTCGAGCCGAAATAGATCGCGCCGATGCGCGTCTTCTTCGATGCCGGTCGCAGGATTGGTCCCGGTACAAGGCTGGCCGCCGTATGAAACTTCTTCAGCAGCCTTTCCATGTTGTCCTGATAGTCGATGCCCTTTTCCGAATAGCCCGCCATCCGGTTGCGCGATGTGCCGCGCGTGAAGAACGCGCCCTTGTCCGGATGCGTGCCCGGATAGGTACGGAATGGAATTCCGTCGCCATCCACATCTGTGTAGCGTCCGAAGAACGTTCCCGCTTCCAGCTGCTCGGCCGTCAGCACCTTGCCGCGATCAAGCTGCTTCCTGTCGTCCCACTTGAACGGCTCGCACAGCCATTCCTGCATCCCGATATCAAGATCGAGCATCACAAAGACGGTGCTCTGCAGCCGGTCGGACAAGTCGAATGCCTGCGCGCCCATGGTGAAGCATTCGCCTGGATCGCTGGGCAGCAGAAGGACGTGCTTGGTATCGCCATGGCTGGCATAGGCCGCCAGCAGGATGTCAGATTGCTGCGTGCGTGTGGGCATGCCGGTTGAGGGCCCACCGCGCTGTACGTCGAAGATCACGGCCGGGATTTCTGCGAAATAGCTCAGCCCGATGAACTCGTTCATCAGCGATATGCCGGGCCCGGACGTGCACGTGAAAGCCCGCGCGCCATTCCATCCCGCCCCGACAACGATGCCAATCGAGGCGATCTCGTCTTCGCCCTGCACGATGGCGTAGTTCTTCGCGCCGTCCTCAGCTGTGCGAAAGTCCTCGCAATAGCCGGTGAAGGCTTCAGCGAGCGACGTTGATGGCGTGATCGGATACCACGCGCACACCGTCGCCCCGCCATAGACCGCGCCAAGCGCCGCCGCGGCATTGCCCTCGACGAAGATGCGATCGCCCACGGCGTCGGAATGCTGAAGCTGCAGGCCGATGGGCTTGAGGTTCGCCTTCGCCCAGTCACGCCCCAGATTGAACGCGGCAAGGTTTGCGGGGATCAGCTTGGGCTTGGAGGCGAACTCCTCCTTCAGCAATTGCTCCACCACAGCCGGATCGATGTTGATCAGCCACGACAGCGCACCGACATAGCAGATGTTCTTGAACAGCTGTCGCTCGCGCGGGATCTTGTAGGCCTCGTTACAGATCGCCGTCAGCGGCACGCCGATGATGTGGATGTCATCGCGGAACTTCGAGGCGGGCAGGGGCTTGGTCGAGTCGTAGAAGAGATAGCCTCCCGGGCTTATCTCCTTCACATCATCGTCCCATGTCTGCGGGTTGAGCGGCACGGCCAGATCGACGCCGCCGCGCCTGCCTAGATGTCCTGCGCCCGACACACGCACTTCATACCAGGTCGGCAATCCCTGGATGTTCGAGGGGAAGATGTTGCGCGCCGCCACCGGCACGCCCATCCGGATGATCGACTTGGCGAACAATCCGTTGGCCGAGGCCGAGCCCGATCCGTTCACGTTCGCGAACTTCACAACGAAGTCGTTGACCGCTGCGAGCCCCGCGGGCTTCGCAGACGAAGCCTGTGTCAGCGTGTCCGGCATTTGGGTCCTGCCTGCGTGATGTCGATCAGGTATTTCTGCATGTCCCACGCGCCCGTCGGGCAGCGCTCGGCGCAGAGCCCGCAGTGGAGGCACACATCCTCGTCCTTCACCATGACGCGGCCCGTGGGCAGACCGTCGGCGACGTAGAGATCCTGGCCCAGGTTGAGGGCAGGGGCCTTCAGTTGGGTTCGAAGCTCGGCCTCATCGGCGTCTTCGGTGAAGGTGATGCAGTCCATCGGGCAGATGTCGACGCAGGCGTCGCACTCGATGCAAACCTTGGCGGTGAACACCGTCTGCACATCGCAATTTAGACAGCGCTGCGCTTCCTTGAAGCCCAGCGTCTGGTCAAAGCCCAGCTCCACCTCGGCCTTCACGTCCTTCAGCGCCTGCGCCTTGTCCCGATGGGGAACCTTGAAGCGCTTGTCGTTGGCGACGTCGTTGTCATAGCTCCATTCATGGATACCCATCTTCTGCGAGATGACAGTCACGCCCGGAGCAGGGCGCACCGCGATATCCTGACCATTAAGGAACATGTCGATCGAAACAGCGGCCGCATGCCCGTGCGCAACCGCCCAGATGATGTTCTTGGGTCCGAAGGCGGCATCGCCGCCGAAGAACACGTTCGGGATGCTCGACTGCATCGTCTCCTGTCCGACAACCGGCATGTCCCATTTGTCGAACTGCATGCCGATGTCGCGCTCGATCCAGGGGAAGGCGTTTTCCTGCCCCACAGCGACCAGAACGTCGTCACACGCGAAATGCTGGTCCGGTTCTCCTGTCGGAACGAGCTGGCGCCGCCCCTTGGCGTCTTTCTCGGCTTTCACCTTCTCGAACGTCATGCCTGTCAGCCTGCCGCCCTCGTGAATGAAGGCCTTGGGCACAAGGTAGTTGAGGATCGGGATGTCCTCGCCGATCGCGTCTTCCTTCTCCCAGGGCGAGGCCTTCATCTCCTCGAAACCGGAGCGGACAATGACCTTAACATCCTCCCCGCCAAGCCTGCGCGCCGTACGGCAGCAATCCATCGCCGTGTTGCCGCCGCCCAGCACGATCACGCGCTTGCCGATCTTGTTGATGTGCTCGAACGAGACGTTCGAGAGCCAGTCGATGCCGATATGGATGTTGGCCGCCGCTTCCTTGCGCCCCGGCAGGTCGAGGTCGCGCCCACGCGGCGCACCCGTGCCGACGAAGATCGCGTCATAGCCTTCGGATAGAAGCGACTTCAGCGAGTCCACGCGCTGCTGCAGGTGCATCACCGGCCCAAGCGCTGTGATGTAACTGACCTCCTCGTCGATCACTTCCTCGGGCAACCTGAAGCGCGGAATCTGGCTGCGGATCATCCCGCCTGCCTTTTTGTCCCCGTCATAGACGTGGACTTCATAGCCAAGTGGGGCGAGGTCTCTTGCGACTGTCAGGGATGCGGGCCCGGCGCCGATGCAGGCGATCTTCTTGCCATTGCTGGGGGCGACCTTGGGCAGGAGGGCTGTAATGTCCGACTTGTTGTCGGCCGCTACCCTCTTCAGGCGGCAGATCGCCACCGGCTCCTCTTCGACTCTTCCCCTTCGGCAGGCTGGCTCGCATGGCCGGTCGCATGTCCGGCCGAGGATGCCCGGAAAGACATTCGACTTCCAGTTGATCATGTAGGCGTCAGTATACCGCCGGTCCGCGATCAGGCGGATGTATTCGGGTACCGGCGTGTGCGCGGGACACGCCCACTGGCAGTCGACAACCTTGTGAAAATAGTCGGGACGCGAAATGTCCGTCGCCTGCAATGCACGCCCCCGCTGCTTGGCGGTACCGACCCTCATCGGTCCGCGGCTTGTGTCGCCCGGGGTGTCTTGTTCGCTGCGGCAATAACCCTATGCCGCAGTCGCGAACACGTCCGGGTCGGCCTCTACACGAAGCAGAGGGGAGTCTGCTTCGGGTGCGACCTTACTCCCGCCAACGCGCCCGTCTACTGGCCAAGCGCTGAACACTTATCAGTGTCCACCTACCTCGGCAGGTTGCTCACGCCCATCAGGTATTCATCCACGGCGCGAGCGCACTGCCGACCCTCGCGGATGGCCCAGACCACCAGGGACTGGCCGCGTCGCATGTCGCCGCAGGCAAAGATGCGGTCAGCGCTGGTCTTGTAGTCGTCCGTGCTGGCCGCGACGTTGCCGCGTGAATCAAGAGCGGCTGTCGACTGGTCCACGAGCCCCGGCGTAATCGGTCCGACGAAACCCATGGCCAACAGAACGAGGTCGGCTTTCAGTTCGAACTCGGAACCTTCCACCTCCTTCATGGTCATGCCATTGGGTCCGCGCACCCACTCAACGCGCGCGCAGACAAGCGCCTTCACCTTGCCGCCTTCGCCGATGGCGCGCTTTGTCACGACAGCAAAGTCGCGCTCGCAACCTTCTTCGTGCGAAGACGATGTGCGCAGCTTCAGCGGCCAGTCCGGCCACGTCATCGCCTTGTTCTCTTTCGAGGGAGGCTTTGGCATGATCTCCAGCTGCGTCACCGAGGCCGCGCCATGTCGGTTGGACGTGCCGATGCAGTCCGATCCTGTATCGCCGCCGCCAATCACGATCACATGCTTGCCCTTGGCGCTGATCGTGCCGCCCGGCGCCGCCGTCTTTTCGTCGTCGCCCGCAACGCGCTTGTTCTGCTGGGTCAGGAAGTCCATCGCGAAGTGAACGCCATCCAGCTCGCGCCCCGGAATGGGCAGGTCGCGCGGCTTTTCGGCGCCGCCGCAGAGGACGATGACCTGATAATCATCAAGCAGGCGCTGCACCGTCACATCGATGCCGACGTTGAGGCGCGTGCGGAAGATCACGCCTTCCGCCTCCATCTGGCGGATGCGCTTGTCGATGGGGTGCTTTTCCATCTTGAAGTCAGGGATGCCATAGCGGAGCAGGCCGCCGATGCGGTCGGACTTCTCAAACACTGTCGGCGAATGGCCGGCGCGGGCAAGCTGCTGCGCGCAGGCGAGGCCGGCGGGGCCGGAACCCACGATTGCGATGCGCTTGCCGCTGCCGCGCGGCGCCGTTTGCGGCTTGATCCAACCCTGTTCCCACCCGCGATCCACGATCTCGCACTCGATGGCTTTGATCGACACCGGATTGTCGTCGATATTGAGTACGCACGACGCCTCGCACGGCGCAGGACACACGCGCCCCGTGAATTCCGGGAAGTTGTTCGTGGAATGGAGGTTGTCCAGCGCGCGCTGCCAGTGATCGCGATAGACGAGATCATTCCAGTCGGGGATCTGGTTATTCACCGGACATCCCGGCGTGCCCGGCGCAACGGAGCCCGTGCCCTGGCAGAAGGGAATCCCGCAATTCATGCAGCGCGCGGCCTGGGTGCGGATCTCCGCATTGTCCATTCGCTTCAGGAACTCGGAATAGGTCTTCTTGCGAGAGTCCGGCTTTTCGTAGCCACGCTCTTTACGCTCGAATTCGAGGAAGCCGGTGGGCTTGCCCATGTGGTTGCTCCCTGAACTCTACTCGGCCGCGACGGTGGCGTGGGCGGCGCTCTTCATGTCGAGCAGTGCGCGCGCATAGTCAGTCGGCATGACCTTGACGAACTTGCCCAGCGCCTTGTCCCAGTCAGCCAGCAGGGCTTTTGCCCGCGCGCTGCCGGTGTGGAGCTGGTGCCGCTCGATCAGGATGCGCAGGCGTTCCGCGTCGAAACCCAGCATGTCGCCCATGCCGTTGTTCTCGACAGACGGTGCGCGCTGCTGCGGGGCGTTGTCGCCTTCGCCGCCGGCTTTCACCGGTTGCAGCGCGACCATCGCCTTGTTGCAGCGATCGGCAAACGTGCCGTCCTCGTCATAGACATACGCCACGCCGCCGGACATGCCGGCCGCGAAGTTGCGCCCCGTCTTGCCCAGAACCGCGACAACGCCGCCCGTCATGTATTCGCAACCATGGTCGCCGCAACCTTCAACGACCGCGACAGCGCCCGAATTGCGAACCGCAAACCGCTCGCCCGCGACGCCCTCGAAATAGGCTTCGCCCGCGATCGCGCCATAAAGCACGGTGTTGCCGACGATGATGTTTTCCGTCGGTGTCCGCTTCACGCCGTCAGGCTGGCGAACGATCACGCGACCGCCCGACAGGCCCTTGCCAACATAGTCGTTCCCATCGCCCACCAGCTTCAGCGTGACGCCACGCGCCAGGAATGCGCCGAACGACTGGCCTGCCACGCCCGTGAGCGCGATCTGGATCGTGTCGTCGGGCAGGCCTGCATGGCCGAACTTGCGCGCGACTTCGCCCGACAGCATCGCGCCAACCGTGCGGTTCACGTTCTTGATCGTCTCGGTGATCTGCACGGGCTTCGGGCTCTTCGCCAGCGCCGCCTTGGCCGCCTTGATCAGTTTGTGATCGAGAGCGCCTTCAAGTCCGTGATCCTGCGTCTCGGAGACCTTGATCGCAACGCCAGCTCTTGGCTGGGGCTGATAAAGGATCTTCGACAGGTCGACGCCCTTGGCCTTCCAGTGATCGACCGCCTTGCGCATGTCGATCAGGTCGACACGGCCAACCATCTCCTCGACCTTGCGGAAGCCCATCTTCGCCATGATCTGGCGCAGCTCTTCGGCGACGAAGAAGAAGTAGTTGATCACGTGCTCCGGTTGGCCCGTGAAGCGCGCGCGCAGCACAGGGTCTTGCGTCGCAACGCCGACTGGGCAGGTGTTGAGATGGCATTTGCGCATCATGATGCAGCCCGACGCAATCAGCGGCGCCGTCGAGAAGCCAAACTCGTCAGCCCCCAGCAGCGCACCGATAGCGACGTCGCGTCCCGTCCGCAGCCCGCCATCGACCTGCACCGCAATCCGTCCGCGCAGTTCGTTCAGCACCAGCGTCTGCTGCGTCTCGGCAAGCCCGATCTCCCATGGCGAGCCGGCATGCGTCAGCGATGTCAGCGGAGACGCCCCCGTGCCGCCTTCGAAGCCGGAGATCGTCACATGGTCCGCCCGCGCCTTGGAAACGCCCGCCGCGACCGTGCCGACCCCTACCTCGGACACAAGCTTGACGGAAATCCGCGCAACCGGGTTCACGTTCTTGAGGTCGTGGATCAGCTGCGCCAGATCCTCGATCGAGTAGATGTCGTGGTGCGGCGGCGGCGAGATCAGGCCGACGCCCGGCGTCGAATGACGCACCTTGGCGATGTTCTTGTCGACCTTGTGCCCCGGCAGCTGGCCGCCTTCGCCGGGCTTTGCGCCTTGCGCCATCTTGATCTGGATGTCGTCGGCGTTGACGAGGTATTCCGCCGTCACGCCAAAGCGTCCCGAGGCCACCTGCTTGATGCGCGAGCGCATCGAGTCGCCGTTCTTCATCGGCTTGAAGCGATCCGGCTCCTCGCCGCCTTCGCCGGTGTTGGAACGGCCGCCAATGCGGTTCATCGCGATGGCGAGGTTGGTGTGCGCCTCGCGGCTGATAGAGCCAAAGCTCATCGCGCCAGTGGCAAACCTCTTCACGATCTCGGATGCCGGCTCCACCTCCTCGATCGGAACTGGCGTATCGGCAAACTTCAGCTGCATCAGCCCACGAATGGTCAGCAGCCGCTCGTTCTGCTCGTTGATGGTCTCAGCAAAGGCCGCATAGTCCGCCGACACATTGCCGCGCACCGCATGCTGCAGCTTCGCAACCGAGTCCGGCGTCCACGCATGATCCTCGCCGCGCAGGCGATAGGCATAGTCGCCGCCGACATCGAGCAGGTCGCGATAGATCGGGTTGTCGCCAAACGCGGCCTGATGGCGCCGCACAGCTTCCTCGCCGATTTCGTCGATGCCGATGCCTTCAATGGTCGTCGCCGTGCCCGTGAAGTATTCCGCGATCAGCTCGGACGACAGGCCGACGCCGTCGAAGATCTGCGCGCCGCAATAGGACTGGTAGGTCGAGATGCCCATCTTGGACATGACCTTGAGAATGCCTTTGCCGACTGCCTTGATGTAGTTCTTCTTCACGTCCTTGGCGGACAGCTGGATGCCTTCAGTCTGGCGAATCTGTTCAAGCGTCTCGAAGGCGAGATAGGGGTTCACGGCTTCCGCGCCATAGCCCGCCAGCGTGCAGAAGTGGTGCACCTCGCGCGCTTCGCCCGTCTCGACCACAAGCCCAACCTGCATGCGCAGCCCTTGGCGCACCAGCTTGTGGTGCACGGCAGATAGCGCCAGCAGCGCAGGCACGGGAATCCGATCAGCAGACACGGCCCGATCCGACAGGATCAGGATGTTGATGTCCTGAAGCACATGCTCGGTCGCCTCCAGTCGGATGCGCTCGATGGCGGCTTTGAGACCGGCAGCCCCTTCCTTCGCATCCCACGTGATGTCGATCGTCGCCGTGCGGAATGCGCCGTCCACCAGTTCGCTGATCGAGCGAATCTTCTCGAGGTCCGCATTGGTCAGGATCGGCTGCGAAACTTCCAACCGCTTGTGTGTGCCCGCAGCCAGACCCAGCAGGTTCGGCCGCGGCCCGATCATCGACACCAGCGACATGACCAGTTCTTCGCGGATCGGATCGATGGGCGGGTTGGTGACCTGCGCAAAGTTCTGCTTGAAGTAGTTGTAGAGCAGCTTCGGCTTCCGGCTCAGCACGGCGATGGGCGTGTCCGATCCCATTGAGCCGATCGGATCATCCGCCTGCGTGCCCATCGGCTCCAGGAAGAAGTTCAGGTCCTCTTGCGTGTATCCAAACGCCTGCTGGCGATCCAGCAGGCTGACATTGCCGTTCGGCTGCGCCGGGCCTTCAGGTTCTTCCGGGTCGGAGAGTTCGGACAGCTTGAACTGCATCTCGTGCAGCCAGGACTCGTACGGGTGCTTCCCGGCGATCGCCCGTTTGATTTCCTCATCCTCGATGATGCGTCCCTCGTCGAGGTCGATCAGAAGCATTTTGCCCGGCTGCAGCCGCCACTTTCGCACGATCTTGTTTTCAGGGATCGGCAACACGCCGGATTCCGATGCGAGGATCACCTGATCATCATCCGTCACGATGAAGCGGGCAGGGCGCAGGCCATTGCGGTCCAGCGTCGCGCCGATCTGACGGCCGTCGGTGAAGGCGATGGCGGCGGGGCCATCCCACGGCTCCATCAGGGCCGCGTGATACTCGTAGAAGGCGCGCCGTTCCGGGTCCATCTGCGGATGCCCGGCCCAGGCCTCGGGGATCAGCATCATCATCGCATGCGCCAGCGGATAGCCGCCAGCCACCAGTAGTTCGAGCGCATTATCGAGACACGCCGTGTCCGACTGACCGTGCGGGATCAACGGCCACATCTTGTCGAGATCAGCCCCAAGCAGCGCGCTCTCCATCGAGCGCCGCCGCGCATACATCCAGTTCACGTTGCCGCGCACCGTGTTGATCTCGCCATTGTGCGCGATGAAGCGATACGGGTGCGCCAGCTTCCAGCTCGGGAAGGTGTTGGTCGAGAAGCGCTGGTGAACCAACGCCAGCGCGCTCTCACACTTCGGATTGGTCAGGTCCGTGTAGAACGTCCCCACCTGGCCTGCGAGCAGCAGGCCCTTGTAGACGATGGTGCGCGTCGACAGCGAGGGCATGTAGAGTTCGGTCAGCCCCGGCAGACCCTTCTTCTTCGCGATGTCCGCCAGAGGGTTCTGCGTCTCCTTGCGGATGGCGAGCAGCTTCCGCTCGAAAGCATCCTGGTCCATCCCGGGCGAACCCTTGGCGATGATGGCCTGCTTGATCACCGGCATGGAGGCGATCACCGCCTTGCCAATTCCGGCAAGGTCCGTCGGCACATCGCGCCAGCCAAGAAGCTTCTGCTTCGACTTCGCGAGATAGTTCGCGAACTGGTTCATGGCGAACTCACGCGCCGCCGCGTCCTGCGGCAGGAAGCACATCGCCACGGCGTAATCGCCCGGTTGGGGCAACTCGACCTTCGCGGTCTTCGCCCAATCGCGGAACAGCGCGTCCGGAATCTGGATCAGAATCCCCGCGCCATCGCCCAGCAGCGGGTCAGCGCCCACGGCGCCGCGATGGTCGATATTGACCAGGATCTGGAGGCCCTGCGCCACGATGGCGTTCGATTTTCGACCTTTCACATCGGCGATGAAGCCGACGCCACAGGCGTCGTGCTCGTTGCGGGGATCGTAGAGACCCTGTGCCGGGGGAAGTCCGGTTGCCATGCGCGTAAACTCGTCCAGTCCTCAATGAGACTGAGCGCCTACCAGCTAGGCACAGAATTTCAATCGAATAGCCCCCGCTGCGGCATCATTTGCGTGGACATGCCTCCCGCGAGGCTGGCCGCGCACGGCTCATGCCCCCGCAATCGAGTTTCGGCGAGCGGCGGTCTCGCGACATCTATGCTCGCGTCCGGCCAATATCGCGCAATCAATTGCTGCGAACAGGCTGCAGGCGGGAAGATCGTTTGATCCGGCGACAGGGTTAATCCGCGCCGTTAGGCCGCCGGATAGAGCGCGGCCTTCTCCTCGGCATAGCGGGCGTAGCTATCCTTCAGCGTCGCATGGTTGAGCAGCATGGTGGCGATGACCTCGCTGCTGCCGGGGTGATAGACCCGCGTGCGCATCCAGTAGCTCTCCGTCCGTCGGCTGCCCGACAGCGCCACGACCTCGCGCTCGATCTCATAGTCCTCGCCCACGAACAGCGGACCCTTGATCAGGCTTATCTCCTGGTCGGCAAACAGGCCAATCGCGGGCCCCTTCATCTTCAGCCCGTCCTGCCGCGCTACATGGTTCAGCAGCACGCTGATCATCTCGACCGGTATGATCGCCCGGCCCCACGGATTGTCCGATCCCGAATACCACGGCGAGTTCTCCGTGATCGCTGTCAGCTTCTCGTTGAGCGAGAAGGGATACAGCGCCCCCATGTGCTGGTTCGCATCCATCCGCACGGGAATGCGCGCCGTCTTCTGCCCGACCTTGAGGTCGCTGAGGATCACCGGTTGCTCCAGCGGAGGCAACTCGTTCAGCCGCAGGTCCAGCGCCGTCGGCGGCGCGCTGAGCCCCACGGAGGCCGTGCCCTTCAACACTTCCGTACCATCGCGCTTCGTCGCCCAGATCTTCGCGTGGTCATCTCCCGGCTCGCGCTCCATGAAGGCGCGCACTTCCTCGCCCTCCATCACCATGTTGCGATAGTGCGCAGACAGACATCCTTCCGCGAGGAAGCGGTCGCCCCAGATCGCCACGCCCAGCGGCGCGAACTGGCTGTAATGCGTGGGCCCCTCGATCGGCCCGGCCTTGAACCCCAGCTTCTGCGCCATGGCGTCGTCGTGCAGCGACAGGTGATTGTCGTAGCTCTGCTTGAGCAGCATGTTCACCGGCTTGCGCCACGGCCCGGCCAGGACCTGGCCGATGGCCTCCAGCTGCGTATCGAATGCGCGTGTCATGCGAGTCTCCCGGACGGGACGTTGGGCGGCGGTTATTGCAGCCCGAATGCCCCAAGGCCAGCCATGGCGATTCCGGAATTCGCACCCTACATTGACGTGGAAGGGAACCTCACATGGCCAAAAAGCTTCGTATCGACTTCGTTTCAGACGTGGCCTGCCCATGGTGCGTCGTCGGCCTGCGCTCGCTCAGGGCCGCGCTGGACAAGGTCGGCGATGAGGTCGAGGCCGACATCCACTTCCAGCCCTTCGAGCTGAACCCCGACATGCCGCCCGAGGGCGAGAACACGACCGAGCACGTCCAGAAGAAATATGGCTCGACCGCCGAGCGATCCGCTGCCGCGCGCAACGCCATCCGCGAAGCCGGCGCCAATTTCGGCTTCGACTTCAACTACAATTCCGAAAGCCGCATCTGGAACACCTTCGATGCCCACCGCCTCCTGCACTGGGCCGGGCTCGAAGGCCGACAGCTCGAGCTGAAGGAAGCTCTGTTCGCCGCCAACTTCACCCAGCAGAAATCCACCAGCGATCACGCTGTCCTTGTCGAAGCCGCCAAGGCCGCCGGTCTCGATCCCGACCGCGCCCGCGAAATCCTCGCATCGGACGAGTTCGTCGCCGAAGTCCGCACTGAGCAAGCGCTCTGGCGCAATCGCGGCATCAATGCAGTGCCATCAGTGATCTTCGAAGGCCGCTGGATGATCCAGGGCGGCCAGCCCCCGCAGATATTCGAACAAGCTATCCGGCAGATAATCGCTGGGACGGCGAGGGCTGCGGAGTAGGGAGTGCGCTCTTTCGTGTAGGTGCGACTCCATCCCCGCTCATCCCGACGAAAGTCGGGATCCAGGAACGGTGAAGCACCTTGAACAGGCTTGAAGCTCCAAGGCGGAGCAAGACTTGGCGTTTGCCCTGGATCCCGACTTTCGTCGGGATGAGCGGTGCAGGGGGGCGGCAGAGCGAGCCGCCTCAAGGCGTAATAAACAACGTCCGCTCTCGCGCTCGCCGCTTGGCCAGCGCGGACATCACAACGCCGTTCATCCTGTTCCACAGCAGGAAGGCATTCGCCGCCCCCGGGCGGTCGTCGATGTTCACACGCTTCACGATCGACGATTTGCGCGTCTTGCCCGAGCCAACATTGTAGCAGAACGCCACCATCGCGCTGAACTCGTTCAGCGTCACCGGCACATCGACGTAACGCTCGATGGCGCCTTCGCACCAGTGCAGGTCATCGCGCAGGAAGGCGTCGGCTTCCTCCACGGTAATCACGTCCTTCTCGCCCTCGAGCATCAGATGGCCGTAACCGATCAGCCAGACGCCGCCGAGCTCATAGGCTTCCAGCTGCAGCGTCTCTTCTTCCTTGATGATCTGAACGGCCGTGTGGTTCGTGTTGTATTCGGCCGGCATCCGATAGACCGCGTCCGGCTCCAGCGGGTCGAGGAAGTTCACAGGGGCGGTCAGCGGCACCAGGGGAATTCCGTTGAGTGTCGGCACGACATCCGCCTCGACATCCGGAACAAGCGGTGGTGCGGGCGTCGCCGTCGTCTCCGCTTCCGCCTCGACTGCTTCCGGGCGCGGCGCGCAACCTGACAGCGCGACAGCTGCGAGTGCGCACGCGAAAATCGCGCTGATGTAGTGGACCCTGCGCCTCGCCACGTCTCGTCCCTCCGTCCCCAGCGGCGGAGATGGAGACAACCACAAGCCGCGAACGTGTAAAGCCCGCGCCGCAGGTCCTGACCAACCCACGTTTACTTTCTGATTACAGTATCGCCCAAGCAAAAATGCAGCAAAGCCGAGTCGAAAATTGCAGAAAACTCGTTCGACTTAGGAATTGCTTAGCCAAGCTCGTGTAGCTTCACACATAAGCCGACAAGAGCGGCAAACAAAAAACGATGGTGGTGGTGATGTTGAACGCAAAAGTCCGCGCGAGCGGAAACGATGATACTGTTGAGCAATCCTTCCTGAAGGCCCTGTCCCTGCTCGAGCAAGCGCATCGCCGCCTGCACGACGTCGTCAAGGACAGCCTCGAGCGCAATGGCGAGCGCTCGCTGACCGGCGTTCAGGCCCTCCTGCTGTACGAAATCGGCGAGAGCGAAACCCCGGCCTCGGCGCTCCGCGCTCGCGGCTCCTTCGCTGGCACGTCGATGTCCTACAACGTGAAGAAGCTGCAGGAAGGCGGATACCTCATCCAGTCGCGTTCGAACGACGATCGCCGCACCGTGCGCCTCAAGCTGACGCCGTCGGGCAAGGCTGTGCGCAACCGCGTGGCTGATCTCTTCGAAAAGCAGGCCGGCGCCCTCGAGCCGACCGCCTCGGTCCGCACGGATGACCTCGAACAACTCAACAAGTCGCTCGCCCGCCTCGAGCGCTTCTGGTCGGACCAGATCCGCTACCAGATGTAGTCTGCCCACACCGAAACCGGACTTCGCCCTGAAAGTGCGAAGCCGTAAGCCTCGGGGAGGAAACCGCCGGACTTGGCCGCAAGCGCCGACCCGAGCGAAGGATACCCGACACCGCCGGTCCTCGCCTCGCGAGCGCCGGCGGATTTGTTTTCAGGGCTTGTGTTCTGGCTTTGCGGCGTGCGCCTGTTCGGCCAACCGCGCGCCGAGCATCATGCCGCCGATCGAGTGGTTCCCCTCGTGGCAGGCGGACTCGTAGATAATCTGGTCCGTCCGCAGCAGATCGTACTGGACGCGAACGGGCGCGGTCAGCATCGCGCTGTCTTCCAGCACATACTCATAGCTGATGCGATCAGGCGCCAGCAGGCTGAAGCGCTCGGTGACGCGGCGCTGCTGGTCGAAGGCCGGTGCGCCCGGCGGGGCGAGCTGGGGCCTGATCTTCGTGGTCACGACCACCAGCGTATCGCCCTCCCACGCCGCCACCGAGTCGCCCGCCAGCGACACCAGCGCGTCTGGCCGCGGCGCCGCATCGATGCCGATGATGCGCGTCACCATCTGGTCTTCCGTGTAGATCAGGACATGGCCGGGCGTCTGGACGATCTGCCGGTACATGCTTCCCGGGCTGACGCCGAGCGGCGCGCGGCCGGTGGCGCTCATGCACCGTTCATCATTCGACAAGCCCTCCGGGTTTTCCGCCGCCTTGCGGATTGCGCGTCCCATCGCGCCAAGATCCTTCGACAGCTGCGTCTGCGGACGCTTCCCGTCGCCGGGCTCGACGATCAGCGAGGTCCGGAACGCGCCATCGCCCGCTGGCAGCAGTCCGGTAAAATCGAAATCTTCGTCAGGGTGCAGCGCGACGCCTTCACTCTGCAGCGCCTTAGTGCGCGCGGCGGCGTAGGCCAACGCCGCATCACCGGAGACTGTCGCCTCCGTCGTGCCATCCAGCCGCTCGAACGGCGTTAGCCACCGGCTTTCCCACACGCCATGGAAATCCGGTCGTCCATCAGCCGTGCGCGGGATATCGGAAGCTTGCGCATACGCGTGCGGGCCCGCAGCCGCGAGCGCCGCCAGAACCAGCATTGGCTTCCACATCGTCCTGTCCCCGCCCGGTGAGGGCGAGACGACTATTGCTCAATTGCCGCCACCCGACGAGGGGCCAGACGCGGCCTCCAGTTGCGAACCATTCGCAAAAAACCCGTGCGACTTGAAGGCGCTACACGCACTTGCGTTTGATCTGTGTCTAGGAATGGGAAGGCATGGCGGCTAATTAGTGCGTAACGCGCCTGACAGAAGCGCGAACCGCCAGTGAGAAGCGACCCCATGAAACACCTGGTCCACTTCGAGAACGCCCTGGAAGAAATCAGATCGGAAGGCCGCTACCGCGTCTTCATCGATCTCAAGCGCTACAAGGGTGAATTTCCGAAAGCCTCCGTGCGCCACAATGATGGCCGCGAGCAGGATGTCACAGTCTGGTGCTCGAACGACTATCTCGGCATGGGCCAGGACCCGGACGTGATCGCGGCCATGAAGGAAGCGGTCGACACCTTCGGCGCGGGCTCGGGCGGCACGCGCAACATCTCGGGCACGACGCGCTATCACGTCGAACTGGAAAAAGAACTCGCCAGCCTGCACGGCAAGGAATCGGCGCTGCTCTTCACCTCCGGCTATGTCTCGAACGAGGCGACGCTCTCCACGCTCGCCAAGATCATGCCGAACGTCATCATCTATTCGGACGAGTTGAACCACGCCTCGATGATCGAGGGGATCAAGCGCGCCAACTGCGCCAAGCGCATCTTCCGCCACAACGATCTCGGCCACCTGCGCGCCCTGCTCGAAAACGATCCGAAGGACGCCCCCAAGGTCATCGCCTTCGAGTCGGTCTATTCGATGGACGGCGACGTCGCCCCGATGGCGGCGCTCTGCGATCTCGCCGAAGAGTTCGACGCGATCACCTATCTCGATGAAGTCCACGCCGTCGGCATGTACGGCGAAGAGGGCGCCGGCGTCGCCCAGCGCGATGGCGTGATGGACCGCATCACCATCTGCGAAGGTACGCTCGCCAAGGCCTATGGCGTCATGGGCGGCTACATTGCCTCCAAGACCGCCATCGTCGACGCCATCCGCTCGATGGCCCCCGGCTTCATCTTCTCGACCTCGACTTGCCCCGTCCTCGCCGCCGGCGCGCTCACCTCGATCCGCAAGCTCCGCTCCGATTTCGGCCGCAACCTGCGCAAGGTTCACCAGGAGAAGGCCGAGATGCTTCGCCAGAAGCTGATCGCCGCCAAACTCCCGGTGATGATGGCCGACACGCACATCGTGCCGCTGCTCGTCGGCGATCCGGAACGCTGCAAGGCCCTCTCCGACACCCTGCTGTTCGACTTCGGCATCTACGTCCAGCCGATCAACTACCCCACCGTCCCCAAAGGCACCGAACGCCTCCGCTTCACCCCGAGCCCACAACACACCGAAGCGATGATGGACGAACTGGTCTCGGCCCTGCTGGCCATCTGGAAACAGCTCGGCCTGCAACAGGCGGCCTAAGTCTCCGGACCGCCGGGCCCCCGCCCGGCAGCGCGCCGCATCAGCGGCGCGGCCAGCGCCTCAGCGCCAACACCTCTTCCGTGCTCCGCGCGGACTGCCGGGCAGGGGCCCGGCGGTCCAGAGTTGCCATCAGTCGTCCTCGCCTGTCCTCCCTCGCGAAGCGGGGGAGGTGGATCGCGGCGCAGCCGCGAGACGGAAGGGGCTGCCGGCCAACGGCCGGCGGATGCCGTAAGACACACCGATATGGAATGCAGCTTGCGGAAGCCGAAAGCGAAGGTCGCTGAGGCGAGAAAGGAGCGGCATATCAGCGAGACCGGGAGAGGTGCGAGACGATTGATCAGTCACCAACGTGTTGACAGTGTTGCTCGTGCGGCGATCAAGGTAGATAGACTGCCTGGGGGGATTAGATGGCTGATACTTGTCTGAACGTTGTCTCTATTCCGGGAACACCGTGTTGGATGCAGCACGTTGGCTTCTGGATAAATCAACACCAGACATTGTTGACGGGCATTGTCGCGCTGGCAGTAGGGTGGGCCACGGTCCACTTCCTGCGCAAGCAGATTGCTCAAAATGCCGAACAAATCGCGGCGGAGAAGACGCGAATAGCTGACCAAGCGACGCGAAAACTTCGATCGGTCAGAACCGGCCTTCCGATCGCACTTTCAGAAATCCATCGGTATGCGAATAGCTGTATCGATTTTCTCTGCGTCTTTGTTCGACCACATCGGCCACTGGAAGACTCAGAAGACTCCGACGGGCTGGGTGTCGAGTTCGACGAATCCCGACGAGTCAATCCGCCGACTATTCCGACGTTCCCTGCGGAATCTTTCAGTGTGCTTCAAGCCGTTGTCGAGCACGCTGAATTTGATGATGCTGCACAATTGAGCCAGATGATCGCTTACGGTCAGATTCAGAAATCCAGATTTGAGTCGCTGGCAGCCCAATTGCTTCATCGGGAAGACCCACACTGGATCTTGACGCCGTCGAACGTTCTTTCCGCCATCCGCGACGCGGTTGGCCTGCGCCTTCACATGGACCGTTCATTTGACTACGCACGAGAGATTTCTCCAAATATTCACGCAATGCCGAACGCCGCACAGGCTAACGACACATTGCTTTGGATGAACAAGGGCGGCGAAGCTGTCCGTAAGTATGTGCGGGAGCACTGGCCACCTGACTTCCCGCGCGCTGTCCCTAAAACTGTGTCCGAAAGCGCTTAGCGCCGCTGTCTCCCCGCTCATTTTGACTTTCGTCCGGATGAGCGGTGGTTGATGCAGAGTGCGTCGCCAGCCGCGTAGGGTGCATTGAGCTTCGCGAAATGCACCTTTGGTGCGTGTGGCGCGATGGTGCATTTCGGCGCTGCCTCAATGCACCCTACGCGCTCCGCATCTGGAAGCGTGTGCAAGGCACACGCGTTCCCGGCGCAGGCCGGGATCCAGTCTCAGCAGACATGCGCGCGAAGCGCTCGAACGGGTTTCGTCGCGCTTCGCGCGGCTCCTTGTCTGAGGCTGGATCCCGGCCTGCGCCGGGAACGCGTGGCTCTGCCACGCTTCCAGCGCCACATCCGCAGCTTGTCATCCCGGGCGACCCCGGAAACGCGAAGCGTTGTCCGGGGGAGACCCGGGACCCATTCCTCCACCCCGACACCGTCTCGATGGGTCCCGGCTCTGCGTGCTTCGCACTTCGGCCGGGATGACAAGCTGTGGCGCAGCGCCAGATTCAGCCGAATGAAATGTGGCGGCCCCACAATCTTCCCGAGCACGCTCAAGCGACTAGCCAAAATCCACTGTAGGAAACCCGCGTCACTTTCCCCGGGTCTCCCCACCGCGCGTATAGTGCACACGTCCGCGCATGAGGGGGTCCTGGAGACGTCCGATATCCCAAGGCGTGCGGACAGCAGCCG
>DLHI01000008.1:6865-20902 GCA_002483135.1 Hyphomonadaceae bacterium UBA7672 | reverse complement strand
GTCGGTCTCGATCTCGGCGATGATGTCGCCGGGCTTCACCTTGTCGCCGACCTTCACATGCCACTTGGCGAGGTTCCCCTCCTCCATCGTGGGCGACAGCGCAGGCATGGTGATGGGAGTGGTCATTATTCCGTCTCCCGATAGCAAACCTTCTTCGCCGCTTCGACGATGTCCTGCGCGTTCGGCAGCGACAGCCTCTCAAGGTTCGCCGCATACGGCAGCGGCACGTCCTTCTGCGCCACGCGCAGCGGCGGGGCGTCCAGATAGTCGAAGGCGTGCTCCACGACAGCCGCCGCGATTTCCGCGCCGACGCCGAAGAAGCGCCAGCCTTCCTCGCAGCAGACGATGCGGTTGGTCTTCTTCACGCTCTCGATGACGGTTTCCGTATCCAGCGGACGCAGCGAGCGCAGGTCGATTACCTCCGCCTCGATTCCGATGCCCGCCAGTTCCTCCGCCGCATCCAGCGCGAACTTCACCATCCGCGAATGCGCCACCAACGTCACATCCGTCCCCTCGCGGCGGATGCGCGCCTTGCCGATGGGCAGGACGAAGTCCTCAACTTCCGGCACGTCAAACTCGACGCCGTACATCAGTTCGTGTTCGAGGAAGACGACCGGGTTCGGATCGCGGATCGCGGCTTTCAACAGACCCTTGGCGTCCGCCGCATCATAGGGCGCGAGAACCTTGAGGCCCGGCACGTGGCCATACCACGCCGAATAGTCCTGGCTGTGCTGCGCGCCGACGCGGGAGGCCGCGCCGTTCGGGCCGCGGAACACGATGGGGCAGCCCATCTGGCCGCCCGACATGTACAGCGTCTTGGCTGCCGAGTTGATGATGTGGTCGATGGCCTGCATCGCGAAGTTGAACGTCATGAACTCCACGATGGGCCTCAGCCCGCCAAACGCCGCGCCGACCCCAAGTCCAGCAAAGCCATATTCAGTAATCGGCGTATCGATCACGCGCCGGTCGCCAAACTCCTCCAGCAACCCACGGCTCACCTTGTAAGCGCCCTGATACTGGCCGACTTCCTCGCCCATCAGGAACACACGCTCATCGCGGCGCATCTCCTCGGCGATGGCGTCGCGCAGCGCATCGCGGACGGCGGTCTTCTTGTAAGTCACGCCCTCGGGCAGCGTCGGGTCGTGCAACCCCTCAGCGGCCGCCACCTTCTGCTCCGGCGCGCGCAGGCGATGGCCGTCATTCTTGGCTTTCGCTTCGACCGCTGGCGTCTCCGCCACGGCCTGAGGCGGCGCGTCCACCTTGGCGGCCTTCGCCTTGCCATTGGCCTTCGGCTTGGGCGCTTCGCCCTCGGCGGAAAGCTGCGCAATGATCGCGTTGACCTTCACGCCCTCGGTTCCGGCCTCGACCATCAGCTTCGAGATCACGCCCTCGTCCACGGCCTCGACTTCCATCGTGGCCTTGTCGGTCTCGATCTCGGCGATCACATCGCCGGGCTTCACGGTGTCGCCTTCCTTCACCAGCCACTTGGCCAGCTTGCCCTCCTCCATGGTGGGCGACAGCGCGGGCATAAGAATGTCGGTCATTTCAGCGCGACTCCACCAGCACGTCGGTCCACAGCTCCGCCGGATCGGGCTCCGGGCTGTCCTGCGCGAACTGCGCGCTATCGTTCACGATCTCGCGCACCTCGGCTTCGATCTTCTTGAGATCGTCCTCGGTCACGTGCTTCGCATCCAGCAGCTTCTTCTTCAGCATCTCGATTGGGTCGCGATGCTCGCGCACGTCCTGCACTTCTTCCCGCGTGCGATACTTGGCCGGGTCAGACATCGAGTGGCCGCGATAGCGGTAGGTCTTCATCTCGAGAATGTATGGTCCATCGCCATCGCGCGCGCGCTGCACGGCCTTCGCCGCCGCCTTGCGCACGGCCAGCACATCCATACCGTCCACTTCCTCGCCGGGGATCTCGAACGAGATACCGCGCTTGAACAGTTCCGTTTCAGCCGAAGCCCGCGCGATCGACGTACCCATGGCGTACTGGTTGTTCTCGATCACATAGACGACCGGCAGCTTCCACAGCGAGGCCATGTTGAACGCCTCGTAGACCTGGCCCTGGTTCGACGCGCCGTCTCCGAAATAGGCGATGCAGACCGCATCCGTGCCCTTGTACCTGTTCGAGAACGCCAGCCCCGTGCCCAGCGGCACCTGCGCTCCGACAATGCCGTGGCCGCCGAAGAAGTTCTTCTCGCGACTGAACATGTGCATCGAGCCGCCCTTGCCGCGTGCATAGCCGCCCTCGCGCCCGGTCAGTTCCGCCATCACGCCGCGCGACGTCATGCCGGCGGCCAGCATGTGGCCATGGTCGCGGTATCCGGTGATCACCTGGTCGTCCGGCTCGAGAATCGACTGCACGCCGACAACCACGGCCTCCTGGCCGATATAGAGGTGGCAGAAGCCTGCAATCAGGCCCATTCCGTACAGCTGACCGGCCTTTTCCTCGAACCGGCGGATCAAAAGCATGTCCCGGTAAAAGCCAATTAAATCAGCCTTCTGCGGTTCTGACACCGGTTTCCTAACCTTTGCGCCGCCCGTCTTGCCTGCCATCGCCTGTATTCCCTGCTCTGATCGGAAAGATAGGGGATGATCCGCCCCTCTTCCTAGCTTATCGCGAGAAAAGGTGGCTGGTTCCACATCTATTTTGGGTGTGGATCAGCGAGCCGAGACCAAAATCTCGTCGGGGCGAACATAAGATAGCCGAGTGCGCGCGATTTCCTCGACAAAATCGAGGTCCATTGTCCGGTCCTGCAGGCGAACCAGCGCCGCCTGAATCGCGTCGCGCCGGATTTCGAGGTTGGCGATCTGCACTTCGAGGGCTTCTTCCTCTTTCTGCAGCTCGGCCCACGCGGCCAGACCCTGGTCGCCCGAGAGCGCATGATAGCAAAAGTAGATCAACAGCGCGCCGATAGCGGCGGGCAACAGGAAGGACTTCGCGACTGCGAGGACCCCGTTCATTGCCGCAACCGACTCCCTCTCACACGCAACACCAGCGCAGACGTGCCCGCGCATGGTTAACCACCTGTAAATCGAACCGCTCGACGTTGCGGAACAGTCGCTTCCGACGGCGGGACCACCTTTGCATCTCGCCGGAAAAGCGAATTGCGAGGCTCGTTATGACACCAACGGTTGAATCGAACGTGACCGGGGTAACGGTCCCCACCGTCATCGAACACGATGTTCCCGCCTATCTCGCCTCCGATGAAGCGCTGATCCACCTGCTCGATCGGTATCCGGCCGAACTGTTCGAGATCAACCGCTACACCTATGACGCCGTTGGGCGTGTCAGCCTCGCTACCGGCACACGCGGCGATGCTTCGGGTCGCGAAGTCCTTCAGGCGATCAAGGCCGGCGACCTCTGGGTGAGCCTGCGCAGCTGCGAAGACGCCCATCCAGGTCTCTGGGCCGAAGTCATGCAGGCGTTCGGCAAGCTCCGGCCGGAACTCGGCGCCGCCGGTGCTCGCAAGATGACGGGCCAGCTGATCCTATCTTCCCCCGCTGCGCGCCTGCCTTACCGGTTCGACGCCGACGGCGTCGTCCTGTTCCACCTGCGCGGCGTCAAGCGCGTGTGGGTCTATCCCACGACCGAACCCTTCCTGCCTCAGGCGGCGATGGAAAAGTTCATCACGCGCACCAACACCGAAGATTTGCCCTACCAGCGCATCATGGATGGAGCGGCCTACCGCTTCGATATCGCGCCGGGCCAGGCGCTCACCTGGCCGCTCTACGCCCCGCACCGCGTAGAGAACCAGGAAGGCCTCTGCGTCTCGCTGTCGATGGGCTACCAGACTTGGGCCTCCCGCATCACTACGGGCGCCCACCGCGCCAATGCCGTCCTGCGCAGCCGCGACTGGACCATAAAGCCGATGGCGCAAACCGGCTGGCCCCATCGCGCCCTGCTCTGGATCGCCTCGCTCGCTTTCACGCGCCTTGGCCTCGTGAAGAGCACCATGAAAAACTTGGTGCGCACGTTCGATGTCGCTGATGCGCCCGCGCAAATCAGAAACGCCAAAACAAACGCGGCGCCGGTTGCCCAGCGCCGCGCCGCTTAGCGCTTGATGGATTTGGCTGGAAGCGCTGCACCTTGCTCCGCTCATGCTGACGAAAGTCAGCATCCAGGAACGGTGGCGCAACGCCAACAGACTTGAAGCTCTAAGTCGGAATAAACCTCACCGTCTGCCCTGGGTCCCGATTTTCATCGGGACGAGCGGGGATGGAGTCGTGCGTCCACTCTACCTGATCTTGCGCAGGCGTCTTCGCACCAAAGCCTAGAACGGAATCTCGTCGTCGAAATCGCCGCCGCGCGAGAAGTCCTCGGCCGGGCCCTTACCGCCCTTGCCTTTCGGTCCCGCGCCGCGCGCCGGCGCACGATCCTGATTGTACTCGCCGCGATCAGCGCCAGCGCCGCCGCCTTCATTGCGGCCGTCCAGCATGGTCAGCACCGAGTTGAAGTTCCGCAGCACGACTTCGGTTGAATACTTGTCGTTGCCGTCCTTGTCCTGCCATTTGCGGGTTTCGAGCTGGCCTTCGATGTAAACCTTGGCGCCCTTCTTCAGGTACTGCTCGACGACCCTGACCAGGCCCTCGTTGAACACCACGACCCGGTGCCACTCGGTCTTTTCCTTGCGCTCGCCCGAGGCCTTGTCGCGCCACGTCTCGGACGTCGCGATCGACAGGTTGGCCAGCGATGAACCGGATGGCAGCTGCTTGATTTCGGGATCCCGGCCCAGATTGCCGATGAGGATCACCTTGTTGACCGATCCGGCCATTGTCGTCTCCGTTTGCACTCCAGCCCCGATTGCCTTCCGCAACCGCTCTGGTTCCTGACACAGGACGGGCACCTTACGGCCGCCCGCCACTCCACGCGACACATCCCATTCGTCTTGGCAGTCCCAAACTGTGGAGCCCTTGCGCTGTCCACAAGATGGTCACTGCGTTCCGCTGGACGATGTTCGTCATTTGTTCTTTCACAGAACGGACGCCAGCGCAAGCTAGTGTTCGCGTCACGGCCGGTCCTCGCCCTGCCCTTCGCTCACATCTTAGGTCGCCGATTAGCCCCCGGCGCCGAGTGGTCCCGGAGACGAAGGTGGGCGGGGGCCGTAGCCGCCGCGCCCGGGATTTCACGCCGCGTCGTACGCCTGCTCCAGCCACGCCTTCACCTCGGCATCGACATCCGCTGCACTCGCCAGCTTCACGCGATGCGTACACATCGCATTCCACGAGCCCGCAGCTTCGAGCCTTCCAGCCGGCGCCACGCCCTTGAGGTTCAGCCCTAGATCGAGCCGCGTCGCCGTCGATGGCTGGATCAGCCCGAACTGCTTGGAACGGCGCAGCGACATGTAAGCCTTCTTGGGCGCGAACTCGACGTCCTTGCCAAAGCCCTCGATCATCTTCGCCAGCTTGTCGTAGACCGGCTTCAGCCCGGCCTTCGCCCCGGCATACTGCGCCGCCAGCAGATCCTCGCCATCATGGCTGCCCGCGTCCGAAGCCAGCGCCTTGTGCGCCACCAGGTTCGCGAAGCCATGTCCCATGCCGTGCTCGCTCTTCAGCATCGCGACGATCTCGCCATGCTTGGTCAGCTTCGCTTTCGTCACGATCTTCAGCCAGTCCTCCATAGCCTTGCCGGTCTTCTCCGGCATGTTCGCGATCATCGACGCTGTCTGGTCCTCAACCTTGCCCATGCGCATTCCCTCCGTCTGGTGCGTTAACCGTCCTGGCGCGAAATATGGCGATCCAGCGCTGAAATGGATGACCCTCCGTCAACGGAACGATCCTGTGCCCCACGCATTTGCTTGGCGGACAACATCAGGAGGTCCCGATGAAAAATGCTGGACTCATTGCGGCCGGTGTCGCTGGCGCAGCCCTGTTCACCGTGGGCGCAGGCTTCGCGCTGAACGCTGCGAACTCGCCCGCCTCCATCGACGGGGCGGCGCTGGTCGAAACCGCCAACGCTCCGCGTGGCATGACGCAAGCGGAAATGAATGCGCGCATCGCTGACGAGCGCGCCGCCGCCGAGGCGCGCGCCAACGCGAAGATCGCGTGCGAAAAGGAACGCCAGGAAGCCTCCAACAAGGGCGCAATCGTTGGCGGCGTGGCGGGCGCTGTCATCGGCAGCAACGTCGCCGGAAATGGCGCGAAGTCCGAAGGCGGCGTCATCGGCGCGCTTGCGGGCGCCACCGTCGGCCGCGACATCGCCAAGGAAGACCACCGCTGCTGACACATTCTTCAACCGCTTCTCCCCCAAGCCTGCGCTGTCCGTCTGATCAGACCGGACAGCGCCTTTGTTTGCGCCGCTAGTCCAGCGGCCAGTGCTCGATGCGGCACGCCTTGGGCGTCATCCACCCCGTCATCGCATTCACGACGCCCACCATCTTGCCGGAGAAGGCCGGCTTGCCGGTTTCCACCAGCGCCTTGAGGTTCTGCACGATGAAGGGTCCACCCTGCGCCATGGACTTCTCGGACTTCGTCCCCGCCGGCACATTCGTCGTGATCAGCGAGAATTCAGTCCCACCCGCCACTTCCTTGAGTTCATACGTCACGGTCGACGCTGCCTCGCCTGGATAACCGGTGAACGCCATCGTGTGCGAATAGCGATGCGGCGGCGAGAATTCGAGCACTTCGCCGACGACGCTCGCGAACTTCCTGTCGGGCGTGACCATCCGCATCTTGCGTCCCGGCTTCAGCCCATCCTTGGTCTCGCACACCGCGCCGAAGAAGAACGGCAACACCGCATCCGTCTTCACCAGCGTATTCCACACCGTCTCGATCGGCGCATTGATGACGACCTTGTAGACTTGCTTCGCCCCACTCATTTGCCCTGTCCCTTCTTGGATTTCTGGAAAGCGGCCTCGGCGGCATACTTGATGCCCGTAACCGTGCGCGCCCAATGGCCGGAGAAGTCGTCCAGCCACCGGTCATTGATCATCTGGATCGGCGCCGCGTTGAGATAGAGCCGGCGCACGCGCCCGTCCTTCTCGGATACAACGAGCCCCGCGTCCTCCAGCACGGCGATGTGGTTCATCACAGCGATGCGCGTCACATCGAACTCGCCCGCCAACTCCCCCACGCCAATCCCCGGCCGCAGCTTCAGAAGATCCATGATCCGCCGCCGCGTCTCGTGAGCGAGCGCATGAAAGACAGCGGTCATGTCGTCTTCGGCTGACATGTAATGAATACATTACATGTGACAGTGAGAGTCAAGCGCTCTCCGCCGCATCCTTCGAGACGATCGATGCTGCGCATCGATCCCTTAGGATGAGGTCGGTTGTCGCCGATACAATATTGCCCAGCCTACTGGACTCATCCTGAGCGATCGGCGCAACGCGCCGATCGTCTCGAAGGATGTACTCAGCGCCCTAGGTCCGCGCCTTCGTCTCCCGCCGCTTCACGCATTTCGGGCACAGGCACCGGTCCTTCCCGATGAAGGCGTCGAAGTATTCCTTGCCGTAGTCATAGGTGATTTCCTCGCCGGGCTTGATCACGCGCAGCGACTTGATCCAGATCCGCCCGCCATAGACGTAGATGATGGCGTTCGGCCGGCACGAATGGTTCGCATAGCGCCCAAGGTTCGAACGCGGCGAGCCGTCCAGCGTATGCGTGCGGCTGAGATTGTAGAGATAGCGCGGCTTGCCCGGCATCGCGTCCGCTTCGGCGTTCGTGATGATGTTGCCGGTATACTCGACAATCCGCACATGTTTCGGGATTTCCTCCGTCGCAAAGAGGCCCATGCCGGTCTTCGCCCGGCCGATGCGGAAGGGATGTTTGGACATGTCCGAGCCCCTAGCTGCGGATTCGGAACCTTTCAATTCCGGCAAACGCCACAGTCCGGGATTGTATGGCTGCTGCCACCTCCCCGGCAGCAAGCCGCCGCAGGAACAGTGGACGAAGCGCCGCTGTTCCTTTTCCGTTCTTTCACGTGTAATCGACTCACCGCACCCCTATCTGGCAAGAAACGCTGAACCCAGCCTCCCGGTCGCTCATGTCATCCGAACCCAACGCCATCCGTGTGCGCGGCGCGCGCGAGCACAATCTCAAGAACGTGGATGTCGATATCCCGCGCAACCAACTCGTGGTCATCACGGGCCTGTCGGGTTCCGGCAAATCCTCGCTGGCGTTCGACACGATCTACGCCGAAGGCCAGCGCCGCTATGTCGAGTCGCTGTCGGCTTACGCCCGCCAGTTTCTTGAACTGATGCAGAAGCCGGATGTGGAGCGGATCGAAGGTCTCTCTCCCGCCATCTCGATCGAGCAGAAGACCACCTCGCGCAACCCGCGCTCCACCGTCGGCACGGTCACGGAGGTCTACGACTACATGCGCCTCCTGTGGGCGCGCGTCGGCACACCCTATTCGCCCGCCACCGGCCTCCCCATCGAAAGCCAGACTGTCTCGCAGATGGTCGACAAGGCGATGGCTTTTGGCGACGGCGCCAAGTTCCACCTCCTCGCCCCCATGATCCGCGGCCGCAAGGGCGAATACCGCAAGGAGTTCGCTGACCTGCTGAAGCGTGGCTTCGCCCGCGTGAAGGTCGACGGCGAATATTACGAACTGGAAGACCCGCCCAAGCTCGACAAGAAGCTCAAGCACGACATCGACGTGGTGGTTGATCGCATCGTCATCCGCGCCGGCCTTGAACAGCGCCTCGCCGAAAGCTTCGAAGCCGCCCTCGGCCTCGCAGACGGTATCGCCGTCGCCGAATTCGCCGACAAGGACCCTGAAACGAAGGAACCGCGCCGCGTCACCTTCTCCGCCAAGTTCGCCTGTCCCGTCTCCGGCTTCACCATCCCGGAAATCGAGCCGCGTCTGTTCTCCTTCAACAATCCCTTCGGCGCCTGCCCCGCCTGCGATGGACTTGGCGAACAGCTGAAGATCGACCCCAACCTCGTCGTCCCCGAAATCGAAAAATCGCTCAGCGACGGCGCCATCGCGCCATGGGGAAAATCAGCCTCGCCGCTGCAGGAACAGACGCTCAAGGCCCTCGCGAAGAAGTACAAATTTTCCCTCGACACCGCCTGGAGCAAGCTGCCGGAGCGCGCGCGAGAGATCATCCTGTTCGGCACGGGCGAGGAAGAAGTTGATTTCGTCTTCGACGACGGCGTGCGCCGCTATGAAGTGACCAAGCCTTTCGAAGGGGTCGTCGGCAATCTCGACCGGCGTTTCCGCGAAACCGACAGCGCCTGGATGCGCGAGGAAATCGGTCGCTACCAGTCGGCCGCCCCGTGTCCCACCTGCATGGGCGAACGCCTGCGCCCTGAAGCGCTCAGCGTGAAGATCAACGACTTCACCATCTCCAACGCGACCCACCTTTCGATCCGCCTCGCGCGCGACTGGTTCGAGGCGCTGCCGAAGAAGCTCACGAAGAAGCAGAACGAGATCGCGGTCCGCATCCTCAAGGAAATCCGCGATCGCCTGCAATTTCTCAACGATGTCGGCCTCGACTATCTCTCGCTCTCGCGCGCGTCCGGCACGCTGTCTGGCGGCGAAAGCCAGCGCATCCGCCTTGCCTCGCAGATTGGCTCCGGCCTTTCCGGCGTTCTCTACGTGCTCGACGAACCGTCCATCGGACTGCACCAGCGCGACAACGAGCGCCTGCTCGGTACGCTCAAGCGCCTGCGAGATCTCGGCAACTCCATCATCGTGGTCGAACACGACGAGGACGCCATCCTCACGGCTGACCATGTGATCGACATGGGCCCGCGCGCGGGCGTCCATGGCGGCGAAGTCATCGGCTTCGGCTCAGCCGATGACCTGATGGCGAACGAACGCTCCATCACCGGCAAGTATCTGTCGGGTGAGGAAGAGATCGCCATCCCCGAAAAGCGTCGCTGGGCCGACAAGAAGAAGATGATCCGCGTCATCGGCGCGACCGGCAACAACCTCAAGAACGTCACCGCCGAAATCCCGCTTGGCGTCTTCACCTGCGTGACCGGCGTCTCCGGCGGCGGCAAGTCCACGCTCATCATCGAGACGCTCTACAAGGCCCTCGCACGCCGCCTCAACGGCGCCAGCGACGGCCCCGCGCCGCACCAGAAGATCGAAGGCATCGAACACCTCGACAAGATCATCGACATCGACCAGTCGCCCATCGGCCGCACGCCGCGTTCCAACCCCGCCACCTACACCGGCGCCTTCGGCCCCATCCGTGACTGGTACACAGGGCTCCCGGAATCCAAGGCGCGCGGCTATCAGGCCGGCCGCTTCTCCTTCAACGTGAAGGGCGGTCGCTGCGAAGCCTGTCAGGGCGACGGCGTGGTCAAGATCGAGATGCACTTCCTGCCCGACGTCTACGTCACCTGCGATGTCTGCAAGGGCAAACGCTACAACCGCGAAACCCTCGAAGTGCTCTACAAGGGCAAGTCCATCGCCGACGTGCTGGATATGACGGTTGAGGAAGCGCGCGTCTTCTTCGGCGCGGTGCCCGGCATTCGCGGCAAGATGGAAACGCTCTGCCGCGTCGGCCTCGGCTATGTGAAAGTCGGCCAGCAGGCGACCACGCTCTCCGGTGGCGAGGCCCAGCGCGTGAAGCTTGCCAAGGAACTCTCCAAGCGCGCCACCGGCCGCACGATGTATATCCTCGACGAGCCGACCACCGGCCTCCACTTCGACGACACCCGCACGCTGATGGAAGTGCTCCAGGAACTGGTGGACGCGGGCAATACTGTCGTGGTGATCGAGCACAACCTCGACGTCATCAAGGTCGCCGACTGGATCATCGACATGGGCCCCGACGGCGGCGACGGCGGCGGAGAACTCGTCGCTGTCGGCACGCCTGAAGAGGTCGCCAGGAACAAGAAGAGCCACACCGGCCGCTTCCTTGTCGAGACGTTCAAGCGCCAGGAAGAGCGCCGTCAGCGCCAGTCGAAGCGCGCGAAGACGGCGCCTGCAAAGTCCTCCGCCAAGCCAAAGAAGCCGACCCGGCAGGCAGCGGAGTAAGTCCTACTTCGCCACGAAGTCTCCGGGCCGGAGACCCTTGTAGAGAATGGCGCCCAGGGCAGTGGTGGGAATGCTGGCAATCGCGAACAGGAAGGTCGTCACCGTGCTGACGCCCAGCTGGACCATGGCCCTGCCTGAGGCTTCCGGCGTCGCCTGAACCGCTTCGACGCCAACCGAGTCCACCAGCCCCTGAAAGAACATCACCGGCAACGCTGTCAGGATCACAGCGCCAAGTATCCGCCACACATTTCCGCGTGACCAGCTCCAGGTCTGGAAGATCACCACGCGTCGCTCGCCCATCGTGGCGGCGTTCACCATGGTGAGCCGCACCGAGACGTAGAGCGCGATCGCCATCACCAGCATGAAGAACAGCAGGAACGCCAGAACCCCCGTCGGTCCAAGCGCCGCTTCCAGTGCGGCGTTCAGCGCCTCGGGGTCAGCCAGCAGCGCGTTCATGGCTTCGGGAGTCGCCGCGACCCGCGACAGCACGACCGTAGACACCACGAAGAAGAACAATCCGACCAGCGGCAGCAACATACACGTCAACGCCGCCGTTACGCCCAGCAGCCGGATCTCGTCGGCCCCGAAAGCCAGCCCCGTCGGCCCAATGAACTCATCCCGCAACGCCTTGCGCAGAACGGCCGCCGTGAACATCAGGCTCGCCACCATCGCGGGAATGAGGGCCACGAGATCCCACAGCGTCGCCACAAGCAGGCTCTCGCCTTCTGCCGCTGCGGGTCGCAAGAGCATAACCAACGCCAGCCCTATCTGCGACAGGGCCGCCGTGACAGCCGCGGCCGGCAACATCAGCCGCCAATTCCGGTCAAGGAACCGCCAGGCCTGCGTGAAGCAGTCCATGACCGGGACCCTGCCCCCGGTCTGTTGCTGCGGTGTCTCCAGCATGCCGATCTCCTCAACGCGCCCTGCAATAGAGCACGCTGGCCCCCTGTGGAAGCCGCGCAGGCCCGTTGATTCAGCGGCCCAGCGCGAACTCGAATGTCAGGATATGGGTTTCCGGCATGCGGCACCCGGGCGGTTGCGGCCCGCCGTCGATCCGCCAGCGCCACGTGTTGATCACGTCTTCAACCGCTTGCGCGACGCCCTCATGCGGCGCCGAGACCAGCAGGCGCGGCTCCGAGAACACGCCATTGGGTTCAACGTTCAGCGCATAGACCACCACCCCGCCGAACTCCTTGAACCGCGCCTGAAAGGGAAACCCCGGCTGCTTGAAGTTTCGCGCCAGCGCAATCCGGCAACGCGGCAGGTTGGCGTCGCCCGGCGCCGGATAGACCAGTTCCGCGATTGGCTTGCGGCCTGCGCCCGCCGTGATCCTCCGATCGGGAACGCTGCGCTGCCCGCGTTCGCCCAGCGCGCTGTACATCGTATCGCCCCACGCCGCCGCCGCGAAATATTCGCTCGCCAGCCTGTCGCGGATCGATCCCTCCGGCGTCGCCGCGATCAGGTCGTGCAGCTCCTCGACCACGTCATAGACGGCGTTGTACGCCTCGCCCGTCTTCGCGCGCATGAACGCCGCCGCCGCCATGCCGCGTCGCATCTCGAAGCGCGCGGGCGATTGCGTCGCTCCCACCTCATCGAGGAACCGTATCGCCAGCTCCGCCGCCTGGCTCGCTTGCGCCCAGTCGCCGGCTTTCCAGGCCTCGGCGTGTAGCACCTGCGCCGCCCGCGCCGATATCAGATCCCGCCCCGCCACAGCCGCGCGCGTGTTCAGCGACGCCATCAGTCGCGTCCGCGTCTGGGGAGAGACAACCAGGGCAAGGCTCGCCCAGTCGAACAGCACGCGCGACACCGCCGGCGTTGTATCCGGATGCGCCAGCGCCTGCCCCTGCTCCACCAGGAAGCGCGCATAGCCAAGCGCCGTCGACGGCTCATCAGCCAGCATGGCGATCCAGCCGAACTCGCGCGCAATCGCCACTGCGTCCGGCGAGGCCCGGTCAACCGACGGCCACGCCTCCGCCGCCGCCAGCGACGCGCCTCTATAATCCCCCGCCTCCACGGCGGAATTGAATGCCTGGATGTCCGCCTGGGCGCTAACGGGCGCCATGGCCCCAACGCCAAGTGCAATCGCCAGAAGGGTCAGTGTCCTGCGTATCATGCGTCCGCCGTCGCTCCCTGCGGGCAGTCTATCAACCCCGTCCCGGCAGGAAATATGGCAAAAGCTGCCCAAACGCCGGGGGCTCGCAATTCCGGCCCTTCCCGGCCTATATCCCCGCCATGACAACCGAACCCATACACATCATCGGCGGCGGCATGGCGGGCTCGGAAGCCGCCTGGCAGGCAGCCAATCTGGGCGTTCCCGTGGTTCTCCACGAAATGCGCCCCGTGCGGGGAACCGACGCTCACCACACCGACGGCCTCGCCGAACTCGTGTGCTCGAACTCCTTCCGGTCCGACGATTGGGAATACAACGCAGTCGGTCTCCTCCACGAAGAGATGCGCCGCGCGGGCGGTCTCATCATCGCGATGGGCGACCGCCACCGCGTGCCCGCTGGCTCAGCCCTCGCGGTCGATCGCGACAACTTCTCGGCGGATGTCACCGCCGCCCTCAAGGCGCACCCGCTCGTCACGATCGAACGCGGCGAAGTCGACGGCTGGCCGCCGGAGAACTGGTCCAGCGTCATCATCGCCACCGGCCCCCTCACATCCGACAGTCTCGCGAAAGCGATCCTCGCCAAGACGGGCGAAGACTCGCTTGCATTCTTCGACGCCATCGCGCCCATCGTGCATCTTGAATCCATCGACATGTCGAAGGCGTGGAAGCAATCGCGCTACGACAAGCCCGGCCCCGGCGGCGATGGAGCCGAAGCCTACATCAACTGCGCGATGAACAAGGAACAGTACGAAGCCTTCATCGCCGCCCTGCTCGCAGGTCCCAAGACAGAGTTCAAGGAATGGGAAGGCACGCCCTATTTCGAAGGCTGCCTGCCCATCGAAGTCATGGCCGAGCGCGGCGCCGAAACCCTTCGTTTTGGCCCGATGAAACCTGTCGGCCTCACCAACCCGCACGATCCCACCGTAAAGTCCCACGCCATCGTCCAGCTACGCCAGGACAACAAGCTCGGCACGCTGTGGAACATGGT
>DLHI01000008.1:0-6776 GCA_002483135.1 Hyphomonadaceae bacterium UBA7672 | reverse complement strand
TTCGCGCGCCTCGGCGGCATCCACCGCAACACCTTCATCAACTCGCCCGTCCTGCTCGACCGCCAGTTGCGCCTCAAGGCCGATCCGCGCGTCCGTTTCGCGGGACAGGTGACTGGCGTTGAAGGCTATGTCGAAAGCGCCGCAATGGGTCTGGTCGCCGGCCGCATGGCCGCAGCCCAGGCCCTCGGCCGCCAGGTCGCGCCCCCGCCAGACACAACGGCGCTCGGCGCGCTGGTCAACCACATCACCGGCGGCCACGTCGTCGGCCAGATCGAGGATTCAACCGCCCGCTCGTTTCAGCCGATGAACGTAAACTTCGGCCTCTTTCCCGAACTCGGCCCCGTCGAACTCAAGAGCCCGGATGGCAAGCGCCTCAAGGGCGCCGACAAAGGCCGCGCCCGCAAGCGTCTGATGTCGTTGCGCGCGTTGGACGATCTCGGCGCCTGGCTGTCCAGCCAGCAGGCCGCTCAATCTGCAACCGCCTGATCATTTGGTCTTGTTGTCGCGGTCTGGCGTTTTCGCGTTGGGGTCTTCGCCGCGCATCGCCTTCTCGAAATATTCGCGCGACCGCACGCCATCCATCGCCTTGTTGAAGTCGGTCTCGAACCCGAACTCCTTCGAGCCGTTGTTCACGACGCCATACAGCGCCCGGAACGCGATCAGCGCCATGACACCGATAATTGGCTGGCCCAGCAGGAACAGCGCGCCCGCACCGGCGAAGATGGCGAAGTGCAACACAATGATCCGTCCATACGGCGCAAACATCTCCGCCATCGGGTTCGTGTTCTTCCATTCGCCCTTCACGAGGAACTCCGAGATGAACACCAGGACCTGGAAAGCAATGATTGCATAAACGAACCAGGCGACATGCAGCCCGGAGTTCAGCCCGAACTGGAACATCCCGAACACGTCCATCATGATCGGCTCTTGAGCGCCCATCGTTCCATTGCCCATGCTGATGAACGCCATCAGGAACGTCCCGTGCACGGCGCAGAACAGGCCATAGTGAAACACGAAGAACGCGCTGAGGAATGTCCCCATAAGCATGCCGCCAATGCCAAACGTAGCGCCCGACACGAAGATACGCGGCAGCGTCATCACGCCAGCGATGATGTTCTCCATCCAGTACAGCATCACGAGCGGCACGGCGTTCCACCCGAACGCAATCACGCCGTAGATCGGAAACAGGTCGACCGCGAGCCCGGCCAACACCAGCGGCCGCCGCAACGCCCGCACCCAACTCATCGGATTGAATAGATTGTTCACCAGCGCCCCGCTGCCGATTCTTCCCCAGGCGATACCAAACAGCGGCCGGAGGGGATTGTCATCTGGTAAGCCGGGCGTCCTACAGCCTCCGCCACAGCGCCGCGTTGAACATCCGCCACCGCTTCCCGAACGCCGACGGCTCGGGCCCGCCCGAACGCCCCGCCAGATGCAGCATTGCCGGCCACATGCCGGAAGGCACGACCCGCGCCCCTCGCCGCGCGGCGTCCCACCGTTCCGCGGCGCCATCCAGCCCCGCCTTCATCGCCAGCGCCGCTTCCGCCACGCGCCCCATCGCAACGAGCTGCGCCTCGGCCGCGCCAGGCGCCAGCGCCAGCCCCGCCAGCCGCATCAGCTTGGCCTCCGCCGCCAGATGCCGCGCCTCATGCTCGCCGCCATCCTGGTGCCCGCCGGCTCGCAGGTGATCGTCGAGAATGTCGTCGAAGGCATCCACCAGCGCCATCAGAGGCGCCATCAGGTCGCCCCGTCCGCTCGTCACCCGCGCCAGCTCCTCGGCCAGATCGTGCCGCCGTACGGGACCCGCCCCGCCCACCTGTTCCAGCGTCTCGCGCCACCACTGCACGCGGATCTTCCCCAGCATGGCCTCGCGCGCCTGTAGCGCCCGCTGCAACTCGTTGTTCATCAGGTAGATGGCGACCAACCGCTCCCGCCCGGCATCGTCCGCATAGCGGGTCGCCAGCCAGCGGTCCTCGTCCGTCCGCTTCAGGCGGGCGTCGAATTCCTCCTTGCTTGCCAGATTTGGCGGATTGGCCGTATCGCTCATGTTCAAATTCAGGAAAACGCCCTATCTAAAGGGCTGCACGGTCGACAACTCAGAAACAAACGAGGGTAATACCAATGGCTTTCACGCTCCCGCCCCTGCCATATGCGCGCACGGCCCTTGCGCCGCACATCTCGGAAAACACGCTCAACTTCCACTACGGCAAACACCATCAGGCCTATGTCGACAACCTCAACAAGCTGGTCGCCGGCACGCCGCTGGAAAACGCATCGCTCGAGGAAGTCGTCAAGCAGAGCTGGACCGACAAGAAGATGCCGATCTTCAACAATTCCGGCCAGGTCTGGAACCACACCTTCTACTGGCACTCGATGAAGCCCGGCGGCGGCGGCAAGCCCACGGGCCTCGCGGCTGACCGGATCAACAAGGATTTCGGCTCGCTCGACGAGTTCAAGCGCCTCTTTTCCGAAGCCGGCGCGACGCAGTTCGGCTCCGGCTGGGCCTGGCTCGTCCTCAAGGACGGCAAGCTCGCCGTCACCAAGACCCCCAATGCCGAAACCCCGCTCACCGAGGCCGGCGTTACCCCTCTGCTAACCATGGATGTCTGGGAGCACGCCTATTACCTCGACACCCAGAACGCGCGCCCCAAATACATCGAGACCTTCATCAACGAGCTGGTGAACTGGGACTTCGTGAACCAGAACCTGTCGGACGCGAAATAGTCGTACCCCCGAATCAATCCGGCCCGGCCCCGTCGCGCTCACCAGTGCGGCGGGGTCTTGGTTTCCGGCCCCATGACAAATCGCGGCGCCTAACTTAGCTGTTTTGAGACGATTGCGTGTTTTGGTTCCCTCATGAGACCCTGGCGTCAGGCTGGGGCGCAGGTGGGCCCCTATCGCAATGATCCCCGACGCCGGAGCATCCGAGATCGCAGCCCGCCGCCCGGCGCCCGCCAGCGCCAGCCTGCTCGAAGCCGCCATTGAGCGCGGCGGCCTGCATCCCTTCTTCCAGGCTCGCGTCGCCATGGCCACGCGCGCCATCACCGGCGCGGAAGCGCTCGCCCGCATCGCCTCGCTCAATGCCGGCCTTGCTTCGCCCGCCGGTTACATCGAACTTGCCGAACGCTCCCAGCGTATCGACGCGCTGACGCTCGTAATGGCGCGCTCCGTCGCCACGCACGCCGCCTCCTTCGGCGAGCTGCCCTGCTCGATCAACGTCAGCCCGCTCTCGCTCGCCAGCGGCGCCTTCGCTGACGCCCTCGCCGCCGCAATCACGGGCGCTGGGCTGCCCTGCGCGCGCTTCACCCTGGAAATCACCGACGCCCGGCAGGCCGACTACAGTCCCGGCGCCTTCGAGACGATGACCGCCCTGCGCGGCCACGGCTTCGGCCTCGCGCTCGACGATTTCGGCGCCGGCGCCTCCAACATAGATCGCCTGCGCAACTACCCCTTCACCGAAGTGAAGATCGACCCCGCCTTCATCCGCCTCGCGATGGACGAAGCCTTCGCCAAGGCCGCCCTCGTCTCCTGCGTCCGCCTCGCCCGCGACCACGGCCTCAACGTCGTCGCCGAAGGCGTCGAGACCCAGGAGATGTGGGATTTCATGACGTGGCTGAAGGTCGACGAAGCGCAAGGCTTCCTCCTCCACCGCCCGATGCAACCGCAGGACTTCCGCACGCTCCTCGGCCGCTAGCGCCCATTGCCAAGCCTGACCGGCGGCGCGATGTTCCCGGCAACGAGGAACCGCGTCCCAGAAGGCTGATCATGCCCGACACCGCAACATTCAAGACCATCACCGTCAAACCGATCTCGCCCCATCTCGGCGCCGAGATAGAAGGCGTGGATCTGTCCCAGCCGCTCACCAACGCGCAGTTCGACGACATCCACCAGGCCTTCCTCAAGCACCACGTCATCTTCTTCCGCGACCAGACCCTCACGCCCGAACAGCACCTCGCCTTCGGCCGCCGCTGGGGCACGCTCAACGTGCACCCCTATGTGAAGTCGATGGCCGGCTATCCGGAGATCCTCGAGATCATCAAGGAGCCGAGCGAGAAGATAAACTTCGGCGGCGGCTGGCACTCGGACATGAGCTTCCTCGAAGTCCCCGCCCTCGGCTCCATCCTCCACGCCATCGAAGTCCCCGAAGTCGGCGGCGACACGCTGTTCGCCAGCCAGTACGGCGCCTGGGATGCGCTCTCCCCGGGCCTGCAGAAAACCCTCGAAGGCCTCCGCGCCATCCATTCTGCGGCGGAAGAATACGGCGCCGGCGGCGCCTCCTCAAAGAAGCGGGCCTCCATGGATTCGGAAGTCGTCGGCGATGAAGTCCCCGAATACGAGCACCCCGTCGTCCGCACCCATCCGGAAACCGGCCGCAAGGGCCTCTACATCAACCCTGCCTTCACCCTTCGCTTCGCCGGCTGGTCAAAGAAGGAATCGCGTCCGCTTCTGGAATACCTGTTCGAAGTCTGCCGCCGCGAAGTCTACACCTGCCGCTTCCGCTGGCGTCCCGGCTCGATCGCCATGTGGGACAATCGCTGCGTCTGGCACTACGCCCTCAACGACTATCACGGCCAACGCCGTCACATGCGCCGCGTCACGGTGAATGGCGATCAGGTCCGCTGAGCATGCTGCGCAGTCTGGCGGCAACCGCAATCGCCTGCGCATCGTTGTCTCTCTCCGCGCTGGCGCAAACGCCTGACATTCCGCGCACCACTGATGGCCACCCAGACCTCGGCGGCGTGTGGACCAACGCGCCTCATCGGGTCAAGGCGACTTTCGATCCGCCTGAGGATCAGCTCCCCTTCATCGACCGCGCCAAGGCGCTAGCCTGGCGCGAGAAGTACGCCACCTACATGAGCGGCGCGCCCCAGCCCGATTTCACGCAGGGCGTCGACACCCTGCCCAATCGCGACCGCTGCCTGATGGCCGCCAACGCCGCGGCCCCGCCCATGACCAGCCAGGGCTACAACGACGCCTACCAGATCGTGCAAACGCCATCCGTGATCGTCATCTCCGTCGAGATGATGCGCGAGACCCGCATCATCCCGCTCTACGACAGCCCCGAACTTGCCCGCCGCTCGCACGGACCGAAAGTGCTGCAGCGCTGGACTGGCGACAGCGTGGGCTGGTGGGAAGGCGATACGCTGGTGGTCGAGACCATCGATGTGAGAGAGCAGCAGGCCAGCCAGAGCCCCTATCCCACCTCGCCCGGCGCCATCGCCACCGAGCGCTTCACGCGCACCGGCGAGAACGCTCTCGCCTACCATGCCGAGATTTCGGATCCCGCCATCTACACGCGCCCGTGGTCCGTCTCCTATACGTTCAAGCCGGCGGAGCGGCTGTGGGAGTACGCCTGCCACGAAGGCAATTACGGCCTTGCCAACATCCTCAGCGGCGAACGCAAGGTCGAACGTGATGTGGCTTCCAGGATCACAGTCGCGCCACATCGTAAATAAGAACACGGCCAATGTGGGCAGAAGCGCCTCGCCTCGCTCCGCTCATCCTGACGAAAGTCAGGATCCAGGGCTGACTGTGAGGCATGTTCCGGATTGCAGCTTCAAGCCTGCTCGTGCGGTCCGACCGTTCCTGGTTCCTGACTTTCGTCAAGAGGAGCGGGGACGGCGCTTCACGTCAAACTGACAGCCCTACTCCTTCACCACCGTGGCCTTCTTGATCACCACCGGCGTCAGCGGCAGCTTGCCGGGGAACGGATGCTTCTCGCCAGGCGGCGCCAGCTCCACGCCCGCAATCGCATCCACCACATCCATGCCCTGCACGACATGCCCGAACACCGCATACCCAGTCGTGTTCGGCGGCGCGCCTGGCGTTGCGCCGAGGCCGGTGTTCTCGGCAAGATCGACATAGACCGTCGACTGACCGCTATCCGTCTCCTCGCCCCGCGCCATGGCAATGGCGCCGCGCGAATGCTTGTTGTTCTCCGTCTCCAGCGGGATCGTGCCGAGCTTCGGCCGGCGATATTCCAGCTTGGCGTTGAGATCGCCGAACTGGATCACGAATCCGGTCTCGATCCGGTAGACGATCGCTCCGTCATAGTGCTTGCCTTTCACGAGGCCGAGAAACTGCTTCGCCGTCTTCGGCGCGCCGACCGTGTCCAGCACGATCAGGATGTCGCCCATCGAGGTTTCGAGCTTCACCTCAGGGCCCACCCATTGCGGCTCGGCGGCCGCAGGCGCGGGATCAAGCACGGTTGAAGGATCGGCAACTGGCGCCGCGCCATCCGCCGGCGTCGCAGTGTCGCTTGCCGCAACCGGCGGATCTGCCGGAGGCTGCGTCGTCTCCTGCGCAACGGCCGCGCCACCGAGCGCTACGACCATCCCCACCACCGCCAGAATCCGCTTCACGCGACACCTCCATCTGAGAGGCGCCAGCCTACCACCCCATTCCCCCCGGCCAAGCCACGTCTACATCTCCGGCCCTTAGTTCCACGCCAACCTGCCAATCCGGGACCGCCGGGCAATCGCTGCTCCTCCCAAAGCCAAGGCGCCGGGAGGAGCAGCGACCTCCGACCCCCACCCACAACCTGTCATCCCGGAAGCGCGCAGCGCTATCCGGGAACCATTCCTCCACCCCGAGAGCCTCACGATGGGTCCCGGCTCTGCGTGCTTCGCACTCCGGCCGGGATGACAACCGTGGCGTTGCCGGATTTGTCGGAAACTGCCTTCTCAATTCCGTCGGAAACTCAAAAATCTTCGCCCACGTTTTCAACGCCCTGCGCTGAAAATTTGTGGGACGGAGCAAGTCTGAATCGGCCGGGC
>DLHI01000040.1:631-12929 GCA_002483135.1 Hyphomonadaceae bacterium UBA7672 | reverse complement strand
CCTGCGTCTCTGGATCGCGATGCGCGGCCATCAGATCGCGAAGCTGAGACCCAAAGTCCCGCGCGACCGCGCGACGCCACATCTCACTCACGCCAAAGACCTGGTCCATCTCCTCGCCCGCATCGCCGCCCTCGTGGCCGACTGCCAGGCGATGGAACAACGCGCACAAGCGCACGCCGCAAAGCTGAAGCAGATGCGCGAGGCCGATCCGCTCGGCATCCGCACTGCGTGCGGCCCCCTCCGTCATGCTTCGCATGCCACCTCCCCCAGCTTTGCTGGTGGAGGACAGTCCTCCCTCGCCGAAGGCGGGGGGAGGTGGCGCGATGCGAAGCATCGTGACGGAGGGGGCCGCGCGCAGCGCGGATGCCGCCCCAACACACGGTCCCCCACACTCGATTGCAGGAGCAACCCCGTAAGCAACTCGCAGGCATCACCTGCGAGAACGCGACCCCGTGCGCAAAACGCAAAGCCGCCCGGACCCGACCCCTCCATCACCGCCGGAAGCAGCCAGACAGGCCCAACCCGACCTCGATGGAAACCTCTCTCAGAGTCACAACCTCACAGGGCAAACCTGAGAGATAGCGGCCTCACGTCATCACCACGCCAGCAGCGGCATCGCATAGCGCGCGTTTACGCCCTCGTCGGCCAACAAGTCCTTTGCCCAGGCCTCGAAGCCGTCGCCAGCCTGCATCGCATGCCCATGAATCCCGCTACCGATAAACAGCGCATCCATGCCCTGCCGGTTTGCTCCCAGCACATCAGTCGAAGGCCCGTCACCGATGCCAAGCGCCCTGGCCCTGGTGACCACGGGGCCGCGAATTTCAGCTGCCCGTTCGAACGCCAGGTCATAGATCGGCGCATCCGGCTTGCCCGGATAGATCACCTGCCCGCCCTCTTCCGCATAGATTTTCGCCAGCGCCCCCGCCGACCAGATCAGCCGGTCGCCGCGCCGGAACTGCACATCCGGATTGGCGCAGATCATCGGCAGACCCCGCCCCGCCAACATCTTCATCTCCCCGCGATAAGGCTCCGGCGTCCCATCGGGATAATCGCGCAGGCTGGTGCAGCACACCACCTTCGCCTTCGCCGGATCATCTGTCAGCTCGATCCCCAGCCCCGCATAGACCGCCACATCGCCCGCAATCCCGATCGGATAGACGGGCCCCGGCGCCAGCTTCGCCAGCACGTTGCGCGTCGCGTCCCCCGACGCCACGCAATCGTCAAAACAGTCCATCGGCACGCCAAACTGCGGAAACAGCCCCGTCACGCGATGCTTGGGAACCGGCGCGTTGGTGATCAGGATCACCGGGCCCCGCGTCTCGCGAAAGCGCTTCAGCGCCACGCACGCATCGCCAAACGCCTCGCGCCCGTTATGGATTACACCCCACACGTCGCAGAGGATCGCATCGTAATCGCCGGCGATTTCGGACAGGCCTCTGAGGAATCTCGCCATCGCGCGCTAGATGGCGGTGGCGGAGACGCGGCGGATGAAGTCCGGCGGCGGCGCTGTCTCTGTCTGCAACGTGCCCTTGATCGGGCGCGGCTGGCCGAACACATGGCCCTGGCCGTACGGAATCTCGAACTCGAGAATCTCGATGACGGACTTCTCCGCCTCCAACTTCTCGGCGATGAGGTCGATGCCGTAGCGCACGAACAGCGCCGGCACATCTTCGGGCGCGATGTCGCGCGTGATCGCAGAGATCGGCCGCTCACCGCCGGGGGTGAGTTCTTCGAGCAGTCGCTCGCCATTGATCTTGAGGAAGCGCACACCCGCAGCCTGCAGTTCCGGCAGGTCGAAGTTCAGCCCGTCGCCCTTATCGAGCGAGAAACGAAAGCCAAGCTCCTTCAGGCGCAGCATGTTGCGCGCCGCGATGTCCGAACGAGTCTTGAACGCCCGCACGCTGATCTCGAAGATCATCGCATAGGCCATGTCGCGGTTCTCGCGCATGAAGTCGAGGAAGTTCGAGAAGAACTGCTCGTCTTCCAGCGACGCCATCGAGATGTTGCAGAACACGCCAATGCGCTGATCGCGCTCCGACAAGCGCCGCACGATCTGCACGCAGCGGAACAGCAACAGGTTATCGATCACGCCAAGCAGGTTGGCCCGCTCGGCCGCCGCGAGAAACTCCGTCGGCATGATCACGCGGCCATCGGCGCGGCGCAGGCGCGTGAAGCCTTCATAGAAGCATGTGCGGCGCTGCGGCAGGTTCACGATGGGCTGAAGGTGGAGGTCCACGCGGTTCTCGCGCAGCGCATCTTTCACCGCATCAAGGATCGAAGCGCCGTCCGCGCTCACTTCCGGCGCAGCCATCGCCTGGCTGCGCACGCTGTTGAGGCGAGTCTCGAAACGCTTCGACAGGCCCTGGATCATGCCTTCGAGGCCGCGCATCTCCTGCACGATCGACTCGCGACGCGCGGCTACTTCCGTGTCGAAATCACGCTTCAACTCGATGGAGCGTTCCTCAGCCTGGGCAATGCGGCCGGTGAGCTTGCGGATTTCCTGCTTGAGGTCGTGGATCTCGTTCTTGCTGACGCCGCCGCTGGAGCGCGAGGCGGCCATGTGCAGCTGGATCAGCGCCAGCGAGCACGTTGCACCGATGATCGCCGCCGTGACGGCGTCGAACCCCTGGTACAGGTGCAGCGCGACTGCGCCGACCGTCGACGCCGTAATATAAACGAGCGCCAGCATTATGTGGGCGATAGCAGGCATTGTAACCGGAGCAGCCCCTCAGGTTGCGGACATGCGAGTCCACGTCCTTGGTTCTGTTTGCATCCGCGTCGAATGACAAGTGAAGAACGTCGCGGCGCTGCACCGCACAGACCGCCACGGCATCGCAACGAACAGTAGTTTGTGGCTTCTACCTCTACTTGCTCTGCATTTACGCGTGATTGCAGCCGTCGTCGGGCGAGACCCTTCTGGATTGATGTTGTCTTTGGGTCACATCTTCCCGGTCTCTTGGCGCAGCTCGGCATTCCGTCCTCGACAAGTGCGATAGAGGCGCCTTTAAGTCGCCATAATCGAACGCGCCGGCCTCGGGGGACCTCACAGGAGGAACGATGGCCGGCGACGGGGGCGACCGGGGAGCGCGGCGGTTCTGGCGAGGGTCAGAACCGCCGCCTGTCGTTTAAGTCCCTGCAATCGCTGGAAATTCGCTCAATCGCGCACCACGGGCTTCTCGCCCGTCAAATCGAGCTCCATCCCCCCCTCACCCAATCGCGCCCCAGCCTCCGGGCTCGCCCCAATCAGTTCGCGCCACGCCTCAATCGCCTCTTTCGCCGAGTCTGGCACGATCAGGGTCGCCGAAAGCTTCCCCTGCACCGCCGCCTTGAGAACTTCGGCCACATCCGGACACCGCTGGGTCCCGGGAGCCAGCACGGTCGATCCGCTGGAAAGAATGGCCGCAGCGCTCTTTCCGCCCCGGATCGCTGCCTGGATCGTTTCGGCTCCGGCACGGCAACCGGCCAGAACCAACGACTTGTCGTCGAAATCCACGCGATACGCCCGCCCGCGCCCATCCGCCGACCTGAACACCCGGATAGCCACGACGCCCGAGTCAAACACGACCCGCCCGGCCATGCCCTCGTCGAGGCCATCGAGACCCACAGCCAGCCGCACGGCCTGGTCAGACGACGCCAGTAGGTTCGCCCCATCGACAATGGCCACCAGCCCATCCGGCCCGTTGACCTTCAGCGTCTCGGCTCGCCCCGCCTGCCGCGCCGCGCGCGCCACGCCCGGCAGTCCGGCGACGGATTCGAGATCAAGGTCGGGTATCAGAACCAGATCCACATCGGTCCGCATCAGCCCGTGCGCCTGCATACTGGCAGACGCGCCCTCGCCCGCGCCGAACAGGAAGGCGAGCCCGCCCGCCTCTACCAGGACGCAGGCCCCACTATCACAGAGCTTCGCACGGAATGCCTCTGCCGGCGCCGCAACTGTCTTGCCTGCGCGCGCCTCCGCTGCGCGCTGCCACGCCTCCACCGCCCCGCCCGGCCGATGCGACAACAGCCACCAGCCTCCCGCCAGCGCCGCCGCTGCAAGTACACCAAACAACAGCAGGTCGCGGCGCAGGCGCATGGATCAGCCGATCCGCGTCTCGGCAGTCTCTTGCGCGATCGTCGCCTCGATCACGCCAAGGCGCTCCACCTCGACGCGCACGACATCGCCGACCTTCACAAATTTTGGCGGCGTGAACGCCGCGCCAACGCCTGCAGGCGTTCCCGTGAACAACAGGTCGCCGGGCTCCAACGCGAACGCCTTGGTCAAATGCTCGATCTGCTCGGCGACATTGAAGATCATCTCGCTCGTATTGCCGTTCTGGCGCAACTCGCCATTGACCCAGCACTTCAGCGTCAGCTTGCCGACATCGCCCGCTTCCTCAGGCGTGGTGATCCATGGGCCGACCGGCCCGTGAGTATCAAAGCCCTTGCCCATGATCATGGTCTGCGTTGCGCGCTGCCAGTCGCGTACCGAATAGTCGCAGCCGGTCATGTACCCGCCGATGATCTCATGCGCCCGCTCCTTCGGCACATGCCGGCCGCGCTTGCCGATCACGACCACCAGCTCCACTTCATAGTCGAGCGCGGTCGAGACGGCCGGCATCAGGACGGGGTCGAACGGACCATGCAGGCAGGTCGATTGCTTGTTGAACCACATCTGCGTCGTCGGCGGCTCGCGGCCCGTCTCCTTCGCATGGTCGCGATAGTTGAGCCCGATCCCGAGAATCTTCCCCGGCCTGCCAACAGGGGCACGCAGCTTGACCTTCGACAGCGGGAACCGGGGGGCCGACCGGGCCGCGCGGGTCACCGCCTCGGCCCCCGCTTCCCCAGCGGCCAGAATATCCACAGGATTGGGAGACAGATGCGGCGCCGCGGCCCGCAGGTCCACCACTTCATCGCCAACGACCAGCCCTGGACCAGCCCGATCCGTTGCCTCGAAAACACAGAGCCGCATGAGTCACCTGTTCATCGCCAGCACGGGAGATTGGACCGCGCCGTCTTCTATGGATAGCTAGCCACAGTTCAGTTCCGGGAAGCGTGCGCCATGTCAATCGCTGCAGAGGTTCAGCGGATTCGCGACGTGTTCAGCCCCGGGGCCGACATTCGCGTGCCTCCCTTCCAACGCGCCTATGCCTGGGAGGACGAGGAAACCGAGGTGATGATCCGCGACCTGCTTGAGGCGTTCCGCGCCGGTACGGTCTACTTCCTCGGGGCCATCGTCGTGATCCGCCCCAAGAATCGGGGGCCGTCAGATGTCGTCGACGGGCAGCAGCGTCTCACCACGCTCACGATCATGCTGGCCGTCCTGCGCGATCTCGCTCAATCGCGCGAGCAGGAGACCCAGCTGCACAACATGATCGGCCACGAGACCATGGGCATGGTGTTCGGCGGGGGCCATCACTGGCGCCTTTCGCTGAACCGCAGCGACACGCCGTTCTTCCGCCGCTTCGTGCAGGAACGCGCCGGCACAAAGGCGCAGGATGCGATGATGGAGGCGACACGTGCGCCCGACGCATCGCCCAGCCAGCAGCGCATCGCCGCCGCCGTGGCCCAGGTCTACGACTACATGACCGACATGGCCGATGAGGAGCGCACGCGTTTCGCCGCATGGCTGCTCGACGAAGTCTCCATCGTCCGCGTCCGCGTGTCCGAGTACGCCGTCGCTTACAAGGTGTTCCAGTCGCTGAACCATCGCGGCAAGCCGCTGTCGGACCACGACATCCTTAAGTCCGCTCTGTTCGAGCGCGCAGGCTTCACCACGCAGGAAGCCAGCCAGCTCTCGGAACGCTGGAACGCCTACACCAGCAGGCTCAGCGACCGCGGCTTTGCCGACATGTGGAAACAGATCCGCGCCATCTACGACCGCGAAGGCGCTGGCGAAATGGTGTCCGCGCTGATCGCCGGCATCATACCGCGCTCATCTATTGGCGAGTTCCTGAACAACAAGCTGCCGCGCTTCGTCGAAGCGTACGACGCGGTGGTCAACGGCGTCGAAGGACAGATCGCGCTCAGCGAGGAGACGCGCCGCCGCATCTGCTATCTGCGCTCGATCCACCACGAAAGCTGGCGTGCGCCGGCCATCATGTTCCTGGTCGAGCAGCCCTACGATCCCGACAATGCCGATCGCTTCTTCTGGGCGCTCGAACGGCTCGCCTACACGCTGCAGTATTCGGTGCGAGATCGGGAGTATCGCCACAAGCGCTATCGCCGCGTGCTCGACGCCATGGAGAAAAGCGCACTGTTCGACGCCGAATCTCCGCTCGATCTTACCCAGCGCGAGAAGTCGGATCTGATTGATCGCCTGCGCGGCCGCTTCCCCAACTTCAAGCAGCGCCGCGCCCTGCTGATGCGTGTGTCGGGCAGCGTGGACGGTTCTCCTGCGCTTCCGCCCGCCACTGACTGCACGGTCGAACACATTCTTCCCCGCACGCCACAGCGCGGCTCGGAATGGTTCGAGGAATGGTCGCGCGCGCGAGATCGCGAGGACCTGACCGAGTGTATAGGCAACTTCACACTCCTGACCCATTCCGAAAACCAGGCGGCGGATCGCAAGTCGTTCGAGGAAAAGCTGGAAATCTACTTCCGCTCAGGCGAGGCTTCCTTCGCCCTCAGCAACGATCTCCGCGGGCGCACGCGCTGGACGCCGGAAGACGTAAAAACCCGCCGCGACGCCCTGATCCAGAACCTAGCGAAGGACTGGGATCTGTAAGGCCCGGGATTGTCGGAAGCTGCTCTCTCGTCCGTGCGTTGACGTTCTGATGAAGGATGTAGAAAGCTCTCGCGCAGCAAGAACAGGCCGAATCCGGACCACGGAATTCGGCCGTCCAGGGGAGAGACATTCATGATCCGCACATCCGCGAGCCTGCTTGCAGCATCTGCGTGCGCCGCCACCCTGGCGGGCTGCACGATGGTCACCGACATGATGGGCTCAACAGTGACGCCCCATTCAGCGACCGCCAACGCGCTGGGCATGCCGACCGCTTCTCCAGAGTCACAGGGCTTTTCGACGGCCGGCCTCGATCAGCTGACATCTGAATTCCGCGGCCTCGTAGACCAGAAGAAGCTTGCCGGCGTCACCACGCTACTCGCGCGCCATGGCAAGGTCGTCCACTTCGACACCTACGGCGCCGCGAACGCGGCCACCGGCGAGCCTCTGAAGCCTGACTCGATTTTCCGCATCGCCTCAATGACGAAGCCTATCGCGGGCGTCGCCATGATGCAGCTGTGGGAACAGGGAAAATGGAAACTCTCAGACCCGGTTTCCAAGCACATCCCGGAGTTCAAGGGCCTCAAGGTGAAGGGGCCGAACAACACGCTGGTTGAACAGCAGACCGAGATGACGATGGCGCAGCTGATGAGCCACACGGCGGGCTTCGGCGTCAGCGCGGTCTACAACGACGCCAACCTCAGCGCGACCGACCTGCAGGGCATGATCGACAAGCTGGCCAAGCTGCCGCTCGAAACCCAGCCAGGCACGGCATGGGATTACGGCCCCAGCGTCAACATCCAGGGCTATCTCGTGGAGAAGATGTCGGGCCAGTCGCTGGACGTCTATTTTGACGAGCACATCTTCAGACCGCTCGGCATGGTCGATACCGGCTTCTGGATGCCGCCCGAAAAGGCCGGCCGCGTCGTCGCAATCCACACCTACACCGATGGCGTGATCACCGGGCCCGCCGAAAACCGCGTCGCCACAACCAAGCCCTCTTTCCTGTCCGGCTCGGGCGGCCTGATGTCGACGGCCGAAGACTACTGGCGTTTTGCGCAGGCAGTTCTCAACGGCGGCGAGCTGAACGGCCAGCGCATCCTGCAGGCCGACACCGTCAAGCTGATGCGCACCAACGTCATCTCTCCCACTGCCAAGGTCGACCTCTACGGGCCCGGCCAGGAAGGCATCGGCTTCGGCATGGACTTCGCTATCGTGATGGACCCGCAGAAAGCCGGCACCCCGCAGGGCCTCAACACATTCTACTGGGGCGGCGCTTTCGGCACGTGGTTCTGGATCGACCCGACCAACGATCTCGTCTTCGTTGGCATGATCCAGAACCTCAACGGCTCGACTCCTACGGGAGGAACGCCTCAGACCCGCGTAATCTCGCCGCGCATCACCTATGACGCGCTCACCGACAGGTCTAAATGAGTAGCATGAACGCTGAGCAGACGCCCGATACCGAACTGGCAGCCCGTCTCGCCTGGATCAATACGGCGAGGCGGCTCCACCGCAACAAGCGGATCATCGGTCTCGTTGGCGTCGTGCTCGGCGCTTGCCTCGTCGTGTGGTGGAAGCTCGACGCCACCGTGCCGGACTGGGCGCTGTGGACCGGCATCGCCGTTCTGGTGGCCAGCTGGGCCATCTTCGTATTCGTGATCGTCGCCCGCTGGGCTTGGGTGAAGAACAACCCCTATCGCCCGCCCGCCTAGGCGAACCCGCCTTCCCTTCCGCAAATCCGGCGCTATGAACGCAAGATCATTGCGTCAGAAAACCGGGGCCGGCGCCCCGTTGCGAGGAAATATCCAGATGGCCCAGCTGCCCGAAACCCTGTTCGACCTCAAAGGCAAGGTCGCCCTCATCACCGGCTCGACCAAGGGCATCGGCAAGGCCATCGCCGAGCAATACGCCATCCACGGCGCCAAGGTTGTCATCTCCTCGCGCAAGCCCGGCCCGTGCGAGGAAGTCGCCGCCGCGATCAACGCCAAGCACGGCGACGGCACGGCGATCGCCTGCCCGGCCAACATCTCGTCCAAGGACGATCTTAAGCGCTTGGTCGACGAAACCAATGCCGCGTTCGGCAAGATCGACATTCTCGTCTGCAACGCTGCCTCGAACCCGTATTACGGCCCGATGGCTGGCATCACGGACGAAGCGTTCGCCAAGATCCTCTCCAACAACATCATCTCGAACAACACGCTGACCACGCTCGTCTCCCCGCAAATGAAGGAACGCAAGGACGGCGTGGTGATCATCATCTCGTCCATCGGCGGCCTGCGCGCTTCGACGGTGATCGGCGCCTACTGCGTCTCGAAGGCCGCTGACGTGCAGCTCGCGCGTAACCTCGCGGCCGAACTCGGCCCGCACAACATCCGCGTCAACTGCATCTCCCCAGGCCTCGTGAAGACCGATTTCGCCAAGGCGCTGTGGGAAGACCCGGAAACGAAGGAGCAGCGCGAGGAAGAAACCCCGCTGCGCCGCATCGGCGAGCCCAACGACATCGCCGGCGCCGCCGTGTTCCTCGCCTCGCGCGCGGGCGCCTGGCTCACGGGCCAGAACATCGTGGTCGACGGCGGCGTCACCGCCACCTGACCGCCCTCTCGCCATCTGCTCCTGTCGCCACCATATTGGCAGGCGACAGGAGACCTCCCATGGCCGACCGCACCTACCCCGTTTCCCGCACGGATGCCGAATGGCGCCAGCGCCTGACGGCTGACCAGTACGCCGTCATGCGCCAGCACGGCACGGAACGTCCCGGCTCATGCGCCCTGCTCTACGAGAAACGCCCCGGCGTTTTCACGTGCGCCGGGTGCGATACGCCGCTTTTCAATAACACAGTGAAGTTCGAGAGCGGCACCGGCTGGCCCAGCTTCACCACGCCGATCCCGGGGGCATTGGGCGAAACCGTGGACAGGAGCCACGGCATGGTGCGCACCGAAGTCCATTGCGGCACGTGCGGCAGCCATATGGGCCACGTTTTCCCGGATGGCCCGCCGCCGACCGGCCTGCGCTACTGCATCAACGGCGTCGCGCTGAACTTCGTGCCGCAGGGCTGAACACCTTCCGGCAATCATCGGTCTCGGCTAGCCGATTGCTTGGACAACCGATCGGACCCGCTATGAGCTTTGACGGCTTCCCGGCCCTGCCGCCCCATGTGAACGCACGCCTCAAGACGTTCATGAACGGCAACCTGCCGCCCGCTCACATCAACATGGGCATCCGGCCGGACCTGTGGTGCAAGGAGGCCGAGGTCGGCCGCGTGCTGTTCCGCTGGCCCAATGACGGCTCGCGCGATATCGGCAACGGCCGAGTCTTCGGCGGCTGGATCGCAGGCCTGTCCGACAACGTCGTCTCGATGTGCATGCTGACAGCACTCGAGGAAGGCGAAGGCTTCACGACCCAGGACCTGCAGGTGAAGATTTTCCGTCCCGTCTCCGGCCCTGAAATCGAGATCGAGGCCAAGTTGGTGAACCGCAGCCGCACGACGGGGTATGTCGAAGCCGAATGGCGGCTGCCCACCGGCAAGGTGGCCGTGAAGGTCCTGTCGTGGAAAGCAATCCGCTCAGTGGAAAGCTTCGCGCCCCGAGACTAGCGCCACAGGCGAGTTGGCCAGCTGCGTTTACCTTCTCGCCTTCGCTGGGCTGGCGCCTTTTGTGCTGCGCCATGACCATGCGCATCCTTATCAGGTTCATTTCCGCTCTCGCCTTGTCGGCAAGCCTTGCCGGCGCGGCACATGCCCAGAATTACCGCGTCCTCGGACGGTCCGAGCCCGTGGCCAATGGCGGCTTCGCCATTCAATGGCCGGGCAGTGGCTTCGAGGTAACGCTAACCGGCTCGAAACTCACGGCGCAGATTGAGGATTGGGGCGCCAACTGGCTCAACATCGAAGTAGACGGCAACGTAACGCAGCTCGCACTGAAGGAAGGCTCCTGGGAATACACCCTATTCGACGGCCCGACCGGACAGCACACAATCAAGGTTACCCGCCGCACCGGTACTCCCGTGGGCGTCACCCGCTTTCTAGACATCTCCGGCGACGGCCCGATATTGCCGACGGAAGATCGTACCCGCCGAATCTTGGTTATCGGGGACTCGGTCACGTCCGGCTACGGCATCGAAGGTGAGAGCCAGTTCTGCGCCTACAGCCACGCAACCCAGAACCACGATCTCGCCTATCCGGCCCTCACAGCCGCCGCCTTCAACGCGGACCTCCACACCATCGCCGCCGACGGACGCGGCCTGGTCCGTAACTTTTCGGGCGACGATCCCACTATGTCGGAAGCTGCCTGGCGGGAACTCCCCGGCAGCACTGTAAACTGGGCCCGACTCGCCTACCGACCGCAGGTCATCATCATCAATCTGGGCTCCGCCGACTTCGCTGCCGGCGACCCGGGTGATGGCTTCGACGCCGCCTATGTCGGCATGCTCGCGACGCTCCGCCAGACTTATCCACAGGCGGAAATCTACGGCGCTATCGGCGGTATGCTGCATGGCGATGCCTATGCAGCCGCCCGGAATTCCGTGCTGGGAGCCGTCAACACCCGCCGCGACACCGGCGACACGAAAGTCCACTTCATTGAATTTTCGCTTGAATCATCTCCCCGCCGCTTCGGCTGCGACTGGCATCCGGGTCTCGACGCGCACCGGCAAATGGCCCTGAAACTGGCATCCGCCATCACCCGCGATCTCGGCTGGAAGCCGTCCAGGACGCCGGCAACGCCCGCCGAAGAAGTCCTCCTGTCCGCGCGTTGAGACCCTACCCCTCACCCGTCCCTTGACAGTCGCTCGCGGCGTCCATAACTCCCCATCGCGGCTGGCACTCCCTCGGGTGGACTGCTAGCACGCAAGCGCATAGGGCGGTTTCGCGCTGCCCTGAACATTCGAAAAGTTGAGGGAAATCATGAGCTTTCGTCCGCTCCATGACCGCGTTCTGGTGAAGCGTGTCAAAGAGGAAGAAAAGACCAAAGGCGGGATCATCATCCCCGACACCGTCAAGGAAAAACCCCAGGAAGGCAAAGTCGTCGCGGTTGGCGCTGGCGCCCGTGGCGATGACGGCAAGATCACCCCGCTCGATGTGAAACCCGGCGACCGCGTGCTGTTCGGCAAATGGTCCGGCTCGGAAGTCACCATCGATGGCGAGGAGCTCATCATCATGAAAGAGAGCGACATCCTCGGCATCGTCGAAAAGACGCCTGCCAAGAAGTAAGCCGCGCTTCCTTCCCCATCATTCAGACAAGCAGAGACAAGCCACATGGCAGCCAAACACGTACAATTCTCCGCCGACGCCCGTGAGCGCATGATGCGCGGCGTCGACGTCCTCGCCAACGCAGTGAAGGTCACGCTCGGTCCCAAAGGCCGCAACGTCATCATCGAGAAATCCTTCGGCGCCCCGCGCACGACCAAGGACGGCGTCACCGTCGCCAAGGAAATCGAACTTGCTGACAAGTTCGAGAACATGGGCGCCCAGATGATCCGCGAAGTTGCCTCCAAGGCCAACGACGTAGCGGGTGACGGCACCACGACCGCCACGGTTCTCGCCCAAGCCATCGTTCGCGAAGGCCTCAAGCGTGTCGCCGCCGGCATGAACCCGAT
>DLHI01000040.1:362-607 GCA_002483135.1 Hyphomonadaceae bacterium UBA7672 | reverse complement strand
CCCGATGGACCTCAAGCGCGGCGTTGAGAAAGCCGTTCTCGAAGTGGTCGAGAATCTGAAGAAGCAATCCAAGAAGGTCACGACCAACGAGGAAATCGCCCAGGTCGGTTCGATCTCCGCCAACGGCGAGTCCGAAATCGGCGCGATGATCGCCGAAGCCATGGCGAAAGTCGGCAACGAAGGCGTCATCACGGTTGAAGAAGCCAAGGAAATCGAGACCAAACTCGAAGTCGTCGAAGGCATGC
>DLHI01000040.1:0-345 GCA_002483135.1 Hyphomonadaceae bacterium UBA7672 | reverse complement strand
CAGTTCGACCGCGGCTACCTCTCGGCCTACTTCGTCACCAACGCCGACAAGATGGAAGCCTCGCTCGACGACGCTCTCATCCTGCTCCACGAGAAGAAACTTTCCTCGCTCCAGCCGCTCCTCCCGGTGCTTGAAGCTGTGGTCCAGTCGGGCCGTCCGCTGATCATCATCGCGGAAGACGTCGAAGGCGAAGCTCTCGCGACGCTCGTCGTCAACAAGCTGCGCGGCGGCCTCAAGGTTGCCGCCGTGAAGGCTCCGGGCTTCGGCGACCGCCGCAAGGCCATGATGGAAGACATCGCCATCCTGACGGGCGGCACGGTTATCTCCGAAGACCTCGGCATCAAG
>DLHI01000025.1 GCA_002483135.1 Hyphomonadaceae bacterium UBA7672 | reverse complement strand
GAAGCATCGTGACGGAGGGGGCCGTACGCAGTGCGGATGCCGAGGGGATCGGCGTCGCGCATCTGCTTCAGTTTTGCCGCGTGCGCTTGGGCGCGTTGTTCCATCGCCTGGCAGTCGTCGACCAAGGCCGCGATGCGGGCGAGGAGATGAACCAGGTCTTTGGCGTGGGCGAGGTGTGGCGTTGCGCGGTCGCGCGGGACCTTTGGTCTCAGCTTCGCGATCTGATGGCCGCGCATCGCGATCCAGAGACGCAGGCAGTCTTCGGCGTCGAGGATGGCGCGTTCAAGCTGGAGGCGGAGAGCCGGGTCGATCAGCAGCTGGGCGAGCGTCGCCTGATCCTTCGAGACGTGGATCAGCTGCTTGACGCGATGGCGCATGGCTTCGGCGGCCTGGCGGATGGGGTCCGCCGGAAACAGACAGCGCAGGAGGGTCCAGAGCCAGGTCATGGGCAGCATCATGCGCCTTATTTTTCCTCGGCCGATTCAGGCTTGCTCCATCCTACAAATTCTCACCGCAGGGCGTTGAAAACGCGCGTGAAGTTTTTTGAGTTTCCGACGGAATTGAGAAGGCGGTTTCCCACAAATCCGCAACGCCGATGCCTGTCATCCCGACCGTAGCGTCCTTCGACAAGCTCAGGATGAGGACGAGAGCCGGGATCCATCGTGAAGCTCTCGGGGTGGAGGAATGGTTCCCGGACAGCGCGGCAAGCCGCGCTTCCGGGATGACAGGTTGTGGGTGGGTTTCTGGCGTTGGTGATCGCCCCGCTTCCCTAGCCCTTGGCTTCGGGAAGCAGGCCGGCGGTCCGCTAGTTTCCGACGATGCGGGTGCGGGGTTCGAGGGCGGTGTCGAGGCCGGCGGGATCCTCCATGCCCGAGAGGCGCATCGCCTCGCGGACATCGCCGCGCAGGACGACGACTTTCACGTCGGTCGGCGCAAGGCGCATGGCGGCTTCGACATCTGACCAGGCCTCGGCGAGGCGGTTGAGCTTCAGGCGCGCGTGCCCGCGCAGGCGATAGGCTTCGGCGCCGCCGGACGATCTTGTGATGGCGGTGTCGAGATCCAATTCCGCGTCGGCCCATGATTTCTTCATGACGTGGGCGCGGGCGCGATCCATGTAGAGTTCGCCATCGGAGGGACGCAGTTTCATGGCGTTGGTGAGCGTGACGATGGCCTCATCCGGCATGCCGGCAAGGAGCCACGCATTGCCCGACTGGGCGAGATAGACGCCGCGCTCGTCGAGGCCGCCGGCGTCGGGCGCGTTGGCGAGTTGTTCGAGGCGAAGGGCGCCTTCGGCCTCCTGCCCCATCGCGATGAGGGCGAGCGCCGTGCAGTGGCGGGCGGCGGGGCGATTGCCGCGCGACATCCAGGTGAGCCCATCCTGGTAGGCCAGCTCGGGATCGCGATCGATCTGGTCGAAGCAGGCCTGGAGCTTGCGGCCCTCTTCGCTCTGTCCGCCGGACTGGGCGATGGCCGCAGGCGCGCAGGCAAGCAGGGCGGCGGCAATAAGGAGGGAACGCATGCACATATCCGCAATCGGGGCGCTGGCCGGAAGTACCAGCGGGGTCCATAAGCCCCTGCAGAAGGATTGGGGCAAGATCATGCCTGCAGTGCAGTTGTTCGGGTTCGGGTTCGGCTATGTCGCGGGGTTTCTCGCGGAACGGGCGAGCGCGCGTGGAGCGGGGTGCGCCGGGACAGTGCGCAGCGAGGCGGGCGCGGCGGCGTTGCGAGCGCGCGGGTATGATGTGGCGGTGTGGCCCGGGACGGATGTGACGCCGGCGGATGGGGCCGACTGGCTGATCTCTGTGCCGCCGGATCTGGAGGGATGTCCGGTGTTTCGCAGCTTCGGACATCTGGCGGGATCGGCGCGGTCAATCTCGTATCTGTCGACGACGGGGGTTTATGGCGACTTGTCTGGCGGATGGGCGTTCGAGGAGACGCCGGTTGCGCCGCTGAGCCGCGAGGCGAGCAATCGCGCGCGGGCCGAGGAGCAGTGGCTATCGCTGGGCGCGATGGTGTTTCGCCTGCCCGGCATCTATGGGCCGGGGCGGTCCGCGATCGAGCGCGTGAGGGAGCCCGGCGCGCGGCGGATCGTGAAGGCGGGACAGGTGTTCTCGCGCATTCATGCTGCGGATCTGGCGGCGTTGCTGGAACTGGCGATGGTGCGGGTGAAGCGCGGTGAAGTTTTCAACGTCTGCGACGATGAGCCGGCGCCGGCGGATGAAGTGCTGGTTCATGCGGCCGGGCTGCTGGGCGTGGAGCCGCCGCCGGCTGTTGCGTTCGAGGATGCGGGGCTGTCGCCGATGGCGCAGCGTTTCTATGCGGAGTGCAAGCGCGTATCGAACGCGAAGGCGAAGGCGGTGTTCGGCTGGCGGCCGGCGTTTGCGACGTATCGGGAGGGGTTGGCGGATTGTCTGCGCGCGGCGGGTGTTGGACGCTGAACAGGCTTTGACGGGAGAAGGATTGATGGCGGGGACCGATTCGAAAGTGACCATCCATATGGCGGCGAGCCTTGATGGCTTTATCGCGCGGCTGGATGGCGCGACCGACTGGATGGAAGTTTCGGACACGTATGACGGTGGGGAGGAGCTGGGCGCGGAGTATGTCGCGGATTTTCTCAGGTCGATCGACTGTTATGTCATGGGATCGCGGACTTATGAGACCGCGATGGCGTTTGATGCGAAGGGGCTCGGCTGGGCTTATGGCGACAAGCCGGTGTTCGTGCTGACCACGCGCGCCCTGCCGAAGACGCGCGAGACGGTTGAGCTTGTGTCGGGCGATGTGGCGCAGCTGATCGAAAAGCTGAGGGCGAGGTTCGGCAGCATATGGGTGGTGGGCGGCGGGGCTGTCTCTGGCGAGGTGTTGCGGCGCGGACTGGCGGATGAGGTGCGCTATTCGATCATGCCCGTGGCGATCGGGAGCGGCGTGCGGTTTTTCGAGGGGCTAGACCGCGATGTCGCGATGCACCTGATGGAGGTGAAGGCTTACACCAGCGGCATTGTCGCGCTGCGCCACGCGGTTCGGTACAACCGCGTGGACAACTGAGAGAAGCGAACGCGCGTTTACTGCGCCGCCGGGCGGTCGAGACGGCCGATGCCGCGGGTGATGACGGGTTGCTTGCGGCCGGCGCGTTCGATTTCGCGGGCGCCGCCGAGGATGTTTGGCACCGAGTGGTTGCCCTCATGGCAGGCGTATTCGTAGATCCGATCCGGCGAGCGGCGGAAGACGAGTTCGCCGTGCCAGGGCTGCGTGTAGACGGCGGGATCCTCGACGGTGAACTGGTAGAAGATCGTGTCCTTGTCCTGCAGCGTGAAGCGCTCGGTGACTTTCGAGTCGGGCGAAATGTAGACGAACAGGCCGAAGTCGACGCGGACGGATTCCGCCTGCTTGAAGCCGATGGTTTCGACGACCAGCGTGTCGCCATCCCACTTGCCGACGCTGGTGCCGAGATACTGGCGCATGTTGTCGGGGTTGTGCTCGCCATTCATGCGGATGATGCGCGTGTCGTGAACCATCTCGATATTGATCGCGATGGCGTCGGGCGTCTGGATGATCTGCTGGTGGTTGTTGTAGAGCGCGTTCAGCATGGGCGGGCCGCCCGTGGAGGCGAAGCCGATGAGGCAGCGCTCGATCGGGATGCGCTCTTCGGGATTGTCGAACATGTTGTAGGTGGCGACCGACTTCATCATCGCGGTGCGGCCAGCCGGCGTGTAGGGCACCTTGCCGTTCGCGGGGTCGGTGATCCACGAGGAGCGATAGGTGCCGTTGACCATGCCGACCTTCTTGCCGGGATCGATCCAGAAATTGTTGTAGCCGGCGGGATCGTCGCCCGCGGCGGGCGCGCCCTTGTCTTCAGGCGTCGGCGCCTGGTCGGCGGCGGCGACGCTGGCGGCGTCGACTTCCCATTGCTTCGCATCGCCTTCGGAGATGACGAGCTCCTTGAACTCGGGCGGGCGTTCGAGGCGCGTGATCGACGCGTTTGTCCACACGCCCTGGAAGTCGGGCTTGCCTTCGGCGGTGCGGGGGATGGCGTCCGTCTGCGCGAATGCGGCGCCGGACGTCATCAGTGCGATTGTGGTGCAGAGGACAGAGACGCGCATCATGTTGCTGCTCCATGCGAGAGGATTGATGCGATCCTTACACAGCGCTCTTCGGGATACGACCCACTTAGCGTGGACGTGAAGTTCCGTGGCGTCAGGCGATGCAGGAGTACGTGGCGTGTCGGCGCCGCCGGGGCGGAAGCGAGCTGAGTGGCGGGAACTGGCCCAATCCTGCCGTCGCCTGCTTTCCAGTTTCAGTGTAGATTTTGCCGCGTCGCGACAATTACAGGCGGGCCAATGTCGGAAACCATTTTATTCGATACTGAACTTCAAAGACTGCGTGAACGCGCCATTGATCGGCTCCTAAATGCCGATGTCTTTGACGGCGACGCGTTCGATGCACTGGCTCAATACCTCAACCGAAAAGCCGATGCTTTGCGGGCGGAATATGTCATCCCCAAACAGGTCCTCGCCTGCTTGCGAGATGCGTCGAGTGCGATCCGCTCGCGCGCAGAGTATCTTCCTGGGGTTCGAACCCATGTCGAAACGGCAAATCGGTTCGATATGCTCCTCGACTTGATGATCATCGGCGAAACGATAGAGGATCGTGTTCCGGGGCGTGTGTATTGAAGGGCCGCCACCGGCGATTTTCTGCCGTTCAGGTCTGTTTGGCCTCCACCTGCTCCACAGTCGCCAGCACGGTTGCGATCATGCGCGAGATATCCTGCGGGCGGGACAGTCTGTGGTCGCCGTCCTTGATGAGGGACCAGACGACGTCGCGGGTGCGGAGCTTGTCGGCGAGGTCGAGGGAGTGGGTCCAGGGGACGTCTATATCGAGGCCGCCGTGGAGGATGCGGACGGGGATGTCGAGGGGGATTTCGGCATCGAGGAGGTTCCAGTCCCTGCCCTCCTCAATCAGCATCTTCGTGATGGGATAGCCGGCGGGGTCGTAGGGCGAAGGGCGCGTCCAGAAGCCCCGTTCCATGATCTGGCGTTTCTGGCTGTCGTCGAAACTGGCCCACATCAGCTTGTCGGTGAAGTCGGGCGCGGGGGCGAGGAGGACGAGGGCCTTCACACGCTCGGGCCGGGCGAGGGCTGCGAGGAGCGCCATCCAGCCGCCCATCGACGAGCCGACGAGGACGAGCGGGCCGGCTGTCAGATTGTCGATGATAGCCAAGGCGTCCGAGCGCCAGCGGCCGATCGTTCCGTCAGCGAACGCTCCACCGCTTTCGCCGTGGCCGAGATAGTCGAAGCGGATGAAGCCGCGGCCGGTGGCGTGGACGGCGTGGTGGAGCAGCGTCGCCTTCTCGCCCAGCATGTCGGAGTGGAAGCCGCCGAGCCAGACGACGCTGGCATGGTGCGGGTCGGCATGGGCGGGTGACGCGGACGACCGGCGGTAGGCGAGCGGAACGCCGTCATGGTCGAAGAAGTGGGGAGCCGTCGTTTCCATGTCGGCCGTTCTGATCGGTTTGCGCCGGGATGAAAAGGCTCTATGGGAGCGGCGGGGATAACGGACAGTGGAGTTTGGACGCTTGTCGCTGCAGGGCGCCGCGATCCTTCAGGTCATTCCGCATCTTGGCGCAGGCGGCGCCGAGCGGACGACGATCGAAGTGGCCGAGGCGCTGAAGGCGGCCGGGGCGATCCCGATCGTGGCCAGCGTGGGCGGGCGGCTGGAGGGCGAGCTTGGGCGCGTTGGCGGGGAGCTGATCCGCATAGACAGCCTGGCGACGAAGAACCCGCTGCAGGTGTGGCTGAACTCACGGGTGATTGCGAAGATCGCGCGGGAGCGTGGCGTGAAGCTGATCCATGCGCGGAGCCGGGCGCCGGGATGGAGCGCATACTGGGCGGCGAAACGGATGAAGCTGCCGTTCGTGACGACCTATCATGGCGTCTACAATGCGAAGTCGGGCCTCAAGCGCTGGTACAATTCGGTGATGGCGCGCGGCGACCGGGTGATCGCCAATTCGGACTACACGGCGACGCATGTGAAGGCCGAGCATCCGCTGGCGGCCAGCCGGATCGTGACGATCCATCGCGGCGTCGACATCGCGCGGTTCTCGCCGGAGGCGGTGAATGAGGTGCGACGCGAAACGTTACGGAAGGCGTGGCGGATGGAGGAGGTGGCGGGTCCGGTGATCCTGCTGCCGGCGCGGATGACGGGGTGGAAGGGCCATCGCGAGGCGATTGCGGCGGCGGGCATGCTGGCGAAACGGCAGCCGGATGCGCCGTGGAGCATGGTATTCGTGGGCGATCATCAGGGGCGGCTGGATTATGTGGCGGAGCTGTCTGACCTGATCTCGCTGCATGGCGTTCACGCGCGCGTCCGCATGGCGGGGCACTGCGATGACATGCCGGCGGCCCTTGCCCTTTCGGACATCGTGATTGCACCCTCCAGCGAACCCGAAGCGTTCGGGCGCGTTGCGGCAGAGGCCGGGGCGATGGGCGTTCCGGCGGTGGGGTCGGCGATCGGCGCGCAGGGGGAGATCATCGTGCACGGAGAGACCGGCCTGATCGTTCCGCCGCGTGATCCAGCCGCGCTGGCGGCGGCCATGGAACAGCTGCTGGCGATGGGAAAGAGCGGACGGACCGAAATGGGCGGCAGGGCGATGGCGCGGGTTCGTGAACGCTTTACGACATCAGCGCTTCAGAAGGCGACGTTGGCAGTCTATGAAGGGCTGATGGACCGATCAAAATGAGCGCCCCGCCCGACTATATTCCGCCGCCCAATCCGGGCGACACGCTGCGCCGCGTGCTTGTGATCAAGCTGGGCGCAATGGGCGATTTCATGCAGGCGCTGGGGGCGTTCCGGGTCGTGCGGGCGACGCACCCGTCGGCGCGGATCACGCTGCTGACCACCCCGCCCTATGAGGCATTTGCGAAAGCCTGCCCCTATTTCGATATCGTCGAGGCGGATGGCCGTCCGAAGGACCTGAAGGGCAAGGCCGACCTGATCCGCCGCCTGCGCAGCGCCGGCTATGACATGGTCTACGACTTCCAGAACAATGACCGGACCACGCAGTACTTCATGGGCCTGTCGGGCAAGAAGCCGCTGTGGTCGGGCCACGCCAAGGGCGCGTCGCACCAGCACATGAACCCTGATCGCGGGAACATGCACAATTTCGACCGGCTGGCCGAACAGCTGCGCCATGCCGGGCTTGGGCCGAAGCCGCCGGGCGATCCGAGCGGTTGGGTGATCGGGCAGGACCTGATGCCGAGCGTGGACTGGGTGCGGCCAGCCTTCCGCGACCCGCCGCGCTTCCAGCCCGCCTTTTTCGGGCTTAATGGCAAATACGCCCTGCTGATCCCCGGCTCGTCGGCGGAACATCCGGAAAAGCGCTGGCCGATGGATCGGTTCGTGAAACTGGCCAACTGGCTGGCGGACGGCGGCATTACCCCGGTCGTTCTGGGCGGCAAGGACGAGGGCGATATCGGCGCACAGATCATCCGCAAGGAATCGCGCGCCAAGAACCTGGTGGGGCGGACCGACCTGTTCCAGCTGGCCACCCTGGCGCAGCGGGCGGAGATCGCCATCGGCGGGGATACCGGTCCGATGCACCTGGCCGCGGCTGCCCGGACGCCGGGTGTCTGCCTGTTCGCGCAGGACTGGACCGAGAGTATGGCCCAGGAAATGCGGACCGTATGGGACCCGCATACCCGGCTGGGCCGCGCGGCCCCGCGCGGCGGGCCGATGATGATCGTCTATGCGGCCGCCCTGGAAGGCATAAGCGTCGATGATGTGAAGCAGGCGGCGTTCCGCCTGGGGGTGCTGCCGGACGAGATGAAGCCGGTTCCGGCGCCGCCCCCCGAAGAGGTTGCAGCTCCCGAAGACGAGGCGTCCTTGCCACAGGAACCTGGTCCGGGCGCCGAACAGGCGCTTGCGAGTGGTTCCGATTCTTGAATATTTGCGCCGGAACGGGCATATTCCCGGCCCGACCAGTCACCATGGAGATCTAAAATCGCTCAGCGTCCGCAAGCGGCCCAGTCGCCCAAGAAGGAAGGTCCGCAGATCAACGAGGACATTCGCGCGCCGCGCGTCCTCCTGATTGACGAAAAAGGCGAGAAGCAGGGCGAGATGCCGATCGATGCGGCGCTCGATGCAGCCAAGGAGGCTGGCCTCGACCTCGTCATGGTCGCGCCCGACAACGATCCGCCGGTCGTGAAGATCTCCGACTACGGCAAGCAGCGCTTCGCCGAGCAGAAGAAGAAGGCCGAAGCGCGCAAGAAGCAGAAGTCGGCCGACCTCAAGGAGATCAAGCTTCGCCCGAACATCGACAAGCACGATTACGAGGTGAAGGGCCGCTCGATCCGCCGCTTCTTCGAGGAAGGCGACAAGGTGAAGATCACCATGCGCTTCCGCGGCCGCGAGATGGCTCACCAGAACATCGGCATGGAATTGCTGATCAAGGTGAAGACCGAATTCGCCGACGTCGCGAAGGTGGAATCCGAGCCCAGGCTCGAAGGCCGCCAGATGGTGATGGTGCTGTCGCCGCGCTGAGGCGCTGGGGACGACTGCGTTCTTGTAAATCGGAGAGTGCGTCATGCGCGTGAGGATGGGTCTTTGCGCGCTGACGCTTCTTGCGTCGGGGTGCGGCGCAGCCGAGGCGATCTCGGAAGGGATAAGCGGGAGCGCGGCGGGCCAGTCGCCTTCGCGCGGACAGACCTCGCTGCAGACGCCGCCGTTCGACAGCGCGGGTGCGCCGACGCATGTGGCGCCAGCGCCCGCGCCTGCCCCCGAACAGCAGCCGCCACAGGACAGCGCGCCGGACTTCACCTCGATCGCGGCGAACTTCAATCCGGCCCTGCAGCGCTTCATCTGGGTTCTGCCCCCGGGCGTGCATGGCGAGGGACCGTGGGGGTTCACCGTGCAAGTGCGCCACAAGGGCGAGGTGAAGCATGAGAGCGAGATGCCGCTGGTGGCGGAAAAGTTGCCGGCCGGATCGCGACCTGAGTTTCCGGCGGGCTACGAGATCATCCGCCTGACCGATGATGGCCAGTGGAGCGAACGGTCGGCGGCGCTGGACAAGGTGATCCTCGGGATCATCGAGCAGTATGGGCGCGGCGATGGCGAGGTGGAGTTCAACAACCAGCTTCACCTGACGCTGGAACCTGCGGCGCGGAAGCTCTACTGCGACGAGGGCAAGGTGGCGGACATCCAGCTTTATATGGAAGAGAGCGGCAAGGCCGAGCTTGTCTCGATGATGGGCGGCGCGAACGAGACTTTCAGCCGTTTTGCGATCATGCAGGGTTGCAAGGACTGAGGCTGGCGGACGCGCCTAACTGACGGTTCACTTGAAGGCCGCAACGAACGGACTACTCTCCTCATCATGAAAAACATTCTCATGACCTGCATCGCCGGGATCGCGCTGATGGCGTGCACCCCTTCCCCGTCCGACACCGCCACGCCGGGTCCGGACACGTCCGCCAGCACCGCGCCGGAAACCAATCCCGCGCCGGCGCCGCCCGTTGTGGGCGCCGATCCCGCCGTGACCGACACGTGCGGCATGGCGCAGTACGCCGCCCTGATCGGCAAGCCGGCGACCGATGCCGGCGTGCCGCCCGAGGGGCCGCAGGTGCGCCATATCCGTCCGGACACGCAGGTCACGATGGATTTCCGGCCTGACCGCCTGAACATCGACATCGATGCGAACGGTGTGATCACGGGCTTCCGCTGCACCTGACCGGTGCAGACCATTTCCTGGCGGAGCATGGCGGCATGATGCGCGCAGCAGCGATGACGTGCGGGCTGATCCTGGCTGCGGCGTGCGCTGCAGCGCCGACGCCGGCTCCAGCGGAGCCGGAAAATCCGGCGCTGCCTTCAGCGGCCAATGATACGTGCGGTTCCAGCATGTTTGCCGAGCTGATCGGCAAACCGATCGACGGGCCGGGCGTGCCGGGCCAGAGCCGCCTTAACCGCCATATCAAGCCGGGCACGCAGGTGACGATGGACTACATCGCGCAGCGCATGAATATCGAGGCGGATGCGCAGGGCGTGATCCAGCGGATCACTTGCGGATGAGGCGCGGCGCTTTCGGTCTTCTCACGCTCTGCCTTGCGGCGGGGTGCGCGCAGGACGCGGCGTCGCTGATTGAGCCGCCGCCGGGCGCCGTGAGCGGCGCGCCTGACGGGACGGATGCGTGCGGGGCGCAGGCGAATGCGCGCCTGATCGGACTGCCACTCAGTGATCCGTCCGTGCCGGCGGCATCGCCCCGCGTGCGCCACATACGGCCGGGCGATGCGGTGACCGAGGACTATCGCATCGAGCGGCTGAACATCTATGTGACCAGCGCGGACGTGATCGAAAGGATCAACTGCGGATGATGCGGGCCGGGCTTGTCGCGATGATGCTGGCTGCGGCCGCATGCGCAACGGCGCCGGTTGCGCCCGAGATTCCGGACAATGGCCCCGTCTTGCCATCGCCTATGGAGGACCTGTGCGAGGCGCGGGCGCATATGGACCTGATCGGCGAACCGGCGACGTCGCCCGACGTGCCGCCCGAGGGGCCAGGCGTGCGCCACCTGCGGCCGGACACGATGGCGACGATGGACCTGCGGCGCGACAGGCTGAACGTGATGATCGACAAGAATGGGGTGATCTACGCCCTGCGGTGTTACTAGCGCCTCCCCCTTTGCCGACCTTGATTGACTAGGATAGAGCTACGCCCCCAACGATGGCGCCAGCAGGGGGGATCGCACGTGAAGCGGCAGTTCCTCGTGTTTGCGGACAAGATGTTTGCGCGGTCAGAGGGGTTCATCCTCAATTCGTACAAATCATTCGACCAGCTGCAGCCGGTGTTCATCGGCAGCGAGCTGCGTGAGCAGCCGCCAGCGGGCGTCAAAGCGATTGCGCTCAACAAACTGTATGGCCCGCTGAGCGAGACGGGGTTCAAGCAGCTTGGCGTGGTGTCGGCGCGGCTGAAGGCGAGGCTCGAGGAAGAGCGGCCGGTTCTGATCCATGCGCATTTCGGGAAATCGGCGGCGTATGCGCTGCCGCTGGCGCGGGAGATGGGGTTGCCGCTGGTGGTGACGTATCATGGCGGAGACGCGACCAAGACGGCCAACACGCGCAACAGCGCACTGCGTATCTACAATCGGAGGCGCGCGGACCTGTGGCGCGAGGCGGCGCTGATCCTGCCGGTGTCGGAGTTCATCAAGGGCGAGCTTGCAGCGGCGGGATGCCCGCCGGAAAAGATGGTGGTGAACTATAACGGCGCGGATGCTTCGCGATTCGTTCCAGGCGAGAAGCAGAAGCTGATCCTGTTTGCCGGGCGGTGGGTGGAGAAGAAAGGCGTCGATACGCTGGTCTCCGCGCTGATCGCAGTGCGCGAGAAGCTTGGCGGTTGGCGCGTGCGGCTGGTGGGCGATGGCGATCTCAAGCCGCAATTGGAGGCGCGACTGAAAGCGGCGGGGATGGATGTGGAGCTGCCGGGCTGGGTGCAGCCTGCGGACATGCCGCGCGAGTATGCCGAGGCGATGATCGTCTGCGTGCCATCGCGGCGCGCATCGACGGGAGATGCCGAGGGGCTGCCGACCGTTTGCGTCGAGGCGATGCTATCGGGCTGCGCCATCGCGGCGACGCGGCATGCGGGCATTCCCGAATGCGTGCGGGATGGCGAGACCGGCTGGCTGGTTGCCGAGGGCGATCATGCGGCGCTGGGCGAGCGACTGGCGCACATGACGGGCGATGTCGCGGCGACGTGCGCCATGGGGGACAAGGGGCGCGAACTGGCGCTCAAGGATTTCAACCTCGAGCGCCAGTCGGCGCGATTGCAGGATCTGCTGCTAGGTGTGGCGAAGAAGCGTTAGGCTGCTCGACGGATCAGCGAGAGCAGGACCAGCACGATGATTGCGCCGACCATGGCGTAGAGGATGCTGGTGACCAGCGCATTGCCGACCGAGAAGCCGAGGCCAAGCTGCGGCAGCAGCCAGGACGACAACAGCGCGCCGAGAATTCCGATGACGATGTTGCCGATGATTCCGAAGCCGGCGCCCTTGACGATGAGTCCGGCCAGCCAGCCGCCGATACCGCCAATGATCAGCGCGATGATGATGCTTTCAGTGGACATGATGTTTCTCTCCCTCGGGCGGTTCGCCCCGGTGTGGGAGTAATCTGACCGGGTCCGGCCCTTTGGCACTCCCCTGGTCCCACGGCATTATGCCGGTCCCCGGTATCAATGTATGGCCTTGGCGTCGGTTCCATATTGGCCTTGCTAGCGCCTTGCTTTTCCGCGCTTCCCGCGTATAAACCCCGCCTTCCACAGGACCGGACGGGCTAATGGCATGCCTCCCGGGACTTATTTCAGGCGTCGCGCCGTTGATTCCTAACGGAATTTTCGGGCCGGACTGTCGCCAACAGGAGATGAAAATGCCGAAGATGAAGACCAAGCAGGCCGCTGCGAAGCGGTTCTCGCAAACTGCGTCGGGAAAGCTCAAGCACGGCGTCGCCGGCAAGCGCCACCGACTGATCAGCCACAATGCGAAGTACATCCGCCAGAATCGCGGCACGGAAGTCGTGTCCGAGTCTGACACCCCCCGCATCGTGAAGAAGTTCCTGCCCTACGGCGTCAAGTAAGCCGTTACGCGGCGTTTTCCCTGATCAGATAATCGGAGTTTCCCTATGCCCCGCGCACGCGGCCGAGTTCCGGCCCACGCCCGTCACCGCAAGGTCATCAAAGCCGCCAAAGGCTTTTACGGCCGTCGCAAGAATACCTTCCGCACCGCCCAGGCCGCCGTCGTCAAGGCCGGCGTGAATGCCTACAAAGGCCGGAAGCAGAAGAAGCGGAATTTCCGCTCGCTCTGGATCCAGCGCATCAACGCGGCTGTCCGTCTTGTCGATGACAAGCTGACATACTCGCGCTTCATCGACGGCCTGACCAAGGCTGGTCTCGGCGTTGACCGCAAGGTCATGGCCGACCTCGCCATGCACGAGCCGGCTGCGTTTAACGCCCTGGTGGAGAAGGCCCGGGCGGCGCTGGCGGCTTAATCGCTGCCAGTACTTATCTCCGAAGCCTTTCTCCGCTAGTTCCGACCGCAAGCGCGGGGCGGACTATGGCCCCGTGCGCACCTCACGCACGAGACCAAGCATGGCTATCGAACAACAAGTTCAAGAGATCGAGGCGAGCGCCGCTGCGGCGATCGCCTCCTCTTCTGATGAGGCAGCGCTTGAAGCGATCCGCGTCGCCGAGCTTGGCAAGAAGGGGCGCGTTTCGCTTCTGATGCGCGAGCTGGGCGGGATGAGCCCGGAGCAGCGGCAGGTTGTGGGCCCTGCCCTCAACGGCCTCAAGGACCGTCTGACGGCGGCGATCACATCGCGCAAGGCCGAACTTGAGTTGGCTGCGCTGAATGTGCGGCTTGAAGCCGAGCGCGAGGATCTGACGTTGCCGCCGCGCTACGAGCCGGTGGGTGCGCTGCATCCGGTGATGCAGGTGTTCGAGGAGCTGGCGGCGATCTTCGCCGACATGGGCTTTGCGGTCGCTGAAGGTCCGGACATCGAGGACGACTTCCACAACTTCACCGCGCTCAACTTCCCGCCGGGCCACCCGGCGCGGGAGATGCACGACACGTTCTTCATGAAGCCGGCGGCCGATGGCTCACGGAAACTTCTGCGCACGCATACCTCGCCGATCCAGGTGCGGGCGATGCTGGCGAACAAGCCGCCGATCCGCGTGATCGCGCCGGGGCGCGTGTACCGAAAAGACTGGGACGCGACGCACACGCCGATGTTCCACCAGATCGAAGGCCTGGTGATCGACGACAAGGTCCATATGGGCCACCTGAAGGCGTGCCTCACCGAAGCCTTCTCGCGCTTCTTCGAGGTTCCGAACACGACATCGCGCTTCCGCCCGCACTTCTTCCCGTTCACCGAACCGAGCGCGGAGATGGATATCCGCTGCGACCGTTCGGGTGGCGAGATCAAGGTCGGCGAAGGCAATGACTGGCTGGAGATTCTCGGCTGCGGGATGGTGCATCCCAACGTTCTGCGCTCGTGCAATATCGATCCGGAAGTCTATCAGGGCTTCGCGTTCGGCCTCGGCGTCGACCGACTTGCGATGCTGAAATACGGGATGAACGATCTGCGTCCGTATTTCGAAGCCGATGTTGAGTGGATCAAACACTACGGCTTCAAGCCGTGGCTGCTGCCGACTGTGACGGGGGGGCTTTCGTGAGACAGCTCTGCGCATTGATAGGCGCGGCTGCTTCACTGACCCTGACTGCGTGCGCTACATATGAACCAGTTTCACACGCCGTCGCCACAACGCTCAATGAAATTGAAGCGGCTCCTGCGTCTTGGGACGGCAAGTGGGTGCGCGTTGAGGGGCGCTTCGACTACAATCCTGCCTACCGGAACAACTCGATCGTTGATGGCCCGAACGAGGTTACCGTGCTGACGGATGAAGATCTTCCGGCCGACCTGAACGGACGCCAAGTGATATTGACCGCTCGTGTAGACGCCCGCTGTTTCGCGGCAGCACGCAAAGCGCAGCCACTTTATGAAAGCGACCGCTACGTGCACATTTCCTATGGCGGCGAGCTTGAGATTTGTAACTCCGTCTATGGCGTCTACCTGGACACTCCGATCGTGAAGCGCAAAGAGTCCGCCCAATGAAATTCACCCTCCCCTGGCTGAAGGACTATCTCGATACGAGCGCCGGGTTGCCTGCGATTCTCGAGGCGATGACGCAGGCCGGCCTCGAGGTTGAGGAGGCGCATGATCCGCGTGAGGCGCTGAAGCAGTTCACTGTCTGCCGGATCATCTCGGCGGCGCAGCATCCGAATGCGGACAAGCTGCAGGTCTGCCAGGTCGAGACTGTGGACGGCATGAAGGAGATCGTGTGCGGCGGTCTCAATGCGCGTCCCGGTCTGGTGACGGCATATGCGCCAATTGGCGCTTACATTCCGGGGTCGGGCATCACGCTTGCGCCCAAGCCTGTGCGCGGCGTTGTTTCGAACGGCATGCTGTGTTCGGGCGGGGAGATGAAGACGGATGAGGATCCGTTCCGCCTGCGCATTGCACGGTTTGACGACTGGAAGTTCCGCGCCGAGGCGCTTGGCATTTCCGAGGAGCAGGCGATTGCGGATGGCGGCATTATCGAGCTGCCGGATGATCTGAAGGTTGGCTCGCCGGTCGCGGATGCGCTAGCGCTCGACACGGTGATCGATTTCGAGGTGACGCCGAACCGGCCGGACTGGCTGGGCGTTGTGGGCATTGCGCGCGATCTTGGCGCGAAGGGGTTGGGCAAGTTCAAGCTTGAGCCGGTGAAGCCGGTGAAGGGGACATTCCCCTGCCCGGTGAAAGTGCGCATTGAGGATGAGAGCGCGTGCCCGGTGTTTGCGGGGCGGCTGATCCGGGGCGTGAAGAACAAGCCGTCGCCGGACTGGATGCAGAAGCGGCTGAAGGCCATCGGCATCAATCCGAAGAACATGCTGGTGGACGTGACGAACTACATCTCGTTCGACCGTTGCCGGCCGCTGCACGTCTATGATGCTGCGAAACTGAAGGGCGATGTGCGCGCGCGGCTGGGCACGGCGCAGGATTCGTTCGTCGGGCTGGACGGGAAGACGCATTCCAACCTCAACGAGATGTGCGTGATCGCGGACGATAGCGGCGCCATCGGGCTTGGCGGCGTGATGGGTGGCGAGTCGACGGGCTGTTCCATCGACACCGTCGATGTGTTCATCGAGAGCGCCTACTTTGACGCCAATCGCACGGCGCGGACGGGGCGCGCGACGGGCATCATTTCGGATGCGCGTTTCAGGAACGAGCGCGGCATTGACCCGCATTCGTGCCTGGACGGGATCGAGCTGGCGACGAAGCTGATCCTTGAGGTTTGCGGCGGGGAAGCATCGGAAGTCGTGGTAGCGGGAAAGGTTCCTGAGGGACCGAAGCCCGTGGCGTTCAAGCCCCGCGACATGAAGCGGCTGACGGGTCTCGACATGCCGGCGAAGCGCATGGAGCAGATCCTGCGCGCGCTGGGTTTCGAGCCGATCGTGCCGCCGAAGGCGCAGCATGACGAGCAGATGATCTGGGCCACGAAGGTTCCGTCGTGGCGGCCGGATGTGGAAGGCTCGGCGGATATCGTCGAGGAGCTGATCCGCATCGAGGGATATGACAAGCTGCCCGAAGAGATGCTGCCTGCGCCGGAAGGGCCGGTGCGTGTGGTGGTGACGCCGATGCAGAACCGGGTGCGCGTGGCGCGGCGGGTTCTGGCGGGGCGCGGCTTCCTCGAAACCGTGACGTGGAGCTTCATGCATCACGAGACGGCGGCGCTGATGATCGGCGGGGCGAACCAGCTGCAGGATGCACTGACCATCGACAATCCGATTGCGTCGGATCTCGATTACATGCGGCCGTCGATGCTGGCGAACCTGGCGCAGGGCGCACAGCGCAATGCCGACCATGGCGCGGACGATGTGCGCCTGTTCGAGGCGGGTCCGGTCTATCCGGGCGACAAGCCGAACGACCAGCGCATGCATGTGGCCGCCGTGGTGAAAGCCGCGAAGGGCCGCGACTGGCAGGGCCCGCCTCCGCCCTACAACGCTTTCTCGGCGAAGGCCGATCTGTTTGCGATGCTGATCGCGCTGGACCAGAACCCGGACAAGTTCCAGGTCGGCGCGCCGGAAGGTTCGTTCTGGCATCCGGGTCGGGCGGCGACGCTGCGGCTGGGACCGAAGCAGATCGTGGCGAGCTTCGGGGAACTGCATCCGCAGTTCCTGAAGCAGCTGGGCGTCGATGGTCCCGTGCTGGCGATCGAGCTGGCGCTGGATGCGTTGCCGCTGCCCAAGGCCAAGGCGACGAAGACGCGGCCCGTGCTGGACAAGGCCGACCAGACGCCTGTTCGGCGTGATTTTGCGTTCGTGGTCGAGGAGAAGGTTCCGGCCGGCGACATTGCGCGCCTGGCGCTGAAGGGCGATCCGAAGCTGGTGACGGCGGCGCGCGTGTTCGACGTCTATCGCGGCGCCAGCATTGGCGAGGGCAAGAAGTCTGTTGCGGTGGAAGTCACGCTGCAACCGCGCGGCGCGGCCATGACGGACGAGCAGATCGAGGCGGTGGCGCAGGCAATCATCAAGTCTGTCGCCAAGGGCACGGGCGCGGTGCTGCGGGGCTAGGCGCTGGTCGCCTGGTGCGACTTGCGGCGGCCGTACCGGCTGCGGTTCGTCGGCGGAGGTGAAGGTGGCGAAATCCGCTACGGGATCGACGAAGCGGACTGCAATATCCCGTGGCGGGGATGGGGTTGCACCGATGGGTGTGAGGCTGACGTCGCCCGACAAGGTGTTGTGGGCGGGCACGGGCCTCACCAAGCTGGCTCTCGCGCGGTACTATGCCGACCATGCCGACCTGATCCTGCCCCATCTGAAAGACCGGCCGCTGTCCATCGTGCGCTGTCCCGACGGGGCGGAAGGCGAGTGCTTCTTCCAGAAACACGCCAACCCATCGACGCCTGAGGACATCGAGACGGTGGGCATCCGCGAGAAGAACGGGACGACCGGTCAATATCTGGTGGTACGCACGAAGAAAGCGCTGGTCTCGACCGCGCAGATTGGGGCGCTGGAGCTGCACGTCTGGGGCTGTCGCGCGGACGACATCGAAAAGCCCGAACGCATCGTGTTTGATCTCGACCCGGACGAGGAGTTGGGCTTTGCGGAGGTGCGGGCGGCGGCGTTCGAGGTGCGCGATGTGCTGGAGTCGCTAGGCCTTGCAAGCTTTGCGATGCTGACCGGCGGCAAGGGCGTGCACGTGATTGCACCGATTGCGCGGCGCAATTCGTGGGACGAAGTGAAGATGTTCTCGCACGATCTTGCCAACCGCCTGGCCGCGAGCGCGCCGGAGCGTTATGTGGCCAACATGGCCAAGAAGAAGCGCAAGGGTCGCATCTTCATCGACTACCTGCGCAATGAGCGCGGCTCCACCGCCATTGCGCCCTACTCTCCCCGCCGCCGCGATGGCGCCACCATTGCGACGCCGGTCGCGTGGGAAGAACTGAAGCGGATGAAATCTGCGGGAGCGTTCACGATGAAGACGCTGGACAAGCGTCTGAAGGAGATGAAGGGCGACCCGTGGGAGGGTTATGCCGCCGCCAGCCGCCAGGCGCTTTCCGCTGCGCGGATGAAGGCCGTGGCAGGCTGAACGGCAGGTTTCTGGCTCAGGCCGCTTCCCTCAGTTCCTGCTGCACGCGTTCCGCCAGCTGACGGAGGGTGAAGGGCTTGGGCAGGAAGCTGATGGCGCGATCGTCTTCCAGCGTCTTGGCGAGATCGCGTTCGGCATAGCCCGAGATGAACATCACGCGCGTGTTGGAGAGCCAGGGGCGAGCTTCCTTGAGGAGCGCCGGGCCATCCATGCCGGGCATGACGACGTCCGAGATGAGGAGGTCGATATTGCCCGACTGTTCCTTGATGATCTCGAGCGCCTTCTCTCCGTCGCTGGCCTCGATGACCGAGTAGCCGAACGAGGCAAGCAGCTGGGCGGCGATGCCGCGCACGCCGTCTTCGTCTTCGACCAGCAGGATCGAGCCACGGCCGGCGAGATCGCCGCTACGGGCGGGGGCGGCAGCCGGGGCCGGCTCCGCCGTTTCGAGAACGCCGCCCGTGCTCGCCTGCTCCTCGACACCATCCCACGCCGGCATGAAGATCTTGAACGTGGTGCCACGCCCGACCTTCGAGACCGGATAGATGAACCCGCCGAGCTGCTTGACGATGCCATAGACGGTGGCGAGGCCGAGGCCCGTGCCCTTGCCTTCGGCCTTGGTGGTGAAGAAGGGCTCGAAGATCTTCTCCATGATATCGGGCGGAATGCCGCCGCCATCGTCGACCACTTCGATCAGAACATAGTCGCCGTCGGTGACATGGGTGAAGCCGTCCTTGCGGGCGGCGGCCGCATCCGAGCGCGAGGTGCGGATGACGAGGCGGCCGCCACCGCTTTTCTCGATCATCGCGTCGCGGGCGTTGGTGCAGAGATTGGTGATTGCGGTCTCGAGCTGACCCTTGTCGGCCTTGATGCGGGGCAGGTCGCGGCCATGGACCACGTCGAGCTTGATACGTTCGTCGATGATGTCGCGCAGGAGGACGTAATAGTCCGACAGCGCGTCCGTGACGTCGAAGACTTCCGGACGGAAGACCTGACGGCGGGTGAAGGCCAGCATGGTGCGGACGAGTTGCGCGCCGCGTGAGGCGAACTCGTTGATCGACTTCAGCTCGAAGAAGGTGGGATCGCCCGGGGGATGGCGGATCTGAAGCTTGTCGACATTGAGGATGATGCCGGCCAGCATGTTGTTGAACTCGTGCGCGAGGCCGCCGGCCATCTTGCCGAGGGCTTGCAGCTTCTCGCCCTGGGCGAGGCGCTGTTCGAGCAGCTTCTTCTCGGTCGTGTCGATGACATAGGCCGTGGAGGGGCGGCCCTGGCGATCGAGCACGACGTAGAGATCGACTGACTTCTGCCCGTCGCCCGCGAGCTTGAAATTGACGGCGCCATCGAGCGCCTTGGACAGCTGATCGGCAAGTGCGGCGGCGCCCTGGTCGGCGACGAAGAGATCAGCAAAGCGGCGGCCCGGCTGGGCGCGGCCGCCGGTCATTTCAACCAGCGTGCGGTTGGCGTCGAGCATCACGGCGCTTTCAACGCCTTCGCCATCGAGGCGGACGACGCCGAAGGGGGCGTCGGAGAACATGGTGTCGTCCGAGCGGGCGGCGATGGCGCGCATGTCGACCGGTTCGGCGCTGGTGGCGCCAGCCGGAACGGGTGCGCGGCGCGCCTGCTGTTCGGCGGCGCTGGCGATGTAGACGACGGACCGTGTGTGGGCTTCGGCGCCCTTGCCCGCCCAGGTGGTGATCAGAGTTGCGGTGGACTCGACGCCATCGCGAGCGCGCAGGACGACTTCGGCGCGCTGGCTGGCTTGTCCGCGGACTTCGCGCTTCATCAGCTTGAGGCCTTCGGGGCGCATGATGTCTTCGAGGCGCAGGGCACTGTCGCCGTCGGGCAGGCCGAGCATCTGGCGCAGGGTCTGATTGATGTAGACGACGCGGCCATCGCGGCGAGCGGAGAAGAAACCAATGGGCGCATCTTCGACATAGAGCGCGCGCGCATCGACCGAGCCGGCGGCGGGCACGACGCCCTCGACGCGGCGCAGGCGCCAGAGCGACCAAGTCTTCGCGAGCGGGGCGACACTGGCTTCGTACTGCACCGGCGAATGGGAATCGCCGAACAGGAGCGCGGGCAGGAGTTCGGTGCGGGCAAGACCCATCTTCGCGGCCTTGGACAGGCGATAGATCGGCGCGGCCATGCCGGGGTTGGACGAGAACAGGCGATCGACCGAAGGCGCGTGTGCGCTATCGCCGACGACGTGGGCGAGCTGGGCCAGTTCGAGATAGGCAGGGTTGGCGGCGACGCTGGCGCCGCCGCGATCGGAGATGAGCGCCGGTTCGGTGAGCGCATCGAGCCAGAGATGGCGCTTGGGCGTCTGGGCGGCGGCTTCGGCTGCGCCGCGATCCGGGAAAACGCCGAGGCGGCGGCCGGCGCCGCGAACGCCCCACATGATGAGCACCAGCGCCATGGCGCCAAGCGCGATGACCAGCACGGCGCCGGCGGGACCGACTGCCTCGCTCCATGTAATCGCCATGCCGGCCGCACCGCCAGCAACGACCAGGGCGGCCCAGAAGGTCAACTGGATCCAGTCAAATCCCTTGCGCGGTCCAGCGGCGGCCGCGTCGGTTTTTTCGCCGGATTGTTCGATGAAGTCAGTCATGGACGGTCTTCCGCTGGCTAGCCGGATAGTAGTGGGGTGATTCGCGGCCCCGCGTGTTAGCTGGGGCCGCCATGTTAACGATCTGACTCTTCAGGGGAATCCCCGGTCGGAGCTCTACAGATTGTGCCCTGTTTTGAGTCCCTTGCGACCGCCGGCCACAAGCTGTGGGACCGGCGGAGTCAATGTTTCGCATCCGAATCGGATTGCAGATGCTGTGGAGAAACCTGGCGTTTCGGGAAAAGCGGCTCATCGCGCCCTCCCCTTCTTCGTGTTCATGACGAAGCCGATGACCTTGGCGACGGCTTCGAAATGCTCGCGCGGGATCGATTCCTCGACCTCGACGGTCGCGAACAGGGCGCGCGCCAGCGGCACGTTCTCGACGATGGGAATGTTGTGTTCCTTCGCCTTCTCGCGGATGCGCAGGGCGACGTCGTCGGCGCCCTTGGCCATACAGACCGGAGCCGCGTCCTTTTCCGGATCATAGCGCAACGCGACCGAGTAGTGGGTCGGGTTGGTGATAACGACGGTGGACTTGGGCACGTTCTGCATCATGCGCTTGCGTGAGCGCTCGAGGCGGATCTGGCGCAGGCGGGCGCGGATGTGCGGGTCGCCTTCCTGCTGCTTGCTCTCGTCGCGGATGTCCCGGCGCGACATGCGCATGCGCTGCATGTAGGTGAAGCGCTGCCAGGCGAAGTCCATCGCCGCGATGATGCCAATGACGACGATGGCGGCGATCAGCAGGCGGCCGGCGATGGCCTGCGTCATCGCCAGCAGGCCGGCGGGTTCGAGTTGACTCGATTCCGAGATCGCGGTGGCTTCAGGCCAGACGGCGTAGATCATCGCGGCGGTGATGGCGGCCATCTTGAGGATGGACTTCAGAAGATTCATCCAGCCCTGCGAGCCGAACATGCGTTGCAGGCCCTTGCCGGGGGACAGCTTAGCGAGATCGGGCTTGATCTTCTCAGCCGTCCAGAGCGGGCGATGCTGCACCAGGTGGCCGAGCACGCTGGCGGCGGCGATGGCGCCGAAGATGATTGCGAGCGGAACGAGCAGCGAGAGAAGCAGGCTGCCCATCAGTTGCTGGGCGCCGCCATCCTGCAGCCGGAAGGCGTGGGGATGATCCATGATGCGCGTCAGCGGGTCGGCGATCATTGCGCTGATCGGGCCGGCGGCGGCCATGATGCCGGCGGTCGCGAGGATGAGGAACCATATCGGGACATCGAGCGACTTGGCGATGTCGCCCTTCTTGCGAGCTTCCTCCAGCTTATGCTGTGTCGGATCTTCTGTCTTCTGACTGTTGTCCTGCTCTTCTGCCACGGCGCTCTCCTATCGCACCGTGAGGAGACGCATCTGCGTCTCCATCGCGTCGAGCCAGACCATCAGTCCGCCGCCAAGGCCGAGCGCGATGACAGCAAGGCCGAGCATCACGGACAGCGGCATGGCGGTCATGAACACCTGCACCTGCGGAATCAGGCGCGAGACAAGACCCAGGGCGATGTTGAAGATCAGTGAAAAGACGAGCACGGGCGCCGCGATCTGGATGCCGAGCCGGAAGGAGTTGGAGACGGCGTCGATGACGAACTGGGTCGCATCGCCGATGGGCGGCAGGGCGCCGGGCGGGAAGATGGCGTAGCTGTCGCCGGCCGCCTCGATCATCACGCGGTGGAGGCCGACGGACATAATCAACACAAGGCCCATCAGCGAGAAGAAGCCGGAGAAGACGGCTGCGGGCTGGCTGGCGATGGGGTCGATCTGCTGCGCGAAGCCAAGGCCCGAGGCGATGCCGGCGGTGGCGCCGGCGACCTGTAGCGCACTCATCATCAGGCGGGCGCCGAGGCCAAAGATGAGGCCTATGATGATCTCGCTGATGATCAGCGGGATGGCATCGATGAAATTGCCTGGCTGCGGCGGCGCGGCGGCGGCAAGCGAGGGCGCGAGCACTGCCGTGACCAGCACGGCGAGAGCGAGCCGCATGGTGGCGGGCACGGACTGTTCGCCCCAGACCGGGGCGATCATCAACACGGCGCCGAGGCGCGCGAAGAGCAGCGCTCCGATCCAGGCGTATTGGTTCAGCCAGTCCAACGAGCGCGGCCTCTCAGAACTCGGCGATGCGGGTAAAGACCTGTTCGGCAAAGCCCGCGAGGAGCGCGCCCATGAGCGGCAGGAAGATCAGCAGCGCCGCGAAGATCGCGATGATCTTGGGCACGAAGACGAGCGTCATCTCCTGGATCTGGGTCAGCGCCTGGAAGAAGGCGATGACGAGACCGACGACGAGGCCGGCGATCATCGCGGGGGCGCACATCCAGACGGTGGTCCAGAGCGCGTCGCGCCCAAAGTCGAGAACTTCCAGGCCATCCATGCCTGCTACTCCGTGCGAATATGGTTCCCGGGCGAATATGGTTTCCGGCCGTTAACCCTCGCAAAGGAGTAGTTAAGAAAGGGTAGGCAAAACCTGCCGGGGCTGCGGATGGAACCCCATTTTTGCTGGGGTTTTCGGGGGTGCGGCGAATTAATCGGCCCGGGGAGCCGCAAAACAAAAAAGCCCGGACCTGTTCAGGTCCGGGCTTTCAGTTCGTGACGTTGGGCCGATCAATCCTGGATCGGGATGCCAGCGAAGAAGCGTTGGTCGTCGCGCTCGACCTGCAGGAGGACGGCGGTGCGTCCCAGCTTGCGAGCCGCGTCGACTGCCTTGCGGACAGCTTCGGGGGTGGAGACGGCGTCCTGCCCCACTTTCACGATGCGGTCGCCGGCGCGGATGCCGAGGTCAGCGGCGTGCGAGTTGACGCCGACCGAGGTGATGACGACGGCGCCATCGCGGCTTGCAAGGCCAAGCCCGAGTTCTGCCAGCGACATGCCGCCAGCGTCGGAGGGAGCCGTATTGGCCGCCACCGGCTTGGGCGCTGCGCTATCATCCAGCTTGGCGATGGTGACGCGGATGGATTGTTCGCGGCCATCGCGGACAATTCGAACGTCGCGCGGCGTGCCCGCCTTGGTGTCGGCGACGGCGCGGGTGAGATCCTGGACGTGGTTCACCTCACGATCGCCAAAGCGCAGGATGATGTCGCCCTCGCGCAGACCAGCCTTGGCGGCGGGGCCTTCGGCGGTGACGTTGTTGACGACAGCGCCCTTGGCCTGGACGTTCAGGCTGGCTGCGATTTCAGGCGTGACCGGGGAGATCGCAACACCGAGCCAGCCGCGCTGGACCGATCCATTGTCGATGATCTGCTGGACGATGCCCTGCGCCAGTTCAGACGGGATCGAGAAGCCGATGCCGACATTGCCGCCGCTGGGCGAATAGATCGCCGAGTTGACCCCAATGACGGCGCCCGACTGGTCGAACAGCGGGCCGCCGCTATTACCCTGGTTGATGGGCGCGTCGACCTGGATGTAGTCGTCGTACTGTCCGGAGCGGATGTCGCGGCCACGAGCCGAGACGATGCCGGCGGTGACGGTGTTCTGCAGGCCGAAGGGCGCGCCGATTGCGAAGACGTTGTCGCCCGGGCGGGCCCGGTTGCTGTCGCCCCAGGGAAGACCCTTGGGCAGATTTGAGCCATCGACCTTCACGACGGCAAGATCGGTGCGCGGGTCCGTGCCCACGACCGTGCCCGTGAGTTCGCGGCCATCCTGCAGGACGACGGTGAGGCTCTTGGCTTCGTCGACGACGTGGTTGTTGGTGACGATATAACCGCCGGAAATGAAGAAGCCGGAGCCGGAACCGCGGCGGTCAGGCGCTTCCCCACCCTGTCCGCCCGGACCACCCGGACCAAACTGGAAATAGTCCTCGAACGGCGTGCCGGCGAAGGGATTGGCCTGCGGGCCGGACATCTGCCGGATGGGGGACGCCTGGCGCACCTCGATCTGGACGACCGCAGGCGAGACGGCCTCGACCAGGTCGGCGAGGTTGGGCAGGGTTCCCCAGCGCGCCTGTTGGCCGGCGACGGTCGAGGTTCCAAGCTGGGCCGCCATGGGGGCGATGGTCGAGCCCTGTGCGAGATGGGCGAAGGATGGCGCGGCAAGGGCGATCGCGCCGAGGCTCACTCCGGCGGCAAGACCGCCGAGCGCACCGATTATTGTTCCACGATTCATGTCTGTCTCCGTGTTCGCAGCGAACCATCGGAAGCTTCAGATTGGTTCGATGCTCTAATTCGCAAGTGCTGGCGCCACACGGGAAACGGGCCTGACGGGCTTGTGTCCGGGCGGGGTTCGGGAGGGCGTCCGCAACATCGAGTTTCGATGCGCAAATGTGGAATTTTTCGGGCAGGACTGGTCGCAGGATATGTCAGGGGTGCGACGCCTGCGCACAGGGGCCGAGATGCCGCGAAGCAGCAATCAAGCGGCGCGGTCGCCCTGCCAGATGGATGTCGCGAACAGGTTGGGGGGGACGAATTCTTCCCGGAACCAGGGATTGCGGCGGCGGTCGAAGAGTTCGCGCATCCAGGTGACCACAGTTCGTACGCGCGGGGTGCGGCGGGCGCTTTCGTGGAAGCTGAGCCAGACCTTCACCGAGGCCAGCGGCGGGACAGGCAGCGCAACCAGACGCGCATCGAGGCGCGCCGCGTAGCTGGGCATAACGGCTATTCCCGCGCCGGCAGCGGTCGCCTGCAGCAGCGCGGCGGAGCAATCGGTGAGGACAGTCGGCTCGATCAGGGCGGCGATCTGGGCCGTCTTTTCCTTCCAGCCCGGATTTTCGCCGTACATCACATGATTGAGGACGCGGTGATTGGCGATATCGAGCGGTCCAGTGGGCGAGCCATAGGTGTCGATATACCCTTGGCTTGAGAAGACGCAGTAATGAAGCGTGGCGACAGGGAACGAAATGGTATCAGCCTGGTGCGGCTGATCGAAGCCGACGACGACGTCGGCATAGCCCTGGCCCTGTTTGGGCAAATTGCGATCTGACTGAAGGGAAATCCTGAGCCCCGGATTGGCCGCGAGGAATTCGCCGAGACTTGGCGCAATGCAGTAGGCCAGCACGCCGTCGTTCGACCAGAGTTTCACTTCGCCTTCGGCCTTGGCCTCCAGTCCCTTGAGTGTGTTCTCGAGCGAAAGACTTGCACGCACCATGGTTGTGACGTGATCGAGCGCCTCGGCGCCCGCTTCGGTGAGTTGAATGCCTGTCGGCGAGCGTTCGAGAAGACGAGTTCCCAGTCTTTGCTCAAGCTGTCCCAATCGTTTCGAGATCGCTGATTGAGTAACTCCCAACTGTTCTGCCGCTGCATTCATCGAGCCGGCAGTTGCAACAGCATAGAAAGTGCGAAGGTCGGACCAGTCGACCAGTTCGCGGACAAGCCGCTCGGTCCCTTCCCTGGTCGTCATACCCGTTCTGCCTGAATTGAGATGGCGTGATGTTCCAGTTTGTGTTGAATGGTTAGCAAGACGTTAATAAGATAAAAAACGGTGGTTGGGTGATGGCGGCGCTGATGTGGAATTCGCGCACACAGCTTAGGTCGCTTGGCGGCGAACGGCTGCATGCGAAATACATGCGCGGCGCTTCCGAAGAGATGATGGCGTCGGTGCGTCTCACACATGCAGTCAGCGATGACGACTATGTAGCCGTGCATGCGCTGGCGACGGCGGAGCTGGGTCCGGGACTCGCATCGCTCGAAGAGATCAAGCGGGTCGACAGCCTGACGGGCGCGTCGATCTGGGTGATCCGCAGGAATGACATGGTGACGGGCTTCCTCGCTCCGCTGGCGCTGACGGAGGCGGGCGTTGCGGCGCTGGCCGACAACACGTTCGACGCGGCGAACATCGACCAGAAATGGGTCGCAAGGCTCGGCGAGCCGCTCGCGGGCTTCTATTGCTGGTGTTACGCGGGCAAGGACCAGGTAAGCCGCGGCGCGCTGGTGCTTGGCCTGCGCACGCTGATCGACAAGCATTTCACTGACCTGCCCTTCTTCGGCAGGGATTCAACCGAAGCCGGCGCGCGCATCATGCGCCATCTCGGCTTCTTCCCGTTTGACGACACGCCACACCTGTTCTGGCGCTGCTGCTCGCTGATGGAGCCGGTCGCATGCTGAGCATTGGCTCGAATAACCCGCGCAACGACCTGGCAGTCGAGATCGTTCGCGATCTTTCCGACTTCATGAAGGTTGTCGCGATCCGTGCATCCGTTTTCCTGGCGGAGCAGGACTGCCCCTATGACGAGGAGTTCGACAACAACGACCTGTCCTCGCTGCACCTGATCGCCTATCTGCGCGGCGAGCCGGTGGCGACATTGCGCGTGCGCTGGTTCGCCAATTTCGCGAAGATCGAGCGCGTGTGCGTGATGAAGCATGTACGTGGCGGCGCTGTCGTGAAGCTGATGATCGAGACGGCGGTCGATATCATCAGCCGCAAGGGCTATACGCTGGCCATCGGCTATATCCAGAAGCGGCTGGCGCCATTCTGGAAGCAGCTGGGCTTCCTGCCGCGCGAGGGTCGCGCCGATTTCCGCTTCTCGGACTACGAGTATGTGGAATGCGCGCGCGTGCTGGCGGCGCGCGCCGATGCGATCACGGTCGACAGCGACCCCTATGTGGTGATGCGGCCCGAGGGCGAGTGGGACCACGAGAACGTGCTCGACCGTTCGGCTTCGCGACCTGCGGTGGCCTGAAGCTCATGACACACCTTCCTGGCAGGCTTCTCTGCATCGACCTTCAGGCCGATGCGGTTCCCGGGTGTGAGCCCGATCCGGCCGCCGTTCTGGCGGCGCGCAATCTCCTTTCCGTCGGACGGAGGCTGGGGTGGACTATTGCCCACACGCGCAGGCGCACGCGGCCGGTGATCCGCACGCGCAATGGCTTGCAGGCGACGAGCGTCAATCCGCTGATGACGGAACAGGTGTTCTTCCACGACGGCCGGTCGGTTGCGGAGGCGTTTGGCCTGTCTGCGTTGCTGCGCAGTTGGCGGGAAGAGACGGTGCTGGTCGCGGCATACGATCCGGTGGCGCTGCTGAGCTGCGTGCTGGCATGCCAGGAACCGGGGCCGCGACTAATGCTGGTTGAGGATGTGATGCCGATGAAGGCGCTGGAGGGAGCTGCGCGCGTCGGCCTGTTCCATGGCGATGATTGGCGGCATGCGTTCAAGGCGACGACGCTCGCCCGGCTGGTGAAGGATGCGGGGCGGGCGACTGGCGTGCATGTGCTTCCGATTCCGGAAGGCCATCAGCCGGGGCTGTAAGACTAGCGGCAGGTCGTGGCCCGTGGCAGTCTGAGGAACAGACAAGAAACGGCCTCGGGGATGGAAATCATGCGCGTTGCGATCATCGCGGCGGCCGTACTGCTGGCCGGGTGCGTGACGATGCCTTCTGCTCAGACCTCCTTCACGCCTCGTTTGTCAATGCCCCGTCTCGATGTGGTGGACACGCGCGACCTGACAGAGGCGCAGCGCGACATGCTGGGCAGCCGCGCCAACCTCAATATCTACCGGACGCTGGCGCACCACGTTGACCTGTACAACCGCTGGTCGCCGCTTGGGCAGGTACTGTTGAACGGAACGAGCGTGTCGGCGCGGCATCGCGAAATGGCGATGCTGCGGATGGGATGGCTGTGCCAGTCGCCGTATGAATGGTCGCAGCATGCGCGGATCGCCAAGGCGTCGGCGGGGATGAGCGATGCGGAGATCCGCGCCATCGCCGCGGCGCCGGATGGCTCTGCGTGGTCTGACATAGATCGCGCTGTCCTGCGGATGGCGGACGAGCTTCGCTTTGACGCCATGATCTCGGATGCGACGTGGGCGGAGCTGCGCAAGGTCTATTCTGACAAACAAGTGATGGAGCTGCTGTTCACGGCGGCGCAGTATCAGCTGGTGTCGATGGCGCTGAACACGCTGGGCATACAGGTGGAGCCCGAGGCGGTGGATTTCATGCCGGACGACCTGCCCCTGCCCGCTCTGGCGGCGCGAGCTGGCCGGCCGCGGCTTTCCGCGCCGCGCATTGCGCCGATCACGCCGGACAAGTGGACGCCGGAGCAGCGCGCGATGATCGCACCGCAGACACGGCCGGATGGGACGGCGCTCAATCTCTACACCACCATGCTGAACCATCCGGGCCTCTATGGGCCGCGCGCGCGGTTCGGCTCTTACCTGCAGCGCGATAGCCTGCTCGACCCGGAGACGCGCGAGCTGCTGATCATGCGGACGGCGTGGAACATACGGGCCGAGTACGAATGGGCGCACCATGTCGAGTATGCGAACTCTGCGGGCATGAGCGATGCGCAGATCGCGGACATCGCAGCAGGACCTTCCGCGACAGGCTGGAACGCGCGGCAGCGCGCCGTGCTGACGGCGGCGGACGAGCTTCGGCGGGAAGCGTTCATTTCCGATGCGACATGGGCGGAGCTTGCCAAATACTATGGCATGAAACTGCGGATAGAGATCGTGTATACCGTCGGGGGCTACACGATGACCGGGCTTGCCATCAATTCATTCGGCGTCCAGGTGGAGCCGGGCTATCCGGCAATGCCGAAGTAGTGGGCCGAACTAGTACTGGTGTGCAATCGAGAGGGATGACGTGAAACTCCGTACCGTATTTCTGACGACCGCCGCCTTTGCGCTTGCCGCGGCCTGCACGCCCGCTGCCGAGACTCCCGTTGCGGAAGCACCACCCACAGCCGAGATTGCGGAGCCGACGGCGCCGAGCGGTCCGGCTGCCGACAACACGACGGACTCGCTGGCCTCGACCCCGGCCGATGCGCCGATGACGGCTGATGCTGGCGCCACGCCGGCTGCGCCCGCTCCGGCGGCGACCCCGGCTGCAGTGCCTGCCGCTGACGCCCACGCGGTGGGACGCGCGGCTTATGCCCAGTACTGTGTCATGTGTCACGGACCGGCGGGCGCGGGGACGCAGATGGGCGTTGCGCTGACGGCCGGGTTGGACGCCGCAGCGGTCAAGGAAAAGATCGTGAAGGGCAAGATCAACGCGACCGACACGATGCCGCCGATGGGCGCGATGTATTCGGAAGCCCAGCTCAATGCTCTGGCCGCCTTCATCGAAGCCGGCCTGCCGCAATAATCGGCCTGACAGCACGCCTGCCGCGTGAATCCTGCATGCCCGGAGCCGCAGCCGAGGCGCCGCAGAATTGAGCAGCCGACGTCATTGCCACGGGAAAACCGTGGCGGGGGCGCACGGTTTGTGGAACGCTGCGCTCCATGTCGATCAAGGCCAGCATCTATCACCTTACCCATTACAAGTATGACCAGCCGGTGGTGCTGGGGCCGCAGGTCATCAGGCTGCGGCCGGCGCCGCATTCGCGGACGCGGGTGATCTCGCACTCTCTGAAGGTGAGCCCCGACAAGCACTTCGTGAACTACCAGCAGGACCTCTATGGCAACTGGCTAGCGCGTTATGTCTTCCCCGAGCCTGTACGCGAGCTGAAGATCGAGGTCGATCTCGTCGCGGACATGACAGTCTACAATCCGTTCGACTTCTTCGTTGAGGAGAGCGCGGAGAATTATCCGTTCGCGTATCCGCCAGAGATCGCCGACGACCTTGCGATCTATCTGAAGCCGGAGCCCATGGGGCCGCGGCTGAAGAAGTTTCTGTCGACGGTGTCGCGCGACAAGATCCGCACGGTGGACTTCGTCGTGAACCTGAATGCGCGCGTGAGCCGCGAGATAAACTACCTGATCCGTATGGAGCCCGGCGTGCAGACGCCGGAAGAGACGTTCGAAAAGGCGTCTGGCTCGTGCCGGGATTCCAGCTGGTTGCTGGTCAATGCGTTGCGCCATCTGGGCCTCGCGGCGCGCTTCGTGTCGGGCTACCTGATCCAGCTGAAGCCGGACCTGATCGCGCTGGATGGACCGGCAGGCACCAGCGTCGATTTCACCGACCTGCACGCCTGGTGCGAAGTCTATCTGCCCGGGGCGGGATGGATTGGGCTTGATCCTACGTCCGGACTGCTCACGGGCGAGAGCCACATTCCGCTGTCGGCGACGCCGCACTATCGCAACGCCGCACCGATATCAGGCGGCTTCACCGGACAAGCCAAGATCGACTTCGCCTTCGACATGAAGGTGAAGCGCGTGGCGGAGCACCCGCGCATCACCAAGCCGTTCTCGGACGAGAGCTGGGCGGCGCTGGATGCGCTGGGCGAGAAGGTGGATGCGGCGCTGAAGGCGGGCGATGTGCGCCTGACGATGGGCGGGGAGCCGACCTTCGTTTCAATCGACGACTTCGAAGGCGATGAATGGAACACCGGCGCGGATGGACCGACCAAGCGGAAACTGGCGGACAAGTTGATCCAGAGGCTGCGCGACCGCTTCGCGCCGGGTGGATTCCTGCATTATGGGCAGGGCAAATGGTATCCCGGCGAGACGCTGCCGCGCTGGACGTTCTCGCTGTATTGGCGGCGCGACGGCAAGCCTATCTGGCATGATCCGGAGCTGGTGGCGGGCGAGAACGGCGCGGGCACGGCGACGAAGGTAGAGGCCGAACGATTGCTGCAGGCGATGGCCGAAGAGCTTGGCGTCGGCGCGGATCACGTAATCCCCGCTTACGAAGATCCCGCGAACTGGATTCTCAAGGAAGGAAATCTTCCGGAGAATGTGACGCCGGAAAACTCCAAGCTGAAGGACCCCGAAGAACGCAATCGCATCGCGCGCGTGTTCGAGCGCGGCCTGACCGAGCCAACGGGGTATGTGCTGCCGATCCAGCGCTGGCAGGCCAAGGCCAGCACGAAGGCGAAGGTCGGCAAGGGCGCGGCGAAGAAGAAGGCGGCCGTGGCGGACGCACCGGGTCGTGTCGCCACAAAAGGTCGGTGGAAGTCGGAGAAGTGGAAGCTGCGGCGCGGGCACATGTTCCTGGCGCCGGGCGACAGTCCGGTTGGATACCGCCTGCCGCTGGAGTCGCTAACGTGGATTCCGCCCCAGCTGTATCCGCACGTGATCCCGGCTGATCCGAGCGAGGAGCGTGGGCCGCTGCCGGACTATGCGGCGATCACCACCTCGCAGGGTTATGCGCTGCAGGGCAATCCTCCCGCTGAACAGGCTCGGGCGCAGTTCACGGCGAACGAGGGCGGACGGCAGCAGATTCAGGAGCAGTCGTTCTCGGAAGTTGCGGGCTCTGTCCGCACCGCGATGACGGTGGAAGCGCGCGACGGGCGGCTGTGCGTGTTCATGCCGCCAGTCGAACGAATTGAGGATTATCTCGAGCTTGTGGCGGCGGCGGAAGCGGCGGCGAAGCAGCTCAGGCTGCCGGTGCATATCGAGGGATACGCGCCGCCGCATGATCCGCGCATCAATGTGATGCGCGTGACGCCAGACCCTGGCGTGATCGAGGTGAACGTGCATCCCGCCGCGGACTGGCGTGAGTGTGTCGACATCACGACGACACTTTACGAGGAAGCGCGGCAGTGCCGGCTTGGCTGTGACAAGTTCATGATCGACGGTCGGCATACCGGCACAGGGGGCGGCAACCATGTGGTGGTCGGCGGCGCGACGCCGAATGACTCGCCGTTCCTCAGAAGGCCGGATGTTCTGAAGAGCCTGCTGCTGCTGTGGCAGAAGCGGCCGTCTCTCTCTTATCTGTTCTCCGGCATGTTCATCGGGCCGACAAGCCAGGCGCCGCGCATCGACGAGGCGCGGCATGATGCGCTTTACGAACTCGAGATCGCGCTGTCGCAGATACATACGCCAGGCGCCGGACCGGGAGGCGATCCGTATACGCCGCCCTGGCTGGTCGACCGGCTGTTGCGCAACCTGCTTGTGGACGTGTCGGGCAATACGCACCGCACGGAGATCTGCATCGACAAGCTGTTCTCGCCGGATGGACCGACGGGGCGTCTGGGTCTTGTCGAATTCCGAGGCTTCGAGATGCCGCCGGATGCGCGGATGAGCCTGGCGCAGCAGGTGCTGGTGCGCGCGATCATTGCCCGGATGTGGAAGTCTCCAATCAGCGGCAATCTGGTGCGCTGGGGAACAACGCTGCATGACAGGTTCATGCTGCCACATTTCGTCTGGCAGGATTTCCTCGACCTGCTGCGCGATCTCTCGGCGCATGGGTTCGAGCTGCGGCCGGAATGGTTCGAAGCGCAGCTGGAATTCCGGTTCCCGTTCTGCGGCGAGATTGAGGTCGAGGGGGTGAAGCTGGAAGTGCGGCAGGCGCTGGAGCCGTGGCATGTGCTGGGCGAGACCGGCGCGATCGGCGGGACGGTGCGCTACGCGGACTCATCCGCCGAGCGCGTGCAGGTGAAGCTGACGGCGGCCGATCCGGAACGCTATCGCGTGGCGGCCAACAGGCGACCCGTGCCGTTGCAGCAGGTGGGCAATGGCGAGGCGGTGGCGGGCGTACGCTACAAGGCGTGGAAGCCGCCGCTGTCGCTGCACCCCGTGCTGCCGACCAACGTGCCACTGGTGTTCGACGTTTTCGATTCGTGGACCGGCCGGGCGATCGGCGGGTGTGTCTATCACGTGGCGCATCCGGGCGGGCGGAGCTACGACACCTTCCCTGTCAACGGCAATGAGGCGGAGGCGCGGCGTCTGGCCCGGTTCGAACCCCATGGACATTCCCCGGGGATGTATCAGCTTGGGGACGAGTCGCCGCACCCGGAGTTTCCGCACACTCTGGACCTGAGGCGAGCACCGGGTATCTAGAGGCGATTCCGAAGGGGCTGACGTGTCGTCCGTGAAACCGAACTCCGGACCAGATGCGGTCGCGCGGCTGCTGGCGGGCTATCGCCCCCTGCCCGGCGTATCGGACGAACTGGTCGATGCGGCCGGTGCAGTAAGGCCGGCCTGGCGCGCGTTCATCAACCATGTGGCGGCGATGTCGCCCGAGGAAATCTCCCATCGCATCGAACAGGGCGATCAGTACCTGCGCGATGCCGGCGTCTTCTTCCGCCAGTATGGCGACGGACAGGCGGAGCGGGCCTGGCCGTTGAGCCACATCCCGGTGCTGGTGCATGAGAAGGAATGGGCAACAATCACCGAAGGGCTGATCCAGCGCGCCGATCTCCTTGAGAGCATCGTGGCCGATCTCTATGGCGACCAGCGGCTGGTGCAGGAGGGGCATCTACCTGCGTCGCTGGTGGCAATGTCGCCGGAATGGCTGAGGCCGCTGGTGGGCGTAAGGCCGCGTTCAGGCCGGTTCCTGCATTTCATCGCATTCGAGATCGCGCGGGGGCCCGACGGCCAGTGGTGGGTGCTGGGCGATCGCGTGCAGGCGCCAAGCGGGGCGGGGTTCGCGTTGGAGAACCGCGTGGCGACGGCGCGGGTTTTTCCCGATCACTTTGCGCGAGCGAATATCCACCGGCTGGCCGGATTCTTCCGGGCCTTCCGCGACACGATGAACGACCTGCGCGGCGACACGGACAGCCGCGTCGGCATCCTGACGCCAGGACGGCTCAACGACACCTATTTCGAGCATGCCTATATCGCGCGCTATCTCGGCTTCATGCTGCTGGAGGGCGAGGACCTGACCGTGGAGAACGGCCAGGTGATGGTGCGCACGATTGCCGGCCTGGAGCCTGTGAGCGTGCTGTGGCGGCGTATCGATGCGGCATTCGCCGATCCGCTGGAGCTGAACGAGCAATCAAGGCTTGGCGTGCCCGGTCTGGTCGAGGCGGTGCGGCGCGGGCAGCTGGCGGTGGTGAATGCGCTGGGCTCCGGCATACTCGAGACGCGGGCGCTGCTGGCTTTCATGCCGCGCATGGCGCAGGCGCTGCTGGATGAGCCGCTTAAGCTGCCAAACATTGCAACATGGTGGTGCGGGCAGGAATCCGAGCGGGCGCATGTGCTGGCGCATGCAGACCGGATGATGATCGGGGAGGCCCTGTCGACGCGCATGCTGTTTGATTCCGAGGACAGCACGGAACTGGGCGCGACACTGGCCGAGCGGCAACAGAATCTGGGCGAGATGATCGACCAGCGCGGGGCGATGCTGGTGGGGCAGGAAGCGGTCACGCTGTCGACCACGCCGGCGATGGTGGATGGCGCGCTGACGCCAAGGCCAATGAGCCTGCGCGTCTTTCTGGCGCGAACGCCGCGCGGGTGGCGCGCCATGCCGGGCGGTTATGCGCGCATCGGACACTCGCAGGATGCAACGGCGATCGCCATGCAGCGCGGCGGATCGGTGGCGGACGTCTGGGTGTTGTCGGACAAACCGGTGAAGAACGAGACGCTGCTGCCCTCGCCCGCTGCGCCCTACAAGCGCTCGCGGCGCGTGGAGCTTCCAAGTCGCGCGGCGGACAACCTGTTCTGGATGGGCCGCTATGTCGAACGCGCCGAGGGCCTGATCCGTATGCTGCGCGCCTGGCATGTGCGGCTGGCCGAGACGGGACGGGACGACACCCCGCTCCTGGGGCACGTGCGCGCCTTTCCCGGTTTCCACGGCGCCGATCCGACGAGCGAGGCGCCCGCGGCGCTGCTGTCATCGATCAGCGCCGCGACGGCGAGCGCGACGCAGGTGCGCGACCGCTTCTCGATCGATGGCTGGACGGCGCTGAACGATCTTGCGGCGAGCGCGCGCGCCGAGCTTGCAGATGTTTCGCCGGGGCATGAATCAGCGCGGGCGCTGGGGCGCTTGCTGCACAAGGTCACGGGTTTTTCGGGCCTGGTGCATGACAACATGTACCGCTTCGCAGGCTGGCGCTTCCTGACGATCGGGCGCGCACTGGAGCGGGCGATCAACATGTCGGAAGCGCTGGCGTGGTTCGCAGACGAGGGAGCGCCAGATGGCGCGCTCGACCTTGTCGTCGAAGTCGGCGATAGCGTACTGACGCACCGGCGGCTGTTTGCTGTGGCGACCAGCCGGTCGACCGTGATCGACCTGCTGGCGTGCGACGCCAACAACCCGCGTTCGGTGCTGTACCAGCTGGAGGAGATGAAGGAGCAAGTGGCCTTCCTGCCCGGCGCGCAGGAGGCGGATGGGATGTCCGAACTGTCACGCGCGATCCTGAAACTGCAGGCCGATGTCGCCGTCGCAGCGCCGGAAAGCCTTGACACGTCGCGGCTGAGCGAGGTGCGCGTCGAGCTCTGGCGGGTGTCTGACCTGCTGACGCAAGCATACCTGCGTTGATGGCATGATCTACGACATCAAGCTCAGCATTCAGTATGTCTATCGGGCGGCGGTCGCGGGCGGACGACATGTTCTCTACATGACGCCGTCGCAGACGAGCCAGCAGCGCGTGATCACGTCGCTGCTGGATATCACACCGGCGCCGGACGAACGGATCGCCAAAACAGATTTCTTCGGGAACACTGCCGTGGAAGTGGCGTTCCGGGCGCCGCATGAGGAGATCGCGTTTCGCCTTCGCGCGCGTGTGGAGCGACTGGCGGAGGAGGAGGCGCCGGATGTCTCGCCTTCCCTGCGCGAGCTGATGGACGAGATCGCGGGCTTGCGCTCGCTGACGCCGGACTCGCCGTATCACTTTCTTGCCGACTCCCCGCGCGTTAAGGCTAGGCCGGAGTTCAAGGACTATGCTCGCGCGCAGCTTGCCGACGCGGCCCAGAGCGTCCGCGCGATTGTCGAGGCGGTGGGGATGGCGCTGGACCGCGACATGACGTTCGATCCGGGTTCGACCAATGTCGACACGCCACCCGAGGAAGCGTTCGCCGAACGGCACGGAGTGTGCCAGGATTTCTCACACATCATGATCGGATGCCTGCGGTCGATCGGCATTCCGGCTGGCTATGTCAGCGGCTTCCTGCGGACGCAACCACCCGAGGGTGAGGAGAGGCTGGAAGGCGCGGACGCGATGCATGCGTGGGTGCGCGCCTGGTGTGGCGTGGCGACGGGCTGGATCGAATTCGATCCCACAAACGGGATACCTGTCAGTGACCAGCACATCGCAGTGGCGCACGGACGCGACTATGGCGATGTCGCCCCGGTGCGCGGCGTGGTGCGAACGTCGGGCGGGCAAGCCAGCAAGCAGGCCGTTGACGTAATCCCTCTGGGCGGGAGCTGAGGTCCCCAAAATGCCGCGCCGGATTCCGGAAGCTTACTGACTGAATGCCCGCGGCCGCATATTGACACGATTAGTGTCAATATATACGCGGAGCCAGGTCTTGGACGCTGGCGGCAAGCTGCAGCGGCGAAATGGCAGGAGATCCCGGATGAAAGTGCTGCGTACACCCGACGACCGCTTTGCCAACCTGCCGGGCTATCCCTGGTCGCCGAATTATCTCTCGATCAAGGATGAAGATGGAACGGAACTCCGCGTCCACTACGTCGACGAGGGGCCGCGCGATGCGGAACCGATCCTGCTGCTGCACGGCAATCCCACCTGGTCGTATCTGTACAGGAAAATGATCCCCGGCCTGCTGAAGACGGGGCGGCGGGTCATTGCTGTCGATCTTCCTGGCACGGGCAAGTCGGACAAGCCGGCTGATCGTGCGGACTACACGCTTGCCCGCCATTATGACTGGGCTTCGAAATGGTTCACGGCGCTGGGCATCAGCAACGCCACGCTGTTCTGTCAGGACTGGGGCGGCACGATCGGCCTCTATCTTGTCTCGAAGTATCCGGAGCGCTTCGCGCGTGTTGTCGCCTCGAACACCGGCATGCCGACAGGCGAAGGCGAGAGCGACTTCATGAAGATGTGGGTCGGCATGATGGCTGTCGCCACGGAGTTTCCATGGCCCATGCTGGAATCCGGCATGGTCGCCAAGCTGACCGCTGGGGAGATTGCAGCCTATCGGGCGCCCTATCCGTCCAGCGATTATGAATACTGCCTGATCACCTGGCCGAGCCTTATCACCGTGCAGCCGACCAATCCCGGGCTTCCGCTGAACCTGGCTGCGTGGGAGCGCCTTCAGACGTTCGACAAACCGTTCCTGACTCTGTTCGGCGAGCTCGATCCTGTTGGACGAGGCTGGGAAACGCGGGCGCAGGCAAAGATTCCGGGCGCCCAGGGGCAGGATCACGCCATCATCCCGAACGCTCACCATTTCATACAGGAAGACGCCGCCGACGAACTGGTCGCCCGCATCACCAAATTCCTCGACGTGAAATAATGGGCAGTGATGCCGCGCTCAGCGCGGCAGCCACTTCCACCCCGCCACGAAGAGGACGAGGAGCACGGCCTCAATCGCCATCGGCGGTCCCATATCCGGGGTGAACCCGTTGATGGCCACGGCAACCAATCGTCCCGTCAGCGCAAGGCCGATCAAGACGACCGAAGGCAGGAGCATGCCGCCGCGCCCTTTGATCGCCGCGACAACAGCGAACAGGCCGCCCGCGCCGAAAAACCCACCCATGTCTGCGCGGATGCTGGCCAACCCAAGCGGACCGGAGGCTGCAACGCCCAACTGCGCCGCGACCTCCTCCGGCGCCATCCAGATCCGGACGGCAACCAGCAGGCCCAGCAGGCCGGCAATGCCGACAACCGCACGCAATACCATCGTCATGTCGATCAATCTCCCTTGCGAGGCGCATCGAGGATGACCTGCATCATCCGGTCCGCTGCCTCTGCTCCGTCATTCTGGTTCTGGCCCGTCACCAGCCGTCCATCCACAGTCACATGGCTTGCAAAGATGTCCCTGAACCGGGTTGAGGACTGGAACAGGGCGCCGGCCGCCCGCAGATCCCGTTCGGGATGACGCGGGGTGTGCGTGATACCAAGCTCCTTGACCTGCTTGTCCGTTACTGCCGTCAGTGCGCGCCCATTGACCAGCGGCTGACCGTTGCCGCGCCGGGCTGCCAGCAAGCCCAGCGGTCCATGGCAAACGCCCCCGATCACTGCACCGCCGTCGTCAGCCTGCAGAAGCAACCGGCCCAGTTCTGGCGATTGTTCGAAATCGAAGGCCGCCCCCCATCCGCCAGCGAGGAAAACAGCATCATACTGCCCGCCATCCAACTCGCTGACAGATTTCGCCGCAGCCACTTTCTGGCGCAGGTCGTTGTCCTTCAGGAAGCGGTCGTCATGGTTGGACTTCAGAGGCCATTTGACGGACATGGGCTCAACAGGAATGATCCCGCCCTTGATGCTCGCCACGTCGACAGTCATTCCGGCGTCAAGGAACGTGTAATAGGGGGCCGTCATCTCGGAGGCGAACACGCCGGTCTTCTTGCCGGTATCGCCAAGCGTGTCGTGACTGGTCGCGATGACCAGGGCGCGCCTGCCCTTCAAATTGCGTTTCGGGGCGGCAAAGCGACGATGCAACCCCATCGACCTCAACAGCGCCGGAAGGCCCAGCCATGCAATCGAGGCAAGCCCGACCACGGCAGACAGAATGATCCATTCCATCTCCAGCCTCCTAAATTGACATTCTTGGTGTCATAATATCCCATGGCCCTCGTGTACAGCGCCGGGGCCGAATGATGCGCCACGTTTTTCGAAAAGGTATTGCCGCGGCCGTGCTGTGGGTGGCCTGTCTCCTGCCCGCCTCGGCCCAGCAGGAAGCCCCGGCCGCAGCAAAGCGGCCCAACATCGTCCTGATCCTGGTTGACGACGCAGCGTTCATGGATTTCGGCGTCTACGGCGGAGAAGCGCGCACGCCAAACATCGATCGCCTGGCCGCTGCCGGGGCGATGATGACGAACTACCACACCTCGCCCCTGTGCTCGCCCTCGCGCGCCATGCTTCTGACCGGCATGGACAGCCACCGCACGGGTGTCTCGACCATCGAAGAGGTTCTTCCGCCAGACCTGAAGGACAAGCCGGGCTATACGCTGCGCCTTGAGCCCGGCGTTCTGACCATCGCCGACCGGCTCAGGGCGGACGGATATCGCACGCTGATGTCGGGGAAGTGGCATCTCGGACATGGCGAGGGCGACCTGCCGAACCATCACGGCTTCGACCGGTCCCTCGCGCTTGACGCCTCCGGCGCCGACAATTGGGCGGCCAAGCCCTACATGCCCTACTACAAGGATGCGCCATGGTTCGAGGACGGCGCGCCGGCCAAACTGCCCGATGAGTTCTATTCCTCAGAACTGCTCGTGGATCGCCTGATCCAGTACATCGACGAGGGCGAGCGCAGCACTCCCTATTTTGCGTACCTCGCCTTTCAGGCGGTGCACATTCCCGTCCAGGCGCCGAAGGAATTTTCGGACCGCTACGCAGGGAAGTTCGATGGCGGATGGGAAGCAGTCCGTCGCGCACGCTGGGATCGCGCCGTCGCTGCCGGCATCGTTCCCTCGGATGCGCCCTTCGCCAACATGCCCGCCGGAACGCGCGCGTGGCCCTCGCTCGACCCCGACGAACAGGCCAAGTACGCCCGCGCGATGGAAGTCTATTCCGGCATGATCGAGGCGATGGACCATCATGTTGGGCGCCTGATGGAGCACATCGCATCGCGTGGCGAGTTGGAGAACACCATCTTCGTCATCACATCGGACAACGGCCCTGAACCCAGCGATCCTGTGCACGAACCCTGGATGGATATCTGGATGGCGCTTAACGGCTACAGCTGGAACCTTGAAGGCATGGGCGAGCGCGGCAGCCTTGGCTTCATCGGACCTGAATGGGCATCGGCGATATCGGCGCCAGGATCGTTCTACAAATTCTACGCCTCGGATGGCGGCCTGCGTGCGCCGATGATCATTGCCGGCCCCGGCGTTCCAACAGGCCAGCGCCTTGCCGGCCTGACATTTGTCACCGACGTTACGCCGACCCTGTTGGACCTTGCCGGCGCGGGCGCAGCTGCGCCCCCGGGCGCCCGCCCCATAACAGGGCGCAGCCTCCTGCCCATGCTGACCGGACAGACCGAACGCGCCTACGGCCCTGCCGATACTGTTGGCGTAGAAGTTTCCGGGAACTCGGCGCTCTTTCGCGACAACTGGAAAATCGTCCGCAACATGCCGCCGGTGGGCGACGGGCAATGGCGGCTCTACGACCACGCCAAGGACCCGGCCGAAGTGAACGATCTCTCAGCTGCGAAGCCGGAACTCTTCAAGGCGATGCTGGCCGACTATGACGCCTACGCGAAGCGCTCGGGCGTTCTCCCGCTTCCTGAGGGCTATCAGGTTGAGCGTCAGGTGCGGCGCAATGCGATTGGGCGGCAACTTTCCTTTCATGCCGGTACGCTTATCGCGATCGGGATCGGCGTTGTCGGGTCAATCGGCCTCCTGGTCTTCTGGCTTCTGCGCCGGCGCAAGAGGAAGCGCGCAGCCAAGGCATGACAAGCGGCGGGCGATACTCACTGCACGGGCTCAAGCTGTCCTACTTCACGGGCAAGCTGGAGGCCTATTTTCGGGCAAAGGGAATTTCGTTCGACTATATCGAGATGGACCTGGCCGATTTCCGTCGATGCGCGCGCGCGACGGGCATTGCCCAGATGCCTCAGGTCGAAACGCCCGACGGCAAGTGGCTGACAGACACAACGGATATCATTGCTCACTTCGAATCGGGAGCTGCGGAGCCTCGCTTCAAGCCTGCCGACCCGGCGACCGCTTTCATCAGCCTTCTACTTGAAGATCTGTTCGACGAATGGCTTTGGCGTCCAGCGCTCTACTATCGCTGGGCGTTCCCCGAAGACGCCCGGCTGATGAGTTCGCAACTGGCGCGTACAATGCTCCGCGACGCGCCGGGTCCCCTTTTCCTGCGCCGACAGGTTATTCTGCGCAGGCAGCGACGAGTCTTTCTAAAGAAGGACGGCGTGACGACATCGACCGCGCCACAAATCGAAGATCTCTTTCTGCGCACCATTGCGATTCTTGAGCCCATCTTTTCCGTGCGTCCTTACCTGTTGGGAGCGCGCCCTTGCGAAGCTGACTTTGGTCTCTTCGGCCCATTCTTCCGGCACTTCTCCTCGGACCCCACGCCCGCTGCGATACTTCGCGAGCGCGGACCACATACGCTTGCCTGGGTTTTGCGCCTCTGGGCCGCCACACCCGCGCAGCTCGCCAGGTCACCCACCGTGAACGAGGCGCCGGCTGATCTTGATCCCCTGCTTGCGATGGCCCGGGAGGAGTACATCCCCTATCTCGTCGCCAATAGCGAAGCGATCCTCGCGGGGAAGAACGAAGTGCGCTGGGTCAATCTCGGCGTGGATTGGACCACACCGACATCACCGTATCGGGCCCGCTGCCTTGCCAACCTGCAGAGGGTCTTTCAGACGCTCAATGCTCCGGCGCGCAACATCATCAGCGACCGTCTCTCGCCCCAGATCGGGAGTCTGTTGGCGGCCCCGATCGCGCCAAGCTCTGTGTCGGAGCCAACCGGCGCCCCGCGCGACCGCAACTGGCGTTGATCGCCGCAATGGGGCACACCTTGAGGACAACTGGAAACCAGTGTTGCGGGAGGCTACGATGACTGAACTGGTGAGTATCGCCGACCGAGGTCACGTGCGTACGCTGACGCTCAACCGGCCGCATCTCAAGAATGCTCTGTCGGACGAACTTGCCTGGTCGATTGTCAATGCCATCGACGATGCAGCCAAGGACGATAACATCTGGGTCGTGGCCATCACCGGAACCGGCGACGCATTCTGTGCGGGCCTCGACCTTACGATGAAGGAGCGCACCTCGCCGCTCAGCCCGCAGAACGCCCAGCTTGATGATCTGGGTTGGGTGGGGCACTTCCTGCTTTCGATCCGCAAGCGCTGCGACAAGCCAGTTGTGGGCGGGGTCAATGGTGTGGCGGTCGGCGCCGGTCTTGGCCTCGCCATGGCTTGCGATGTTCGGCTTGTGGCGAAGCGAGCACGCCTCATGGCCGGATACACGCGGATTGGGGGATCGCCCGATGGCGGCCTCACCATCACCCTGCCCCAGGCCATGGGCTATGAGCGCGCCATGCGCTTCATGATGGAGAATCGCACCGTGACCGGCGAAGAAGCCGTCGCTATCGGCATGGCAGGCGAGGTCGTGGACGACGAGAGGTTTAGCCAGCGGTTGGCGGAGTATTGTGACGAGCTGTGCCGCTGGTCGCCCATCACGCTGCGGTTGCTCAAGCGTGGCATGGTGAAGTCCATGGAATCCAGCGACATGGAGCAGCAGCTCCGCTATGAACTCGCCAACATTCGCCGCGCTTTTGCCAGCGAGGATGCCCGGGAAGCCAGGCAGGCCTTCCTCGAGAAGCGGCCACCCGCTTTCAAGGGCAAGTAGAGGCCGGGCGTACCCTGTCCCGGTTGACGGAGCCGTATTTTGGCACTCTAACTGCCATTTGAATGGCTGGGCTGATGATGCGCCTGCGCCAGCGCCGGGGAGGTCGTCGCATGAGCCTGTCAGCAGGATCGCTTGAGCTGATGGGGGCGCCGGGCTCGCCCTATACGCGCAAGATGCTCGCCCTGCTGCGCTTCCGCCGCATTCCGCACGCGATTATCTGGGCCAGCCATCGTAACCCTCCCGCTGGATATCCCGAGCCGGCCGTGAAGCTGCTGCCGACATTCTATTTCCCCAAGGCGGGCGGCGGGCTCGAGGCCGTGGTCGACTCAACACCGATCATCCGCCGCCTGGAGAGAGAGTATTCCGGGCGTTCGGTCCTGCCGGCAGATCCCGTACTCGGCTTTCTCAACTATCTGATCGAGGACTATGCCGACGAGTGGCTGACCAAGTGCATGTTTCACTTTCGCTGGGCTCACAAGGCGGACGCCGACAATGCCGGGCCGATGCTCATCTTCTGGAACCAGCCCGCCATACCCGATGACGAGGCTGCCGCAGCATCCGACTTCATCTCGAAGCGCCAGATAGATCGCCTGTACGTGGTAGGCTCAAATCCCACGACCGCCGAAACGATCGAAAGCAGTTACGGGCGCCTGCTGGTCGCGCTGGACGGCCTTGTACAGCGGCAGGGTTATGTTCTCGGCGCGCGGCCCTCCTCGGCTGATTTCGCGCTGTATGGACAACTGACTCAGCTGGCTATTGTCGAGCCGACCTCTGCCGCCATCACCGCGAAGACATCACGGCGCGTGCGCGGCTGGCTTGATCGCGTGGAGGATCTATCCGGCCTTGCTCCCGTCGATGCCGAATGGGCTTCCCGTGACGCACTGCGCGCCAGCATTCGGCCGCTGCTGACCGAGATCGGTCGCGTCTATGCGCCTTTCCTGCTCGCCAACGCAAAGGCGGTCATGAGCGGAGCGTCGAGCTTTGACGCAACGATTGACGGACGACCCTGGACGCAGCCCACCTTCCCCTATCAGGCCAAATGCCTGAAGTGGATTCGCGATGAATTCAGCGCATTGAGTGCGAGTGACCGGGCTGAAATCGCGGCCTTGTGCGCGGGCACGAGTTGCGACGCGCTGCTGGCCGGCCTCTGAAGCGGAAACTGCCTATGTTCAAGAAAATCCTGATCGGCCTTCTCGTTGTCGTCCTCGTGGGAGGCGGCGTTGGCTGGCTCAACCGCAAGGCCATCGTCCTGTTCGTCGTCGGCAATACCGGCAAGAAGGAGGTGGGCCCCAACATTCCTGTTCCGTGGAAGGATGGTCCGTCCGAGGCCGCTGTCGCGCCCGGCGAGCGGAAGCCGAACATCATCTTCATCCTGGCCGATGACCTCGGCTTCAACGACATCTCGACATTCGGCGGCGGCGTCGCCGGAGGACGTGTGCCGACACCGAACATTGATCGCCTCGCCGCGCGTGGCGCCGTCTTCACGCAGGCGTATGCCGGCACGGCGACCTGCGCCCCTTCGCGTGCGATGATCATGACAGGCCGCTACCCGACCCGCACGGGTTTCGAGTTCACGCCTACGCCCGACGGCATGGGCGGCATCATTTCCATGCTCGATGACCCCAGCGCCACTGGGCTGCCGCCAATCATCTACAACAAGGAACAGGCCGAGAAGGCGCCCACATACACACGGCAAGGCCTGCCCGGCTCTGAAGTCACCATAGCCGAGGTGTTGCGTGACGCTGGCTATCACACCGTGCACATCGGAAAATGGCACACCGGCACAGGCCCGGAGTTCGGACCCAACGCGCAAGGCTTCGACGAGGCGCTGCTGATGGCTTCCGGTCTTCACCTGCCAGAGAACGATCCCAATGTGGTCAATGCTAAGGTTCCGTTCGATCCGATCGACGCCTTCCTGTGGTCGCGCATGCAGTATGCCGCATCCTACAATGAAGGTCCGTGGTTCGAACCCCGCGGCTACCTTGCCGACTACTGGACCGACGAAGCCATCAACGTGATCCGGAAGAACAGAAATCAGCCTTTCTTCCTGAAGCTCGCACACTGGGGCGTACATACACCGCTGCAGGCGACGAAAGCGGACTACGACGCAGTCGGCGACATCCAGCCCGAGCGGCTGCGCGTCTACGCGGCCATGGTGCGCTCGATTGACCGCAGCGTGGGCCGCATCCTCGATACGCTGGAAGCCGAAGGCCTGTCAGACAACACGATCATCGTCTTCACGAGCGACAATGGCGGGGCAGGATATATCGGCCTGCCCGAAATCAACCAACCCTATCGCGGCTGGAAGATGACGCTGTTCGAGGGGGGTATTCACGTTCCCATGTTCGTCAGCTGGCCGGGGCACATCGCTCCACAGTCGCAGATCGCCTCACCGGTCGCCCACATCGACCTGATGCCGACATTCACGGCAGCGGGCGGCGGAACCATTCCCGCGGGCGTGGAGATCGATGGGGTCGATCTTCTTCCCTTCGCCATGGGAACAGCCGCGCCGGAGGCCAAGCCGCATGACGTCATCTTCTGGCAGAGCGCGTACTACAAAGCCGTGCGCCAGGGTGACTGGAAGCTGCAGGTGTCCGACAAGCCGGCAAAGTCCTGGCTCTTCAATCTTGCAACCGACCCGACCGAGAAGACCAACCTTGCCGAAACGAACCCGGACAAGGTGGCGGAGCTCAAGAAGCTCCTGGCGGATCACCAGGCAACAGCGCGCGCCCCGCTCTACCCACACACGACAGAAGGCGCGGTCGCCGTCGACAAGTCTCTGGCCGACAAGGCGACGCCGGACGACGAGTATGTCTTCTGGCCAAACTGATCGAGGGTTGGCGATCAGGTGCGCGTGGGCCGTCTGTTCTGCAGCGGCCTACGGCGCAATGTCCCGGACGATGCGGAAGCCGATATGGTTGGAGGAGAAGTCGATGTCCTGCCCCTGTCGCGCTGCGCCGCGATAGCGCTTGCAGAAATTTTCGGCGCACAGGAATGATCCGCCCTTGATCATGTTCTGACGCGGCCCGTAAGACGTCGCTGTCCACTCCCAGACATTGCCGATCATGTCATAGACTCCAAGGCCGCTCGCCGGGAAACATCCAGCCGGCGCCGCCTCAGCAAAGCCATCCGTGGCCTCGTTGATCACGGGGAAGATACCTTGCCACGTGTTGGCGACTGGATGACCCTCGGCGTCATAGGCGCCTGAAACGGCGTCCGCAGGATCGGGCATGCCGAGCATGGCCGCGTATTCCCATTCTTCTTCAGTGGGCAGCCGCCCGCCGGCCCACTTGGCATAGGCTTCCGCATCGCGCAGGGAAACATGCACAACAGGCTGGTCCTGCCTGCTCGCGATATCGCTGCCGGGTCCTGCCGGCGTCTTCCATGTCGCGCCCCGCAGCAGCATCCAGCCACCGGGCGTATCCCGGTCGCTGGACTGCTTGAACATGCCCGACCCGCCGCCCGGATCACTCGATGCAGATGTCCGTTCAGCATCCGTGACATAGCCTGTCTCTGCGACGAACTGCTGGAATTGACGATTGGTGACTTCGTGAATCTGGATTGCGAAGGCGGCCACATGGACGGTTCGCGGCGGCCCCTCTTCGGGATAGATGCCGTTTGCGCCCATTTCAAAGCCGCCTTCAGGCACGGTCACGAACTGGCCGATCTGGTCGGACGCCAATCCGCACTTCGGCGATTCACTGACCTGCACACGCGCAGCAGGCGCGTCTTCAGAACCCGTCTCACCAGAACACGCCGCCAGGAACGCTGCAGCCGCAAGCGAGATCGCGCGCTTCATTTTCCGCCCACGAGCCGTTCGACGGTGAAACGAAGCACCTTGAGGGCTTCAGCGACCGGCAGGCGCTGGTCCTGGCGAAGCCTGCGCCACGCCTGGAATCCAGTCGCCATTTCGATCGCGGCAAAGAGAACTGGATCGTTCATGAATTTCGCTGGCAGGACACGTTTGAGCCCCTGCCGCTCCATGCGGAGAAAACGGTTGTAGTCCTCCATCAGGAAGGGAGAACGGAACCGCTGCAGGCTGCCTGCGATCTTCAGGGGCATGACCCGCTCATAGATGTGTGCGCGCCTTTCGAGCAACTCATCCATCTGGATGCGCCAGGTCTTGCCTTCGAACGGCTTCTCGACCAGCGGCAGGATTTCAGCTTCGACAATGGCGCTGATCTCCCGATTGAGCGTGTCCATCTCCTCGAAATGGCGAAACACTGTGCGCAGGCCGACATTGGCCTTCTCCGCCACGCGCGCCGCAGACGGTTGCATCTCGCCCGCGCGGATCAGCTCGATCATGGCGTGCACGATCTGCTCGCGGCTGCGGCTGGAGCGCTGGCGGCGACCGTCAGCCTCATCATCGGCAGGAGGCGTCCCACGCGAAGCGCTCGCCTTGGCCTGAATACGATCAGTCAACCGGATATCCCTGCAATTGCCGTGTCCACAGCTAGCATGAAACCCGTCTGCGCGAAGCTGCATTTCCAGCACGACCGATCTCCGTCCGCTAGCGGATGACGGACTGGCTGATCGTTGTCCCTCCCGCCGGCAACGATATCAATAGTCCGTCCTCGGCCACGCGAATCGGTCCCTTGTAGTTGGCCGACGCGTCGCCCAGGAAAGCCGCGTCCAGCAGCGAGGACGGCAGAGGCGGCACGATGTGATACAGCACGAGCGCCTTCACGTTCGCGTCCGTCGCCGCCCGCGCCGCATCTTCCGGCGAGGAATGATAGTCAAGGATGTCCCCCATGACCTTTGCGATGTTGGGCTGTCCCCTCGCTGCCGCCGCATCGCGCATCTGCGATACCATGGCCGGCTGCAACGCCTCATGCAGCAGGACGTCGGCCCCTTTCGCCGCAGCGACGAGCTCGGCCGAATAGGTGGTGTCGCCGCTGATAACGACGCTGCGGTCCTTGTAGTCGATGCGATAACCGAAGGCAGGCTCAACCGGAGCATGATGCACGCTGATCACTGTAATCCTGACGCCACCCTCGTCATGGATCACGGCCGCCTTGCCCGACCCCGATGGCGCCGGGATGATTTCGGCCACTCCGCCAAAGCCAGCCGGATTGGCGACGCCCGCACCATGGTGCGCTGTCCGGTAAGTGCTGTCGATGCGATAGGCAGCGTTGAATCCGGCGACGACTTCTTCGACACCCTGGGGTCCTGCGATGGGAAGAGGCTGGCCACGCGATCCGCCAACCCACGCCTGCAACATCAGCTCGCCTAGCGAATCGAAATGATCCGAATGCAGGTGCGTGAGATACACCTTCTCGATCCGGCCTACCGGAAAGCCCATGCGCGCAAGCCGCCTTGGACCTCCCGATCCCGTATCGACCACGATTGCGTGATTCCCGGCCACGACACCCAGACAGGGTCCGGCCCGTAGGGGATCCGGCATCGGAGAGCCCGAGCCGCAGACGAACACATGCAGCCCGTCCGGCAACTCGGCTGCACGGTCGCGGCCGACATTCTCAGCCACGGCCTGGCGGAACATCGCCTCCCCGATCTGCCGCTGAAACAGGAAGGCGCAAGCGATCGCTACAGCGACCAAGCCCACGGCTCCAAGTGCAATCAAACGCAGCTTCATGCGCCAGCCTTCATGCTGCGGGCCAACGCCGTCAGCCATTCGGGCAGGAAATCTCCCTCTGTCAGCTTCGTCTCGATGTTGAGCTGACCCTTGAGTCCCGCGGTCCGGTGCACCGACGCCTCGCGCCATTCGGTGGAGAAGGACATCCGCACCATATCCGCGCGTTGCGGATAAGCCGCGATGGCGATCTCGTCCCACAGATCTTCGACACGTCCCAGCGAGAGGAAGGTGACGTCAGCGGCGAACACGGCGCGGCCACCGAACTTCGGCAGGATCTCTGTCACGGCCCGGCCATAGATGTGATACGCCTCGCGGCCTGTCAGCGTCGTGGCGCGACCGTCCTCATACTCCGCCTTGTCCTTGAACTTCAGCAGGTTGACCATGAAGATCGGGCCGTCCGGCCCTTTCTCCCGCAGCGCCTCGATCTGCGCTGGATCGCTTGGATAGACGTCGTTGATTACCTGCACGGCCTTGCTCCCCTTGGTGACTCACTGACGGCTGGCGCGGATCGCATCCTCGATCACCCAGAGGCGGTCCTGACCCCAGGCCGAAACTTCGTTGAAGCGAAAGCTTGGAACGCCCCACAGGCCGAGTGATGTGAGCTCGACGCGATTGGCCTCGGCCTGCGCGCGCCACCCGTCACCGCCGATCAGCGGCCTTGCCGACTGCCAACTCAATCCCGCGGCCTCCACAATGCGGCGCATGCCGCCATCACTTCCCGCGTCAATGCCCTGAGACCACACGCCTCTCATGAATGCGAGGCAGTATTCATAGCCGCGCCCCTGATCGATTGCCCACGGCAGGAGGGAGTATCCGCGCTCGACCGGCTGGCCGACAGGATCCGCCACACGACCGAACGGCACGCCGACCCGCCGCGCCTCGCGCGCAGCATCTAGCGTGATGTAGTTTCGCTTCGCAGGCGGCACGGGAAGTCCGCGCATCACCATCGGCAGAACAAATCGTAGCTTCAACGCGAGCCCATAGGCATCCGCGAGCGCCCTCACCCTCTCGGCGGCGATGTAGGTGTAGGGGCTACGAAACGAGAGGTAGTAGTGAATCTCGCCGCCATGACCGGGCGAAGCGTCAGCGCGTGGCGAAAGAGGCTGGGCGTAGATTTCGGCAGGCGGACCATCCGCGCGACGCGCTCCAAGCGCAGTCAGCCTTTCTTCCAGAAAGTGAAGCCGGTCGATTCCCCAGTACCATTCGCCGCCATAATGCAGCATGCCGCCCAGATAGTGCCCCAGCTTCCGGCGCAGCGCATCACCTTCACGCCTCGCTGCGGTTGCATCTCCGCGCGCCTCCGGCATTGGCGCACCCGACCAAAGCGCTTCGCACACGCGGCTGAGGCCTTGAGCGGGCAGCGCTTCCATCAGGCATGCTGTCGACGCAGCCTCCGCAGCTGCGACACGCGAGGGGTCGGGCTGGAGGGCGGACTTGACGAAGACGAGGCCCGCCTTCAGCGCAAGGATTTCCGCGTCGCGACGGGACCAGGCTTCAAGGCTGGCTCGCTCTGGCGCCGCCCAGTCCTCTGGAGCCGAAACGAGATGGCAGCGCAGATCAATCTCGTAGCGTGCGGCCAGAAGCGGCAACGCCTGGGCCAGGAGCCACGAATACGGATCGTCGGCCTGGTGAAAATAGTCGACGCGATGGGGCTCACGCGCCGCGCGACGTCGCTTTTCCTCACGCGCGCGACGTGACTGCAGGCGCGCCTCGCCCGTGATCATTTCGGCCACGCGGGACACGAGAAGAGTGCGGATCGACATGATCAGGTCGGCGCCACACGCCGCTCGCGCAGCGACAGGACAAGAAAAGCCAGCGCAAGAACCGTCGCGACCGGGCTGGCGAAATGTTCCGGCGGGTGGTGATCACTTCCCGCGCCCTTCAGCAACCAGGCATCGATCGACATCAAGCCGCGCACCACGACAACGGTCAGCAGGCCGAGCGGAACAAGCGAGCGATAGCGAAGGCCAATGAGGAACAGCAACGCGCCAAAGGGAATTTGCACAGCGCCCATCCAGGCGAACACGCGGATGATCGTCTCGGAGCCAGCCGAAAGATCAATGCCTGCGATCACGCCGGCCCCGCCATCCGGCAGGAGATAGTGAATGCAGCCTGGCGCGATTTCGAGCACGCCGGCGATCATCAGAAACCAGGCCGATATGACCGGACCGCGATAGTGCGCGTTTGTGCCTGGAGGAAACAATGACATGGCCACATCCCCCTTACCGACACCGCATCAGCAACATGCGCTCAGCGACGAACTTCTGCTCCGGCCGACGCATCGAACGGTCCGCCGTTATTGGCACTGATACTGCCATTTCATTGTTGCGTCAAGGAACCAGAGCGTTGGGGGGATGGAAACGGAGGGAAGCAGTCCGCGCGCCGGGTCGAGTTTCGGGAGGGTGAGGCCGTCCGTTTCGCGGCCAAGCCCACCGCCTGTCCGGCGTCCGCAACTGCCGAACCGGTTGAGCTCATTGGCCGGGGGAATTGTGGCTCGTCGTAGCCCTTGAGGTACCGGAGATGAAACAGAGCGGGCGAACGATGTGACGGATACAATCGAGACGGCCTTGGAGACGCCCGGCCTCGCTGGGAGGCGCAAGGCGCCACCCTAGAATTGCTTGCAAAGTCCACCATCCCGCTTTTCATGTCGCACTGACATTCAGCGCGGCCGAGATAGCGAAGCGAAACTGCATGGCCGAAGAGCCACTGACGGGGTTGAGTGTCGCGGAAGCCGAAGCGCTTCTGGAGAAGCACGGTCCGAATGCGCTGAGGACAGCCCGGTCCCGCAGCATCCTGACAATCGCGATCGGCACGCTCCGCGAGCCAATGTTCATCTTCCTGCTTGCAGCGGCTTCACTCTACCTGGTCGTCGGCGATCTCGGCGAGGGGCTGTTTCTGCTTGGCGGCGCAGCCGTTTCGATCGGACTGGTCGTGTTTCAGGACGCCCGCAGCGAACGTGCGCTTGCCGCCCTGCGAGAACTGGCCGAGCCATTTGCACACGTCATCCGCAGTGGGAGCCAGCAGCGCGTCCCGGCGCGAGATCTTGTTCCCGGAGACATCATCGTCGTCACAGAGGGCGAGCGCATTTCCGCCGATGCGGTTTATCGCAAGGGGGATGTCCTCACGGTCGACGAGTCTACCCTGACAGGCGAGTCGGTACCCGTCATCAAGCAGCCGGGACCTTGGCATGCTAATAGAGCCGAGAACGGCGACGGGGATCATGAAAACTCCCTGTTCGCTGGGACGATGCTGCTCGCTGGACAGGGTCTGGCGCAGGTCACGCAGACCGGGCCTCGAACCCGAATTGGCGCCATCGGTTCCGCGTTGTCTGGCGAAATGGAACGCACGCCTCTTCAGGAAACGACAGGCCGGCTGGTTTTGCTGCTGAGCGCGCTGGCGGTTGTGTTCTGCCTGCTCGTAGCCGCAGCCTACGGTTTCGTCCGGGGCGATTGGGTTGCGGGGGGGCTGGCCGGGCTAACCGTCGCAATCGCGTTGCTTCCGGAAGAGTTTCCGATGGTGCTGGCGGTCTTTCTCGCCATCGGTTCATGGCGGCTTGCCCGTCATCAGGTGCTGGTGCGCCGCGCGGCCGTGGTCGAGACGCTTGGTGCGGTGACAATGCTGTGCGTCGACAAGACCGGCACGCTCACCGAGAACCGGATGGTGGTCGGCGCAGTCTGGGCCAACGGCCTTGATCTTGGCGCCGACATGGACAGCGCCGCGGGAGAGGTCGTGCGCGTCGCTCTTCTTGCGTCTGCGGCGCATCCCATCGATCCCATGGACCGCGCCATTTACGAAGTGTTGGCAGATCGTTCGACGTCGACGCTGGCCAGCAGCGGCAGTGAACCGGTCAGCACCTTTCCCCTCAAGCCGGATCGACTGGCCGTGATCCAGTCCTGGCATACCGGGGTTGGAGCGGTGTGGGCTGCAAAGGGAGCACCCGAGGCAATCCTGCGCCTTTGCAAGATACCGCTGGCCGAGCAGCAAGCCATCAATGCAGCGCTGGTCGGCATGGCGGCGAGCGGACTGCGCGTCCTTGGTGTGGCAAAGGCCGACGACCCCAGCAAAGCGATCCGAGATCCGCAAGATGCGTCGTTCGACTTTGTCGGCCTGATCGGCTTTCTTGATCCCCTGCGAGCGGATGCCCCAGCCGCTCTCGCCGAGGCGCGCGCCGCTGGCATCGACGTTTCGATGATCACGGGTGACTATCCCGCGACCGCACTTGAGATCGCTCGGCAGGCTGGTCTGGATGTGACGGGAGGCGTCCTGACAGGAACCGATATAGCGACACTCAGCCCAACGGAGTTGTCCAACCGGCTCGCGACGGTGCGCATCTTCGCGCGCGTCAAGCCTCAACAGAAGCTGGCGCTCGTTGAAGCCTTCAAGGCGCGCGGCGAGATCGTCGCGATGACCGGCGACGGCATAAACGACGCCCCTGCGCTGGAACGCGCCCACATCGGCATCGCCATGGGAAAGCGTGGGACCGATGTTGCCCGGGAAGCATCCGATCTCGTTCTGCTCGATGACAGCTTTCCGGCAATTGTCGGCGGCGTGCGGCTGGGTCGCCGCATCTTCAGTAACCTGCGTAAGGCGCTGACCTATGTCATGGCCATTCACGTCCCCATCGCTGGTGTGGCGTTGCTGCCGATCCTCTTCGGAATGCCGCCGCTGCTCTATCCGATGCATGTAGTGATGCTGGAATTGATCATCGACCCTGTATGTTCGCTGGTCTTCGAGTCAGAGCCAAGCGATCGCGCTGCTATGCGCCGTCCGCCACGGTCGATCAAGGAGCCGCTGTTCGGGCGGCCTCAGATCATACTGGCCGCCATTCAGGGCGCCGTCCTGCTTGCGGCGGTGCTTGGGATCTACGCGTGGAGTCTCGGCATAGAACTGCCGGAGGATCAGTCGCGCGCTGCGGCCTTCATGGTGCTCGTCATAGGCAATCTCGTTCTGGCGCTTGCGGATACATCGAGTACGGCAACGCGGCTATTCGACCTGCGGCACAACATCTTCTGGGGTGTGAGCGCCATAGCAGCGGTTGTCCTCTTGGGCACGATGACCGTCCCATTCCTGGCGGAAATCTTTCGCGTGGAAGCGCCGGACGGCGGTGTCATCGCGCTTTCGATCTTCGTCGCGATCATCGCAGGCGGATGGTATGGCGTCGTCAAACGATGGAGCAGTCCGGGCCTAGCGAGACCCTCCACGGCCGCAAGCTCCTCCACCCCCGAAAGGCGCGACGCGCTTCCTCCAAGCAAGTAGGTGAAATCATGAAACGACTGACGGGCGAGTGGCGCCTTGTGTCGCCAACCCGAAAGCCCGATCACCGCTCCTGGACCGACTGGATGTAACCCAGCAACCCTCTGATCTCGGCTGGTTCCAGCTCCCATTCGGGCATGCCGTCGTGGCCCGTGATCATGCCCTCAGCGAGCGCCTCCGCCAGACTGCTGATAGGATAGTTACGACCCAGGTAGCTGAACGGCGGAGCATTTCGCATCGGACTTTGTGCATCACGCGCGACCGCGTGGCAGGTTCCGCACTGCTCTTCCGCCATCTTCTGGCCCGCTGCGATTTCCGCAGGAGAGGCGCCAAGATCCTCTTCTTCCCCGAGCGGCGCGTGAGAACAGGCGACGAGCGCGATAGCGCAAGGTCCGACAACGCAAGAGAGAAGAAGGAGTCTAATCAAGGCTGCCTCCGACAAAACCACGGTCGATAGCGGACTGTGGCGCAGATCACTGCCTACCACAATGCGACCCGACTTGCTCCAAAACAGCTGGCCAAGTCAGGTGCAGGCGCCCGTGAATTGGAGCGCAATGTGTGATCCGCCATGCAGATAACATCACACAGGAACTATTCTGACTTGCGGCGAGAGCCGCCGCACATCCTCAGGTCTGCAGAGTTGCGTGCCCGGCGCAAGCAGCGCTGCCGACCCTGCCGCTACAGCGTGGCGCAGCGCGCCTGAGAGATCGTTACCCGTGGAGAGTGACCATATCAGCCCACCAAGAAAGCTGTCGCCTGCTCCAACAGAACTCATCACCTTAACTGGCAGGGGCTCGCTGAACCAAGCGGCGTCCCGCGTCACGAGCAAAGCCCCTTCGGATCCGAGTGTCAGGGCGATGATCTCGGCCCGGCCCTGCTCGACCAAACGTCGGCTCGCTCGAACCTGGCTTTGTCGGTCCTTGAGCGGCTCATCGAGGATTCCTTCCAGCTCACGCAGATTGGGTTTGGCGAGATAGACCCCAGCCTCAAGGGCCCGTCTCAGGGGCGGGCCGGACGCATCCACAATGAAGCGGCATCCCGATGCCTTTGCCGCGGTCGCCAGACGGGCATAGAAATCCTCCGGAACGCCAAGGGCGAGACTACCGCTCGCGATGATGTAGTCATCCCTGCTAGCCAGGCTCTGCGCTTCCTTGATGCAGGCGTCCCACTCGGCCTCACTCAAGTCTGGGCCGGGAAGCACGAACCGGTATTCGTCCTGGGTCGTCTCATCCAGGACCGTGAAGCTCTCACGAGTCATCCCGGCGACCGCAACTTGCCTCGCCGCAACGCCTTCCCGCTCTACAAGTTCGTGCAGCATCTGCCCCGTCACGCCGCCCGCCGCATACACGGCCACGACGTCTGTTCCGAAGCGGTTGATGACCCGGGCGACATTGATGCCTCCCCCGCCTGGCTCACGTCTTTCTGTACGGCAACGCAGCTTTCGGACCGGCTCGACGCGGTCAACAGTCGTCGATACGTCGACGGCCGGGTTGATTGTGACCGTCACGATCCTTGCCATGTCTGTCGCCTTGCATTGCCCTGGTCCCAAGGAACATGCCCCGATCCGGGTGGCGTGTCAGCGTCGAGGGATGAAACCGTCCGGTTGTAAGTGCGTCGCTACAAAATCCGTTTGCGGCGAACCTCTGCGTCGGCGCCCTGTTATCTATGCGGCACGATCTCGACTGCAGCAGCAGCAAGCCTTTGATAGATTTTTCGTCGACGCAGAATGGGCCACCAATCGTAGAGAAAAATCTCCAGCGGTCGCCAGTTCGCGACCCACCCGACAATCATCAATCCTTCGCCAAGAATTCCGGAGGCGGCGCCTTGAGGCCATACGCTTAGCAGCAGCTGCCGCGCCACAATACACGCGCCTAGAACGCACAGGCCGATGAGAAGAGCCAGCCGACCTATGGCCATCAACTCTCGGAGATCGCCGCTTACAAGTTCCGCCTTGTAGTTGAAATGCCTTGATATTGCTGCCTTCAAGGCGACTTGATCGGCAGACGAGGCTTCCTCGTGTGAAACATGGAGCCTCAGACGTATTGCCGCTTTCGACGGCAACTCTCGCGCCCACCCGACGATGAAGTCCTCAGCGGCGCGCGACAGGTCGCGGGTTGGCGTTGGAAAGGGATCAAAAGGATCAAACAGTGACGAGAGGCGATCGATCTGAAGTTCGATCAACCCGGATTGGGATGTGCCACTCTCAAGCTGCTCGCTCATTCGTTGTAACTATATCCCGTCTCCAAGCGACCCGGGTGTGGAACCGGGCGTCTCACTTGTCGAAAAGCCCCTTGCATATCGCTCATTCCGGAAGCCCTTCCTTGATCCTGCGCAGTCATTGCGGGCCTACGGCTGTTATAGTTGATCCCGTTCTTGCCTTGGGAGCTGCCCGTGCCGGATGAGCCTATCTGGCTTGAACCTCTGCAACGGGTTGGCCTTGCACTGGCAATCGGATTTCTTGTTGGCGTCGAGCGCGGCTGGAAGCAGCGGGATGACGGCGAAGGCCAACGCGTTGCCGGCATCAGGACATTTGCGCTGATTGGCCTCCTGGGAGGTGTTTCCGGGTTGCTACTGCCAGCAGTGGGGGCAACGCTCGTGGCGGCCATGGCGCTGGCTTTTGGCGCCTCCTTTGCCGCATTCCAGTTCCGACAGGCCCTGAAGGATGGCGACAACTCGGTTACATCGACGGTGGCCGGGCTGCTGGTATTCGCGCTCGGCCTCTATGCGGTCGTGGGTGAGACCATCGTGGCAGCCGCCGTGGCTGTCGCCGGCACGATCGTGCTGGCGTTCAAGGAGGGACTCCATACCTGGGTTCGGTCCATCACCTGGAAGGAGATGCGATCGGCGCTCCTGATCCTGGCGGCGACCTGCATTGCCCTCCCCCTGATGCCGGAGGGCGCAATTGACCCGTGGGGCGCCATCGAACCCCGTCCCTTGTGGTGGCTCACCATCCTCATCGCATCCGCGAGCTTTGCGGGGTATGTTGCTTTACGGGCACTTGGGCCGCGCGCCGGCCTGATGATCGGAGCCTTGGCCGGCGCGATTGTCTCCTCGACAGTGGTCACGATCGATCTCGGGCGACGTGTCCGTTCCTCCGAGATCGATCCCTCCAGCGGTGCTGCCGCCGCCGCACTGGCTGCCGCCGTGAGCCTGATCCGCTGCGGCTTGGTAGCCTCGCTATTTTCGAGCGCGATGGCAGCGCATCTGTTGCCTGTGCTCACGGCATCTGCGGCTGTCTGTCTCGGATGCGCCTGGGTGCTTGCGCGACCCGTCACCACATCCGTGGCGGCAGCGCCCTATCCCGCGATCAGAAGTCCGCTGGACCTGTGGTCCGTCGCCAAGTTCGCCGTCGTCCTCGTCGTGCTGACAATTGGCGCCAATCTCGTCTCGCGCGGGTTAGGCTCCTATGGTCTCGGTGTATTTGCCGCCACAGCGGGACTTGTGGACATCGATGCGGTGACGCTGGCAGTGGGCCGGCTTACCATGTCGGGGCTCGCCACGGAGACCGCAGTCGGAGCCATCCTCATAGGCATTCTAGCAAACCAGATGTTCAAGCTGGCCGCCGTAGCTGTCGGCGGCGCGGTTGGCTTCAGCCTCCGGTTTGGAGCGGTTGTCACGCTGGCAGGCATTGCCGGTGCGCTTGTTCACGCACTCATGCCATCGATCTACAGCTCGTTTTCAATCGTGCGATGAATATACCCCAGACAGGGTGTCTGGCGCCGCGACGCCTGGGGGGACTGTGGTTGATCGATCACAAAAACAAGTTCTGGAAGAGACTGTAATGTGTGGGCGTCAGGAAAGGCCCTTCCCCGCCCTGACACAGCGCGTTTCGACAGACAGCGTAGGAGCCTGATGGCGTCCGCTCCCCAACCGACCAAGCATTACCGAAATTGATATCGACGAACATTCTTTGGATGGACAAGCGTATCCAAGAACCTCGACATGCAAGTCACCGAGCACTCTGGAAATCCGACAGGCGATCTAACCTATGCGCTGCGCAAGGTCTGCAAACGCTATGGGGACGGGACCGCTGCGGTGCACGCCCTAAGGGATGTGGATCTGGAAGTGAAACCAGCCGAGATGCTTGTGCTTCTCGGGCCTTCAGGTTCAGGGAAATCGACCCTGCTAAACATAATGGGCGGCCTCGACCGGGCGACATCGGGCGAGGTCTGGTTCGGAAATCAGAACCTCTCATCCATGAACGACGACGCACTTACGCAGTATCGCCGCAAGCGCGTTGGCTTCATTTTCCAGTTCTATAATCTCATACCGAGCCTGACCGCGCGGGAGAATGTCGAGCTGGTGAACGAGATCGCCGACGATCCCCTTCCGGCTGCCGAAGCGCTCGAACTTGTCGGACTTGGCGGGCGGCTCGATCACTTTCCGGCGCAGCTCTCAGGAGGAGAGCAGCAACGCGTTGCAGTCGCGCGGGCGATCGCGAAGCGGCCTGCGATCATGATGTGCGATGAGCCGACAGGCGCTCTGGACGTTCGAACGGGTGTGCGCGTGCTCGAAGCATTGGTCGAGGTCAATCAGCGCTTCGGCTCAACCCTGCTGCTGGTTACGCACAACGCGGACGTCGCGCGGCTAGGCGACCGGGTTGTCCGATTTCTCGATGGCGGAATCCGATCCATTGAGTCGAACAGTCGCCGTGCAGCGCCCTCCGACCTGGAGTGGTGAAGCGGATGCGGGTCCTGGACAGGAAGGTGCTGCGTGACCTCTGGCGAATGAGGATAAACGTATTCGCCATAGTTCTCGTCCTCGGGTGTGGTGTCGCTATCCTCGTGATGGCGGTGGGGATGCGCGGATCGCTGGAACGGACCCGGTTGAACTACTATGCCGTCTATAAGATGGCCGACCTGGCAGTCTCCCTGGTCCGGGCTCCCGCGAACATTGCCAACGCGCTAGCGGCCGTTCCAGGCGTCTCGGCCGTCGAGACACGTGTAACGGGACTGGCGCTACTGGATCTTCCCGGCGTGAAGGAGCCTGCCTCCGCTCATCTGGTTTCGCTTCCGCGGATCGGCCGGCCAAGGGTGAACGATCTTTCGCTGGCGCAAGGCCGCTGGCCTGATCCAGATCGTGCGGACGAGGTTCTCGTCAACGAAGCGCTGGCGACAGCGAACGGGTTTCAGCTGGGAGAAGAACTGGCCGCCACGCTTCATGGCCAAAGGCACACGTTGCGCATCGTCGGCATTGCCAACTCGCCTGAATTTGTCTTCGTGACCGCTCCTGGCGAGATCTTCCCCCAGCAGGATCGCTTCGGCGTTATCTGGATGGGCGAAGAAGCGCTGGCGCGCGCATACGATCTCGAAGGCGCGTTCAACAATGCTGTCTTCCGACTGTCGCCCGAAGTCGACTCTGTGAAGATCAAGCGCGCGATTGACGTGGCGCTCGCCCCGTACGGCTCGGCAGGAGCGTATGATCGTGACCGCATGCCGTCAGACCGCTTTCTGACAGAAGAACTGGGGCAGCTCGCAACGATGGCAGCGTTCCTACCGACCTTCTTCATCGTCATCGCGGCCTTTCTGGTGAATATCTCGCTCACCCGCATCATCGCAGCCGAGCGATCGAATATCGGCCTGCTGAAAGCTTTCGGCTATTCTGACCGTGCGGTTGCGACACACTATGCGAAGGGGGCCTTGCTGATGGCGGCCGGCGCCGCTGCTCTTGGCTCGGTGGCGGGTTGGCTGCTGGGCCGCATGATGGCCTCGGTATACCAGGAGTATTACCGGTTCCCCCGTCTGGAATTCGAAGCCTCCGCAGGGGTGTATGCAGGGGCTCTGGGTATCGCTGTCGCCTGTGCGGTTGCGGGGTCGCTGACGGCTGTCATCGCCGCCGTGCGTCTGGCCCCAGCCGCAGCGCTGGCGCCGCCGCCCCCAACTTCCTTCGGGAGCAACAGCGCGATGCTCAGATCTTTCAGCTCCCACCTCGACGCCAAGAGCCGCATTATCCTGCGGCGGATCGTTCGCTTTCCGCGTCGGTCGGCAACCACCGTGATCGGCATTTCCCTGGCCATCGCAGTGCTGGTTCTTGCCGGCACGTTCCCCGCCGTGATGGAAAGACTGATGCATGTGAACTTCACGGAGGCCAACCGGCAGGATGTCTCTCTGAGCTTTGTCGATGCCAGAGAGATGAGCGTTGTACACGGAGTGATGAACCTGCCTGGGGTGATCCTTGTCGAGCCCGGCCGGGCGGATCGTGTGATTCTTCATCACGCCGGCAAAAGCGTCGAGGAGACTTTGATAGGCTTGTTGCCAGATGCGCGGCTCAGCAGACTCGTCGATGCCCGCCTGGAGGTTATCCACCCTCCGGCCGCGGGTATCGCACTTGCGCGCGCGCTCGCGGAGAAGCTGGACGCATCGCCAGGCGATCTGCTCGAGATTGAACAAACCAGAGGCCGAAGACTGATTACCCACGCCCGAGTTGCAACCATCGTGGATCCGATGGTCGGCGCTTCCGCATACATGGAGATCGACGCTCTCGCCCGGTTGATGCGCGAGCCCGGCCTGATCACCGGTGTCAACGTGCGTTTGGACGCGGCCCAGTATGACCGCTTCAATGCTGCGATCAAGGAAGCCCCGGCGCTGGCGGGGGCTAGCTTTATCAATCTTGCCGAGCGCTCGATGCGTGAGAATTTCGACCGGGGCGTCGGCGTCATGAATTTCATCTATCTGTCGTTTGCATCGGTCATGGCCGGCGGCGTCGCCTTCTCGGCCGCCAGGATCACACTTGCCGAGCAGGAGCGGGACCTCGCCACCTTGCGCGTCCTTGGCTTCACCCGATTGGAGGTGTCCTATGTCCTTGTCGGCGAGTTGGCAGCCTTGGGACTGCTGGCTGTCGTCCCCGGGGTCATTGCGGGAACCCTGATAGGCGAGTGGCTGATGAAGCTCTTCTCCAACGACCTCTACTCGTTCCCCTACGTCTTCAACGCGGCGGGCTATGCCGTCGCCATTGGATTTGCGCTAGGGTGCGTGGCTGCAGCGGCGATGCTGGTGCGGACCGGCGTTGATCGGTTGGACATGGTCGGCGTCCTGAAGGCGCGCGACTGACCCGCATCAAGGCAGACCGGGGTAATCTCTGCGAGGCAGGCGCCATGGCGCAGTCATCTCCAAAGCGGAACACGATCTCGACGGCGACGCTTGTGTGGGCAGGCGCGGGACTGGCGCTCGCAGCTGTAATGGCGTGGTTGCTGTGGCCCCGGCCCCTGCCGGTGCAGACAGCTCTCGTCGATCGGGGGGAAGTGACGCGCGATATCATTGAAGAAGCACGAGTTGAAGTTCGCGACCTGCATTCGGTCACGGCGCCTGTGACCGGCCGCCTTGAGCGGATCAGCCTGAGACCCGGAGATGTGGTAAAGGCAGGACAGGTAGTCGCGAAGATCAGCGCGCCAGCTGCGAGCTTGCTGGATGCGCGACTGGCTGCGGAGGCACAGAGCGCCGTCAACGCAGCGCGAGCTGCGGTCCGCGCCGCAGAGGCTAACCTTGCCCTCGCGCGGGGCGAACAAGAACGCACAGCGAAACTGACGGCGTCTGGCTTCGCTTCTGAGGCCGCCCTCGATCGCGTCAACCGGACGCTTGCCGCTGCCGATGCAGAGGTGGCCGCACGCAAGGCCGATGTCCTCCGCGCGGAGGCGGCGGCCGGATATCGCTCCGGCTCGCAGGCGTCGCGTTCCATCAGAAGTCCAATTGACGGAACAGTCCTCCGTGTCCTGCAGGAGAGCGAGGGCGACGTGTTGGTGGGAACTCCGTTGGTGGAGATCGGCGATCCCTCACAGATGGAGATTGTCGGAGAATTCCTGTCTCAGGACGTGGCGCTCATGCCGGAGGGCGCGCGCGTGACTGTCAGCGGAGCTGGAGTCCAACCCATCGAGGGACGCGTGCGTCTCATCGAACCTTATGCCCGAACGAAGGTATCGGCGCTGGGAATCGAGGAGCAGCGAGTCAATGTCGTAATTGACCTGACTGACTCCAGGAGCCCGCCTCGGCTTGGTCATGGCTACAAAGTCGACGCCGCCGTGCAGGTCTTTCAGGCCACGGGAGTCTTGAGGGTGCCGACTGACGCGCTGGTGCGCCATAATGGCGGATGGGCTGTGTTTGCACTGGTTGATGGACGCAGCCAGCTCCGGAAGATCACTGTCGGCGACGGCGACGATCACCACCGCGTCGTGCTCGAGGGACTGAATGAAGGCGACGCTGTCATCCTCTTCCCCGGCGACACGATCCGGGACGGGGATCTGGTCGAGGCGGGAAAGTAAGCAGATATGCATCAAGAAGACCGCCGGGATTGTCTGGGCCTCCATGCGATACTTGCTTGCACACCCCCAGAGTCGCTGTTTCCGCCCCCTTGGCGCGACTTAGAGGCGCGCTGGCGATTCAGCTTCGCGGCTGTGGAGCTGCACACGAAGGATAGCTCAGTGTGACACAGCAAAGGACACGCGCAACCGCAGGTCATCTATCGCCAGAAGGTCGCTCGCAGCTAACGATCCGTCCAGTCAGCCTGGACACGATGGGTGAGAACGTCGTGATCCTGTCGCGTGACTGTCACGCGCTCAGACCGGAACGTCTGGCGGGCTTTCGGAAGGTCGAGGTTCGAGTCAACGGCGCCCGGATCGTCGCGAACGTACTGATCTCTGACGGGCTCGAAGCCCTTGGTCCCGGGGAGATCGGGTTGCCGCAACCTGCCCTTCGGCGACTGGGCGTGAAACCCGGCGACCATGCGCATGTTTCGATCGCGCCACCAGCAGCAAGTCTTGACGCAGTCCGGGCCAAGATTCGCGGTGAAGAGCTGACGAAGGAGGAGATCCGCGCCGTTGTGGAAGATCTTGCCGCTCATCGCTATTCCGATATCGAGGTCGCAGCATTCCTGATTGCAACATCCAGCTTCATGACTACGAGCGAAGTGCTTGCGCTGACCAGCTCCATGGCGGCTGCCGGCGCTCAGTTGAAATGGAACCGGCCGATTATCGTCGACAAGCATTGCATCGGCGGCATCCCTGGGAACCGGACGACGATGATCGTGACGCCGATCGTGGCGGCGCACGGACTCACCATGCCCAAGACGTCTTCCCGCGCAATTACCTCGCCTTCCGGAACGGCCGACACGATGGAAGTCCTGTCTCGAGTCGAGCTCACCGAAGATGAAATACTGGACGTGGTCGAGCGCTGCAACGGTTGCATCGCCTGGGGCGGACACATCAACCTGTCGCCCGCCGACGATGTACTCATCTCCATCGAGAGACCACTTTCCATTGACACGCCAGAGCAGATGGTGGCGTCGATTCTTTCGAAGAAGATCGCCGCCGGCTCTACCAACCTGTTGATCGATATCCCCATGGGGCCGACGGCAAAGATCCGTTCAAACATTCACGCACAGAGCATTCGCAAGCTGTTTGAGTTTGTCTCTTCGCGCCTCGGACTCTTCACCGAAGTCATCATCACCGACGGCGCCCAGCCTGTTGGATTTGGAGTTGGCCCAGCCCTGGAGGCGCGCGATGTGTTGGCCGTGCTGGATGGGAGGCCAGACGCGCCGGCTGATCTTCGCGAGAAGTCGATCCTGCTTGCCGGCCGTCTGCTGGAACATGATCCGCTTCTGGCAGGGGGCCGCGGAGAGCAACGCGCGCGCGAGTTGCTCGAAAGCGGCGAAGCCCGCAAGACGTTCGACCGGATCATCGACGCTCAGGGCCCTCCCCCGCGAGCGGCGCCGATTGGATCATTGGTTTTCGAAGCAGTTGCGCCCCGGGATGGGGTCGTGAGTCAGATTGACTGCTTTCGCATTGCCCGCATCGCGCGGACAGCCGGGGCGCCATACGACCCTGGCGCTGGGATTGACCTGCAAAAGAAGTCCGGGGACATGGTCCGCAAGGGCGAGCCCCTCTATCGCATCCATGGGCTTGATCATTCCGACTTTGCGGCAGCCTGCGAAGCAGCCGGCGAAGATTCGGGCTTCCGTGTCAGCAGTGCAGGCCGATGAGTGTAATCCTGCATGCATTTCACGACCAGGCCGCTGAGGCGCAAAGGCTGGCGGTTGCCCTTCGAGTTCCCCTGGCATTCGTCGACGTGCATACATTTCCGGATGGCGAAGTCCTGCCGCGCATTCCGCCCCCCGCTTCAACAACGATTGTCTATCGCTCGCTCAATCAGCCTAATTCCAGACTGGTGGAACTGCTGCTCTCTGTCGATGCGTGGCGGAGTAATGGCGTAGAGCGGCTGGTACTGGTGGCTCCCTACCTGCCCTACATGCGGCAGGACATTGCATTCCGGAGCGGCGAGCCCGTCAGTCAACGCGTGCTGGCGGGCCTGCTGGATGATGCCTTCGACCGAATTGTCACCGTGGATCCACATCTGCACCGCACGCCGTCGCTTGAAACTTTGTTTCCGCACTGCGAGTGCGTACATCTTTTTGGCTCGGATGCTCTGGTATCACGCCTGCGCGCGGCTCCACCGTCACCAGACACGTTGGTGGTGGGGCCGGACATTGAATCCCGCCCCTGGGTCTCGCGCATCGCCGACCCCCTCGGTCTGGATCATGCGACCTATCGCAAAGTCCGACGCGGTGACGCCGATGTGGATATCGAGTCTCCATTCGGCCTGGCCGTCGCGGGACGTCCAATCCTGCTTGTCGATGACATCTGCTCAACGGGTGGCACGCTGCGCAAGGCCACAGCGATCCTGCGATCGTCTGGGGCCGGTCCCATCACGATCTTCATCACGCATATGCTGGGTGACACGAGAGTGGTGGAAAGCTTGCTGCAGGCGGGAGCCACACGCATCATTTCAACGGATTCATGTCCCGGTCCAACGAGCGAAGTTCATCTGGCGGATCTTGTGGCTCAATCACTCAAGGGATTGTCCTAGCCCACCTCTCGACTGACCTGCGTCAAGCCATCAAGTACGGCCGGCCCCAGAATGGTCTGATGAGCGTCAGAAGCATCACGGTGATCTCAGGCCTTTGGCTCGCGGCTTGTACGCCCGGCCTGTCTGATGCCCGTATCGGGCCCACCCATGATGGCGGTCGCGTCTTTGTTGAAGCCGCCACCCCTGAGCAGATCGACGCCGGACGACGGATTGTTGAATTACAGTGCGTCAGCTGCCATGCGGTTCGAAGCAGCGACACGAGCCGGGACTTGAGCGCCCCTCCATTGCGCACACTGGCCGAGCGGTATCCGGTCACGGGGCTTCCGGAGGCGTTTGCCCAAGGCGTTCTGGTCGGTCATCCGAACATGCCGGATTTCCGCTTCAACGCTGCGCAGATTACCGAGATTCTTGCATACCTTCAGAGCATTCAGACCCGGCAAGGCGCTTAACCGGGTCCAACGGGAGCCGACCTTCTGAGTAGATAAGGCTGCTGGCCATCTGGTCCCAATGTCGACAGCGCAGGCAACCGTGTCGCAACAAGACGGAACCATCCGGTCCCGCACCTGCCACGACCAGCCTCCACGGATGCCAGCGCCAATTACTTGGCGACTGACGTCTTCTTCGGCTTGCGGCGGTGGGTGACTGCATAGCCGAGCAAGCCAACAGCGGCGGCGGCAATCGTGGCTGTCGCCACGGGATGCTCCTGCATCTCCTTGCCGGCTTTCTTTGCGAGAACGACTGATTGCTTCCTCATCTCCTCAGCGAGCGCTGCGGCAGCATGTACGAAGGTTGTCGCGGACTTGGAGACGGCGTCACCGGCATCCGCACCCAGGTGCTTTGTCATGCGCGCCAGGCCACGAACCACGTCGTCATAGCCCTCGCTCAGGTCGGTTTGCAGCCGCTTGGTCACTTTGTCGGTCATGATGGTTGCTCGCTCGCCAAGGCTTCATACTGAGAGGGCTTGTAACGCTTGCGCGCGCCGGTCTCTTGACCCCCGTCAAAACAGTTGGTCATTGCACTAGCCGATAGGCTCAACATGCAACCGTGTTGGGTGGCCGAATATCTCCTCCCGATCCAGTCAAGGCAGCGGGGCGATCTGTTGTGCGCATTGCGCTGGGGGCTCCTGGTCGCGCGCTTAGCTTGCAGAAATGCGCGGCGCAGGATGCTGGAAAAGAGCCTCAGGCTGGTGCGTGCGAGAGTCGTAGTTCCGGTGAACCTCAAGGCGTTGCGGCCCTATGGTGATGATCTCCTGCTCGATATGCTCCCGGTCGATCGTCACAAGGCAGAAGCTCGGGTGAGTAGCGCGAAGGCGCGTAGAAAGCGTACCCGAGCCCATCTGAACCATGTGCCGCCGCGGTGCGTGCAGAGGATGCGCGAAGGCGTCGTGGACGTGCCCTGTCAGGATTGCGTCAACATGCGCCGCTGCACAGCGCGTCAGAGCATGCGCGCCGCGGCGGGTATCCACCGAGATGCGGGAGTGCCCTGGCTCCCGCAAGGGATGATGACAGATCAGGATGCGCCAGGCGTCTTCACGTCCACCAGCCAGCTGCCGGAGCGCTGTATCCAGGTCTTCGAGATCGATGACGCCATCGGCCCAGTTCAGCCTGCCTTGAACACCACGCGCCGAGTTGATCGCCGCGATCCGGACGAGGCCATCGCCGAACTCGACGATCCGGCCGACGCAATCAAACCCGTCCATATGCCGTCGGTAGAATTCGAATGGCGAGGCAAAGCGCCTGTGCAGATGAAGCGGCAGGTGCAGAGCTGGCGTGTCATGATTGCCGGGCGCGACAATGCATGGGACGCCGAGACTTTCCATCCAGGAGCGGGCTGCACGAAATTCGCGCTGTCGGCCGTTCTGCGTGATGTCGCCTGCAACGAGGACCGCGTCGGGCCGCGACTGCGCGACGTACTCTTTGAACGCATCGAGCGCCGCAGGATTTGCTGCGCCAAAGTGAATATCCGAAACGTGAACGAGTTTCACGGCGTCTGGCTTTGCCGCATCCTGCGACATTGGCGACTCCTCACAATAGCCGGCCTGACGTTGGATCCCGCTTTCAACTTACAGGACACTGTAGCGGTTCGCCACCGATTGACCCGCATCAAGACCTTTCATCCGCACCTGATAGGATGTGAATGAAGGGCGGATTCATGAAGGTAATCTCACTCGTCAACTGCAGGGCTGGAAGCGTGGGCGCAAGCGGTGTGGACCGTATGCGGCACGCGCTGAGCGGGGTGAGTCTCGACCATGCCGAGATCGTCGAATTCGACCACGACAATAGCGCCGAACAGCTGAAATGGCTTCAGGAAGAGCAGCCCGACCTCATCATCGTCTGGGGTGGCGATGGCACGCACCGGTCGGTGCTCGACACGCTGGGACGCCGGACGTCGCAGTTACTGCTGCTGCCAGGGGGAACGATGAATCTCCTGACCAAGTGGCTTCACGGCGGTCAGCCCTGGGAACGCGTGCTGTGGTCGGTGCTCGGTTCCCCTGCCCCGCGGATACTGCCTGCGGGCAGAATCGACGGCATGCACTTCTTCTGCGCCATGATCGCCGGCGTTCCTGCGCAGCTTGCCCAGGTCCGCGAGGACGTGCGCCGTGGCGAACTGGGTCGAGCCATGCAGGACACCGGTGTTGCGCTTGGTGGTGTCCGCAGCATGCACCTTGCCACTTCCTTTGGGGCGGATCTGCAGCATGCAAAAGGTCATTTTCCGCCCGGGAATGTCGTGGGCGCCCTCGTCGGGCCTTTGGCAAGAAACCAGCGAATGCAGGTGGCGCGGCTTGAACTTGGGTCGACCTGGTCCGCCCTCGAGTTTGCATGGACGTCATTCGTATCCGAATGGAGAAATCGGCCGGAGGTCTCGATGCAGTCGGCTGACACGCTGCAGGTTGAGACTGTCGATGGTCTGGACATCCCGGCGATGATCGATGGCGAAAATATCAACCCGGGCAAAACTCTCACCGTGACCTATGTCGAGGAAGCGGCGACCTGCCTTGTCGCCGCCCAACAGCGTTAGGGTTCGTGAGGAGTAGCTGGATGATCGCTGCGCGGATGCTGGATTTTTGAACCGCAGCATTTCGAAATGGATCGATGTGAGTTCTCGGCTCGGTCGTATTCGCGCAGTCTTCCGGTCGACGACGATCGGCCAGACCCAGGCGATGAAGCACGGCGCCATCCAAGTATAGACCATCCGTGACGATGACTTCCAGCTCGACACGCTGTTTTTCAGTAATCGCAGCAGAAATCGAATGGCTGTTTCGTAGCTCGCCGCCTCTGCACGATCATGTCCACAATTGGTGTTAGCCTGCCAGCGTACTCGGCTCAGGCGAGGGCTTGTCCTTCATCACGATGTAGATCGCTGGTATCACCAGAACGGTCAGCAGTGTTGACGACGCCAGGCCGAATAGCAGCGATATCGCGAGCCCCTGGAAGATGGGGTCGGAGAGGATCACTGCCGCGCCGATCATGGCCGCCAGCGCCGTGAGCAGGATCGGCTTGAAACGGATAGCGCCGGCCTCCAGCAGGACCTCACGCAATGGCCTGTTGTCGTCCTTGGAATGGCGGATGAAGTCGACCAGCAGGATCGAATTGCGCACGATGATGCCGGCCAGGGCGATGAATCCGATCATCGACGTCGCCGTGAAGGGCGCGTTGAACAGGATGTGACCGATAACAATCCCGATGAGCGTCAGAGGAATCGGCGTCAGGATAACCAGCGGCAGCTTGAACGACTTGAACTGCGCAACCACCAGTATGTAGATGCCGAAGATGGCGACTGCGAAGGCCGCGCCCATGTCGCGGAATGTGACATAGGTGATTTCCCATTCGCCATCCCACAACAGCGTAGGGTGCGCCTCGTCTTCTGGCTGACCATACAAGCTGATTGCCGGCTTGGGCAGATCTCCCCAATCATGCGCATCGATAGCAGCCTGCACATCCAGCATGCCGTAAATCGGCGCTTCGTACTCGCCTGCAAGATCGGCCATCACCATCTCGGCCGCCCGGCCATCGCGGCGGAAGATGGGATAACTGCCGGGCTCCTCGCTGGCCTGGACGAGTTCGCCCATCTCGATGAGGCGCGACCCGTCGACCGCCTGGGCGACCGGCATGGCTGCAAGACCCTTGGACCAGGTGCGAACCGACTGCGGCAAGCGGACTGCGATGCCGATCGGGTTGCGGCCTTCACCGCGATGCGAATAGCCGATCGCCTGCCCGTTCAACGTGATGCCGATTGACTGTAGGACGTCGCTTTCGGCGACGCCGAAGAAATCCATCTGCGCCCGATCCGGCGTGAGCCGCAGTCGCGGCCGTGGCTGTCCGAAGCCATCGTCCGTGTCGACAATGTAGGGAACGCTGTCGAAGATCTTGCGCATCTCGGTCGCTACGGCGCGCCGGGTTTCGGGATCAGGCCCATATATTTCGGCAAGCAGGGTTGCGATAACGGGAGGGCCAGGCGGAACCTCCACCACTTTCACTGACGCGCCTTCGGGAAGCTCGATAACTTTCAGGCGTTCACGCATGTCGAGCGCGATTTCGTGGCTGGACCGGCTGCGCTCATCCTTGGCGGCGAGCGTGACCTGCAGGTCGCCCATCTCGGGCCGGTTGCGAAGGTAGTAGTGGCGAACGAGGCCGTTGAAGTTGAACGGCGATGATGTGCCCGCATAGGCGTCTGACGCCAGCACCTCCGGCATGCCGCTAACGATGCCGGCGGCGTCGATCAACACGCGCTCAGTTGCTTCGAGCGTTGAGCCTTCAGGCAGGTCCACCACGACCTGAAGCTCCGACTTGTTGTCGAAAGGCAACAGCTTCACGCGCACGGTCTTGGTGGCGAACAGCGCGCCGGCTGCAACGGTTGCGATGCCAACCACCACCAGAAAAATCAGCGCAGACTTCCGCGAGGCAATGATCGGCGTGGCGACCTTGCGATAAAGGCGGCCTAGCTTGCCCTCGTCATGATGGAGGTGGCCATCTTCTCCGCCGGCCAGTGACTTGCGTGCAAAGCGGACCATTAGCCACGGCGCCAGCACCATGGCGACAAAGAAGGAGAACAGCATGGCTGCCGAGGCGTTCGCCGGAATCGGCGCCATATAGGGACCCATCAGGCCCGAAACGAACATCATGGGCAGCAGAGCCGCAATGACCGTAAGCGTGGCCACGATGGTCGGGTTGCCGACTTCCGCCACGGCCTCAATGGCGGCCTGATAGCGCGTCCGGCCATCCTTCATTGCCCAGTGGCGCGAAATGTTCTCGATCACCACGATAGCGTCGTCGACGAGAATCCCGATCGAGAAGATGAGTGCAAACAGGCTGACGCGGTTGATGGTGTAGCCCATCAGATTGGAGGCAAAGAGAGTCAGGAGAATGGTTGTGGGGATCACAAACGCCGTGACGATGGCCTCACGCACGCCGATCGCAAAGGCGATGAGCGCGACGATGCTCACTGTTGCAAGTGCGAGATGGAAGAGGAGCTCGTTGGCCTTTTCGTTGGCTGTCTCGCCATAGTTCCTGGAAATGTTGGCCTTGACGCCTTCGGGTATCAGCGTGCCTTCCAGGGCGTGCAGCTTCTGTTCGATAGCCTCGGACACGACAACCGCATTTGCGCCGTCGCGCTTGGCGATGGCAAGGCTAACGGCGGGCGCCATGCGGACGGTGTCGGCTTCGTGGCTGAAGCGCCAGACGCGGCTCTGATCCTCGCGCGCGCCTAGTGAAACGTCGGCGACATCACGCAGATAGACCGCGCGACCATCGGCTGCGCGGACAGAGAGGAGTTCAAGTTCGGCCACCGTGTCGATTGTGTTGCCCACGGCGACGGACTGGACGGAATCAACATTGCGCAGGTCGCCTGCCGGGAAGGAGGCGTTGGCGCCACCGACCGAGTCGATCAGCGAGTTCAGGGGCACGCCATAGAGCGCCATCCGCCCCGGATCGGGAGATATGCGGATTTCCTGTGGCCGGCCGCCGACGATGAAGGAGATGCCGACATCCTTCACTTTGGAAATTTCCGACTGGAGCTCGTCGGCGACGAGATGGAGCGCCTGGTCGTTCCAACGGTCAGCCGCTGCGGGCTCCGGCGAAAGCGTGATGACAACAATGGGAACGTCGCTGATGCCCCGGCCAACGATCAGCGGCTCGGGAATGCCGTTTGGAATCTTGTCATAGTTGGCGCGAATACGCTCGTGAATGCGCAGGATGGCGTCGTCGCGATCAGTGCCGACGTTGAACCGTGCGGTAACGAGAACGCTATCATCCTGCGTCTGGCTGTAGACATGCTCGACATCATCAATTCCCTTGATGATGGTCTCGAGCGGCTTTGTGATCAACTCGGCCGCGTCGGGCGCCTTGAGACCGTCGGCGCGGACCATGATGTCAACCATCGGCACGCTGATCTGCGGCTCTTCCTCTCGCGGAATCGAGAACAGCGCGAGCAGGCCTAGCGCAATGGCGGTGAGCAGGAAGAGCGGCGTCAGCGGCGAGCGGATCGTCGCCTCGGTGAGCCGGCCCGAAATGCCGAGTTTCACGATGCACGCTCCACCGGCAGAATTTCGTCGCCCGGACGCAGGCCCGAGAGAATTTCCACGCCATCGGGCATGTCGTCGAGCGGCACAGCACCGCCACGCTGGACAGGCGCCTCTATGGTCGCCCCACCCTTACGACGCAAGCGAACGTAGTCCGCACCGTAGCGCGTATCGATATAGGCGGTGGGAATAACAATGGCGGCACGCTCGCCAGCAGGGGCAAGCACGCGGACCCGGCCGCCGACAAGCCGGCGGTCTATTCCCGAAGCGTCCAGATCAGCCATGACGCGGCCGGCGGTGACTGCGGGGTAAACCTGCCGGATGACAGCGATGCGCGCTTCGTCGCTGTCGTCATGCAGGAAGCGAATTTCCTGGCCTTGTTTGAGATTGGCTACGTCGGATTCGGGAAGCTCAATGCGGAGCACGGGCGCACCGGTTGAGATCTGCGCCACCACCTCGCCTGCCATCACGACGGCCCCGCGAGGAACGGGAAGGCGCGTGATTTCGCCAGCGGAAGGCGCCACCACCTGGCCCTGATTGTTAAGCGCGCGGGCGGCGGCGGCTTGTGCGCGCGCTGCCTTCAACTGTGCGTCAGCCGCCTTGGCGACTGCGCGCGCCTGATCGATGGCCGCCTGCGAAATGGCGCCGCTGGTGAACAAGCGCTCGGCGCGAGAGAGGTCCTGCTGCGCTTTGTCGTTGGCGGCCTCAGCTGCAGTCACGGATGCTCCCGCCGCCTGCGCTTCCAGAGAAATGCGATCGTCGTCGATCACGGCGACAACCTGACCGGCGCGGACGCTGTCGCCCTCCTTCACCATCAGCTGGGCGATCCGGCCGCTGATGCGCGCCCGGGCGTCGCCGACATCGCGATTGGTGAGTATGGCAGAGACCATCCGGTAGTCCGGCACGACACGCTCCCGCACTGTAAGCGCTGCCTGCTCTGCAACGACCTCCACCCTCGCGGTTGCCGCTTCATCGCCACCGCAGGCCGACACCGCCATCGCGGCTGAGAGCACCAGAAGTCCAACACCCTTGCGCATGCGCTGTCCCATCGAAATCTAGTTGCGGTCCCGGATGACGCCGGATGACGGATCGGTCACGATCACAGGGAGGCCAGCGGCCTTCCAGGCCATGATGCCCCCGCCCATGTGGCCGCGCACCTTCACACCTGCAGCAACCGCCTTGTTGTAGGCCATCTCGGACCGCTTGCCCGAGCCGCACTGGAGGACGACCTGCTTGCCGAACTCGTCCGGCAGGCTCGCCGGATCGAATGTGGAAAGCGGGAAAAGGAGAGCGCCATGAATGCGTTCGACCGCGTACTCATTGGGCTCGCGCACGTCGATCAGGATCACCTCTCCACGGGTCATGGCGTCATGGACGTCGCGGGGCGTTTCAGTGGGAACCTTGCGGGATCCAAACATGGACGAGACTCCTCAATCGGCTGCTGCGTCAGTCGGGACGGCGCAGAAATGTGCGGCTAGTGTTTCGGCAATGGCGCGAGCGACGCCGCTGGTCAGGCGGTAGTGAACATGTTGCCCCTGTCGGCGCGCCTCGACGATCCGCTGGCGGCGCAGGATGGAAAGGTGCTGCGACACCAAGGGCGACTGGAGATCAAGATCGCTGGCGAGCGCACCGACACTTTGATCTCCCTCAATGAGACGACATACGATCATGAGACGGTGAGGGCTTGCCAGCGTACGCAAGAGATCGCCCGCCTCCCCCGCCCTTTCGACCATGTTCAGTGTTTGCAATTGCATACTTGCGTATATGCGCGTATTCGCATATATTGTCAACACAGGAAAACGAGAGACCGGGAGGAATTCATGGCTCATGTCGTTGTGCTTGGCGCAGGACTGGGCGGCGTCATCGCCGCCTACGAGATCCGCGACCAGCTTCGCAAGGAAGATGAGATTACCGTCGTTTCGAAAGGGCCGACCTACCAGTTCGTGCCCTCGAACCCCTGGGTTGCGGTAAACTGGCGCAAGCGCAAGGACATCGAGGTCAACCTGCCGCCAGTCATGAAGCGGAAGGGGATCAACTTCGTGGAGACCGGCGCAAAGCATGTCTTGCCGGCGGAGAACCGGCTTGAGCTGGAGGACGGGAAGTCGATTGCCTACGACTACCTCGTCATCGCGACCGGCCCCGATCTCGCTTTTGACGAAATCCCCGGCTTCGGACCGGAAGGCTTCACCCAGTCCATCTGCCAGGTTGAGCACGCCCAGAAGGCCGCAGCTGCATTCGAGCAGTTCTGCAAGAACCCCGGGCCAATCGTGGTCGGCGCGGTTCAGGGCGCATCATGCTTTGGTCCAGCCTATGAATTTGCGATGATCCTCGACACGGAACTGCGCAAGCGAAAAATCCGCGACAAGGTTCCGATGACCTTCGTGACGTCCGAGCCGTATATCGGACACCTGGGCCTCGACGGTGTGGGCGACACCAAAGGTCTGCTCGAAAGCGAAATGCGCAACCGTCACATGAAGTGGATCACAAATGCGCGCGTCGCGAAGGTGGAAAGCGGCATGGTGCACGCAGAGGAGATCGGCGAGGACGGCAATGTGAAAGCGACTTACGCCCTGCCCTTTGGCTTCTCGATGATGTTGCCGGCGTTTCGTGGCGTGCCCGCCATCCGTGGCGTTGAAGGGCTGGTGAACCCACGTGGATTTGTGCTGATCGACAAGCATCAGCGCAACCCCAAATTCCAGAATGTCTTTGGTATCGGCGTTACCGTGGCAATCCCGCCCATGGGCAAGACGCCGGTTCCGGTAGGGGTGCCAAAGACCGGCTTCATGATTGAATCCATGGTGACGGCGACGGCGCACAATATCGGCGCGCTGCTGCGCGGCGAAGAGCCGACATCGGAAGCGACATGGAACGCCGTCTGCCTCGCTGATTTCGGCGATGGCGGCGTCGCCTTCGTGGCACAGCCGCAAATACCTCCGCGCAATGTGAACTGGTCTGCCAAGGGCGGCTGGGTGCATCTCGCAAAGGCCGGCTTCGAATCCTATTTTCTCGGCAAGATCAAGAAGGGTGAAAGCGAGCCCTTCTACGAGAAGATGCTGATGGACACGTTGGGCATTCACAAGCTGAAGGAATGATGTGATGGCCGCCGCCGTTTCACGCCGGGTCGTCTGCACCAGTTGCGGGGCGGTCAACCGCGTGCCGGATGACAAGCCGGCCCCCGCAGCGAATTGTGGTCGCTGCTCCGCTTCGCTGGGCCTCGACAAAGCGGTAGAGCTGGACGATGCGATGCTGCGCAAGGTGCTGCAGAAAACCACCGGGCTTGTACTGCTTGATGTGTGGGCTCCGTGGTGTGGCCCGTGCCGCGCCATGGCCCCACATTTCACGTCGGCGGCGAAAGCGTTGGCCGGCGAGGCGCGGCTGGCGAAACTGAACGCCGATCACAGCCAAATGGCCAGCGAGCTTGGTGTATCAGGCATTCCTGCGCTGATCCTGTTTCGCGAAGGCCGCATCATCGACCGCAAGGCCGGGCTGATGTCCGCCGACCTGCTGATACAGTGGGTGCGCGGACACGCCCACCTGACCACAACACCGAAATTCTGAAGGAGCACGCAATGACACTCGACCGCGCCGTTCTTGCCTTTGCCGGGTTTGTTGTACTTGTTGGCGTCGTCCTGTCGCTGACGGTGCATCCCCTGTGGATCTGGCTGTCGGCCTTTGCGGGGGCCAACATGCTGCAAGCCGCATTCACCGGTTTCTGCCCGGCGGCGATGATTTTCAAAAAGTTGGGTGTGAAACCGGGCACAGCGTTTCGCTAGTGGCCCGGACCGCCATAGAGCTCGCAGAGAACGCCGATGAGCCGCTCGGCGATGGGATCTGAAAGGCGATAGTAAATTGTCTGAGCCTCGCGACGCGTGGCGACGAGCCCCTCGGCGCGCATCTTTGCGAGGTGCTGGGACAACGCGGACTGAGTCAGGCTCACATATTCGCCAAGCTGGGTCACTGACATCTCTCCTCCGCTGAGGCGGCAGAGAACTGTCAGACGCTGATCGTTCGCAAGGAGCTTCAGGAGCTGGGCCGCCTCGCCCGCCCTCGATTCAAGCTTGAGAACAGAAGACGGTGAGGCGGACGATTGCCTGCGGCGTGGCGTCGGCACGAGTAGCTCCTGCATTGATAGCCAACTAATTTAGCAACATCTAATTCACACGCAAGGCTTGAATGCTAGCCGGCATCTTGTGGCGTCCGGTTGGCGCCTCCCAGCGCAGTCCTGCCGCGTCAGAGAATGCCGACGGGTGTGCGGACCGGCTCGAGCCAAATCAGTTGCCTCTCAATCTCACGGATCACGCGGATGCGTCTTGTTGGTCTGACCCAGATCAAGTTCCCTGCGCACCAATATGGCGTCGTGACGGCGTAACGAAACGACGACTTGTTATGCGGCAAAGATAAAGGAGGGCACGCACGTGATCATGACCGCTGCACCGGGAGCCGCACGCAAATGAAGCGTATCCACAATTCAAAGGGTGCTATCATTGCGTTTGGCCTGTCGGTAGCCGCTCTGGGCTTTGCTGCGATCGCGCCGGGCGCGCCCGTCATTCAGTCAGCTTATGCAAAGCCGCCAGCTCCGATGGCGTTCTGCCATGCCTATCCGGAGGCCAAGGCCTGCAATACCGGCTTTGCTGAGTGCGTCGCCTGTCATACAACGCCGCCGGCGCGCAATGCCTTCGGCATGCAGATTTCCGAGAAGCTCGCGCCCGGCGTGGCGCGTCCGCTTAGCGATGAGGATTTCCTCAAATACCTCCCGGCGGCGCTCAAGGCTGTCGAGGATCTCGACGCCGACAGCGACGGCTTCTCCAACATCGTGGAGATCATGGCGGGCACGCAGACGGCGGACGCCAACAGCGTTCCCAGGGCGCTCGCCTGCGCGGCTGATGACGCCTCGCGCGCCGCCGATGCGCAATGGAACGTGTGCAGCTTCGATGCCGCGTACGCATTCAGGAAAGTGCATATGGACTTCTGCGGCCGCTCGCCAACGCGTGCCGACATGGACGCCTTCAGGGCGATCACGGACGAGAAGGCGAAGCTTGCCCGCATCAGTGAAGCGCTCGATCAGTGCCTCGATTCGCCTTACTGGCTCGGTCCGAATGGCGCGGTCTGGAACATCGCCAACGCCAAGATCCGGCCGGCGCATGCGGTGAAGTCCGGTGAGAACCCCGGGCCGGTGCCGCTGGGCGACTATGACGACGACTACAACCTGTTCACCTGGGCCAACAGCGACGACCACGACGTGCGCGACCTTCTGCTGGCGCAGTACTTCGTGAAACGCACTGGTCCGGTGACGCTGGAACAGATCAGCGAAGAGGAATTGGCCAAGCGGCCGCGCGGCACAGCGCAGCCGGTGCCGAAGGAAAAGCGCGTGGGGATGATCTCGACCCGCTGGTTCGGCGCGGTCAACACCATGTTCACATCGATCCCGCGGACCACTGCAGCACAAGCCTACCGCTCCTATCTCGGGTTCGACATCGCCCGGATGCAGGGCCTGAATACCGTGCCGCACGAGCCGAAGGATTATGACATCAAGGGCGTCGGCGCTCCCGAATGCGCGGTCTGCCATGCCACGCTTGATCCGCTCAGCTATCCGTTCACGCGCTACAACGGCATCAGCGGCGGCTACTCGTACAATGACGACCGGCTGAAGGACTATGTGCGGGTTGACGGACCTCGTGTTGCCGAAGCTCCCGCTGGCGGCATGATCATCGGGCAGGAAGTCGCGGACCTCCTCGAATGGGGCAAGGTGGCCGCCAACAGCGACGCCTTCGCGATGAAGGTGACGTATGACTACTGGAAGTTGCTCATCGGCCGCGAGCCGGACGTCAACGACCAAGCCGAATACACCCGGATGTGGCGCGGTCTGAAATCGGCAACCACCTACAACTATCGCGTCGAGAAGATGCTGCACGACCTTGTGCTGACCAACGCCTATGGCCGGCCGTAGGAGGGCATGATGACAAAGCACATTATCACCGGCCTTGCAGCAATCGCCGCACTGGCCGCGTGCGCGACCGCTCCCGAGCCTGGGTTGCCGCAGTTCGCTGCGGATGCCCCGGCGCCCGTCGCCTCGGTGGATCCGCGTGTGAAGTTCAAGGATGGCGAGCGTTACCTGCGCGACCTGTCTGCAAACCTCGACATGCCACGCGAGGAAATCTGCAAGGAGCTGTCGCGCTATGACTGCATGACGGATGCCTTCCGGATCGTGCTGGGCGGCGTGGAAGCGCCGAACCTTCTGGTCAACGAGCCGATCGAGAATGCAGCGCTGACCTCGCCGATTGCAGTCGATCGCGTCGCCCTGCACGTGTGCTCCAATCGCGTCCGCATGGACCGGGAAAATCCGGCAAAAGCTGTCCTGTTCAGGGCGGGCGCCTTCGGCGCCGACGGCCAAGCGAAGAACCCCGACGCGAAATGGCTCAACGCCACGGCGGATGCGATCTACGGATCCATCCTCATGCGCAGCCCCAGCGAGCGGGAAATCCAGAACCTCACCGCATACTACACGCAGGTGTCGGACGGGCGAGCGATCAACAGCCCCGATGTTGCAGCAGACTGGGTGATCCTCAGCTGCTTTGCAGTCGCCTCGTCTCTCGAAGCCGTCTTCTACTGATCAGATCAGGACAAACTGTCATGCCAAAGCATCTGTCACGCCGGAACTTCCTCCGCACCGCCTCACTCGGCGCCACCGGAGCCTTCATCGCGGCGCGCGCGCCGCAGGACGCCTTCGCCCAGGAGGTGATGATCGAGCGCGCAAAGAACCCGCGCTTCCTCATCGTGCTCAGTTCATTCGGGGGCGCCAGTCAGGTCGACTCCTTCCTCTCGCGTCGCGAGTCGGAAGTGCCGAACGCGAAAGCGCTGAACGCCTATCCGGACGACATGGTCCAGACGATCGGCGAGTTCCGGGCCATCGATATGAAGGGCCCCTCGATCGGAGCCATTCCGGCGGCGTTCACAGCCAATCAGTCGAACTTCGCGCGGAAACACCAGAACGACATGATGGTGGTCACGCATACAGGCACCAGCGTGAACCACTTCGTCGCCCAGCAGCGCTCGATCAATGGCAACGCAGCCTGGCATGGCCGCACCTTGCAGGAAGCGGTCGCCCTCACCTACGGCGCTGGCTATGCGATCCCCAACGTGCATCTGGTCAACGGCACCGGGTTCACGGAACGTGGCACCGACAATACGCTGCCGGCCTATGTCTATGGCGAGCGCGCGCCAACGCCGAACCTGTGGCCGCTGTCTCTGGATGGATACAAGGGAATCGCCGGCGCGCCCGATCGCAAGCTCTTCGAGGCCGCCCGGAAGTTCCGCAATGAACGTCTCGATCCCTCGTCCGACTTCTTCCGCACGTTCAGCGGCAGCCAGCGGGTCAAGCACTGGACCAATATCCGAGGTGATGCGCTGCGCGGCGTGGAGGCCGAGGATCTCATCACAAAACTGATGCTGTTCCCGGACTCCGAGGAGATGCCCCTGGCGGCGCACGGTCTGCAGGGCTCCGCAATCGGACAGAAAGTTCGCGAAACCTTCCCCAACTACGAGTTCGACCCGCTGGAGGCGCAGGCTGCGCTGGCCTTCATGCTTCTCCGCTATGGCGTATCGGTCACTGTCACGTTGGGACCAGAGGGCAGCGCCGTGTTCAAGAAGGGCGTCAAGCTCGGCGAAGGCGGCCTTGGCGAAGGCGACATCGTCAACCCGCCGATCTCGTTCGACTTCTCCCACCAGGCCAACCGCCAGGTCCAGGCCGTGATGTGGAACAGGCAACTGTCCATCGCAGAACGTCTGATCTCGCTGCTGAAGTCGGAAGAGTTCCGGGATGGCCAGAGCTTCTGGGACCGGTCCATGATCTACTTCGCCACCGAGTTCGGCCGGACACGCCGCCGTCCCGACAACGCTATGACGTTTGGCTCGGGTCACGATCTGAACAACGGCTCCCTGATCGTCTCGCCACTCGCCAATGGCGGTCGCGTCCTTGGCGGCATCAATGTCGACGACATGCTCACCTACGGGTTCGACCCAACAACGGGCAAACCCGAGCCTGGACGGCACATGACCGAACCGGAAATGTACTCCGGCATCGCTCACGCACTCGGCATCGACACGGCCGGCAGCAACCTGCCCGACATGCGCGCCATGCGACGGCAGGCGTAGTCCGGCGCACCGAATACGTTTCAGCCCGTCGGCGCGGCATGAAGTATTGGGAGGGCGAGTCACCTCCCGACAACGTGGAGTCCTACGTGATCCATGTGAGAAAAAGCCTGTTGTCACTTGGTCTGGTGGCGGTGCTTGCAGTGTCGGTCTTGTGGCCGGATAGCTCAGCACAGCCGCCAGCGGACGGCACGGAAGCGGAGGAGCATCAGTCGCCGTCAGGCGCAGCGCTTGACGATGACTACGACTGGGATCTCCCATCGTGGATGGAGCCGCCTCCCGATCCAATTGCGAACCCGACAACGAAGGCAAAAGTCGAGCTCGGGCGACACTTGTTCTACGATGGACGGCTGGCGGCTGACTCCATGCGCTCCTGCGCCAGCTGCCATCAGCAGGCGCGCAGCTTCTCCGATGCAGCTCCCTTCTCATGGGGCGTCACCGGAGAACTGACCGCGCGCAACACGATGGCGCTTGCCAATGTTGGTTACGCTCCATCCCTGACCTGGGCAAATCCCTATCTCGACTCTCTCGAACTCCAGGCCCGAACCCCCATGTTCGGACGCCATCCGATTGAGATGGGGATGGACGGCAGACAGAACGAGCTTGTTGCTGCTCTGTCTGGCGATCCCATCTATCGCGATCTCTTCACGAGGGCATTCCCGGACGAAGCAGGACAGATCACACTGAAATCGATCACTGCAGCGCTCGGCGCGTTTGAGCGAACGCTGGTTTCCGCACGATCATCGTACGATGAATACCGCTTCGGCGGCCGTGCGGACGCCATCTCCGAGTCCGCCAAACGTGGCGAGGCATTGTTCATGGGAGAACGGCTGAATTGCCACGCCTGTCACAGCGGCCCCAGGTTCAATGGCGATGTAGATGGCGCGGGACGCCCTGCCACAAACTTCCAGAACAACGGCCTCTATAATGTTGACGGTCGTGGGGGATATCCTGTCGACAACATCGGCATGGCGGCGCTCACAGGACGACATGAAGACACGGGTCGCTTCAAAGTCCCCAGCCTGAGGAACATCGCGGTAACCGCACCCTACATGCACGACGGGTCACTGCCGACCCTTACGGCGGTACTTGATCACTACGCGGCGGGCGGGCGGCTTATACCTGGCGGAGAGCGCAATGCCGGAGATGGCCGCGCGAGCCCGTTGAAGAATCCGCTGGTATCCGGTTTTGCTCTATCCACACAGGAGCGCGAGGATGTAATCGCCTTTCTCAAGTCGCTTACGGACGAAGTCTTCCTGGCCGACCCCAGGCTTTCCGACCCCTGGAGGTGAAACCAGAAAACTGAAGGCATTGCATTCAAAACGCGCCGCCCGACTTCGAATCGGCAGCCTTGAGATGAAGACAGGCCTTTCAACATATTGCGAAGGGCCCCCGGGAAGCCAACAACCATGGCCCATCCCAGAGACAAGGTAGCGTTATTCTGACAGCGGGACCCCATCGAGTCCATGCGAACCCGCGGTCACGTTTCTCGACCGCTTTGAGATCGCGAAGGCGAGTGTACCGAGTTGCAAAGCGGTCCCAATCAGCTTCGTCAGATCGCGGCCGAGACACTTGAAGCGCGGAGGAGGATCTTGCCAGCGCTCAAACAAACGCTCGCCGCAAAGAACGAGCCGTATCAGGCTGTAACGGTGGTGCGCGCCCGCGACGGTCTGGTTCGCCGAAAGCTACCCAGCTGCCAATTCTCAACCCGCGAGCGCGAGAAGAGACTTCGGACAAGCGTCCTTAGCCCCGCAAGGTCTATTGTCGTGTCCACGGTTGCCCGCAGAAAACACCAGCCACATGGCGAAGAGTTGTTTGTCCGCGCAAGATCGACATGGAGGGACCGCTGGCGATCAGGTCGTGGAATTCTGCCTAGCAGGCAGGCGCCACGAACGCGTCGCGCGCGGTCTCGCCTGCCCCTCATCACCGAGGGCCAGCAATAGACCTGACGTTGGACGGCGCGGGTCAAAGGCGGGAAATCGCTGATTGCCGTCATTCTTCAGTGCGGACAAAACGATAGCCGACGCCTGGCTCGGTCAGTACGTGGCTCGGCTGATCGGGCCGAGGCTCGATCTTCTGCCGAAGATGCCGGATATGGACTCTGAGGGCCTGAACATCGGCGTCGCTTCCGTCCCAGGCCCTGGTCAACAGATGCCGATGGGTAAGCACCTTGCCCTCGTGCAGGATTAGCTCATGCAGCAGGCTGTATTCCCGTGGCGTCAATCTTGGATCGACACCGGCTACAGTCACAATACGACGGGCAAGATCGACGCTGAGACGGCCATCGTTGTAAACGGGTGGGCCGCCCTGCATCTGGACCCGGTGGCGCAAAGCTGCCCGAACGCGGGCCATAAACTCTGCGACGCCAAACGGCTTTGACACGAAATCATCTGCGCCTGCATCGAGCGCGGCAACCTTGCGCGGCTCGTCGTCGAGTGCGGAGAGGACGATTACGGCAGGGGCGCCTGCCGCCCGCATCGGCGCGATCAGATCCGCGCCGTTGCCATCCGGCAACCCAAGATCGAGCACGGCGAGGTCGAACCTCAGTCCGGCAGCAAGTTTCAACGCGCCAGCGATATCGCTAGCCTCTTCCACGTCAAATGCTTCCGCAACCAGAACGGACCGCAAAAAGCGCCTGATCGCCGCTTCGTCGTCGACAATCAGCGCCCGCAGGCGCTGACCGGGCGAACGCCTTTCCGAATGGTCGCTCATGCCAGGCTTTCTGCAGGAAACGCGATGGTGAAAACCGCCCCGCTTCTGTCGTTGCGGTTGCGGGCAGACACCTGTGCTCCCATCAAGGACGCGAAGCCCCTCACGATTGCAAGCCCGAGCCCTGTGCCATTGACCCCAGACGATGCGGCTCGCGCAAAGCGTTCAAAGATGCGCACCTCATCGCCCGGTGCGATGCCTTGGCCTTCGTCAGCGACCGTGAAGGCCACACCGCTTCGTGACCGCGTGGCTCCGACCACGATCTCTCCGCTGGCCGCGTGAGCCAAGGCATTCTCCACAAGGTTGAACAACGCCTGATCGAGCAAGGCCGCGTCTGCGCGTACCATGGGCAGATCAGCCTCCACGTCCAGACGGATTTTTCTGTCTTCGGCGAGCGCGCCGGCACGGGATGCGACAGCCGCCAGCACATCGGACGGATCGAGCGGTTCGAGGTGAGCTTCGATGCTGCCGGCGTCCAGACGGGTCATGTCGAGCAGCTTTTCGACATAGCGCTGCATACGCGCCGCTTCGTCCTCTATCGATGCAAGCAAGCCATCCCGCGTTGGCGGATCGTGGCGATCTCCATAGGCGCGAAGACTTGAAGCAGCGCCGAGGATTCCGGCAATCGGTGTGCGCAGGTCATGGCTGAGAGACGCCAACATCGTCCCGCGTAGACGCTCCGCCTCGGTTTCAATGCGGCTTTCTTCCAGCGCCTGTGCCACGTGCGCGCGCTCCAGCGCCGTGGCGGTCTGGTCGCCCATGGCCGCAAGGCGGCGCCGCTCCCCCGGCGAGAGCGGGTTCGCGCGGGCTACTCCAACGACTCCGGCGACCAGACGGGACGTCCGCAGTGGCAGGAACAGCCAGCGAGCGCCCGGAAGCGTGTCCGCGCCGCGACCCGTCGGCTCGCCCTTCTCCGACGTCCAGCGCGCCGCCGCCATGTCGGCCTCGCTCAGTTCAAGCTTCTCGGCAGATGCACCTGCAAGGCGCAAGTCGCTGAAGCCGACCCGGGCAAGCACAACGCACTCGACATCGAAGGCCCGGGCCACATAGCGGGCGAGTGATTCTGCGGCTTCATCCTCGGACTTGGCCGATGTGAGTTGCCGCGACAGGCCGAAGAGCTCGCGCGACGTCTTGGCCTCGGTGCGTGCCGCGAGCGTCTGCTGCCGTGCTCGCCCAGCAAGAATGGAGACAACGAACGCCGCGCCGGAGAATGCCAGGATAGCAAGGACGTTGTCCGGATCTGCCACTGTGAACGTATAGCGCGGCTCGGTGTAAAACCAGTTGAACGCCAGCGCCGAGGCAATGCCGGTGATCAGACCAGCCCATAGCCCGCGTGTCAGCGCACTTACGAGCACGCTCGCCAGGTAGACGAGCGTGAGATTTGATACGCCAAGCCATACGTCAAGCGGCCATGCGACCAGCGTCGCAACGATTGTCATCGCCAGCGCTTCGGCTACGCCTCGCGATGTCAACGCAGGCCAGGCTGCGGATAGTGGAAACAGCGCCTTGGCGCTGCGCTCGGACGTCTCAGGTATGACCTCGACCGGAATGCTGCCGGACCGGTCTATCAGTTGCCGAACAACCGAGCCGAAGATCGCTTCGAAGACAATCGAGCGCTTTGCCTTGCCGACGATGATCTGGGTGACGTTCTGGTCGCGCGCGTAGGCGAGCAGGGTTTCAGCGACGGCGTCACCCGGCAGAGTTGCCGTTTCGGCGCCAAGGCGCTCTGCCAGACGAAGGTTTTCGGAGAGGCGCATGCGCTCGGGCTCGGTGAGGCGGGCGCTTCGTGCGGTCTCGACATGCACGGCCATCCAGGGCGCCTTGCTCCGATCGGCCTGGCGCTTGGCGTGACGTACGACTTCGGCCGAGGCCTCGCGTTCATCTATGCATACAAGTAGCCGTTCACCGGCCGCCCATGGCGCATCCTCGCCCTGCGCCTTGCGATGTCCGCGAACCTGCTCGTCGATCGTGTCAGCAGCGCGGCGCATGGCGAGTTCGCGCAACGCCGATAGATTACCCGGTGCAAAGTAATGGCGCAGCGCGCGTTGAGCCTGATCGGGAGCGTAGACCTTGCCCTGCTTCAGCCGCTCGATGAGTTCATCGGGCGTCAGGTCGATAAGTTCGATTTCGTCTGCGCGCTCCAGCACCGCATCGGGAACGGTTTCGCGGACGCGCACCCGCGTGATGCGGGCGACAACATCGTTGAGGCTTTCGATGTGCTGGACGTTGAGGGTGGACCAGACGTCAATGCCCGCGGCGAGCAGCTCGTCCACGTCCATCCATCGCTTGGGATGGCGCGATCCCTCCACGTTGGTGTGCGCCAACTCGTCGACAAGCGCGATTTCGGGTTTGCGAGCCAGCAAGGCATCGAGATCCATCTCGACCAGCGCGCGGCCGGCTGTTCCGACCTGTCGCTTCGGCACAATCTCCAACCCCTCGATCAGGGCGGCGGTTTCGGAGCGGCCATGTGTCTCGATCACGCCCGCGACCACATCAGCACCTTCAAGGCGCCTCTTGCGGGAGTCCGACAACATCTCGAACGTCTTGCCGACGCCGGGAGCCGCACCGAGATAGATCTTCAGCTTGCCGCGCGATTCCGCCTTCGCCTGTTCCAGCAGCGCGTCGGGCGATGGTCGTCTTTCGGCAGACTCAGGCATGCAGCGTCTCAGTTCGGCGCCCGGTCCAGCGCATCCAATGCGAGATTGAGTTCGAGCACATTGACCTGTTCTTCTCCGATCACGCCAAGGGACGGCGTCTCGACTTGCGCGTCAATCAGGCCGGCGACCACATTTTCCCCCAGACCGCGGGCTTCAGCCACGCGAGCGAGCTGGAAGCGGGCCGCAGCAGGAGAGATATGGGGATCAAGCCCCGATCCGGAAGCCGTCAGCAGGTCTGGCGGAATGTCGCTTGCGGGGACGCCATAGCGCTCTGCTTCCGCCTTGATGCGATCGGACAGTGCCTGAGACGAAGGCCCGAGGTTTGAACCCGACGATGATCGACCATCGTAACCGGCGCCGGCCGCCGACGGACGGCCCCAGAAATACTCGGGTCGCGTGAACTGCTGACCGATCAGGCTGGATCCAACGATCGCCCCGTCTCTTTCAACTGGCGAGCCATTGGCCTGCCGGTTGAAGGCTGCCTGACCTATCCCGGTCATGGCGAGCGGATAGACCAGACCGGTGAGCAGCGTGAAGAGCGCCAGAAGGACGACAGCAGGACGAACATGTTTCAGCATGTGAATTCTCCTAGGCCAAGCCGACGCCAGAGACGACGAGATCGATCAGCTTGATCCCTATGAACGGGGCAATCAGCCCGCCCACGCCGTAGATCGCGAGGTTCCTCGCCAGCAGTTTGCCCGCCGGCGCCGCACGCCACTTCACCCCCCGCAACGCCAGTGGGATCAACGCCGGAATGACGAGCGCGTTGAAGATGATCGCCGACAGGATGGCGCTGTTGTCGCCTGGCCCGCTCGATAGGCCCATCACGTCGATTCCCGTCAGAGAGGGATAGAGCGCCACGAACAAGGCAGGAATGATCGCAAAATACTTCGCGACGTCGTTTGCGATCGAGAACGTTGTGAGGGAGCCGCGCGTCATCAGCAACTGCTTGCCGATGGACACCACCTCGATCAGCTTGGTCGGGTCGCTGTCGAGATCGACCATGTTGCCGGCCTCGCGCGCGGCCGGCGTGCCTGTCTGCATGGCCACGCCGACATCCGCCTGAGCCAAAGCCGGCGCGTCGTTCGTACCGTCGCCACACATGGCCACCATGCGGCCCGCCGCCTGCTCCTTGCGGATCAGCGCGAGCTTGTCTTCGGGCTTCGCTTCGGCAAGGAAATCATCAACCCCGGCCTCCGCCGCAATTGCGGCGGCCGTAAGCGGGTTGTCGCCGGTGATCATGACGGTGCGGATACCCATGCGGCGCAGCTCGGCGAAGCGCTCCTTCACCCCGCCTTTCACCACATCCTTGAGATGGACGATGCCAAGCACACGCCCATTGCGCGCCACGGCCAGGGGCGTGCCCCCTTCCCGCCCCACCTTGTCAGCCGCCTTGCGAACCTCCGGCGACACCTCGACGGCATCGGGCCTTGAGCGGACGTGGGCGACCACGGCATCAACGGCGCCCTTGCGTATGGTTGCACCGTCAGCGTCCACGCCGCTCATCCGCGTCTGCGCGGAGAATGGCATAAAGCGCGCATTCGTCATGTCGCGGCCACGCATGGCGAAGCGCTCCTTGGCCAGCACGACAATCGAGCGGCCTTCGGGGGTTTCGTCCGACAGCGAGGCCAGCTGCGCCGCATCCGCCAGTTCGCGTTCGTCAACGCCTGGAGCCGGAATGAAGGCCACGGCCTGGCGATCGCCCAACGTGATCGTGCCGGTCTTGTCGAGCAGCAGTACATCAACGTCACCAGCCGCCTCGACGGCACGGCCAGACGTTGCGAGCACATTGAAGCGCACGAGCCGATCCATGCCCGCAATGCCGATGGCGGACAACAATCCGCCGATCGTGGTCGGGATAAGCGCGATGAAGAGTGAAGCAAGCGCCACCGCGCTGACAGCGCCACCAGAGTAGGCAGCAAAGGCCGGGATGGTGGCAACCGCCATCACGAAGATCAGCGACAGGCCAGCCAATAGGACGCCAAGAGCGATCTCATTCGGCGTCTTGCGACGCGATGCGCCTTCGACCAGCGCGATCATGCGATCAAGGAACGTATCGCCTTGCGTTGCAGTGACCTTAACTGCAATCCGGTCCGACAGAACACGCGTTCCTGCCGTGACAGCCGAACGGTCCCCGCCAGCTTCACGGATCACAGGAGCGCTTTCGCCGGTGATAGCACTCTCGTCGACGGTTGCGACGCCCTCGACGACTTCGCCGTCGGCCGGGATCAGCTCTCCCGCGACCACCTCGACCAGTTCGCCGACAGCAAGATCACTTGCCGCGACAGGAGCCTGAGCCTGTCCATCAACAATCCGGCGGGCCGTCAGCTCTGATCGCGCGCGGCGAAGGCTGGCCGCCTGGGCCTTGCCGCGTCCTTCGGCAACGCCTTCCGCGAATGTCGCGAACCACACTGTCAGAGCCAACCAGAACGCGATCTGCCCCGCAAAGGCCGCCCCCTCGCCGCCTGTCAGCAGGTCACGAACGAAGAGTACAAGGACGTAAAGCGCCGCCAGTTCGGTCGCGAACATCACCGGGTTACGCCAGAGCTGCAGCGGGTTCATCTTGGCGAAGGCGGCGATGGCCGCCTGGCGCATGATGGCGGGGTCGAAGAGCGAGATGGGTTTGTTGCTCATGGGAGCGAACCTCAGTTGAGCGTGTTGGCGGTCGCCTCGGCGACGGGGCCAACAGCCAGGGCGGGCAGGAAGGTGAGCGCGCCGACAACGACGATCACGAAGGCCAGCAGACCAATAAACAGCGGACCATTCGTCGGGAACGTGCCCACGGAGGCTGGCGCTGTCGGCTTGGCGGCAAGGCTGCCGGCGATGGCGAGCGCGGGAATGATGACCAGGAAGCGGCCAGCCAGCATCGCGATCGCGTGGGCGTAAGTGTAGAAGTCCGTGTTGGCGGTGAGACCGCCGAACGCCGAGCCGTTGTTGCCCGCCGCGGAGGCGAACGAATACAGGATCTCGGAGAAGCCGTGCGGTCCGGGATTGAGGATGCCTGCCCTTCCAACATCAGTGGACGCCGCAATGGCCGTACCGATAAGGATCGCGAGAGGCGACGCCAGGATGGCCAGTACGGCGAGCTTGACTTCGCGTGCCTCGATCTTCTTGCCGAGATAGGCCGGCGTGCGGCCAACCATCAGCCCGGCGATAAAGATCGCTAGGATCGCGAACAGCAGGATGCCGTAGAAGCCAGCGCCAACGCCGCCGACGATGACTTCGCCCGCAAGAATGTTCAGCAGCGGTACCATGCCGCCGATAGCCGTGAAGCTGTCGTGCATCGCGTTGACCGCGCCGCAGGATGCAGCCGTCGTAACAGCTGCGAACAGCGCCGACGCTGAAAGCCCGAAGCGGATTTCCTTGCCTTCCATATTGCCAAGAGAGGGGTCGACGCCTGCGGCAACCATCGCCGGGGTAATCTGCGTCTCGGACCAATAGGCAATGCCCGTCCCGATCAGGAAGAGGAGGCCCATCGCCGCAAGGATCGCCCAGCCCTGGCGCTCGTCGCCAACCATGCGGCCGAACATGATGACGAGGCCGGCGCCGATCGAGAAGATCGAGAGCATCTGGACAAGGTTGGTCCACGGGTCAGGGTTCTCGAATGGGTGCGCGGAGTTTGCGTTGAAGAATCCGCCGCCATTGGTTCCCAGCATCTTGATCGCTTCCTGCGAAGCGACCGGGCCGACGGCGATGTCCTGCGGCAAGCCCTCCAGCGTGGTCGCCTGCAGCGAGCCGGCAAGCGTCTGCGGCACGCCCGAGGCCATCAGGTAGATCGCGAACAGGATCGAGATAGGCAGCAGGACGTACAGCGTCGCCCTGGTCATATCGACCCAGAAATTGCCGATCTGACCGGCGCCTCGCCGAGCAAACCCGCGCGCGAACGCGACGGCCACAGCGATGCCTGCCGCCGCCGACAGGAAGTTCTGCACGGTGAGGCCGGCCATCTGTGTCAGATGGCTCATCGTGCTTTCGCCACTGTACGCCTGCCAGTTGGTGTTGGTGACAAAGCTGACAGCCGTGTTCATCGCCACGTTCGGCGCAACGGGACCGAAGCCCTGCGGATTCAGAGGCAGGAGATGCTGCAACTGCATGAGTGCGAACAGCGCCAGCGTCGCCACCAGACTGAACATGACGAGAGAGGCAGCGTAGCCCTTCCAGTCCTGATCACTGTCGTGTTTCACCCCGCTGAGACGATAGAAACCTCGCTCAAGCGGCGCGAGCACCGGCGACAGCCATGTGCGCCGCCCGTCGAATACGGCTGTGAGATACAGCCCCATCGGACGCGCGATAAGGGCGACAAGTCCGACAAACACAAGGATCAGGATCCAGCCTTCGATTTTCATCGCGTGCTCCTCAGAACTTTTCCGGGCGCAGAAGCGCGATCAGGAAGAAGACCAGCAGGCATGCGGCCAAAGCCGCGCCGAGAGAGAGGTCCAGTGACATGGCGCTTGCTCCCTACAACCGACTCACGCCGGCGACGACCGCGCCCAGCGCTGCAAACGCGACAAGAATGAAGGTGACCGCGACAACTGCCGCCATGGCGAGACTCCGCTTCAATGCGGGAATAAAGCTGGCTGAAGCGACATTAAGGAGCGAGTGAGCGCGAAGCTGCGCGGCATTAAGCGCACATTAAGTCGGGTTGGCAGGGCTTTCGCGCAGACCTACGCTCGCCACCGACGTCCACCAGGCGAACGCCGCTCGCGGTCGAGAGACGACATAGTGGAACACCACATGGCAAGTAGGCAGCGCTGACAGCATTGTCAGGTAAACTAGCGTATGTTCTGCGGGGATTTAGGCTCGCTCCTGGCAGTCAGGCAACTGCCCTGCTCCGACCTTGCACGCAGGACCAGCTTCGCAAGCCAGCTCGGCAGGAGGCGCTGAATATTGAAGGTGTTGTAGACGGCTGCGTGCGTCTCGAGGAAGCGCTGCGCAGACGGCCTGCTCTTGAAACCCTGCATCTTGCTTTCACGCCCTCGGATGCTCTGGTGCAAGTTCTCCGCGCGATTATTGCCACGCGGTCGCTCTGGTCGATGTCGATCGCGGAGGCCAAGTCTGGCGAGCGCAAACCATCGGCTGTGATAACCTCCGGCTCGACGTGTTGGTTCTTCAACAGCCGTGCATCAATCGAAGAGCCGCGCCAACATCGCGTCACTTCTGCACGATCATGTCCACCACTTCGCCTTCGTCGTCGACCGCGCGCCTGATCTATACGCGCCCTCCGGTGATCGTTGAGACCATCTCGTCGAGGCGCCGACGCGGCCATGGCGGTAGTTCACGACGGCGAAGATTGGCTGCGAGCTTCGGACCGAATTCACTGTCTAGGCGCGGACCGTTTCATAGATCACTTCAACACCACGATGCGCGAGCATCTCTTCAACATCGCGGAAACTGGGCGTGAAGCGAAAGCAGAGCCAGACTGCGTGCTGAATGACAGCCGGAGGGGAAGCGGCGCCGGTTGTGGGAAATTTGCGTCACTAGGGCCCCCGAAAGGCCAATAACCGCGGCCCTCACCAGAGACTAGGTAGCATCGGCCTGACAGCACCGGCGCTATGGCGGATAGTGGCGGAGAGGGTGAGATTCGAACTCACGGTACCCGTGAAGGTACAACGGTTTTCGAGACCGTCCCGATCGACCACTCTGGCACCTCTCCGCGGGACGCGGGGGTATAGCATTCGAAATCTTAAACGCAAGCGAACGCGTGAAATAGCTTGGAATCAGGCCTCTGCGGGGCCCGGGCGCGCGGCGGCCAGGCATCATGCGGGACTGTGGGCGGGCTTCCAGGCGTTCGAGCGACAGCCGCTCCAGGTCGGCTCGCCCCTTGTCGCTTGCGATGGGCCTGGCGTCTCCCGGCTGATCGTGGGCGATCGCCCACGCCGACCGGCGTCTTCATGGCTTGGGCTAAGGTGAAGCTCGCGTCGCTTAAGTTCAGGATTCCACCGGTCGCGGCGCGGAAGCCGCCCGGTGCCGGCGCACTAGCTGTGACAGCCATTTTCGAATCGGGGCATCCACAAAGGTGGAGAGCACCCACGAGACGAACACAACGACTCCCAGGAAGACCACGCCGACGATCGGGCCAAGGCTGGTCAGCGCGCCGGGATTTGCCTCCTCATAATATCGCAGAACCATCAGCAGCGGCCAGTGGAAGACATAGACTGCGAAGGACATCTCGCCCACCCATCGCATGAACGGATGGAGGAAGCGCGGCGGCTCGATCCTCTGGCCGGCCATCACGATGACAGGCCCGATCGCGATCACCGCGCACAGCTGGATAAACGCTTTCATTTCCCCCTCCGCAGGCATCAACGCCATGGGGATGAGGGCAATCATCGGGATCAACCCCAACCAGGAGGTTCGCTTTGTGGGGCCCGTCGGCGAGCCGGCCAGGCGGAAGATCAGAACGCCGGCGAAGAAGCCGAAGGCCGCCCTCGCCATGCCAATCGGCGCGTTGGCGAGCTCTGAACCGGCGTCGGTGGTTCCGTGCGCGATCGTGAGGAGCGCCAGGATCAGGGCCGAGAAGACGACCGTGGCGATGAGGACGCGGCGCGTGAGCAGCGGGACAATCAGGACGTAGATCACATTGACCATCAGCTCGAACAGGAGCGACCAAAGTGGCACGTTGAACTTGAACAGATCGTCATTGGCGCCGAGGCTCACGGCCGGGATCAGGAACATCTCCGGGACCAGGCGAGCAATCATCGCTCCGTGACTGATGTCGTCGTTGAAGATGGTTACGCACGTCGCCAGCGTTATGTAACCCAGAAGGGTCGCCAGCATCGCAAGCGGCATCAGGCGAATGAGGCGCTGCACCATGAAAGTGCGAATGTTCATGCCAGCCGCAAAGCGCGGCTCATATGAATAGGCAATAACGAAACCGCTGAGCACGAAGAAGGCATCGACCAAGGCGGGGCCGCCGCCAGTCAGTTTGACGCCGCCGAAGAATATGGCGCCATGGGCCATGACAACCAGCACGGCGCCGACGCCGCGCATGCCGTCAAGCGTTGCAAACTGTCCACTGGGAGTTTTTGACATGACCCAAACCCTCTTCTCGGCAGCACGAAGCACGACTCATACCAACCCGTGCGGGTTGAGCGCCCAACCATCGCCTTCGGACCAGACGCGACGATCAGCGAGCCGCAGCCGCTGCGGCGCGCTCACAAGCACAGCTCCGCGCAGGATCTCACTTTGCTGCGCTACGAGGCCATCCTGATGGTCTCGGCGGCTGATCCGGACTTGTGGCTAGCGGGCGTGCGCCCATCGAGATCCTTGACGATAAGCTGAGCAATCTTGCCGCCCTCACGCACGGCGTAGTTGGTGCCGCGATCTTCGGGATAGACCTGCGCCATGGTCGACAGAAATACGCCGTCGATCGGCGTCCGCACGTCCGGGATGAGGCGCGAATAGTGCTTCTCGACGATCGGCTGCGCGTAAGGCGCACGCCACACGTGGTGACGGGTAACCCAGGAGCGATCGAATTCGGGGAACATCCGCTGGATGTAGGGGAGCGAGTATTCGAACACCTGCTCAGGGGTCATCTGATACAGAGCGTCGGAAACCGGAAGGTATTTCGAAAGATAGACGATGTGACGCCCACCGTAGGATTCCCGCGGTTCGAAATTGGTGTGTTCGATGATCCCGACATAGGGGAAAGACGGGTCGTTGACGTTGAGCCAGTACAGTTCGGAAAGACTGCGGGTCATTTCCAGAACGAGACACACATTGCCCAGGTAGCGGATGCGATTGAGGCTTTGGGCGTAGGCCGCGCTGGAGCCGCCCTCCAGAATCTTCGCTGCGTGCGGTAGAGGCGTGGTGACCAGCGACGTGCGGCCCCTGATCACGCCCGCGGACGTCTCGACTTCGACGATGCCGTCACGATTGCTGATCGCGAGGGCTTCGGCGCCGAGCATCACCTTGCCGCCGGCCTTGCTGACATGGTCGCCGATGTCGCGTGCGAGCTGGGCGAAGCCACCCCTGTAGTAGGCCAGCTCTTCTCCCCCGCCCTTGCCACGGCTGCTACCGCGCAGAGCGAGCTTGTTCCAGAACCAGACCGCCGACACGTCATCGGCGTCTGCTCCGAACTTTCCGATCAGAAGCGGCTCCCACACGACCTTGTAGGCCGTCTTGCCAAAATGCTTGAGGAGCCAGTCCCTGGCGCTGATGTCTTCGAGCTTCTTCCAGTCCTTCACACGGCGCACCGCAAGGGTGGCGAGGCCGGTACGGATGCGATCAAGAAGGGGGATGGCGGTGAAACGAAGCAGATCCATCGGCGTCGAGAGCCGGAAGAAATTGCCGGAAAAGTACATGCCCGTCCGCGTCTGGCGTGTCACGATCTGATCGCGGCGGCCGATACGGGATGCGATGTTGTTGATGTGAGTGTCGCTGGTGAACCAGTGGTGATAGAATTTCTCCAGCTCGTGGCCGCCGACATCAAAGCCGCCGGCTAGGCCACCGAGCATGTCATCGCGCTCGATCACTGCGACCGACTTGCCGGCGTCAAGCAGGGTGATTGCAGCGGCCAGACCGGTAAATCCGCCGCCAATGATCACGCAGTCGTAGATCGGTTTGTCGACGGCCATTGCTATGCTCTTTTCGAAGATGAAGCAGTCGATGCACTGCGAAATGTAATGAGCGAATTCAGCGTGAACTGGATTGCGAGGACCACAAACAAGGTCACGACCTTCGAGATCACAGGATCAAGATGGAACGCGTCGACCAGGGTCCACAACACGCCTGTGGAAACGAGATACCCGAACGCCGCCACGCTGATGAAGGAAAGAAAGCGGCGGACCGGGGCGTCCCGAACGCCGAACGTGATGGCGCGGTTCAGGAAAAAGCTGAGGCAGGTGCCGAGTGCGTAGCCGATGATATTGGCGAATTGATACCACGTTCCGCCGATGACCAGCAGCGAATAGACCAGGAAATCGAGCGCAACACCGCTTCCGCCACAGAGAGCGTAGAGCACAAGCTTGCGCAGGCCAGGCGAAAGGCGATCCAGAACTCTCATCGTACCGTCCGCGCGGCGGCAGAGGCCAGCTTCCGGCGTTCTTCCGCGACGAAGGCAGGCGGGCCCAGAACCTCGAGCACGAAGAACAGCGGGCGCGACTTCACTTCACCGTAAATGCGCCCGACATACTCGCCGATGATTCCGAGCGAGATGCACTGAAGGCTGCCGATCATCAGCGAGGAGATGAACATGAGCGTCCAGCCCGGCTCCCAGTCATTCGTCAGAAGACGCATCAGGACAGCGTAGCCGATCGCGACACACGACAGGAGGAAGAGGAAGACGCCGGCGATCGTAACCAGGCGCAGCGGCACAGTGGAGAAAGAGACGACGCCATCGAGCGCCAGCCCAATCATCTTGCGGAGCGGATATTTCGACGTTCCCGCGAAGCGCTTTGCACGTTCATACGGAAAAGCTACCTGGCGAAACCCGACCCAGGTTGTCATGGCGCGCAGAAGGCGATGGCGTTCGGTCATGCACCGAAGGGCCAGAACGGCGCGCCGATCCAGAAGGCGGAAATCGCCCGTGTCGAGTGGCAGCGGCACTTCCGACAGCCGGTTGATGAAGCGATAGAACTGCCGGGCGCTCCAGATCTTGAAGGCGGACTCCCCTTCCCGCGATGTCCGCTGACCGTACACAACCTCGAAGCCTTCACGCCATTTGGCGACCATTCCGGGAATGACCTCGGGCGGGTCCTGGAGATCGGCGTCAATCAGGACAACGGCGTCGCCTTCGGCATAGTCGAGGCCTGCGGTGACGGCGATCTGATGCCCGAAATTGCGGGACAGGCGGATGACACGGGCGTTGTCGCAACTATCCTGTATGTTCTTGAGCAGGGCCGCTGTCGTGTCCTTGCTCCCGTCGTCCACGTAGATGATCTCGAACGTCATTGCCATTCCAGACAGGACGGTCATGAGACGTTCGTGCGTGTGGGTAATGACTTCCTGCTCGTTATAGCAGGGTACGATTACGGAAAGCTCAGGGCGAACCTGCTGCGTGGGAGGAACCTCTTGCGACGGCCAGTATGAAAATGCATCCCGGGTCATGCCGGTACTCCCTTCTCGCCAGCAGCCCCCGCTGCCCGGCTGTCTTGGGGGGCGACGCGTTGCGCGTTGCGATCACCCACCATTGCAAACGTCGTAAGCACGCATGATGCCAACAGGCACAATCCCATTTTGACCGTCAGCAGCAGCATTGGCCCGCTGATCTGGCCCAGCATGTAAAGGTTGACGATCGGCAGCTTGAGCGGGAACGCCAACCAGAACATGGTCAACGACCAGGCGCCGGCTGCGGCCACCCAACGCCACTTCGTCTCGGCGTTCTGGCTCCAGCGGCGGCTGGCGAGCAGCCATACGCCGATGAGACCCGGCATCAGCATGAAACAGTGCGGCGTCTCCATCAGCGGTCCGCAGCTCATCGTGAAGCCGAGCACCGTGGAAGCCTGCACCATGTTCTGCGCGGCGCGTTCCTCATCAGGAATGGCCGCAGTCTGGTTTTTTCCGGTGACGCTGAAATAGATGCCGGCAACGGCGATCACGAGGAAGGGGATCATGAGGAAGGGGATGATCGCGGGGATCTCGACCCAGGGCGTCGAAAACTTGTTCTCGGGCCCGAACAGGCGATTGAACAGCCCATAGAAGGTTTCATTGGCGCTCTTCGCTACGTTCGGCCAGCTGGTGTGAAAGCCGGAAGCACTGATCCAGCCCTTCACCCCGCCCAGCATGTCCGGAAGAAACGGCAGGAACGAGCCGACGAACAGTCCCGCCGCCGCCGTCAGCGTGGCGAACACTGCGCGCCAGTCTCCGCGTCGCGCCAGGAAAAAGACAAGGGCGCCCGTGAAGGGTTTGCAGACAAAGACCGCGGCCCACGAGAAAGCCCCTGCGACAGGCTTGCTCATCCAGAAGAAGCGCAGCCCCAGAACGATCAGCAGCAGCAGCAGGAAGTGCGGTTGCATGTGGTAGAGGTCGGAGCGCGTGATGTGTCCGGCGAAGAACAGGCTGAATATGAGGACAACCCATTTCCACGAGGTACGGCGACCAAAACCGCGCATCAGGATTGCGATCGAAACGAACAGTGCGACGGCCCCCAGGGCCATCCACACAATCCAGCGGCGGCCATCGCCGAGCACTGTGCGCACCGCCGCGATAATCTCGGCGAACAGCGGCGGATAGCCGTACGGGTCCGTCGGATAGTGCACGCGATCGTACATATTCTCGCCGTTCGAGAACGCCGTCGCGGCGTTCAGGTAGACGCTCATGTCAGTATTGTCTTTCGGCCACCAATCTTCCTGGATCACGAGCCGATCGAAGAGCAGGTAGGAGCCGAGCACGAGGATCAAAGCCGCCAGCGGCCATGCGTACCGGTCCAGCGTGGCAAGAAGGCGCTCGGGCAACTTTGAATTGTTCATCGCTGTCCCACCAAGCGTCGAGGCGCACATTCGGTTATCGGCTAGCAATCCACGTGCCACCTGGGGGACGGAAGCCTAGGCCCGACACGTCACAATCCCTGGTGCTTCCGCATTTGCGGACGGTCCAGCGCGCCTCCAGCGTTAACCACCCTCTCGTCTACGTTCCTCCTCTGCTGCGATGCCGCTTGAGAAAAACCGAGTCAGAGTTCGGTGACCCACCACACCTTCGGATTGTCGGCTCGACGGGTCAGACGTGAAGGCTCCGGACAGCATTGACCCACTTTGCGATTTGCCTCACCATCATATTGTCGACAAAATGATGCCAACCATGAAACCATCAGTACCGAAGCGTCGCGTTGAAGCCTCTCAAACGGACAAGCGGGCCCAACTCGACAGCGACCTGCCTCTTGATGTCGAAATCGCCAACCGGCTCATCCGCGAGATCATTGAACTGAAGCTCACGCCTGGCTCGTGGCTGCGGGAGCAGGAAATCGCCGCCCGGTTCGGCGTGTCCCGCTCGCCGGTTCGCGAGGCCCTGCGCCACATCGCCAAGCAGGGCTTTGTCGAGATGCATCCCTGGCGCGGCGCTCAGTTGATGGAGCTGTCGGGCGAGACAACCGTGCACGTCTTCGACATGCTTGAAGCCCTCTACGGTGTGGTCGCCAAGCACGCGGCCCAAGCCATGCCGGCAGATAAATTGATCAAGCTACGCAGCTATTTGAAGCTTGTGGATCAGGTCGCGAAAGCCGGCGTGTCCATGGAGGAACGCGTGCGCCTGTCCTTCGAGATCGGCCGCTATATCGGCAAGTGGGGCACCACGGCCAAGACCTACGAGGTCTTCACCCACGTCGGCAACCTTGCGATGTGGCAGCACCGCTTCATGAAGACAGAAGACGTGTTCGCGCGCCGCTCCAAGGAAGTGCACTACGTGATGGTGTCGGCGATCGAGACTCGGGACCCGGTGCGCGCAGAATGGGCCGCCCGCGCCATCGTTGATCTGAGCAGAGACCGGATTCTCCCCCACATCCCCGACCTCGCGAAAACCTAGTCGCTACCGCGAGGTATCTTTAGCTTGACAACGCCCCGACAAATTGTCGACTATTCTTGAGATCTTAAGGATCGGCGGATCAAGGAATCCCGCCGACGTCACAGGGAGGCGGACATGAAGAAGATTGTGCAGGGCGCAGCTTTGATCGCTGCGATCAGCGGGAGCGCCGCCGCCCAGACGCCCGGCCAGCAACCGCCGCCCCCGCCGGCCACCCAGGAAGCCAGCGGCGAGGACTCCGATCGCGACGTTGTGCTCGTGACAGCGCGCCTCGTCGAGGAAGAGGTGCAGGATGTGCCCGCAGCGGTGACTGGCCTGTCGGCCCAGCAGCTCGAAGACGCTGGCGGTCTCAAGGATATCCGCGATCTTTCCTATCTCCTCCCCGGACTGGCCTTCGTCGATACCGGCAACATCAACGCCGAGAACAACATCCGCGGCGGCGGGGCAGGCACGGCGCGCACCGCCGGCGTCGATTCTCCTATCGCCGTTCTGCGGGACGGCGCATCGATTACCGGCGGCAATATCGGCGGTCGCACGTTCACCCGCCAGGATTTGTTCGATGTGGCGCGCGTGGAGGTGACGCGTGGCCCGCAGGGCGCCCTTTACGGCGTAAACGCGGTCGGCGGCGTGATGCAGGCGATCAGCCAGCGTCCGAAATCCGAGCCAGGCGCCAGCGTGCGCACGTCCTGGTCGCCTGAAATCGAGCGCTTCAGCATCGACGCCATCGCCAACATGCCGCTGACGGATACGCTTGGCGCCCGCGTCGGCATACAGATGGCCGACAAGTCAGGCGGCTTCTTCAACAATGTGATCACAGGCAAGGCCGGCGATGTCGAGGAATACTGGGGCTACAAGGGCGTCGTGGAGTGGCAACCGCTCGACTTCCTCAACGTCCTTCTGATCGCGGAAGGCTCGAACGAGGTTTCGCCGTCGAATGTGATCCGCGAAGTTGGCATCCAGAATGACCCGACCGCCCCGGCCTCCGAGGTTCCGCCACCTGACGCCGATGGACCCTTCACCTATGGGATGAACGGCATCAACAGCAGCGAGCGAGAGATCAATAACTATAACGCCCAGGTCGAATGGGACACGGGCTTTGGCACGCTGACATCCACCAGCCTGTATCGCGAACGAACAACCGACTTCGCCTCCGACACGGACAGAACCGCCCCTGGTTATGTGACGCCGCAGCAGACCAACCTGCTTGCGACTTGCGCCACGCGCTCGTGCGATACGATCTTCTTCGATCACACCGAGCTGACCAGCGAGGAGCTCCGCTTCTCCAGCGAGATCAACGATGCGATCTCCTACATAGTCGGCGCCAACATCCAGGGTCGTCAGACAGAGTTCACGACAGTCCTCGACGGCCGCACGACATCAGCCGTCAACACGGCGCCCAGCCCGGCGGGCAATCTGGGCCAGGGCGTCAAGGAAGAAGAATTCCAGACAGGCGCGTTCGCTTCCATCAGCTGGCAGATCCTTGACCCCCTGACCCTGGATGCAGCCGTTCGCTACAACCACTCCGAGAAGAAGACAGACGCCTTCACCGTGGTGCGCGGACCGGCTACCGGCCCAACATCGTGCGTACTAGTCTACAATGACCCGATCCGTGCGCAGATCGAACGCCCGGACTGCATGCGCAATCGGGCGCTCCTTGAAGAAACGTTCAACACAACGGCGCCCTCTGTATCGCTCAAATACGAGATCACCGACGATCTGCGCGTGTTCGCATCGGCCGGCATCGGTTATCGCGCGGGTGGCTTCAACGCCAACTCGGTGCTGGACCCGGCAATTCCGTCAAGCTTCACGCCTGAAAAGAACACGGCCTACGAAGTTGGCGTGAAATTCGAGGTGCTGGACGCCTTCTTCACCGTCACTGCGTTCGAGAACCAGTTCGATGACCTGCTCGTTACCGTGGACAGCACGTTCAACGCCGTTACGCGCAACTACCGATTCAACGCCGGCGAAGCCAAAACCAAGGGCGTCGACTTTGAAGTGTTTGGCAATGCTTTCCTCCCCGAGGGCTGGGGCCGCCTCGACTACAACGGCGCCATCAACTACCTCACCGGCGACATCGACTCGGGCCCGTACGCTGGACGCACCATCGAAGGCTCTCCCGAGTGGACCTACACGGGCACGATGACATACCGCAAACGTGTGATGGACGACTGGCGCTTCGTGGGATCAGCGTCCTATCGCGGCCAGCGCGGCGGCTACACCAACACGACACAGATCAACAACCAGGTCGAGATGCCCGATCTCGATCTGTGGAACGCCTCTATCGGCCTCGAGAATGGCCAATACCGTTTCGGCATCGAGGCGCGAAATCTGTTCGACGAAACCTACGTCACGCTGCGCGACCCGCTGCGGGATGTGTATGGCGATCCGCGCGAAATCCGGTTCACATTCGCGATCGCCTTCGGTTCGGAAGAACGTTCGGGCCGCTCCGTCGACTGATCCCAACACCAGGACTATGAGAATGCTTCGAACAATCGCCTGCGTGGCGCTCCTCCTGCCGGTCCTTTCCGCCTGTGCGGTCGGACCGGCAGCCCTTTCATCTGCCGAACTTAATACGGCGGAGGGCTGCCAGAGCGCGATCACCTATTCCACGTCCGAAAGCGGCGTCAGCGTTTATGTGCTGAAGCACGGCGCCGTGGTGTGCGAAAGCTATGCGGGCGAAGGCGGGCCGAACAAGGCGCATGAAATCTGGTCCGGCACCAAGAGCTTTACCGGGATCATGGCCGCTGCAGCGGCAAAGGATGGAATGCTGACGCTTGACGAAAAAGTGTCGGAGACCATCACCGAATGGAAAGCGGATCCTGTGAAGTCGCAGGTGACGATCCGCCAGCTCCTGTCGCTTTCCAGCGGCATCGGAAATCTGGGGCAACCGGGGGGACGGGCGCCGAGCTACGCAGACGCCATCAAGACGGCGTTCACTGCGGCGCCCGGCGAAAAGTTCCAGTACGGCCCGCAATCCTTTCAGGTCTTCGGCGAGTTGATCCAGCGCAAGCTGAAAGCGCGCGGCACGCCGATGTCATCGCGCGACTACCTCAAGACGCGCATTCTCGATCCGCTCGGAATGGTTTGGGCCGACTGGCGCTCGACGCCCGAAGGCGACCCAATCCTCTCGCAAGCGTCCGTCTTCACGGCGCGTGAGTGGGCGAAATTCGGCGAGTTCGTTCGCAAGGGCGGTATCTCGCCTTCCGGCGAAAAGCTTGTCGATCCGGTGACGTTCGAGCAGCTCTTCCACGGCAGCAAGGCAAACCCGGCCTATGGCGTCTCCTTTTGGCTGCCGCGCGCGACCACCGAGCCTGACGTGCTGACCGCCAGCATCGATCTCACGCGCCACAGCCACGAACTGCCTGCCGACATGGTTGTCGCCGGCGGCGCGGGCAATCAGCGCATGTACATCGTGCCCTCGTGCGGATTGACGGCCGTGCGCCAGGCCGCATTCGATCCAGCTGCGGCTCTCGCCGCGGGTCCGAATCGCGCACGATCCTGGTCCGACTTCACTTTCATCAAAAGCCTGCTCGACGCATACTGCGGCTAGCTCGCGGGAGTACGAAATGGTCGTCAACCGGCGCTTGATCCTGCTCGGCGGCGCAAGCGTGCTTGCGCTCGCAGGATGTGTGACTCCCGCCCGCCAATTTGCGTCGGCGGCCACGGCGCCGGTCGGCGAATGGCGCGCCTATGGCGCAGACGCCGCGTCGACGAAATATTCTCCCCTCAATCAGATCGACCGAACGAACGCCGGCGACCTGCGTATCGTATGGGAGTGGGTTTCTCCGGACGCGGCGGTCATCGACGCCAATCCGGACCTGAAGCTGGCGCCCGGCGAGTTCCAGGCGACCCCAATCATGGCCGATGGCGTGCTCTACACCTCTACCGCCATGTCCCAGGTCGCCGCCATTGATCCGGAGACGGGCAAGACACACTGGCTGTTCGATCCGCAGACGTGGAAGCACGGCCGTCCGACGAGCAAGGGCTTCCAGCATCGCGGCGTCGCGTGGTGGCGCGATGGCGAGGATGCCCGCATATTCATCGCCACGGGCGACAACCGCCTGATCGCGCTTGATGCGAAATCCGGAAAGCCGATCACCGCCTTCGGCGAGAATGGCGAGGTCGATCTCGGCACAGTTGGCCTGCAGCGCGCCGTCACGCGCGATCCCACGGACGTGTTTGGCTCCACCTCCCCGCCTATCATCTGCCGCGACACGCTGATCGTCGGGCAGTACATCCATGACCGCAGCGTTCAGGACGTCATGCCGCCCGGCGATGTGCGTGGCTTCGACGTGCGCACCGGCGCGTTGAAATGGACCTTCCATATCATCCCGAAGGCCGGCGAACCCGGCTACGAGACTTGGGCGCCAGGCACAGCCGAGAAGACCGGCAACGGCAATGTCTGGACAATGATGAGCGCCGACGAGGAGCTTGGCCTCGTCTACCTGCCAACCAGCTGCCCTACGAACAACTTCTTCGGCGGCGAACGCCCCGGCGACAATCTGTTCGCCAACTCGCTGGTCGCGGTCGAGGCTGAAACCGGCAAGCGCCGCTGGCACTTCCAGATCGTTCATCATGATGTCTGGGACTATGACCTGCCCTGCGCGCCCAATCTGGTCGACATCACCGTCGATGGCCGCCGCATCAAGGCCGTTGCCCAACTCACGAAGCATGGCTTCTGCTTTGTCTTCGACAGGGCGACAGGTGAACCCGTCTGGCCGATCGAGGAAAAGCCTGTCCCGCAGTCCACCATTCGCGTGGAACGGACGGCGGCGACCCAACCCTTCCCATCGAAGCCTGCGCCATTTGAGCGCCAGGGCTTGAGCGACGCTGACCTGGTGGACTTCTCTCCAGAGATACTCGCCGAGGCGAAGGCAATTCGCAGCCAGCTCAACGCCGGACCTCTGTTCACGCCGTTGGGTGAAACGCCGACGACGCAGCTGCCCGGCTGGGTTGGCGGCGCAAACTGGTGGGGCTCGGCTGTCGATCCCGAGACGGGCATTCTCTACGTCCCCTCGGTGACGACGCCGGTGCAGATGGCGCTGGATCAAACAGGCCGTCGCGTCGGCGAGGGCGATGCTGATACCGAGATCGCCGGCCGCGCCGGTGTTGTCGTAGGCCCGCGCAATCTGCCGCTCGTGAAGCCTCCCTATGGCCGCATCACTGCCATTGATCTCAACACTGGCGATCACGTCTGGATGCGTCCCAACGGCCCAGGCGCAACTGACGATCCACGCTTCAAGCCATACAATCTCGGCTGGATCGGCACCAGCGCCCGCACAGGCCCCCTCCTGACCCGGACGCTGCTCTTCATGGGCGAAGGCCCACACGACCCGCGCTTCGCAAGGAAGGTTCTCCGCGCCTACGACAAGGCTACGGGCGATGTTATCGCCGAGATCCCCTTACCGGATTTTACGCACGGGCCGCCGATGACCTACATGTCCGGCGGCAAGCAGTTCATTGTCTGCGGCATAGGTTTCCGCAACTCGCCACACCGGCTGGTTGCGCTGGCGCTGCCCTGATCACTGGAGGAGACCGCATGACGGAGTTTCCGGAACATCTCTCGCGCCGTGGCGCGCTTGGCCTTGCCCTGCTCGGCGCTGCAGCCGCCGCCGCTCCAAAAGCGATGGCGGCGCCAGGCGATGTTGCGATCAAGCACTACATACCCGTCCGCCTGAAGCCGGGGATGGACCAGCTCGCGCTGGACCGCTGGTACATGACCTACCACGCGCCTCAGGTGCGCCGCGCCTTCAAGGCCTGGCAGCGCAACTATGTTTCCTTCCGCTCATACCTGCCCCCCACCGAGGCAACTGCCCGCTACCCGATCTGGTATGGGCGGATGACGGAGATCCAGTTCAACTCCATCGACGACTTCCGCGCCACGCGGCCAAACAACATCTATGGCGCCCTGCAATCGTTCACGCCTCCGCCCGGCGGCTGGGCGGCGAACACGTTGTTCGACACGGAAACATCTACCGTTCCTGTCAATCCGAACGAGCTGCACCTCTCGCTCGACACCCCGCCAAAGGAACTGCCCTATCTGCGCTGGGTCGTCTTCTACAAGCTGCCGGCGGGCGTGACTGCCGAGAGCTGGGACCAGTGGTTCAAGGATGTGCACGCAAAGGAGCTGGTGAAGGCGCCCGGCTTGAAGCGCTTCGGCAGTTACAGGACGGTCGCGGACCAGACCTATCCGCGCGTCGCCGAGTTCTGGTTCGATGACTATCCGGCGTGGCGCAAGGCCTTCCTCGATCCGGCGCCAAAATTCACGGCGCCCGCCTGGGGCGGCGCATTCCCGTTTGCAGAGACGATCTCGATGTTCGTGGGCGAAAACCCCGACGTCGATTTCATCCACGACGACCGCGTCATTCCCTGACGCGGGCACGCTCCGTCAGGGCTTTGCGAAGATACCGGTCCTGCGGCCCCAATCCATCACCAGCCCCGGCCAGGCGGATCGCGGATCGTCTTCGATACCGCGCAAGCCGAACCCGTGACCGCCGCTGTCGAAGACGTGCAGCGACGTCGTGACCCCCGCCTTGCGCAGCGCGTCGAACATCACCATCGCATTTTCGACGGGAACGCTGGAATCGTCGGCAGCATGGATCAGCAAGGTCGGCGGCGTTGTCGAAGGCGGCGCAATCTCCAGCGAATATCGTTCGATGATTGCCTGTGATGGCGCATCGCCGATCAAATTCGCACGCGACCCCGCATGCGCGATTTCCGCCTTCATCGACACGACCGGATACATCAAGGTCACAGCATCAGGACGCGCAGACAGCGCGTCCGTCTCGTCGCTCGGGTCGTAGACGCGGGCATCGAACCGCGTGGCAAGCGACCCAGCTACATGGCCACCGGCGGAAAATCCCATCACCATCACCCGCGCCGGGTCCACGCCGTCGGTCGCCGCACGCGAGCGGATGATGCGAATGGCGCGCTGCGCGTCCTGCAAGGGAGTATCCGGCCCTGCCGCCCAACCCTGGTGCGGCAGGCGATGCTTCAGCACATAGACGGTCGCTCCCTGACGCGAGAACCAGCGGGCGCCCTCGAAGCCTTCCTTGTCGATCACCACCCAGCGATAGCCGCCGCCGGGGACGATCAGGATCGCCGACCCATCCGGCCGCTCAGGCCTGAACACCGACAGCGTCGGCCGGGTCACATCGTGCGCCGCGCGATCGACAAGGCCGAAGGGATTCTCGCGATCGACCACATGCTCGGTCAGATCGATGGCTTCCCCGCCAGGCGCGCCGCCCGGCCAGAGTTCGATCTCGAAGTCGGGCGCCCGGCCGGCATCAACCAGAAAATCAGGCGCAACCGGTTTCAGCGGATAGGAAATAATCAGGTCGAGCGGCGCCGCTCCCAGTTGCCGGATTCCGACCACGGCGCCGTCGTACAGATACGCCGCCATCCCTGCGCTCAGCGTTCGCCTTTCTCCATCGGAGACAACCTCGCCTTCGCCCGCCAGCACGTAATAGACTTCGTCGTGGTCAATTGGATGTTCGCCGATCGCCGATCCCGGATGAAGAACGCGGCGTCGGAATTCCATCGTCCGGCCCGGCGCCACATCGCTGATGCGATAGGCCGTGCTCATGCCAATGGCCCCATGCGGCGGGGGCTGGTCGACCGAGACGTCGCGCTGATCGACAACCACCATGCGGGGCGCGGCCGGAGCGCCAACTGACAGCGCCGACGATGTTGGCGCAGCGTCAGGAATTGTACACGAACAGGCAACGAGGCCGGCAATCGCCGCTGCCAGAAGGCCCATGGCAGCGCGCATCCACATGGCGTTACTCCCTACTTGAAGAGGCCCGGCAGGGTCAGCGACAGCGCCGGCCAGAACGTGACAAGCAGTAGCGCCACCAGCAGCACGCCATAGAACGGCCAGATGGTTCGCAACGCCGTTTCCATACGCGTTCTGCCGATGGCGGAGGCGACAAACAGCACCGAACCGACCGGGGGCGTCACCAGGCCGATACCCAGGTTCAGCATCATGATGATGCCGAAGTGCACCGGGTCCACGCCCACATCGGCGGCAACGGGAAGCAGGATCGGCGTCGTGATGATGATCAGCGGCGACATGTCCATGAAGGTGCCGAGCAGCAACAGGATCACGTTGATGATCAGCAGGACGAGGATGGGGTTGTCCGTGATCGACGTGATCAGGCTCGCGAGCTTGCCCGGCGCCTCAAGGATGGCGAGCGCGTGGCCAAAGGCAGTTGCCGATCCGATGATGAGCAACACCATCGCGGTGATGCGCACCGACTGAGCGGCGGCCTCCCGAAACCGGGTCCAGCCAAGCGAGCGATAGGCAAACACACCGATCACGATGGTGTAGATCACCGCAATGGCGGACGATTCAGTCGCCGTGAACATGCCCGAAAGAATGCCGCCCATGATGATCACGGCTGCAAACAGACCCGGGATCGCCAGTAGGATGGCGCGCAGGAACGGCGCCCATCCGGGGAACACGCCGCGCGGATAGCCGCGCTTGACCGCCACCAGCCAACTCACAAACGCCAGCAGAAACGCCGTGAGGATGCCCGGGAACACGCCTGCAAGAAAGAGATCGCCGATCGACACCCCGATGCCGCTGGCGGCAGAGTAGATGATCATGTTGTGGGATGGCGGAATCAGAAGCCCGACAATGGCGGCGGTGGCTGTTACGTTGACGGCGTAGTCATCGCCATACCCCCGCGCCTTCATCGACGGCATGATGGTGGAGCCGATGGCCGAGGCGCTCGCGATGGCCGAACCGGATACGGCGCCAAACATCGTGGATGCGCCGACCGTGACGACGCCAAGACCGCCGCGCGAACGCCCGAACGCGGCCTCGGCAATCTGCACCAGCCTGTCAGCGATCCCTGCGCGATACATGAGATCGCCTGCAAAAATAAAGAAGGGAATGGCCATCAGCGAGAACGTGCTGACGCCGGCCCCCATGCGCTGGAAGACGACGACCAGGGGAATATCCAGCGCGAGGAAGCACGCGATGGACGCTCCCATCAGCGCAAACGCCACCGGAACGCCTATCGCGAGCAGCACCAGGAGCACGCCCATCAGGATCGCGAGTTCCATCAGGCGGCATCCTTCGCTTCGCTACGCTCGGGCGCGATCAGCTTTTCGATTGCAAAGACGAAGATCAGCGCGCCCGAAATCGGCAGGCCGAGATAGGCAAGACCGCGCGACATGCCGAGCGAGGGAATCGTGTGGCTCCATGTGCGCGCCACAAGCTCACCGCCCATCACCAGCATGGCGAGCCCGCACGCGGCGACGACGACAGACGCAACGGCCTGCATGATCCGGCGTGGACGAGGCGGCAGAGCCTCTTCAAGCGCGACAATGCGGATGTGGAAACCCTCGCGCACGCCCGCAGCCGCCGCAAGGAAGGCGAACCAGATCATCAGCACCTGCGCGGCCTGTTCGGTCCACGATGGACTGGATGACAGTATGTAGCGTCCGATGACCTGCCATCCGATGATGGCGGTCATGACAACGAGACCTATCGCTGCGATCCCGATCAGTAGCCGCGATGCGGCGCGCGAGAGACGCTGGACCGGATGTGCGCTCATGACGTGGCCATCGCTTCAATGTCCGAGACGATGCGTTTTTGGAAAGGCGTGGTGACGAACTGGTCGTAGACCGGCCGCATCAGGCGAACGAAGGCTTCGCGATCCGCGACCTCGTTCTCCTTGACGCCTGCAGCCAGCAGGCGCTCGCGCGAGGCCGCCACACGCTCGTCCCACAGCTTGCGCATGAAGGGCACGCTGTCCGCTGCACAGGCCATGACGATTTCGCGATCCGCGCTGGAAAGCTTGTCCCAGCGCGCCTTGGCCATCAGCAGCACTTCGGGCGTCATGGTGTGGCGCGTGAGGCTGAAATAGGGCGCCGCCTCGAAATGCCGTCCCGACTCGAAGGACGGCCAGTTGTTCTCCGCGCCGTCGATCACGCCCTGCACCAGCGACTGGTAGACCTCGCCGAGGTCCATCGGCGTCGCATTCGCGCCAGTGGCGTTGATCATCGCGACAGAAAGATCCGAGTTCGGCGTGCGGATCTTGAGGCCCTTCATGTCCTCCGGGGAATAGATCGGCCGCCGCGCGTTGTAGAAACTGCGCTCGCCCGAGTCATAGTAGCAGAGTCCGACAAGGCCGTGCGCCTCCAGCCGGTCAAGGATCGCGCGCCCCGGCGCGCCATCGAGAGCGCTGCGCATGTGTTCCTTGGAGCGAAACAGGAAAGGCAGCGAGGGGATCGTCGTATCCGGTTCGATCGCGTTGAGCGGCGACATGAAGACGCGATTGAGATCGAGGCCGCCAAAGCTCGTTATCTCCAGCGTGTCCCGCTCCGCGCCCAACTGGCCGCCGGCATAGACCCGCACGCCCATCCGTCCATTCGTACGCTCCAGAAGCAGCCGCCCCATCTCCTGAACGGCGGCGACCGTGGGATAGCCGACCGGGTGCGTGTCGCTCGACAGCAGCATCCGTGGCCCCGCACCGCCACATCCGGCCAGCGCAGACGCGGCCAGTCCGCCCGTGACGGCGGCGCGGCGAGTGATTGCAGCTGGATGACCCGGCGTGGACGCCATGGCTTTGGTTAGCCTCCCCTTTTGACCGTGTCTTGCGCCCGGAGGCGACGCCACAGTTCGATTTCGAGGACTATGGTAACCGGTGTCAGCTGAAGAGCAAGCGGGTTTGATCCGGTTCGGAACGGTTAATCCTTTCGCACGTGCAGCATAAATCGGTAGACTTACCTAACGACAGCGCTCCTTTGGCAACGCGCGCGCCAAAAAAATGCGTGTCCATAGGAAACCGGTGTCATTTTTCCTTGCGCCCATGGTAACCGGTAGCTATCGATATGGCATCGAGGGTGGGGAACCTCATCCCACACAGATAAGCCAGGCTCGCATTGATGGGCGCGGCACATTAGGGAGCGGAACAATGGCTCATTCGAGCAACTGGACGTACTGGACCCGGCTTGGCGCTGGCGTCTCTCTGCTGACGTTGTCATCAGCGCTCTGCATGGCCGCTCCGGCCCTTGCACAGGAACAGCCGACGACGGGCGATGATGTCGTCGTCATCACCGGCTTCCGCGAGAGCCTTGCCGCCGCCATCGAGGCCAAGCGCGTGGATGCAGGCATCGTCGATGTCATCACGGCCGAAGATATCGCCGACTTCCCCGACCTAAACCTCGCCGAATCGCTTCAGCGCGTTCCGGGCGTGCAGATCGACCGCGACGGCGGCGAAGGCCGCACCATCAACGTACGCGGCCTGTCGTCCGACTTCGTCCGCGTCCGCCTGAACGGCATGGAAGCCCTGGCCACCACCGGCGGCCGCGATGGCCGCCAGAACCGCAACCGCGCCTTCGACTTCAACGTGTTCGCTTCCGAACTGTTCAATTCGATCAAGGTGTCGAAATCACAGTCGGCCGAAACCGAGGAAGGCTCCCTCGGCGCCACGGTCGACCTCACCACTGCTCGGCCCTTCGACTATGACGGCTTCACGATGGCCGGCGGCGTCCAGCTCTCCTATAACGACCTCGCCCGTAATACGGACCCGCGCTATACTTTCCTGGTCTCCGACCAGTTCCTCGATGGCCAGCTCGGCGTCCTGTTCTCGCTCGCTTACGCGACGCGCAACACGATCGAGGAAGGCTCGAGCTCCGGCCGCTTCCGCATCCCGAGCGCCGATGGATGTGCTGCCGCTCCGCCAACATCCGGTACGGCCACCGGCGCGACCCGTTGCTATCAGACGGTGCAGGGTCCGATCACGACGCCCTCGGGCGTGCTGACCGGGGCTGCCGCGTCAACCGCCGCCTGGAACGCCGCCCACCCGCGCATTCCGCGCTATGGCCGCATCTCCTATGACCGTGAACGCCTCGGCTCCACCTTCTCGGTGCAGTACCAGCCGTTTGAATCGACCACGTTCGGCTATGACCTGCTCTACGCAAACCTGAAGGAAACGCGCGGCGAGGAATTCCTCGAAGTGATCAGCTTCGCCCGCGAAACGGCGGCACAGGGCCTGCGCGCCACCGACCTTCTGTCCGGCACGGTCGACGCCTCCAACACGCTGGTGGCCGGAACGTTCAATGACGTCGATATCCGCGTCGAACAGCGCCGCGACAACCTGGAAACCGAGTTCTTCCAGAACGTCTTCCGTATCGACCACGAGTTCGCCAGCAATCTGAAGGGTGAGTTCGTCGCCGGTCACACCCGCGCCGTGCAGTACAACCCGAACCAGACCACGCTGACCTTCGAGCGCTATGACGTTGACGGGTACTCGTATGACTACTCGGATCCCAACCTGCCCGTCTTCAACTACGGCTTCGACGTCACCAACCCGGCCAACTTCACCTTCTCCGACTCGGCCGCACTTGGCGACGCATCGATCATCCGCATGCGCCCCAACAAGGCGGTCAACACCTTCCTCGCGCTGGATGGAAAGCTGATCTACGAATTCGATGACGTGTGGACCTTTAAGGCTGGCGCCACGCAGAAGACCTTCGAATTCGTCGGTACCGAATCGCGCCGCGCGACGGAAGCGCTGCCCGCGGGCCTGCTGACTGCGCTGGCGGCTGGCGGTCATACCATCGCCGACTACTCCACCTCTGTGACCGGCTTTGGCCGCGGCATGGATCTGCCAGCGGGCACGCCGACATCGTGGGTTGTGCCCTCGATCAATGGCCTCAACAACCTGATCGATTTCGAATGCGACTGCGTCAACGCCTTCGGCGACTTCCGCACTGATGCAATCAACAGCCTGGGCGAAAACCGCTCCGCCGAAGAAAAGTCGACGGGCATCTGGGTGCAGGCCGATTTCGATTTTGATCTCGGAACCATGCCGGTGCGTGGCAACATCGGCGTGCGTCAGGTGAAGACCGAACTTTCGGCTACCGGCTACACCAACTTCGGCACGGGCTCCGTTCCGACCACGGCTGAGAATTCCTACAGCCGCACGCTTCCCTCGGCGAACGTGTCGATCGAACCCGTCGAGAACCTGCTCGTACGCCTTGCGGCCGCCAAGACGATCGCGCGGCCCAGCCTGCCCGCTCTCACGCCGGGTGGCACGCTGGACTTCAACCCGCCAGGCTTCTCGATCAACTCGGGCAACCCGTTCCTCGAACCGATCGAATCCACGAACTACGACGTCTCGATCGAGTGGTATCCCTATGACGAAGCGCTGTTCGCAGTCGCCTTCTTCCAGAAGGATATCGACACGTTCGTGCAACGTCTGCGTCAGCTGATCCCCTACAGTCAGACCGGATTCCCGGATTCGCTACTGCCTACGGGCGTCACCAACGCCGACCTGTTCGACACCAACACCTTCCTCAACACGCCTGGCGGCGAGCTGACCGGCTACGAGATCACGGCGCAAACGCCGTTCTCCTTCCTGCCGGGCCCGCTCGACAAGTTCGGCGGCCAACTGAGCTACACCAGCATCGAGAGCGAAGTGTCCTACGTGCTCGCCGCCACAATCGGCGCGGGCTTCGTGCAGGCGCCGCTGACTGGCCAGTCGCCCAAGTCGCTCAGCGCCACGATCTACTACGAGGACGGTCCGTTCCAGGCGCGCCTTTCGGCCGTGTCGCGTGACGAGTATCTGACGCTTGTTCCCGCAGCCAGCGGCAACGACTTTGAGGGCAAGGCGGAAGTGCTGAACGTCGACTTCTCGGCGTCTTACGAAGTGAACGACAATTTCACGATCAGCTTCGAGGCCATCAACCTGACCGACCAGTATGACGAACGCTGGATCAGTTCGGCCCGCAAGAACAACCTGAACTACGAGCATACCGGCCGCGAGTTCGTGTTCGGCGGCCGCTACAAGTTCTAGATCGATACGGGCGTTCTTCCCCGCCTGACCTTCGCGCCGGAGCCCCACAGGCTCCGGCGTTTTGTCTTGGCAGATACGCCGAAATCTCCACGACCCATCGGCCTGGAGGTTTGCTGTCGTTCTGCCCTTCAAATGGAGGGCTGAGGGCGCGGACGAACCGCGTGGTCCGTTAGTTCGTAGTCCGTAGTCCGGTAGGCGTGCGGGATCGGCTCCGCGCCCCCACAGACGATTTATCGCCGGCCAGCGGGAGGACATCTGCTGCCTTTCCCGTCGTTGAAGCGCCGGCGGCGTGTGGGTCTCAGGCTTGCGCCATCGGTCCCATGCTCACGCCCGTCTGCCCCGCGATCGCGCCATGGACAGTGATCAGCTTACCCTCCGTGCGATCGCGTTGAGGGCACTATACGCCCGCAACGGAGGGGGGCGGAAAGTGACGCGAGTTTCCTACAGCGGATTTTGCTTAGTGGGTTGAGAGTGCTCGCGAAGATTGTGCGGGCGCCACATTTCATTCGGCCGAATTGCCCAACCCACGGTTGTCATCCCGGCCGCAGCGAAGCGGAGAGCCGGGACCCATCGGGCCGGTGTCGGGGTGGAGGAATGGGTCCCGGCCATCCTTGCTCAAGAATGGGCTGCGCGCTTCCGGGATGACACGCGGTGGTGTGAGCTATGAAGCGTGGTGTTGGCTTGAGCGCGTCATCATGAGCTTGTAGAAAGACGCAAAGACGCGGCGCAACGTGTGCTGATCAGGCCGATACGGCGCGGCATTCGATGGCGCCACAGCCTTCGAACGTGATGATCGACGATTGCCCGGCCACGATGTCATGTACGCCGGTGATGGCGCCTGAAGACACCAGTTCGCCCTTGCGCAGCGGCCGTCCGCGCTCGGCCAGATGCGCCAGCAGGAAGCGAAGGCCTGCCATTGGCCCGCCCGGAAGCGATTGCGCCCCGCCCGTTCCAACCACCTTGCCCTCGATCGCGGTCGAGACCGCAACGCCATCCATGCGGGCGCGCCAGTTGTCGATCGCCGCGCCCACGATCACGCCGAAATTGTTTCCGAAGTCCGAGCCGACCACCGTGGGCCCCAGATCGTTGATCATCCGCATTGGGCTGCCGGCAGTCTCAACGCCGATATGGACTGCCGCGACCAGGGCGGCCGCTTCATCATCCGTCCACACCGTCTTGGCCGAAGGCGCATCGGCTCCCATGCGGAAGATGAACTCGCCTTCCACTGCCGCGAAGCCCCCGGCGAACACCGGGAACTCGACCACCACGCCGGGCTCGGCGGTGCGCACGTCCTTGCGGAAGATCGGCCCGGCCAGACGCTCGGCCTTCAGCGCTTCGCGCAGGTGCGGCCCCACAAGCCCGATCTTCCAGCCGGCGACCTCATCATCCCAGATCGACAGGCCCGCATCCTGGATGCGGTAGGCCTCGGCCATGCTTGCAGGCATCGGCCCCGGAAAGCCGTCGAGCGCACGGCGGGCGCGGCGTGCAGCGACCAGTGCCGCCGCGATCCCGTCCGTTGTTGCGAGCCTTGCGCTGTCCATGCTGTATCTTCCCAAGGGCCGGCCGGCGGCCGGGCCGGACGACACCATGACTCACGATTTCGCCGCCACAGTTGCGCTCTTGGGAAACCGGTGTCAATTCTTGTTATCGCCGCATCTGGCGCAGGGTGGAAAATCGGAGTGAGAGATGGCGAGACACCGCCTCACGACACTGGCAATCCTGACGGGCCTCGCCCTGTCGGCATGTGTTGGAACAACCGCAATGGGCCAGATCGGGGGCCCCGGCGGCGGCTTACCCAGCCTTCTCGCGGCTGATCCGATCGCATCGTGGCTGCCCGCACCCATGGGCTGGGCGGCGGACACGAAAGGCGGGCGCGGGGGCCAGATCATCCGTGTCACCAATCTCAATGCCGACGGCCCTGGCTCTTTCCGCGCCGCCATCGCGACCAAGGGCCCACGCATCGTGGTGTTCGAAGTCGGCGGCGTCATCGACCTCGGCGCGAAGACGCTAAAGGTCGAAGAACCTTTCCTCACCATCGCAGGCCAGACTGCCCCCTCGCCAGGGATTACGCTGATCAAGGGCGGCCTGGACATCGCAGCCCACGACGTGATCGTGCAACATATCCGCATCCGCCCCGGCTCCGTCGGCGGCGAATGGCGCAAGGGGCCGGACTTCGATTCCATCTCCACCGTCGGCGCCTACAATGTGGTCGTAGATCATTGCTCACTGACCTGGGGCACGGACGAAAACCTCTCAGCCTCGGGCCCGCGCTTCACCGGCGCGACGCAGGCCGACTGGCAACAAGGGGCCAGCCACCGGATCACTTTCTCCAACAACATCATCGCAGAAAGCCTTGCGCGCTCGACACATCCGAAGGGTGAGCACTCGAAAGGATCGCTGATCCACGACAACGCTTCAGATGTTTTGATCATCGGCAACGTCTACGCGCACAATTACGAACGCAATCCGCTGTTCAAGGGCGGCGTGCATGGCGCGATCGTCAACAACATCATCTACAATCCTGGCCAGCGCGCGCTGCACTACAACCTGATGGCCAATGAGTGGGGCGCGACCGCTCCGGTCAACGGACGCATGACTGTCGTCGGCAATGTGCTACGCGGCGGACAAGACACAGCGGTTGGCATGCCGTTCCTGATGATCGGCGGCCAGGGCGATCTCGACTATCACGGCCGCGACAACCTGATGGTCGACCGCTGGGGCAATCCCCTTCCCGAGCTTGGCTCCTATGGCCAGACCGGCGCGAAGATCATCCGGCACGACCAGCCGCTGGATTGGCCGGCGGGCATCGTCGCCATGCCTGCGCTTCAGGTCGAAACACACGTGCTAACCCATGCAGGCGCGCGACCGTGGGACCGAGACGCCGACGACGTGCGTGTGCTAGCCGACGTTGCCGAAGGGCGCGGCGAGATCATCGACAGCGAGAACGAGACAGGCGGCTATCCGAAGCACGCCATGACAAGCCGCGCTTTCGACCCGCTGCAATGGGATCTGGACACGATGCGCCCGAAAGAGGTCTCTGTGCTCGACAATGGCGCGAAGGCGCGGGGGACGTAACGCAGATGATCGACAGGCGGGCCTTCCTCCTCGCATCGACCGCCGCAGCAGGCGTGTTCGCCATGCCTGCCCACGCAATTCCTGAAGTGAACCCGTTCACCGGCGGACGCGGCGGGCGAATCATTCGCGTCACCACGCTCGCGCCGGACGGACCCGGGTCGTTCACCGAGGCCGTGAAGGCCAGAGGCCCGCGCATTGTGGTGTTTGAAGTCGGCGGCGTCATCGATCTCGGGATGAAGCCGGTGAAGATCAGCAATGGCGACCTCACCATTGCGGGCCAGACCGCGCCCTCCCTCGTCACCTTCATCAAGGGCGGCATCGAGATCGGACAGGGAACTCGCAACGTCATCATCGAGCACATCGCTGTGCGTCCGGGTGAAGCAGGTCAGGCCAAGAAGTCCGGCTGGGAGTGCGACGGCATTTACGCCTATGGCGCCTCGATTGTCCGCGTCAGCAATTGCTCGATCACCTGGGCGACCGACGAAGGCCTCTCCGCCTCGGGCAAGCGCTTTGGTGAAGACAACGAAAGCGCGACCGTCGAGGACTGGCGCGCCCACACGTCCAACACGATCCACTTCGCGCACAACATCGTAGCGGAAGGTCTGTCCAATTCCACCCACTCCAAGGGCGAGCACTCGAAAGGCACGCTGGTCCACGACAATGTCAGGGCGGTGTCGGTGCGGGATTCGCTCTACGCCCACAATCGCGAACGCAACATCCTCGTGAAGGGCGGCGCGCAGGCGACAATGATCGGCAATGTCGTCTACAATGCCGGAAAGCGCTTTGCGCACTACAACCTGCACAAGGGCGAATGGGGCGACCATCCCTTCGTCGCGGGTGAAGTTGAAGTACGCGGCAACATCTTCCTCGGCGGGCCATCGACCGACCCGAAAGCGGCCGCCTTCATGCTCGGCGGCGACGGCGCACTCGACCTCAGCATAGAGGGCAATCTGGCGCTCAGGGCCGACGGAAGTGCGATGGAGACGACCGGCCGGTTCGGCACGGCGACCCCGCTTCTGACGTTGAAAGCGCATCCCTATGTCGATCGCACAGCGGAACTGCGCTTCCACATGGCTGGGGTGCTCGATACCTGCGGCGCGCGGGCATGGGAACGCGATCCGATCGACCAGCGCATCGTCAACGACGTGCGCAACGGCACAGGCCGGATCATCGACAGCGAACAGGAAGTCGGCGGCTATCCGGTGCGGCCCGAAACGCGCGCGCCGTTCGTCGAGGCTGAGTGGGATCTCGAAACGATGAACCGCAAGGCCTAGCGGTCAACGACCGGGATCGCCTGCTTGAGCCGCCCGCCAACGCGGATCATCTCCACGCGCGTGGCGAGGCCTGTTGTGTCATCGGACTCGATGTAGACGCCGCACATTGTCGCGGGGCCTTCGGCCGGAGCCTTGCGTTCGACCGGTAGGCGCGTTGCGGCGCGCTGCACAAGCGGCCCCTTCTTCATGCCGATCACGCTGTCATAGTCGCCGCACATCCCCGCGTCGGTAAGGTAGGCCGTGCCGCCGGGAAGGATCTGCGCATCCGCCGTGGGCACATGCGTATGCGCGCCGACAACGGCGGTGGCGCGTCCATCGCAGTAATGGCCCATGATATACTTCTCGGCCGTCGCCTCAGCATGCATCTCGACGATCACCGCATCCGCCACCTGCCGTAGCGGCGCTTCCTCGAGCGCGCGCTGCACGCCCTGGATGGGATCGTCCAGCGACTCCATGAAGGCCGAACCGTGAATCTGGATCACGAACACACGCTGGCCCTTCGGCGTCGTGAACAGCTGTGCGCCGCGCCCGGGAATGTTGAGCGACTGCGGGTAGTTGAACGGACGCAGCAGCCGCGTCTCTCGCTCGATATAGACCAGCGCCTCAGCCTGGTCCCACGAATGGTTGCCCAGCGTGATGCAATCGGCGCCGGCGTCGAACAGATCCTGTGCGGTGCTCGCGGTGATGCCAAAGCCGCCCGCCGCGTTCTCGCCATTCACGATGACGAAATCGAGCTTCAGGTCGGCCTTCAGCTTCGGAAGGTGTTCGGAGACAGCTGCACGGCCGGCGCGGCCGACGACATCTCCGAAAAAGGCCAGACGCATGCTCGCTCCCTTTGCGGCGGCGGGTCTACAGGAGGCCACGCCCAAGGGCAAATGCGCGCATCAGCGCGGTTCAGCGCGAGACCGTGTCAGTACACCTTCTCGATCTTGTCGAGCGAGTGGATCTCCCCGCCCCGGCAGAAGAAGCTGATCCGCTTGTACATCGGGTTCGGAGCCGGCTCGCGATAGGCGACGCGGCCGGGGATCGGCGCGGTCGGCGCAGTGCGAATTTCCAGCACCAGCGTATCCCCCGTCGTCGCGACGGATTTCAGGATCACAGCAGTGTCGGTCGTCTCCAGGAGGGCAACGTCGACGTGAAGTTCCCGCGGCGACCGGCCGGGCCCAGGCATGTGGTTCACCCAGGCATTAGCCTCGGCGATCCGGTGCGGACAGGCCATCTGGGCCAGTGCCCGGCCCGTCGTCAGAGGCGGCGGCCCATTTGGCGCTGGAGCCGCGCAGGCCGCCAGCAAGAGCCCGGCGCAAAGGGCATTACCCGTCCTGACCACGCAAAAACCTCCGAATCACGCCTCAACTGACGTTCCGGGGCAGAATCTAGCACGCCCAGCCCTGAACAGCGGATTAGCGGCGGATTGGCGTGAGGCGAGCGTGTAACCATCCGGCCGCCGCATCCGTACTGTCAGTGTGACCCACCCCCCGGGTCGCGTCCGGTGATCGGTCGCGCTAGGATGGGCGTACAAGACGACCAGGCCAAATTAGGAGAGACGCGAGATGGAGCTGAAGTTCCGCCGCAATAGCGATTATCAGGCCCTTCGCAGCGAGATGACGCCGCACGACATCTATATCCGCCGCCGCGAACTGCTTGCGGCCGCCGGCCTTGGCGGAGCCGCCGCCGTGCTGGGCGGTCTGCCGGCCTTCGCCCAAACGCCGACGCAAGTTGCGGCCGGCGCCGCGCTGTCGGCGAAGAAATCGGCCTTCACGGTCGCCGACGAAAACGCGGCGGAAGCCGACTTCAACAGCTACTGCAATTTCTACGAGTTCGGCCTCAACAAGGATGACCCCGCCCGCCACGCCGGCAAGATGAACGTGTCGAACTGGAAGGTCACCGTCGAGGGCGAGACGGATGCGCCGGGAACATACGATCTCACCAGCCTGGTCGACTATTCGCAGCTTGAGGAGCGCGTCTATCGTCATCGCTGTGTCGAGCGCTGGTCGATGGTGGTGCCGTGGATCGGCGTGCCGCTATGGTCGGTACTGTCCAAGCTGAAGCCGAAGGCCGAAGCGAAGTACGTGCAGTTCCTGACCCACATAGATCGCTCGGCGATGGTTGGCCTGAACTATGGCGGGCTAGACTGGCCCTACTCCGAAGCGCTGCAGATCAACGAGGCGAAGAATGATCTCGCCTTCATCGCGGTTGGCGCCTACGGCAAGGCGATGAAGCAACAGAATGGCGCGCCCATCCGCACGGTGATCCCGTGGAAGTATGGCTACAAGGGCACGAAATCGATCGCGACCATTCGCTTCACGACGGCTCAACCGCCGACGGCATGGAATGTCGCGAACCCGCGCGAGTATGGTTTCTTCTCGAACGTGAATCCAAAGCGCTCGCACCCACGCTGGAGCCAGGCGCGTGAGCGCGTGCTGGGTGTCGGCGGTTTCAACCCGCAGCGCGACACCGAGATGTTCAACGGATACGAGAAGCAGGTCGCCTATCTCTACGAGGGCATCGACCTCATCAAGTATCACTAGGCCCGGCAGGACAGGCGCACGCAAGCATGGCTCACAGCGCCTTCCTCCGCGCGTTCGGCAAACACTGGATGAAGCCGTTGACGCTAGCGGCGCTCATTGCGCCGTTCGCCTTCATCGCTTGGCAGTTCTTCCAGGTCCTGAGCGACCCCCTCTCTGATGCGATGGGCACCGATCCCGTCGCCTACATCCACCACTTCCTCGGCGACACGGCGATCCGCATCCTGCTGATCACGCTCGCCATCTCCCCCATCCGCGACATCACAGGCTGGGCGCCCATCGCGCTGATCCGCCGGCGCATCGGCCTTGCCGCGTTCTTTTACGCGGCGCTGCACATGATCGCCTATCTCTGGCTCGACAAGGACTGGAACCTTGCCCTGCTATGGGAGGACATGGTCCTGCGCACCTACATCATGCTGGGCATGGCTGCGCTGGTGCTGATGATCCCGCTGGCGGTCACGTCGAACAACAGCATGATCCGCCGCCTCGGCCGCAAGACGTGGGACAGGCTGCACTGGCTGGTCTATCCGCTCGCCATTCTCGCGGTCGCACACAATCTCCTGATGGTGAAGATCATCTACGGCGACCCGCTGATCCACGCGATCATCCTCGCGCTGCTGCTCAGCTGGCGCGTGGCGCGCTGGGTGATTGGCAAGGTCAAGGCGCCGGCGACAGCTTGACACTCAACCCGGCGACCAGCTGTCGCCCTTGCGCCAGTTGCACTCTGCATGCGCGAGCTGAAGGTTAGCCGGGTCATCCGAACCGCCCTTGTTGCGCGGCCTGATGTGATCGAAGCTCGGCCGCTTCTTCTTCCACACAGTTGCGTGCGGCGTCTCGAACCTGCCTTTCGGCATCGGCTCGCCGCAGATGGCGCAGCGGCCTTCTTGCGCAATCCAGAGATCGTCGAAAAGGCTCATTCAGGTAGCAAGGCGTCCAGGTCGCGGCGACCATGCACGACCCGCACGATCTGGATGCGATCTTCCAGGGACCGATAGAGAACGACATACTCTGTAAGCACGAGCATGCGTAAACCCGGCCGCAGGTCTTCACGGGACGGCCCCATGTGAGGAAAATCTCGCAGGCGATCGCAGCTGGTCTCGATCGTATCTAGAATGCGATCGGCTGCGCTCATGTTGTTTGAGGCGACGTGTTCCCAGATCGCGGCAAGGTCATTGCCGGCTTCAATTGAGTATTGAAGGATCAGCTTCACTTACGAGCTGCTAGACGGCGGCGCGCCTCGGCCTTGATGTCTTTCATCGTCGTGCCCGGCTCCATGAAGCCACTCGCGATGCCCTGGTCCCACAGGCGGCCGAGCTCCTCATCGCTGGCCCACTTGCGCAAGGCCGTACGCACGACTTCGCTGGCCGACGCAAACTGGCCGGACTCGACCGCCTTCTCGATCAGCTGCGCGTGGGCGTCAGTAACCGAAATCGAAAGTTTGGTCGTCATGCGGCGCTCCTGCTCGGTAGGATAAAGTAGCATTTATTGCTACCACTCGCAACCAACCTCAGGTGTCGAGCTCCGCTGGAACAGTCCAGCCGCGCCGCGCGCAGGCGGCCAGCACCGTGTTGCGCAACAGGCACGCCACCGTCATCAAGCCAACACCACCCGGCACCGGCGTGATCCAGCTGGCGACTTCGGCGCATTCGGCAAAGTGAGCGTCACCAACCACGCGCGTCTTGACGTTGCCCTTGTCGTCCAGGCCCTTCTCGGGTGCCGGCAGCCGGTTGATGCCGACATCGATCACCACCGCGCCGGGCTTGATCCAGCTTCCGCGCACCATCTCGGGCCGCCCGACCGCAGGCACGAGAATGTCCGCTGTCCGGCACAGGGCCTCGAGGTTCTTCGTCTTCGAATGCGCCATCGTGACCGTGCAGTTCTCGGCCAGGAACAGCAGCGACACCGGCTTGCCGACAAGGATCGACCGGCCGATCACGACGACATGTCTGCCGGCCAGATCATCGCCCAGCGCATACTTCGCCATGATGACGCATCCCGTCGGCGTGCACGGCCGCAGCCCCGGCTTGCCCAGCACCAGCCGCCCGGCCGACAGCTCGGTCAGCCCGTCGACGTCCTTCATTGGATCAATGCAGGCGAGCGCGCTTGCCTCGTCCAGCCCCTTCGGCAGCGGCAGCTGCAGCAGGATGCCGTCCACTTCGGGATCAGCGCTCAGCGCCTTCAGCTCCGCCTCGATCTCCGCCTGGCTCGCGCTCGCCGGATAGCGCCTGGTGATCGAGCGCATGCCCGCGGCTTCAGTCTTCTCGCCCTTCGACTTCACATAGATCGCGCTGGCCGCATCGTCCCCCACCAGCACCACGGCAAGACACGGCTTGCCTGGCAGTCGCGACACCGCCGCCGCAACGCCGTTGCGGACTTTCTCGGAGACAACCTTCCCGTCGATCAGCTGCGCCGTCATTGGCTCACTCCCGTCAAGAGCCCGAGGTCAGGGCCTCAAGCGCCGCTGCTATAGACGCATCGGCGGAGATTCGCACGGTCTTGATGCGCTGCGTTTCGCCCTTCTCGACAGAAACTGCGGACTTGGGAACGCCAAGCGCCTTGGCGAGAACCTGCTCGATCGCCGCGTTGGCCTTGCCCTTTTCGGCAATCGCTCGCACCCGCACTTTCAGGAATCTCTGGCCGGCGGCATCCTCGCCAACGCCCTCGACCGCGTCTCGCGACGCCCCTGGCTGCGCCCGCACGCGGAGCTCCGCCCCGCCAGCAACGATTCGCCAGACCCACACAGGGCCCATCACAGGGCCCATGCGTTATCCCAGCAGGAATTGCGGATACACGTAGTAGATCAACAGGCGATCCACGAGGATCAGCAGCAGGATCAGGATGAGCGGCGCCAGGTCCAGGCCATTGATCGGCTTGATCACGCTGCGGATAGGCTTCAGCATCGGCTCGGTCAGCGCATGGGTGAACTGCCAGATCGCCTTCACGACCTGATTGCGGCCGTTTACGACATTGAAGACCAGCAACCACGACAGGATCGCCTGCACGACCAGCACCATCATCAGCAGCTGGATCACGATCCGGATGATATCAAGTACCGCGAGCATAGGCTCTCCGCGCAAGGATGATTCAGGCCGCGCCTGCCCTACCCCTAATGGCCCGCGGCCCGTTTACAAATGGAAAACCTGCAGTACCGGCGGGATTGGTGGAGCCGAGGTCAGTTCGGACCCCATTTCAAGACATCTCACCCCATGCCGCGATTCGCCGATAGGTTCGATGGAGGCAGCCTCCACCATCTCATCCAATGCCCTGACATTTCAGCCCATGGCACGTTTTTTGTTGGGTTTTGTGTTGGGTCAGGGGAGTTCGATTGAGATGCCGAAGATCGCTCTCGTTCGCAGCGCAAAATGGGTCGAAATGCAAACGAAACCGGGCCTCTATCCGGTTGGCGGCATTAACGGCCTGTGTCTGCAGGTTCTAAACCGGAACAGCCGGTCCTGGATACTCCGAGCAACAATGCCCAACGGTCGACGTCGAGACATGGGGCTTGGACCCTACCCTCTCGTGTCCTTGCTTCAGGCGCGCGAAGCGGCTCGACTTGCTCGGCTGGCCATCCGTGACGGCATCGATCCCATCGAGTCGGCCAAAGCCATCAAGGCTAAACGGCGCGCTGACCAAGCTGAGATGGTCACGTTCAAAGCGGCTGCCGCACAATACATCGCCCTTCAGGAACCAGCTTGGAGGGGTGGCAAGAGCGCCGCCGTCTGGAAGGCCAGTCTTGAGACCTATGCGTATCCCGTGATCGGAAAACTTTCGGTCGCGGACATCACGACGACACACATCATCAAGATCTTCGCGGACCCTAACAAGCAGAGCACAGAGCAGTTGTGGACCACCAAGCTGGAAACGGCCCAACGGCTGCGCGGGCGGGTCGAGGCGATTCTCGATTGGGCGATTGCGGGGGGCTACCGGGTCACGAGCAATCCAGCTCGCTGGAAGGGCCATCTCGAACTGATGTTAGCAAAACCCGCGCAACTCAGGAAAATCCGTCCCATCAAGCATCATGACGCCGTTGCCGTGGATGAGATCACCTCTTTCATGCGGGATCTACGCGACGTTGAAGGCGTCGGCGCCAGGTGTCTCGAATTTCTCACATTGACCGCTACCCGCAGCGGCGAGTCGCGCGGCGCACGTTGGTCGGAAATTGACCTTGCGAAAGCCATCTGGGTCATTCCGGGCGAGCGGATGAAGGCGGGGGCCGAACATCGTGTCCCGCTCTCGCGCCAAGCCATCGCCTTGCTGAAGAAGATGCCAAAATCTCCCGGAAGCGATCTGGTGTTCCGCTCACCTGTCACGGAGGGAAAGTTGTCCGACATGGCGTTGCTGACGACAATGAAGCGAATGGATGTGAAGGCTGTTCCGCATGGCATGCGGAGCACCTTCCGGGTGTGGGCCGCCGAACGGACCGACTATCCCCGCGAGATCGCCGAAACTGCTCTTGCTCACGCGATCGGCGACAGCACCGTCGAGCGCGCCTATCTGCGGACTGATCTTTTCGACAAACGCGCGCAGATGATGCAGGATTACGCCGACTTTATTGCGCCCGTTTCGCACGGAGAAAGCGGGACGGCAAAACAGCTTACGGCTGTCTAGCTATCTGGTGATGACCTTCTGGATCGTACGGCGAGCAACAGCCAATGCAGCTGCTCGCGGTCGAACCTCCTGACGGCTCCATCTTCCAGCACATGGTCCCCGCGGAACCGAATTCCTGGCACAACGCCCTCTTTTACGCGACGCGCGACGGTAGCTCGCGAGATACCAAAAGACTCGTGTACGGCAGCGTAGGTGAACCACACCTTTGCCGGGGGAAGCGTCGCGAGCGACCTTTCCACTGCCTGCCTATCGAAGTCCGAGTAGACCGGCATGTCTGCGATCGTTGTCACGCGAATGCCGCTCTTGGTCTGCACGGGTTCAGGCGCGTTACGTAGCACATTCGATGTTTGCCTTGGCGCTCGATCGCGATTGATCTCAGGTGTCCGCTTGATGGCGAGCGCGGGCGACGCAGTAGCCGCCGTGAGTGACGCTGGCGCTCGAGCTGTGGCGAACAGATCCAGCTGAGATGCGGCTGCCGATCCAATGCTGCGACGCGTCGGTTGTTTTTGTTGCGCCAGGCTCATTGCTTCAAGCTCCCAAGATAGAACAGCAGGCTGTGCTTGAGTGATCCACAGGAATCACCTGGCTCGCGCGTTTGCGGCGGATACGCCGCGGTGATTGCAACCAACGGACGAGCATTCATGGATCACATCGGAGGCAGATCGATTGTGCGCCCGCGCTGGAGGCTCCACGAGATCGACCGCCCGCGCTCGACTCCCATCACGCTTTGGCCTGCAAACCGTTCCAGTGCAGGCCGCCATGGAACGAGCTGCGAGGTTTGATCTCCGACGATGAGAGCCACCCTGCCCTGCGCGAGGTCGATGCGGCGGGCATAGACCCCGGACACGGTCCCCGAACCCAGCGTCACCGGCATCCCGACCTCGCTGGCCAAGATCTTTGCAGTCGTTCGAAGCTCGTGCACTTTCATATCTTCGAGCGCTTGTCTCGGCAGCAGCTTGTCCGCCGCCCCCATCCAACCCGCTTCGATCAGGAAAAGGCGCCGTTGCCGGAGGGCATTCTCGAACTCCCGGGCCAGATGCCCGGCACCGTCAGGCGCAGATTCCTGACCTGCGAGCACGCGGTCGAGGTGCGTTGGACCGGCTGCGCTAATCTGGTTGGTGAGGGGCATATAACTTTGGACGCGCGGCGCCACCGGTGCGCGGACGAGACGAACGCGCTCATAGCTCAACACACGATCAAGATGATCGGGCGCAATCTCGAAGATGCCGCCTTTGCCGCGAGAGATCAGTCCCGCCCGCCGCATCGCCTCAAGCCGTCTGATATTGGCGGCGACAAGACCGTCGGGGACATTTGCCTCCATCCGGGCGTGGATGTCCGCCGAATAGAGGCCGCGGTTGAGGCGGGCGACCCGAGCCACGGCCTCGTCCGATGGGCCAATGCGAGCCTCTTTCGGTTCGAACGCGAGCAGCGCACCTTTTGGTGTGTCTTCCAGGACCGCAAGCGCGCCCGGTTCGCGGAAGCGCGCATAGCGAAGTTCCCCACGGCCATTCTCGATAATGGCGATGAGATTATCCGCACCGTCATCGGAATACCCCAGGCCGACCAGCCGGCCGGATTCCCGGCGGTTGGTATCGGCAGCCAGAACCGGCATGCCGGTGCTCCGTCCCTGACGGGCGATGATGCGGGCGACCTCGTCGCTGTCCGCCATCTGCTGGAGTTGAGCCGGCAGATCCGAGGCCAGGCGCCAGCTGCCATCGGGACCGACAGCTGCCAACCCCCACCCCGCCAGCGTGTCGAGGCGGCGCGGGAGGTCGGTGTGACGGAAAGCGCTGCCCAGCCCGCCCGGACCGTTGAAGGCGATGAGTTCCCGGTCGAGGCGGGTGAATGTGCGGGCGCCAACATCCCTGTCACGCACCCGCTGGAGTTCCAGCGCCGGCCTCGGACCCAGGATCCGCGTTGCGATCTCCTGCGCGTCCTCTCGGATCGCAACCGACATCACCTTGCCGGGAATGATCAGGTCCTTTCCGTCGGCGCGGATTCCCCGGACGAGGACATGAGTGTGGGGATTGTCAGTGTCCCAGTGATCCACCGCCAGCCATTGAAGCCGGGTCCCGACATGGCGCTCAAGTCGGGCCATGGTCTCGCGGATGAAGGGGCGGAGTTCGCCGAGTTCTGTGCCGTCCTCCGCGCTGATGATGAGCCGGAAGTGACGCTTGTCCGCATGCCAACTCTGCGTTGCTTCTCTCGCATCGAGCGAGTTTCGAGATTGGTCGTAGAAGTGTTCATCGCCGCCTCTTTGCTCGCGCGACAGATATCCGATCGTTGCGTCAATATGCTGCTCGGACGAGGGCTGCTGTCCGCGCGACTGCTCTTGCTGATCGCTGATCTCGGGCTGGCTCGGCCGCGCGACGCCTTCGCGTCCGAGATAGACGATGTGCGCCCGGAGGGTCTTCGCCTGCCCTGCTACGTGAGCCACGAACCTGGCCTTCACCACGACACGGCGTTGGGCAGTACGGACCGGTCGCGCGCGTGATGAAGACCCTTTGGCGAAGTGGGCGCGCACTGCCGACTGGGAGGCAGGCGAGCCGCTCTGCGCCTTTGAAGCAGGCGCACGTCGTACCGCGGCTCGCACCTGCTTCAGTGCCGGACGAACGTCTTGGGCTGACCGTCCGATTTGGATTTGGAATTCACTTTCATCGCGCTGCATGGCCTCAGCATCGCGCATCGAAGACGCGTGTCGACTGCTTGCAATCGGCCCGTGCAATTGCGGCGAATCCGCCGCAAGCGTCCTGTGGATGTGAGGCGGTTATTTCTATGTGCAGACAGGCGGTTGGCGTCCCAACCGCCGCACTATCTTAATCTTGCATTCCACCGCACCCACGGTAACCGTCCGGTCGCTGCACGATTGTTCCGCACATCGGATTTGAATCACAACGTTCTCCTGACAGCGATTGAGGAGACGTCCGATGAGCCGTGCGAAGCCAGTCGATACCTCGGTGCGAGACTACTGGGCCGGCCATATCGAGGCCTGGCTGGCGAGCCGGTTGAAGCGCAATGACTACTGTCGCGCTCACGGCCTTCACACCAGTTCGATGAACTGCTGGGTGAGACGGCTTGCCCCGCATGTCTTGACCGAAAAGGAAAAACGCCCTGGTTTTGGGCGGCATCATCCGTCATCCCGATCGGCACGGAGCAAGGCCGTGCAGGCGTTCTGGGCGATGCATGTCGAGACGATGCTGTGGAGCGGCTTCTCGGCGCAGGCGTACGCCAAGGCTCACAACCTCTGCGCCTCCACCTTGCGCGAATGGCGCATCCGTTTCGAGGAGACCCCACTCGAAACCGACTGGCGGGAGATGGTTCACCCCGCGGCGCGTCCCCGAACGCTGCGCAAGACAAGCAGCGCTGCTAGGCAACAAGCAGCGGATTTGGCCTTGACGGAAACCGCGCCGCCAAAACCTCCCGTCACGCGCCGAACCTTCAGCGACGAGGAGAAACGAGCCATCGTGGCGGAGTCCGAGGCGCGGGGCGTCACTGCTGCGGACGTCTGCCGGAAGCATGGCATCGTCACCAGCATGCTGTTCCGCTGGCGGGTGAGTTATGGCCTTCGCCGCAAGCCGCAGGCCCACCTGGCCTTCGTCGCCACAGGCGCCGACGCCGGATCGGCTCCGCTGATCCTGGATGGGCTGATCCCGGCCCCGGACGGCATGGCGCCCGTGGACCTTGGCGATGGCCGGCATGTGTACGCCACCATCGGCATTGATCCCGCCGCCGTCCGCGAACACGTCGCCCAACAGGAGAGCAGCCGATGATGATCGCACCCGCTGGCGTCAAAGTGCATCTCGCGTTCGGCCACACGGATATGCGCAAGGGCATGGAGGGTCTCTCGGCGCTTGTTCAAGAGGCCTTGAAGCTCGATCCCTTCTGCGGCCACCTGTTCTGCTTCCGCGGCCGGAAAGCGAACGTCATCAAGATTTTGTTCTGGGATGGCACCGGCCTCTGCCTGTTCACCAAGCGTCTCGATGTCGGCGTGTTCGCCTGGCCGATGATGGGCGAAGCTGGCGATGCGGTCGCGCTCTCCTCGGGCCAGCTCGCACTTCTGCTCGAAGGCATCGACTGGCGAAATCCCGAACGTCGATGGAAACCGACCAGAGCCGCTTGAACCAGAGACGATGAGAAAAATCCACGGCGCTCACCGCATTCCTCTTGGCGGTCATGTCGAACGCAGCCAGAATCAGGCATGCGGCTCGATCTGGACAATCTTCCGTCCGACGTGGAGCTCCTGCAGCGCCTGGTGCGCGACATGGCGGGAGCGGTCGCTGCCCGCGATGGCGAAATCGGCAGACTGCAGGCGCTTATCAAGCAGCTTCAGCGCATGCAGTTCGGCAAACGGTCGGAGCAGCTCGACCCCAGCCAACTCCTGCTCGCCCTTGAAGATCTCGATGCCGATATCGCCCGTATCGAAGAGAGCGTGCCGAGCGCGCCAGCCGATCCGCCCTCCCTGCCTTCGCGCAAGGCGCTGCCGGACCATCTTCCGCGCGAAACCGTCGTCCTTGATGTCGGCGGCGATGCTTGTCCCTGCTGCGGAGGAGCGGTTCACGCCATAGGTGAGAGCGTCAGCGAGATGCTCGACTGGGTTCCGGCGCAGCTGAGGGTGTTGCGTATCCTGCGTCCGAAGTACGCTTGCCGCGCCTGCAAAAACGTGGTGCAGGCGCCTGCGCCGGAGCGGCTGATCGCAAATGGCCTGGCAACCCCGGGCCTTATCGCCCAGGTGCTGGTCGCCAAATACTGCGATCACACCCCTCTCTATCGGCAATCGAAGATCTGCGCCCGTCATGGCGTCGACCTGCCGCGTTCGACGCTGGCGGGTTGGGTCGGCGGCGCTTCGTGGTGGCTTGAAGCCTTGCACCGCCGGCTGAGCGAGCATGTGTTCGCCTCCGACATCCTGTTCGCTGACGACACGCCGGTTCCGGTGCTCGATCCGGGACGCGGCCGGACCAAGATCGGCCGGCTCTGGGCATATGCACGCGAGCAACGCGGGTGGAGCGGCGCCGATCCTCCAGCGGCGGTCTTTATCTACGCACCGGACCGCAGGGTTGAACGGCCGGAGGCGCATCTCGCGCAGTTTAAGGGCGTGTTGCACGTCGACGGTTATGCCGGGTTCGAGCGGTTGACCGCCAGCGGCAAGATCAAGCTTGCCGCCTGCTGGGCGCATACGCGGCGCAAATTTTATGAGATCGCCGAGGCTGAGGTGACGCCGTTGGCGACCGAAGCGCTACGCCGCATCGCGTTGCTGTATGCGGTGGAAGGGCTGGTGCGCGGCCAGTCTCCAGCGCACCGGCTGGCGGTTCGCCGGGCGCGCTCGAAACCGATCGTAGAGGCGTTGCTCATCTGGCTTGAAAAGATGCTGCCGAGCCTGCCCCCTCGCGGAAAGCTCGCCGAGGCAATGCGGTATGCTCTCACACGGTGGGAAGGCCTGACTCGGTTCCTCGACGACGGCCGCATCGAACTCGACACCAACCCCGTCGAGCGGGCAATCCGGCCGGTGGCGCTCGGGCGCAAGAATCATCTGTTCGCCGGATCTGACGGTGGCGGCGAACGTTGGGCGGTGATCGGATCGCTGATCGAAACCGCAAAGCTGAATGGGGTCGAGCCCTACGCATGGCTCAAGGACGTACTCAGCCGCATGCTCGCCGGACATCCCGCCAGCCGCCTCGACGAGCTGCTGCCGTGGGCGTGGACGCCTCAGACTACCGTCAACAACTGATCAACGTACAGCCGCCGAACGGATACTTTTCTCAGCCGTCAGCTACAGATCGAAGCCCAGCTTGGCTCAGCGAAAGAAAGCGGCCGCCCGTGACCTCCTCAAGGTGGTCTGCATCGAGGCAATCGAAGGAACGCGCCGCTTGTACTTGTCGAGGATGTCCAGTTCGCGGAGCTAGCAGAATGCAGCTAGGTTTTAACCGCGGCCGCAGCCTGCGAAACGGTATAGATGCGGAAAAACACGAAAGCCGCGATCGGCAGAATGATGTAGCCCAGCCCTATTCCGAGACTCATCAGACCTAGCACCGCAAGCAGGCTGGCCAGCACGATCGCCATGGTCAGCGGCGGACTATAGTTGGCGCCGGTGGAAGCATTTCGCAGCGCAATCGCATGTAGCGTTCCGTTCTTGATCGAACCCGCCGCCACAACCTCGTCGCCTTCCTTGATTGACGGAAAGGTCCGCGTACGGAAAACGACGGGCTTGTTGTCGACCCTGAACGCCGCAATCTGATCCTTGATTGCCATCGGGCCATTGGTCGTCGCAGCGTACGAAAAATCAGATCCCTTTTCGATATCAGTTGCCCGCCCACGCACTACCGTTGCCATCCCGCACGTCTCCCAGCCAGATTTCGCTGTCAGTTAACATGGGCAAACCTGAACGTCTTGCAACGACTATTTGGAATTTGCGAATGACATCAGACACGTCAGGCCGCCTCGATCACAGTCACGGTGGGGGCTCGGACATCCTCTTCGCCGATGACACGCCTGTGCCCTTGCTGGATCTGGGACGCGGACGGACGATGATGGAGCACCTGTGTTGTGCGCGACCAGCGCAGGTGGGGCGGTCCTGATCCGCCAGCCGACCTCTTTTCTATGCACCTGATCGGAGAGCCCTACGCGCCGCTGGCAGACATTCTCACTCGTATGGTCACCGGCCATCTGGTGAACCGGCTCGACAAGTGCTGCCGTGGGCGTGGACGCCCCAAACCGCGGTCACCAATGCTCAACGTGCAGCCGCCGAACGGATACTCTCTCCCCACTCCCCGCCCTCACCCCGGAAGCGCAGTCACCAGGCGCTGATGCTGGCCACACAAGAGAATGCGAGAGCGGAACGCGCCGCTCCCGCCGAAATCACGGTCAGACCGTCTCCTCCTCGCGGCGCCGTTCGCTTACGATCGCCAACAGCGCGTCCAGCTCGGCCCTGATCTCGAATGCTTCTTCGGCGTCGGTCGTTCCGCGCAACTCTGCACGCAGCTCCTCGATGTGGCGTTCCAGTGTGAATGAGGTCGTGAACATCGTCGTCTCCATGTGAAGGACGATGCCGGCGGGCGGGCGTGATGGAGCGGGTCAAGGGATCGCGCTCGCGCGACCGCGCAGCGGCGATGGGGGTCACGATTTTTTGGCTTCTTCGCCAAAAAATGGTGTTGGGGTGGACGG
>DLHI01000033.1 GCA_002483135.1 Hyphomonadaceae bacterium UBA7672 | reverse complement strand
CGACACGACATGACCCAGCTTCAGCGCAAGCCGACCAACTCGCACACACCTGCGAGAACGCGGACCCATGCCCTGCCTGTCGCGCAAGGCCATGGCGCAGCCGCGCCCGCCCCGCGCCGCCCGCGCCTCACATGCGCTATGCGCACAACGCGCGCGTCACGCGATACGCGCATGCGCGTTCTACCCATCAGCAAACCCACGCACAGCTTGTCATCCCGGGCGAGCCCGGAAACGCGAAGCGTTGTCCGGGAGAGACCCGGGACCCATTCCTCGACCACGACGCACTCACGATGGATCCCGGCTCTGCGTGCTTCGCACTCCGGCCGGGATGACACCGTTGGTGGCGCGAGCACTCACCACCCACTCACCATTCCCGGCTGCCTACCCCCAACTCCCGGCCAACCGCCCCCAACGTTCTTAACCTTTCGTTTACGAAAAACTTCCGCCAACCATCTTGCGTGAGAACAAAAAGGGAATATAAACGAGAAAAGAACGGAGCAAGAACATGACGCTGACGAACGGAGTTGCCAATTTCTGCGGCGCGAACGGCGCCTCCTACCGGTTCGAGCGCATGGGCGCCGAAGCCGATTGGGCCAAGGTCCCCGGCGTCGTCCTGTTCGCTGCTCCCGAGGGTAAAGGCTGGCGCGTCATCCGCGTCGCCGACCAGGGCGGCACTGAGGGCGATGTCGCCACCTTCTGGCGCTGGCGTGAAGCGCGCCGCTATGGCGCCACGGCGATCTTCATCCGCCGCAACATGGACATCACGGCCCGCCGCCGCGAAGCCGCCGATCTCGCCGCTGGCCTCGATCCGGTCTTCGGCGCCGGCACGGAAGCGGCTCTCGAGAACATGCCCATCGCCGCCTAGGCGCTGGTTCGACAAGACCTCGTCATTCGGTGTGCGTGGGCGTTCAGTCTCCGCTGGTCTCCACACCGAACAGCCTGACGGGAAGCGGGCCCTGCGGATCACTCCGCAGGGCCCGACTCTTTTTGAGTCCTCCCCCAGCAAGGCTGGGGGAGGTGGATCATCGCGAAGCGATGAGACGGAGGGGGCTGGCCGCAAGGCGGCCGGTCCTCAGGCAGGAAAGGAGTTTACTGCCCGACGCCGCCGCCCGCCGGCTTCAGCGTCTGCTGGCTCGCCGCCGTCTTGGCGAGGCGCGCCAGCTGCACGAACTCGGCGCGATAGCCGAACTCATCCTTGCCCTTGGCCCCATTGGCCAGCTCGATCACCGAGTCCCACGTGAAGGATTTATCGAGATAGGGGTCCCCGCGCAAAAGCGATCCATAACCCGCTACCGATGTCGCAAATCGTGTCGCTTCCGGCGCCTTCGAGATGTCGCTCACCTGGTCCGCCGCCGTGATCGGCCGGTCGATCAGTTTTGAGGTGTCCTCGCCAGGCATCTTGTAGCGGATTTTCAGGAACGCGAACTCGTTCGTCGCCCCCGCCACCGGGGTCGCCACTGGCTGATAACGGCTCGGATCATTCAGCACGGCCTTCGATCCAACCGGCGTGATCTCGTAGATCGCCGTCACCGAAGTCCCCGCGCCGATCTCGCCGGCGTCGACCTTGTCGTTGTTGAAGTCTTCCTTGTTGAGGATGCGCGTCTCGTATCCGATCAGCCGATACTCGGCGACCTTGGCCGGGTTGAACTCGATCTGGATCTTCACGTCGTTCGCGATCGGGAACATCGATCCGGAAAGATCATCGTTCAGAACCTTCCGGCCCTCGTTCAGCGTATCGATATAAGTCGCGATGCCATTGCCCGACTGGGCCAGCTTCTGCATCAGCAGGTCGTTGTAGTTCCCGCCGCCAAAGCCGAGGATGGAAAGATAGACGCCGCTCTCGCGCTCCCTGCTCACGAAGTCTTCCAGCTGCTCGGGATCATAGATGCCGACGTTGAAGTCGCCATCGCTCAGCAGCATCACGCGATTGACCGCGTCCTTGTCATAGCTCTGCTTGGCAAGGCTGTAGGCAAGGCGAATGCCTTCGCCGCCCGCCGTCGATCCGCCCGCCTGCAGGCGATCAAGCGCCGCAAGGATCTTCTCCTTCTGCGCGCCAGACGTGGGCTCCAGCACAGCGCCCGCCGCGCCCGCATAAACCGCGATGGCGACCGTATCCTGCTCGGTCAGCTCATTCACCAGCAGTTTCAGCGACTGCACCGCCAGCGGCAGCTTGTTCTGGTCCGACATCGACCCCGACACGTCGATGAGAAGTGTCAGATTCAGCGGCGGCCGCGCCTCGGGCTTGATGTCGTATCCCTGGATCGCGACATGCATCAGCTGCCGCCCCTCGGCCCAGGGCGAGGGCACGATCTTCACCGTCGTCTCGAACGGCTGCGACTTCGATTTCGGCAGCGCGTATTCATAGTCGAAATAGTTGATCAGCTCCTCGATCCGCACCGCGTCCTTCGGCGGCAGATAGCCCTGGTTGATCATGCGGCGAACGTTGGAATAGCTCGCCGTGTCGACATCGATGGAGAAGGTGGAGACAGGCTCCTCGGCCACCACCTTCACGGGATTGATCTCGACGTCCTCATACTTGTCGCGCACCACATCGCCTGGCTGGGGCTGCGGAACCATCTGCGCTGGCGAGGGCATCGCCATCTTCGGCGCGGGCATGCCAACCATCGGCGGCGGCGGAGCAGGCGGCGCCATGACGGACGGCGCCACCATGCTTCCGGTCACCACGGCGACGTCCCGCGATTCTGCTTCGTCCACGGCTACAGGCGTGTCGGCGACCTGCCCGCGGCCAGCCGTCCGCGATTGTCGATCGCCGGATTCAGGCGGCGCGCCCGACGTGCAGGCGGCCAAAGAGGTTACGAGCGCGATGCCGGATGCGGCGGCCAATGCGGCGAAGTGATTGCGTTTCATGGTTGTCCCCTTGATGATTCCAATGGGGACGATGAGGCCCGGCGAATGGGGCGTGTTTACGTCGGATTACAGACGTAAGTTAGGTCATTCAACCGGAGGCGCCGGGCGTCTGGCGGCGACCCATTCAGCGATCTCGGCCTCCAGAACGGGCAGGGGCCGCGGCCCGGGAAGGAGGATCGCCTCGTGAAACGCCTTGAGATCAAAGGCGGCTTTCAACTCGCGTTCGGCCCCCATGCGCATGCGGCGGATCGTTTCCCGCCCCGCCATGTAGCTGCAGGCGAGCCCCGGCCAGATCGACATGCGATCGACCTCCAGTTCCGCCTCCGCCGCACTTATTCCGATCGTGTCCTGCAGGTAGGCGATGGCCTGTGGCCGCGTCCATTTCTCGGCATGGATGCCCGTATCCACCACCAGCCGCGCCGCCCGCTGGATCATCGCCTGCAGGTATCCCAGCCGCCCGATCCGGTCGTCCTTATATGCACCGAGTTCGGCGGCAAGGTCTTCGGCATATGTCGCCCATCCCTCGCTGAACGCGGGCACGCTGATGAAATAGCTAAGAGTCGCTTGGTTGCGTTCGCGCGCGAGCCCCGCCTGAATGTGATGCCCCGGCACCGCCTCGTGGAAGGCCAGCGTCGGCAGCGACCAAGTCGGAAAGTCCAGCGTCGAGCGCAGGTTCACGTTGACGATCGCTGGCCGCGAACCGTCCAGCGCGGCGGACTTGTAGAAGGCGCTCGACGCCGAATCCTGTGTCAGCGGCGCCGCCTCGCGAACATCCACCTTCGCCTTTGGCGGGGTGGGCAGCACGCGCGCGGTTTGCTTCTGCGCCCAGTCGACCTTCTCCTTCAGCGTCGCCAGCAGTGCGATGCGCCCCTCGGGTGTGTCCGGCAACAGATAGGCTGGGTCATTCGCCAGCGTACGCAAACGTGCGCCAACGCTGCCCTCGGAGAGGCCAAGTTCGGTCAGCAGCGGATCGATCTCCGCCGTAAGATCAACGACCAGCTTGAGGCCCGCATCGTGCAACTGCTTCGGCGACAGGTCGGTCGTCGTGTGGAGGCGCAGCGCGTCTGCATAGTATGCCGGGCCATCCTTCAGCCGCCACACGCCGGGCTCCTCCGCCGCATCGGCCAGTGTCTTCTGCAACAGGTCGATCAGCCGGCCGTACTCGACCTTGATCTCGCCGCCGACCAGATCAGTCGCCTTCTTCTGCAGGGTTGCGATCTCTTCCACCGGAATGTCCGGGATCTGCGCCAGGCTCTCGATGAAGTAAGCCACCAGCGGATGCTCGCGCGGATTGGTCGGCGCCAGCTGCTGCGCTTTGGCCAGCGTCCGGCGCAGGACGGATGCAGGCGGCGCTGCGCCTGCGGCGATGTCCGTCTCGAACCGCCGGCGCTCGTCACGCATCGCCTCGTCCAGCCCGTCGAGGCGGGCGAGCCAGTCATTGGCATCCGCGCGCGAGCGTACCGGCGCATGCAGCGTCATGAACTTGGAAAGGTCCGTATACGCGCCATCGGCAAAGCTGATAACATATGGTCCGGCGCGTCCCAGATCGGCATAGCCATAGCCATGTGCATCCACGGCCGCGACCGCGGTGAGCATCCATACCGAGACGTCACGCATCCGCCGTGCGTCAGTCCCCAGCGTCGCCGGGTCTATGGCCTCCAGCGCCGCCAGCTGACCCAGCCGGTTTATCCGGTTGCGCTCGATCGCAGCGCCGGACCGGTCATCCAGCAGGGCGCTGTACTTGCCCCCGAACAGCGCTTCGGGCAGCCCCATCGTCTCGGCCGCCTCGGGCCGGCGGTGGGCCTCACTGCTCCCCATTTGATCCACAAGGGCCACAAGTTGGGGGTCAGAAACGACTTCGGGTGGCGAGCACGCTGCCGCGAATGTGCCCGCAAGCCCCAAAAACAGGGCCTTTGCTGGAAATTTCCGGCCACTGTGCTGCATACGATTCGCTCTGGTTGAGGCTGACGAAGTTTTCCGATAAGCACCGCCCAGCATCAAGTCAGGAGCTAGTTAATGAGCACTCCAGCCCCAGGCGGTCAGCCGGAACTGACCGGCCAGGTCATGTTCTACCGGAGGCCGGAGCCACTCTCACTCGAGAAGCACCGCGATCTCGGCGTGAAGCAGATCGCCGCCCCGTTTTCCTTCCTCAAGACAGCCCACGCTGTCCCGATCACGGTCAGCGAGTTCGGCGTCGCCGCCACCTGCTATCCGATCATCTTCGTCGGCAACGACAAGACGCCGGTCGCCGTGATGGGCGTTCGCCAGAACGAGAACGAGTATATCGACGCGAACGGCCAGCCGGACCCGGATACCTACCTGCCGGCCTTCGTGCGCCGCTATCCGTTCGTCTTCGCGTCCGACCCGAAGAGCGACAAGCTCCTCCTCTGCGTCGACACCGAAGCCCAGATGGTCTCCAACTCGCCGGACGTGAAGTTCTTCGACGGCGAAAACGCCTCGAAGTTCACGCAGGACGCGATCGAGTTCTGCAAGGAATTCGAACGCCAGCGCCGCGCCACGGTCGAGTTCGTCGAACTGCTCGACAAGGCCTCGCTCTTCGAACAGAAGTCGGTGGCATTTACGCCGCGTGACGCTCAGGGCAATCCCGGTCCGACGCAGAAGATCGCCGACTACTGGGCCATTTCCGAAGAGGGCCTGAACGCTCTCCCGGAAGCCAAGTTCCAGGACATCCGCAACACGGGCGCCCTTGCGGCGGTCTACGCCCACATGGTCTCGCTGATGAACTGGCAGCGTGTCATCCAGCGCACCATGCGCCGGCTGGCGACAGCTCCCCAGCCGAACTAGGGTTTTTGCACTCGCTTCAAGGCGAGCGCACGGACCGTCACGATACGGGGAGGAGGGTGGACCATGCTCCCTCACCACCTTACTTGAAGACCAGCGGGCCGCAGCCGAATCCATCGGCTGCGGCTCTTGTGGCTTAAGCGTCCAGTGCTCAATTTGGCGTCTCGGGCCGTACGCAAAGGGTGACGATTGCAGGCGCTGTCTCTCCGCTCGCTTTACCTGGGCTGTCTCCGCCTGCTGGCCGGGCTGGCTCTCGCGATCGCTCTGCCCATCCTGCCCGCCGCCGCCCAGCCAACCGCCAGCACCGAACTCCTGACCGGCACGCTGATGAGCGAGCGTTCCGCCGCCACACCCGGCGACACCTTTATCGGCGCCCTGAAGCTCGACATGGCCGATGGCTGGCACGTCTACTGGAAAAATGGCGGCGACAGCGGCCTCCCGCCCAGCGTCGTGTGGGCCAACTCGCCCGCCATCACTGCAGGCGACTTCCGCTTCCCGCCGCCGCACGCCATCCCGCTCGTTCCTCTGATGAGCTATGCCTACGAGGGCGAACTTGTCCTCCTGTTCGACGTGAAGGTCGCAGCCGATGCGAAGATCGGAGACACGCTCACGCTCGGGGGAGCGTTCGACTACCAGATCTGCGCCGACATCTGCATTCTTGAAACCATCAATCTCTCGACGTCCATTCCGGTTGCGGCGGCGCCCTTAGCGGACAACGCGGCGGGCGAGATCATCGCCGGCGCGCTCGCAAACCTCCCCGCGAAGCTCTCCGGCCGTGCCGCCATCGAGCGTGTGGACAAGATTTTCCGCCTTGGCGTCGCCGATCCGGCCGTCGCCTCGGCCATGGCGAACGCCGCCGACGTGCGCTTCTTCCCCAACGGTCCCCACATCGAGCATTTCCCGACACAGCCCGCGAAAGTCGGCACCGAAGGCGTCACGCTCGAACTGCGGGCGACCGACTTCGCAACGCCGACCAGCGTGATCGAGGGGCTGCTGGTCATCGAAGGCAAGGATGGCTCATACAGGAGCTGGGAAATCGCCCCCGCGAATGAGCCGCTGCCGGAGGGCATCGCCGACGGCGAGTTCATCCGCACGAAGGCCGATCCCGCTGCGGCCGCCGCGCCACCCGCCGCCCCGCTGGACTTCGGCGGCATTGCGACCCTGCTCGGTCTCGCCTTCCTTGGCGGCCTCGTGCTGAACCTCATGCCCTGCGTGCTTCCGGTGCTCACCATCAAGGCAGCCGGGCTCGTCCACACCGCGCATGATCCGGCCGAGTCCCGTCGGCATGGTCTCGCCTATCTCGCCGGCATTGTCGTCTGCTTCGCGGCGGTCGGCCTGATCCTCGTGGCGCTCAAGGCCGCCGGCGACACGGCGGTCGGCTTCGGATTCCAGCTGCAGTATTCCTGGGTCACGGCGCTCTTTGCGCTCGTGATGTTCGCGGTCGGCCTCAACTTGCTGGGCGTGTTCGAGATCGGGGGCTCGCTCGCCGGTATCGGTGGCAACATGGCCGACAAGGGCGGGGTCTCTGGCGCGTTCTTCACGGGCCTGCTGGCGGGCTTTGTCGGCGCCCCCTGCGTCGGCCCCTTCATGGCCCCGGCCGTTGGCGTAGCCCTGACCCAGCCGGCGCCGATGATCGTGCTGGTCTTTGTCGTCATCGGCCTCGGCCTCGCTGCGCCGCTGGTGCTGCTCAGCTTCACGCCGGCTTTCGCGAAGATCATCCCGAAACCCGGCCGCTGGATGGAAACCTTCCGGCAGGCGCTGGCTTTCCCGATGTTCCTGACGGCGCTGTGGCTGCTCTGGGTATTGTCGAAGCAGGCAGGCGCGGACGGCGTCCTCGCCGTGCTGGCCGGCGGCATCGTGCTGGCCTTCGGGATCTGGCTGGCCCGCCGTTATGGGCAGGGGCTCGTCGGCCGCAGCGTGGCCGCGGCCCTCCTGATCGGCGGCTTTGCGACCGCTCCAGTCCTGATGAACCTCCCAAAGGAACAGCTGCTGGTTGAAGGCTCGCCCTGGTCGCCCGACGAGGTTTCGACGCTTCGTTCCGAAGGTCGCGTGATCCTCGTGGACTTCACCGCCACATGGTGCATTACCTGCCAGGTCAACAAGAGCACCACGCTGAAATCAGCCGAGGTCCAGAAGGCCATGGCCGATACTAACACCGCGTTCCTGATCGCGGACTGGACCAACAAAGACAAAGTGATCGGCGAGGAACTTGCGAGCCATGGCGCCGCCGGGATTCCGTTCTATCTGATTTATCCGGCCTCTGGCGGTGAACCCTTGAAGCTCGATGGCTTGCTGTCGCCCGGGCAGATTGAGCAGGCGATCCGCGAGGCGGCTGGTTCGATCTAGTTCAGGGCGGGGATGCCCGCGCCTTGTGGTGCAACTCGAGAACGGGAGATGAAGCATGGCCATCATGAAACGTGACCGCCTTCCGCTGGCGCTTGGTGCAAGCGCTGCCGCGCTGCTGACCGCCGCAGCCCTCGTGTTCTCGCGCGCGGATGCCGCCCCTCCGGGCAATGCTGCGCCTGACTTCAGCGAAATGAACACGGCTGGCCAGACGATTTCGCTCGCCAACTTCAAGGGCAAGACCGTGATCCTCGAATGGACCAACAATGGCTGCCCCTTCGTGCAGAAGCACTACAACTCGCAGAACATGCAGAAGACCCAAGCCGCCGCCACTGCCGATGGCGTGGTGTGGTTGTCGGTGATCTCGTCGAAGCCCGGCGCGCAAGGGAACGTCACGCCCGCCCAAGCCGACAAGCTAACGGTTGATCGCGGGGCCAAGCCCACCCACGTCCTGCTCGATCCTGATGGCTCGATGGGCCGGGCCTATGGCGCCAAGACGACGCCGCACATGTTCATCATCACCCCCGACGGCAAGATCGCCTATAACGGCGCGATCGACTCCATCCAGTCCAATCGCGTCGATGATGTGCCCAAGGCGACGAACTACGTCACCACCGCCCTCGCCAACCTCAAGGCCGGCAAGGCGCCCGATCCTGCGCTCACCGTGCCTTACGGCTGCGATGTGAAGTACTGAGGCTAGAACTCGGCCGCCGGGCACTGCGCCGTTGCGGTGACGCGCGCGGTCTTTGCGCCGCTCTCAACCGCCGGTGCGATCAGGATGGCGTCGCTCAGCATGTGATCAAGACCTGCAAGCGCCTTCGCCTGCGCGGCCCCTGTTGCCGCCACCGAGATCGCGGCCAGTTGCTTGTCGGTCTCGCCCGCCATCCCGCGGAAGATGCAGCGCAAGTCCGTCGGTCCACCCGCGCGGTCGATCTCCATGGAGAGCCTGCTTGCGGCAAGTCCAAACCTCTGCAGGTCCGCGACCAGGGTCGCGTCCACAGCCGTCGGTTTCGCCGAGGCCCGTGCCCTTGCGGCCGCCTCCGCAGACCTTACCTCAGTCAGCAGCCGGCTCGCCTCGGCCTGAACCTGCTGCGCCAGCGTATCCGCCGCCGCCGGGGCGACGAGGCAGCAGGCAAGCGCGAGGGCGGCAAGAATTCGCTTCATGGGACCAGTCTGGCGCATGCCCGTTAAGGCTTCCCCAAGCCGGGCAGGGTGATTGAGCAACAAAGTTGCGGCGCGCGTTCCCTTGCGCTATCCCGCACTCCCATGACGGATGGCCATCATGTCGAACGACGAGCAGAAGCGGCCCGAGGCGCGCAAGCCACGGGGATTTCCTGACAGGACGGCGGCGGTCATCGCCGCCGAACGGAAGCTCGTTGACTCGATAAGCTCGGTTTACCAGCGCTGGGGCTTCGATGCCCTCGACACCGGCCCGTTCGAATATGTCGACGCCCTGGGCAAGTTCCTGCCCGACACCGACCGTCCCAACAGTGGCGTCTTCGCGCTGCAGGACGATGACGAGCAATGGATCGCCTTGCGCTACGATCATACGGCGCCTCTCGCCCGCTATGTGGCCGAGAACTGGGAGCGTATCCCCAAGCCCTTCCGCCGCTATTCGGCAGGTCCGGTCTGGCGCAACGAGAAGCCTGGCCCCTTCCGTTTCCGCGAATTCATCCAGTGCGACGCTGACTCGGTCGGCGTCGCCGGCCCCGCTGCAGACGCCGAGATGATCGCGATCGCCGCCGAGGCGATGGAGGCTGCCGGCGCCGCTCGCGGCGAATACGTGATCCGGGTCAACAGTCGCCAGATCCTTGACGGCATCATGGAAACAGCCGGCGTGGTCGATCCCGCCCAGCGCGCGACGGTTCTGCGAGCGCTCGACAAGTTTGACAAGTTCGGCGTCGAAGGGGTCACGCTGCTCCTGGGCAAGGGCCGTAAGGATGAGTCCGGCGATGTCACGCAAGGCGCAGGCCTTGCCGCAAACCAGATCGACGTGCTGGTCGAGTTCATCACGTCGCGGTCGGTTACGCGCGGCGAGACGGTGCGCAAGCTCGCGAACTCAACTGGGATGACCCGCTCCGGAGCACAGGGCGCCGCCGAACTGGGCGAGATCGACGCGATCCTCAAGGCGATTGGGCTGCCCGAAGAAGCGGCGGCGTTCGATCCGTCCATCGTTCGCGGGTTGGAATACTACACCGGTCCAGTCTTCGAGGCTGAGTTCCTCCGCGAATTCCGCGACGCGGAAGGCAACGCGCTCAAGTTCGGATCGGTTGGCGGCGGGGGGCGATATGACGGCCTCGTTGCGCGTTTCCGTGGGGAGCCAGCGCCCGCCACAGGATTCTCCGTCGGCGTCAGCCGTCTCGCTGCGGCGATGGCCGCGAGCGGCGAGGAACAGGTGCAAGGCCCGGTGCTGGTGCTCGTTCTCGACAAGGATCAGTTGGCTGACTATGCCACGCTCGCTTCCGACCTGCGCCGCGCCGGTATCCGCGCCGAGATGTATCTAGGTTCGTCCGGCATGAAACCGCAGATGAAATATGCCGACCGCCGCAACTCGCCTGCTGTCGTCATCGTCGGCGGCAATGAGCGCGAGAAGGGCGTCGTCACAATCAAGGACCTGAAGGCCGGCGCGGCGGCAGCGAAAGCCATGACCGACAACGACGCCTGGCGCAGCGAGCGGCCGGGGCAGTTCGAATGCCCGCGCTCCGAAATGGTCGCGCGCATCAAGACGATTGTGGGCCAGTCGTGATCCTGTCGTCGCAGGCTGCCGCTGCCCTTGCGCGCATCGCCCGCGCCAGCGGCGTTCGCGCCGAACCACAGACCCTGATCCCGGCCGAGATCGTGCTGGAGCTTTCCGGCGAGGCTGTGCGCTCGCGTCTTTGCATTTTCACCGACGCCAGCGGCAAGGAGCACTGCCTGCGTCCCGACCTCACCACACCGATTGCGCAGATGGTCGCCTCGGGCGCCTTGCCCGTTGCGCGATATCACGAGTCTGGTCCGGTCTACCGCCTGCCGCCGCGCGGTTCGGACGAACCGGTTGAGCACCTGCAGCTCGGCTTCGAGTGGTTCGGCAATGCCGGATCTGCCGCCGAGGATGCCGAGGCGCTGACAGTCGCGCTGGAATCTGCACAGGCGGGCGGCGTGCGCGCGGCGCAGGTCCATTTCGGCGATGTCGCCATCTATCACGCCGTGCTGGCGGCCCTACCGCTATCGGACCAGTGGCGCGACCGCCTGCGCCGCGCCTTCAGCCGCCGCAAGGGGCCGCGCGAACTGTTGGCGGACGCCGGGAGCAGGGCGGCTAATACGACTGGCCTCGCCGCCCGTATCGGCGCAATGGCGCCGGCCGAGGCCGAAGCTGCAGTGGTATCGGAGCTCGCTGGCCTCGGCGTTGAGGCCGTGGCGCGCAGCGCGAAAGACATTGCGGATCGTTTGCGCGAGAAAGCTTCCGAGCAGGCGCCGGATGCGGCCAGCGCGGCCGCCATCGTGGACTATCTCGGCATCACCGCGCCGGTTGGAGAGTGCGTATCGGCCTTGCGAGGTTTCGCGAAGATGGCGGGTCTCGATATTTCAGGCGCGCTCGATGTCTTTGAGGAACGACTCGCACTGATCGCGAAGCTGAAGCCCCCATTCTGGTCAAACGCCGAGTTCAGCGCCGAGTCAGGACGCCGGTTCGAATACTATGACGGTTTCGTATTCGAACTCGGTCGCGCCGACGCTTTGGATCGTCCCATCGTATCGGGCGGTCGCTATGATGGGTTGATCTCCCGCCTGAGCGGTGGGGCGCACACTGCAAGCGCCATTGGAGCGGCTCTGCGTGCTGATCGCCTCGTGGAAGGCGCACGCGCATGAGCACGCTCAAGCTTGCCATTCCCTCGAAGGGCCGCCTCAAGGAACAGGCGGAGGAATTCTTCGCGAACGCCGGCTTCCGCATCGAGGCGCTGGGCGGATCGCGCGGCTATTTTGCTCGCATCCCGACTCTTCCCGACGTCGAAGTGCGTCTCCTGTCAGCGAGCGAGATCGCCTCGAGCGTCATCGCTGGTGATGTGCATGTTGGCGTCAGTGGCGAGGACCTGCTGCGCGAGCAGGCAGGTGACCTCGATCGTGTCGTGCATCTGCTGGCGCCGCTGGGTTTCGGTCGCGCTGACCTGGTTGTCGCTGCACCCAAGAGCTGGCTGGATGTCGAGACCATGGCAGACGTGGACGATGTTGCTGCCCGCATGGAAGCCTCCACCGGTCGCAAGATGCGTGTCGCGACCAAATATGTTCGCTCGACTCGCCGCTTCTTCACCGCCGAGGGCGTGGGGCACTATCGGATTGTCGAAAGCGCTGGTGCAACGGAAGGCGCGCCGGCCGCCGGCGTCGCCGAACTTGTGGTCGACATCACCACCACGGGCGCAACGCTTGAGAGCAACGGGCTCAAGATCCTGCGTGATGGCGTGATCCTGCGCAGCCAGGCTCAACTGGCCGCCAGCCTTGGCGCAGACTGGTCTGCCGGTTCGCTACAGTCCCTGGGTAAGTTGGCGCGCGGGATCGGGGGAGGGGAAGTCTTGGCGGCGGCTAGATTTGAAGGATTTGTGGCGGCCGTCACCAAACCTCAGGGCTGACCCTCAGAAGCACGATTCCATTCGGTATCGCGACGACTGCTCGTTTGTTGCGCATGCGAAGGCGCGGCGGGTGGATTCTACCCTCAGTGGCAGTAATGGTCGTGTGAACCGGCCAATCCCTGCCAGTTTTCGATTACCGGACCGCAACTTCATGCTTGACTCGGACGCACGTTCGCGAGAGTGTGATTACGAACTGCTTCGGCGGTTTGGCGTTTCGGGGAGGAAACGCTCGTATCAGACCCTTTTAGTGGCGGCGCGTTCATCGCGCCGCCCTTTTTCTTTGTATTTCAGGGTTCTGTTTGCCCCCGTGCGGCGCATCCGCGTCCTTAAAGCGATAATCGCCCGCCCAATCTGACTGGTCGATGAACAGACTCAGCGCCACCGAAATCGAGCCGGTCGGCGCCAAAGGATTCGGCAATCGGGCGAGTGACCGGGCCAGAATGCAGCCGGCGCGGAGGCTTGAACGAAGTAGGGGCGACCTGTTTCCAGGCCGCCCCATTTCGGCATTCTGAAGTTCTTTGTAGGTGAGATCGCCCGGGGTCAGGATGGGCGTCCCTTCGAACTTCTCGATAATCAATAAAGGAATATCGAGTATCGAGCAATCCGGTAAGCGAGAGTACACAACGGAATATTCAGGTATTTGGCGTGTGAGAAGGTTTGTCGCCTGATGGCGGGTATCCGGAAAGTCTTGCCCGCACGCCAGGTATCTGACGGATCAGATTCCGAAAATCTGCCCGTTAGCCGTCAATTGACCCTACGTCGGTGAACTGAGTTCACGGGTTCGTGAAGTCATTGACGCGGCTGCAGAATGCAAAAGAGGCGGCCTCTGTGAGGCCGCCTCCAGCAGTTCGTACCAGTCTGAGTCGGGTGGACTAGAAGTCCATGCCGCCCATGTCCGGCATTCCGCCGCCGGGCCCGTGGGAGTGGCCAGCGTCTTTCTTCGGCGCGTCAGCGATCGCAGCTTCCGTCGTGATCAGCAGGCCGGCCACCGAGGCGGCATTCTGCAGGGCCACGCGGACCACTTTCGCCGGGTCGATGATGCCCATCTCGACCAGGTCGCCGTACTCTTCCGTCTGGGCGTTGAAGCCGAACGACTTCGAGCCCTTTTCGGAGCGGATGCGGCCGACCACGAGCGAGCCTTCAACGCCGGCATTCTCTGCGATCTGGCGGATCGGGGCTTCGAGCGCCTTGCGGACGATGTCGATACCCGCCTGCTGGTCCTCGTTGTCGCCTTCCGACTTGATCGCGAAAGCAGCGCGCAGGAGGGCGGTGCCGCCGCCGGCGACGATGCCTTCTTCCACGGCCGCGCGGGTCGCGTTGAGAGCGTCGTCAACGCGGTCCTTGCGTTCCTTCACTTCCACTTCCGTGGCGCCGCCGACCTTGATGACGGCAACGCCGCCGGCCAGCTTGGCCAGACGCTCTTGCAGCTTCTCGCGGTCGTAGTCCGACGTGGTGTCGTCGATCTGTTTGCGGATCTGCGAAATGCGGCCCTCGATCTCTTTCTTCTTGCCGCCGCCGTCGACGATCGTTGTGTTCTCTTTCGAGATCTGCACGCGCTTGGCTTTGCCCAGCATGTCGATGGTGACGTTCTCGAGCTTGATGCCGAGGTCTTCGGAGA
>DLHI01000021.1:241-171252 GCA_002483135.1 Hyphomonadaceae bacterium UBA7672 | reverse complement strand
CGCCACATTTCATTCGGCCGAATTGCTCAATCAGCGGTTGTCATTCCGGACGCGCGCGTAGCGCGTGAGCCGGAAGCCAGGGGAGGTAAGGGCGGTGCTTGTGGCCCCTGGGTTCCGCTCTATGCGGCTGCGCCGCTCCGGCGGGAATGACAATGGAGACCGTGGACGGCGATTTCGCTGTGGATGCGCAGAGGCGCCGCACTGGCGCGTTTTGAAGATTGTGGAAGACTCGGCGACGGGCTGTCCGGTAAGGAAATGTCAACCATACCGGCACCACATATAGTTCTTGTGACAGGTTCGAGCCCCTAGATATGGTGCTTGGCCGTGTTGCTGGGATGGCTGGAGATTCTGATGACTGACGTCGGCAAAACACCCGCAGATTCAACCGTCGCGACGGCCCGCGCCGGCCTGCTGACGCCGTCGCACTCCTACAAGCCGTTCCGCTACCCGTGGGCCTACGACTTCTGGAAGCGCCAGCAGCAGATCCACTGGATGCCTGAAGAGGTGCCGCTGGGCGAGGACGTGAAGGACTGGGCCGCCAACCTCAACGACTCGGAACGTGCGCTGCTGACGCAGATCTTCCGCTTCTTCACGCAGTCGGACGTGGAAGTGAACGACAACTACATGGAGCGCTACAGCCGCGTTTTCCGCCCGACCGAGATCAAGATGATGCTGGCCTCGTTCTCCAACATGGAGACGATCCACATCGCGGCCTATGCGCTGCTGCTTGAAACAATCGGCATGCCCGATTCGGAGTTCTCGGCCTTCACGCAGTACAAGGAGATGAAGGACAAGCACGACTACATGCAGAAGTTCGGCGTCGAGACGGATGCGGACATCCTGCGCACGGTGGCGATGTTCGGCGCGTTCACCGAGGGGCTGCAGCTGTTTGCGTCCTTTGCCATGCTGATGAACTTCCCGCGCTTCAACAAGATGAAGGGCATGGGGCAGATCGTTTCGTGGTCGGTGCGCGACGAGAGTCTGCACTGCGAGGGCATGATCCGTGTGTTCCACACGCTGGCGGCGGAAACGGGCGCGCTGACGGATGAAGTGAAGAACGACATCATCGATTGCTGCCGCACGGTGGTGAAGATGGAGGACGCCTTCATCGACCTCGCCTTCTCGATGGGGCCGGTGCAGGGCATGACGGCCCAGGACATCAAGAACTACATTCGCTACATCGCCGACTGGCGCCTGGGACAGCTGAAACTGCCGGCGATCTATGGCGTGAAGGAGCACCCGATCCCGTGGCTGTCGGAAATCCTTAACGGGGTCGAGCACGCCAACTTCTTCGAGCAGCGCGCGACGGAATACTCCAAGGGCGCAACGGGCGGCGACTGGCATGGCGCCGATGGCGTGTGGAGCCAGTTCGACAAGATGAAGAAGTCCGTCGCGGCGGAGTAGGGCGGTAGTTCCGCGCGCCGAATTCATCCTTCGAGACGATTGCTTCGCAATCCCTCAGGATGAGGCCGGTGAGTGTGGATTTGCCTTTTGGACAACCACCCCCGGACCTCATCCCGAGGGATCAGCGCGCAGCGCTGATCGTCTCGAAGGATGAATTTCGCGCGCCTGGGGGTCGCCCCGCGCGCGAAACGCCTGTGCGGTCTCGATTCTGCATGGTTTTCAGGGATTAACGCCGTTCGCCATATTCGTGGACGGATGAAACCCTATATGAAGCCCATACGTTTATCCTGCTTCACTGATTGCTCCGGGAGATTCCCATGTCGACACCCACCAGTGCATCCGGCGGAACGCCGAAAGCCGATATCGATACGCTCAAGGCCGACATGAAGGCGTTGCGCGAAGACCTCGCCACGCTGCTCAAGGACACCGGCTCGCTTGCCTCGCACCAGGCGAAGGCGGCTGCCGCCCGCGCCAAGGAAATGGCGGGCGACGCTGGCGAGAAAGCTGTCGAGTTTCGCGATGCGGTTGGCGACAAGGTGCGTGAGCATCCCTTCGCCGCGATCGGCATCGCGCTGGCCGCCGGCTTCGTTCTCGCGTCGCTCTCGAACCGCAGATAGCGGCGACAGCTCCGGGGCTCCAGGTGTTCGACAGCTTCTTTGACCGCGCAAAGGATCTCGCCATAGCGGCGATCGTGGGCGTCATGCTCGCGCTTGCGGGCCTGCTGGCGCTGACGGTCGCGGCTGCCTGGCAGTTGGCGATGTGGATGCCCTGGCCGGCCGCGCTTGCCGTGGTCGGCGTCGGCCTGCTTGCCATTGCGGCGATCGCCCTCTGGGTCGGCACGGCGAAGAAGAAGCCCGAACCGCAGCAGCCCGATGACATGCTGGGCGACGTCGATCCCGTCTCCATGGTGCTCGGCCTGATGGAGCTGCCGGTCGAGGTGACGAAGAAGATCATCTCGGAAAAGCCGATCGCCTCCATCGTCGTGCTTTCCGGCCTAGGCCTGCTGATCGCGCGCAATCCGCAGGTGGCGCTGAAGCTGTTCGACAAGGTCGTCGGCACGTTCGGCGGCGCCGCCACGAAGGAATAGGCCCGCGCGGCGCCTGAAGCTGCAGAAAAATCAGCCGGATCGTGGCGCCTGACCCGCTTGCGCGGGCGCGGGGCCTATGACGACAGTCGTTCGCGTAACGCGGGGATTCGCCGTCATGGAAGACCATAACAGGCCGCAGCGGCCGAGCCTGGCCGATCGAGCCCGCTATCTGTTTGACAAGAGCATGTCGGCGGGGACCGTGGCGCTGATCGGATGGCTGGCGGCGCTGTCGCTGGCGATCATCATCGTGGCCAGCGCCTTCATCGTCATCGCCGGCATTGCGCCAGAGGGCGAGGAAGCGCCGCACAACTTCATCGAGACCGGCTGGGAGTCCCTGATGCGGACCCTGGATTCGGGAACTGTGGGCGGCGACAATGGCTGGCCCTATCGTATTGTCATGCTGGTCGTCACCATCGCCGGCATCTTCGTCTTTTCAGCTCTGATCGGCGTGCTCAGCGCCGGACTTGAGGCGAAGATATCGGAGCTCCGCAAGGGACGATCGCGCGTGCTCGAGGAAGGGCACAGCATCATCCTCAACTGGTCGACTTCCATCGTCGACATCATTGCCGAGCTCGCGCAGGCAGATCCGGCGGGCAAGATCCTGCGCGTCGTTGTCCTTGCCCAGCGAGACAAGGTGGAGATGGAAGACGAGATCGCGGCGAAGCTGAAGCTGCGCCGGGTTCGCGTGATCTGCCGCAGCGGCGATCCATGCGATCCAACCGATCTCGCCATCGTCAATCCGGGCGCGGCGAAGTCCATCATCGTGCTCGCGCCTGAGGGTGAAGACGCCGATGCCCAGGTCATCAAGACCGTGCTGGCGATCACCAATGGACCCGAGCGCGGCGCCCGACCGCTGCAGGTCGTCGCCGAGATACGCGAGGCGCGGAATGTCGAGCTGGCGCGCACCGTGGGCGGATCGGAAGTGCAGGTGGTGCTGGCCGACGATCTGATCGCGCGCATCCTCGTGCAGTCGACCCGGCAGTCGGGACTGAGCGGCGTCTTTTCCGAACTGCTCGGCTTTAAGGGAAGCGAGATCTATACGGCGCAGCTTCCGCCGCTGGCGGGACGCACGTTCGGCGAGGCGCTGGGCATGTTCCAGCAGGGCGTCCTGATCGGCCTGTGCGACGATCAGGCGGTGCAGCTCAATCCGCCGATGGATACGGTGATACGGCCGTCGGACCGGGTGATCGCGATTGCAGAAGACCTGGCGTCGATCCGCTTGCGGCCGGGTGACCGGGCGCCGCATGACGAGGCCGCAATCCGCGAACGGCGGGAGATGGATGTCGCCCCCAAGCGCATCCTGATGCTGGGCTGGAACCGGCGCGGCCCGGGCATCCTGCGCGAAGTTTCGCGTTTTGTGCGCTCCGGTTCGGTTATGACGATCGCAGCCGACGCCCCGCAGTTCGAAGCGGCGATCAGCGTCATCGGGCCCACGATGGGCAATCTGTCGATCGAGGGCAGACTGATGGACACCACACGAGCAGCCTCGCTGGTCGACCTCGGACCGGCGTCCTACGACCACATCATTGTGCTGGGCCATACCGACAACATGTCGGCGCAGTCGGCGGACACGCATACACTGGTGACGCTGCTGCAACTGCGCAAGCTGATCGAGGCGTCGGGCAAGCCGATCAACGTGGTGAGCGAGATGGTCGATTCCCGCAATCGCAGCCTCGCCGAAGTGACGCGCGCGGACGATTTTGTGGTGAGCAATCAGCTGGTCAGCCTGATGCTCGCGCAGGCCTCGGAGAACAAATACCTGTCTGCAATCTTCGATGAGCTGCTGTCGGAGGCGGGTTCGGAAATCTACATCAGGCCGGTGGCGGACTATGCCTCCATCGAGCGGCCGCTGACCTTCCATACGCTCATCGAAGCGGCGCGGCGCCGTGGCGAGGCGGCGATCGGATACAGGTCGGCGCGGCCGGGCGACCGGCACACCGGCGGCGTCGTGATCAATCCCCCGCTCGATACGCCGCGCCAGTTCGAAGCTTCGGATTCGATCGTCGTGCTGGCGCGCGAATAGTCCGGCCGGCCGGACTTTGCCCGCCGCCCGGGCGCTGGATGCCGGGCCGGCCGGGGAAGGGCGGCCCGACCGGCCGACTGCGCGTTGACTGCATCGCGGAGTAGCTTTAGTACCCCGCAATGACGGACACACTTTCCCCCACACAGGCAATCGACAAGGCGACGGAGCTTTACGGAGCGGCGGTCGCGAGGCTTCGCGCGGCGCTCGAGGCGTTCGTGACCAAGGGCGTTACGCCCGATCCGGAGGCCCGGCTGCGCGGGGACTACTGTTATCCCGAGCTGAGGCTCTCCTACGATCCTGACGGACCGGTGCCGCCGCTGTCGCGCGCCTTCGCCAAGCTGTCTGAGCCGGGGCTCTATGTCAGCACGATCACGCAGCCCAACTTCTTCCGGCCCTACTTCCTCGATCAGCTGGATCAGATCTGCGCCGATTTCGATGTGCAGCTCGATGTGGTGTCCTCGAAGTCCGAGATTCCATATCCGTATGTGCTGGAGCATGCTTCGAACATCGACGCCGAGGCGCTGCCGCCGGCGGAGTTCGCGCGCTGGTTTCCGACGCCGCGGCTTGAGCTGATCGGCGATGAAGTGATCGACGCCGAGGTTCAGGACGGCGGGTTCTTCAACACCGATGGTGTGCGGCCGCTCGCGCTGTTCGACGGACCGCGCATCGACTTCTCGCTGCAGCGCCTGAAGCACTATACCGGCACGCCGTTCGAGCATGTGCAGCGCTACATCCTGTTCACGAACTACCACCGCTATGTCGACCACTTCGTCGAGTGGTCGATCGAGCGGCTGAAGCAGCCGGGGCCGTACAAGAAGCTTTCGGCGCCGGGCGGCATTGTCGTCGATGCGAAGACGAAGGACGCGGCGCAGAAGGTGAATGACGGGCCGTGGCGGCGACATCAGATGCCGGCCTATCACCTGATGGCGGACGATCGTTCGGGGATCACGCTGGTGAATATCGGCGTGGGGCCGTCGAACGCCAAGACGATCACGGATCACCTCGCTGTTCTGCGGCCCGAGTGCTGGATCATGGTTGGCCATTGCGGCGGCCTGCGCCATTCGCAGCGTATTGGCGACTATGTGCTGGCGCACGCCTACCTGCGCGATGACCATGTTCTGGACTCGGTCCTGCCGCGCGACATTCCGGTGCCGCCGATCGCCGAGGTGCAGGTGGCCCTGCAGGAAGCAGCCGAGAAGGTGACGGGCGAGACCGGCGATGCCCTGAAGCACCGCCTGCGCACGGGTACGGTCGTGACGACGGACGATCGCAACTGGGAGCTGCGCTTCACCGACTCGGCCAAGCGGTTCAACAAGTCGCGCGCCATCGCCATCGACATGGAAAGCGCGACGGTGGCGGCCAACGGATACCGCATGCGCGTGCCTTACGGCGTGTTGCTGTGCGTTTCTGACAAGCCTCTGCATGGCGAGATAAAGCTGGCTGGCGCGGCGAACCGCTTTTATGAACGCGCTATCGGCGAGCACATCAGGATCGGCATCGAGACACTGGAAAGCCTTGCGCGGGCAGGGGGCGATGCGCTGCATTCGCGCAAGCTGCGGTCGTTCTACGAGCCTCCTTTCCGGTAGGGCGCCTCTCGGATCATTGTCTGAATACAAGCCCCGAAATCAAAACTCAGGGGTTTCCCTAGCGCGCGAATCTGATTCAGTCCCTGCTGCAATCGACACGTCGATCAGGGTCAACCATTATGCGCGTCTTCGTCCGGCCAGATGAGGCTGGGGACCAGCGATGACAGACGCCAACCAGGTGGCCGGAGATGGGCCTGGCGGGGTGAAATCCCGCGTGGGCGGCTTCATGCAACCCGCCGGCTTTTCATGGGCGCTGTTCGAGTTCGCTCGCAATCCGTATTTCATGCTGATCGTCACGTACGTCTTCCCGCCGTACTTCGCCCAGTTCGTGGTCGGCGACCCGGTTCAGGGCCAGGCGACTGTTGCAGAGGCAACCAAGTGGGCCGGCGTGATTGGTGCGCTGACGGCGCCTGTGCTGGGCGCGATGATGGATCGCGGCGGCGCGCGCAAGCCGGTGATGTTGCTGTTCCTGGCGATGCTGTTCGTCAGTGGGCTGTCGCTGTGGTGGTCGATGCCCGGCAGCGTGGATGCGCAGGGCGTGTTCCATCCACCGACGGAGGGGCTGGGCGTCTATGGCACGATGGCGTTCCTCGTGCTTGGCTTCGTCGGCTACACGTATTCAGAGATGATGCACAACGCGATGCTGCGCACGGCCGGGCGGCCGGATGCGCTGTCGCAGATTTCAGGTGCAGGCATCGGTCTGGGGCAGTTGTCGTCGGCGCTGTGCCTCGGCGGTGTCGTGGTGGTGGCTCTGACGGCAGGATATCTGGGAACGGCCGAGGGTGGATATGTTCTGCAGCGCGGGGCCGGGCCTTTCATGGCGGTGTGGCTGGCGCTCTTCGTGCTGCCCTTCTTCCTCTACACGCCAGACGGTGCGCCAGCGGGCGGCCGCTGGTCGACCGCGGCGCGGGACGTGTTCTCGAAGGGCGGCAAGCTCAATCCGATCGCGGCGGCCTTGGGGGTGTTCGCCTACCTGCGCGGCCTGTTCCGCGAGTTTCCCGAGGCGATGAAATACCTGCTCGCCTGCCTGATCTTCAAGGACGGTATCATAGCGCTGCTGGCGATCGGCGGCGTGTTCTCGACAGGCGTGCTCGGCTGGGGCCTGGAGGAGGGCGGGATCTACGGCATCTGGGCGTCGATCTTCGGCGCAATCGGAGGACTGTGGCTTGCGCCTGTGCTGGATCGCGCGATGGGGCCGCGCAAGGCGATCATGGCGCAGCTGGCCGCGCTGTGCGTCGTCGTGGTGATCGCGCTGGGCACAACGCAGCAGAGCATTCTCTACGGCCTCGTTCCGGCTGGCGGGAAGCTGCACGGGCTGGGTCTCTTCGATACGCTGCCGGACGTGTTCTACATGGGCATGACGGCGTTCATTGCGGCGCTGGCGGCGGCGAACATTGCGGCCAGCCGCTACATGATCGTGACGCTGGCGCCGAAGGACCGCGTGGCGGAGTTCTACGGCCTGTTCGCGATGTCGAGCACGGCGACCGTGTGGCTGGGGCCGTTGCTGATCGAATGGGCGACGCGGACGTTCAACGACCAGCGCATCGGCTTCTCGCCGATCCTGCTGCTGCTTGCGGTTGGTCTTGCGCTGATGTTCACGCTGAAGCCAACGACGGGCGCGAAGGGCAGGCTGGAGTTCGAAACGCCGGCGCATTAGCGGGCGTGGCTCTTCCAATCGCAAGCAACGCATGATGTTCCGCTCATCCTGACGAAAGTCAGGATCCAGGAACGGTTTTCCGGCGTGAACGGACTTGAAGCTTCAAAGCGGAACAAGGCGCAACGTCAGCCCTGGGTCCTGACTTTCGTCAGGATGAGCGGGGAGGGGCTGGAGCCTTGAAGAGAAGACAAGCCTAGTTGCCGCCCCTGGCGGTCGAGGCTTTGCCGGTGACGGTGCCCATCACGTCGGAGAAGTGGCTCGGCGCGTCGCCAACCATCGGCGTGGCGCGGCACTTGTCGACGCACGAGTAGGAGTAGGTGCCCGAGCCGCGAACGATGGTCATGCCCGTATCGTCTTCGCCGCCGACGACCAGCTGGTTCGAGTAGATCGTGTTGCCCGAGCGATCGAGCACGGTGATGTTGGTCGAGCCGAAGGCCTTGCCGGTGATCAGCAGCGTGTTGGCGTCGTGCACGGAGACATCCGCGACAGTGGCGTTGCCGATGACAACCGAGTTGGCCGGAGCGGTCAGCTTCAGCGGCACGGTCTGATCGACACGGACGGAGAAGGGATCGGCCAGCGCGACGGGCGCAAGGGCGAGGCTCATCGCGAGCGCGGCCAGAAATTTTTTCTGCATGGCTGTCTCCCCAGTGGGCAATCCGGGGTCGACGATAAGGAGCAAGCCTGAATCAAAGGCTAAGGCAGGGCGCGCGAAAGGCCGGGAGAACCAGCGCGCGATGCGCGCGTGAGTCATTAGACTCTTATGGGCGCGATTTTGGGGGAGGCGAGAGCCAGAGTCTTTGCGATCTGTTCAAAGTATTGAATCGAAGAATAACAAACGTAGTTAAACGGGAATGAACGCGAATACAGTCAACTTTCTTCTCCGTTTTACGTGATCTCAATATAGCTCATGTAGAACTCGTCATACCTACAGCGGGTGATGGTACTTCGCGAGTGGGAAACAGAAGCCATGCATAGCGGAGAAGAAAACATGAAAAACCTCTTCAAGAAATTCCTGAACAACAAGTCCGGCGCGACCGCGATCGAGTACGGCCTGATCGCCGCCCTCATCGCCGTTGCCGTCATCGGCGGCGTCAGCCAGCTCGGCTCGTCGGCCAACTCGACCTTCACGACGATCTCGGACTCCATGTAATCCGACGCCGGCTAACAAGCTGGCGTGAAGATCGGAAGCCGCGGACCCTTGGTCCGCGGCTTCTTTCTTTTTGCGAATACTGGATCGGTCAAGAATTCGTTCAGCGAATTACTGTAGTTTGATCCTCTCACATCTTGGGTGGCAGATGATCACGACGTTCCTGTGCCTGGCATTCCCCATGTTGCTGATCTATGCCGCCTGGCATGACGTCTCCACGATGACGATTCCCAACTGGGTCTCCATCCTGCTTGGGGTGACCTTCATTCCCGCTGCGCTGACCGCCGGGATGCCGCTCGACCAGATCGGCATGCATCTGGTTTTCGGCGCGTGTGTTCTGGTGGCGTGCGCAGTGCTTTTCTATCTCAACGTCTTCGGCGGCGGCGATGCTAAGGTGATTGCGGCGGCTTCGTTGTGGACCGGACTTGCCGCGAGTGCGCCCTTTGTCATGGGTATGGCGATCGCGGGCGGCGCGCTGGCGGCGGTGCTGATCGTGCTGCGCCGGATGAAGTTCGAGCCGAAGCAGGCGTGGCTGGTGCGACTCAAATCGCCGGAAGAGGGGGCGCCCTATGCGGTCGCGATCGCGATAGGCGCACTTCTGGCCGCGCCATCGTCGCCGGTGATCGCAGCCGGCCTTGCCGCCGCAAATATCTGAGGCGGCGAAAACGCGCTGCAGGGCCGCGAATATCAAGGTGAACGGGGCGCGGCCCCCAAAAAGCGTTAAGCCGCCCTGCGTTTTGTTAACGCCCTTCGCCCCCCGGTCTTAACTCTCCCTTAGAGCCGCCGTGGAAGTCTGCCGACCAGGATAAGGCCCCTTTCAGGCCTTTGGGGACTCGGCGGAGGGCCTTCATGTCGCCCGTGCGACTGATCATTCTACTTGTGGCGGCTGTTGCGGCGGTCGGCGCCGTGTTCCTCGTGCGCACGGTGCAAGCGCCGTCCGCTGCGGCTGCATCCGAACTGCCCACGCAGGCCGAAGCGCCGCCCCCGGTCGAGATTCCGGTGAAGCAGGTTCTTGTCGCCAACAATTCGATTCCGATCGGGCGCTTTGTCAGCGCCGACGATCTTCGCTGGCAGGAATGGCCCGCGGAAGCGCCCATGGACGCGTTCCTGGTCCAGGAAGACGATCCCGAAGCGCTCGATAAGATGATCGGTGCGGTGGCCCGCGTCGAACTGGTGAAGGGCGAGCCTGTGACCGTCGCCAAGCTGGTCCACCCGGGCACGGCGGGCTTCATGTCCGTTATGCTCACGCCCGGCATGCGTGCGGTTTCGATCGAGATCGAACCCGAAACTTCGGCCGGCGGCTTCATTCAACCCAACGACCGTGTCGACGTGATCGTGACGCGCGAAGTCGAGTCGACCAACGCCAACACTTCGAATTCGATGCAGGGCGTGCGCTCGGACCTGATCCTCGCCAACGTCCGCGTGCTTGCGATCGACCACATCTATGGCCCGCCACCGGCTGTCGACGATGAAGGCAAGCCGCGCACGGGGCAGGCGGAAGTGATCATGGGCTCGCGCGCGACGCTCGAACTTTCGGATCGCGACTCCACGTTGATCAATACCGCGAAGAAGGCCGGCGATGTTTCGCTCGTGCTTCGCTCGGTGGCCGACCTCTCGCAGCCGCAGGGCGCGACAGGCGCGGGCCGCGTCTATCGTGACGGCGTCTCGCAGGATGCCGAAGGCGTACGCGTCTATCGCTATGGGACCGAGACGGTCTCCACGGCGCCGGCTGGTTGAGGTACAAAATGTCTTTCAATCGCAACTTCATACTGCTGGGCTTCGCAAGCGTTGTCGCGCTTGCCGCGCCCGTTCTTGCGCAGCCGCCCGCCAACACGGACCTGGCCGGCGGCCCGGCGCAACGCATGACAATGCCTGAGCCGACGGCGCCTGATGCAACCGAAGTGCTGACGCTGACGGTCAACAAGTCCTACATGATCGAGTTCGACACCGACATCGGCGACGTGATCATCGCCAACGAGCGGATCGCCAACGTCGTCGCGCGTGATCGCCGCCGCGTGGCCGTGATGGGCCTCACGCCGGGCGAGAGCAACATCGTGTTCCTCGACCAGTCCGGCCGCAAGGTGAAGACGCTGGAGATTTCCGTGACCGATGGCGTCGCGGGGATGGATCAGCTGCGCGGCCTGATCAAGCGCCACGTGCCGGGATCCAAGGTCCAGGTCGAGGCGGTGAATGGCAAGATCATCCTGGCTGGTTCGGTGCCGAACCTGTCTGGCGCTGACCGCGTGGTCCAGCTTGCGCGGACCTACGCCAAGGACGACGCCAGCGTGCTCAACATGATGTCCATCGAGGGCAAGGACCAGGTCACGCTGAAAGTGCGCTTCGTCGAGATGCAGCGCTCGGTCATCAAACAGATGGGCATCAACCTGTCCGGCTCGATGAGCTTCGGCGAACTGATGCCGCGCACGCTTGAGACCGCGCTCAACCCGCTGACGGGCCTGCCGGGACTGACGGGCACGGTGCTGAAGCCGGCATGGGACAACACGGTGTCGCTTGGCACCTCCAACGCCTTCCCGATCCAGGGAACGGCGCTGGGCGGCCTCGTGGCCAATCTTGGCTATCAGAACATTGCGGACGGCACGCAGCAGAGCGCGGTCGGCGCCAAGATCAACGCGCTTGAGCGCGTGGGCATCGTGCGCACGCTGGCCGAACCGAACCTCGCGGCGATCTCGGGCGAGGCCGGCAAGTTCCTCGTCGGCGGCGAGTTCCCGGTTCCGGTCGCCCAGAACGACGGCAAGGTGTCGATCGAGTTCAAGCCGTTCGGCGTGGGCCTTGGCTATACGCCTGTGGTTCTCTCCGAAGGCCGCATCTCGCTGCAGCTCTCCGTCGAGGTTTCCGAACTGTCGACGCAGGGTGGCTATCAGTCCGACTCAGGCGTGACGGTTGATCCGAACACAGGGCAGGCGATCGCGGCGCAGACGCTGACGATCCCGGCGCTCAAGGTTCGCCGCGCGGAAACGACGGTTGAAATTCCCTCGGGCGGCAGCCTTGTGATCGCTGGCCTGATCCAGGAACAGACCAAGCAGAATCTCGACGGCGTACCCGGCGCGAAGGACATCCCCGTGCTCGGCGCGTTGTTCCGCAGCCGCGACTTCCAGAACGACGAGACCGAGCTTGTCGTGATCGTGACGCCTTACCTGGTCGATCCCACCGACCCGCAGGGCTTCCGGGATCCTGACCGTGGCTACGTCACCGCGCGCGATTCGCGCACGATCCTGTTCGGCAAGCTGAACGACGTCTACGCCGTGCCGGGCTCATCCTCGGCGAACACCCCCGCGCCCCGCGGCGCGAGCGGCTTCATCATCGACTAGGGGCAAAGGCGCCATGGCATTGCACCACAAGTTCGCACTTACGGCCGCTTCGCTGATCGTACTCAGCGGCTGCATGCAGACCGACGAGCAGATCGGCTGGTCCAACCGCATGCACACGCAGATCGTTGCGCAGGAGACGACCGCCGAACTCAAGATCGGCGACATCGTTCCCGGCGAGAAGCTCGGCCTGCAAGAACGCCAGGCCGTTCGCGCCTTCGCACTGGCCTACCAGGACGAGGGGCATGGGGCCGTCATCATCTCCCGCCCCAGCAACGGGCCGGACGATATCGCCGCGATGCGCGCATCTGCCGACGCGCGCGCCATCATGCTGGCCGAGGGCATCGAGCAGGCGTGGATCGCCGAGGGTACATATGACGGCACCGGCGCGCGTTCGGCTCCGCTGATCATCAGCTACCGTACCTACAACGCTACGGTGCCGGGCTGCCCGGACCTGTCGTCGGTGGACTTCGCAGACACCTCTTCGAACTCGGCCTTGCCCTCGCTGGGTTGCGCGGTGGCGGTGAATCTCGCGGCGATGATCGCCGATCCTTCCGATCTCGTTGGCGACCAACCGATGGATCCGGCCGACCTCGGTCGCCGCTCCATCGTGCTCAGCAAGTATCGCCTCGGCGAGAAGACTTCTTCCGAGAAGAACGACGATGCCAGCGGCGCTATCAGCTCGGCTGTGAATTAGAAAGCAGGCGCGACATGAGCGGACCCCGGGACAGGTTTGACGTGGACGGCGAGCTGGACCAGCTCGCGCAGGATCTCGAACTCGACATGGACGCGCCCATCGGCGCGACCTTTGCGGCCGCCCTTCGGGGCACGGAGGCGCCGGATGCCTTCGAGGAGGCCGATTTCGGTCTTGACGACGATGGCTTCATGACGCCGCCGCCGCGCGCAGCACAGTCGACTGTGGAAAAGGCGCCGATCGTTTTCTCCGATCCCCAGGCGGACGTTGAAGAACCGAACTTCGACATGGCGTCGTTCGACGACGAGTTCGGCGCGGAACTTGGCGACGCTCCGCCGCCGCCGCCGCATGTCGAGGAAGTTGCTGACCTTCCGCCGCCGCCGGCCGCTCACAACGACCGTGGCGACATGCCGGCCTGGCTGCAACCGAAGCCAGCCCAGCCGCCGGTCGAGGACCTGCCGCCGATGACGGCCTATGAGGCCGAGCCGGTCGCCGATGATGCTGCCGGGCAGGGGCTTGGCTACGACTACGCGTTCGAAGCGTCGCCTTCGGGCGGCGACCGTGTGATCCCGCGTATCGCGATCCACGCCTTCTGCACGCGCACGTCGACGCTGAACCTGATGCGGGGGATCACGAAAGATCGCCGCATGAAGAACGTGGCGATGGATGTGTTCGAGGGCGGTGCGGCCGCTGCGACGCAGTACTACGTGAACGAGACCACGCCGAACCTGCTGATCATTGAGGGTTCGGGCGATCCGCGCCAGCTGCTGGCCGAACTCGATTCGCTGGCCGAGTATTGCGACGAGAACATCCGCGTCGTCGTTGTCGGCCAGACCAACGACATCCGGCTTTATCGCGAACTGATGCGCCGCGGCGTGTCGGAATATCTCGTTGCGCCGCTTGATCCGGTGCAGATGATCCGTGCGATCGCGGGCCTGTTCACCGATCCGGAAGCTCCGTTCACCGGCAAGACGCTGGCGGTCACGGGCGTCAAGGGCGGGGTTGGCGCCTCGTCCATCGCGCACAACCTGGCGTGGGCTCTCACGGAGCGCTGCAAGGTCAATGCGACGCTGGTCGACCTCGATCTCAACTTCGGAACCACGGGCCTCGACTTCAACCAGGACACGGCGGCGACCATCGCGGACGCGCTGATGTCGCCCGATCGCTTCGACGACGCGATCATGGGCCGCCTGATTTCGAAGGCGACCGATCGTCTTTCGCTGTTCACTGCGCCCGCAACGCTCGACCGCACGTACAACCTCGACCCCGAAACCTACACCCGCGTGCTGGAACAGGTTCGCGGCTCGGTGCCGTTCATGATCCTCGACCTGCCGCACATCTGGACGGACTGGTTCAAGTCCACCGTGATCTCAGCCGACGAACTCATCGTCGTGGCCGGCCCGGACCTCGCCTCGCTGCGCAACGGCAAGAACCTGATCGACTTCCTGAAGGCCGCGCGTCCGAACGACAACCCGCCGAAGCTGGTTCTCAATATGGTGGGCCTGCCCAAGCGGCCGGAAATTCCGCCGAAGGATTTCGGCCAGGCCATCGGTCTCGATCCGACGCTGGTGCTGCCCTTCGATGCACAGCTCTTTGGAACTGCGGCCAACAACGGTCAGATGGTGTTCGACGTCGCTCCGGAATCCAAGGTCTCACAGGGCCTCGATCAACTCGCGGCTCTGCTGACCGGCAAGGAAATCCAGGCCGCGAAGCCTTCGATGCTGAAGAAACTCCTGGGCAAGTAACATGAGTGGTATGTTCGGCAAGCGCACGACAGCGGGCGCTCCTGCGGGTGGGGGCGGTGCGCCGCCTGCTGCACAGGTTGCGGCGCGCCCGACGATGCCGGCGCCTCCGCCGCCCAAGCCAGGCGCTTCGCTAGCGCCCGAAATGCCGGCGCCGCCTCCGCCGCGCGCACCCATCGCGCCGAACAAGCCCGTTGTTCAGGCCCAGAAATCGTCCGGCAAAATCTCCCCGCCGCCTCCGCCCAAGGAGAAGGTGGCGACAATCGACAACCGGTCGGACGAATACTACCGGACGAAGACCGAGGTCTTCAACGCGCTGATCGACACCATCGACCTGAGCCAGCTGGCCCAGCTGGACCAGGAAAGCGCGCGCGAGGAAATCCGCGACATCGTGATCGAGATTGTGTCGATCAAGAACGTCGTGATGAGCGTGGCCGAACAGGAAACCCTGCTCGAGGACATCTGCAACGACGTTCTCGGTTATGGTCCGCTTGAGCCGCTGCTGGCGCGCGACGACATCGCCGACATCATGGTCAATGGCGCCGGCACGACCTACATCGAGGTCGGCGGCAAGATCCAGAGGACCAACATCCGCTTCCGCGACAACGCGCAGCTGATGAACATTTGCCAACGCATTGTGAGTCAGGTCGGACGCCGCGTCGATGAAAGCTCGCCGATCTGCGACGCGCGTCTCGCCGACGGTTCGCGCGTCAACGTCATCGGGCCGCCGCTGGCGATCGATGGACCGGCGCTCACCATTCGTAAGTTCAGGAAGGACAAGCTGAAAATCACCGACCTGGTGAATTTCGGCTCGGTCTCTGAGCCTGCCGCTGAGATCCTGCGTATCATCGGCGCCTGCCGCTGCAACGTGCTGATTTCGGGCGGTACGGGCTCGGGCAAAACCACGCTGCTCAATACGTTGACCGCCTTCATCGCTCCCGGCGAGCGGGTCATCACCTGCGAGGACGCCGCCGAACTTCAGCTGCAGCAGCCGCACGTGGTGCGCCTCGAAACGCGTCCGCCGAACCTTGAAGGACAGGGCAGGGTCTCGATGACGGATCTCGTCAAGAACTGCCTGCGTATGCGTCCTGACCGGATCATCGTGGGTGAGGTCCGCGGACCGGAAGCGTTCGACCTTCTGCAGGCAATGAACACGGGTCACGATGGCTCGATGGGAACGCTGCACGCCAACACGCCGCGTGAGGGTCTCTCGCGTCTTGAATCGATGATCACCATGGGCGGCTTCACGCTGCCCCAGCGCACGATCCGCGAGATGATCGTGGGCTCGATCGACGTCGTGATCCAGGCTTCGCGCCTGCGTGATGGTACGCGGAAAGTCGTTTCGATCACCGAGGTCATGGGTCTCGAGGGCGACGTGATCGTGACGCAGGATGTGATGCGCTACGAGATCGACGGCGAGGACAAGGACGGCAAGCTGACGGGCACCCACCGCGGCACCGGCATCGGCCGTCCGCGCTTCTGGGAGCGCGCCAAATACTTCAACATGGATGCTGACCTCGGCCGGGCTCTCGACGCCCTTGAGGAGAACAGCCGATGACCCCGGAAATGATGACTTACGCGATCGCCGGCCTGGCGTTCATCGCGATCACGGGATTGGGCTTTGCGTTTGCCGGCGGCGGCGGGCGCGGCAAGCAGTCCAAGCGCCTGAAGTCGATCAGCGATGGCTCGAAGAACCGTGCGGGTGACGGGGCGGCCAACGCGCGCCGCAAGCAGATGGAATCGACGACCAAGGCGCTGCGCGACCGCGAGGAAGCGGCCAGACGCAACCGGGCAGTGGGTCGCTCGATTGAGGACAAGATCAAGCAGTCGGGTCTGAAGCTGACGGTGGCGGCGTTCTGGATCGGGTCGCTGGTCATCGGCGCCGTGGCCGCTGCGGCGACATTCTTTCTTGGCGGATTCAACGAGGGACTGCAGCTGCTTGTGCCCGTCGGCATCGGGTTTGCCGCCGCGTTCGGCCTGCCGCGCTGGGTGCTCGGCATGGCGATCGGGGCCCGTCAGAAGAAATTCGTGGGCCAGTTTGCCGACGCCATCGACGTTATCGTTCGCGGCGTGAAATCGGGCCTGCCGCTGAACGAATGTCTGCGCATGATCGCGCGCGAAAGCCCGCAGCCGCTGGCCGGCGAATTCCAGGTCGTGTGCGACGCCATCGCGATGGGCGTGCCAGTCGATCAGGCGCTGGACAAGATGTACCAGCGCACGCCGATCCAGGAAGTGAACTTCTTCAATATCGTGCTGAACATCCAGCAGCGCGCGGGCGGCAACCTCTCAGAAGCGCTGGGCAACCTTTCGACCGTGCTGCGTTCACGCAAGCTGCTGCGCGAGAAGATCAAGGCGCTGTCTTCGGAAGCGAAGGCGTCGGCCCTGATCATCGGCTCGCTGCCTGTGATCGTGATGCTGCTCGTCTACATGACGACGCCTGCCTACATCATGTCGCTGTTTACCACGGATCTTGGCCACCTGATTCTGCTGATCGCTGCCGGCCTGATGGGCGCGGGCATCTATATCATGCGGTCCATGATCAACTTCGCTATCTAGGAGGGCCGTCTCATGGATATCGACTGGGTCGCCTTCCTCGTTGATCCCGTTACGCTGGCGTCCGCGTTGGCCTGCGTCGCGACATTTGCGACTGTGGTTACGCTGGCCGCGCCGGCGTTCAGCAATGACAAGCTGACCAGCCGCCTGAAGGCCGTGGCCAACCGCCGCGAGGAATTGCGCCGCAAGAACCGTGCGGCCCTGGAAGGCGAGGCCGCCAAGAAATCCCTGCGCGTGCAGGATACGTCGACGATGAAGAAGTTCGTCGACAGGCTCGACCTTCAGAAGATGCTGGAAGATCCCGGCGTCATGAAGAAGCTGATCCAGGCGGGCCTTCGCGGGCCGCGCCCGGTTTCGATCTTCTATTTCTGTCGCTTCGCCCTGCCGATCATCTTCGGTCTTGGCGCGTTCATCTACATCTGGTTCATCAACGATCACGGTCTGCAGATGCAGATGAAGATCGGGGCGGTGGTCGTTGGCTTCGCCGTGGGTTTCTACGGCCCGAACATCTATCTCGAGAACCTGATCACGAAGCGCAAGACCTCGATCATGCGCGCCTTCCCGGACTCGCTGGACATGATGCTGATCTGCGTCGAGTCGGGCATGTCGATCGAGCAGGCGTTTGCGCGCGTGGGCGAGGAGATCGGCTCGGCATCGCCCGAACTCGCCGAGGAGCTTGTGCTCACGACGGCGGAGCTGTCCTACCTGCAGGATCGCCGGCAGGCGTACTACAATCTTGCCGAACGCAATAACCACCCGGGCGTCAAGGGCGTCGCGATGGCGCTGGTGCAGGCTGAGAAGTACGGCACGCCGCTCGGCGCCGCGCTGCGCGTGATGGCCAAGGAAAACCGCGAGATGCGGATCACGGAAGCAGAGAAGAAAGCTGCGGCGCTTCCCGCCAAGCTGACCGTTCCGATGATCGTGTTCTTCCTGCCCGTGCTGTTCCTCGTCATTCTCGGGCCGGCCTTCATCAAGATCGACGCGATGGGACTCGGCAAGCCGCCGCCGACCGCGCAAACGTCGCAATCGGCAGAACCGGCAAACTAGAACTGCTGGCCATTTTCGGAACAACAAGGCCCGCGGCTGAACCGCGGGCCTTTTGCATTCCTGTGAATGAGGAGCGCCTACTGTTTGGCTTTGTACGCGATCAGGACGTTGCCGCCGGTCTGGCCGAACTGGCCGTAGCCGGAGTTGATGAAGATCATGCCGGCGCCAGCCGATATGCTGTGGGCGTCGATCGAGCCGCCCTTGCCGGCGATGTCCTTGTTGAGCGTCGCAATCGGGCCGACCGTGTCGATACGGTTGATCACGCGGCCATCGGCGCCGTCCAGGATGATGACCTCGCCGCCAAGCGTTGCGCCGACGATGGCGCCATCGACGACCACGGGCGCGGCCGAGAAGCCGAAGCGTGACGTGCAGCCGGAGACGGCTGTGGCGCGCTCGCCCTCGCAATTGGGCTTGGCCGCGTAGGACCAGCCGGGGCGACCGGTGGCGATGTCGAAGGTGTAGACGCCGGGCTTCGCCTTCGGGTTGGAGCCGGCGAGCGCGGGATCGTTGATCGGAATGACGACCTTGTCGTCGAACGCCGCGATGCCCCAGTGCACGCCGCCGAGCGCCGTGCCTTCGCCGACGCGGTCGCTCCACAGCACCTTGCCCGTGTCTGCGTCGAGCGCCCAGGCGTGGCCAGATTTCTGGCCGGCAAGGACGATGTCCTTGCCGTTGATCGAAGCGAGCACGGCGCCAGCGCCGAAATCATAGTCGCGACCGTCGCCGCCGAACACGACGGGGCAGTTGGGACCGTTCTTCCCCGTTTCAACGTTGCACGACATGTTCCAGACGTCTGCCGCCATCGCCTGGAACTGCCATGCGACCTTGCCAGTGTCGGCGTTGATGGCGATCACGGCGTCGGACGTATCGGTGCCCGGGTGGGATGTGTTCTCGCCTGTGGTGACGATGACGAGGTTGCGCTTGGCGTCGAAAACGGGGACGGACCATATGGGCGCGCCCGAGGGGCCCTGCTGTTTTACGCCGAGCGGGCTGACCTGACCGTTGTAGGTCGCCTCTGGCATGGTGTGGTATTCCCACGCATGGGATCCGTCGGCGGCGTTGAGCGCGACGACCGAGCCATGCCCGGTGCAGCATTCATAGCGTGGGTTCATGGCTGCGGCGACGCCAGAGGCGGAGATCGGGATGATCACCTTGTCCTTCGCGAAGATCACGCCGCCGCGTACAGCGCCGCCGGATCCGTCGACCGGCTGGTTGCTGGCCTTCCAGACGAGTGAGCCGGTGGCTGCATCGAGCACGTGGAGTTCGCGGGCGAGCGAGACGGCGACAACCTTTCGGCCGTTGATCTCGCCGAGGGCGGGCGTGTTGCGGGAGTTCACGGCGTAGGACCATTTCGCACAGCCACTCGCCGCGTCGATGGCGACGAGGCGCTGGCCGCCGGTGATGAACACCGTTCCGTCGCTGAGGATGGATGCGCCCGAGCCGTTCCCTTGACCCGGGAAGGCGATGGCCCACGCCACTTCGAGGTTGGCGAGTTGCGCCTTCGAGATGCCCGCCTTTGCGGCCGAGAGGCTGCGCGTCTGATTCGCGTCGACGCCGAAGCCCTGGGAGACGATGGAGGCAGAGGCGCTGACGCCACGCTTTTCCGGGGCGCACATCAGGGCGTCGGTCCATTGGGCGGGAGCGGTGGCCTGTTCGGCGGTGAGCCAGGCGACGAGGTCCGTCTTTTCCTTGGCGCTGAGCGCGGAGGCCATCGGGCCCATGATGCCGGTCGGCGCAATCACCTCGTTGAGCCGGGCGGCAGGCATCAGCTTAATGGCGGCGAGGGTCGCGGCGCGTGTGGCGCCGGGATTATTGTGACAGGTTCCGCAGGCTTTCTGATAGACGCCGGCGCCGGGATGGTCGGGCGCGACCTGGCCAACGGCGGCGGGCGCCATCATGGGAGTCGCAAGCGCGGCAACCGCCAGCGCGAGGCCGCCAGCGCCTAGCCCGAGAACGCCCGTGGCGATGGAATTGCGCAGTTTCATCGTGTCTTCCTCCCGGCGCGCCTCGATGGGCGGCTTTCCGCTGGCGCAAAGTCGCGCCAGTCGCCGGGGAATTCAACTGCTGAAAGCGCCACTATCCGTCGCGGTTACGGCGATTTGACAGCGGGAGCGGGGTGGGTGTCACGAACAAAAACGCCGCCCGTTGCGGGGCGGCGTTCTCGTTGGTGTTCAGGTCAGCTTACCAGCCGCACTGCTGGCCGGCGTTCTGTTCCTTCAACCACGTCTGCAGTGGGGCGAAGTAGGAGACGAGGGCCGAGCCGTCCATCTCGCGCGTGCCGGTGAAGGCTTCGAGCGCATCCGGCCAGGGCTTGCTGGCGCCCATTTCGAGCATCTTGATGAACTTCGCGCCGACTTCCTTGTTGTTGTAAATCGAGCAGCGATGAAGCGGTCCGGTCCAGCCAGCCTGTTCGCAGGCGGCCTTGTGGAACTGGAACTGCAGCACGAACGACAGGAAGTAGCGCAGGTAAGGCGTGTTGCCCGGGATGTGATACTTCGCGCCCGGATCGAAGGCGTCGGCAGGGCGTTCGGCCGGAGGCACGATGCCCTGGTACTGCTTCGAGAGATCCCACCATGCCTGATTGTACTGGTCGGGCGTTACGGAACCACGGAAGACGTTCCAGCGCCATTTGTCGAGCTTGATGGCGAAGGGCAGGAAGGCGATCTTCTCGAGCGCGCGATCCATCAGAAGGCCGGTGTCGGCCGAGGCCGGCGGATCGACGCTGATGAGGCCGAGCTGCTTCAGGTATTCCGGGGTGATCGAGAGAGCGACGAAATCGCCGATGGCTTCGTGGAAGCCGTCATGCGCGCCGTTCTTGAACAGGAAGGACTGGTTCTTGTAGGCGCGCTGGTAGAAGTTGTGGCCGAGTTCGTGGTGAACGGTCGTGAAGTCTTCCGCGTTCACCTGCGTACACATCTTGATGCGGATGTCGTCGAGGTTGTCGATGTCCCACGCAGACGCGTGGCACTGCACGTCGCGATCCTGCGGGCGCGTGATCAGCGAGCGCTGCCAGAAGGTTTCGGGCAGCGGCGGCAGGCCCATGCCGGTGAAGAAGGCTTCGCCCGTCTTCACCATCTTGATGGGATCATATCCCTTCGCGACGAGGACCTTGTTGAGATCGTAGCCGGGGTCCGAGCTGGGTGGGGCCACGATGTCGGAGATGCCGTTCCACTGCTGCGCCCACATGTTGCCGAGCAGGTCGGCGCGGATCGGGCCGGTCTTCGGCTGGACACTGTCGCCGTACTTCGCGTTGAGCCTGCCGCGCACATAGCAGTGCAGGTCGTTGTAGAGCGGCTGGACCTGGCCCCACAGCTTTTCGACCGTGGCTTCCATGTCCTTCGACGGCATGTCGTAGTTGGCAAGCCACATGTCGGCGATGTTCTCGAAGCCGAGCTCCTTCGCGCCGGCGGTGCCGATCTCGACCATGCGAGCGTAGTCGCCCTTCATGGAGGTGGAGATGGTGTGCCAGCCTTCCCAGGCCTGCTGGATCTTCTTCGGATCGCGCGATTTGGCGACGATCTCGGAGAGCTGCTCGATGTTCAGCTCCTTCCCGTCGATCGTGAACTTGCCCTTGCCGTAGGTCGACGAGATGCGGGTCATGATCTCCGAGAGTTCGTCGGCGATCTTCTTCTGCTCCTCCGGCGTGCCGGCGGAGGGGGCCGGCATCACAATGCCGGAGCGCAGGATGTTCATCTTGCGCTGCTGTTCGGGAGTCAGGTCAGCGCCTTCATAGGCCTTTGCCTCATTGGCGAGGCGGACCGAAAGCAGCGTGCCTTCGGAGCCGGCCTTGGCGTTGAGCCAGTCGGTGTCATCTGTGATGAAGTTTGCATTCACCCAGGCGACGCGGTTGGCATAGTCGGAAAAATCCGAGAGTTCCTTTTCTGCGTTGGCGAGGAAGGTTGCGGCGTCAGGCTTGGCCGCCTCCTGACTGCCGCTGCAGCTTGCAACCATCATCGCCAGAGCGGCCGCGCCGCCGAGCAGGAATCTTCTCATCACGCCCATCCAGTTGGAAAATTGGTTCACGTTCGGAACGGACGGAGACTAGTCCGGACCCGTGCAGGGTCAACGGTGGCCGGAAGCAAGAAGAAAGCCCGGAAGCAGGTGCTTCCGGGCTTTCTGTAGAAGGATATTGCGCGGAAGACTTATTCCGACGCGGGCGCGCCTTGCGCCGTGTTGGCTGCCGTGGCGATCGGGGTCGCCTGGGTCGGGTTGCCGCCGAGCGCCGTGTGCAGCACGATCCACTGATCGAGGCGCGCGCGGCGGTTGGAGATCAGGTTGGACTCGGCCTGTTCGGCGCTGTCGCGCACGGTGAACAGGTTGAGCAGGCTCTCTGAGCCTTCCTGATATTTCAGCTCGCCGAGGCGGAGGACTTCCTGCGCCGCGTCGGACGCCTTCTGCAGCGCGACGTTGCGCGAGGCGAGGGTGTCGAAGGAGTCGATGGCGCCGACGATCTCGGCATAGGCGTTGATGACCGTCTGGCCGTAGCGCTCAAGGGCTGCACGCTCGCGCGATTCAGCCGACTTCACGCGGGCGTCGATGGCGCCGCCGTCGAAGATCGACTGGGCCAGCGAAGCGCCGAGCGATAGGGCGAAGTCGTCGAAGCTGAACAGGTCCGACGTCGTGTTGATCGTCGAATTCTGCACGCCGAGGGTCAGCGTGGAATCGAGCTGCGGCCACGGGCCCAGCTGCGCGATGCGGGTGTCGGCGAAGGTCTGGATCATGTTCAGCTCGGCCGAGACGACGTCCGGGCGCGAGCGGATGGTCAGTTCCGGCAGGCCGAGCGGCGGGGTGGCCGGGGGCTCGGGCAGGGTGCCCTGGATGGCCAGCTTGTTCTGCGGGAAGCGGCCGAGCGCCGTTTCCAGCGCACGCACGGCGGCGCGCAGTGAGGCTTCGGTCGCGAGGATTGAGTCCTCGGCCTGGGCCAGGCGGGATTCGCCGAGCACCAGTTCGTCGCGCGCAATGGAGCCGGCGTCGAAGCGGGTCTGCGTGATACGGAAAGTCTGGCGCTGGCGTTCGAGCGACTGGCGATCAAGCGCGAGCTGGAGCTGCTGTTCGATGATCGCGAAGTAGGAACGCGCGACCTGGGCCGCGATCTGGCGGCGTGCCTGTTCGTAGACGGCTTCGCTGGAGCGGAGGCCGGCGGCGGACGCCTGGATCGAGGCGCTGAGGTCGCCCATGATGTCGAAGTCGTATGAGGCGGTGAGGCCGAACGAATAGCGGTCGGTCGTGTTGCTCAGGTCGTCGACCGGAGCGCCGACGCTGGCGCCGAGCGAGGCGCCGACCTGCGGCATCAGGCGCGAACGGACCTGCTGCAGCGCCATTTCGGACTGGCGCACGCTTTCGATGGCGGCGCGCAGGCTGCGGTTGTTCTCGAGAGCTTCCTGCACGAAAGCGATCAGCTGGGCATCCTGGAAGACGCTGTAATCGGCGATGATGGCGGCGGGATCGCCGGTCATCTGCCGGACCGTCCAGTCTGTCGGGACGCCGGCGCGCTTGTCGGCCATGGCCTCGAAGGCGGGTTCTGCGATGGGGAGGTGGCCGCATGCGGTGAGGAGGGCCGCGAGAGCGCCCGCGGAGACGCCGCGGGTCATTTTATTGTCAATCATGTCTAAGCGCCTGGATTGGATCGAGTTGAGCTGCACGGCGGGCAGGGAAGAAGCCGAAGAGTAGTCCGACGGAGGCCGCCGCCCCCAACGCAGTGGCCACGATGATCGGGGAGACAAGCATCGGAGCCTGAGAAATCTGCGCGTACGCGTATACACCGACCCAGCCAATGCCCATGCCGATGATCCCGCCAAGGGTGCAAAGGACAACGGCCTCGACGAGGAACTGAAGAAGAATATCGCCGCCCCGCGCGCCTACGGCCATGCGCAGGCCGATCTCTCGGGTCCGTTCCGTAACCGAAACAAGCATGATGTTCATCACACCAACCCCGCCGACGATCAGCGATACCGCAGCCGTGAATGCAAGAAGCATACTCATGTTTTCGGCCACGGCGGCTCGCTGCTTTATCATGTCGGCGAAGTTAACAACGCTGAAATTATCCTGCGCCCCGGGCTCGATCCGGCGTCTTTCTCGCATCAGCGTAGCAAGTTCATCCTGCGCTTCGATGACATCGTAGCCGTCCTGGACCAGCACCTGGATGCTGGAGACATGGCGGGAAACCCAGCGATTACCGCCGGTTATCCGATTACGGACCATGCTGAGCGGAGCGAGGATCATGTCGTCGCGGTCGCGGCCCATGCCGCCGCCACCGCTCTGACCCTTGGCTTCAAGGATGCCGATGATCTCGATCGGAATTCCGTTGACGCGCATCCGTTGGCCCAGCGCATCGCCGCGCGGGAAGAGGTTCGTGGCGGTGGTTTTCCCCAACAGGGCGACTGCTGCGCCAGCCTGTACTTCCTGTTGGGTGAAGTCGCGGCCCTCGACGGCGTGCCAGTTGTTGACCTCGAAGAAGTCCGCATTGGCGCCCTGGATGCTGGTCACCCAGTTTGTCTCTTCCGAAACGGCGTTGACGCCCTGGGAGGAGAGCGAGCCGGTGACGGCCTCGACATAGGGCTGTTCGGCGATGGCTGCGACGTCGCTTTCGTTGAAGGGGCGGGCCGAACCGCCGCCCTGGTTGCGGCCACCGCGGTTCATGCTGCCGGGCTGGAGCGTGACCACGTTGGTGCCCACGCTGGAGATCTGAGCCTCGATCTGGGCCTTCGCGCCCTCGCCGATGGACATCATCACCATCACCGAGGCGACACCGATGATGATGCCCAACATGGTGAGCAAACTGCGGAGAGGGTTGGAGAACAGCGCCTCGGCGGCGGACGTGGCAGCAAGGCCGATCTTCATGTGACTAGCCTCCGCTCGCGCGTTTCAAGTCGGTATGCGCGGTGTCGGTTTCAATCCTGCCGTCGCGAAAATGTATCTGGCGCTTCGCGTATTCGGCGACTTCCGCCTCGTGCGTGATGACTACGATGGTGATGCCCTGGCGGTTCAGGTCCTGCATCAGGTTCATGATTTCGTCCGTGGTCTTCGTATCCAGCGCGCCGGTTGGCTCGTCGGCCAGCAGGATGCGGGGACGATTCGAGAGCGCGCGGGCAATGGCCACGCGCTGCTGCTGGCCGCCGGAGAGCTGCATGGGCCGGTGGTCCATGCGCGTGCCGAGACCGACGAGTTCGAGACATTCCCGCGCGCGCGCGTCGATGTCGCCGACTTCCTTGCGGGCATAGCGAAGAGGCAGGCGGACGTTCTGGAACGCATCCTGGCGCGCCAGCAGGTTGAACTGCTGGAAGACGAAGCCGAGCGTCTCGTTGCGCAGGTCCGCCAGTTCATCGCGCGACATTTCCGAGAGCGCGCGGCCGTTGATCCACATTTCTCCCGACGACGGACGGTCGAGTGCGCCGATGAGATTCATCAGCGAAGACTTGCCCGAGCCCGAGGGGCCCATGATGGCGACGAACTCACCTTCGTGGATGTCGAGGTCGACGCCATCGAGCGCGCGCACTTCCTGGTCTCCCATCCGGTAGACCTTGGTGAGGCCCCGGCAGGAGATGAGAGGTCTGGTACCGGTCATGATCGATGCGCCGGTCAGGACTTGGGCTGCGCGGCATTTGCGGCTGTCGCACGGATGACGAACTTGTCGCCTACCTCGGCGCCGCGGATGATCTGCGCGTTCTCCCCGTCGCTGAGGCCGATGACGAGTTGGTGGCGTTCGAGTTCGCCATCGGCGCCGACCTTGTAGACGGTGAGGCGCTTCTGGGACTGCATTTCCGTGCGCGCCTTGGCGACGATGGCGTATTCGGCCTCGCTGAGATTGCGGCGGAACACGGACTCCTGCGTTGCCTGCATCTTCGCCGCCATTTCCTGGCGTTGCTGCTGCTGGACGATGCTGGCGGGCGGGCCGAAGCCTCCGCCGCCGATAATTGCGGTAGCGCCCTGCGGCTGTTGCTGTTGGGGCATCGAGGCGCGCGCCTTCTGAATCTCGGCCTGGAGCTCGTCCATTATCTTCTTGACGCGTGCATCATCGACGCCAGCCGATTTGAGCATTTCACCAAGCTGGGCTTGCATACCGCCGCCGGGACCGCCGCCCTGACGCTGGCCGCCGCCGGGAAGCGCAACGGTCTGCATCCCGCCGCCGGCTGTGGGCGCGCCGCCTTGTCCGTTGCCGGGACCAGCCTGGCCGCCACCCTGTGCGCCGCGCTCCGCCTCCTCGCGCATAGCGTCCATGATGTCCTTGGGTGGCTGGAAGCGCGTTGCGTCGAAGTCGATGCGCAGGGTGTCTGCGACGCGGTCAGCGGTGATCTCGACGTTGGCGGTCATGCCCGGCAGGAGCTTGCCGCCCGGGTTCCGCGCGTTGACGACGACAGTGTACATCACGACGTTGGCCTGCTCGACGCCGAGCTGTTGCACCTGGACGACTGAGCCCTGGAAGCGCTCGCCTGCGAATGCGTCAACCGTGAAGACGACGGGATCGCCAGCGTCTATGCCGCCGATGTCGGATTCGAACACGGCGGCTTCGATCTCGATCTGCGACAGGTCAGCCGCCACGGTGAAGAACTGGGCGACCGATTGCGAAGACTGGACGGTCTGCCCGACCTCGACCTTGCGCGACAGGATCACGCCATCGATCGGCGAGCGGATCTTGGTGCGCTCCAGCTTGGTGACGGCGTCCGACACGCTGGCGCGCGCCGTATCGAGCCCGGCAAGAGCGGACTTCAGCGAGACCTGCTCGGTTTCGAGCGCAAGCTGGGCGTTGACATAGGCCTGATCGGCCTGTTCCCACGCCTGCTGCGAGATGGCCTGTTCGGAGAAGAGCAGCTTCTGGCGGTTGTAGGCCTTCTCCGCGACATCGAGCGCGACGGTCGCGCGATTGATCGAAGCACGGCCGTTGTCGACCGTGGCCTGCGCCTGCTTGAGCCGGGCCTGGGCCTGGTCGACCGCGTTCTGGAAGGTCTCGGGATCGACCTGGGCCAGGACCTGATTCTTCGTCACGCGGTCGTTGAAGTCGACAAAGATCGCGGTGATCTTTCCTGACACCTCCGAGCCGACCTCGACCTTCTCGCGCGGCTGGACCTGACCAGAGGCGGAGATGACGCGCGAAACGTCGCCCTTGTCGACCGCGACGGTCTCGAAAACGTACTTGCCGGGCGCGGCGCTGGCGCCTCTACCGAACAGGATCGCGCTTGCGCCGATCGCCACGATGGCGGCCCCGGCGATCCCAATCAGAATTTTCTTGTTCATCTGTCGCTTTCCGTTCGTCCGTTCCGGGCGTGACCCTGGGTCGGACGCAGCCGCTATGGCCTTCATACGTGAGATTTAATGGCTACGCGTTGCTATTCCGTCCCTGTCTCACGGAGATTTCAGAGTGGTAACAAGGTGTCGCAAGCCTGATAAACCCTCACTTGGCGCGTCTTCGCGGTTGATTTACGTCGCGTGTTTGACGGACTCCTCCGAGGCGCGATAATTCCGCAACGGCTCCAACGGCCGCGAGTGTTCAGGCGTCCAGATGGTAAACCTCAGTTCTCGCCAGGCCACGCCATGCTGGAGCTGAAGCAGGCTTTGCGGTCGCTGGGGCGGGAAGCCCTGCTGTCTGACGTCGACCTGACCATTACCGGCGATGCGCCAACCAGCGTCCTGGGACTTGGCGCGCCGGCCCGGGCCCTTCTACTCAAATTACTCGCCGGAAGCGAAAAGCTGGCGGCCGGGGAGATCCGCCTGGAGGGACGGGACATCTCGCAGGCGCGACGCGGCAAGCTGCGCGTTGCCCAGGTTGGTCCCGCCGGGATGGCCAAGTCGGGCCAGAAAGTTGGCAAGGTGCTCGATACGGCGATGGCCGGGCGGGTCGGGCTGTCAGGGCGGCTGTCGGCGCCGGTGAGCCAGCTGGACGGCGAAGAGCGCGTGCGGCTTGCGCTCGGCAAGGCGATGCAGGACCAGCCAGCGCTGTTGCTGCTGGATGCCCCGACGAGCGCCATGACGCCTGACCAGCGCGGCCGGTTCTCTGCCGATCTTGGCCAGATCGTTTCCGGCGCGCGCGGGATCGTCGTCCTGCTGGCGGGCGGCGCGGACGAAGCGATTGGACTGGGCGGCAATACCGTCATTCTGTCCGAGGGGCGTGTGGAGCAGTTGGGGCCAATCGCGGACGTGTTCGCCGCGCCTGCCAATCTTGCCTCGGCCGTCGCGACCGCCTGGCCCTTGCTCAACACTGTGACGATGACGATGGATGGCGGGCGAGGGCGCCTGGCCGACGGTTCGAGCCTCACGCCGCCGCAGGGTGTCAGCGTTCCGGTCTCGGGGACATGCGTGCTTGCCTTCCGGCCGGACGATTCAACGATGACGCGCGAGACGCCGGGCTGCGTGCGGTTCGTGGTCCGGGCGATCGGCGAGCAGCGGATATCGGCGCGCACCTACAAGAAGCTTGGCTTTGCGGGTGAGACATGGCTCTCGCCGCTGGTGGCGGCCGAGCCGCCGCCGCCGGGCGCCGTGCTCAACCTGTTCGTGGATCGCGGCAAGGTGCTGGTGTTTGACGCAGCGGGCGTAGCGATGCAGCCGGCTGCCTCGTACGGCGGCGCCACAGCGGGCTAGACAGCCATTCGCCAAAACACCGCTTTCCACGCTTGGCTCCGCTGATCTAGAATCGCGAACCGAGTTTGCGGGGAAGGCGGGAATGCTGATCTGGGCGTTGGCGGCGTATCTGGCGCTGCAATTCGTGATCGCGTGGATGGCGTCGCGAACCATCAAGGTCGAGGACGACTATTTTGTCGCCGGGCGCAGGCTTGGCGTCTTCGCCGTGGCGATGTCGGTGTTCGCGACATGGTTCGGCGCGGAATCCGTGATGGGCGCCTCGGGCGCCATCGCCAGCCAGGGTCTGGCGGGTGGCCGCGCTGATCCGTTTGGCTACACCATTTGTCTCATCGGCATGGCGACGCTGCTGGCGTTCAAGCTGCGCGAAGCCGGCGTCCTGACGTTTGTCGACTTCTTCAAGCAGCGATTTGGCCCGGTATCCGAGAAGATCGCCGCCGTACTCACGATTCCGACATCGGTCATCTGGGCCTCTGCCCAATTGCTGGCGATGGGCGAAATTGTTGCGACGGTGAGCGGCCTGCCGACCGGCGCCGGCCTGCTGATCGGCGCTGCAATCATCATCGGCTACACGACGATTGGCGGTCTGCTGGGCGACGTGATCACGGACATCGTGCAGGGCGGCGTCCTCATCGCAGGTCTGGTCCTGCTAATGATCGTGGTGGTGATGTCGGGCGATTTTGATTTCGCGAAAATCACACCCGACCAGCTTTCTCTCAGTGGCTTCGACGAGGAGGGCAACCCGGAGAGCCTGCTCGCGACGCTCGACACCTGGATGATTCCGATTCTTGGCTCGCTGGTAGCGCAGGAGGCCATCTCGCGCTTCCTCGGCGCCACATCGCCATCCGTGGCGCGTCGCGGATGTTTCATCGCGGCTGGCCTCTATCTGGTCGTCGGGTCCATTCCGGCGATGCTTGGCCTTCTGGGCGCCGCTAACGGTTTCCAGGCGGAGAGCCAGGATGCCTATCTGCCCGAGCTGGCGCAGGCTTATCTCGATCCCGTGCTATATGTGATCCTGATGGGGGCGCTCGTGTCCGCCATCCTGTCGACTGTGGACACGACGTTGCTGGCGATTTCGGCGATCGCGACTCGCAATCTGATCGAGCCGTTCGCGCCGGGAATTCCCGAGAAGGGCAAGGTGGCGCTCGGCCGGGTGATGACTGCGTTCTCGGGAGTTGTGGCGCTGGGGGTCGCGGCTTCGGGTGACACGATCAAGGGACTGGTGGAGGTTGCTTCCTCGTTTGGCTCGGCAGGGATTGTGGTCGCGCTTCTGTTTGGCCTGCATACCCGGTTCGGCAATCAGATGGCGGCCATAGCGTCGATGGCGACGGGCGCGACGATCTCGTTCTTCGGCAATGGCGTCGTCGGTTGGGTGCTGGAACTGTTCATTGGAGAGGATGTCTACGAGACCTTGCCGTGGTATCTGCAGGAGATCGAAGGGGGCTTCGTTTATGCTGTGCTCGGCTCGCTGGCCGCCTACATCACGGTCGCGATTCTGACGGCGCCGAAGCAGCCGGCGGACGCACGCGCAGCGGACGGCGCCTAGTTCGTTCCTTCGTAGGGGTCTTTGCCGCCAGCCGCGATCCACGCGTCGATGTGCGCGGTGAGCACCGGCAGCGGCACTGAACCGAGCTGTAGCACCGCGTCGTGGAAATGGCGGATATCGAACTTGTCGCCGAGAGCTTTCTCCGCCGTCGCACGGGCTTCGACGATGGCCATTTCGCCGAGATAGTAGCTGAGCGCCTGGCCGGGCCAGGAGATGTAGCGATCCACTTCGGTGGTGACCTCGTGCTCGGCAAGCGCGGTGTTCTCGAGCATGAACTGGATCGCCTGTTCGCGGGTCCAGCCCTTTGAATGGACGCCGGTGTCAACGACGAGGCGGGCGGCGCGCCACATCTGGTAGCTCAGCATGCCAAACACTTCGTAGGGCGTTTCGTAGATCCCCATCTCTTCGCCCAGCAGTTCGGTGTAGAGCGCCCAGCCTTCGCCGAAGGCCGAGATGTAGGTCTCGCGCCGGAAATCGGGCAGGCCGTCCTGCTCGCTCGCCAGCGACATTTGCCAGGAATGGCCGGGGTCGCTTTCGTGCAGCGTGAGTGCGGGCAGCGAGTACAGCGCGCGCGAGGGCAGGTTGTATGTGTTCAGCAGATAGCCGCCGGGGCCGCCGCGACCGGCCGTGTAGAACGGCGCGATATCGTCCGGCACAGGACGGATGGCGAAGCGCGCGCGGGGGATACGACCGAAATATTCACCCGCCTTGGCGTCGAACCGCTTGGCGATCCACGCCGCGCGCATCAGCAGTTCCTCTGGCGTCTTCGCGTAGAATTGCGGATCGGTACGCAGGAATGCGAGGAAAGCCGACAGGTCGCCCGTGAAGCCAGCTTTCGCTTTCTGCTCCTCCATGCGGGCTCGGATTTTCGCGACCTCCCTGAGGCCGATCTGGTGTATTTCATCCGGCGAGAGATCGAGCGTCGTGAACTCGCGGATCTGGGCGCGATAGTAGGCGTCGCCATCTGGCAGGCTGGTGGCGGCAAGATCTGTGGTGGTTCGCGGATAGTATTCCTGCGTGTAGAACGCGTGGACCTTCGCAAAGGCCGGGAAGACCTTTTCCGCAATCACCTGTCTTGCCTCCGCCTGCAATGTGGCGCGCGTTTCGGCTGGGATGGAGGCGGGCAAATTCCGGAAAGGTTCAAAGAAGGATGACTGGTCGGGCGCGCGGCCGGCATAGACAGCCGTTATCGACTGGTCGCGGCCGGCCAGCGTGGCGCGAGGCGGCGTGAACCCGCGTGCGAGGCCGAGTTTCATGTTGGCGATCTGGTCGTCAAAGTAGCGCGGCGTGTCGGCCAGGCGCGCGATGTAATTGCGGGCCTGGACTTCGTTTCGGAAGGTGCGTGGGGCGGAACTGGCGACGCTGGTCCAGAAGGTGGTGTCGGCGTTCAGCGGCTTTTCGTATTCACGAAATTCGATCTGCGCGATGCGGACGGCGACATTCTCGCGATAGATGCCGAGGTTGATCCGTTCCTCTGCCGACATCAGCATTGGGTCGAGCGCATCGAGCTTCGCCATAACGCCCTTCAGATAGGTCAGGCGTTCTGTCTGCGCGGCAGGGTCGACGCGTGGCCAGGCGCGGGCGCCGATGGGTTCGCCAGCTTCGTCTTCGTAGACTTCAGCAGGATCGAAGGACTTGTTCCAGTCCCATTCGGCTTCATGGACAGCGCTGAAGCGCTGGTCCATCGCTGAAGGCTGCGGAGACGCAGAGATGCTGGCGCAGGCGGCAAGCCCTGCGATCATCGCCGAGAGAAACAGGCGCTTCATGTACGTCCCCATGGCCGACGAGCATGGTCTGTCGCCCCACGCGCATCCGTCAAGCGGGGATCAGTTCTCCCCCCACAGGCTACCCCCGGCAGCGAACACGGCCTCCGCGCCTTCACTGAGCGCGCGGGCGGCGCCTTGTGCGCGGGCCAATGTGTCGCCGGCGAAGTAGGAGGCGAGAGTAAAGGCGGCGTCGCTGTCTGCTTCATCGCGCGCCTGATACGCCGAGCGGGCAAGGAAGTGTCCACCGACGACATCGCCGGCGAGACGGAGATAGGCGGTTGCGGCGGCGAGGCCCTTGTCGCGGTTCGCGCCCATTTCGGCGAGCATGTAAGCGGTGGCGGATTCGAGCGCGTCAACGGCCTGGTCGAGCGCTTGCGACAGATGGAGGAAGCCGGCCTGATTTACGCCAGCGAGTTCGCGCGCGTTGTCGCGCACTTCGGCGATCATCGCGCGCATGGCGGCCCCGCCGTCCATCGAAAGCTTGCGGCCGACGAGGTCGATCGCCTGGATGCCGTTGGTGCCTTCGTAGATCGGCGTAATGCGGGCATCGAGATAGTATTGTGCGGCGGCGGTTTCGCCCATGAAACCCATTCCGCCGTGGATCTGCACGCCAAGGTTGGTGACGTCGACGGCGCGGTCGGTCGACCAGCCTTTGGCAAGGGGTGTGAGAAGGTCTTCGCGCGCCTTGGCGGTCTTGCGAACGGCTTCATCGGGATGATGTTCGGCAAGGTCTGCAGCGGCGCCGCAGGCGTAGCAGATCGCGCGGGCCGCCTGCACGTTGGCGGCCATGGTGAGCAGCATGCGCTGCACGTCCGGGTGGCGGATGATGGGGACCGCGCCCTTCGCGCCCGGGACAGAGCCCTGGCGGCGGTCTTTTGCATAAGCGACGCCGGCCTGCAGCGCCGCCTCGCCGACCGCGACACCTTCCAGGCCAATGTTCAGGCGCGCGGAGTTCATCATCGTGAACATGGCGGCGAGGCCCTTGTTGGGTTCGCCGACCAGCCAGCCCTTTGCGTTGGCGTATTCCATGACGCAGGTGGGCGAGGCGTGTATGCCCATCTTGTGCTCGAGGCCGATACACTTGAACGTATTGCGTTCGCCAAGCGAGCCGTCCGGGTTCACGAAGAACTTCGGCGCGACGAAAAGCGAAACGCCCTTCGATCCCGGCGGCGCATCCGGCAGGCGCGCAAGCACAAGCTGGATGATGTTCTCCGTCATGTCGTGGTCGCCCCACGTGATGAATATCTTCTGGCCGGTGATCGCGTAGGAGCCATCGCCATTGGGGATGGCCTTGGTGGTGAGCGCGCCGACATCCGAACCTGCTTGAGGCTCGGTGAGGTTCATCGCGCCGGTCCATTCGCCGGAGATCAGCTTGGGCAGATAGGTCTGCTGTTGCTCCGGCGTGCCGTGGGCGAGCAGGGCCTCGATGGCGCCGAAGGACAGAAGCGGGCAGAGGCCGAACGCCATGTTGGCGCCGTGGATCATCTCGAACACGGCGAGCGCCAGCGGCTTGGGCAGGCCCTGGCCGCCGAACCCCTCGGGGAAAGCGAGACCCATCCAGCCGGCTTCGACGAACTGCCTGTAGGCATCCTTCAGGCCCGGCGCGGCGATCACGCCCGCATCGGTCAGCTTCGCGCCGGTCTTGTGGCCGATGGGGTTGAGCGGGGCGAGCACGTCGCGTGCCAGTTTGTTCGCTTCCTCAAGGATGGGGGCGACGAGCTCCGCGTCGAAATTCGGGAAGGCGCCGGTGGCGGACAATTCATCCAACCGCGCGACGCGGACCAGGGTGTGGGCGATCTGGGAGACAGGGGCGGTGTAGGACATAGCTTCTCCGGACCACCGGGCATTGCCCGGCGCAGGGCCGGTGTGCAGCGGACAAGCATTGCTCGTCAACGGTAAAGCAGGGCGGATGCCGGGCAGGAGACCGTCGGCGCCGGGTCAACGCATGAGGTTGACGTCCTTGCCGTCCACCGTGATCGAGAGCGCCTTCCACTCATTTGCGTTCTTGGCGTGCGGCTGGACCTCGACCGTCACGGTCTTGCCTTTGGCCAGCGCTTCTTTCTGGAGGCCCCGATCAACCATGCGCTGAAGCGGGGAAAGCCAGACTTCGTGGCGCGCGCCGTTCGCGGTGAGCCAGAGGACGGCATGTGGCTGTTCCCATTTGAGATCCGCGATGGTTCCGGTCACCTTCTGCTGTTTCGCCGCGTCATAGGCTTCCCAGCCGTGGTGGGCGAAGGCGGTTCCGGTGATGGCGGCGGTCGACAATGTTGCCGCAACCATAGCGGCGAAGGCGAGACGCATGGCTTCCTCCTGTGTTGCGCTGTCCGGCCCTGGTTTCCGGATGCCTGCCAGCGGTGCTCACACAGGAAGATAGTACGCTTTCGGTGTAATGGCTGTTTCGAACTCGCGGGCGGCGATTACACGTAGAAGAGAAGGCGGTTAAGAGCGATTGAAATGTTTGCTTCAATATGGCCTGCAGAGGTTACGCGCTCTCCCAGTGCGGTTGCGGGTACGCCTGCCATTTGCTCGAGGCGCGCCGCGTACTCGATTTCGCCAATCTTCAGAATCGGATTGATCCCCTCGTAGGGCTTCAATTGCTTGATGCCGATCAAGGGCGCGACCAGCACGGTCGGGAGGTCCCTCATGTAGTCGGACTGAAGTTCCAGAACGAGGTTGATCCGCGTTTTGGGACCACGCAAGCGCCGCACATCGAGGCGCGCCATCAGACCAAGCCAAGTTGTTCGGCGAAAGTGCCGTGCTTTTCGATCCAGGCGCTGCTGGCTTCGATGGCCTCGCGATTGGCTTCGGCCCACGCTCGTGCTTCAGCCTCTTTGAGCGCCTTCTCCGCGCCGACGCGAGCGATTGCGACAGCGTCAATGCCGGCAGCACGCAGGCGTTCTGCTTGATCGCGCGAAATAGCAATCTCGATCGTAGGTTGGGGAGCGCTCTCGAATGCTGCAGCCTCCTCGCGCACTCCTCGCCACGTTGAAGGCATCTCTTCCGCAAGCCCGAGCAAGGAAGCCGCAGACACGGCTCCGCCCGTTACAGTCTCGATCCGTTTGGCAACCTCGGCCCTGGGGCGGCGTGCGCCCTTTTCATAAGCGGCCAGCGTGGAAGGGCGAATGCCCAGCCGGGTTGCCGCCTCATCGGTTTGCAAACCTTCAGATTTTCGCCACGCGCGCAAATTCATACGGAATGTATACTACATTCTGTACCCTTCGGTCGAGCCGCGTCAGCTGTTTCGGCCTACTTCGGCCCGATCATTTTCTCCGGACGAACCAGCTTCGTGAACTCGGCATCCGTCAGATAGCCGCCGCCGACCGCTTCTTCGCGCAGAGTCGTGCCGTTCTTGTGGGCGGTCTTCGCGATCTTGGCGCAGGCGTCGTAGCCGAGGCGCTCGTTGAGCGCGGTGACCAGCATCAGCGAGTTCTCGACGCCCTTCGCGATGTTGTCGATGCGCGGCTCGATACCGACGACGCAGTTGTCGGTGAAGGAGATGGCGGCATCGGCCAGCAGGCGGACGGACTGCAGGAAGTTGTACGCCATCATCGGGTTGAAGACGTTGAGCTCGAAATGGCCTTGCGACCCGGCGAAGGCGATGGCCGCGTTGTTGCCCATGATGTGGGCGCAGACTTGGGTCAGCGCTTCGCACTGCGTCGGGTTCACCTTGCCCGGCATGATCGACGAGCCCGGTTCGTTCTCCGGCAGCGCCAGTTCGCCCAGACCCGCGCGCGGGCCCGACCCGAGGAAGCGGATGTCGTTGGCGATCTTGAAGCAGGATGCAGCGACCGTCGTAATCGCGCCATGGCTCATCACCATCGCATCGTGCGCGGCCAGCGCCTCGAACTTGTTCGGCGCGGTCTTGAAGGCCAGGCCGGTGATATCCGCGATCTTGGCGGCGACCAGCTTGTCGAAGCCTTTTGGAGCGTTGAGGCCGGTGCCGACAGCGGTGCCGCCCTGCGCCAGTTCCATCAGCGAGGGCAGGGTCGACTTGATACGCGCGATGCCGTTCTCGATCTGCTTTGCATAACCGCCGAATTCCTGGCCCAGCGTCAGCGGCGTTGCATCCTGCGTGTGCGTGCGGCCGATCTTGATGATCTTGGCCCAGGCCTTCGATTTGGTCTTCAGCGCGCCAAGAAGATGTTCAAGCGCGGGGAGCAGGTCCGTCGAAATCTGTTCGGCGCAGGCGATGTGCATCGCGGTCGGGAACGTGTCGTTCGACGACTGGCTCATGTTGACGTGGTCGTTTGGGTGGACGGGCTTCTTCGAGCCCATCACGCCGCCCAGCATCTCGATGGCGCGGTTGGAGATCACTTCGTTCGCGTTCATGTTCGACTGCGTGCCCGAGCCGGTCTGCCAGACCACGAGCGGGAAGTGATCGTTGAGCTTGCCGTCGATGACTTCCTGCGCGGCCTTGACGATCACCTTGCCAAGCTTCGGGTCGAGCTTCTCAAGCTCCATGTTCGCTTCGGCGGCTGCCCGCTTCACGATGCCCAGCGCCCGGACGATCGGGGCAGGCTGCTTTTCCCAGCCGATCTTGAAGTTGCCGAGCGAGCGTTGCGCCTGTGCGCCCCAATACCGGTCAGCCGCGACCTCGATCGGGCCAAAGGTGTCGGTTTCGGTGCGGGTCGGTCCAGCCATACGTGCAGCTCCCAGTGGCGGAATTATGGGGTGGGACTAGACCCGCGCGGTGCCGGAATCAATCGCGGGCTTCGCCGCACCGGGCTTTCAGTAGCATCGGCGCGTGTCGTTGTAGTTGCGCTGCTGGCTCAGCCTCTGGCCGTTGATCATCAGGTCGTGACCCAGGCGAGGCGCAAGGGTGACTTCTCCGCGCCTCAGCGCATCCAGTTCGCCTCGGCAGGGTGGATCAAAATTGGCATCAAGGGTCCAGGCTCCCGTCTTTTGCCGATAGACGGCGATATAGCTCGCGGACCAGAACTGCTGAGGCTGGCCGGGGGGCGGTTCGCGCACGTTGATCAGCAGGATTTCCTCGGATCCATCTTTTTCGAGGTCGATCAGGATGGCGTCGCACAGTTCGTCGGAGCTCCGGAAGCAGTCGTTGTAGACGCCGTATTGGTCGTTGAGGCTGTTGGGTACGCCTGTTGCGCGGTCCGGCCGAAAGGCGGCGGGCAACTCGCGTCCCTTCGGCCATACGGAAATGCGATTCACAACGGACAGCGGCGGAGCGTAGGCATACGGATTTTCGCTCGCGAGAGCGTCCTTTGCTAGCGCCGCGACGCGTGTTGCATCAGGGCCTTGCTCCGAGGTCGACAGTATTTCCAGCGCTTCGAGGCCGTAGCGAGCCGCGTCCCAGCGCAGGAAGGCGAAGTCGAACCTGTCGGTCTTGATCCGGCCATCGAGGAGGCGCGCCACCTGATCGTCGACAGAGATGCGCGCCGGATCGGCGATCGGCGAGAAGATGGCGAGCCACGAGACGATGCTCACGCAGGCTGCGGCGATGTTAGTGTTCTCCAGCATACGCCGCTCCCGATAGGGCGGGAGCACCGAGAGCAAATATCCGGCGGCGTAGACCAGCGCGATCATAGTCGCCACCACAGCGGCGATGCGATCAGGCGTGAGCCCATACTGGTCGATGCGAAGCCAGGTCGAGATCGCCGCGAGGATGACCAGCGGCAGGACAGTTACCCGTGCAACCACGCTGGCCAATGCTAGGACACGGGGTTGCCGCGTATCTCTGTCGCCGTCCTGGTATACGGCGTTGACGAGGGCTACGATCGCCGCGGCGGAGGCAAGCAGGATTGGTGTCGCCCAGCCCGTTCTCCACAATGGCGCGAGGCCCGTGAACGGCAACGCGCAAAGGAACAGCACGACGAACCCCGTCATCACCGGCATGAGCCAGGAGAGCAGCACGAGGCCCAGCGTACGCACCCCGGTCACTAGGCCCGTGCGATCCCCGGTCAGCTGGATCGCCACCGCGAAGGTGAGGCAGGTTGCGGGCCAAGCGAACAACGGATTGCGGATCATGTCCCGCAACGTGTCGACGCCAAGCGCGACGAACAGCGACGCGCCGAGGAAAAGCACGATCCACATGGCGCCTATCATCGCGCCCGCGAGCGCGATCTGGGCAGCGCTGGTCCAGCCAACCTCGAAATAGCGTTTGTAGCTCGCGACGATGCGCCGGTCCTGGTCGGCGGCGACGACAAGATGATACGCGATGAATATTGCCGGCGCGCAGAACACGAGAAGCAGCGGTGAGGGAATCCTGTCGCTGTAAGTGTCGTCGCCGACGCGGGTCGCGTCGTGAAGGCCGAGCGAAGCAAGAACGATTGCCGCAACCCCGGCCCAGATCAGCAGGGACTTCCACCGCATTTGGCCTGCGCCGCCGATCAGCAGGATCGGAACGCCGATTGCGACAAGCAGGATCGGTTCCCAGAAGATGCCGAGGCCTGTGGTCCAATGGTCCCTGTAGACGTCGGGGATCAGGGCCCACAGGCAGAGACCCTGCGCCAGCCCAATCGTGAGGCGAAACGCCGGGAGTAGGCTGCGCGGTATCATCCCGTCGGATGGGCCAAGCTCAGCTGTGGCTTCGGTCATTCCGCATTCCCCCGGATTTGTTCGAACCCTAAGCTATCCATTCACGCCGGAACTAAGGAGATTATCTGGCCTTTGCCGGCGAATTTGGCGCGCAGGGCGGCAAGGTCGAGGCGGGGGTTGAGCATGGCGCGGGTTCCGTTCAGAACCCTTGCCCTATACGGGTCCTCCACCCCCGTCATCCACCTCTGGCCACGAGGCCGCCTTGGACGCGAACGAAGCAACCGCCACGCAGGCGCCGTGGACCCGTCACGGCAAGGTTCGCGCGCGTCTTGAGAAGGACGGTACGCTCGAAGTGCAGGTCGAGGGGCTCACCACGCAGGCCAAATACTACAAGCCGTTGCTGAAGGAGTTCTTCCGGTTGCGGTTTCAGGTGCGGCCGCGCTGGGGCGACTGGTCGGCTCATATCGTGATGGAGTTCTCCGGCGACCCGCCGCACATGGACCTCGACAATCTCGCCAAGGCGATGCTCGACAGCGCGACCGGGGCGGCATTCCACGACGACAGCCAGGTCGCGCGCTTGCTGGTCGAGCGCCGCCAGGCCGAGCGCGAAGGCGTGTGGATGCAGCTGTCCCCGGTAGGTCTGGCTCCCGTCAGTCAGGCCTGACCGTCGTTCACGGGGAATTGGTTGGGGTGACGCCCGCGTCGCGCTCGACAGGGGGCATCGGGCACCCCTAGTTTGCCGCCACGCGAACAGCGGATGGCCACAAAAGCCGCGGCGCAGGAAGAGGGAGCGAGGATCATGAAACGACGCATACTGGCGGTTTCCGTGCTGGCGGTCGGAGCGGCGCTGATGGCGATGCAGCCGGCGCATGCACAGCGGCAGGGCGCCGGATCGGGCGTAGGTTTCGCTGACGACAATGCAGCGCCAGTCGAGGGGCCGACGACGATTGCGGGCGATAAGGCGTTCGTCAGTCCGATCCCGTACTTCCGCGATCTTGGTCCGTGGGATCCCAACTACAAGGCGCCGCGCACGGCCGAAGGAAAACCCGACCTGCAGGGCGTGTGGTCGACCGCGTCGCTCACCACGCTGACGCGCGGCACCGGGCGCAACGCCGCTGTCGGCATCGACACGCTGGTGATCCCGGACGAGAAGATCCGCGAGGCAACATCGCGCGCGGGATACACCGCCTCTTTCCGTGACTCGCAGCGCCGCACCGATCCGAACGCGGGCGTGTTCACTGACAAGAATGCCGATGCTGGCTACAATGCCTTCTGGATCGATCCGGGTTCGGAATTCGCCAAGGTGAATGGCGAGTGGCGCTCGTCATGGATCACGTCGCCGGCCAACGGCCAGATCCCCTACAATCGCGCGGGCACGACAGCGGCGGGCTCACGGATGTCGGATGCGTCGTCGGTGCGCAATACGGGTCCGGAAATCCGCACGCTGGGCGACCGCTGCCTCGTGTCGTTCGCCAACCAGGGCGGTCCGCCGCTGACCAATGCGATGTACAACAACCACATCCGCATCGTGCAGACGCCTGACCACGTCCTGCTTGAGATCGAGATGAACCACGATGTGCGCATCGTGCGCATCCAGAAGCCCGGCGAAAAAGAAGCGCGACTGCCCGACAATATCGAGCCGTGGTTCGGCGATTCCATCGGCTGGTGGGATGGCGACACGCTGGTGGTGGAAACGCGCAACCCGCACCGGCTGCAGGCGCGCGGCCGCATTCCACTGTCCAAGGAGGGCAAGGTGATCGAGCGCTTCCGGCGCGTGTCAGACAAGGAGATTGACTACACGTTCGAAGTCATCGACCCGGTCAGCTACACGCAGACCTGGACCGGTCAGATGCCGATGCGGCGGTCGTCGGAGCAGATCTACGAGTACGCCTGCCATGAAGGGAACCACGCGCTGCCGGGCATCCTGGTCGGCATGAACCAGGGGCTCGACACAGCGCTGGATGAAGAGGGCGAGTGATCGCGCCCTGAGCAGGGACTACTTGCGGACGCCGCGCAGGAAGATCTGCACGGCGCGCCGCGCACGCGCCTCAATCAGATGCTGGGGCATGACCGCGTTGTTCACGACCAGCAGTTTGAAGCCTGAGTCCTGCATCACCATGCCGAACAGCATGGCGGCCGCATCATCCGGGTCCTCGATCTGGAATTTCGCGCGGACGACAGGGGCGGCCAGCCACTGGGCCAGAAGTTCGCGCGGGAAACCCTTGGGCTTCGAGGCAGTCATCAGCTCGGGGTAGCGTCTCACCTCCGAAATGATCAGTCGCGCCAGCGCCATCGAGCGCGGCGAGGTGAAGTGCGTCACCATCCGCACGAGCACGCCGTAGAGCTCAAGCTCGATATCATCGTCCGGACCCGGCGGCAGAAACGCGCCCATGTCGGCCACGCTCTCGATCAGGAGGGCGGCCAGCAGCTCCACCTGGCTCTTGAATTCACGGTAAATCGTCTTCTTGGACATGCCGGCCTGATGGGCCACGGCGTCCATGGTCGCCTGCTCGGGAGGCCCGTCGAGGAAGATTTTCCGGGCAGCCGCCAGGATTCGCTCGCGGGGCGAAAGCTGGGGGACGGCTTCCTCAATGGCCTGCATCATGGCTCCGGATTACCAAACGTGATCGGTTTAACAACAACACCACGTTTGCAGTGTATAACAGGATGAGATAGGGAAACGCTAGAGTTTCCGAGTTGGGCGCGATGGACCTCCCCGTAGAGACCCCGGCCGGCAACGATGTGACGTCCGCAAACGCGGGCGAAAGCAATGTTGCGCCAAAGTACCCGGCCGCCGCCCCTGTTGGGGCGGCGAATACGCCTACACAACCCACTGAAGAGGGGGGAGCGGCGCTGGGATTCTCTGGAAGGATGCGTCGGGCCTTCCGGTTCTCGCCCGTCCTAGGAACAGGGCGTAACCCGCCGACAGACGCCTCGACACCGCTTTCACACCAAGTCTTCACACAAGAAACGCCGACCTCCCCTGATCCAAGCGCAAGGACCACACATATGACGATGCGCCACAAGTTCACGTCCGCGGCCGCGATCGCCGGCGTTGGCATGATGGCCTTCACGCTCCACGCCTGCGGCGGCAAGCCCGCTCCGGCGGAGGAAGCGGCTGAGGGCGTCAAGGCGACCGCCGATACCGCCAACACGCAGACGATGCGTGTGACGCAGATCGAGCTGCGCGACCTTTCGGACGAGGTGCTGGCCGCCGGCCGCCTTGTTGTGCGCGAGGAAGCTTCCGTTGGAACGGAGCTGACCGGCTATCGCGTTGCTGCAGTTTACGTCGACGAGGGCGCGTGGGTGAAGCAGGGCCAGGCGCTGGCCAAGCTGGACGATACGCTGCTTCAGGCGCAGATCGCGCAGGCCGAGGCGACGCTGGCGACGCAAAAGGCCTCGGTGGAGTTCCGCCGCAGCCAGCTTGCCCGCGCCGAACTGCTCTCGAAAGAGGGCGCGGTCTCCCAAGCCCAGCTGGATCAGAGCCGCATGGAAGCGGCAAGCGCTGAAGCCGCGCTTCTGGCTTCGGAAGCCAACGTCAATGAGATGAAGGTGCGCCAGTCGCGCATGGTGCTCCGCGCACCGGTGGCGGGTGTGATCCTGCAACGTACATTGCGTCCCGGCGACATTTCGATGGTGAGCGGTACGCCCTATTTCCGCATCGCTCGCGAAGGCCTGATCGAACTTGACGCCGAATTGCCGGACGCAGCGCTGGCGCACGTGAAGGTCGGCGCAACTGTGATGGTGACGCTTGGCACAGGCGAGCGCATCGCCGGCAAGGTTCGTTTCATCTCGCCGCGCGTTGACCTGAACACCAATCTGGGCCGCGCCCGCATCGAACTGCCGTATGACGCAGGCCTGCGTCCCGGAAGCTTTGCAGAAGCCAAGTTCAACGCATCGTCGACGGGTGTTCTTGCCGTTCCCGCAAGCGCCATCCGCTACGAATCGGGCGGTGCATCGGTGATGTTGGTCGATGACGCAAACACGGTCCATCAGACGCCTGTGAAGCTGGGCCGGCGTTCGGGCGACTATGTCGAGCTGATCGATGGTCCGCCGGCCGGTTCGCGCGTGCTGGCGACGGGTTCAGCCTTCACGCTGGACGGCGATGTGATCAAGCCGACCACAGATTCACCAGAGGCCGCTCCGGCCGAGGGCAAGTGACATGAACCTGCCGATTTCAAGCTGGGCGATCCGCAACCCCATACCGGTTGTGGTCGCCTTCACCCTTCTCATGGTCGCGGGCCTCTATTCTTACACCCGTCTGCCGGTGAAGCAGTTCCCGAACATCGCCTTCCCGATGGTCGTCGCGACCATCATTCAGGAAGGCGCCGCGCCGACCGAACTTGAAAACCAGGTCACGCGCATTGTCGAGAACTCGATTGCCAGCCTGCCGGACATCGAGATGCTGCAATCCAGCGTCACGATGGGCGCCTCGACCACAATCATCCAGTTCAAGATCGGCACCAACCTTCAGAAGGCGAAGGATGATGTCGAGCAGCGCGTCAACCAGGTGCGCAACCAGCTACCCGCCTCGATCCAGCCGCCCCTGGTGAATTCGCTCGACTTTACCGGCGGCGCGCTGATGACGTTTGCGGTTTCGCACCCAACGATGAGCGAGGCCGAACTCTCCTGGTTCATCGATGACAGGATCGCGCGCGACCTGCAGTCGGTGCGCGGCGTGGGGCAGGTGTCCCGCGTCGGCGGCGTGAACCGCGAGATCAATATCACGCTCGATCCGGTGCGCATGAACGCCATCGGCGTAACCGCTGCTGACGTGAACAACGCACTGCAGCGTACCTACCGCAACTACGGCGGCGGCGTCTCGCAGGTCGGCGGGTCGGAAATCATCACGCGCGTGATTGGGGAAACGGCGACCGTCGAAGAACTCGCCAACCTGTCCATCCCGCTGCGTGGCGGCCAAACCTATGTGCGCCTGTCCGACGTTGCGGAAGTGGGCGACGGCTCGGCGGAAATCCGATCCTTTGCACGTCTGAACGGCCGACCGGTGGTGGGCTTCGACATCATCAAGGTGGATACTGCCTCCGAGGTTGACGTCGAGAACGGCGCCTATGATGCCATTGCACGCCTCAAGGCGGCCAATCCGGGTCTCGAGATCACCAAGATCTTCTCGATCACGGATGATACCAAGGCGAACTTCCACGCCACGCAGGATGTGCTGATCGAGGGCATGATCCTCGCCGCGCTGGTGGTGTTCCTTTTCCTGCGTGACTGGCGGGCGACGGTTATCGCCGCGCTGGCCATGCCCCTGTCGCTGATCCCGACCTTCTGGATCATCTCACTTCTGGGCTTCTCGCTGAACGTGGTGACCCTGCTCGCCCTGACGCTCGTTATCGGCATCCTTGTCGACGACGCGATCGTGGAGGTCGAAAACATCCAGAAGCGAACGCTTGCGGGCTATACGCCATTCCGCGCCGCGATGGAGGGGGCCGACGCCATCGGTCTCGCCGTGCTGGCGACGACGGCGTCCATCGTGGTCGTGTTCCTGCCGACCTCCTTCATGGGCGGCATGCCGGGCCAGTTCTTCATCGAGTTCGGCATCACGGTCGCGGTCGCCGTCGTGTTCTCACTATTGGTGGCGCGCTTCGTATCGCCCTTGATGGCGGCCTACTTCCTGAAGCCGAGCAAGCAACACATGGATGCGCGCAAACTCCCGCGCTTCTATGAAAAGGCGCTTGGCTGGTCGCTGAAGCATCGGCTGGGCGCTTCGGCGATCGGCGGCGCGGCTGTCCTGGGCGCGATGTTTTCTGCAGCCTCCCTGCCGTCGGGTTTCATTCCGACGGAAGACCCGGGCTACATCATGTTCAACATCTCGGCTCCGCCGGGATCGACGCGCGAGCAGATGGAGAAGTCTGCCGCCGAACTCAGCGACCTTCTGAAGCGCCAGCCCGACACGAAAGACGTTTTCGTCTCGATCGGCTCCGGCGGTGCGGGCGGTCAGGCTGCTGCTGCCAATGGCGGTGGCGGCGGAGCTGGCATGACCTCTGGCTCGGCAATTCTTGTGATGACCGATCATCACAAGATGCACACCGAGGAACTGAAGCAGCATATTCGCCCACAGCTCGCGCAGATTCCGGACATCCGCGTCACCGCGCTGATGAGCGGAGGCGGTCCGACGGGTTCGGACGTCAATATCCTGCTTACGAGCGAAGACGCCGCGGCGCTGGACAAGGCGCAGGTGGCGCTGCTGAACGAGATGAAGGATCTCGACGACGTTATTCGCAATCCGCGGCTTTCACCGGATCCGCCCGGGCCTGAGCTCATCATCCGTCCGCGTGCGGCGGAGGCTGCGCGTCTCAACGTTTCGACGGACGCAATTGCCCAGGTCGCTCGCATCGCCACCTCCGGAGATATCGAGGCGAATACCCCGAAGTTCTCGGAAGGCGAGCGCCGCCTCGCGATCCGCGTCAGGCTGCCGGAAGAGGTGCGTCGCGATCTGGCGCAGCTGGCGCAGCTTCGGGTGCCGACGCTGAATGGCGGCTCGACGACGCTGGGCGCCGTGGCCGACATTTCCTATGAGGCCGGTCCCGGCGTCATCCAGAGAATGTATCGCCAGCGCATGGCGGCCGTTCAGGCCGACTTCGCGCCGGGCGTCACGTCAGGGGAGGCGACCGCGGCGGTCGATAGCACCCCCACGATGGCAGCGATCTTCAAGGCAGAAGCCGAGGGGAACGCAGTCGTCAGCCGTGCTCGCGTTGGCCAGGAGCAGGCGATGAACGAGATGTTCAGCGGCATCATCGTCGCGCTGCTGTCCGGCATCGCGCTGATCTACTCGGTGATGGTGCTGCTGTTCAAATCGGTCTTCAAACCGCTTGTCATCATGTTCTCGCTACCCCTGTCGTTCACTGGCGCATTCGTCGCGCTGCTGATCTTTGGCAAGGCCATCGACATGCCTGTGATGATCGGTCTCGTGCTGCTGCTAGGCATTTCGGCCAAGAACGCAATCCTTCTGGTCGAGTTCGCCATCGAGTCGGAGCAACGCGGAAACAGGGTGTTTGATGCGCTGTTTGACGCCTGCCGCGAGCGCGCGCGCCCGATCGTCATGACGACAGTGGCGATGTCCGCGGGCATGCTGCCCACGGCGCTGGGTCTGGGTGAGGGAGCGGGCTTCCGCACATCGATGGCGATCGCGGTCATCGGCGGTTTGTTCTCGTCCACCGTGCTGTCGCTGGTGCTTGTGCCCGTGATCTACTCGCTGATCTCGAGCATTGAACGCCGGGTGAACCCGCTCTTCGGGCGTCTGGTCACCAAGCGGACGTCGGAAGACAATGCGTTGCTGTCGACCGGCGAAGACGCCTCGCAACATCCGGTCACCCCGACTCGGCCTGCCGAGTAGTCGAGGCCGTAGGGCAGTTGGGCAGAGCCGGGTGGGGTAACCTCAGCCCGGCTCCGTCTCTCCCGCGCGCGAGGCCCAGATCAGGGCCATGAAGAGCCCCTTCATGCGCGGCAGCAACAGCAGCGTTGCGCCGATCACGACGGCGGCGATGAAGAAGAACGCCTTGAGGGCCGTGTCCGCGTCCGCCGTCGCGAAGACGAAGAAGGCGGGGGAGACGAGGTGGCCGACGAGAAGGATCGTCGCCCAGGCCGGGCCGTCGTCCGACCGGAGCTGGCCTGTGGCCTCGCCACAGGCCGAACATTCTGCCGCAGGCCTCAGGAAGCCCGCCAGCAGGCGGCCCTTGCCGCACGAAGGACAGCGCAGCCGCAGGCCTCGTCGAATGGCGAGCCATGTGTTGCGCTGTGGCGGATGGGGCGATGACGTCATGTACTCATCCTGACGGTGCCGGGGGCCCGCGTCGAGCCGGCGCATGGTCGCGGCCGTCTAGGTCGCGACGAACTGCAGCCCGGCTGCGCCGCGCGTCTGCCAGATTACATAGGCCCAGGTGCGGATCCGCATGGTCGGCTCGGAGAGCATGACGCGGTCAGTCAGGGTCACGTCTCGCAGGAACTCGATGCGGGCTCCCGTCGAGCTGACGTTCTTGACCACCACATCGACGCGCTCGCCGCTGATCATGGTCAGGGTTGCGGTCTTGAAGGTAGGCCTGCGTTCAGATCGCTTTTCGCCCGTTGCGACCGACGAATAGGTCGTCTCCTCGACCGGAACCGCCGCAATCTTGCGCACACGGTCGGCGAGAGGGTCGATGGCCTTCTTGTCGGTCTTCTTGAACATCGGCGCGCGGGATCGGGACCCAACCAGACGGGGACCATGCCCCGAAATCATTATCAGGTCATTGACCATTGTGGCCGCAGGGATGCCAACTCTGGCTAAGTGCCTAGGAACCGTTCATAAAGTAGTATGCTAGCGTAGATCATCCGATTGCTATCGAAGTCCCGCCATCGACTGGAAGCACCGCGCCAGTAATAAATCTCGCCTCGTCCGAGCACAGGAACAGCGCAGCGAAGGCCGTGTCCCAGGCGGAACCCATGTGACCCATTGGAACGCGCGCGTTGCGTTCCGCCCGCAGCATGTCTGCGGATTTGCCGGTGGCGGCGGCTATCCCGGTCATGGCCATGGGCGTGTCCATCAGACCCGGCATGATGACGTTACACCTCACACCATGCTTGGCGTTGCCTGAAGCGACCACCGTGGTCAGCCGATTCACCGCCATCTTCGAGACCTCATAGGTCACCATGTGATGGCCCGCGATGGCGGCCAGCGAGGAGATGTTGAGGATCGCGCCGCTCTTCTGCTGGCGCATCACCGGCAGGACGTGACGGATCGTCATCGCCATCGATTTCAGGTTGATGTTCATGATGCGGTCCCACGCGTCTTCCTCGATCGCATGGGGCGGCGCATCGCCCCGTCCCGTTCCGACATTGTTGACGAGGATGTCGATCCGCTTGAGTCGCACCACGGCCTCGCGCGCGATGGCCGCGCAGGAGAGGGTATTGGTCACATCCGCTTCGAACGCGAACGCCTGGCCACCCTCGTCCGTGATCAGCTTCACGGTCTCCTCGGCGCTGTCGATCCGCCGGTCGACGCACATGACGTGCGCGCCTTCGCGGGCGAACAGGGCCGCCATGGCGCGGCCATTGCCGATGGTCTCCCCCGGGGTTTGCCCCGCGCCGACGATGATCGCAGTCTTGCCTTCAAGCCTTCCGGTCATGTCAATTTTCCCGCGCTGTCAGGGCGACTTGAGATCCGGGTCGACGGTTTGACCATCCTCGACCTGGATGCCGAAGGAGTTGAGGATCATGGAAACCTGGGTGTACTGCGCCACCGTGAACACCAGATCCATGCACTGGCGCTCGGAGTAGTGCTTCGAAAGTTCGGCCCATACGGGGTTGGAGACGAAATGGTCGCGGTTGAGATCATCGCACGCCATGAGAAGCGCCTTTTCGGCGGCGCTCCACCCATCCGCGCCTGCGCCGGTCTTGATGCGTTCAATCTCGCCTGCGTTGAGGCCCGACTGCAGGCCGATGCGGTGATGCTGGGTCCACTCATATCCCGACTTGCATAGCCAGCCGACGCGCAGGATCGCGATCTCGCGGTCGCGCGGCGTGAGCGAATTGCGCGACATGATGTATCCGCCCCACCATGAAAAGGCGCGGAACGCATCCGGGACGCGCACAAGCGTGCGGAAGATGTTGAGGATCGATCCATCCCTGCCGCGCGACTTGGACAGGCGTTCGACCTGTTCGGGTGTCAACTCGCTGTCGCCGAGCGGCGTGATGCGTGGTCTGGAAAGTCTCATGCTGCGTCCTCAGTTGGCGGAAGTGGATTGGCGAAGCGGAAGCAGTTCGAGAACGTATCCATCCGGGTCCTTCGCGAAGCCGACCACTGCGCCGCCCACCTGGTCAGACGCCTGGGGCTCGCGCGTCACTTCGAAGCCCGCGGCCTTGATCTTCGCGGCAAGCGCAACGGGGTCCTTCACGCGCGTGACGATCTTGATCGGCAGATTGGCGTAATTTGGGTTCGAGCCGTCGATCCAGTGCATCAGGACGATGTAGCTCTCGCCATCGGGATAGCGCAGCAGCACCTCGTTCATGTAGCTGAGCTCGTAAGTGCGAACTTTCTCCATGCCCATGACGTTGACGTAGAAGTCAGTCGATCGCGCGAGGTCCGACACGCCAATGCCGACGGCCGAAAGCAGCGGGTCTTTCTGCATGGGCGCTTCTGCTGCTGCAGGCGTCGTGGGAGCTGGCGCCGCAGGAGCGCTCGCCTCGCCGCTACAGGCCGCCAACGCAAGTGCGCAGACCGCCGCCGGCAGCAATGCCGCGAGTCGTTTCATGGTATCCTCCCCTTGAGTCTTTGGGGGGAGGCTACAGCATCGGCGGAGCGCATGCCAACGTGTTGCGGACTCAGCCCGTGCGGAGGAGGTCCCTCTCGACCAGCATGCTCGCCCGGCCAGCGAGGTAGATGTAGCCGTCCTCGTCCATGCGACCCGCGTCGCCCGTGGCGACAAATCCATCGGCATCGCGGCGAGCATCGTTGCCCGCGCCCGGGAGTTCACATTCGATCGAGCGCTGCGTGCGCGCCCAGATCTGGCCGACAGCCCCGTTCGGAAGGCGGCGTCCATCAAGATCGCGTATCTCCACACTCACGCCCCGAAGCGTGCGTCCGCAGCTGTCGGGGCGGCTGGCGCGCTGTTGTGGAGCCATCCAGGCGATAAGGCCGGTCTCGGGCGAGCCATAGGCCTCGCAAAGAATGGTGGGGAACGTCTCCATCAACCAGCGGCGCAGGGCTTCGGGCGCCGCCGCGCCGCCCATCACGAGCTCGCGGACGGAGCGCATGGCGTAACGACGTTCTGCGTCGATGCCGAAGGCCTGCAGCTCGGCGAACATTTCGGGCAGGGCGGTCCAGTGTGTGACGCGCCGCCTCTCGATCACCGCAAGCGCGGCGGCGGGAGAGAATTCCCGCATCAGGGCGATGGCGCGGCCGGCGATCAGGGCCGTCCAGAACTGCACGGGCGCCCACACGCGATGGAGCGGCAGGGTTATCAACGAGACGCCGATCTCCGGCACGGGGGGGCGCGAGAGCGAGGCGGGCGCAGCGCGGCGCCTTGGCAAGCCTACCGGCGCGGCGCGGCCTTCTGCGCGCGCGGTCCATCCCATCAGCACAGGCTGGGCGCTGCCAAAGCGGGGCGGCGCGACCGGGGGAAACAGGTCCCAGAAATTGTAGAAGCCGGCGACAGCGCCATCCATGCTGGCCTTGAGGCGCAGGGGCAGGCCCTCAACCGCGTGCGAGAGGAGAATGGGTGACACGTCGCCTGCGATCAGCGCGGCAGCGCGGCCCGCAATCAAACGGTCGCGAATGGCGGGCGGCGGCAGGTCTGCATCCAGCGTGAGAAGGCGTGCGTCGATCTTGGCGCAGGCAAGCGCGATCACCGCCCATTCCATGCGATTGCGGCAGCGTACGGCGACGACATCGTCGCGGCGAAGACCCCGACCGGCGAAGGCGTCGGCCAGCATGTCGGCATACTCGTTCCAGTCGCGATAGGTCAGCGAAGCCTCGCCCTCGAACAGGGCAAGCGCACCGCCGCGAACGGCGGCCCAGTATTCCAGGCTGCGGGCAGCAGGCTCGCTCAGGCCGCCAGCGACCTGCGAATACTCGTTACCAGGCTGTCGCGCACGCGTAACAGCTCCACGTGATCGGGAATGATCAGCCACTGAAACAGGACTCCACGCAATGATGCCAGAATGACCGCCGCTTCCGCCCGTGGGCGGGCGTCGGCCCGTATTTGTCCGTTGTCCCGTCCCTCACGGACAACAGACGCCAGGTCTTCGATGGACTGCCGGGTCATGCGATCCACAATGAGGCGAAGCTCAGGATGATTGAGTCCCGCCGCGATAATGCTCTGATAGGCGCGCACGCTCGTCGGGTCGCGGATGGCGTCGTCAATGCAGAAGTTGACGAGATCGCAGAGCCGGTCGAGCGGCAGTTCAGACAGCGGAGCCGAGCGAACGCGCTCGTCATAAGTCGCCACGATATGGTCGGCGAGGGCCTGAAGCAGGCCGCCCTTGGTTCCGAAATAGTGCGTCGGCAGCGCGCGCGAATAGCCAGCCGCCTCGCCCGCCGCGTTAAGCGTCAGCACGTCGACGCCGCGCTCGGCGACAATGGACACAGCCGCTTCAAGAATAGCGCGCTCGGCGGCTTCGCGCCGTTCCGCCTGGGTCTGGCGTTGGCGCTCGTCGGCGAGAATCGTCTCGTCTCGACCAAGAGGTTTACGGATAGCCATGTGCCATCCAACATATTGGCTTGCGAACAAGCAAGTATGTTACCTTAGGGCAACCAGGCCGACCGAATGTCGCAGCTTCCATGGGCAAGTTCGGGCCGATTTTGCCCGACGAGTTGACGGATGGCTGCCTTCACGGCACGGAAACACGCGCTTTTTCAGGAAACCGGATGCGGGATTGCCCGCGCCAACCCAGTCGAGGACCGCCCCATGACAGCCAGCCTGACCGCCCCCGCAGGAACCGCCGAAGAGATCTCCGCCTACATCGCTGCGGCGACCAAGGCCTCGTGGAATGTCCAGGGTCTGGCGGCGGGCACGCAGATCAAGCCGATCAAGAAGGTGGGCGTCCTGGGCGCCGGCACGATGGGCGGCGGCATCTCGATGAACTTCGCCAATGTGGGCATCTCCGTCACCATCGTGGAAGTGAAGCAGGAGGCGCTGGATCGCGGTCTTGGCGTCATCCGCAAGAACTACCAGAACTCCGCCGACAAGGGTCGCTTCCCGCAGGAGGAAGTCGGCATCCGTATGGGCCTTCTGAACGGCACGCTGAACCGTTCCGACCTCGCGGATTGCGACCTCATCATCGAAGCCATCTTCGAGGACATGGCGATCAAGAAGGAAATCTTCGCCGACCTCGACAAGATCGCGAAGCCGGGCGCCATCCTCGCCTCGAACACGTCCTATCTCGACATCAACGAGATCGCTTCCGTCACGAAGCGTCCGCAGGACGTGATCGGCCTGCACTTCTTCTCGCCGGCGAACGTCATGAAGCTTCTGGAGATCGTGCGCGCGAAGCATACGTCTGATGCGGTGGTCGCGACATCGATGGATCTCGCGAAGAGGATCGGCAAAGTCGCGGCGCTGGCTGGTGTCTGCCCGGGCTTCATCGGCAACCGCATGCTGGCCAAGCGCGGCCAGGCGGCGGGCTACCTGCTCCAGGCCGGCGCCATGCCGTGGGATATCGATGCCGCCTTCAACAAGTTCGGCTTCAAGATGGGCCCGTACCAGATGTCGGACCTCGCCGGTCTCGATATCGGCTGGAAGCCGGGCGCGAAGACGGCGAACCCGCTGCGGGACATGATCTGCGAGCGCACGCCGCGTCGTGGCCAGAAGTCGGGCGCGGGCTATTACGACTATGACGCGGCCCGCAACGCCACGCCGTCGCCTGAGGTTGAGGCGATCGTGAAGGAATATCAGGCGGGTTCCGGCGTCGCCGCCCGCAAGGTCTCGCAGGAGGAGATCCTGGAGGAGTGCATCTTCCCGATGATCAACGAGGGCGCCGCTATCCTTGAGGAGGGCATGGCCCAGCGCGCGGGCGATATCGATGTGACCTGGCTCAATGGCTATGGCTTCCCGCAGGACAAGGGTGGGCCGATGTATCTGGGCGACAAGGTGGGTCTGCAGCGCGTGCTGGAGGTTACCGAGCGCGTTGCGAAGAATGTGGACGAGATCAAGGTCTCGAACCTGCTCCGCACGATGGCGAAGGATGGGCGCAAGTTTGCCGACCTGCCGGCGCAGGCAATCAAGGTCTAGGACTATTACGACTGCGACCTCGTACTACTACGGGCTCCTTCGGGGGCCCGTTTTCGTTTGGTTTGTAGAGGACGCCGAGGATGGCGGCGGCGATAAGGGCGGGGATGGTGGCGATCAGGGGGAGGCCGTAGGCGCCTAGCGCGGCGGCGCCGGATATGCCGAAAGCGACGAAGGCCTGGCCGAGACCGGCGATGACGGAGCCCTTGGCGCGGCGCCTTGCGAATTCGCGGCGGGAGCCGGGCATGCGGCGCCAGAGGCCGATTAGGGCTGAGGCGGTGGCGGCGAGGCAGACGCCAGCGAGGGCCCAGAGGCCGGCGGCGAGATCGCGCCAGAGAAGGGCGGCGAGTGGGATCGCCATCAGAGCCAGCACCGGCAGAATCGCTGCGACCAGCTTAGCCCGGTCGATCATGCTCGGGGCGACGGGAGCCGACGCGATCAGATCGGGCGCGTCTTCGGCGGAGACGGTGATCCAGACGAGGCTGGAGGCCATGGTCGAGGCGAGCAGGGTGAGAACCGGCACAAAGGTATCTTCGGTGACGGTCAACGATCCGCCGGGCCGCAGCAGGATAAAGCCCAGCGGCAGGAGATATAGGAGCTGCATGCCGATCTGCGAGAGCAGGAGCGGGTCGCGGCGCAGCAGGCGGAACTCCTTGCGGATCACTGACGCCATGACGCCGCCGCGCAGGCCAACCACGCGAGCGTCGGCAACACGCTTGCGCTGACCCATGCCGGAGGCTGCGGCGGCGTCGCCGACGAAACGACGACTGAACACAAACACGGCCGTCGGGAACAGGGCGGCGACGAGCGCGACCCAGATCAGGGTCGAGACGATATCGCCTGTGAAGGCGCGCGAGGGGAGCAGCCACCAGGCGGCGGGGTTGATATCGAGGCTGGCGATGAAGCGCGCCATTTCGGCCTGTTCTTCCTCGCGCGAGCGGCCGCTGGTGATGTTGAAATACTGGAAGGCGAGGAACACGCCGGCGCCGGCGAGCGCGCTGAAAATCTGCGCGAGGATGCGCGTGTTCTTCGGGCCGATCAGGCGGAACAGCGCCGTAACGACGAGCAGCGCGAGGGCTGTAGCGGCGAAGGCCAGCGTGACGAGGAAGATGATCGAGGACAGCCAGAGCGGCGAGGAAAAGATCGCCAACCACAACAGCGGCGGACCCAGTAGACCCGCATAGAGCGGCAGGGCGCCGATGGCGATGGCGGCGGCGCGCACGGCCAGCATTCGCCAGGGCGACAAGGGCGAGGACAGGATGAGATCGAGATCGTTGCGCGTGTAGATCACATCCACCGCCGCGAGGATCGAACTCGACAGCATCACCGAGCCGATGAAGGCGATGATGACGCCGACTGCGGTGAGGGCGAGGCCATCCCACGCACTGTCTATGAAGGGCGGCGGCGGGATCATGGGCCCGAGGCGCTGAAGCATGATGAAGGAGAACAGCAGCCATAGCGACAGGAGCAGACCGAGCATGATCAGGCCGCTCTTCGGCCGCGTCTTTCCCCTGCGCCAGAATAGGCGCAGCTCGTGCGACATCAGCCAGGGTATGCTGCCGGGCTTGCTCATGCGGAAGCGGGGGCCGTGAGCGACAGAAAGACATCTTCCAGCGACTGGTCCTGCGCGCCGGCGTGACTGCGCAGTTCGTCGAGGCTGCCTTCGGTCAGCAGCCTGCCGTCCTTGATGATGCCGATGCGGTCGGCCATGCGCTCGGCCACTTCGAGGATGTGGGTGGTGAGGATCACGGCGGCGCCGGCGGCGACGCGTTCGCGGATCAGGTCTTTCACGAGGCGGCTGGCTGCTGCATCGAGGCCGGTGAGCGGCTCGTCCAGCATCAGCAGCTTGGGCTCATGGATGAGCGCGCCGGCAAGAACAGCCTTCTGCTTCATGCCGCGCGAGAAGGTCTCGCACCGATCATTGCGATTGTCCCACAGTCCGAGGAGACGCAGCAGGTTCTCAGCGCGCTTACGGGCTTCAGCCGGTTCGACATTCCAGAGACCGGCCACAAATTCGAGATACTCCCACGCCGTGAGCTTATCATAGAGCAGTGGCTCGTCGGGCAGCCAGGCGATCATCCGCTTGGCGGCCAGCGGATCGCGGCGGGCATCGACGCCGAACACGCTGATCTCGCCCGCATCGGCATTGAGCAGGCCAGCGATCATTCGCAGCGTTGTGGTCTTGCCGGCGCCGTTGGGGCCGAGCAGGGCGTAGAGCTCGCCGCCGCGTACCTCGAAATCGATACCGTCGACCGCGCGCTTGCCGCCGAAGCTCTTGGCGAGGGCGGTGACTTTGAGTCCGGTGGACATGCGTGGGCCTGTGCGGTGGTGGGTGTATGGGGTCACAGTTAGCGGGGGTTGGGTCGTTCGTCAGCATGTGTTGCGGGGTGTGGCGTGATCCAAGAGCGCGCCCGTTGAAACAGACCCCCACCTGCCCGCCCCCTAAACGGGGCGGAACCCTGGGGCCATCACCGCCCTCAAATGCTGGGTAAGTTCTCTCAACGTGGTTCCGCCCCGTTTAGGGGGCGGACAGGTGGGGGTCTCTATCGGCTTGCTGATCCGCCAGCTTGTGCTGCGCGTAAAGGCAGACGTGAACCCTTTCGACCCCTTTCTAACGGTGCTTGTCGGCATGGCGGTGGTCATGTCTGCGGCCTGGTTTGTCCAGCTGGGAACCCGCAATGGCGGGTGGGTGGATGTTTTCTGGACGTTTGGAGCTGGCGCGGCCTGCGTGACGGCCGCGCTGTGGCCCGGGCCGGCGGAGAGCGTGGCGCGGCAATATCTGGTGGCGGGGCTGGCGGCGGTCTGGTCGCTGCGGCTGGGAAGTTACATCGCGCATCGCGTGGCCAAGGATACGCACGAGGACAGGCGCTACGCCGGGCTGCGATCCGAGTGGGGCGGGAATTTCCAGCGCAACATGTATCTGCTCTGCATCGTGCAGGCGCCGGCGGCGGCGTTGCTGAGCCTCTCCGTCTTCGTGGCGAGCCATGGTGGGGTTGGAAGCGAATTTGGCCTGCGCGACCTTCTTGGCGCGGGGATGCTGGCGTTGGGCATTTTGGGCGAGGGGGTCGCCGATGAACAGATGCGCCGCTTCCGCAAGACAGCTCAGCGCGGCGACATCATGGACAAGGGCCTGTGGGGCTGGTCGCGGCATCCGAACTATTTCTTCGAATGGGTGACGTGGCTGGCCTATCCGATCATCGCATTCGATCCGACTGTTGCGTGGAGCTGGGCGAGCCTGGCGGCCCCGGTGATGATGTTCCTGCTGCTGCGCTTTGGCACTGGCGTGCCAGCGCTGGAGAAGACGATGCTTGAGAGCCGCGGCGATCGTTTTCGCGCCTATCAGCAGCGCGTGAGCGCGTTTTTCCCACTTCCCCCGCGAAAGGCGTCTGCATGAGCTTTGTATCGCGCGCGATTATCGCCTTTGAAGGCGCGCCATTGCCCGACATTGTGCGCAAGGGCGCGGTGTCGTTCCTGGTCGGGAATGTGAGGCGCCACCTGAAGCATACTCCGGCCGACGCTTCGGCGCGCTTTGCCGAGGACATGCGGGCCCATCCGATCGCCACGCACACGGTGGACGCCAACGCGCAGCACTATGAGGTGCCGGCGGAGTTCTTTGCTCTGTGTCTCGGGCCGCGCTTCAAGTATTCGAGCTGTCTCTACGAGGCAGGCGAAACGCTGGCGCAGGCGGAAGTGCGCGCGTTGCAGCAGACATGCGCCAATGCCGAACTCGCGGATGGGCAGCATATCCTCGAGCTTGGATGCGGCTGGGGATCGATGTCGCTGTTCATGGCCGCGCGGTATCCCAGCGCGAAGATCATGGCGGTCTCCAACTCGGCCAGCCAGCGTGCGCATATCGAGGCGAGCGCGGCGCGGCAGGGGCTGACCAACCTGCGCATCGTGATGGCGGACATGAATGTGTTCGACACGGACGAGAAGTTCGATCGCATCGTCTCGGTGGAAATGTTCGAGCACATGTCGAACTGGCGGGCTCTGCTGGAGCGTTGCAGGCGGTGGCTGAAGCCGGATGGGAAGATGCTGATGCATGTGTTCGCGCATCGCACGGCGCCATACCGGTTCGACGTGAACGATCCGGCCGACTGGGTGGCGCATCATTTCTTTGCGGGCGGCGTGATGCCGAGCCGTGACCTTGCCGGCAATTTTCCGGACCTGTTCTCGGTGGAGCATGAGTGGTGGTGGAATGGCAGGAACTACCAGCGCACGGCGCTCGACTGGCTGAAGAATTTTGACGCCAATCGCGAGGCAATCCGTCCGATCCTTGCGAAGGTCTACGGCGTGGATGCGCGCCTGTGGGAGAACCGCTGGCGGCTGTTCTTCCTCGCGACTGCCGGGCTGTTCGGCCATGCCGGCGGCAATGAGTGGGGCGTGGTCCACCATCGGCTGAAGCCGGTGTGAGGCTGGAGCGGTGAGGGTTGAAACACAGGTCCAACCGCGCTCGTCCTGACGAAAGTCAGGACCCAGTGCTGACTGCGAGGCTTGTTCCGGCGTGAAGCTTCAAGTCTGTTCGAGGAGCGAGACTGTCCCTGGATCCTGACTTTCGTCAGGATGAGCGGGATAGTTTCGGGCTTTAAAGTCGAAAACAGGCGGACCTTGCGGCCCGCCTGTTCCGTTTTTCGTCCAACAGCTCTTACTGGCCGACGCTCTGCTGGGCCTGCGCCTCGCGGATGCGGCGGTTCATGAACTGGTTGATCGCCGTCATCTCGTTGGCGGTCAGATAGCCATCCTTGTTGGTGTCGGCCATGTCCCAGTTGGCGAGCAGCATCTGCGCCATGCGGCCACGAACCTCGGACTTGGCGACCTTGTCGTCGAGGTTCGTGTCCATGATACCCATGGCGCGCGAGTCCTCAAGGCGCGTCTGGTAGTCGTTCTTGCGGTTGGCGACGGTCTCGTCGTCCCAGCGGAAGCCGAGTGCGGTGTACTGCATCTCTTCCCACGACTGCTCGCCCCAGGTGACCTTGATGGTCGGATCCGGGTTGGCCGGGTTGTTGGCTGAGTTGTCGTAGACATAGCGCGTGATCAGCTTCGTGCCCGGTGCGATGCTGATTGGCTCCTTGAAGTCATAGCCGCGCTGCCAGTTGAAGTCGTATTTCGGGATGGAGAGGATGAGTTCCTCGCTCGTCGCGCCCGGACGCAGCAGGGAGATAGCCATGCTGTCGCCGCGATAGTGAGCGTGCGGGAAGATCGAGAACAGCGTCGCCTTCTCGGGGAAGGTGATGTAGGCGGTCTCCTCGTGACGCGGCGTGTTCGGCGGGATCTCGATGCCGGCGTTGGCGATCACGGCCGAGCGGCGCATGATCTCCGGGGGCGAACCTTCCGGATAGAAGTAGAGGCCGACGCGGGTCTTCTCGACCGTCTCCTTGCCATAGGGCGTGTAGTGCATCTGGAACTGGAACTTCTGGCCCGGGGCGACCCAGGTGCCAGTGCCTTCCGGATACTTCGACGTCTCGGCGCCGACGGCGTAGCCGCCAACACCGTTCGAGAGCAGATGGTGAACGGCCTGGCGGTCGGACGGCTTCACCGTGGAGGCGCGCAGCCAGCGGCCCTGGGGCAACTGGTTGAGGACGACCGGGTTCTGGTAGTCGACGACGCCCGAGGCGGGCACGGTGTAGGCCGGCAGTTCAATGACATAGTCAGGCGTGCCGAGTTCCCATTCCGGGGCGGGTTTGGCGTTGATCTTCAGCGGGTCGGAGCCTGTGCCGCGCGGGGCGCCGGCCTCGATCCAGTGGATCAGGGTCTGCGTGTCCTTCGGCGAGAGGTTCATGTCGCCGGTGAACTGGCCGACATGCGGATCGGCGTGGAAGGGCGGCATGCGGTCCGTGCGGATTGACTCGCGGATCATGCCCGAGAACTGCTTGACCATCTCGTAGCTGTTCATCGCGAACGGGCCGATACCGCCTTCGGAGTGGCAGGCGACGCAGTTCTTCGCGAGGATCGGCGAGATGTCTTTCTCGTACGAGATGTTGACGTGGCTCGCCTTGGCGTCGCGGTTCGGGAAGGCGATGGGCGCGGTGGCGAGTTCGGCCGTCGCGATCTTCACCGGCTGGCCCTTGACCAGGGCGGCGACGGCGTCGGCGACGTAGGCGGTCTTGTCGCCGCCGGTCTTGCCGGATAGGTGGCCCGCAATCGGGCCGGAGTAGACGATCTTCATCGTGCGCGGATCGATCACCAGCGCCTGGGCGACGTGGCTGATGCCGAGACTTTCGCCGATGAGCTGGGTGTCGTCCATCATCACGGGAGCGTCGAGGCCGAGCGCTTTCATGTCGGCGGAGATGGCTTCGCGTTTCACGCCGGGTGTGGAGTTGATGAACAGGAGCTCTGCACCGGACGTCTTGAAGGATGCCTGCAGGTTGCGGAGCGTGAGCGCCGCATCGTTCATGTCGGCCGAGCCGGTGGCGTGGCTGACGATCACGATTGCCGGGGCGTACTTGTAGTAGGCCAGAAGGTGAGCACGCGAATTCTGGTCGACGAGGCGGAAGTTGTCGGCGCGTTCGGGCGCCTTAAGCTGGCTCGCCGATACGTTGGCGCCGACGACCTGGCCGTTGGCTGCGACGCCCGCTGCGATCATGGCGATGGCGGCGGCCGAGGCCAACGCCAAACCGAGGGTTCTGGCTTTCATGTGATTTCCTTCCAGCGCTGCTGCGCGATCCATCTGCGGGATCGTCACAATTGGTTAGGTTGATACCGGAAAGTCGTGTTCGCAGCAACGCGCCTGCAGGGCCGCGCGATCAACAACGTGTCAGCAACAAAGCGTTACAGAGCGCAATTCCGCTGGGAAAGGCTGACCGGAGGCTCAGTCACAGAGCGGAGCGGTGAAGGTGGGCGAATAGGCGACGCAGGCGATGTCGAGCCGCCAGGGTGCGTCCGACGGGCGAAGCTCGCCGGCCCACGCAGCGAGTTTCTTGCTGCCCCACACGCTGAAGAGGAGTTGCTGGGGGCGCACCACGCGCTGCGCCGCGCTACCGGCTTCTGCATGGACGAGCTTGCCATCGACGTACCAGCGAACGTGGCCCGGTTGCCAGTCGAAGGCATAGGTATGGAAGCCGTCGGATGAGTCGAAGGGCATGGTGTATTTGTGCGAGGTCGCCTTGCCGCTCTCGTGGACGGTGAGTTCGGCGACCTTCGGCGCGCGGCCGAGGATCTCGATGTCGATCTCGTTGGGTTTCATGGTTTCGGTGCGGTCTGCATAGGTGAACATCCCGGTGATCACGCCGCTGCCGCGCGGCACGCGCATGCGCGCTTCGAAATAGCCGTAGCGGAAGAAGTCGTGCGTACGGATTTCGGCGCCAGCGTATTCGAACTCCGAACCGGCGGGCGCCTTGCGGAGATGAAGGGACACGCCGTCCGGCGTGATCTCGACCTCGCTGGCGCGCCAGTCATTCGCCATCCACGGGCCGTTCGACCAGCCGTCGGACAGGAACCAGCGGTCGGTGATGTCGGCCCGGTCGAAGCGGTCGACGAACGTGACGCCGGACTGAATTCGCGGCGGGGGAGCGGCGGCTGCAGCGGCAGGTGCGGCGCCTGCTTCGGGGTCGGCGACGGGACCGGGTTCGGGCAGGGCGGCCATCGCTTCCGGCGTCTGTTGGGAGGGGTGTTCGCGGGCGGCGATGGCCCGCTGGTCATTTGCGGTTGGCTGACCGATTCCCAGCAGCACGGCGAGGCCCAGGATCACGAGCGCGCTGCACGCCAGCGCGGCGACCTGCCAGGCCGGGATTCGCGCCGGGCGGGAAAGACGATCCGGGTCGGGGCGGTGTCTCTGATCCATGGGGCCGGAGGCGCAACATGCGCGCCATCATCAGGTCAGTTCCTGATCGCCCCCTCGAACGTGACGCTCGTGGCGCCGCCGGCCTTGAAGTAGTCGCTCCAGAAGGTGCGGAAGCGGGCGTCCTGGTCTGCGGCGAGCGGAGGGCGGCCGGGATCGTGCAGGCGCCCAAAGCCGACGATACGCACCGTCGCGCCTTCGACAGATGGAAGGCGGTTCAGCTCGGTCATGCGGGCGATGGCGTCCGCGGGCTCAATGGTCTTGAACTTCGACCAGGGTATCGCCTGGCTGTTCTCCAGCATATCCGAGAAGATATAGACCTGGTTGAACGGCTTGCCGGCTGGCGGGCTCTGGGTCCATTGCGCGATGGTGCCGGCAATGTCGGAGAATTTCGCTTCTTCGTTTGTCGTTGCGAGCGGGCGAACCCCTTCGGCAAGCTGGGTCTTGAAGGTACGCAGATCGGCCTGGGCGATCATCCCGCTGCAGCCGCCCGTCACCGCCTCAAGGGCGCCCTGCGCCGGACAGCCGGGCTTGCATTCGTTCGCCAGCGGCTCGGAGCCGGTGTAGTGTGAATCGATGGTCGCCAGCACGAAGCGATCACCGGTCCCCAGACTGTCGATCACCGAGCCTATGCTCTCGACCATCACGCGCTGATCTGTCTCGTCATACTGTGTCGTGCGATCGACGAGAAAGAGGGCAGCGTTCTTGCCATACTCGCAGTAGGCCGCGCGGCTGTTGGGCCCACCGCCCGCATGGGCGCCAGGGTCATCGCACCCGGCCAACGCAAGCAGGGCCGTCGCAAGCGCGATACATCCAGCGGCGCTGGCGACCTTCGAAGACATTCGCCCCGTGCTCACCCTATTGCACCGCGCCAAGCCGGCGCATGACACGGGCGTGGCGATCCTTCTCGCGCGCTTCGGCTTTGCCACGGCGCGCTTCGAGCGCGCCGATCGCTTTCACGAGCTTGCGCCGTTCACGATCAACCTTCTCGTAATCCGGGTGGGGGTCGTGGCAGAAATAGGCGGCGCTGACACCCACGACCACGATGGCGAGATTGAGCGCGAGGAATATCCAGCCCTCGGCGCCCAGGCCGCCCTGGAGTGCAGTGACCGCCACGCGGCCGATCTGCTGGTCCTGCAGCATCTGGGCGAAGGTGGGGTCAGGCTGCTGGACGAAGGTGAGATAGCCCTGGCGGAAGACGGAGACCCCGTAAACCAGCGACCCGATCATGGCGACGAACACGGCAAGCCAGACGATGCTGACCCAGCGCGATCCACGCCTCCAGTTGTATCCGAAGTGGCGCAGAACCGTGCCGACGCCATGGGCGAGGCCCATCAGCACCACGCCGACGAGGCCGGCGACCACCATGGCGATCGTGGGGCTTTCCCGGAAGAACAACTCGAAGCTGAAGCGGTTGACCGGCACTTCGCACAGGGCGAGCAGGGCGAGGAACGGCCAGTAGAAGAAGTGGGAGGAATAGCGCGGCTCGCGGTTTTCCTCGTCCTTGATCTCGCCGAGCGTTCGCATCGTCTGGCCCTGCTGGCCGGCCAGATGAGCGCTGCGGGGTTGGTACTGGGCCCTGATGACCTCCATCAGACGCTGGTGATGGGCCAGCTCGACCCTTTGATTCTGCGGGGGTTCGGGCGAACCCTCGGTGGGAACGACCTGAAGGGGCGGCCTTGCGCCGGAATCGTTGGCCATTGGAGGTCCCCCCGAGCAGGGAAAAGTCGCTGATAACCAACTTATTGCCGGGAAAATGGCGTTTTCAAGAAGTTGATGCAGTGGCATCCGGAGGCCGGCGGCCACAGGAACTCTTGCGCATTCCACGCGCAATGGTAGTGCGCCGCTCATGACTCCCCGCGACAAGATCCGAAACTTCTCCATCATCGCCCACATCGACCACGGCAAGTCGACGCTGGCGGACCGCATCATCCAGATGACGGGCGGCCTTGCCGCGCGCGAAATGACCGAACAGGTCCTCGATACGATGGATATCGAGAAGGAGCGGGGCATCACCATCAAGGCGCAGACTGTGCGCCTCGACTACAAGGCGCAGGATGGCGAGACCTACATCCTCAACCTGATGGATACGCCCGGACACGTCGACTTCGCGTACGAGGTCTCGCGCTGTCTTGCCGCCTGCGAAGGCTCGCTGCTGGTGGTCGACTCGTCCCAAGGCGTGGAAGCGCAGACGCTGGCCAACGTCTACAAGGCGATCGACGCGAACCATGAAATCGTGCCCGTTCTCAACAAGGTGGATCTGCCGGCGGCCGACGTGCCGCGTGTGAAGCAACAGATCGAGGACGTTATCGGGCTCGACGCGTCCGACGCGCTGGAGATTTCCGCCAAGACCGGCATCGGCGTCGACACCGTGCTTGAAGCCATCGTCACGCGCCTGCCGCCGCCGAAGACGGGCGACCGCGATGCGCCGCTGAAGGCGCTGCTGGTCGATGCATATTACGACCTCTATCTCGGCGTCGTCGTTATCGTGCGCATTGTCGATGGCACGCTGAAGAAGCGCCAGGCCGTGCAGATGATGAAGACCGGGGCGCACTACACGCTCGACCGCGTTGGCGTGTTCCTCCCCGGCAAGCTGGTCGATGCCGATGAACTCGGGCCTGGCGAAGTCGGCTTCTTCACCGCCTCGATCAAGACCGTGGCCGACTGCTCGGTCGGCGACACTGTCACCGACGAACGCAAACCGACGGCCGAGGCCTTGCCCGGTTTCCGCGAAGTGCAGCCGGTGGTGTTCTGCGGCCTGTTCCCGGTGGACGCGGCGAAGTTCGAGGACCTGCGCGCGGCGGTGGGCAAGCTGCGCCTCAACGATGCGAGCTTTTCCTACGAGATGGAAACGTCGGCGGCGCTTGGCTTCGGCTTCCGCTGTGGCTTCCTTGGCCTGCTGCACCTTGAAATCATCCAGGAGCGCCTGAGCCGCGAGTTCGATCTCGACCTGATCGCGACGGCGCCGTCGGTGGTCTACGGCCTGCACATGCGCAATGGTGATCTGATCGAGCTGCACAACCCGGCTGACATGCCCGACGTGATGTCCATCCTCCACATTGAGGAGCCGTGGATCGAGGCGACCATCTTCATGCCAGACGAATATCTCGGCGGCATTCTCAAGCTGTGCCAGGACCGTCGCGGCATCCAAAAAGAGCTGAGCTATGTCGGCGCGCGCGCCATGCTGCGCTACGAACTGCCGCTCAACGAGGTGGTTTTCGATTTCTACGACCGCCTGAAGTCGATCTCGAAAGGCTATGCCTCGTTCGACTACAACCAGATCGGTCGCCGCGAGGGCGATCTGGTCAAGCTGCAGATCCTCGTCAATGACGAGCCGGTGGATGCGCTCTCGATGTTGACGCACCGCGCCCGCGCCGAACAGCGTGGCCGCGCGATGTGCGAGAAGCTGAAGGACCTGATCCCGCGCCAGATGTTCAAGATCCCGATCCAGGCAGCCATCGGCGGCAAGGTGATTGCGCGCGAAACCATCTCCGCCCTGCGGAAAGACGTGACGGCCAAGTGCTATGGCGGCGACGCCAGCCGCAAGCGCAAGCTCCTCGACAAGCAGAAAGAGGGCAAGAAGCGCATGCGCCAGTTCGGCAAGGTCGAGATCCCTCAAGAGGCGTTCGTTGCAGCGCTGAAGATGGACGAGGACTGATGGCCGCCCCGCCGCATCCGTCGTTTCCGCAACCCGCAAATCCAAACGTGCGAGTGTGGCGTTACATGGATCTGGCCAAATTCATTGACCTTCTGCAGTCTGAACGCCTTTTCTTCGCCACGGCCAATAATTTGGGAGACCCTTTGGAAGGCTCCGTTACTCGGCACATGTCGAAGGATTTCCTGGAAGACTTGATCGCCACGGCAAAGCCGGGTGACGATCCGGTCTGGCCGGGCGTTTCAAACCAGCGAGCTCTCACCATCGCAAAGGTTTTGGCTGAGCAGCGACAACTGCTTTGCGCTCATACGTATATTAACTGCTGGCACATCAACGAACATGAATCAGCTGCAATGTGGAAAGCCTACAGCCAATCTGCGGAATCTGTCTGCGTTCAGACGCGATACTCAAAGCTGGCGGCAGCGTTCACCGAAGATGTGTATTTGGGTGCGGTGAAATATATCGACTACGATGTCGAGGCATTTGATCCAGGTAATCTGTTCAACCCCTTCATGCACAAGCGAATGTCTTTCAAGCATGAGAATGAGGTTCGCGCCGTCTTCTCAAATCACCCCAAGGCTCCCAATTTGCTGTTCAAAGACGATCTGTGCCGTGGCGGAGCGCGCATAAAAATCTCAGTATCTGAATTGGTTGAGGCGGTGTTCGTCAATCCACTCTCACCTGCTTGGTTTCGGGACGTCATAGAAGGTGTCGTTCAAAAATACGGTGCCAAATTTCCGGTTCGCCAGTCGAGCTTGACCGCTGGTCCACTCTACTAAACTGCCAAGTGCTATGGCGGCGACGCCAGCCGCAAACGCAAGCTCCTCGACAAGCAGAAAGAGGGCAAGAAGCGCATGCGCCAGTTCGGCAAGGTCGAGATCCCTCAAGAGGCGTTCGTTGCAGCGCTGAAGATGGACGAGGACTAGGCTTCGATCTAGAGTTCAACGTGCGCGGGAGCGGGGTCGCGCCGGGGACGATCTGCGCATGCCGATGATTTCAGCGCTGTCGATGGCGGTGGCGTTCTGCCTTCAGGCGGCGCTGAACGCTGTTGTCAGCAATGGTCTCGTCGACCTTCAGGCGCTGGGCGTTTCGTTGCAGACAGTAAACCTCGCGGATGATGGCCTGGCGATTTTCGCCCAGCTTATGGGCGGCGTGTTCCTGCTGTCGGCGGCGCAGCGGCTGTCGCCTACGTCGGAGGGGATGCGGTCGCTGTTCTATGGCGGCGGTGGCGTATTCCTTGTCGCTGCGGCGCTGCACTTCCTGACAACCTTCTCAGCGCTGTTTCCCGACGATCCAATGCGGCAGCTGCAGTCTGCGGAGTATGGAGACGGGTTGATACTCCGCGTGTCCTTCAGCGCCGTGTATGTAATGTGCGATGTGGCGACCGCGATATTCGCGGTTTTCGCAGGCATTCGCTTTCGTGGCGCCATGATCGCCATCGGGATCATCATCGCGCTGCTCTGCCTTGTCCTTGTCGCGCACGATGTGATCGACATCTGGTACGGAGCGATCAACGAGCTGGGAGGCGATTACTACGCCGAGGATCCGCTGGGCGGTTTCTGGCTTGGCGAGGCCGAGCTGCGCTGGCGCGTGATGTCGATCGTGGGCGCCGTGGCGAAGGTTCTGTTCGCGCTGGTCGCGTGCCTCGCGGCTTCGCGGCTGACGCATCCGCGCGGGGCGGCGGAGAAGTCCGGTCAGGGCTTGCGGGCGCAATAGGCGCTGCCTAGGACGATGCGGCGGACTTCGCCGCCGAACTCTTCGCGCACGATGTTTTCGGCTTCCGACATGAGGCGTGCGCGGGTTTCCTCCGGCGCCATGCGCACGCGGGAGAAGGTGGCGTAGAGCGCGGCGATCTTTTCGGGGGTGAAGGCAACTTCCTGCTCGAACAGCCTGTGCTCGATGTCCTTGAAGCCTGCGTTGCGCAGCTCGCCCGTGCGGGCCGCGATATCGAGGGCGAAGGCCGGTTTGCCGGATGTGGCGTTCGGGTCCTGCTCTATGCCGCTGAACAGGTGTTCGGTTGCGCGGCCGAATGCGTCGGGGGCGGCGGAGTTGTGATAGACGTTCCACCACATGGCGAAATGACCTCCGGGCTTCAGCGCGGCGCGGATCTTCGCCAGCGCTTTCGAGCGTGGCAGCCAGTGCAGCGACATGGCGGCAAAGCCGAAGTCGAAGCTCGCTTCATCGAGTTGCGCGTCTTCGAAGCGGACGGTGTCGATGGCCAGGCGCGTGTCGCCCGCGGACTTCTCGCGCAGGCGGTCGGCGAGGCGCGTGTCCGGTTCGATTGCGACGAGGCGGTGTATGGGTGTTTCGAGAATGGGCAGGGTCGCATGGCCGGTGCCGGCGCCGATCTCGAAGCATTCAGTGCGCACGTCGAGACCGCAGTGGTCGCGCAGCCACGCGAAGAGTTCCCGCGGATAAGGCGGGCGGGCGAAGTCGTACTGCGCGGCGTCTTCGCCGAACTTCAGTCCGCCGGGGGAGGAGTGTATCGAGGCCATGGCCTAGGGCGCGAAGCTGGATCTTGCGGTCAGCGCCCAGCGGCCATCCTTGTTCTCTACGATGTAGAGTGAGTTGAAGCGCGACATCTCGGACCCATCGGCGCGGTAGCGGACGAAGGTGGTGAGCATGTGAGCCTTGGTGGCGTCGCACTGGACGACCTTGCGCATGGCCCAGGCGGAGCGGTCCCAGCCCTGTGCAGCAAGTGCGGGGAAGCTGGATTCGAGATCCTGCGGTCCGTTGATGATGCGCACATTGCCCGAGGCGATGCGCACGGACGGGAAGTGGAACACCTTGCCCCACGCCTCTGCATCCTTCGAATTGAAGGTCGTCATGAAGGCGTCGGTGACGTCGTAGGCGGGCTTGTAGGCCGGACAGGAGGTGAACTGGCTGTCGCCGGCGTCGTAGCTCATCGAGGCGCAGGCGGAGGTGAGGGTGGCGAGAAGGACGGCCAGTGCGGCGAGAGGGTCGCGTTTTTTCATGGCTGTGCATCAGTTCCTTCTGGTTGGCAGACCCGTCCCACATCACGCTACGCCGCGCCAGACGTTCAGGGCAGCGGAAATGGGCGCTACTGGCGCGTTTTGCAGCTGCCCGCGACAGGTGGGGCGGTTTGCGACTATGTGAGGTTGTCGATCGAGCGCAAGCTATCTATCGTAGAGACAAGCGTGGAGATGTTCCGATGAAGCTGATCGCACTACCTGTCCTGTTCCTTCTTGCGGCCTCGCAGGTCGCTGTCGCCCAACAAGTCGCCGCGCCCCAGCCGGCGACCGCCCCGACGACTGCCGCCGAGCCAACCAAGCCGCCTGAAGAACCCAAGATGATCTGCCGCAACGAGCCGATCACCGGCTCGCGCACGCAGAAGCAGCGCATCTGCCGTCCGGCCAATGAGGCGACCGGCGATCGCTCGATGGCCCTGCAGCGCGAACTGGACAAGTTCGGCGGTGCGCCAGAGCCGGCTACCACGTTCGGCAACTAGGGCCGGATCAGAGCGGCTTGCAGGCTTCGGCCAGCCAGGCGCGATCATCCTCGTCCAGCAGCGGGCCGACTTCGGCCAGCACGCGCGCATGATAGCGGTCGATCCAGACCCATTCCTGCTCGGTCAGAAGGCCGGGCAGGATGAGGCGCTTGTCGAGCGGGGCCAGCGTCAGCGTTTCGAATCCCAGCATGTCGCGGTCGCCGCCGGGGATGGGCTTGGCTTCGGTGACGACCTGCAGGTTCTCGATGCGGATGCCCCAGGCGCCGGCTTTGTAGTAGCCGGGCTCGTTCGAGACGATCATGCCCGGCTCGAGCGCCACGGTGTTCGGCGCTTTCGAGATGCGGTGCGGGCCTTCGTGCACGCCGAGGTATGAGCCAACGCCGTGGCCGGTGCCGTGGTCGAAGTCGACGCCGGCTTCCCAGAGCGAGAGGCGCGCCAGGACATCGAGCGCCGAGCCAGTGGTGCCTTTCGGGAAGCGCACGCGGGCGAGGGCGATGTGGCCCTTCAACACGCGCGTGTTGCGCTCCTTCATTTCTTCCGATGGATCGCCGATGGCGAGGGTGCGGGTGACATCGGTGGTGCCATCGAGATACTGGCCACCTGAATCGAGCAGGAAGAGCGAGCCGCGTTCCAGCTTCCGGTTCGTGTTGGTGTCAGGACGATAGTGGTTGATCGCGGCGTTGGGGCCAGCGCTGGAAATCGAGTTGAAGGAGAGGTCTTTCAACTCGCCCGTCTTCTCGCGGAACTCCTCCACCTTCATGGCGCAGTCGATCTCGGAGACTTCGCCGGTCTGGCCCTTGGCTTCGTACCAGCGCAGGAAGCGCGCCAGCGCCGCGCCATCGCGGCGATGGGCCTTGCGGGCGCCTTCGACTTCAACCGCGTTCTTCTTTGCACGCGGCAGCATGACGGGATCGGTCCCGCGTACGACATCGGCGCCGACTTTTTTCAGGGTGTTGAAGAACCAGCTGGAGGCCGCCGACGGATCGAGGCTGACACGCTTGCCCTCCAGCTTGGCGAGGCGGCGGTCGAGCTCGTTCTGCGGGCGCAGCGTGACTTCATTGCCGAGATGCTGGCCGAGCTCGGGGCCGATTTTTGCGGGGTGCAGGAACAGCTCCGCCTGTCCGTCCGAGAAGAGGAAGGCGCGGCCCAGCGGCAGCGGCGTGCGCGAGACATCGCCGCCGCGGATGTTGAACAACCACGCGATGGACGCAGGCGAGGTGATCACCGCCGCGTCGATCTTCTGTTCGGCCAGCGCGCGGCCGAGGCGGGCTCGCTTGGACGATGAGCTCTCACCGGCATAGGCGACATCGTGCGGCACGACGGCCTGCGTGGGTTCGGAGGGGCGGTCCGTCCATGCGGTGTCGATGGGATTGGGATCGGTGACGACAAGCGTGGTGCCGGCCTTGGCCGCGGCTTCCGTCAACTTGTCGAGCGCGTCGGGCGACATGAGGCGCGGGTCGTAGCCGATCTTCTGGCCGGTCAGCGTCTGCTTCGCGAGCCAGCCGAACGCGCCTGGATCGACAAGATCGCCCACCTCGAACAGCTTGGGCGCCAGCTGCTGTTTCACCTGAAGCGTGTAGCGACCGTCCACAAAGACGATGGCGGATTTCTGGAACACGAAGGCCGCGCCGGCCGAGCCGGTGAAGCCCGTCGCCCAGGCGAGGCGTTCATAGCAGGCGGGCAGGTACTCGTTCTGGTATTCGTCGTCATGCGGAATGTAGATGCCGTCGAGCCCGGCGTCCTTCAGAGCGGCCCGCAGGAGCGGCAAGGACGCGCGCCCCACATCAGGGCCGCCGATGACTTCGTATGTCTGTCTCATGTGGGTGAGCGCCTCAAATGGGGAGTGAGGTTATATAGCTTGGCCGGGGGTGGGTTGTCATTCTCGGGATGCCCCTTCTTACATGAGAGTGGCGGCCCGAACGCATGGAAATCCGCGACTGTGCGGCCTGCAACGTCTCCAAAGCCGACGTATCCAGCCATGTCAGGAAGCGAGGTATTTCGTTCCCCTAGCCGAGCGGATCGTTTCCAAACCGCTCCGACAATTTAGGCCAGCGCTGGGCGAGAGAGGCAGGATCGTCCTCAAATGGGGCGCCCTTCGGTTCACTCGGAGCGGACGCGGCGAAATATGCCGTATCAAAGAATCCGACATCGCCTGTGGCAGCGTAAGGGTCGATGCCTGTTTTCGACTTCCAGACATTCGCTGCGACATAAGCAAAGCTTTCGAACTCGGCAGGCTCGTCCTGCGAGGCTGGGATCAGTGAAGCAAGCGAATCCGGGTCCTGCAGTGCTCCCTCGAACGTCGCTTTGCCGCGCGAAACAAGCCAACGCCTGAAATATTCGAAGCCGTCATCCGACGCGCCGCCGTGGATGATGTAAGCAGCGCCCCACAGGTCCCAACTGTACGCCTTGTGCATCTGTGCCCAGAACGTCCTGTCAAACGCCGCGACGTCTTCGGCGGTAAGCGCGCTGAGCGCTTTGGTAAGTCTGTCCTCTTGCGCGTCCTGCGATGGCGATCCCTGAACGCTCGTGTCGATCAGGGACCAGAACCCAGCTTCGTCCATTTGCGTAAACGCCGCCTCCGGCTGCGCCGAATGTAGGAGCATCGGCGCCTGCTGCGCCGAGCACGCCACCACGAATAGACACGCCACAATAGCAGGTCGCATGGAGAGCTCCGTTGCCGAGCAGTCTGAGGCTAAGGGGTCAATTGGGCAAGGACGACGGTCAACCCGGACGTTGGTAAACCAGCGTCGACCAGCCGTTCAGGCGGCGGCGGTGTTTAAGGGTGAACCCCCGGCCCGCATAGGCGGCTTTCACCTGCGGCTCCTGATGGGTGAGCAGCCCGGAGAGAATCACGCGACCGCCCGGGGCGACGAGGCGGGCGATCTCCGGTGCGAGGCCGACGAGAGGCTTCGCCAGAATGTTCGCCAGCACGAGATCATAAGGGGCGCCGGCGCGGATCGCGGCGTGGCCGGCGCCGCGGGCATGAAGCAGCTTCAGCTTGCGGCCGGCCTTGTTGTTCTTCCGGTTCTCGTGCGCGATGCGGATGGACTCCTTGTCCATGTCCGTTCCCAGCGCGAATGATACGCCGCGCTTCACCGCGCCGAGTGCGAGCACGCCCGAGCCGGTGCCGATGTCCAGCACGCGGCGCGGACGCTTGCGGGACAGCTCCAGAGCCAGCGCCTGCATGCAGCCCTTGGTGGTGCCGTGGTGGCCGGTGCCGAAGGCAGGGCCGGCTTCGATCCAGATCGGGATGCGGCCGCCTTCAAGGTGAGCGAGCTCGTGCCAGCCGGCAACGATGAACGGACCGGCCAGCACGGCGGGCAGACCCGCGAGCGAGACGGCGACCCAGTCCTTGTCTTCCAGTTCCTGCACCGAGGCGGAGACGCCGGTCGTTTCGCGCTCGATTATGGCGGCGGCTTCATTCGCGAGGTCTTCATCGATGCAGAAGGCATCGAGGCTCCACGAGACGCGCGAGGCTTCCTCCACCGACACGGCGGCCGCGGGCGAGGGGTCCATGCCGGCCAGAATGTCGGACAGGCGCTCGGCGTCGGCGCGGGGCAGGAGGCAATGAACGCGATACATGATGGGGTTCCCGAAGCAGCGCGCCTTATAGGCTTGCCGGCCGGGCGGGCAAGTGCCGGCGGCCTGGACACGCTGACGACTGGGAACCCTCCGGGCGGCCGCTTTCGTTGCGAAGACGCATTGCTCTGTGTTGTTGCTTGCGGGTTGGCGTCCGGCCTTTTGTCCGTCCACTGCCGGCTTTTCGGGAACCGCCTTTCGGTGCTGGCGTTCGGGAGCCTGGTGAAACCAATCAGGGAGTTGTTCCTCATGATCTCAAGAATTCTCCGCCGCACCGCCTGCGGCGCGGCAATCGCTCTTGGCTGTGCTTCGGCGGCGTACGCCCAGGAAGAGCGTGGCGGGCTGTACGTCCAGGGCGGCTATAGCTGGCTGAACTTCGAGGCGAGCGACACGGGCGCCGAAGTCGACACGGATGCCGTCACGGCGCGCATTGGCCTGCAGCTGACTCCCATGTTCGGTATCGAGGCGGATCTTTCGACGGGCATCCAGGACGGCGATCTCGATTTCGACTCCTCCGAAGACGAGCTCGATTTTGACGACAACAATGACGGCGACTTCACCGACATCGTGAACCTGTCAGGCGATCTCGGACTCGACTTCATGGCGGCAGCCTATGGTCGCGCGGTGTTCCCGATCTCCGACCAGTTCGAGGTTTCGGCGCGCGTCGGCTATGCCTATTCGGAGGTGAGTCTCAACGCGACGTCGCCGGGCGGCAATAATGTCGAACTTATCGACGATGCTGAGGATGGCTGGACGGCCGGCGCCGGCCTTACCTTCGACATCAACGAGAACCTCGAGCTTCGCGCGGACTACACCTGGTATGGCCTCGACAATGTCGATGTCACGGGTGCGACTGTGGCGCTGGGCGTGAAGTTCTAGGAGTCCTTCGAGACGGCTGCTCCGGGAGTGGACGCATGCGCATCGCATGCGTCCTCTTTCCTTTGTGGGCTGCGCCGCTTGCGCCTTGCGCGATGCGCATTCTCTCCGCGAAACAAACGGAAATACCCGGCTCCTTTCGGAGCCGGGCTTCCCAAGAAACCGCGGCCGCGGGCGACCGGAGGTTCCGTCGGAGGGATCAGTGAAGCCTAGCGTTGTTGAGGCTTGTCACTCTGATCGTTCGGACGCTTGTCGTCCGGACGCTGGCCGCCTTGCTGGCCGGGCTTGTTCTGCTCGCCCTGCTGTTGGCGACGCTGACCGTCATTGTCACGCTCGCGGTTCGGGTCGTTGATGTTGGCGGGATCGCGGCGTTGGTTCGGGTTGCTGTTGTCCGGATTCATGTTGGGATCACGGGGGGTGTTGGCCATGGGGCGTTCCTTTGCATTTGCTCTTCTATGTCGCGCGAAGCGTTTGACCCCCCCGATCGCGCTCCTGAGTAACGTGTCTGACCGGCCGCTGTTCCTCTCGTCTAACCCAGGTCAGTCGCATGGGAACCGGCTGGCTAACGGCGCAGCGTGCCATCCGCCTGGCGGTCGACCTGATCGGTGTCGCCGACATCGCGCATTGGCTGGAAGCCTTCAGGCTGGGCGGATGTGCCTGGCAGGGTGTGCGTGCGGCGCGTGGGCGACATGGAAGCTTCGGGCGCGAGTCCGTAGCGATCATTGCCGAAGACGGAGTCGTGAATCGGGTGATTGGTGTCGAAGTCGACAGGTTCCTTGCGCGCCATGGATTGCGCTCCTCTCTTGATGTGATGCGTCGAGCGAGTAACGCATTTGCGGCCTTGCGGTTGCCTGCTTCGTTGCGTGGAAGTACTGGTTCTAAATGGCTTTTGATCGAGATCGCTTCGTGGAGGATTGCGTCGGCGCGCTCGGCGAGGCGGACGCGCGCGGGGCGATCCTGGAGCACCTGACGCGCGCTGTCTCGGATCATGCCGCCGTGCTCAAAGGGATGGGCGAGCCGGCGGAAGCGGGGCTCGACGTGTTGCTGCGTTCACCGCGCCTGACGATCTTCGCCGCGAAGTGGGCGCCAAACATGACGTTGTCGCCGCACAACCATCTGATGTGGGCGATGATCGGCATTTATACCGGGCGCGAGGACAACATGTTCTGGAAGCGCAGCGCGCATTCACCGCGCGGGCTGGCAGCCGGCGGGGCGAAGGCGATGTTCGCGGGCGATGTGTGCGAGATGCCTGAGGACGCGATCCATTCGGTGACCAACCCGCTGGGCCGCTTCACAGCCGGGCTGCACATCTATGGCGGCGATTTCTTCGACACCGAGCGTAGCCTGTGGAACGCCGAGACGCTGGCCGAGGAGCCATCGAATGGCGAGGTCGTACGCGCGATGTTCGAGGCGGAGAACGCGAAGCTTAAGCGCTAGCGCCTATTCCCCCCGATCGGCGCCGCCGGTGTGCACGATGCCCTGGCGGTCATTGCTGCGGCCGCCTTCGAGGATGTTGACCAGGCCGTAATTGCCCTCGTGGCAGGCGTATTCGTACAGCTGGTCGTCGATGTGCGTCAGCGGCATCTGCCCGCGCCAGACGGACGTGTAGGTGGCGGGGTCGTCGATCTCGAACTCGTAGAGGATCTGGCTGTCGGAGATGCGCGTGAAGCGTTCGGTGATCTTGCCGTCCTTCGAGATGTAGACGCCGTTCGAGCGCGGGTCGACATGGCGCGTTTCGACCAACAGCGTATCGCCATCCCAGCGCGCGATGGAATTGCCCATCCAGGAGGAGACATCGTCCTGCCGATGTTCGCCGCCGATGCGGGCGATGCGCACGTCGTGGATCATCTCGGACATGATCATCACGTGATCGCCCGTCTGCACGATCTGGAAGTTGTTGTTGTAGAGATAGTTGCCGAACGGAGGCCCGTTGGTGCCGATGATGAGGCAGCGTTCCGACATGCCGCGCTCTTCCGGATTGTCGAAGCCGGTGCCGAGGCGGCGCATGGCGGCGGAGCGGCCCGCACGTCCCTGTTCGGTCATCGCGGGCATTTTTCCGTCGGCCGGGAAGGTGATGTAGGACGAGCGCTTCTCGCCCTTGATGGTGGCGACGATAGAGCCGGGGTCCGTCCACGCCACATCATAGTTGCCGACGCCGGGCAGGGGCTTGCCCTTTTCCGGCGGCGGGGCGTTGGGGTCGACGAAGTCCTTCTCCGTCTTGAGGCGCACGTTGAACAGCGCGCGGCCTTCAAGCTCGGCGGCCTGTTCTTCCGACAGCACGAGCGGATAGCCCGGCGGCCGCTCCATGCGCGAGACAGAGGCATTCGACCAGAAGCCGTGCAGGTCGGGCTTGCCGGTAGAGAGGCGTGGCGGCTGGTAATCGCCGGTGAATTCGGCGGCGGTCTTCACGGCCTCGGGGCCGGATTGCGCAAGCGCCGTGGGCGCCGTCAGGGCGAGCATTAGAACGGCAAGCGCGGCGTGCGTGTGGCGCGGCATGGTGGAATCTCCCCGAGTCCGGCGGCTCTTCGGTCCGCTTGTCCTGCAGATTGCCTCGGGGGCAGGCCGCTGCCAAGCGCGGCACATGGGCCAGCGAGGGCACGGTTTGGTGAGTTGGCAGTGTCAGAACGGGCGCATCCCCGCGTCCTCGCAGGCATGGCCTGCAAGGCGCGGAGTGCGAATTCCGGTATGTCTGGCCTACTCGCCGTCGGCCCGGTCGAAGGGGTCGCGCGGGGCGGGATCGACGTGCTGGGTCGGGCGTACGCGTTCCTCGCGGCGGTGATCGTCGGACGGCTTGGGCCGGGCGTCGAAGGCGCGCTTGTTGTCAGCGGTGGTGACGGGCGCCTTGGAGGCGGCCAGGGCCTTGCTGGTGGCGGGGCGGCCGGTGGGTTTTCCGTCGGCGGGGGCGGCGGCGGAGAAAGTCTTCTTGTAGATGGCCATGGGGCGAGTTCCTGCGAATGGGGGGACGGGGCGGCGAGAGAGCGGGCAGGCTCTAGCGGCGATGGTTCGGCGTGTTGTGGCGATCCTCGTAGGCCTTCTTCGAGGCTTCCGGATCGCGGGGCGGCGGCGTCTTGCGGCCGTCGCGCTGGTTCTCGATCATCTGGCGTTCGCGATTGGCTTCGCTGGCGCGCTGGGCGGGCGTTGCGATGCCGGACTGCGATGATGGGGTACGGGTCATATTGGCTCCACGCCTCACGGCGCAGGCGGAAGTCCGCAGCAACGGGACGGCTACCAGCCGTGCGCCCTTATCGCCACCGCAGCAATGGGCTTATTCCGGCCGCCCGCCTTTGTTCCGACTTGATTGGCGCGATGCTCCGGGGTGGGGAGGACGACATGCGCATCATCATCGCGACACTTGCGGCGGCTTTTCTCACGGGCTGCGCCAGCATCTCGACCGACGACACGCAGGAATTCCAGGTCCTGTCCGCCGAAGCGATCGACCCCTTCGAACCCGGCATCGCCGCCGCCGACATCGCCATCTCCGGCCTGCACGGCTTCATGCTCAACACCCACTGGACCGCGACGACGAAGAAGGGCCGCTATGGGTGCATGCGCGATCTGACGGGCACGCCGGAGTGTGACAAGAGGTGAGGGCCCGCGGACGCAACTCAAGACGAATACTGATGGTGAAGCGCCACTAGTAGACCATAGGAATATAGGTCTTCCTGAGGTGGTCTCGCACTTCGAACGCGCTTGATGGACTGGCGTATCTGTATTCGGCGACCTGTTCCTTGGCGACCTCCTTTACAAGGTCATCGAGTTCTACGGACAACTGAGCCAAGGCTGAAACCTTAGCTGGTGAGTCAAGAATTTTTCGAGTGCGATCAGGTACCCAAAGCTCAGCGGCTTGCGCAGAATTATTGTAGAGCCAGTCCAAATGGCGCTGAGCCTCCACAAGGATCGTAAGCTCGTTGCCTGCAGCTGCTCCGCTACGAAGGTTGTTGTGATCAGCATGATACATCAAAGAGGCGATGTCGAAGCTGGAAAGTTCGATACTCGTTCCCTCACTTTTCGCATCGGCTTTGATGTTTTTGCAAAGCCGGATCGCCTTCTTCAGTCCGCCTAGATCCGCCGTGTCCTGTTGCGTGATCTTGTGGATGTGTTTGAATGGAAGATTGAGCTTCAATTCGGCGCGGTCATTGTCCAAGATTTTTATCCCGCGATCGATCAGGTCGCGAGTCCGCTGATAGTCGGAAGTCTCGTGCCAAAGCGAAGGCACGATATCCACTTGGCGTCTCAGCGAACCTCCCGCGATTTTAATCGCTTTGCTTCCTGTCGTGTCGATGGTCGCCTGCGGGAACTTCTCTTTCAATGTTGATGCTGATTCAGTTCTGATCTGTCTTAGGGATGCTACGCCACCGACTGCGGAGTTGCCATAAGCAGAATAGGTCGCGCCGAGAAGGCCAGCGGAATCATATGTGAAGAGCCTCAGGTCGATGATTAGGAGGTCGACGTCGCTGACACCACGAATGTGGATGTCGCATGGCACTGAGCCTTGAAGCTTGAACTCCACTCTAATTTGCTTCGCAGCGAATGCCGAATCCAGCTGCTTTCCTACTCGCTCTGCTTCTTCAATGCTTATGCGTGTGTATTCCGGTTCGACAGCTTGCATCGCTCCAAGTGCGTATTGGGTATAGGTCTTGCCGCCGCTGCGTTTTTGATAGCTTTCAGGGACCGTACTTTTTTCCAGGATGACTTGACGGTCGCTGGCCGTAACGCGATCCAAGCTATCCGTACCGCGCCGTCTTGAGTTCAGCCGTTGGATACGGCCCTGAATATCGCGCCCCATCCTTACGTCCTATCCAATGTCATTGTGCCGAATGTGAAACGCCCCTGGCCGTTGAAGTACTCACCTTCAGCGCTCTTCAAGCCAGGAGCAAACCGCAGACACGCAAACCCCTGATGTGGCTGCAGTTCTGGTTCTGCGAGGTTTGGATCGTTCTTGTAGTTGTAGATCAGCGTACAGCCGCCTTCAGGATCGGCGATTATCGAGGCTGTCTGACTGGTTGATCCAGATTGCGGCGTCTTGAGTCGCACCCGAATGCGATCCCAATTCTGAATGATCGTGACTTCAGCTGTCCACTGATACCCAAGTGACTTGTCAGCGTTGATTGTTTGACCATTGCATCGCCAAGTGCCGGCCAAATTCGACACCTTGAGAAATGTTGCGAGTGGTGACCATCGCCACATGTATTGGCTGAAGAGCCAATACAGAATCAAATAAATCAGCGTGACGCCGATGGGCCAAATAAGAATCTGGGAATCCCCGGATTTCCAACCAATCGATTCCAGCCACTGTATCGACGCCAGCGCAGCGCCGATCAGCATCGCTGAAATTGCGGCCGCGATGACTGCAAGAACCTGACCGATCCGGGAGCGGTTAAACCCTCCATGCACGGCATATTCGTGATCTGGCGTGGCCCGCAATCCAGCCCTCCATGAGCTGGATATGTTTATCATATGTTTTTGTTTTGTCCATGCTGTGCGTAGGCTTATTGTGGCCTGCTGCTGGATCGCTAGACCCGCTTCACAAAGCTCTCCACCACCTTCTTCACGCCCGCCTTCTCGAACGCGACGGTGAGCTTTGCTCCGTCCACGTCCACAATCCGGCCGTAGCCGAATTTTTCGTGGAAGATGCGTTGGCCGGGTTGGAGGCCGCTGGAGGCTGCGGGGTCTGAGCTGGCGAGCATGTCGCCGGGGGTCTTGCCGCGCTGGAGGGGGCGGCCGTCGCTGTCGCCGGAGCGGAAGGCGCGGCCTTCGATGTCGGGCGGGCGCGTATTGCCACGCGTTGCGGCGGCTTCCTGGGCGCGGCGCCAGCCGGGGCTGTCGTAGCCGCCTCTAAAGCCGCCGGCCTTGGTCGTGTCGAAGACGGCGGCGTCGCGGTCGTTGAACGATCCGCCCTGCGGGCGGCCCCCTCCGTCCGCTGCGCGTCCACCTCCCCCGCCTGCGGCGGTGGAGGACGGGCGGTCCCACTGGCTTTTCACTTCGCTGCCATAGAAGCCGCCGCCGGGGGCGACGTAGCCGGTCTCGCTGATGGCGTCGACATGCTTGGCAGGGAGTTCGTCGACGAAGCGGCTTGGGAGCACTGACGTCCAGCGGCCGTAGATCTGGCGGTTGGCGGCGAAGGAGATGTAGGCGCGTTCGCGCGCGCGCGTGATGCCGACATAGGCGAGGCGGCGTTCTTCCTCGAGGCCCTTGGCGCCCTGTTCATCGAGGCTGCGGCGGGAGGGGAACACTTCCTCCTCCCAGCCAGGCAGGAAGACCATCGGCCATTCGAGGCCCTTGGCGGAATGGAGCGTGAGGATCTGCACCTGGTCGTGGCTGTTCGAGCCCTCGGCGTTGTCCATAACGAGTTCGACGTGTTCGAGGAATTCGTTGAGCGTGCCGAACTGGCCCATCGCGCGCACGAGTTCCTTCAGGTTGTCGAGGCGGGATTGCGCCTGCGGGGATTTGTCGGCCTGAAGCATGTCTGTGTAGCCGGACTCCTCGAGGATGATTTCGAGGAGGCGGGGGTGTTCGGTTTCGGACGCCTGGGCGCGCCAGCGTTCCATGTCGATGAGGAAGCGGCGCAGGCCGGTTTTCGCGGGGCCGCGGATTTCATCGCCGCGGATCATCATGTCGGTCGCGCGCGTGAGATAGGTGTTGAGCTCGCGGGCGGCGACATAGGCCTTCTGGATCGTGGTGTCGCCAATGCCGCGCTTGGGCGTGTTGCAGACGCGCTCGAAGGCGAGGTCGTCGGCTTCGGAACGGATGAGGCGGAGATAGGCGAGGGCGTCGCGGATTTCCTGGCGCTCGAAGAAGCGCGGGCCGCCGATGACGCGATAGGGCGTGCCGGTGACGATGAAGCGTTCCTCGAAGGCGCGCATCTGCCATGAGGCGCGCACGAGCACGGCGCATTCGGCATAGCGGCGGCCCTTCTGGCGCCAGCTGGTGATGTCGTCGCAGATGAGGCGGGCTTCCTGTTCGCCATCCCAGACGCCGCGCACCTTCACGAGATCGCCTTCGCCCGCGTCCGTGCGCAGCGTCTTGCCGAGGCGGGAGGTGTTCTGCGCGATGACGGCGCTGGCGGCGGCGAGGATGTGGGAGGTGGAGCGGTAGTTCTGTTCGAGGCGGATCACCTTGGCGCCGGGGAAGTCCTTGTCGAAGCGCAGAATGTTGTCGACCTCTGCGCCGCGCCAGCCATAGATCGACTGGTCATCATCGCCCACGCAGCAGATGTTGTTCGAGCCCTGTGCGAGGAGGCGCAGCCAGAGATACTGCGCGACGTTGGTGTCCTGGTACTCGTCGACGAGGATGTAGCGGAATTTGTTGTGGTAGTCGGCGAGCACTTCGGGATGCTCGGTGAAGATGCGGATGGTGTGGAGCAAGAGATCGCCGAAATCGACGGCGTTCAGCGTGGCGAGGCGCGCCTGGTACATAGCGTAGAGCTTGGCGCCCTTGCCTTCGGCGAACTGGCGGCCCTCGTTGGGCGGCAGCTTCTCGGGCCAGATGGCGCGGTTCTTCCAGCCGTCGATGAGGCTGGCGAGATAGCGCGGCGTCCAGCGCTTCTGGTCGATGCCTTCGACTTCGAGGATCTGCTTGATCAGGCGCAGCTGGTCGTCCGTGTCGAGCACGGTGAAACCGGATTTCAGCTTCGCGAGCTCGGCATGGCGGCGCAGGATCTGCGCGGAGACGGAGTGGAACGTGCCGAACCAGCGCAGGCCTTCGCCTTCAGGGCCGATGAGGTTCAGCGTGCGTTCGCGCATTTCGCGCGCGGCCTTGTTGGTGAAGGTGACCACCAGCATCTGGGATGGCCAGGCTTTGCGCTGCGCGAGGATGTGCGCCACGCGGGTGGTCAGCACGCGCGTCTTGCCCGTGCCGGCGCCGGCGAGGACGAGTAGCGGGCCTTCGGTGTGTAGCACGGCCTCGCGCTGTTCGGCGTTGAGGCCTTCGAGCCATTCGGCGTTGATGCCGCCGTTGGTCGATCCCCGGTGTTGCGGCGCGCGGGCGGCGGCGCGCTGGGAGATGGGGCGATCGTCGGTGAGATCGGAGGGAATCTCTTCGCGCGTATCCTCGCGCAGGTCGTCGTCCCCACCGGACGGCAGGCGGTAGAAGGAGACCTCGTCGGGCAACGGCGTGTCGTCGTCCGAGCCCGGCTCGCGCGCATGGCTGTCCGCCGGGGGCTCGTCGTCCGGAAAGGGGATGTCGGAAGGGTCGCGGGAATCGCTCATTGTGCGCTGATCTGGCTGGGGTTTTCCCTTTGCGCAAGGGCAGCGCTGTAGCGCGTTGATTTACGGTTTGTTCTCACCCGCCGATGGCGCGCCAGGCAACGTAGGCGGCGACGATGATGATGAGGCCGGCGAAGAGTGTGCGGGCGAGGCGGGTGTGTTTGGCGAGGGCCCTGGCGGCGAAGAGACCGCCGATTCCGCCGGCTGCGCCGCCGAGGAGGAGCAGTCCTGCGAGGGGCCAGTCCACCTGTCCGGTGAAGGCGTAGTTGGCGGAGGTCGCGGCGCCGAAGAGGGCGACGGACAGGAGGGAGGATGCAGTGGCGGACGCCATCGTCATGCCGGTGGCGAGCATCAACCCCGGCACGATCAGGAAGCCGCCGCCGATGCCGAAGAAGCCTGCGGCGAGGCCGGTGAGAAGACCAAGCGGCGCAAGGCGCATCACCATATTCATATCGAGATGGACGTCGGGATTTCCCTCGCTCTTCGGCTTGCGCAGCATGGAGAGGCCGATCGCGGCCATGGCGGCAGCGAAGGCGAGGAGGAGATGCTGGCCGCTGATCAGCTTGGCGATCGACGATCCGGCGAGCGAGCCGATGAGCCCGGCGATCGCGAAGACGGTGGCGCAGGGCCATTTGATGCGACCGCCGCGCCAGTGTCCGATCAGGTTGAAGGCGGCATTGGCCGCGACGGCCGCGCTGGCCGTGCCTATGGCGACATGAGCGTCTGTGACGCCGCCAAGATATAGTAGCACGGGCGCCGCGAGCACCGACCCGCCGCCGCCGAACACGGCGAGAAGGAAGCCGACGACGGCGCCTCCCAGCACGATGGCGATGGCCGGATCGAAGATCATGCGCCTAGCCTCAAGTCGCCTTGCCGTTTCTCGACGCTACGGAATGCGTTTCGCCAGGCCGCGCCAACTTGTGGCGAAGCACCATCAAACGCTTGTTCCTTCTGGGCGCGTGGAAGCGGCTGGCCGCATCGCCGATGCATTCTTCGAACTCCACCAGGGCGACGGATTTCAGGTTCATCGTGATATCTATAGCGGTACTTGCTAATTTAGCAATATCTAATATATTGGACTGAGTGGATTTGAGGAGTTTGAAATGCCTGGGATCGAAGCTTTCTTTGATGCCGCCACGTCCACCGCCTCGTTCCTAGTCTGGGACCCGGCGACGTTGGATGCGGTGGTCATTGATACCGTACTGGATTTCGAACCGTCGACCGGCAAGCTGTCAACTGGATCGGTGGACCGGATGCTCGCGCGAGCCAGTGAACTCGGCTTGTCTGTTGTGTGGGCGCTTGAGACGCACGCGCACGCGGATCACCTTTCTGCTGCGAATCATGTGCGCAGGAAGACCGGCGCGCGGATCGGTATCGGTTCCCGGATCAGCGAGGTGCAGTCGAAGTTCCGCGTGATGTTCGGCGCGCCAAAGGCCGAGACGACGGCATCGGTGTTCGATGCGCTTTTTGATGACGGCCAGAATTTCCGGATTGGAGAGACTGAGGTGCGTGTGATGCACACGCCGGGGCACACGCCCGCTTGCGTGACCTACGTGATCGGGGACGCAGCCTTTGTCGGCGACACGCTGTTCATGCCGGACTATGGAACCGCGCGCGCTGATTTTCCCGGTGGCGACGCGGTTACGCTTTTTCGCTCGATACAAAAGATCCTGACGCTACCGCCGGAAACGCGCATCTTTGTCGGGCATGACTATCTTCCGGACGGCCGAACGAAGCCGGCATGGGAAACGACAGTCGCAGAACAGCGCGCGACCAATATCCACGTGCATGATGGCGTCAGCGAGGAGGAATTCGTGACGCTCCGCAATGCGCGCGACAAGACTCTGCCGGCGCCGAGACTGATCCTGCCATCGCTCCAGGTGAACATTCGCGGCGGCGCACTGCCGAAGCCGGAGGCGGACGGTCGCGTTTATCTGAAGACGCCAGTTACCGTGACATGATCCTGTCGTTTGGCGTGCAGGCGCTGTCGCAGAGTCGATACCGGCGCCCGGCCGACGGGTCAGGCAACCAGGTCCCGATACGCACGCCATGAGGCGAGGCCCAGCCACGGGATCACGAGGATCAGCGCGAAGAATCCCGTTGCGATCGAGGCAAGGATCATCGCCGCAATGATCCCTGCCCACAGCAGCATCGGCAGCGTATTCTGCGCGACGCAGCGAACGCTCGTTACGCTGGCTGTGAAGATATCGCGGCGGCTGTCGAGCAGCATCGGCGCGGAGACGACGACCAGAGAGAATGTGAACCAGGCGAGGATGCCGCCAATAACCGTTCCCCAAAGCAACATGGAATGGCCGGCGGTGGTGGTGGTCGCGAACTGGATGAAGGCGTCGAGCGTCGGATAGAAGCGACTGGCGGCGAGGCCGGCTGTGACCAGCGCCAGTTCGAGCCAGATGCCGAACATGATCAGCAGGGCAAGGCCAAGAAAGACGAGATCTCGCCGGAAGGCGTGACGAACGAAGGCGATGCGTGCGAGCGTAACGCGCTCACCGGATTCGAGGATGCGGCCGCCTTCGTAGACGCCCATGGCGATCATCGGCGCGATGAAAACGAAGCCAGCTGCAAGGGCCACGGACCAGAAAGCAAGGCCTGTCAGCGCTAGGCCAAGTGCGACTGTGCCGCTGAGCAGGGCGACCACGAGGCCATAGGCGAGGAAGGCGCCGGGCGCACGCCAGAGATCGCTCCAACCGCCAGCGAGCCATGCGAGGGGCTGGCTCATGCTGATGGTGTTCACGCTCGGCAGGCCGTTGGCGTCGTTCACCGTATTCCTCCCGGCGCCTGCTTGCGAGGCGCTTTGGGCCGAGGTTTCCAGCGATGTGTGGTTCCGCCTTGATCCTGCTCAAGGGGTAGTTGGGTCAAAGGGCATGATCACCCCAGCTTGATGTCCGCCAGGCTTGCGTCAGGGAAGATGCGGCGGGAGGTTCGCTCGGGGCGGGGTTGCGGCGAACGGGAGAATGACATGCTGAAGCTTCTTGCGATGGCGGCGCTGGCTGTGGGCATTGGCGCCGGTGCGGCGGGCGCACAGACGGTTGCGGATATCGGCATGGCGGGGGAGGACCCACGCTCCGGCAAGGCGCCGAAGCAGGCGGTGATTTTCTTCCACGGATACACGCAACGTGGGAGCGCGATGAAGGCTCTCGCCGATACGCTCGCCAAGCGCCTGCCGGATGCGGCCTTCATCTTCAATGACGGTCCGCTCGAGGCCAGCGGCGGACGATCCTGGTATGTGCTGCGGGGGGAGGACACGGAGAACACGCGCGCGAAGGCGAAGCAGGTTGCCACCGACACGGTCAAGAAGGTGTCGGAGGGGCTGGGCGTGCCCTATGATCAGATCGTGGTGGTGGGATTCAGCCAGGGTGGCGGCGTCGCGTTCGATGGGGGATCGTGCGTCTCGCCGGATGTGAAGGCGGTGGTGTCGCTGGCGGGGATCATCGCCAATGGCGACTGCAAGGCGGAAGACGGCGCGAAGGCCAACGTACTCATCGTCTACAACGACAGCGATCCGACCGTGAGCCGCGAACGCATACAGCAATTCCAGGACACGCTGAAGGCTGGCGGCTATGCCTCGCAGCTGGAGACGTTTCCGGGCGCGGCGCACTGGCCGGTGGCGGCGGGGCTGATGAAAGCTCAGGACTTTATCGTCGAGCAGCTTTCGGAGTGACGCGCGCGTCGCATGCCCGCACGATACCCGCGCAAATTTCTGGCGGAGGGTGATCGCGAATCGGGCGCCAATGCGTTTTCCACGACGTGGTGAAGGCAGTGGGGCTGTGCGGGCGAGAGGCGGCGATAGGCTTGCCCGCACACATACACGGGGCTGACGATGGGGCTGTTCTCTTTTCTGTTTGGCGGCAAGAAGAAGCCGAAGGTGGAAACGTCGGTGAATGCGGCAGTGCCGCAAAAGTCCGTCGCGAAGCCTGCTGCGGTGAACGTGGTCGCGGCCCCTGTCTCGATGCCGGCGGGCGTCCTGCAGGCGAAGCTGAGGCTGCGGATGGCGGCGTCGCTGCGCGCAGGTGAACATGCGGCGGCCTATGAAGCTGCGCAGGCCCTGGCCGACATGCAGGCGAAGGCAGGGCGCAAGACTGCGGCGCGGGTCTGGGTCGCGCAGGCGGAGCGCATCAAGGCCAGCCTGCCGGCGTGATGCGGCGCAGCATCGCCGTTCCGATACTGACTCGCAGAAAAACCTGCTGAGCAGGCAGATTTTCCGACCGGGCAAACCGATTAGTAAGCATCCTAATGGAAGCTGACCTCCTGACACGACGCGGGAGGCCGTCATGCCGGACGGGGGGATATTACCAGCTGAAATGTTGTTCGATCCGCTGAGAGCGGGTCCGGACGCCGGCGGGACGGACGAACACATCCGGAAGATGCTGCGCATTATCCGCACGCATCTCGACATGGATGTCGCGTTCGTCTCCGAGTTCACTGGGGGTCGGCGCGTATTTCGCCATGTCGACGCCGGCGTGCCCGGGCAGGTCGTCGAGGGCGGATCGGATGCACTCGAAGACAGTTATTGCCAGCGCGTGGTCGACGGACGGTTGCCCCGGTTGATGCGGGACGCTTGCGCCAACGAAGAAGCGCTGAGTCTTCCGGTGACGCGTACGCTGCCGGTAGGGGCGCATCTCAGCGTTCCGCTGCGCACGCGCGGTGGGCGGGTGTACGGCACGTTCTGCTGTTTTGGCCACGCGCCAAACATGTCACTGACCGCGCGCGACCTCAGCGTCATGGAAGCCTTCGCGGCGATCGTGGCGGAGCATATCAATGACGATCTGGATCGCGAGCGCGACCGCTCGTTGACGCTTGATCGCGTGTCGTTCTGCATCGAGAACGCGGCCTTCCATGTGCGCTATCAGCCGATCTATCGCCTGCATGACGACACTGTGGCGGCGTTCGAATGCCTCGCGCGGTTTGAGGGCGAGCCCTACCGCAGTCCGGACCAGTGGTTTGACGAAGCGGCCCGGGTTGGCCTGGGCGACGAGATGGAGCTGGCGGTGGCGCGCAAGGCGCTGCAAGCATTGTCGAGTTTCCCACCCGACATCGCGCTGACGGTGAACTTCTCGCCCGCGACAATTCTTTCGGATGGGTGTGCGGCGTTCTTGCGAACGCTGCCGCTGGAAAGGCTGGTGCTGGAAGTAACGGAGCACGCGGCCGTGGCCAACTATTCCGAGCTGTCGGCTTGCCTTCAGCCCTTCCGCGAGCGCGGCCTCCGGCTGGCGGTGGACGATGCCGGGGCGGGGCATTCGAGTTTTCGCCACGTGCTGGACCTGCGGCCCGATACGATCAAGCTGGACATGAGCCTGACGCGCCATATCGACCAGGACCTTGGCCGGCAGGCGTTAGCTGGCGCGCTGGCGATGTTCGGGCGGGCGATGGGCAGCCAGATCGTGGCCGAGGGCGTGGAGACGCCTGAAGAGCTGGACGCCCTGCGTCGCGTAGGCGTCACCAAGGTGCAGGGATTCCTGACGGGCAGGCCGATGCCGCTTCCCGACGCGCTGGCCTTGCCGGGCGTCGTGCACAAGTCGCTGGCGCGGCGGCGCAGAAGCTGAACGCTCTGGCAGCAGTCAGACACGCAGAATGCCAATCTGCACAACGGTTGCGCGCGTTGCATTGACGTTCACACTTCAGGCAGCAGGCTTCGATCTGTGGCAGCGAAGGCCAGTTGCGAAGGAGTGCGGTTCAGTCATGAGCGACAAGGTGTGTGGCAAGCTGATTGTGCCGAAGGATGATCGAAGCGAGTTCGAGCGCAGGCTGAAGGGCGCGCGCCTGCTGACGGCGGAAGTGCTGTACTACATGCCGGATCACCCAAAGCTGCTGCAGACATTCATGTGGCAGACGCTGGACGAGGCGCCCAAGTTTCCGCGCCTGGCGCAGTTCCTCGACTTCTGGCGGCGCGAGATCGAGGCCGTGATCCATTCGGTGCGGATCGCGCATGGAGAACCGCTGGCGGCGCCAGCGTGGCGCAAGGTGGACGGGTTCGTCCAGCGGCACTGAACCGTTTCACTTCCGCAGGAAGATGTCCTCGATGCGGAGGTTGAAGGCGTCTGCGATCTGGAAGGCGAGCGGCAGGGACGGGTCGTACTTGCCGTTCTCGATCGCGATGATCGAGTTGCGCGATACATCGAGACGTTTAGCGAGGTCGGCCTGTGTCCAGCCGCGCTCCGTCCTGAGTTCGCGCACACGGTTCTTCATCGTGGGATCAACCGCGCGAGCGTTTGGACAGCCACCAGCCAATCCAGACGAGGCCATAGCCTAGCACCTGGACGATTGCGGCGGAGAAGACGCCCACGAAGAAGCCCGCCTCAGGCGTCGCGGCCGATCTTGCCTGGCTGGCGACGAACGCCGCGACAGGCTCGCCGATGATAGGCGAGGCGATGGCGCCAACGGCGATCAGCTGGACGACGACCAGCGCCGGCGCGCCACCCCAGAACCAGGCGAACTTGTGAGCCTCGCGGCTGGGCTCGTCGAGCCGGACCCACGCGTAGAGAGAAAATGCGACCAGCCACAGCAACGCCGTGCCGCCCACCACAACCCTGAGACCTAAGTCCGGGATGGTGGGGGCCATCACGTAGACAATCACCGGGAGCATGGCGATCAGCGTGTAGACCCAGCTCGGCTGGCGCGTGAGAGACATCAGTAGCGCTCCGTTTCGATGCCGCGCAGCTTCAGGCGTTCCTGCACGCTGTCGGGCCCCACGAGATGGCCGCCGCCGACGGCGATGAAATGCGTGCCCGAGCCCTTCAGCATCATCTCGATCTGGCCCGCCCAGTTTTCGTTACGGTTGAGGAGGAGGTCATCCATCGTCGCGCCGCCGAACTGCGCCTCATCGGTGTCGCTCATGTCGGCGAACATGGCCTCGGCGCCGGCAATGTCGCCGGTCGCCCATTTGACGGCGAGCGTATCCATCTCGGCCTTCATGGCGTCGATCTCTTCTTTCGTCATGGCCAGCGTGCGGCGCAGGGCGGCGAGCTGTTCCTCGATCGTGCCGGAGGCGAGGATCTTGGTCTGCTCTTCCACTGTCTCGAAGCCCTTGCTCTTATCGCCATCGTCTTCGGCGAGCTTTGCAATCTTGATGTCGATGCCCTGAGTTGGGTCATAGCCTGACGAGGACAGGGGCGAGATGCTGAGCATGACGGTGGCGAACCACGGTTTCATCATGTTCATCATCGTGAACGTCTCGGGCGGCAGGCCGAATTCGGCGATGCGCGCTTTGAGTGTTGCGATTTCCTCAGCGGTCAGCAGCTTGCTGAGCGGCGTGGTGCTCATGGCGTGCTTCATCATGGCCGGCATGGAGTCGGCGGCGAATTTCTGGATGTCGGAGCTCATCGGGATTTCGAGCCAGAGTTCGTCTGCGGCCCTGATGGCGTTGCGCAGCTTCTCGCTGTCCCACTGGATTTCGGCGGGAAGCATGTGGATCGTGCCGGTCATGTAGATGGTGCTGTCGGCGTCCTTGATGATCCACATCGGCAAGCCTTGTTCCTGCGCCTGCGCACTGGCTGCGCCGAACACGCTGGCGGCGAGCGCGGTGGCGCTGGCGATGGCTGAGCGGAAGCGGCGCGAGGTCTTCTTGGACAAAATCATGGCGTTTCCTTCCATGCGGAGGAGTGGGGAGGAGGCTCGAATGCAAAGACGTTTGCGCCGCGCAGTTACGCGTACGCTGGTTGATCACTCACATCACGCTGACGGTTCAGGGCGTCAGTGTGGATGCAAAGGAAACTTGGCATCGCGTCATGCGATCGTCAAGGCGTGGAGTGAAAAATCGCGTGGCCATCAGAATCTTCGTGACGCGATGCCGCGCTGCTCGAGCTGCTTCTGCAAACTGTCGGGGCCGACGAGGTGGCCAGCGCCAACCGCGATGAAGGCGACGCCAGAGCCCGCGAGCATGTCCTCGACGACGCTGGCCCAGGCGATGTTGCGCTCCGTGAAGATGGCGTCGTACGACAGCGAGAAGCGATTGAAGAGGATCAGCGCTTCGGCCGCGTTCGTCTCGCCGCGCACCCAGCCGCCGAAGGCGAGGTCGGCGACGCGCTCCATGCGTTGGCGCAGCGCGGGGGCCATCAGCAGGTCGGCGCGCAGCTCCGCCAGTTGTTCCTCGACGGTCAGGTCCAGCATCAGGTCGAGCTGTGTCTCGATATCCTCCATGCCGCGAACGGGCATGTTGCGTTCCTGAGCCATGCGGGCCAGCGCATTGTCGATGCCGTTCTCTTCCTTGTAGCCATCGTTGAAAAAACTGTCGCGGCCGAGCGCCAGGATCGTGACCCAGGGCTGCTGATGCTCCATGATCTCGGCGGCATCGTCGGGTATACCGGCCCTGGCCCGCGCCTCAGCCAGCAGCAGGTTTTCCTTCTCGCTCAGCATGGACGACAGGGATGGACCGTCGTGTTCGCCATGATTGACGATCATCTGGTCCATGATGGCCCTGAGCGCCTCTGCATCTCCGATCTCGGCGACTTCCAGCCAGAGTTCATGCGCCTCGGCAAAGGCGGCATCCAGCTTCTCGCTGCGCCAGTGCTGGCCGTCCTTGAGGAGGTGAACCGTGCCGGTGATGTAGATTTTCGAGTCCTCGTCCTCGATGATCCACATCGGCAGGCCGGGGGACGCCGGCTCGACCTGCGCATGGGCAGGCAAGGCAATGGCGATAGTGATTGCTGCAAGCGCCGCCTTGATCCGCCAACCCATCCGATGACCCCCGTGTTGAGAACCAAGGATTGCTGCGGGAGAGCAGGGCGTCAAGGAAGGGATGCGGCCGTCTCTTTCACGCCCCCGTGGATCGACAAGAGGAACGCCATGCGCCGCATGGCGTTACTGGTCACCACGAATAGCCGGGCTCGCCCCCGCTAGTTCAGCTTCAGGTTTTTCAGCGCGGCGAACGGGTTGCTGGAGTCGTCGGACTTCGCGGGTCCGGCCGAGTAGTTTTGCGGGCCGGGCTTTGCGCCTTTGCCGGCCTTGTCCTTGCCGCCCGACGGCGCCTGCGCGCCGTGGGCGCCTTGCGTGCCGGGGACTTCGCGCTTCATCGACAGGGCGATGCGCTTGCGCTCGATGTCGACTTCCTTGACGCGGACGCTGACGATCTGGCCGGCCTTCACGACATCGGCGGGATCCCTCACGAAGCTGTCGGCGAGTTCCGAGATGTGGACGAGGCCGTCCTGGTGGACGCCGATGTCGACGAAGGCTCCGAACGCGGTGACGTTGGTGACCGTGCCTTCGAGCTTCATGCCAATTTTTAGGTCTGACAGTTTCTCGATGCCGTCAGCGAACGTGGCGGTCTTGAATTCCGGGCGCGGATCACGGCCGGGCTTGATGAGCTCGGCGAGAATGTCCGTGACGGTCGGCACGCCGAACTGTTCGTTGGCGAAGGCTTCCGGTTTCAGCATGGCGAGGAAGGCCTTGTCGCCGATCAACGATTTTAGCGGCCGGCCTGACTTCTCGGCGATGCGCTCTGCGACCGGATAGGCTTCCGGGTGAACGGCGGATGCATCCAGCGGGTGTTTGCCGTCCATGATGCGCAGGAAGCCTGCAGCCTGTTCGAAAGCCTTCGGTCCCATGCGCGGGACTTTCTTGAGCTGCGTGCGCGCCTCGAAGCGGCCGTGCTCATCGCGATAGGCGACGATGTTGGCGGCGACGGCGCTGTTAAGACCCGACACCCGCGCGAGCAGGGCGGCGGAAGCCGTGTTCACATCGACGCCGACTGCGTTCACGCAATCTTCCACCACGCCATCGAGCGAGCGGGCTAGGGCGTTCTGGTCGACATCGTGCTGGTACTGGCCGACTCCGATGGCCTTCGGGTCGATCTTCACGAGTTCGGCCAGCGGGTCCTGCAGACGACGCGCGATGGAGACGGCGCCGCGCAGCGAGACGTCGAGATCGGGGAATTCCTTCGCCGCGAGTTCGGATGCCGAATAGACCGACGCGCCAGCTTCCGAGACGGTGACGCGCGTGAGGTTGAGGTCGGGCATCTTGGCGGAGAGTTCGGCGATCAGCTTGTCGGTTTCGCGGCTAGCTGTCCCGTTCCCGACGGAGACGAGTTGGACGCCGTGTTTCTTGGCGAGGACGGCAAGCGTCGCGAGCGAGCCGTTCCAGTCCTTCTTCGGTTCGTGCGGATAGATGGTGGCGGTCTCGAGCACCTTGCCTGTGCCATCGACGACAGCGACCTTGCATCCGGTGCGGATGCCGGGGTCAACGCCCATGACGACTTTCGGACCGGCAGGCGCGGCCAGCAGCAGGTCTTTCATGTTGCGCGAGAAGACGCGGATGGCTTCGTGGTCCGACCGCTCCTTCAGGCGATCGACGAGATCGCTGTGGGAAGAGGGAGCGAGGCGTTGCTTCCACGCCTGGCGCGCGGTTTCGGCGAGCCATTTATCGCCGGGGCGGTTGCGGTCCTGGATGTTGAAGGCCGCCATGATCGCGGTGACGGCGGGATGGCGCTGCTTTTCGTCATGCGGGATGTCGAGGCCGATCTTGAGGACGCCTTCCTTTTCTCCGCGCAGCATGGCGAGGGCGCGGTGGGACGGCATGTTGGCGATGTTTTCGGAGAACTCGAAATAGTCGGCGAACTTGGCGCCTTCGGCTTCCTTGCCCTTCACGATGGCCGAGCCAAGCTGTCCGCCGCTCCACACCTTCTCGCGGATCTGGCCGACGAGGGCGGGCGTTTCCGACATGCGTTCGATCAGGATGCTGCGCGCGCCTTCCAGCGCAGCTTCGGCATTCTCGACGCCCTTCCCGGCGTCGATGTAGGCGAGCGCTTCGGCGACGGGATCAAGCGCGGGGTTGGCAAGCAGGCGGTCGGCCAGCGGCTCGAGCCCAGCTTCGCGGGCGATGGACGCCTTGGTGCGGCGCTTCGGGCGATAGGGGGCGTAAAGGTCTTCCAGTTCCACCTTCGTCTGCGCAGCGCGGATCTGTTTCTCGAGCTCCGGCGTCAGCTTGTCCTGTTCGCGGATGGAGCGGAGAACGACTTCGCGGCGATCATTCAGGATGGTGAGGTATTCGAAGCGTTCCGCCAGCGTGCGCAGCTGCGTGTCGTCGAGGCCGCCCGTGCGCTCCTTGCGGTAGCGCGCGATGAAGGGGATGGAGGCGCCTTCCTCGATCAGCTGGATCGTGGCTGCGACCTGTCCTTCCCCGACCCCCAGCTCCTTCGCGATCACGCGTGCGATTTCGGCGACGATCAGGGGGTCTTTGGCGGCCATGTTTTTCTCGCAGCTCTTAGGGTCAGTGTGGCGCGAACCGGGGTTCGGCCCTCGCAGGTACCACGTCTCGCGCGGCAATGGTTAGCGAGTGGTTAGGGCCTGCTCTGGAGCCGCCATAACGTGTGAGTCATTTCGGCCTCGCGCCTCGCAAAACGTCCCAAACCTCAGAACGCCTGCTTCTTGGTCGCGATGGTCACGTCTCCCATCTGGATGCGCACGGTTGTGTCCGGGCGGAGGCTGGCGGTCGGTTCAGCGTCGGCGGGCAGGCCGGACCAGATGCCCTGGACTAACCAGTCGGATTTTTCGGTCGAGCCGAGCGTTACCTCCAGCGATGCTCCGTTGGCGGCGTCGCCCGTGAGGTCGATCACATAGTCGCCGGTAGCCGCCGCCTTCGTCTCGTAGGCGTGACCGCCATAGGCGATCTTAAGGGGGCGCGCCGTTGCGGGAATACGCAGGCGGATGCTGCGAGCGCCGGGCGCGGCGAGCTGCAAGCTAAGGACGCGATGGCCGAACGTGTTGGTGGCGTCGTGGACGATGGTTGCGGTCGCGGCGGGGATGTTGCGGAAATCGAGTGCGCGGGCGGCAAGATTGCTCGCCGCGCCGGGCGGTGAGGCGATCTCTCCGACTGTTAGCTGGTCATGGACGGCGGCGGGAAGCGCGCCGCTGCGCGCGCTCGCGAACAAGGCGGCGGACTTTTCATCCAGATCGTAGTGCGCCGTGAAGTTAAGCGCGAGCGGACGATCGACGCTGTAGGCCGGCATCAGGAATGCAACGATCGCTGCGCCGCCGACGAGGCCGCCGAGCGCGAGAAGGACAGGCTTGCGGTGCGTTGTCAGTGGGCCCACCAGCGCCAGCATCGGGGCGATCACCATCGCCTCGACCACGCCGAACATGGCGGCCATCGAGAGACCCATGGTCACGTCGAGCAGGTGGATCAGGGGGAAGAAGATCAATGCGAGAAACGCACTGGCTACGGCGTAGGCCGCGATCCGATAGCGTGGGAACAGCCATGCCAAACCACCTGCGACCACGAACACGACGCCAGGGATCAGGAAGATCATTGCAAAGCCGGGCATGGCGAAGCTGAGCCCCATGCCGAGGATGAGGAACCAGAACCAGCCGGCGGTGAACAACGATCCCGGCTCCGTTCGCCGAGCGAGGAACGCAAGCAGCAGCGCGCTAACCATCAGCGTCACCGCAAAGATCGCCATGTTCAGCGCCTGCGGGCTGGCGGTCCAGAAGGCGGGCTCGGGCCGCAGAATGCCGAGCACTTGTTGCAGGGCGAATGCCGCAAGGCCCGCGCCGATCATCAGGATTGGCGGCAGAGCGAGCGCGCGATAGTCGAGCTTGCTCCAGCCGCTGTCGCGCGCCGGGCGGATCAGCATCATGACTGTCAGTCCGAAGCAGAGACCGAGCAGGACCAGCGCGAACACCTGCGGCAGCGAGACAAACAGGCGCGAGGCGATATCGGAATAGACAATCTCGCCGGCAGCTGCGTCTCCACTCCAGTCCGCCGCGAGGTAGGCGCGTGTTGCTCCCCACGCCTGGTCGCCCATGTGTTGAACGCTGGCGCGATCGAGCATGGCCAGGTTGTCGCGCGTGGTGTGATAGAAATCGAGCCCGTCGGAGATGGCGATGTTGACCCCGTTGGCCCCTGCGCCAAGAAATACGGTGAGGTCCGTGGAGTTAGGCAGCAGCTCATAGACCGCTGTCATCATCGAGTTGGAGAAGGGACGCGCGCCGCTCTTTGCCCAGTCCGTGACCACATTGGCGTTGGGTCGCCCCGTTTCGAACATCATAGCCGGGCCACGAACGCCGCGCGCTTCGAGATTGATGATGCGGCCGATCTTGAAACCGTAGGCGTCGCGGTTGTCGACGAACGCCTGCGCGCCGAGCAGGCCGGTTTCTTCGCCGTCCGTGAGAAGGAATACGACCGGCTTTTGGGGCGGCGTGGCCTTCAGGAGGTGGGCGACCTCCAGCCACACGGCGAGACCGATGCCATCATCGGCAAAGCCGGGGCTTGCATCGACGCTGTCATAGTGCGCAGCGAGGACGAGGGCTGGCCCTTCGCTCGGCCCCGCACGGAAGAAGACATTCTGCACAAAAGCGCAGCGGATCGCGCCCTGCGCCATCGCCTGGCAGGAATTGTGCCCGCGAATTTCAGGCGTGTAGCCGAGCGCGCTGATCTCGCGCACCAGGCGTGCGCGGGTTTCGTTGAGTGCGGCGGAATCCACCGGATGGGGCGTGCCGTCCAGCACCTTGCCAAGCCGTTCGATCGCGCGCGTGACGTCGAACTGGTCCGGCGCGTTTGTCTGGCGCGGGGCGTCGAGCGCGAGCGGCGTGGCGCGGAGGAAAAAGGCGACCAGCAACACGACGAACACGCCAAGCGTCCAGGCAAGACTGCCTGGGCGGAGTGGCGAGGCGGTGACGTCTTCATGCTTCGGCGCATCCGCTGCGGCGTCATCCTTGACTGTCACGCTTTCGTTCCTTGATCGTCGCGCCATCGATAGCGCGCAGACGATGCAGCGGCAGGCGCCTTTCGGCAAGCAGAGCTTTGGATGAGCGCCAAGACTGTCAGCGCCAGCGCAGGGTCTGCCCGGTTTCTTCCGATGAGATGGGCGCCAGACGGCGCACCGCCATGCACGCGACGTAACAGGCCAGCAGGCTGGCTCCCCCGATCTCGGGCGAGCCGGAGAGTTCGAAGGCCAGCACGGCGGCCGCCAGCGGCGCGTCGAGCAGGACAGCGACGCAAACGGCCATGCCGAGTACGCCGAGATAGACCTGCGGCGCCGGTATGCCGAAGGTGAGGCCAGCCACGACCGCCAGTGAAGATCCCGCCATCGCGCCGATGAAGAGCGCTGGCGCGATGGGGCCGCCGCCCCAGCGGAAGGAGATGGTTACGGCAGCCGCTGCGATCTTCGCGACGAGAAGCACGGGCATGAATTCGGGGCCGTAGTTTCCCGCCACAGCTGCGGCGAGTGGTTCGAACCCGACGCCAAGAACCTGCGGAAAGGCCAGCGCGATAATGCCAAGCAGTGCGCCGCCTATGACAGGCATCAGCCAGAGCGGCAGGCCGACGCGGCTGGCGGCGGAACTCGCGAAGATGGGCGCGCGGGCCCAGATGACGCTGGCCATCCAGCCAAACATCACCAGCAGCGGAAGCGCGGCCAGCCCGGAGAGGTGCGCAAGGTGTGTGATCTCGCCGACGTCCGGCAGCGCGATCAGCGGGCGCGAGCCCATGAGCCATGTCGCGGCCAGCCAGCTGCAGACGGAGGCAACGACAACGGGGCCGAGCGCCGTCAGTCGCATACGGCGGAGAATCAGTTCGCTCGCGAGCAATACGGCTGCAATGGGCGCGTGCAGCGACGCGGAGACGGCGGCTGCGACGCCCATGGCGAGCAGCATGCGCCGCGAGGCGAGATCAAGTCCGAGCAGCCGGCCATGCAGCACACCCAGGCTTGCGCCCATGTGGGCCACAGGCTCCTCGCGTCCGGCGCTGCCGCCCCAGCCAAGCGAGACGATGGAGACGAGCACCGACAGGAAACTGTCGCGCAGCGAAAGCGTGGTCGATCGGATCGAACCGCGCAGGCGGCGGTTCTGTAGCACATCCTGCAGGCCGAAGGGGCGCGGGGCCGGACCCCAGCCTATCGAGATGCCGGCCCGTAGCAGAAGCGAAATGATCGCGCCGCCGACGATGGGTCCGATCAGCAGCTGCCACCATTGCAGGTCGAGCAGGCGCGAGGAGAGGCGGCCGGACGCGGCGCCATAGGCGAGGAATTGCGCGTAAGTAACCAGCGTGCCGAAGAGCGCGACGAGTACAGCGACGAGCGCCCCGACCACAATGGCCAGAGCCCACATGTAAAGGCCGCCGCGTTTTGGACGGCCAATCACTTCACCAGCTGGGCGGACAACTGCACGCGACATTGGATTCAGGTTTTCAGCCGCCCGTGAGCCGGGTCAAGCTTGTGTGAGCAAGCGTGGAGAAAATTTCAGTATCCGGACGTTCGCCGCATGGCGCGTGGGACAGTCTGATCTTGCCTGCCAGGGGGCGATTTGCGACGCGGGGCGTCTGGGGTAGGCTTGGCGCCAGGGTGAGCTTGGCCCAGGGGAATGCATGACAGGTCTGGATCGCAGGCAGGTGATCACGGGGTTGGCCGGATCGGCGGCGCTGGCGGCGTGTTCAAGCGTTCCTGGACTTGCGCCGGCAGGTCCCGCGCCGCGCCTCTACTATCTGGGTCAGGCACGGGTCTACATGGCTGACCCGGAGACCGGGGAGATGGCGACGCTGGTGGACCAGTCACCTGCGGATGGTTCGCGGCCGCAGGGCATGATCAATGACGGCATCGCAGTCCATTCTGCCACCGGGCAGATTTTCTGGACCGACATGGGTCGCCCCGCTGAGCGCGACGGCACGATCATGCGCTGCGAGAAGGATGGCTCTGGCCTGACCACGATCGTGGCGCCCGGCGGCGCCTTCACGCCAAAGCAGCTGAAAATCGACGAGGCTGCGGGCAAGCTCTACTGGTCGGATCGCGAGGGTATGGCGGTGAAGCGCTGCAACCTCGACGGGTCAGGCATCGAGACCCTGGTGATCACGGGCAATGCCGTTACCGACAAGGGCGATGAGACGCGATGGTGCGTTGGGATCGCACTCGATCCGGGCAGAGGTCATGTCTACTGGACTCAGAAGGGCGGCGACAACGCCTCGCAGGGCATGATCCGCCGTATCGACATGCGGATGCCGGCGGGATCGACTGCAACGAGCCGGCGGGACATGCTGACCCTGTTCGCGCGCCTGCCTGAGCCGATCGATCTCGATCTCGATCTGACCGCGCGCATGATCTACTGGACAGACCGTGGCGACAATACGATCTCGCGCGCACCCCTGGATCGCGCGGGAACTTACGATCCGGCCGTGCGTGTCGATCGCGAGGTCATCCTGAGCGGCCTGCGCGAGGCGATCGGCATCGCGCTCGATCCACCGCGCAACCGCATGGCGTTCACGTCGCTTGGCGGTGAGATCGGCGTGGCGGCGATGGATGGAAGTCAGCGTCGCATGTTGCCGTCAGCCCCGGGGATGCTGACGGGGGTATGTTGGGCGTGAGGCGCGGTCGCACCTTGAGCAGAACGATATCGTGCAAAGCATAACTGTCTGTCGCCGAACACTTCACACACGACATCTTGAAGTAGAGTGCTGGGCGGCCGGATGAGTCGACGGGCGCCGCCTTCAGACGTTGCAGCTTTGCGCAATGTTTGCAGGCGATCACCTTGGCGAATTCGGTTTCTGACATGCCTGTACTCTGAAGCTACATCGGATGCGCGGGCGCATGCCCACTTCTTCCTGCCGCTGGTCAACGGGAGCTGAATCAGCGACGGGTTACTGCCGTGTCCGCCTAGGCGCCTTGCCCAAATTGGGTAGTGCTGCACATGTTGGCATATAGTGGCCGCAGGTCAGGACTGATGACAGGCAATCCCCCGAAGGTTCCCCGCAACATGCGGGCATATGCGTTCGCCAACGTCGAACTGATGCTCGATGTAATTTATTCGGCGCGGGTTGGGCCCAAGCTCGATCTGGAGAGCATGTTCATCTACCTGACCGTGTCGGAGGCGACGATGCGCCCGCTGATGCTGGATTCGACAACGCCGCCCGAGGTGCTGGAACTGGTTGAGCCGCCGGAGCAGTATCGGGGCTCGATCACCCGCCTGCTGGTCGCGGACAGGATCGGTCTGCCGCGTGAGACCGTGCGGCGCAAGATCGGAAAGATGATCGAGGACGGCCTGCTGGCGGAGGATGCCGAAGGCCGCATCCGCACCACCCGCAATTTCGGCGATGGTAGCGTGCAGGAATGGACGCGCCTGACGTTCGCCGCCGTGCAGCGCTATGAACAAAGACTGCGTTCATTCGGCCGTCCCGGCGTGACGGGGCCGAAGCCGACCGAAGAGGACCCGTTTCCATAGGCAAGAAGGCCGCAGCGCTTGCGTGACGCAAGGTGGGGCTTGCCATCGCGCGCGGGCTGGGGAAGTTGGCGTAGGCACGTAGTCAGGAATACGCCATGCGTCACAAAAAATCCGTCATGCTCGGCGCCATTGCCGCATTGGCCTGCGCGCACGCTTCAGCGCAGCCAAACGACAGTGGCCGCGCGGCCTTCCGAGCCATCTATGAGGAGATGGTCGAGATCGACTCATCCCCCACCACCGGCTCCTGCACGAAAGTGGTGCGTGCGGCCGAAACGCGATTGAAGGCTGCGGGCTTCACGGCTGCGGACTATCAAGTGATCATTCCGCCCGACCGGCCGGATGACGGCAACATCGTCGCCAGGATCAAGGCCGCCAATCCGACGAAGAAGGGCGTGCTGATGATGGGGCATATCGACGTGGTCGATGCCCGTCGCGAGGACTGGGAGCGCGATCCCTTCATGCTGTTCGAGGAGAACGGTTATTTCTATGGCCGAGGCACGGCCGACATGAAGGGGCAGGCGGCAGTCTGGCTCGACCTGATGATCCGGTTGAAGCAGGAGGCAGGCTTCAAGCCGCCGCGCGATCTGGTGATGGCGCTGACCTGCGGGGAGGAGACGTCCAATCGCATCAACGGCATCGACTACATCCTGAAGAATCACAAGGAGTGGTTCGACGTCGCGTTTGCGTTGAATGAAGGCGCGGGCGGTCTGCTGTCGGATGACGGCAAGGCGCTCGTGATGCAGATTCAGGCCGGCGAGAAAATACACCAGGTGTTCGAACTGGAAGTCACCAATCCGGGCGGACATTCCTCGCGCCCCACGCCGGACAATGCGATTTACCAGCTGATGGCGGCGACGAATAAGGTGTCGGCCGTATCTTTCCCTGTGCAGGTGACGCCGGTGACGCGCGAGTATTTTCGCGTCACAGGGCCGATCCTCGGCGGCGAAATCGGCAATGCGATGACGGCGGTCGCGAAGAACCCCGAGGACCAGGCGGCGTTGGCCGTTCTTCTCGCAGACCCCACTTACAACGCCTCCTTGCACACGACCTGCGTGGCGACCCAGCTTGATGCGGGCCATGCGCCCAACGCGCTGCCGCAGCGGGCGAAGACGACGCTGTCGTGCCGCGTGATGCAAGGTACGACACCCGAACAGGTCAAAGACACGTTGGAACAGGCGATAGCTGATCCGAACGTGAAGGTTTCCATCGTCCGCCGCCGTGACGGATCATCGGCGCCGCCGCTGACAGACGAGATCATGGGTCCGGTGAAGTCGCAGGCTGCGAAGATGTGGCCCGGCGTGCCCGTGGCGCCGATCATGATTGCGGGGGCGACCGACGGCCGCTTCCTGATGAACGCCGGCATCCCGACCTATGGTCTCAGCGGCATGTTCTCGAAGAGTGGCGAGACAAACGCGCACGGGCTTAATGAGAAGCTGCGCGTGCAATCGCTTTACGAAGGACGCGACTTCCTTGAGGCGGTTGTGCGGGCGTATGTGAAGTAGATATTCCTACTTGGTCCGCTCCAGAAACCGTGCCCCGCGCAGGATGCCCTCAAGGGCGTGGTTGCCCTCGTGGCAGGCGAACTCATAGACATCGCCGGGCGAGGTCGTGAACAGCATCTCGCCTTTCCATGTCTGGGTATAGAAACCGGGATCATCGACCTCGAAAGCATAGGTGAGTTCGTCAGGACCCGTGCGTGTGAAGCGTTCGGTGACTGTGGCCTGTTCCGAAAGGAAGACCGGCTCGTAGTCGCCATGCCAGCGGTTCCAGTTGCGCGTGACGATCACCAGCGTGTCGCCTTCCCAGTGGCCGACGCTGTCGCCCAGCCACTGCTTCACCGGTTCGGGCTTGTGGTCCTGACCGAGGCGGACAATGCGGGCGTCGTGCATCATTTCCACGTCGATCATCACATGGTCGGGGGTCTGAACGATGTGGTATGTATTGTTGTAGATATTGTTGAGCATGGGCGGGCCGCCAGAGCCGCGCGAGCCGATGAGGCAGCGGTCGGCGGGATTCATGCCTTCTGGCCCGTCCTCATTGCGGGTGGCCATGATCTTCGCGATGCGAGCCTTGCCTTGCTCCGACACCGGCATCTTGCCGTTGGCAGGATCGGTGATCCATGATGAACGCGCCTCGCCATTGATCACGCCGACGCGCATGCCGCGATCCAGCCAGAACGCATTGTAGCCGCCGATGGCGCCGCCGGAGGAGGGCGCGCCAGTTTCGGGATCGGTTGGGCTGTTGGCGGAGACTTCCTGCTGGAGGCGCTGGCCTTCCATCGTGGCCCGCTGTTCGTCATTCAAGACGAGGGGCAGGGCGGGATTGGCGCGCTCCAGTGTCGTGATGCTGGAGTTGGTCCACATGCCCTGCAGGTCGGGCTTGCCGTCTGGCGTGCGCGGGGGCTGGTAGGCTTGCGCAAATGCCGCCGGCGCAAGAGCCAGCGCCGCTATAAGCGCGCCGAGCCCACGTCCTGTCCGCAAAGGCGTCATCCCGATCGTCTCCAAGTCTTGTCGTATCGTCTCGCGACGCTACGCTTGCCTCGCAAGAAGGTGAAGGGCGAAGCGGTACGCATCAAACTGAGCGCGATGCCTGCCCTCATGGCGCGCATGTGATGCATCGCTGGGCACAGTTGCGCGGCGGCGCAGTCAGGGCTGATATAGTGTACTACTACGGGCATCGACCAGCGGAGAATCCTGATCGAGCTTGATGCAATCGCGCGCAGGAATTGCGCAAACACCTCAGTGAGGCGTGTTGTGGCGACCGAAGTTGTCGCTGCGTTGTGCAGGCGCGCTCACGCCCTTGGCAGTGTGACGACCAAATACGACAGATCGGCGTCGATCGTTCCTGCGCGTATGGCGCTTTGAAGCAGCGGCGTCATACTTCCCAAACGCGATAGGAAAAATTCGCATCGGGCGGCTGCATCCGCAGCTCCGCCCTGACCTGCGTTGGGGCGCCGGAATAGCGGCGCCTTCCATTCGGACATCGTCACGTTTTTGCGATCCGCTGGTCGGGTTCGGCTGTACCCGTGCAGGCCGAGCCTGCCTGATCAGGGCAACGAGAAACGTGGGGAAGGAAACAGAGGAGAGCAGGACAGGAAAAACGGGGACCAACATGAAGACCAGACTTCTCTATCACGGGCTTATCTGCGTGGCTGTGGCGGGAGCGGCGCTGACAGGGACAGCCCAGGCGCAAAGCGGACCAGAGCTTCCTCCGGTAGATGCGGCGACCGCTGACGACAGCGACGACATTATCATCGTTACCGGTACGCGTACCGGCAGGAGTGTCGCCGACTCAGCTGTCCCAGTCGACGTTCTGACGGCAGAGGCGATCGAGGACATCTCGTTCACCGACACCAACGACATTCTCAAGACACTGGTTCCTTCCTACACCATCGCGCGCCAGCCGATCTCGGACGGAGCCACCTTCATCCGCCCAGCCGCGTTACGGGGCCTCGCCTCCGACAAGACGCTCGTGCTGGTGAACTCGAAGCGGCGCCATCGCGCGGCTCTCGTCAGCATCGGCGGATCGGGCACGCAGGGACCGGATGTCGCTACCATCCCCGCGTCCGCCATCAAGACCATCGAAGTCCTGCGCGATGGCGCGGCGGCCCAGTACGGCTCGGACGCCATCGCCGGCGTCATGAACTTCATCCTGAAGGACGCGCCGGAAGGCGGGGAAATCCAGTTCCAGGCGGGTTCCTATTATGAAGACGACGGCGAGGACCTGCTCATTGCCGCCAACCTGGGCCTGGCGCTGGGCGAGAACGGCTTCATCAACATCAGCGTTGAGGGCACAAGCGCCCAGCCCACCAACCGCGGCATGCAGTGGGACATCCAGCGCGGCAACACCAATGGCGTCAACTGGCAGCAGGGCTCGTTCAGCGTCGCCGCGTATCTCGCCGCCAACCCGCAATACGCCTACCTGTTCGGATCGGGCGAGGACTTCGATTCCTCGAATGTTCAGATCTGGGGCCAGCCGGAAGCGGAAGCGTTCCGGATGTTCATCAACGCCGGCTACAAGCTGAGCGATACGATGGAGCTGTACGGCTTCGCCAACTACTCGAACTCGACGTCTGACGGCGACTTCAACTATCGCAGCCCCGTCGCCTCCATCAATACGTCGCGTATCCGCACGCAGAACGGGTCGATCTTCCAGTACCTATCGACCTATCCCGCCGGCCGCACGCCGCGCTTTGGCGGCAACGTCGTCGACTATTCGTTCACGGGGGGCATCCGCGGCGACTTTGCGGAAAACTTCTCCTACGACTTCACGGGCCGCTACGGGAAGGACACGATCTACTACACGCTGTGGAACACCGTGAACCCGTCGCTCGGCAACCTGTCGCCGACCGAGTTTCACCCCGGCGATCTGATATCGGACGAGTTCGCGCTGAACGCCGACTTCGTCTACACCCTGCCGGTCAGCTTCTTCGCCAATCCGCTCGATATAGGCTTCGGCGCTGAATACCGCGACGAGGGCTATGAGATCGTTCCCGGTGAAGAGGCGTCCTGGATCGCGGGGCCGTACGCCCTGCAGGATCCGTGGAACTTCTGCTCCAACGAAACGACAGTCGGCGCCCGCACGGCGACGCCAGCCGGTCTCGCCGCTGGCATGACCAACCTCAACTGCCAGACCGCGTCGGACCCAGTCTACACGCAGCTCGCGGTGGGATCGGACGGCTTCCCGGGAAACAACCCCGCCTACTCGGGGTCGCTCAACCGCGACAGCTATGCCGCCTATGTCGACTTCGCATCCGATGTGACGGACGACCTCTTTCTCAACCTTGCGCTGCGGTTCGAGAACTATTCCGACTTCGGCGAGACATTCGACTACAAGCTGTCGGGCCGCTATTCGCTTACGCCGGACATCAATCTGCGCGGATCGGTGGGCACTGGTTTCCGGGCGCCCACGCCAGGCCAGCTGTCGACCATCAACGTCTCGACGCGCTTCCCGGCGGGCGAGCCGGTGGCGGTGGGCCTGTTCCCGGCAACCAACCCGGTCTCGCAGTTTCTCGGCGCGAAGGAGCTGCAGCCTGAATCGTCCACCAACTATTCGCTGGGCGCGACAGGCAGCTTTGGTCCGGTCGACGTCACGCTCGACTTCTACCGGATCGACCTCGAGGACCAGTTCTACGCAACCGCCACCATCAACGTGACGCCGGCGATCCGCACTGCGCTGCTGGCGGCGGGGGTTCCTGGCGCTGATACGATCGGCGGAGTCAACTTCTTCCAGAACGCATTCGATTCGAAAACGGAAGGTGTCGACCTGGTTGTCACCTACGACGCCGACTGGGGCGAGTTCGGATCGACCACGTTCACGACCAGCCTCAACTACAACAAGTTCTCGATCGAGCAGGTGAACATCGCCAACCTGTTCTTCGAGGAAGACGTGTTTGACTTCGAGAACGCTGCTCCGGAATTGCGCGGCGTCTTCTCAGCCGTACACCGCATCGGCGACTTCACGTTCATGGGCCGGGCGAACTACACGGGCGACTACACCGTGTCCAACTGCCTGACCGGCAACGCGAGCGACGGCTTCACCTGCAATCCCAACGCGGCGTCGGCCTATCCGCAGGGCCTCGCCAAGCAGGAAATGCCGGCCGAAGTGCTGTTCGATCTCGAGTTCGGCTGGGATGTCAGCGATTCGCTGAACCTCGCGGTCGGCGCGCGCAACGTGCTCGACACCTATCCTGCGGAAGGCAACCCCTACCTCCAGGAAACCACCAACGGACGCATCTATCGTTCCGACTCCATCGTCGACTGGCAGGGCGGATTCTACTACGTCCGCGCGAAGCAGACGTTCTAGGCGGCGTCAAAACCGCACAGGTGGCCCACGCAGGGGCGCGCATTCTCCTGCGTGGGCGCCATCTGGGCGATGGCGCTGCAATAGGTGGCGCCTGTGAAGGTTAGGCGGCCGTGGGGGGCCGCCGGCCTTGCTCCCCGTCGCGCCGGTGCGCATGCCGGACGCATACCTTTCCCGACGCGATCAGGTTGGACGTACCCCGAGTGGCGCTTACCGAAATGGGCCAGATAGCCTCCCAGACAGACTGGTTCGGCGTGGCGATCCAGCAATACGGACTGCTGGTTGTCTCCATGCTGGTAGCCGGACTGTTCGCGGGCTTTGTCGCGGGCATGTTCGGTATCGGCGGCGGCTTTGTGGTCGTGCCGGCGCTGGCGGGCGTGCTGACGGTGTTGCCTCATGATGGCGGCGACGAGCACATCATGCATGTGGCGATCGGCACGTCGCTGGCGACCATCTTCTTTACCTCGCTGAGGTCGGTACAGGCGCACGCAAAGCGCGGGGCAGTGGACTGGAGTATCCTCAAGGGCTGGCTGCCCTGGGTGGTGGCCGGCGTTGTCGCGGGCGTCGCGCTCACCAGCTTCATGGATGGCGGCCAACTGAAGATTGCCTTCGGCATCTTCCTCATCCCCCTGGGCCTGCAGTTCGTCTTCCAGATCCTCGGGCGCAAGGTGAAGACGGAGGAAAACATGCCCAGGGGGCCGGCGCGCGCCGCGCTTGGTTCGGGGCTAGGCGCCTTCTCCTCGCTGCTTGGCATTGGCGGGGGAACGCCTGCCGTGCTGATCATGACGATGAGCGGCGTCAACATGCACCGGGCAGTGGCGACGGCGGCGGGCTTCGGCACGATCATCGCGGTGCCCGGCGCCATCGGCAGCATGATCGCAGGCTTCGGCCAGCCCGGCCTGCCGACAGGCTCGGTGGGCTTCGTCAACATGATCGCGCTGGTGGCGATCACGGCCATGAGCATCTGGACTGCGCCGCTAGGCGCAGCAGCGGCCCACAAGCTGGACCCGGTGAAACTCAAGCGCGTGTTCGGCGGCTACCTGCTGCTGACGTCGGCCTTCATGCTCAAGGATCTGGCGCCGGGGATGGGGTAGCTCTGCACGAACGACCGCGAGCACGCCATCATCCTTCGAGACGATCGCTTCGCGATCCCTCAGGATGAGGGCGTGCTCACAAATCCAGCAACTACTTTCCGATACTCGCCTTGTAGTCTTCCGCCGTCTTCAGCAGGCGCACGACATTGCCGCCCCACATCTTGGCGAGGTCTTCCTCGGTGTAGCCTTCCTTGAGCAGCCGTTCGGTGATTTTGGGCAGGTAGGTGATATCGCGATAGCCCTCGAGACCGCCGCCGCCATCCCAGTCGGCGCCAAAGCCGACATGGTCCACCCCGACCAGTTTGATCGTATAGAGAACCTGCTCCATGTAGTCCTCGAACGTGGCGCGTACCTCGATATGCTGACGGTTGAGACGATTCATCTCGGTCAGGTAAGCTTGATACTCGGCGCCCGAGAGCTGGTTGGGGTTGGGATATTTCTTGCGAAGCTCCTGAAGCGCAGCCATCCGCTCGGGCGACTGGTTGAGATCCTTCAGGAACGATCCCAGCGCGTTCATGTGAATGACGCCGCCCCTGGCCGCCAGCTTCTTCAGAAGCTCGTCCGGAGCGTTGCGCGTGTGCTGGAAAATTCCGTCGGCGCCGTGGTGCGACAGGATGATCGGCGTGGCCGACAGATCGATCATCTGTTCGATCGCCGCGTCGGATGCGTGGCTTCCGTCGAGCACGATGCCCAGCTCATTGGCGCGCTTCACATACTCGCGGCCCATTGGCGACAGACCGCCCCAACTCACCGGCGGATTCGGTCCGGGGTTGGTTGAGTCTGCCAGCTGGTTGTTGCCGTTGTGAACCGGGCCGGCCATGCGCACGCCCAGCTTGTAGAAGGTGTCGAGCAGGGAGAGATCCTCGCCGAACTCGTAGGAGTTCTCGATCGACAGGTAGACGATCTTCTTGCCCAGGGCATTGATGCGCGCGGCATCCGCCGACGTCAGCGCCAGCTCGAACGCGTCGGGGTTCGCGGCGACCATCTTGTGGATCGACATGGCGCGGATGAGGGCGGAGTCGCGGACGGCCTGATAGCCTTCCGGCGTCAGCGGGCCCTGGCCCATGAAGATGACCCAGAAGCCGCCATCGAGGCCGCCCTCGACCATGCGCGGATAGTCGACCTGCGATCCGTCGCGCTCCACATCATGGCGTTCCATGATGTCGTAGCCGCGCGCCGTGTCGAAGAAGGCAGGCGTATCGAGGTGGGTGTCGAGCGTCATCAGGCGCTGGTGGATCGCCCAGGCCTCGGCCGAAACGCCATGCGGGGCTGCGACTGTCGTGCAGGCCGAAAGCAGGGCGGCGGCGGCCAGCGCAAGGGTGAGCCGTTTCGAAAGCGCCATGATGTCCTCTTCAGTGGGGTCGTTCGGGGGGAGCAGGGAGATAACTGGAGCCTCACCATGCACGCCCGCGGCGTTGCCTCAAGCGAGATGACGCCTGGCCAGCGACCTGCGGTCGCGGCGCCAGTTTTCGCAGCAAAACCGAGGGTCTCACTGTTTTTTGCAAATGAGAATGGGTTGCAAATGGAGGGTTGCTGGCGTAACGGTCGCTGAAATCAAAGCCGCTGCGGCGGTCGGAAATCGCGGGGCGAGTCGGGGTCGCCACGCAACAGGATGCTGGATGGCCGAAGGGGCGAACTTGCAGGCGGCGGGACCGGAAGACGCAGAGCGTCTGAAGGCCGAAAAGGCCGCGCGGAAGGCTCACAAGGCCAAGGTGCGCCGCCTGTTCTGGATGACGCAGGCGCGCGTCTGGCACTGGATCACCGGCGCCGCGACGCTGGTGGGAATGCTGCTGTTTGCCGTGACGGGCATCACGCTCAACCACGCTGGCCAGATCGAGGGCCAGCCTGTGGTCATCGAGAAGACCGCAGTCATGCCGCAGGAAATTCTCGTGCAGCTGGGCGATGGACCGGCGGAAGGCGAGACGGCGATCCTTCCCGCTCCGGTGACGGCATGGCTGGAAAAGGAACTCGGCGCGCCTGTGTCGCGCAAGGCGGGCGAATGGTCCGACGCCGAGGTCTATGTCGGCATGCCCAAGCCAGGCGGCGACGCCTGGCTGTCGGTCGACCGTGAGACGGGCGATGTCATTTTCGAGAACACGGATCGCGGCCCCATCTCGTGGCTGAACGATCTTCACAAGGGCAGGAATACGGGCCCGGTGTGGTTCTGGTTCCTCGACGTCTTCTCGGTTGCGGCGATCCTGTTCTGCATCACAGGCCTCGTGCTGTTGTGGATGCATGCGCCACGCCGACCGCCGACCTGGTTCATCGTCGGCGCGGGTCTTGTCGTTCCGGCGTTGATCGCCGTTTTCCTGGTTCATGTCTGAGGACGGATGCTGATGCGTAGTGTCGTTATGCTTGCGGTTCCGGTGGCGATGGCGGGTGCGGCGCATGCCGGCACGCTGGAGCTGACCGTCGAAATCCCGAAGCTCAACGTTGCTGAATATCATCGCCCGTACGTGGCGATCTGGATCGAGGATGCAAGCGGCAAGGTCGCGGCCAATCTTTCGGTCTGGTACGACATCAAGCTGAAGGATCAGGAAGGCGAGAAGTGGCTGAAGGACATCCGCCAGTGGTGGCGGCGCACCGGCCGCGAGCTCAACATGCCGGTCGATGGCGTTTCCAGCCCAACCAAGCCGCCGGGCAAGAACACGGTGAAGTTCGACACGAGCGGCGCTGCCTTCGCGAACCTGCCGGCCGGCGACTACAAGATCATCGTCGAAGCCAGCCGCGAAGTGGGCGGCAAGGAGCTGGTCGAGATTCCGTTCAAGTGGGCGCCGGGCGCCGAAGCTACGGCATCGGCCACGGGCAAGACCGAACTCGGCGCCGTGACGCTCAAGCTTACCAAGTAATCCAGATCGAATCGCCATTCACTCCGGGAGAGACATCATGAAGAACCTGGCCAAGAAGCTGATCGTCGCCGCCGCCGTCGTCTCTCTGACGGTTGGCGCCGCCCATGCGCATCGCGCCTGGATCCTGCCCTCGGCCACCGTGGTCTCGGGCGACAATGCGTGGGTGACGATCGACGGCGCGATCTCGAACAACCTGTTCTTCCCCGATCACCGCCCGATGCAGATCGATGCGATCAGCATCACGGCGCCTGATGGCTCTTCGGTGAAGCCGGTGAACGCGACCGTCGGCCAGTATCGCACGACGTTCGACCTCAAGCTCGACCAGAAGGGGACTTACCGCATTGCTCAGGCGAACAGCGGCCTGAACGCGTCTTGGAAGGAAGGCGCGGAGACGAAGCGCTGGCGCGGCACGATGGCCGAATACGTAGCGCAGGGCATCGACACGAAGCCGGGCGTCGAGCTGACGCTCTCCAGCCGCCGTGTCGAGACCTTCGTCACTAACGGCGCGCCGAGCGCGATCACGCCGACGGGCAAGGGCCTGGAGCTGGTTCCGGTCACGCACCCGAACGATCTCTATTCGGGCGAAGAGATCACCTTCAAGCTGACGGACAACGGCAAGCCGGCTGCGAACGTCGAGGTCACGGTCATCGCGGGCGGCGACCGCTATCGCGAGGAAGCCGGCGAGATCGTCCTGAAGTCCGCTGCGGACGGCACGGTCAAGCTGACGCTGGAGAACGCAGGCATGTACTGGCTGGAAGCGGAATCGCGCGGTACTGCGTCGATGGAAGGCAAGCCGGTCAACTCGATGTCGACCTATGTGGCCGTGCTGGAAGTGCTGCCGGGCTGATCCTGGCCGATGTCTGTCGTGACTGATCCGTATTGTCATTCCGGACGAAGCAGCGAAGCTGCGCAGACCCGGAACCCAGGAGCGGCTGGCACATGTGCGCGCGACTCCTGGGTTCCCGCTCTTCGCGCTGACGCGCTCCGGCGGGAATGACAGTGACGCAGTCCAGACCATCAGACCCTCGTCTCCTGATCCCGAAAGGCATGAAGCCGGCGGACGTGCACGCCTCGCGCATCGATGCGCCGGTGCGGCGGCTGTCGGGCGCGACGATGGGCACGGGCTGGTCGCTGTCGTTTGCTGCTCCGGAGAGTATCTCCAATCCCGATGTGATGGCGACGCTGGACGGTGCATGCGCGCTGGTGATCCGGCAGATGAGTGGATGGGAGATGGAGTCCGATCTCTGCCGGTTCAACCGGGCGGAGGAGGGTTGGCGCGAACTTCAGCCGGAATTCTTCACCGTGCTGTCACGCGCAATGGGAATCGCGACGCTGACGGATGGCGCATATGATCCCGCGCTGGCGAGGCGGATGGACATGCTGGGGTTTGGGCCGGCGCTGGAGGCGCTCGCCCACATCGGAAGCGGACAGAAGCGCGCCTCATGGCGTGATGTCCGGATTGATCCTGAAGCGCGTCGCGCCTTTCAGCCCGGCGGCGTGGGGCTGGATCTGTCCTCCATCGCGAAGGGCTACGCCGTTGATCTCTGCGCAGCGCGCCTGCGTGAGCTTGGCGTGCCGAGTTTCCTGATGGAGATCGGCGGCGAGTTTGTGGGGTGGGGCGTGAAGCCGGATGCGCAGCCGTGGTGGGTGGCGCTTGAGTTGTCGGACTTGCCGCTGGCGGCGGGGGAGGCGGAGACGGATATCGCGCTGGTGAATCTGGCGGTCGCGACGTCGGGCGATTTCGTGCGGCGGCGGGATGGGGGTTCGCATCTGCTGGATGGGCGAACGGGGAAGACGCCGGCGGGGGATGTCTGTGGCGTCGCTGTGATCCACGAACACTGCATGGACGCCGATGGGTGGGCGACGGCGCTTTTTGCGCTGGGGCTTGGCGATGGGCTTGCGATGGCGGAGCGGCTGGGGTTGGCGGCCGTGTTTGCTGTTCGGACGGCCGATGGGACGCGAACGCATCTTTCGAAGGCTGCGCTGGCGATGGCGGAATAAACAGAAAGACGCGCTTCGATGAAGCGCGCCTTCCCATCACTCTACGCTTTTTACTCTACTCGGCCGATGAGACTCGAATCGGCCAACTCCACTTACGCATACGCCGGAGGCCGAAGGGAGGCGGCAAATGCAGCGACAGCTGCAACGCGCCCATCGGGCCGGATACAAACGCAACGCTACGCTACAAGCGACTCGGGCGCGGAGATCGAAACGAACTCAACGCGCCCTTTGTCGGATCAGGCATTTACCCCCGAGAGGGGGAGGGAGCAGCCGGGTCCGGGGGAGGAGGAGGTCCGGACCCGGCGCTCACGCGCGAAGAAAGCTTAGGCGGCTTTCTTGGCGGCTTTGGCAGCCTTGGTCGTGGCTTCGGTGGCTTCTTCGACAACTTTCGGCGTCAGGGCGACGACGGTGTCGAGCAGCTCGGTCTGGGCTTTCTTGGCGACTTCAGCGTAGGCCATCAGACGGGCCGGGATGTCCTGCATCGTGGCCTGAGCCAGTTCGCCGGCTTTTTTGGCGTAGGCGGTCGGCTGGGCTTCCGGGGTCATGAGCGCCGTCGCGTCTTTCGCGGCGTCGGTCATCCAGGCGGTCGTCAGCTCGACGTTCTTGTTGAGGGCTTCGATCGCGACAGCGCGGTACTTCGCCTGCATGTCGGTGAAGGCTTTCATCGGGGCGGCGTTGGCGAAATCCGGCATCATTTTCGAGAATTGTTCGAGGTTCTTGTTGAAGTCGAACATGTCGGTCATCGGGTTCATGGGGAGGCTCCTGAGAGGGTGGTCCTAACTCTGTGATCCCCATCTAATGCCGCACTGCGGCAAAGGCAAGATTAAAATTGCCGCAGGTGCGAATAAAATTCCGCATGTGCGAAGCGGATGTTAGGGTGACCTTAGGGAATTGCCTGGGCTTCGGGCGACTGGCTGGCGCTCGGGCTGCAGCTGTCAGGCTGGGATACTGTCGGGCTGTCATTTTGCTTCCTGTCGGCAAATTGGGCGCGGGTCTGCGATCTCGCAGGTGGCTGCGAGTTGGCGGGATGGCGATGCGTTGGGGTCAGCTTGAGTCATGGATCAGCTCGCCGGTGACGTGGCGCAGCTCCTTGTGAAGCGGCAGCAGGACGCGGGCGTAGTCGCGCAGTGAGAAGCGCATGACGCCCTTAGGCCGGATGAATTCCAGGCGCGCGATCTGGCGCGGCAGCTCACGGTTTCGGGCGAGTGCGAGGGCGGCGCGGCGGATGGCGCGGGATGGATCTGCGAGCAGCATGGTCAGGGCGAAGAGGTATTCGAGCAGCTGCTGCTTCGTCATGGCGGCCGGCGGCGCGGCGGATTTTGTGGGGGCGGGATCGGCGTGTTGCGCGGCTGCTGCGGCTTGCGCAGTCGCAGGCGCGGCGGTGTTCACGGTGAGGCGAAGCTCCCGCGGCAGGAGTTCGAGCGGCGGCTCCTCGATCTCGAGGCTTTCGCTTGCGCCGGTTGCTTCGCGATGCGGGTGGCGGGGTTGCGATGCGCGGGTCGGCGCGCTGCCTTGTGTCTGACTGCCCTGGATGAGGCAGTCGGCCTGGCCGATGTGAAAGCGCGGCTTGCGTGGGTCTTTCTCGTGCGCCGTTCCGGACTCTGTTGAAGCGGCGGCGTGAGCGTGCGCATCCGATGCGCGCCGGCCGAAGGCGTAGAGCCGGATCGGTGTTCTCTTCGCGCCGGATCGCCTCACGGCCTTGTCGTGGGGAGGCGACCGGCGCGGCGCTGGCGGCGTGCGGTCAAGCTCCATCGCGAGGGCGGCGAGAAGGATGAGGCGGCGCAGCGCACACGCGAACAGGCAGATCAGCCGCTTGACGTGAAGGGCCTGAAGGCGCGTGAGCTGGTCCGGCGCGGCCTCGGCGCCACGGGTGGCGGCCGTGAGCCACTCACCGGCGCGGAACCAGTGGGCTTCATGTTGGCGTGCTGTCGCTTCGGCCTGCATGGGGATGAGTATAGGCCCGCATCCGGCCCGGCCGAATTACGGCGATCCCATCCTACAAATTTTGGCGGCAGGGCTTTGATAGGATGGGAGATTGTTTTTGGGTTTCCTACGAGTTTGCAGCGGTGGTTTCCGACAGTCGGGCAACGCCAGCAGTTGTCATCCCGGGCGAGCGCAGCGAGACCCGGGACCCATTTTGACGGTGTCGGGATGGTTGAGTGGGTCCCGGCTCTGCGTGCTTCGCACTTCGGCCGGGATGACAGGCTAGGGCGGGGCGAGAGGGGGACGCGATCGAGGGAGGAAAGGGGCAGGCGCTACTTGCGCACGGTCCGGCCGCTAGGCGATGCGAGCGCGAGGAAACCCAGAAGCCAGCCGATGACGAAGCTCATGCCGTAGCCTGCAAGCGGAACGGGGTAGGCGCCCAGCGCGGGCGCGAAGGCAGTGGCGGCGAAGTAGGCGGAGAGAGCCAGTGCGGCCCAATGGACGCGGCCCGCGCGCCATACGAGAAGTGGGCTGATAACGGCAGCGGCAAGGGCCGTGCGCATTGCGATGGCGAGTAGCGGCGACTGGCTCCACGCCAGCTGGAAGATGCCTTCGACGTGCGGGACAGGGGCCAGTGGATCAGGACGCAACAGGCATAGGGCGATGGCGCCGGTGGCGATGACCAGTGCGATGGCCGCGCCTCTCCACGCGAAGCGGGCATAGGCGAGGATGATTGCTGCGAGTGAAAGCCCGGCAAGTTGTGAAATGTCGGGCTGCAGGGCAAGCGCGAGGGCGATCAGTGCGAAGCAGGTGACGGCAAGCATTGCGCGTTCATAGAGGAAGGCGGCAATGGCGACCGGCAGAATGAGCGCGGCGGCATTGAGCTGAACGGCGCCAAGACCGAGCCAGCGATGCACGCCTTCCTGTTCAGGGCCGAGGAAGCTGAGTGCGACGATGGCGAGGGCCGCGGGGGTGGTCCATCCGGTGAGCCAGCCGCGCAGAGCAAGCCCGAATCCAATCCCAAGCGTGACCAGCCACGCGACGGGATTCCGGATCCAGATGCCCAACGGCACACCGTCCTGCGCCATCACAACGGCGCCGAGCGCGACCGTGAGCAGCGATGCGAGCGTGAACAGCAACACGGCGCGCAGCACCCGTCGCCGCGAGCTGACGATATCCGCCTCGCTCATCAGCTACTCTCGCACATACCTGCCGGGGGCCGGCTCAAGGCGCGGGACGGAGGCGGGGAAGCTTTCTTCGGCGGTGATCTTCTTGCCGGAACGGCGACCGAGCCATGCGGCCCAATCCGGCCACCACGAGCCATCGTGCGCTTCCGTGCCGGCGCGCCAGGCGTCGAGGTCGGCGCCGGGGTCGGCGTCGGAGACCCAGTAGCCGTATTTCTTCTTGTCCGGATGGTTCACGATGCCGGCGATGTGGCCCGATTGCGCGAGCACGAAGCGGCCGCCGCCCTTGAGGCGCGTGAGGCCCTTGAACGAGGCGACCCACGGCGCGATGTGGTCCTTCTCGCAGGCGACGACATAGTGCGGGATCTTGATGTCATCGAGGCCGACCTTCACGCCTTCGATCTCGAACTCGCCCTTGGCGAACAGGTTGTCGCGATAGAGGTGCGTCAGGTATTCGCGCGCCATGCGTTCAGGCAGGCGGGTGGAGTCCTCGTTCCAGAACAGCAGATCGAATTTCGGGCGCTGCTCGCCCAGCAGATAGGCCTTCACGGCGGGCCCGTAGACGAGGTCGTTGGGGCGCAGGAAGCTGAAGGTGCGCGCCATGATGCGCTGGTCGAGGAATCCCTTGCGGTGCGCCTCGACCATGATGCCGGTGATGAAGCCCTCGTCGATGAAGGACTTGAGCGGGCCGGGGTCTTCGAAATCGGTGAGGGCGGTGAAGAAGGTGCAGGACTTGGCGGGGTTGTCCTGCTTCGTCTTCTGAAGCCATGCCTGGGTCAGCGACAGGGTGGTTCCACCGATGCAGTAGCCGACGACGTTGATGCCGTCATTGCCGTGCAGGGCGTCCACCTTCTTCATCGCGGGCACGACGCCCTGCGTGACATAGCTGTCCATGCCGTACTCGCGCAGCTCTTCGCGCGGGTTCTTCCAGGAGACGATGTAGACGGCGAAACCCTGGTCGGTGAGCCATTTCACCAGCGATGATTTCGGCTGCAGGTCGAGGATGTAGTACTTGTTGATCCATGGCGGGATCAGCATCAGCGGCCGGGCATAGACCTTCTCGGTCGTCGGCTCGTAACGGATCAGCTGGAATAGCTCTGTCTCGTCGACGACGTGGCCTTTGGCGGTGGCAAGGGTCTCGCCGACCTTGAAGGCTTCGGGATCGGACAGGGTGACCAGCAGGTCGCCGCCAGAACGCTCGAGATCCTTCACCAGGTTTTCGAGGCCCTCGACCAGCGATCGGCCATTGGTCTCGACCGCCTTCTTGATGGCCACAGGGTTGGAGGCGAGGAAGTTCGCCGGGGAGAACAGGTCGACCAGCTGGTGCGTGAAGAAGTGGATCTGCTCGGAGTGCTTTTCGTCTTCGCCGGTCGAGGCGGTGTCGGCGATGCTTTCCAGATACTCCGACATGATCTGGTACTGGCGCTTCAGGTAGTAGAAGAACGGGTGCTTGTCCCATTCCTCGTTGGCGAAGCGCGCGTCTTCTGGGCCGTCATCGCCCGCAGCCTTGGGCGTCAGGCGGCCGCCGCCTGAGAGCATGGCCTGGGTGAGTTCGGCATAGAGGGCGGTGGTGTTCTGCCAGAACTGAAGCTGCGAGTTCATCGCCTTCATCGGGTTGGTCATCCAGCCCTGGGCGTGGCTGACGGCGGCGCGCAGGAAGAAGGGCTGGCCGGGGCCTTCAACGCCCGGATTGCGCACTTCACGACGCGAGAGGGCGAGGAAAAGGCGTTGCAGCAGGAAATTGATGCGCTGGAAATTCTGGCTGAGCTCGAATGCCCCAGCTGAACTCATTCCGTCTGTCATGGAAGCGCCTGAAGCCCTGTTCGCACTGAAGGTAACACTCGCCCGGATCGCGTCAAAACATTCTGATACGAAACGTCTTTCTGCTGGCAGGCGAAGGTTAAGATCGCCGTAGCGTAAGGCGCCGGTCAGGGTTTCGCCGCCCTGCGGCAATTGCGGGCTTCTGGAATCGCGAGGAAGGGGATAGACGGGGGGCTGGGGATTGCTGCACCTGCTAACTATGTTGGTTCTTCCTGGCCGCCGGAGACGTCGCCGCACATGCAGCTTGGCTCCCTTACCCGCTGGTTGAAGCGCGATAACCCGATATGGGAGGGCGAACTGTTCACCGCGTCGACCCTCGGGCGTGGCCGTGACCTCGTTTTGCTGCACGGGCTCGCAGCATCGCCGGACACATGGGATGAGGCGCCTGAACGCCTTGGCGTGGGCCACAGGCTTCACCTGCCGCACATGCGCGGGTTTGCGGGGCTGGGGCCGAGCGCGTTCCGCGATCCGATGAATTTCCTCAAGCCGATGGCCGATGCGCTGGCGGCCTATATCCGACTCAATGTCGGCAAGCCGGTTCCGGTCGTGGCCCATTCGATGGGCGGGATCGTTGGCCTGATCCTCGCGCGCGATCATCCCGACACGGTCGAGCGCCTGATGGTGGTCGATGTTCCCGCTTACTTCTCCGTTCTGATCACGCCCTTCGCCACACCGTCGTCGATGGCCGGCCTCGCGCAGCATTCGCGCCGCACCTACATGGAAAAGACGCGGCCGCAGCTGCAGGATGACTTGCGCCGGACGAGCGAGAAGCTGGTGACCAGTCCGCACCAGCTCGAACGCATCGTGAAATGGGGCATGACGTCGGACCAGCGGACGACGGCCGACGTGATGGCCGAGGTGATGGTGACCGACCTGCGTGGCGATCTGCAGCGCATCAAGGCGCCGGTGGACGTGGTCTATGCCTGGGACAAGGCCGCCCATCCCAGCCGCCTGGCGCTCGACCAGATCTACAACGCTGCCTATTCGGGGCTGGCGCAGGGCGCCAAGCTTCGCATCGACGAGGCGCGACACTACGTGATGTTTGACCAGCCGGCGGCCTTCTATGGGGCCGTGAACCAGTGGTTGGCGAAGTGAGACTTGAAGCCGGACCTGTGAGACCGAGATGAGCGAACACGAAACCGTCGAGCTGCGCCGCTATCCCAGTCGCAAGCTCTACAACAAGAACTCCTCCAGCTATGTGCGCTTGCCGGAAGTGGCCGAGATGGTGCGCAAGGGCGCCAACATCCGCGTCGAAGACACGGAAACGGGCGAGGACGTGACGCGGCAGGTGTTGCTGCAGATCATCATGGACCAGGAAGGCCAGACGACGGGCGCCATGCTGTCGGCCGACCTGATGATGGACATGATCCGGCTGCACCAGTCGAAAGCCAGCGAGATGATGACTGGGCTGTTCGAGCAGTCGGTCGCCTTCATCCGCTCGCAGCAGGAACAGCTGGCCAGCCAGATGACCGGCGCCATGTCGAACGCAATGCCCCAGCCGTGGAATGTGTTCGATCCGGCGGCGATGCAGGAGATGCAGCGCGAATACCAGAAACGCCTCGCCGGTTTCTGGAGTGGCGCGATGCCTGGGATGGCGGGGATGGCTGCGAAGGCGCCGGAGCCGACCCCCGCCAACGACGCGGCTGAGCTGAAGGCCCTGCGCGCGCGCCTTGAGGAGTTGGAGAAGAATGCGGCGAAGAAGTAATTCTTGACCACTCCCGTCTTCAGTCTGAGCGTATTGGGCTTGGGCACATAGGGGGATGTCGTGGTGTTGCTGTATCTAATCGCGGCGGTTGGCTCGGTCGCTTGCGGATTTGTCGTTCGCCGACTGACAATTCTGACAGTGATCGTTTGCGCGCTCGTGGCAATTGTATCTACCGCGCTGCTTTTGTCGGGTGAAGCGAGGCTGGAGGAGCCGCCGACCGCACTGGATCTTCCGGAATTGCAAGCCGTAATAGATCGTCAATTGGCTCATCAGAACGCAATTGATGCCTGCGTTCGATCGCACTACGGCGACGAAGCCGTTGATGATTTGCGCAACTGGATTTCACCAGAAGAGCAGTTCTGCACTAGCTTAGTTCAAAGTGGTCGACCCTCGCGTTTTCCTGCGGACTTTGCGCCGGCTGGCGACCCGCGATGGCTGTTGCCGTCCATTTGGCAGGCCGCGCTCGTGCTCTTTGCGACGTTCGGAGTGTTAGCTGCTGTGCCTTGGGCTGTGCTCGCCATGGTTAGACAGAATTCGACGTCTGGACCGAAGCCGTTAGAGAGCGTTGGATCGGCCGACGCAGAAGAGCTGAAAGCCCTGCGCGCGCGGCTTGAAGAGCTGGAGAAGAAGGCCGCGAAGAAGTAGGGCGTCTTTCCTCCACCTGTCGAAGACAGGGGGAGGTGGATCGCTGGCGAAGCCAGCGAGACGGAGGGGGATGGCTACTCCGATGGCAGGTGCATCAGAATGGTGTTCAGGACGCCATTCAGATTTTCATACACATCTGCGTTCCTGATCCGCAGGACATACCAGCTACAAGATTCGAGATAAGCTGTTCGCCGCGCGTCGGCGTCACGCTCGTCCTGTGTGGAGTGGGTGGCGCCATCGACTTCTATGATCAGCCTTGCCCGCGCGCATGCGAAGTCGGCGATGAAGGGGCCGATCGGATGCTGACGCCGGAAGCGCCAACCCTGCAGGCCGCGCCCCTTGAGGCGTGACCACAGGATCGTTTCAGCATCGGTCAGGCTTCCGCGCATGTCGCGCGCAAAGCCACGTATACGCGGGTCGGCTTTCACGACTCTCTGGCGCCCCCCCTCCGTCTCGGCGCTGCGCGCCGATCCACCTCCACCCCATCTTCGATGGGGGGAGGAAAGAGTCCAGTGGTCGTCTAGAATTTCACCCAGGCGCCAGCGCCCAGCATCTGCGGCACGCCGCGGATGTAGGTGGGGATGCCGAAGTCGCCGCCGGTGTTGCCCGCGTCGATCAGGTACTCTTCGTCCAGCGCATTCTCGACGTAGAAGGCGGCGCCCCAGACGCCATCGGCCGCGTCAAAGCCAATCTTGAGATCAAGGATGCCGTAGGATTCCTGGAACTCCCACGGATCATTGTCGTCTTCGAAATAGTGCGAGCTTTTCCAGACATAGCTCGGCACGAAGAAGACTTCACCGAAATCGGCCCACGGCATGTGGAAGTTGGCGGCGATCGAGGCCGAGTGGAGCGGGGAGAGGCGGAAGCGATTGCCTGCGAACTCGAGGGGGTTCCCGTCGCTGTCCTCGTCGTCATAGCGTGCGTGCGTGTAGGCGAGCGTGCCATAGAGGTCCAGGAAATCGGCCGCCTCGAAGCGTCCATCGATTTCAACGCCGTAGCTGGTTGCGTTGCCCGAATTTTCGGTGATGAACGTGCCTTGCGTGACGTCGTAGCGGGTCGTCTGGAAGTTCTTGTATTCGCCATAGTAGGTCGAAGCCGTGAGGCTGAGGCGATCGTCGAACGCTTCGGTGTGGAGGCCGATTTCGATGTTGTCGTAGGTTTCCTGATCGACCACTTCGAATCCGGTGGGTTGGTTGATGTTCGACGACAGAGACGGCGGACGGCGACCCCGGCCGACGGCGATCCAGGTGTTGAGATCGTCGCTGACGCGATAAGCTGCGTTGAGGCGCCAGGTGAACTCGCCATCGGCGTCATAGCTGCGCGCGTCGGGTACGCCCTGGCTGTCGAGCGAGACCAGCGTCGTGCCGCCGGTGAGCGCGTTGCGTGTGCCGCCCAGGGCCGGGTTTCCCTTCACCAGATAGACCAGCGTATCGGAATAGAGTTCATCGACGGTGTAGCGAAGGCCGCCCGTGACGGTCAGCTGGTCGGAAATCTCCCAGCTCACATCGCCGAACAGGTCATAGCTCGTCTGTTCGCCGTTCGAGAAGGTTTCCTCCACATGGTCGTTGTGCAGCGGCACGATCAGGCCTTGCAGCGCCAGCAGCGCGGAGACCTGCATCGGGTTGACGATGTTGTCGAAATTTGCAGCCCCCGGGACGCCATTGGCCTGCAGGAATTGTTTGAAGGTCGCAACCGTGAAGTTCGTGCCCATCTGCTGGTTCACGCCGGCGACCAGCTGGCGCGACAGGAAGGCCTGTGCGCGGCCTTCCTCGGTGTTGAGACGCAGGAGAACCGAATGGTCCTGCGTGTAGTAGTTTCCGCCGAAGAAGGCCGTAATCGGGCCGCCATCGTCGAAGTTGAAGCGCAGTTCCTGGCTCCAGACCTGCGCATTGTCGACAGAAGCGAACTGCAGCAACGAGAATGCGGCGCCATCGGAGTCGAAGGCTTCGAGATCTTCGAGTGATCGCTCGCTGGTGACCGACGTCAGGGTCCAGTCGTCGTTGATCTCCCAGGCGATGTTGGCCGTGACCGAGAAAATCTGGCGATCAGCGCCGAGCTTGTCGCGCAGCTGCGAGCCCGTGATGTTGTTGGCCGTGCCCGTGAAAGGGCTGAGATCGCCGCCTGGAGGAGCGAACACGCCGGACTTGAACTGGGTGCCGGTCGAGTCGTTTTCCTCGTAGTTGATGATGAGGTCTGCGCGGAGATTGTCGAGCGGCTGCCACGCAGCGGCGACGCGAACAGCTGACGTTTCCTGGCCCATCAGGTCGGGGCCGTTCGACACATTCGGCACATAGCCGTCACGGCTCTTGGAGAGGCCAGCGACGCGAAGGGCGAACGTGTCGGACAGGGCGACGTTGTAGCCGGCCTCCGCGCGCAGGTAGCCATAGTCGCCCGCGTCGAGCTTGGCCCAGCCTTCATTGCCGGAGAACGAGGCGCGGTTCTGGATGAAGTTGATGCCGCCGACGAGGGCGCCCTGACCGAACAGGGTGGCTTGCGGGCCTTTCACGACCTCGATGCGCTCAAGGTCGAACATCGCGGTGTTGGCGGCGAAGCGCGGGTTGCCGATCGCAACGCCATTCTCGTAGACGGCCACGCGCGGACGGCCGCCATCCGAAGTGACGCCGCGCAGAGAATAGCTGGAGGTGTTGAGGCTCTGCGCCTGCACCTGCAGGCCGGGGACGTAGTCCGCGTATTCCTCGATATCGTCGGTTCCAAGAAGGTCGAGCTGTTCCTGGGTCGCCACGGAGATGTTGATCGGAACGTCGATCAGTTCCTGTTCCTGCTTCTGTGCGGTGACCACAACGCGATCGACGTCTTCGGCCTCGGGCGGCGCGGTCGGTCCGGCCTGGGCAAAGGCGGCGGCGGGATTCGTAAGGCCGAGGACGATCAGGGCCGACGTGGAAAGGAGGCTGAGCTTCTTCATCTGTTACCCCGACGTATTACGTGCGGGGTAACTAACGCAGGGTCATCAATGCTCTAAGTGAACTTTTCGCTTCGGAAACGCTACGGTATTGTGACGCAACGTCAACGCTTCCCGCCCACCCGGTAATCCCGCGTCGCCTGTTTCAGCAGGTCGTTTAGCTCCATGGGCGGACGCTTGAATTTCTCTTCCGCGAACAGCGGCGCCTGGTCGGCGTAGTGGGGTGAGGACGCATCCAGCGTGGCGACGCCGTACTGGTGTATGGTGTCCAGCGTGTACGTGCCATCCGGCGCCCAGTCGGCGATGAGGACGTAGGTGTCGCCGGCGCGGCCGGAGCGGTATTTGTCCTTCGCAAGATCGCCCGCAACATAGACCGCGCGCAGCGTGTCGGGCCCGCCATCGAGCGGCCACGACTTGTCGCCGCGCTTCAGGCGGCTCACTTCGCCCCATTCCGGATCGATGCGGCCGGTTGCGGCGATGAGCAATTCCGCCGTCTGCTTGAGTGCGGCAAGGCCGCGATCGTCGTCATAGGCGCCGTGCATCTGGCTGCCCATCACGGCCTGGCCGGTGAAGACGGCGAGGGCCGTGTGGCGGTTGTGCTGGTCGGCCCGGCCATCCCAGGCGCGGACATGATCGATCAGCTTCTGCGTTTCCGCGTCGACCTTGCCGGACCATTCGACGTCCAGCGCCTCGGCCATGAAGGCGACGTTGGAGTCGATCGAATACCAGTCGTCCATCTTGTAGGCGAGGAATTCCTCGCGCGTGATCGACGTGTCGGCGCCGAACAGTTCCTGCGCACGCAGGCCGCGATTGGTGACCAGCGTGTCGAGCGCGAAGCTGGCGGGATAATCCGCGGCTTTCGGATTGTCCTCGGGCGCAGACACGAGAAGCGGGGAGTGGTTGGCGTTCACGACATAGCCGGATTTCGGCTTGATCACGGCGGGCAGGCGCTCGACCGGCTCCCAGCCCTTCCAGAGCGTTTCGGAGATATTGCCCGGCAGGATTTTGGTGCGGTCCCAGCCTTCCACGCGCTTGGGCATGTTGGCGTTCCAGAAATAGGCGATGCCGCCTTGCGAGTCCGCCACCACATAGTTGACCGAGGGAATGGCGTTGTACTTCACCTGAGCTGCACGCCATTCATCGACCGTCTTCGCCATGTTCATCGCGAGATACTGGTCGATGTGCTCGAACTCGTTGAGGCCGACGAAGGAGACGGCGAAGACGCCCTTGTCGGTGACCCAGACCGGGCCGTGTTCCGACCAGCGGGCCGTGCGCTCGACATTCACGAGTACGCCATCACGCAGCACGTTGTAGCTGATCTGCTTGCGCGTGAGGTCCTTCCACTGGCCGTCCATCTGGTACTTCGTGGGATAGACCTCATCGTCCACCGTCAGCTTGAACGTGTCGTAGAGGTCCGGCTTGTTGACCGTGGGCGCCCAGCCGAGGCTGGGCCCGGCGCCCTGCAGCAGCAGCGGCGTTCCGGGGAACATGCCGCCGACCATGTCGATGCCTTCTTCCGATTTGAGGCGCGCCTCATACCAGGCGACGCGACCTTCGTACGGCTGGTGCGAGTTGACTGCGAGGCGTGTGTGGCCGTCCGCCGAGCGCGAGGGGGCGACCGCAAGCGCGTTCGAGCCAAGCTCGATATCGTCCCAGGTATCAAGCAGCGACGCGCGCGTGGAGGTTTTGGTCGACATCTCCATGTTGGCGCGGCCGGAGATCAGCGCGTCGATCTCTCCATCGAGGCCGTAGAAAGACATGGGGCGCGTGACGAAGCCGGAGACGATGTCCTTCCCCGTCACCGGCATGGTGCGGGCGCAGGTGGTTTCCGGATGTTCGGCGCACCACGTGTTGAGGCCGGCGGCGTAACCTTCCGCCAGCGCCTTCGCTGTGGGAGAAACCTTCGCGTCGTAGTCGCGATAGACGATCTCGGCGGCGCCGAGCGCCAGCACGAAATCATCGGACTTGGCGCCGCTTTCGCCCACGATCTCCGCGAGGGTTCCACGGCTGGAGCGGATGACCTCCTCGATGTTCTTCCAGTCGTCTTCCGAATGAGCGTAGGCGAGGCCGAAGGCGACGTCTGCGTTGCGCTTGCCGTAGATGTGAGGGACGCCGAACGCGTCGCGGATGATGCGGGCGTCGTACCCTGAGCCCGTGGTGGCGGGCGGCGTGGCGCAGGACGCGAGCGCGATGGCGGATGCGGCGAGGGTGAGGACACGAAGCATGGCGTTTCTTCCCGGTGTTTTGCGGGAGCGTAGCGGGGCCGCGTGACAAGCGCTAGTGAGCACGCCCTCGTCCTTCGAGACGCCGCCACCGAGAGAGTTCCCGCGCTCAACCGCCGTACCGGGCGGCCCTCAGGATGAGGGTTTCCGTTGCAGCTGCTGCATAGCCCTCATCCTGAGGGATCGCCAAAGGCGATCGTCTCGAAGGACGAGGGCGTGCTCGCCGGCGCTAGAACGCCTTCTCGCCCACGCGCTTCAGCACATCAGCTGCAAACTCGGACAGCGTGTCGTCCCTTGCGCCCATCACCACGATGACGTCGCCGGGGTTGGCGAGTTCCACGAGGCGGTCGCCGCAGGCGGCGCGGTCGGGGAAGGATTGCGAGTTCTTGCCGCGCGCGGTGACGCCCTCGGCAATCAGGCTGGATCCCATGGAGCGATCGACCGTCCCGCCGAAATAGGCGGGCTCGGGCATCAGCAGCACGTCCTGCGGGCCAAGCTCGCGCGCGAACATTTCGATCAGCTGGTCTTTCATCTGGCGGATGGGGCCGTAGCCGTGCGGCTGCCACATCACCAGGAGCCGGCCGGCGAACTGGTGCAGGGTCGACAGCGTGGCGGCGATCTTGTCGGGGTTATGCCCGAAATCGTCGATCACGGTGATGTCCTTCGCCGTACCGACCACTTCGAGCCGGCGGCGGATGCCGACGAAGTTCATCAGCGCCGTCGTGGCTTCGCGCAGCGAGAGGCCGCAGGCGCGCGCAGCGGCGATGGCGGCGAGGCCGTTGGAGAGATTGTGACGGCCGGGCGTCTGCAGGCAGATGCGCTGGCGCTCGCCCGTGGACTTCTCGGTAACGATGCAGGACTGGCCGTCGGCCTGAGTGATCAGGTCGGAGATGAAGAAGTCCGCATCCGTGTCGGTGAGCGAATAGGTGAGCGCATTCGGATGCTTCACCTGGGCGGCGAGGGCGCGGGTCTCGTCATTGTCGAGGTTGAGGATCGCGACCTGGGCCTTCGAGACGAAGTCGGTGAACAGCCGGCGGAGCTCCTCCATCGACTTGTGATCGAGCGCGATATTGTTGAGGACGGCGATGGTCGGATTGTAGAGCGCGATCGAGCCGTCGCTTTCATCAACTTCCGATACGAAAATGTCGCCCTCGCCGACGATGGCGGACGCGAAGGGGAAATCGCCGGCGACGAAGTTCTTCATCACGGCGCCATTCATGACCGTGGGGTCGCGGCGCGTGGCGTAGAGGATCCAGGCGATCATGCCCGTGGTTGTCGACTTGCCCGACGTGCCGCCGACGGCGATGGAGACCTTTGCAGAGTTCACAAGCTGCGCGAGCAGTTGCGGCCGCTTCACTTCCGGGCAGCCGAGGGCGCGGGCGGCGACAACGTCCGGCACGGTGTCTTCCACGGCGGCGGAGGTGACCAGAAGCTGGTTCCTGCTGGTGAGGCCCGAGCCGTCCTGCGTGTGAAGCCGGATGCCGCGCGCGCGGAGGAAGTCGAACTTGCCGGATGTGCGGCCGGCGTCCAGCGAACGGTCCGAGCCTTCCACATCATAGCCGCGGGCCCTGACGATCAGGGCGAGGGGCAACATTCCGCTGCCGCCAATGCCGCAGAAGAAGTAGGGACCTGTGTGGGCAAGGGTGTTATTTGAGTCGGGCATGGCGTCGTTCATAGCTGGGATGTCTTAGCAGGTGGCCAATGGGGTCAAGTGAAAAGGTGTTCCGCATCGGCCTCGCGGCGCCGGGAACGCGCATGCCGCCCGAGCTGGCGGGCCGGGCGCAGGTGATTGCCGAAGAGACCTATGGCGACCGGGTCGAGCTGGTCTTCCATCCGCAGTGCTTCCGTCAGGCCGGGCATTTTGCTGGCCAAGATCACGAGCGGATCGAAGCGCTGGTTCAGATCGCCAACGATCCGAAGCTGGATGCGGTGTGGCTGGCGCGGGGCGGGTATGGCGCCTGCCGGGTGGCCGAGTATGTGATCCCGCAGCTCAACCACCATGCGCGGGAGAAGGCCTGGCTGGGATATTCAGATGCGGGCTTCCTGCTGGGCGGGCTCTACCGGGCGGGGTTCGAACGCGTGGCGCATGGGCCGATGCCGGTGGACCTTGTGCGCGAGGATGGCGAGGAGGCGATGCTGCGGGGGCTCGCATGGCTGGTCGATGGCGACCGCCGTGCGCTGGAGCCCAGCCTGAAGGCGGGGCAGAAGGCGATGGCGTTCAACCTGACCATCCTGTCGCAACTGCTGGGAACGCCGCTGGAGCCGGACTTCGCAGGGCATGTCCTGATGCTTGAGGATGTCGGCGAGTACATGTACCGCATCGACCGCTATTTCTTTCACGTGACATCGAGCCAGGCCGTGAAGCAATGCGCGGGCATCCGGCTCGGCCGGTGTTCGGCTGTTCCCAAGAACGATCCGGATTTTGTGCTCACCGAGGAAGAGGTTGCGCGCTTCTGGTGTGAGCGGTCGGGCATCCCTTACCTGGGGCGTGCCGATATCGGTCACGACAGCGCAAACCGGGTCGTGCCCTTCGGTTGATAGCTGGCGGAGCCGCTGGCCCCTTCGGGACGCGCTCTCTCGCGCATCCTTGGACAAGACGGCGCCGCGTCAGTGAGTTGAGCGCTATTGCGCGACCCAGCCGCCGTCGATCGAGAGGGCGGCGCCGTTGATCTGGTTGGCGGCTTCGGTCGTCAGGAAGACCGCCATGGCGGCGACGTCTGACACCTTCACGAACTCCTTCGTGGGTTGCGCCGCGAGTAGAACGTCGCGGATCACGGCCTCCTCGGAAATGCCGCGCGCCTTCGCCGTATCAGCGATCTGGTTTTCGACCAGCGGCGTGCGGACATAGCCGGGGCAGATGGCGTTCACGCGAATGCCGAAGGTTGCGCCTTCGAGCGCGGTCGATTTCGTGAAGCCGAGAATGCCGTGCTTGGCGGCGACATAGGCGCTCTTGAACGGCGAGGCGACGAGGGCATGCGCCGAGGCGATGTTGATGATGCGGCCCCATTTGCGGGCCTTCATGTCGGGGAAGGCGAGGCGCGTGGTGTGGAAGGCGGAGTTGAGATTGAGGTTGATGATCAGGTTCCACTTTTCGACCGGGAAATCCTCTACCGGCGAGACGTGCTGGACGCCGGCATTGTTGACCACGATGTCGATGGGGCCGAGCTTTTCCTTCGCCATGGCGAACATCGCCTCGATCTGGTCGGGCCTGGTCATGTCGGCGCCGGAGTAGAGGCATTCGACCTTGTTGTCGGCGGCGATTGAAGCGCGCAGTTTCTCGATCGCGGCGGCGTCGCCAAAGCCGTTGAGCACCACATTGTTGCCCGCCGCAGCCAGAGCGCGCGCGATGCCCTCGCCGATGCCGGAGGTGGAGCCTGTGACGATTGCTGTGCGGGTCATGTGGAGATGTCCTTCTGGCTTGCGCCGTTGTCGCGCTGAGTTCAGCGGAAGGCAAGGCGAGGTGAGGTAGGAGACAGATCGGATTGCGGAATCCGCTATCGGGCAAGGCAGGGCCGAGGCGCGCGTGCGCGATGATCGATGGACCCCCTCCGTCTCGCTGACTGCGTCAGCGATCCACTTCCCCCAGTCGCGTGGCGACTGGTGGAGGCAAGAAGCGCCGGCGCCTTGCCTCCCTCACTTGCAACGCAAGTGGGGGAGGTGGCGCGACGCGAAGCGGCGTGACGGAGGGGGTCTATCGGTTAGCCTTGGTCTCAAGGCAGCGTGGCATCCACCTTCAGCACCAGTGCCTCGAACGTATCGGCGGCCAGCGCCAGTGTGGTCGACTCCACGCGGGCGATGGTGTCGTTGGGCGTGTGGATCAGCATCAGGACCGCCGGGATGGTCGCCGGGTCTGGCGCCGACTTGGGCGGGTTCAGCATGAAGGCACGCAGCTTCTCGGCCTCTGCGCGGGGCTGGTGGCCGAGCGAGATGACGGGTGCGCCTGCTTCGGCGAAGGCGACATCGTCGCTGGGCGGGTATTCCGGGAAGTCGAGGCAAGAGAGTTTGCGCTCGGCGCACACGGCTTCCACAGCATTGATCAGACCCGCCGACTGCGGGCCATTGTTGAGCCCATACATCAGCGTGTCGCCATTGCCGTTGACGTCCGCATTGATGACGGCGGCGATATCGTCGGTTCCGTGCGCAGCGATCCATGCTTGCGCGCCAACGAGGCCCAGCTCTTCCTGGTCGAACAGGATCAGGCGCACCGGATGCTTCGTGCGGCCATCAAGGCGGCGAGCCGCCTCGATCATCGCGACGACCGAAGCGGCATTGTCGACCGCCCCGTCTGCGAGCTTTCCGCCGGGCAGGACGACAGCGTCGTAATGGGCGGTGATCAGGATTTCGCGCCCTTCTTCCGGCCCGAGGCGGACGACGACATTGTGGCCAGCGGCTGGCGGCGGGCGTTCGCCGTCGAAGCTCTCGACCTCATAGGCGAGACCTGCGGCGTCGAGCTGGGCCTTCAGAACATCAAGGCGCCCCTCATGCGTCGGCTGCGCAAACGCGGCGACGGCGGCGTGTAGCTCTGCCGGCGTTGCCGACTGCGGCGCAGCGGCCGGCGTCGCGCAGGCGGCGAGGGCGAGGCACAGGAAGGCCGTGGCCGTCAGTTTCATGAAAGCACCCTCTCGTTGCCGTCATGGTTATGACGGCCTTCGCGCCCAATCGATATCGATTCTCGAAAAAATTCTGCCGCTGGTATCTTGCGATCTCGCTGGAAGAGGGCACGTATCCTCTGATATGCGCCGCCTCGCTTCTTCCCCGGCGAAAATGGGGCGCGAACACAGGGAGACAAGAAGATGGCGGGCAGCCCCACAGCGCTTCAATACCTCGACAAGGCCGTTGGAAGCCTTCGCAAGCTTGGCCTGTTTCCCGAAAAGGCGGGCGATCCCGCGCCGGTTGTGGCGCTGCTGAACCAGATCACCGAGCTGTCGCCGGACAAGGTGACGACAATCGCGCGCACGCTCGACCAGGCGTCGACGTTCAACGAGGTGGTGCGCGAGCATATTTCGGGCATCAAGGTGGGCGAGCGCTACGAGCAGATCACCCAGGCGTTCAACTCGATCCGCGACGACGCCAAGGGCCTCGTCGAGCAGTATGCCGATGGCAAGATCTCCACCATGGAGCGGCTGGGCAATGTGTGGATGAAGATGACGCGCGGCGACATCGCCCAGCGCTTCGACAAGATCAAGGACATCTATATCGATGTGCAGAAGGACACGAAGGTCCAGATCGAGAAAGAGCACCTGATCCTCGAAGCGTACATGGATTTCCGTGGCGCGATGAAGCAGTCGGAAGTGCTGGCGCTGGAAGTTCTGAAGACGGCGGAAGGCAAGCTGGAAGAGGCCAAGGCGAAGATGACGGCGGCGTCGGCGGCGGTCGCGGCCTACACCGGCACGGAGCCGGCGGAGCGTTCGAAGCTGGAGCTGGCGCGCGACGAGGAGCTGCGTCGCCTGCAGGCGGAAGAGAAGCGCTACCAGATCTCGAAGGACCTCTCGGACAACCTGACGGTTGGCTACAACACATCCGAAGTCATCATGGCGCGGCTGGTGCAGACCACCAACGCGAAAGAGCGCATCTATGCGCAGTCCGTCTCGTTCTTCGGGACGAACGAGGTTGTGCTGACGGCGCTGTCGGCGACGTTCACGGGGATGCACGGCCTGCATGAGTCGACGCAGACGCTGGAGTCAATGAAGAAGGGCGTGGACCAGTCGCTCGAAGTGCTGGCTGAGATCGGCGGCAAGGTTCAGGAAGCGGCCCTGAAGGCGGGCTATGGCCCGACGATTTCGGCGGCTGCCGTGAAGAAGCTGGTGGACTCGGTCGTGACCTATCAGGAGCGCTCGATCGGCATCATTGCGGAGATGCGCAAGCTGGCGACGCAGAACTCCGCCGAGATCCGCGACGCGGTCGAAGACGGCAAGAAGCGCCTCGCGCTTCTGGTCGAGCAAGGCGCGGCGGCCGCACTGACAGTCAGGACCTCATGATCGACGTTTGGGCATGAGCGAGACGACAGTTCCGGCGCGCGTGCCGATGACGGCTGCTGCCGTCCCGGACGAGCCCCGCAAGCTCGATGATGTGATGCTGGCGATGGACGTGGTGGACACACTGCGCCATCGCACACGCATCGTCGACATGGAGCTCAACGAACAGGCGCGCGAGGAACAGCTCATCGCGCGGCTGAAGGAAATCTATGGCGCGCAGGGGATCGAGGTTCCCGACCGGATCCTGAAGGATGGCGTCAAGGCGCTGGCTGAACAGCGCTTCGTCTACAAGCCGCCGGCGGACACGTTCTCGGTGAAGCTGGCGAAGCTGTATGTGAGCCGCAAGAAGTGGCTGCCGCAGACGCTGGCGGGGCTGGGTGCGCTGGCGGCGATTGTCGTCGGCTTCCAGTTGTTCGTGTTCGGCCCGATGAATGCCGAGTGGAAAGGCATGCCGACGGAGATCGCGCGCGTGCTGGCCGAGGGGCAGGGGCTGGCGGTCGATCCGGTGGTTGATGCGCAGCTGGCGAGCATCGCGGCCGAGGGACAACGCGCCATCGCCAATGGCGATCGCGGCGCTGCGAAGACACAGCTGACGACGCTGAAAGACATGAACGAGAAGTTGGCGCAGGAGTATACGATACGCATCGTTTCGCGGCCGGGAGAAGACACGGGCCTGATCCGCGGCTCGGATGATGCGCCCAACGCGCTCAACTATTATCTCGTGGTCGAGGCGGTGGCGCCGGGCGGGCGCGTGCTGACCGTGCCGATCGAGAGCATCGAGACCGAGAAGACCGAGCGCGTGACCATCTGGGGTCAGCGCGTATCGGAGGCGACGTTTGATCGCGTCCGCGCCGAGAAACAAAGCTCGGGCGGCGTGATCGCCAATGACGTGCTGGGTTACAAGCAACGTGGACAACTCGAGCCGAAGTTCGACGAGGCCGTTCCCGGCGGCGCAATCACGGACCTGAACGACTGATGGCCGCGTATGACGATCTCATCACGGGCCGCGACGCCCTGCACCGGCTGGACACGCTGACAGCTGGCGCGCGCGCGGAGTTCGACGAAGCCGTGCGCGGCGCCGACAGCCATTCGCGCCGGCGGACGGATCTGGCGCGTTTGCGCGCCGAGGGATACCGCGAGCTGGCGGCGATGCGCCTCGACGTGATCAAGGCGGGCGCTGACGATACGCTGAGCGCCGCAGAGCGCCGCGCGACGGAACTGCTGGACGAGCACGCGGCGTTTGTCCTGCGTATCGATGGCGAAGTCGAGACGGCGGAAGCTGCGCTGAAGGTGGCCGAGGCCAACCGGCGCGTGGGCGAGGCCGAGGTCGACGCGGCGCTGAAGGCGTACGAAACGCTGGTGAGCGAAACCGAAGCCGCCGTGCAGGCGGACCCGGCCTACATCGCGCTGAAGGCGGCGTTCGAGGAGTCGCGCGCTGTCGCAATCCGCGCCGAGCAGAAGCTCGAACTTGCCAAGACCGACCGCGTGGAGAAGGGCAAGCCCTACGAGACTGATCCGCTGTTCTCGTATCTGTGGGAGCGCAAATTCCGCCGGCCTGAATACAGGAAGGGTGGCCTCTCGCGCATGCTCGATGGCTGGGTGGCGCGGTTGTGCCGCTATGATGAAGCCTATCTCAACTATGCGCGCCTGACCGAGCTGCCCGATCGTATCGCTGAACATCTGGCGACCATGCGCCTCGAAGAGGCCGAGGCGCAGGCCGCCATCGAACGCTTCGAGGCGCAGACGCTGGAAGCGCGCGGCGCGGGCAAGCTTTCGGCGGACCTGGCTGCGGCGAAGGAGAAACTGAAGGGGCTCGACTACCTGCTCGCCGAAGCGGAATCGAAACACGCCAAGCTGCGCGAGGAGCAGGAGAAAGCCGCCAGCGGCGATTCAGGGCCGCAGGAACAGGCGCGCCGCGTCATCGAGGAGGGATTGGTGAAAGCCAGCTTCCCGGATCTCAAGGTGCTCGCCGCGGAAACAACAACGACGGACGATGACCGCATCGTCGAGGCGCTGGTGAAGCTGCGCACCGAAGAGCTGCAGATGGAAGTGAACTGGCGCAGCGTCGAGGCTCTGCCCGCGCGACGGCGCGCCGGCGCCGATGCGCTGGAGCAGGTGCGCCGGCAGTTCAAGGAAGCGGGGCTGGACAGCCCGTATGTGATGATCCTGCGTGGCGCGTTCGAGGCGGCGCTGGAAGCCTATGGCAAAGGGCCTTCGCCTGATGCAGCTGGCTTGTGGCGTGCGATCCGCGCGACCGTGAAGCAGGCGCCGCGACAGGACGACGATTATTTCGGGGGGCCGCGTCGCGGGCGCAATGTCGGCGTCGGCGATGTGGTTGCGGGCGTGATCCTCGGCGAAGTGATCAAGGCCGCGACGCGCGGAAGCCGCTGGGGCGGCGGAGGCTGGGGCGGTGGCGGCTGGGGTGGCGGGAGCTCCGGCGGCTCCAGCGGAGGCGGCGGTGGCTTCAAGACACGCGGCAGCTTCGGCGGCGGCGGCTTCAAGACCAAGGGACGGTTCTGACGTGGCGTGCCTGAAGCGGTTGTCATGGACTGACATACCGCAAGCGCTGATCACGCTGCCCAATGGGCGCGAGTTGGCGATCACGCTGGGCCTCGGCTCTGGCCTCTCGCGTCGCCCATCCGATCCGCCGGGCATTGTCTACGGGGTAACGGATCGCGGTCCGAACTTCTTCATCTCGCAGGCCGTCGATGAATTCGGCCTGAAACATCTCGAGCACCTTCGCGGACATCGCGACGCGAAGGTCCTGCCGACGCCGCACACCGGGCCGTCGATTGCGACTTTGAAGGTGAGCGATGACGCCGTTGAGCTCATCGGTGTCGTGCCGCTGTTGGATACGGCAGGCGAGCGCCTGAGCGGACTGCCGCCAGACTTTCCCGGACGCGAACCTTTGTTCGATGTCGAGGGTCGCCCGCTCGCACCCAGTGCCTTTGGCGCGGATATCGAGGCCATTGCCGCCCTGCCGGACGGATCATTCGCACTGGCGGACGAGTATGGTCCGGCGCTTCTGTTTGCGAATGCGCGTGGAAGAGTGTCCGCACGGTGGACGCCAGCAGGAGCGGGCGCTGCTTATGCGCATCCGGGCGTCGACGTGCGCGGGCTGCTTCCCGAACGCGCCATGCGGCTGCGTCCCAATCGGGGGGTCGAGGCGTTGTGTGCGTCGGGCGACGGGCGCTGGCTTTATGCGGGCATGCAGAGCGCGCTGGTGGGCGAGGCTGGTGGCTCAACCGAGATATGGAAGCTCGACGCAGCCACCGGCGCGTTGGCCGCTACCTGGCTTTATTCCTTCGATCCGCCGGCAAGCTTCAAGCGCGATGCGGCACGGCGCGCGGTCGATGTCGGCGATCTCAAGATATGCGAATTCGCATGGGCGGGCGAGGACAAGCTGCTGGTGCTGGAGCGCATTGCGCACACGACGAAGATCTATCTGGCGGAGCTTGGCGAGCAGGTTGCCAAGACCCTGCTGTTCACGAGCGATGATCATCCCGAGATGGGGCCGGATATGGAGGGGATGGCCTTGCTGGCGCCGGACACCATCGTGCTGGTGAGCGACAACGACTTCGGCGTCGAGGGCGCGGTCATGGAGTTCTGGCGCATCACGCTGGAGCGCCGGTAGGCCCCGTCAGACGGTAAGCTTCCGTGCCCCGTATTCTGCGGTGAGCGTCTTCGCCCCGGTCGCTGCTGCGCTGCGTCCGCTCATCGCGGGCACAAACACATACTCCGCATCGATCCGGTCCTTGCGGATATCGAGCGTGAAGTAGCCGCGCTGGCTCGCGTCCATCCATTTGAGGTTGGGGTTGGCCGCCATGAAGTCTGCGGCCACGCGCGCGGCGTCGCCATTATAGCGGCGCTCGAAACCGTAAGAGGACACGCTCTGGCCGGCGAACTCGACGCCGATGGGGCCCGCCTCGTCAGCGAGGTCGAAGGCCCAGGCGTTGTGGCTGTCGCCCGTCAGCGTAACGAGATTGGCGCCCGCGCGGCGAGCGGTGTCGTACAGCCTTGCGCGCGCCGCCGGATACCCGTCCCATTTGTCGAGCGAGTAGGGCATGCCGGCCGCGTTGAGGCGTGCGCGGCGATCAATGTCGGGCTGCATCTCGGCCGGAATGCCGCCCTTGATCCACGAAGCGGAAGGGACAGGCGCTCGGACGGCGCCCATGATCACCTGCTGCACCAGAACCTGCCAACGCACCCCGGCATCGACCGATGATCTGAGGCTGGCGGCCAGCCATTGCTCCTGCTCGGGATTCATCATCGCGCGCGAGGGGTCGGCGAGTGCGCCTGTGCGCAGCGTGCTCAGCGCGCCGCCAATGTCTCCGCCCGCGGCGAAGATCGCGTCTACTTCGTCATCGAGCTGGCGCGAGCGGCCGAGCAGACGGGTTTCGAGGCGGAAGAGTGTGGCGAGATTGCCGATGCGGTGCGCGCCATACCAGTCGCTGTGCGCCGGGATCCATTCGCGCCAGGCGCGCTGGCCAGCGATCTTGCGGGCGCTCCATTCGCCTTCGGTTGCCGGGTCGTGTGCGCTTGCGCCATCGCGCCAGGAATTGTTGGCGGATTCGTGATCATCCTGCACGGCGATCATGGGCAGGCGGCGGTGAAGCTCGGCAAGGTCCGGGTCGGCGCGATAGCTGGCGTAACGCTGGCGATATTCGGCGAGTTGCACGATCTCGCCGGGTGGCGCGAGGCCGCGCAGGGTTGCCATGCCGGGTTGTGCATCAGGGCGTGTCACCGGGGATTCGTAGATGTAATCGCCGGTGTGGATGGCGAGGTCGATATCGTCGCGCGCGGCGGCGTGGGCATAGGCGTTGAACCAACCGGACGTTCCGTTCGAGCATGAGAATACGGCGATGCGGAAAGACGCCGTGTCGCCATCGGGCAGGGTGCGTGTGCGGCCCGTGTCGGAGACCTGACCGTCGGGCGCCACGAAGCGGTAGTGCAGCCAGCGTCCAGGCGGCAGGTTGTCGACGATTGCCCGCGCGCAGAAATCCGAAGCGGGCGAAACCTCGATCTCACCCGACGTGACCGGCCGGGTAAAGGCTTCGTCTTCTGCGACCTCAACACGCAGCCGCGCGAGGCCGGGTGACACATACCGCGTCCACAGGACGACGCGCGTCTGTTGTGGATCGCCGGACGCGACGCCGTGGGTGAAGCCGGTGAGGCGCTGTGCAAAGGCGCGTCCGGGCAGGATCAGCGTGGCCAGTCCGGCGGCGCTGGCGAGAAGTCCGCGGCGGGAGAGGCGAAGGGTCATGGCTGAACTCCCGAGGATTCCGGCGTTCTATGATGCATCCATGACGGTTTGGCGTCAGTAGCCTTAGCCCGGCGGGCGCAGGAAATCCTTCTTGCCGAGATGGACGCCGTTGTGGCGCAGGATGAGGTAGGCCGTGGACGTGTGGAAGTAGAGGTTCGGGAAGACCCAGCCTTGCAGATAGGCGGCGCAGGTCATCGGCATTTCCTGTCCGCCGCCGATGGGGATGTTCACGATGGTTTGCGCGCGCGCATCCATCGCCTGGGATGAGGCCGCCTGGACATAGGCGTTGGACTTCGAGGCGCGCTCGGCCAGTTGAGCGAAGGTGGTCTCGACATCCGGGAAGGCCGGAAGTTCTGTGCCTGCAAGGCGCGCGGCGCCGCGGGCGAGGCTGTCGCAGGCGATCTGCACCTGGCGGGTGAGCGGGAACATGTCGGGGTAGAGGCGGTAGTTGAGGAAGACTTCCTCGGGGACTTTCGTCGCGGCCGCGTGGTCCGCTCCCTTCTTCAGAATGCCGCCCAGCGCGCCCAGCGTCTGAGCGCTGGCGGCCTTGATCATTTCGGAAATCGGTACAGTCATGGCGTATAACCCCGTCGCGGATTTGCCGCTGTCATAGCTTGCCCACGTTCGGGCTGCACGCGGGAAATTTCGGAGCGGATTGCTTGCGCGCGGACGGCCATGAAACTACGGCGGGGGCCGGGGAGAACCACATGCGCATGCGCCTTGTCATCCTGGCGTGGGTCCACATCGTGATCGGCGGGGCGGGGCTGGCCGTGTTTGCGGCGTTGCTGGGCGGCTTCCTGCTGGCGCGCGATCCCGAATACAATGACGAGTTCGCGATGCTCGGCGGGGTGCTGGGCCTGTTCAGCCTGTTCTATTTTGCGCCGATGTTCCTTGGCGGGGTGGGCCTGCTGCTGCGCAGGGTATGGGGCCGTGCGCTGCTGTGGTCGGTGTCGCCTTTTCTCGCGCTGGCGACGCCGGTGGGCACGCTGCTCGCCGGTTACAACCTGTGGGCGCTGTTGACGACCGCCGGGTTTTCAAACGACAGCATGGCGCGGGCAGAGCGGATCATCCGCAATGCGCTGCGCAACATTGTGCTGATCCTGATCGCCCTGTTCATTCTCGGCGTGATCGTTGGCATAGGCTGGCTGTTCCGCGATCAGATTGATCCGCCGAAGGAGCAGATACTGACGCCCATGCCGGAGATGCCGAAATTCGAACAGCCCGAGTTCAAGATGCCCGAGCTCAACCTGCCTGAGAGGCCGCCCTCGCCGTCGCCGTGACGGGATATGGCGCCGGTTACGCCACCGTGGTACATAGAGGCCATGGATCGTATCGCCGTCATCAAGGGTGTTCGCAGTGGCCGGCCGGTGATTGCTGGAACGCGCGTGACTGTTTCCGAAGTCCTGGAAATGCTGGGCGCCGGAATGTCCGAGGCTGATATTGTTGAAGCCTTCCCGAATCTTTCGGTCGAAGATATTCGCGCCGCGCTTGCCTATGCCGCACGCGAATTCGACCATCCGGTTATCGCGGCTGAATGAAGTATCTGATCGACGCCAACCTGCCGCGTGCATTGGCTGAGTGGCTCATCGCTGATGGCGATGAGGCGATCTACGTCGATGATCTTCTCACCCCTCCCGCCACTGACGACGACACATGGGAGCTTGCTGCTGATCGCGGCCTGATCGTCGTTTCCAAGGATGCTGACTTCGCAGCACGATCCGTAAGGGATGATCGGGTCCGGATCGTCTGGGTTCGGTGTGGCAACCTCAAGCTCAAGGTATTTGAAGATTGGATTGCCGCGCGCCGCGCAGCCTTGCGCAACGCGGTCGCGGACGGCGAGCGTCTGATTGAGTTGCGTTGATCGGGCTCCGGGCTATTGCTTCGCACGCACCGGCACAGTGACGTTGCAAAGGCCGATGCGGCCGACGGGCTTGGTGTAGAAGTCATCCTTCCGCCAGCGCCGCGCATTGACCAGCGTGGCGAAGCTGTCGCTCTCGGTCTTCATGATCTCCAGCGGTGTCCGCTGTTCGGGCGGCAGGTCGGCGGCGACCTTGATGTCGGCGTAGCGCTGGTATTCGGCAGGCGTTGCGTAGAAGCCAATGTCGCCCGTGCCGCGCGGGAACGACGCCATGATCTCCATCCCCTGCACGACGCGGCCAAGCATGGTGAGCTGGCGGTCAAGGTTGCGCGGGCTGTGGCCGATGATGACGTAAAGCTCCGTTCCGCCACCCGAGTTCTCGTCATTCTCGCGGCCGACGCCGACCATGCCATAGCAGTGCGTGAGCCAGACTTTTTCCTTATCGCGCGCGGCATACATGCCGTTCACGAAGCCGACCTCGGGCGCGTAGGTGTCAGGGTCGGGCAGGATATCGAAGTTGGCGATGGCGGCGCGCGGCAGGGTGAACTCGGCATCCAGTCGCTCGACGCCCACTTTCGGCGGGCGTGCCGGATCGGCAGCCTGCGCCCATTGCGTGACGAAGTTGTCCTGAACGCGCGTGACGGCCCCGTTGGTGAAGTAACCCTCGCGCGAGAGCGCCTTCACATTGGCGACGTGCTTCGGGGAAAACTCCGGCGCCATCTCGATGATGACGCGGCCCTTTCCCGGAAAGTCCATGTAGAGCGTGTTCTCGGGATCGAGCACGCGCCATTCTTCAGGCTTCGAGGCGGCGATGACATCGGCTGGCGAGGGCGTGTTGCCTTCAGGCGGGCCTGGGATCGAGGGAGGCGTCTGACAGGCGGCCAAGGCCAGAACCGCAACGCAAACCAGTAGCCGCATCGAACGCCCCTTCATTGTATCCGATGGAACAATGCGACGCTTTCCTGTCGTGCTCAATGCAAAAGACGCCGCCCTTGGGAGAGCGGCGTCTTGCAGATGGCCTGTGCGGGCAGGCCTTCTGTTGATCGAGGCTGTGCGGGGCTAACCGCGGAATTCGCCGTTGTCCCAGTAGGTGCGGCCAGTGCTGCGATCGACGTAGTAATAGCGGCCCGCATTGCGGTCGTAGATCATCTCGTCGCGCTCAGCGACCTGCTTGCCGCCGACAAAGCATCCGCCCTGTTCCTGGCAACCGGTGTAATAGCCGACAGCGGCGCCGAGCGCGCCACCGATCAGCGCGCCGGAAAGGTCGTCGTCGGAGAGCGCCGCGCCGGCTGCAGCGCCCAGTGCGCCACCAACCGCCGCGTTGCGCTGCGACGGATCCCAGGTGTCCATGGTGTTGCAGGCGGCAAGCGAAAGGCTCGAAGCCAGGGCGCAGAAGGCAGTCTTGAACGTGTTCATGGTGTTGTCCTCTCCTCAGCGGAGTGTGGTTCGTGCGAGGAGAACGACGTCGAGGGGGAGCGGTTCCTGCATCTTCTCAGCGAACGCAGCGGAACAACTGGTTCGGTGGGATAACCCCTTGCGAAACCATCTCTAATTGAAGCGTACATGCAGGGTTTCGAGGCCTCGGAACCCGGGCAGGCGGCGCCAGTGGGGTGGCGCATCCGGTTCCGCGAGACGAAGCCGCGGGAAGCGTGCGAACAGGCGCGCGAGCAAATGCCTCGCTTCCATGCGCGCGAGCGGGGCGCCCGGGCAGATGTGCGCGCCACCGCCGAAGGAGAGGTGACGCGCGGCGCGTGGGCGCGCCACATCGAAAAGGTGAGCGTTGGCAAAAGCCGCCTCGTCGCGGTTGGCGGAGCGGAGGAATACATTCAGCGCAGCGCCGGCCTGAACCGTGCAGCCGGAGAGATCCTCGGCGTGCGTGGCGATACGCCAGGTGAAATCGACGGGCGCTTCATGGCGCAACGCCTCCTCGACAGCATTGGACCACAGGGCGGGGTCAGCCTGGAGTTTCGCAAGCTGTTCGGGGTGGGTGAGCAGCAGGCGTACGGCGTTACCGATCAGGTCGGTCGTTGTGACGTTGCCGGCGATCAGCAGGCCGCGGATATTGTAGGTTATCTCGGTATCAGTGAGCGGTGCGCCTTCGGTCTGGAGGCGCGCCATGTCTCCGAACAGGTCATCGGGCGGATCAAGTTTGGCGGCGGCAAATCGTCCGCGAATGTAATGGGCGAGACCGTTCGAGGCGGCGACAAGGGCAGCGATATCTTCCGCCGTGCGATTGGGATTAAAAGTCTGAACGATGCCGTCCAGCCAGCTGCGGAACGTCGCCAGTGTTTCAGGCGGCACACCGAGTATGTGGCCGATGCAGGCAACGGGCACGGGCTCGGCCAGTTCCTTCATCAGGTCGAACTCGGCGCGCCCTTCGAGGCGGGTGAGCGCTTCCTCGACGATGCGGATGCAATGCGGTTCGAACGCGGCGATGCGTGCATATAACGCCTGCACCAGCGGATTGCGCACCCGGGCGTGCTCGTCTCCATCGAGTTCGAGCATGGAGGCGCGCTGATCGTCCGGGAAGGCGAGGCCATCGGGCACAGTTGAGCGGCGGCGGCGAATGGCGTGGGCGGCAGGCTCCGCCAGATCCGGATTCTTGGCATGGGAGTTGTCGGCAAAGACCGCGCGGGCATCCGCCATACGCGCGACAAGCCAGGCGCCGCCCGCCTCGTCGCGATGTACGGGGCATTGCGCACGTAGTTCGGCCAGGCGCGGATAGGGGTCTTCTCGCGCCGCAGGGTTTGCGGCGGTAAGGTCGAGGATGCGAAAGGGCGCTGGCGCGCTATCGGCCAAACTATGCTCCTGCAACCCAGAATTGTCTGCACAACCTATGGTTGAGTATGCGGGCGGTCAAGATCGCGGCGGTGTGCGGACATAGGCGGCGAGGAGCACGGCCTCGTCCTTCGACAGGCTCAGGATGAGGCCTATTGAGCAACGGTGATTGCTGAGCGCCTCATCCTGAGCCTGTCGAAGGACGAGGCGCGTGCTCGCAGTGTCCAAATGCATCATCCTCGGGGCTAGCCCGAGGATGACGGCAGTGGTGGTTGCGAGATTTGGAGCCCTACAACACGTCCAGCATCTTTGCGACGAGTGGGTGGCGGACCACGTCGCCCTGGGCGAGGCGGACGACGCCGATGTCGCCTTTCATGCCTTCGATCTTGTCGGCGATCGGGGCAAGACCGGAGAGTTCGGGCAGGAGATCGGACTGGGCGGGATCGCCTGTCACGATCATCTTCGAATTCCAGCCGAGGCGCGTGAGGATCATCTTCAGTTGCACGTAGGTGCAGTTCTGCGCCTCGTCCACCACAATGAACGCGTTGTTGAGCGTGCGACCACGCATGAACCCGACCGAGGCGATCTCGATCTGGCCCTCGGCGATCATCGCCTTCACCTGCTTGGCCGACATGCGATCCTGCAGCGCGTCGTAGAGCGGGCGCAGGTAGGGCGCGAGTTTCTCTTCCATGTCGCCGGGCAGGAAGCCGATATTTTCGCCGGCATCAACGGCGGGGCGGCACAGAACGATGCGGCCAACCTTGCCGGCGCGCAGGGCTTCAACCGCCTTGGCGATGGCGAGATAGGTCTTGCCCGTGCCGGCGGGGCCGAGCGCGAGCACGAGGTTGGAATTCTCTATCGCCTCGATCAGGCGCGCCTGGCCCTCGGATTTGGGAATGACATTCTTGACGTAGGCCTGTTCGCGCGCGGGCTCGCGCGTTTGCGCCTGTTGTTGCTGGTGATGGTCGCTCGCAGCATAGCCGCCGCGTTTCTTCTTTCTGGGATAGCGCTCGTCGTCCGCAACGGGATCCCAGCCTCCCTCTATGACGCTGAGCTGAACGCCTCCGGCATCCCGATCACGACGGCCCTGGAATTCGGCGCGGACACGACGGACAGCGGCACGTTTACCCATGGAGGTACTCCTTCATTGCGGCAGAAAAGGAAGGCGTTGTGGTCGAAAGGGCAGGCCAGAAAACAAAAACGCCGCGAGCCAGAGAGGCGCCGCGGCGGTGTAACCGAGATATGACGGCAACTAGCCGTGGAGACATGATGCGTGGTGGAGGAGGTCGCCTCAGCAGGCGTCCAGCTTGGTAGGCGGATGATGCAACCGAATGCGGTCGACTCAATCCCGTTCCCCGTTTCTCGAACGGAGCGCTGCAAGCGGCGCGCCATCCGAATCAGCTTCCCTCGTAGTAAACTAGGCCCGCATTAACGGAAGCATAAAGAGGCAGTTCCGCCACACTCTGCCGGTTGATGCGAAGTGCCTGAGTTTGTTGCAGAATGATGACGTGGCGCCGCGCGACGAGTCGATTGGCGCGAGCGGACATGTTGTATGAGACGAGACAGAGATGGGAAGGACACGCTGATGGCGATCTATGAACTCGATGGCGTGAAGCCCACGATGGAAGGTGACCACTGGATCGCCGACAGCGCCAGCGTGATGGGCAATGTGATCCTCAAGCAGAACGACAGCGTGTGGTTCAACGCGACGCTGCGTGGGGACAATGATCCGATCACCATCGGCGAGAACACGAACATCCAGGATGGATCGGTGCTGCACACCGATGTCGGCGTGCCGCTGACCATCGGGAAGAACTGCACGATCGGGCACATGGTCATGCTGCATGGCTGTACGATTGGCGAGAACACGCTGATCGGCATCGGCTCGATCATCCTCAATGGCGCGAAGATCGGGAAGAACTGCCTGATTGGCGCGAACTCGCTGATCACCGAGGGCAAGGAGATCCCCGACGGCTCTATGGTGATGGGCGCGCCGGGCAAGGTCGTGCGCGAGCTGACCGACCAGCAGATCCAGATGATCACCGGCTCGGCTCATCACTATGTCGAGAACTGGAAGCGCTATGCGCGTGGATTGAAGAAGATCGGCTGATTTATTTTCCGCGGTTGCATCCATGGAGCCGCCTCGCGCCCTCCTACCACACGGACGCTGATGTCCACGGGAGGGTCGCATGCGGTGGCGGATTGGACTGGCTGCGTTTTTTGCACCCGTGGTGATCGTTCTGTTCGCCGGGGCGCAGGCGCAGGGGCTTGATCAAGTGGACGCCGTTGTCGCCCGGATCGGGACCGTGACGATGCGCTAGACGCCGTACTCCCGCCTGAACGCCTCGAAGGGCGCGGTGGTGAACAGCACCTGGTAGGGAAACACGCGGTGGGGCGCGGCCATGTCGAGCGATGGCAGGGCGGCAATGAACTGGTTGCGCGCGTCGGGCCGGATGCGGGCGCGAAAGTCCACGAACTGGCCCCAGGTCGACAGGCCGTGCAGGTAGGGCGGACCACCGCGCGAGGCGCGTGAGGCTGAGAACTCCGGCGGGAACAGGCGACGGTAGGCTTCGATATTGTAGAGCCACGAACCGCCATCGACACGCCGCGCGCCGCGATATTCCCGCGCCAGCCAGCCGAACATGGTCGTCAGTTCCTTGCGCCGTTCTGCGATGCGCGATGAATGCAACGGGCCGACATCCGTGTTCTCGACGCGATTGCCGAAATGGATGCGGATCATGCCCTCAGCATTCGGCGGCTCGCAGGCAAAGCAGCCGAACTGGATGCGGCCGGGCAGCGTCACCGAAGCGCCATCGCCACGCGCAAACAGGGCGTCGTGCATCAGCCTGACGCGGTCCTCGTGCGTGCGGGCGTCCATGTCCGAGACCAGCGCACGCCAGTCGTCTGGCGGGGCGTCCTGGCTGGGGACGCCAAATCCCATGCGGCGGAAGAAATTGGTGTAGCGGAGCAGGGTATCGGCCAGCGGCAGGCCGGAGACCTCCGCCACGCGCGTCGCAAAGCGCACCTGCACATCGACATATTCCGGCGACAGGTAGGCCGGCGGCGGTGTGGACGGTCCCGACACGGTTTCTGCACCCACGCTTGAGCGAACCCATCCTAGCGCATCCGCCGTCAGCGCCTATATGTCGGCCATGACAAAACTCTCAGTCCTCGATCTTGCGCCCGTCGTGGAAGGCTCCACCACGCGGGAGGCGCTGCAGAATAGCCTCGACCTGGCGCGGCATACGGAAAAGCTGGGCTTCAACCGGTTCTGGCTGGCCGAGCATCACAACATGCCGGGCATCGGCACGCGATTGACGAAGTGGATGCGCACGTCGCCTTCGGATGTCGGAACCTCGCCGGCGAAGTACGGCCAAAGCGGGTGCGGTCGGCAGGCCAGGGATCGTAGACATGATCGGCATAGGCGCTCACAAGACGATCGAGCCGGGCGGAAGAGGGCAGATCGGCGGCGTTCAAGATCAGCGCGAGGAAGGGGGCGGACGTCTGCTTCGACAGGTTTCCATAGACGAACAGGCGGTGGAGATTTGTGTGCCAGACGATGGCGTCGGCCTTCGGAATCGCGGCCCGAGCGCCGAGAGCGTCGGCATAGCGCAACTGCAGTTCGAAAAATCCGCGCCACTGCTCAGCGGCATCAATGCCCTTTAGGGTGCGTTCGATACGCTAGCCTTGGCCGCCTTCCGTGGATTCCTCAAGTTTCTCGTTTTCCCAACGCCGAGCCAACTGCTCGAATTCCACGAACACCTTTGGAGCGGTTTCTCTGACTTTTTCAATTGCTTCACGTGCAGCATACCAGTCGCCGATTAGAGAAGATCGCCACCAGCGTTTGTACAGGGCTTCATCAATCGCTCCTTCCGCTATGCCAATCGCGAAAGTTTCATAGCGATTGAGCACGGCAAATATGGCCGACTGGTTGTCGTTGAACTCCGTTTGCCACTCTGAAATCTGGGATGCGTTCTTCTTGCGATCGAAGGATTTTGGGTCGGCCCCTGACTCAACGATCTTGCTATCAATGAATGCATTTCGACTGCTCGAGTGGACGAAATGCAAAAGCATGTTGACGCTCTCGGCGCCATTTGTTGTGCCGCCCGTATACGTCTTTAGCGATCGAAAGATCGAACGATTGCGGACGACTTCACGGTCGTTGTGTTCTTGAAACACTCGTTCGATGGTCGTCTGTTTGGCGGCGGTATCCATGGCGGCGCGGTACGCGCGATAGGCGACGATCGCAGATACCGCGACGACGACAGCCTCAAATACTGTGGCGGCCGAGCCGTAAATTGTGTGATTAGCGGTGAAGTTCGAGGCTACCGCACTGCCGATCGACAATATGTTCCACAGCGTTATCGAAACAACGGCGATCAGAAGCGTGTTGCCGACACGCCGCCACGTCTTTTTGGATTTCTTGGACACCCCAATCCCCCCCCACACCCGTCGCCTACCTGAAACAGGCTATGGCAAACGGCAAGTGAGAGTCAAAGCAGGGTTGCCCCGGCTTCGGGGACATTGTTGGGGGCGTTAGCCACCCCAACCTTCGGATCGAACTTCGTAAATCGAAACCACAGCGGGTCTCCGGCTGCCACGTTGGCGAATCATAATGCTTCCCCCGATGTTAACGTCGAATGAATTCGAGAGCGTCTCTTATCGGGCCTTGCTGCGAGGCACAACACCTGACGGCCATAAGAAAGCCGGCCGCCTAGGCAGCCGGCTTTCCTGGTTCACGGCCTTCGTTCAGCTAGCCGCCCCACCCCTCCGAAACGGATGTCGTTTGGGCCATGGTAGGACTCCTTTCTGCAGCAGAATATAGGGTAGCTCCAGCCCATGAACAGGGGCGAGCACAGCGGCGTTGGCGCCGTTCAATTGACGGATTTTAGCCTGAAATCCTTGTTACAGGGCGCACACTACTGACGCAGCGCCTATATGTCGGCCATGACAAAACTCTCAGTCCTCGATCTTGCGCCCGTCGTGGAAGGCTCCACCACGCGGGAGGCGCTGCAGAACAGCCTCGACCTGGCTCGGCATACGGAAAAGCTGGGCTTCAACCGGTTCTGGCTGGCCGAGCATCACAACATGCCGGGCATCGCCAGTGCGGCAACGGCCGTGTTGATCGCGCATGTGGCGGCGGGAACGTCGAAAATCAGGATAGGCGCCGGCGGCATCATGCTGCCCAACCACGCGCCGCTGATGGTGGCGGAGGCGTTCGGCACGCTGGCCGAACTTCATCCCGGACGGATCGACCTCGGTCTCGGTCGCGCGCCGGGAACAGACCAGGCCACCATGCGCGCCCTGCGCCGCTACATGGGCGGCGCGGATTCGTTTCCGCAGGATGTGCAGGAACTGCTCGGCTGGTTCGACCCTATCGTGCCGGGGCAGACGGTGCAGGCCGTTCCCGGCGCCGGTGCAGATGTCGATGTGTGGATTCTGGGGTCGTCCCTGTTCGGCGCGCAACTGGCCGCGCATCTGGGGCTGCCCTATGCCTTCGCCTCGCACTTCGCGCCCGGTGACATGATGGGCGCCATCCAGATCTATCGCGAACGGTTCAAGCCATCGCCACGCCTGCAGGAGCCGTATGTCATGCTGGGACTCAACGTGATTGCGGCTGACAGCGACGACGAAGCGAAACTGTTGTTCACCTCTATCCAGCAAGCGTTCGCGAATCTGCGGCTCGGTCGCCCGGGAAAGATGCCCAAGCCCGACCCCGCCTTCTCGCCCGATCCGATGGTCGCGCACGGCATCCTGCAGGCGTTGTCATGCTCGGTCGTCGGCGGTCCCGCGAAGGTGAAGCAGGGCATAGCGGATTTCATCGCGCAGACCGGCGCAGACGAACTGATGGTCACGGGCTCGATCTGGGATCACGGCAAGCGGCTGCGGAGTTTCGAGATTGCGGCGGAGAGTATTGGCTAAATCTCTGGACCGCCGGGCCCCCCGCCCGGCAACGCATCGCGTGAGCGATGCGACTCTGCCGCGATGTTGGTGCTCGCTGCTTCGCAGCGACTGCCGGGCAGGGGCCCGGCGGTCCAGAACTAGCGCGCGTCGCGTTTGCCGCGGAATGGTTTGCCGCCCGGTTTTCCGCCGGCGCGGAAGGGCTTGTTAGGATTCTCAGCCCGGAACGGCTTGTCGCCGCGCGGCTTGAACGACTTGCCGGCAGGCTTGTCGGCTGAAGCGCGGAAGGGCTTGTCGCCAAACTTGCGGAACGGTTTGTCGCCATCCTTGCTGGGGCCGCGGGGGGCGACGCCTTCGGGCTTCGGACCGCGAGGCTTGAAGCCTTCCTTGTGGTCGCGAGCCGGCCGGTCGCCGCTATCGCGATTGCCGTATTGCCTCGGCGCGCGCACTGGTCGTTCATCGGCTTCCGGCGTCCAGGCGCGCTTTGGCGCTTCCGTGCGGAGCGGTTCAGACGGCGCGGAGTCCGGTGCGATCGGCGTGAGTTCGCCAGCGGCGCGGGCGGCGTCGCGGCGCTGCTTGCGGTTGAGGCCGCTGGGGTGGATGTGGGGCGGCAGGGCGCGACCCGCATCGGACGGCGCTTGCGCGGTGAACGATCGATCGGCTGGCATGGCGGCGCGTTCTTCGTCTCGCTGCTTGTAGCGATTGGCGCGGGCGTCGTCGCGTGCGGCGGGCTTGCGGTCGGCATAGTCGCGCTTCTCGCGCGGCGGACGGTCGCCGAGATCACGCTTTTCGAAATCTCTCTTCTCTCTGGGCGCGCGGTCGGCGCGGACGCCGTCTTCGCGGCGTGCGCGTGCAGGATGCGTCATGTCCTTCGGGCCTGGAGGCGAGGATGGCTCGATCTGCACCTGCGCATCAGGATTTTCGCGCACGGCCTTGGCGAACGCCTCTGAGGCGTGGCCCACGATCTCGAATTTGGTCTCGTCCGCGAAGATGCGGATCGGGCCGATCTCGTTGCGTGTAATGCCGCCAACGCGGCAGACCAGCGGCAGGATCCACTTCGGATCGGCCTTGCGCTCACGCCCGACATTGAGGCGGAACCACACGCCATCGCCATCGGAGGCAAAGCCTTTTTCTTCCCGCGTGCGCGGCATGGCGCGTTCGCGCGGCTCCCGGGATTGCGTGTCGCGCATGCGCACATCGTCGCCCACATCTTCCGGCTCGGGCAGGTCAGCCCGGAGAAGGCCGATCAGTGCGCCAGCTAGTTGTTCAGCGGAGACGCGCTCGGCGAGTTGCTTCGCAAGCTGCTGGTCGTCACTCGATACGGCAGCGGTCAACGCGGGGTGCTCGAGCAGGCGCTGGCGATCCTGCGCGCGAATGTCGTCGGCGCTCGGCGGGGCGCTCCAGATCGCTTCGATGTTGGCTGACTGGAACACTTGCTCCGTGCGGCGGCGCTTTGAATGCGTGACCAGCAGGACGGAGACGCCCTTCTTGCCGGCGCGACCCGTGCGGCCCGAACGGTGAAGCAGTGTCGCCTTGTTGCTCGGGATGTCAGCGTGGATGACGAGTCCGAGGTCGGGCAGGTCGAGGCCACGGGCAGCGACGTCGGTCGCGACGCAGACCTTTGCATGGCCATCGCGCAGCGCCTGCAGCGCATCGTTGCGCTCGCGCTGGCCCATTTCGCCTGACAGGCCCACGGCGTGGAAGCCACGCTCGCGCAGGCTGGCGTAGAGATGGCGCACGGCTTCGCGCGTGTGGCAGAACACGAGGGCGCGGCCGGCTTCGAAATAGCGCAGCACGTTGACGACAGCGCGCTCGGTATCGCCCGGGGAGACGCGCATCGCGCGGTATTCGATGTCGCCGTGCGGCTCGGTTGCGCTGGTGGTGTCGATGCGGACGGCGTCGCGTTGGTAGTTCTTCGCCAGCATGGCGATGCCGCGCGCGATGGTCGCCGAGAACAGCATCGTGCGGCGCGCCTCCGGCGTGGCCTTCAGCAGCGTCTCAAGTTCCTCGCGGAAGCCGAGATCGAGCATCTCGTCGGCTTCGTCGAGCACGGCGACCTTCAGGTCTGAGAGATCGAGGTATTGCTTGTCGAGGTGGTCGCACAGCCGGCCCGGCGTCCCGACAACGATGTGGGCGCCACGCTCAAGCTGGCGCTGTTCGTCGCGCACGCTCATGCCGCCAACGCACTGCACGATGCGCGCGCCGGTTTCAGCGTAAAGCCATTCGAACTCGCGCACGATCTGAATGGCCAGTTCGCGCGTCGGCGCGATCACCAGGGCCATCGGCTTGTCGGCGCGCTCGAACCGCTCCGCGCCGTTCAGAAGCGTGGATGCCATGCCAAGGCCAAACGCCACCGTCTTGCCCGACCCAGTCTGGGCCGAAACCAGCATGTCGGCGTGCGGACGATCCGGGCTCTGGTCAGCCTCGATGACGGCAAGCTGGACGGAGGTGGGCTCGACATAGCCACGCGCGGCAAGGGCGCGGTCCAGCGCGGGATGTACGGCAGGGAAAGACATGAAAAGGGTCGCTTCGTATCGGCGGGCCGTCCCGGTTGCGGGGATCAGTGCGCAGGGGGAGGCCGGGTCTGGCGTCGCTGCCATACAGGAAACTGTGGAAAAGGCCAGCGGTGGGTGCAGGCCAGAGCCTGCCAGCGTCAAACAACCGCGCCGAACAGCTGGCCAATCCCTGCCGTTACGGCCATGGCGACCGCCCCCCAGAAAACAACGCGTACAACAGGCTTAACGGGGCTGGCCCGCCCGGCCCAGGCGCCCAGATAGCCCAGCAGGGCGAGGAAGATCAGGGATGCCCCGCTGACATACCATTCAAGGTGATCGAGCGGCGACAGGAATGAGGCCGCCAGCGGAAGCGCCGCGCCGACCGAAAAGGTGACCGCAGAAGCAAGCGCCGCCTGGATCGGCTTGGCTTCAGTGATCTCGGATATGCCCAGCTCGTCGCGGGCATGGGCCTTCAGCGCGTCCTTCGCCGTCAGCTGGTCGGCCACCTGCTGCGCCAGGTCAGGCGTGAGCCCGCGACTGACATAGATCTGCTTCAGCTCCTCGCGCTCGAATTCGGGCATGTCGCGCAACTCGCGCGTCTCGCGCGCAAGGTCGGCCTTCTCTGCGTCAGCCTGGGACGAGACCGAAACATACTCGCCCGCCGCCATAGACAGCGCGCCCGCGATCAGCGCAGCAGACCCGGCCACCATGATCGCGCCGTGATCCGCATTGGCGGCGGCGACGCCCACAATCAGGGATGCGGTCGAGATGATGCCATCGTTCGCGCCCAGCACGGCGGCGCGCAGCCAGCCGATGCGTTCGGTGGCGTGGCGTTCGATATGGGCCTTGCTGCGGGACATGAAGAGCCTTGTTCCGGAATGCTCAATTGCAGGCCGGACGTGCAGGATGCCTTGTCCTGGATCAGTCGCCTACTGGACTTCGTCCGAGTCCCAGACGCCGCGCACCGCGATGTCGTTCTCGACGCCGATATTGTACCAGGCGAGGCGGTCTTTCGAGGCGTTCACGATGATGAAGTGCTCGTGCGGGCGCGTGGCGAAGGTAAGGGAGCTGCGGATCTGCTGGATGGTCTGTTTTGAGCGCAGCACCCACATGTCGCCCGAGGCGCGGGTCATCTTGCCGGCCTCGCGCAGCACGCGCTCGAAACGTTCGTTGCCGGCCAGCAGGCGCGCGGCGATGAAATAATTGCAGACGGGAACTTCCGTTTCGCCCGCGTCAAGGCGCGGGTCGCCGAACTTGCGCTTCTTCGGGCCTTTGAAGTCCCAGCGCAGATTGGGGTGGTGGTCGGCGCGGTGATAGTCCGTATCCGTTCCGCAGGCGATGAAGGTGCCCGCCTGGACGCGGCCTTCCTTCAGGAAATCGATCAGGCGGGTGCGCGGATAGGGGCCGTATTCCTTGTCGCCGATCTTGATTCGCCACTTCACGCCTTCGAACGGGGGTGGAGCTGCCTCCTCCCGATCAAAATCCGTGTCTGGCACGGCTTGCTTCAATTCGAGCGTGTCGCTCATAGAGCGTGTTCCGCTTACCCCTATTTGCGTTTACTTGTAGGTGAAACCACCTTGTCCAAAGGTAAACGACGGGCCAGCCCGAGATCGAAAGAGGAAACGTCATGAGCAAGTACGAGTTCATCAAGACCGAGGTCGAAGGCCCGCTTTTCATCGTCACGATCAACCGCCCTGACCAGCTGAACTGCCTGCATCCGATGGCAAATGCAGAGATGGGCGCAGCTTTCGACGAGTTCGCCGCCAATCCGGACCTGTGGGTCGCCATCGTCACCGGGGCCGGGGAAAAGGCCTTCTCGGCGGGCAACGACCTGAAATTCGCCGCTTCCGGCCAGAAATCGCCTGTGCCGATGCCCACTTCGGGATTCGGCGGGCTGACGTCGCGGTATGACCTCTACAAGCCGGTCATCGCGGCCGTGAACGGGTTCGCCATGGGCGGCGGTTTCGAGATCGCGCTGGCCTGCGACATCATCATTGCAGCCGAGAACGCCAAGTTCGCGCTCCCTGAGCCAAGGGTCGGCTTTGCGGCGCTTGCCTCCGGCATGCACCGCCTGCCGCGTGAAGTGCCGCTCAAGAAGGCCATGGGCATGATGCTCACGGGCCGCACCGTCAGCGCCACGGAAGGCAAAGAGATCGGCTTCGTCACCGACGTCGTGCCCCAGGGCAAGGCGCTGGAGGAAGCCAAGCGCTGGGCCGGGATGATCCTCGAATGCTCGCCGATGGCGATCAAGGCGACGAAGGAGACGGTGCTCACGGGCCTGCGCACCGCCGACCTCAAGACCGCATTCGATCACAAGGTCCCCGGCATCGCCAGGCTGATGGCCTCCGCTGACCACAAGGAAGGCCCCAAGGCGTTCGCAGAGAAGCGCAAGCCGGTGTGGAAGAACGAGCAGTAGCGCGCGAAGCGCGCTAGGCAGTAGGCACTAGGGAGTAGGCAGTAGGGCAGGGTGCGGCAGACCTACTGCCGATTGCCTACTGCCTACTGTCTCCCACCGCGGGGGCGAGTGGAGTCTCGCAATGAGTTCGGCGCCTGATTTCCGACAGATCGCTGCCGATCACGGCATCGAGCTGGACAAGGACACCACCATGCTGCGCGTGAGCGGCGCGGACGCGGAGTATTTCGCCGCGACCGCGCGCGACACGTCTGGCGCATACTGGATGCTGAAGGCGCCGCGCCGGGGCGATGTGCAGATGCTCGGCCGCCAGGAAAAGCTGGCGCTGGATTTCGTGCGTGGCAAGGTTCCCGTCGTGCTGCCCGACTGGCAGGTGCACACCGACAAGCTGATTGCCTATCGCGTCCTGCCCGGCGTGCCGGCGGCGGAGATCGATCCGCTGATGGGCGAACTGATCTGGCGCCTGCCGCAGCGCGTCGTACCCGGCACGTTCGCGGAGAGTCTTGCCGGCGCGATGGTGAAGCTGCACGCGCTGGACGCCGGCGCGGCGGCGAATGCGGGCATTCCGGCAGTGGACGCCAGCGAGCTGCGCCAGCGCATGAAGATGCGGATGGATGAGTGCAACACGCTCGCCAAGGTGCCCGACCTGCTGTGGGGTCTCTGGCAGAAGTGGATCGATGGCGATGCATTCTGGCCGGATCGCGTCGTGCTGGTGAATGGCGACATCTATCACCCGCACCTCTTTGTCGATGCGGATCACCGTCTCGTCGGCATCGACGACTGGTCACAGGCCGAAGTGAACGATGCAGCCCTCGACTTCTCGCTCTACTTCGCGGCGGCGGGCAGGGAAGCGCTGGAAGACCTGATCGCGCGCTATGAAAAGGCAGGCGGCGAGACCTGGGCGCGCATGGCCGACCAGGCGGAGATGTACTACTGGTCCAGCCCCGTCCGCTTCGCCGCCTACGCCATGAAGACGGGCGACGTGGCGCACCTGCTGAACGTGAAGGGCATGGTCCACCGCTATGCGAGCATGCTCGAAGACAGCGGGTATCTGGACTAGATATCCGTTCCGTGCAGCGTCCTGAAATCTACTGCGAAGCCGCCTTCGATGTAGCGGACGCAGGTGCCGGCGCGTTCGCCGATCTGGACGCGGTCGCCGATCATCGGGCGGGGGCCGGCGGTCTTGAGGGCGACGCCGAAGATGGAAACGTCCGCAACGGCGCAGGCGATCGACACGCCCTTGCCATGCACCGCGATCACCTGACCGCCGCCGGGGCGACGCTCGGCCTCGCGTTCGTCGCTGAGACCGAGACGATCCTTGTTGATCAGCCAGGTCAGCTGGTCGGCGATCTTGTCCCGCTTGCGCGGCGGCACGTTGAACTGGACGGCGTAGCCGATCTCGTTGAGCACGCGCGCGACCACGCCTTCGACGCGGCCGAGGTCATCGATGTAGAGGACGAGGTTTTCGCCCTTGCTGAGCGGTCGCGCCAGATTGATCCGCAGGCCGCCGGCGCAGACATCAACGGTGGTGCAGGTGAATTCCTCTCCGTCGCCAGTGAGGCCACGCACGCGCACGGCCCATTGCACGCGGCGATGTCGACGCCGGTCGGCCGCTTCCATGCGACGCAACGACGGTCTTTCAGCGGCTTGCGCCAATTGCATCTGCAACCCTCAGACGCGGGAGAGCGGCCTCCCCGAACGCACCAAGGTTAATGAGGAATGGTTCACAAATGCTTGCGGAGAGGGGTCTGGGCGAGCTTCTGCTCCGGCGCAGGCGCCGCTGTACGGCCGCTCAATGGACCATTGCTCGACCCGTTGCTTCTGGCCAGCTCGGGGTGCTGGCGCGACAGGCAATGGGGTGCGGGCGGCCTCGATTTCATCTGGAGCTGACCAGGCGGATTGGGGGATCGAGGTTGGGCGCAGGTGGGTAGAGCGCGATGGCCTGCAGGCGACGCAGCGGGCGGCCGTGCAGCAAGTCCTCACCTGTCATCGACTGACACAAGCCGAGGAAGCGGCGCGGAACGCCATCTCCTCCAAGAAGGGGGGCCAGCGCAAATTCGAGATCGACCCGCCGGCCGGTCAGGGTCTCGCCGCGGGCGCGGATGATGGCGGGGCCCCGGTCTGCGGCGGCGGCGACGAGGGCGGCGGCCACAAGGCGGCGGTCCGGCTCGCTCCAGAGCGACAGGAAGTTGTGTTCGACCAGCTGGCGGCCAAAGAGCTTTTCCATCGCATAGCCGACGCGGCGGAAGCAGTAGTCACGATCGCCGACATGGTTAAGGACGAACAGGCGTCCGACCAGATCGGGATAGTCCTCGGTCGTGGGGCCGCCGACAGTTGCCGTCGCGCCGAGCGACAGCCGACGCCATGCGTCCAGGAGCACCTGGGTGTTCGGATGTGCGTTCACATCTTCCATCGATAATTCCGTCACGCTCTGACTTGGCCGAATCCCCAAACGCCGGGAAACCGGTCGCAATCGCCGGGCCATACGCACGCGAGGGGAATCGCGGCCCGAAACTGCTCGTTTTCCCGCCAGTGGGGAGAACGGTAGGAAGCTTCCCAACCCGGAAGGGGAAAAAGGGCGTGCGACTTGCATCCTGACAGGCGAACCCTCTGGGAGAGCTGTTATGCGCGTTTCATGGCGACACATGTTGCTGGGCGCCGGCGTTGCGACGCTGGCGGCGACGGCCGCCCTTTCGGCCATCGGCCAGTCCTGCAACACGTGCGCTCCGCCGCCTTCGCCGCCGCCGCCTCCCCCCTCAAGCGGCTGTTGCCAGACGCCGCGCAATCTCATCGTGCAGGTTCCCGGCGTCAGCGTCGCGACCGCAAACGTCCACGTTGGCGCAACATCGACTGCGGTCGCCTCCGCCCAGGCCTCTTCGCTTGCCTCGGGCATCGCTGTCGCCGGCGCTGGCTCATCCGCATCGGGCGGCGGCGCGGCTTTCTTCGGCGGCGGTGGCGGCTACTACTCCAACCCCGGCGTTTCACAGAGCACGATCTCTGGTCTCTCGGTCGAAGGCGGGTACGAAACGCGCTACGTCCAGGAAGACGTGATCGGCTATGACGAGATCTGCGTCGACAAGATCGTCGAGGAATTCCACACGCGCCCCGTCCAGGCGCTGTGCATCGATGACCGCAACACGCCGCATCCGGCCTCGCGCGTCGACGGCGAGATGACGGTGATGACCGGCTATCGCGGCGAGCTTTATCGCTGCATGGCAGGCACGCGCATGCAGGTCACGCTCGGCGAGATGGTCGATGGCGCGGCCAGCTTCGAGCGTGGCGAGACCTTCTCGTGCGGGAAGGGTGAAGCCCTGTTCCACACAGCCGGCGGCGAGCTGCAATGTCGTCCGCAGACGCCCGAACGCGACTGCAATGAGCGCTCGCTGCTGCGCAAGTTCGGCCCGGGCATCAAGCTGGTGAACATGCCGGTCAAGAAGGCGATCTGCGAACCGCAAACCCGCCAGACGATTACCAAGGTCGTGAAGGAAGTGAAGGTTCCGCTTCCCGCCGCTACCGGCAATCTCGTGCTCGATGGCGGCGTGGGGCAGGGCTACTAGGTTCCGGACTGCCGGGCCCCCGCTCCGCATTAGCCCCGCTGCACCAATCGTAGGGTTGCGTTGCCAACGTGATCGGCGTCATCTCGCGCCGCAAATGCGGAGGCGCAGGTGGCAGTCAACTCGATGGCGTTCTATGCGGCGTGGGCGGCGGTGGCCGGCGCGCTGATCCCCGTGATGGCGGCGCTTCAGGGCACGCTGGGGCGAACCATCCAGTCTCCCCTGCATGCCTCGCTCATCGCGGTGGGCATGGCGTTCCTCAGCATCGGTCTGATCGTTGCTGCGTTCCGGCCTGCCATTCCCGCCGCCAATCTGTTCGCCTCCGTACCGCCGCTCGCCTGGGTCGGTGGCCTGGCCATGGGCTTCTACGCGTTAAGCGCGACCTTCGTGACGCCAAATTTCGGCGTCGGCAATTTCGTCATGTGCGTGGTCGTGGCCCAGCTGGTGATGTCGACGCTGATCGACCAGTTCGGCCTGTTCGGCGCGCCGGTCTTTCCGGTCGACCTGAAACGCGCCGCGGGCCTTGCCCTTCTGGCGGGCGGGGCTGCGCTGGTGGCGTTGAAGTAGGGCGGATCAGCGCGACAGAATGCCGGGGTCGAAATAGAAGCGCTCGCGGCGGATGCGATCGCCTTCCCACTCCTGCATCGCGACCTCGTCCACCACGCACGTCTTGCCGGAGGGCAGCGTCACCTCGAACTGCCAGTTGATGAAGACCAGATTGCCGTTGATCGCGTAGCGCTCGACCTTGCGGACAGGCACGCTGCCGTAGCGCAGCAGGATCTCCATCTCGTTGGCGACCAGAGCGTCGCGCCCGCGCCTGATCTCGCCGAGGTTTTCCTGCATGGTCGCATCGGCATGATAGAAGTGCATGATGGCGCCGACATAGTCCTGCTGCTCCACGCGCGCGATGAAGCTGCGCACGCGCGCATGCGTTGGCGCGCCCGTGGTGACGGGGGGCGGGGCCAACAGGGCCGAATGCAGCGATGTCGCCATGTCTGTCTGCACACAAGTTGGACTGAAGCCACTTGGTGACACGTATAGCGTTAACAGGATGTTGGCGTGCGCTAACCTTTAGCCGTGACGCAACCGCGCGCTCGACGTTCCAATCGACCGCCTCAACGCCTCGGCGGCACCACGGGCAGGGACGAAGACAGCCCGCCGTCCACCGGAAGCACCTGGCCATTTACATAGGATGCATCGTCCGACGCCAGGAACAGCGCCGCCTTTGCGATCTCCTCCGGTTGTCCGGCGCGGCGCAGGGCGTTGAGCTGGCCGATCTTGTCGTCGGTGCCTTTCTCGCGCGCACGCTCGAAGATCGGCTGCGTCATGCCCGTTTCGATCAGGCCCGGCGCAACGCCGTTTACCCGCACGCCCGTCCCCGCCAGCTGGTTCGCCGCAAGCGAAACAAGCGAGATCACGCCAGCCTTGGATGCGGAGTAGGCGGGCGATCCCGCGCCGTTGCGAATGCCCGCAACGCTGGCCGTGCAGACGATGGCGCCTTTGCCCTGCTTGATCATGTGCGGCGCGCCCAGCTGGATCGCCAGCATCGGCCCGATCAGGTTCACCTGCAGGATGGTCTTCCACTGGTCTTCGGTCTGCTCGAAGATGTTCGGTGTGCCACCCGATATGCCGGCGTTGGCGTAGATCACGTCGAGGCGGCCATTGGTCTTCAGGGCGAGGTCGATCAGCTTCTGCACGTCGGCCTTGTTGCCCGCATCCATCTCCAGCGCGATCGCCTTGCCGCCTGCCTTGACGATGTCGGCGACGGTGGCGTTGACGCCCGCGACCTTGTCGGCGGCGATCACGGAGGCGCCCTCGGCGGCGAACAGTTTGGCGGATGCGCGACCAATGCCGGAGGCGGCGCCGGTGACGATGACGGAATTGCCGGTGAAGCGGGCCATGGGGTTTCCTCTTGTTTTCATCCGTATTCAGGCTGTGACGGGACGAGGTCAAGGGAACAGCAATGTCCGGCGCCCCCGTTCAATTGATTGCGTCTGCCGTGACATGTGCAGAATGATCACGCTATATCGCCTCAAGGTCAGGGCGGAAATTGCAGTCGGGAGAGCGGGATGAGGGCAATCTTTGGCGCTGGCATGATGCTGGCGGTGCTGGCGGCGTGCGGGCCTGCGGCCCCGACAGCAGCGGAGATCGCGAAGAACAGCGCGGACCTCGTGGTCTATCTGGATCAGGAATACGAGGAAGAGCTGATGCGCTCGCCGCAGGAGCTGACCTCGCAGGGGCGCAAGGAACGCTACGGCGAACTCGACGATCGCACCGAGAAGGCGATGGACGACGAACTTGCCTGGCTCCGCGAAAGCGTCGCCGACATGAAGGAGAAGTTCGACCCCGAGACGCTGACCGAGGACGCGCGGCTCTCCTACGAAATCTGGGAGATGCAGCTCGACCGCGCCGAGAAACAGAATCAGTTCCGGCGCCACCGTTACATCTTCGGCCGCAACGGCGCACACACCGGCCTCGTCAACTTCATGGTCAACCAGCACCGGGTCGACGAGAAGTCGGACATGGAAGCCTATATCTCCCGCGTTGCCGCCATCGGGCCGACGCTGGATGTGCTGATCGAGCGCGCAAAGCTGGCGGCGGCTGACGGCATTCGCATGCCGGGCTTCGCCTATGACCAGACAACTTCGGAAGTCGCGCGCGTGCTTGCGGGCGCTCCGTTCGCCGGCGAAGGCGACACCGCCCTGTTCGGCGACGGCAAGGCGAAGATCGCCGCGCTGGTCGAAGGCGGAAAGATCACGGCGGAAGAAGGCTCAGCTCTCACCGAGCAGCTTCGGGCCGCGATGGTCGACAAGATGAAGCCCGCCTACGACCGGCTCGTCGCATGGGTCGCAGAGGACAAGGTCAACGCCTCGCCCCAGGCGCAGGGCGTCGGCTCCTTGCCGAATGGCGAAGCGTACTACAACGCCATGCTGAACCTGATGACGACGACCGACATGACGGCCGACGAGATCCACCAGCTCGGCCTGTCGGAAGTCGCGCGCATCCACGGTGAGATGGAGAAGGTGAAGGAAGAAGCGGGCTTCAAGGGCACGCTGCAGGAATTCTTCGCTTTCATGCGCACGGACAAGCAGTTCTACCTGCCCAACAACGACGCTGGCGCGCAGGAATATATCGACCGCGCGACCAAGCACATCGAAGAGATGAAACTGGCCCTGCCGAAGTATTTCGGTCGCCTGCCCAAGGCCGATCTCATCGTGAAACGCGTCGAGCCCTATCGCGAAGAGCCGGGCGGCGCCCAGCACTACCAGTCGGGCACGCCGGATGGTTCGCGCCCGGGCATCTATTACGCCCACCTCTCCGACATGAACGCGATGCCGACCTACATGCTGGAAGACATCGCCTATCATGAAGGCCTGCCGGGCCATCACATGCAGATCTCGATCCAGCAGGAGCTGGAAGCCGAGACGGGCCCGAACAAGCTGCCGAAATTCCGCACGCAACTTGGCTTTACGGCCTACTCCGAAGGCTGGGGGCTCTATTCCGAAGCGCTGGCCAAGGAGATGGGTTTCCTCAAGGACCCCTACAGCCACTATGGCCAGCTCTCGGGCGAAATCTGGCGCGCGATCCGTCTCGTGGTCGACACCGGAATCCACTCGAAGGGATGGACCGAGGAACAGGCGGTGAAGTATTTCACCGAGAACTCCTCCATCGCCGAAGGCGCAATCGCCTCCGAAGTCCGCCGCTACATCACGTCGGCAGGGCAGGCGACGGCCTACAAGATCGGCATGATCCGGCTACAGCAAATGCGCGACAAGGCGCGGGCCGAACTTGGCGACAAGTTCAGCTATCCCGACTTCCACGACCAGATCCTCGGCGGCGGCGCTCTGCCGCTTCCGGTGCTGGAAAAGAAGATCGACCGCTGGATCGAAGCGCAGAAGAAGGCCTAAGTCGGGACCGCCGGGCGCCTACCCGGCAGGCGGGCCGCAAGGCCCGCTGTCCTTGTTTCAGGAATGCCGGACAGGCGACCGGCAGTCCCAGATTTCGGGAGATGAATAATGAGACTTCTGTTTGCCGCGGGCCTGATGGCTCTTGCTGCAGCGTGCAGCCCGGCGGCGCCGGCGGGGCCCACGGTTGAAGAGATCGCAGCGGAGAGCAAGAAGCTCACCGACTATCTCGATGCCGAGTTCGAGGAAGAGCTGGGGATGAACCCCACCATGCTGACGCAGATGGGGCGCAAGGAACTGTACGACCAGCTCGGCGATTTCTCGGAAACGGATTTCCAGAAGCAGCTGGCCTGGCGACGCGAGAGCGTCGACGGCATGAGGGCGGCGGTTGATCCGGCGAAGCTGAATGACGATGGGAAGATTTCCTGGGCGATGTGGGAAGCTGAGCTGGCGCGCACGGAGCTCCGCGCGAAGTGGCTGCGGCATGACTACATCTACGGCTTCAGCGGGCCGCACACCGGGCTGCCGAACTTCCTGATTACGTATCACAAGGTGGATGAGCCGGCGGATGTGGACGCCTACATCGCGCGGCTGAAAGCGCTGGGGCCCGCGATCGACCAAAACACGGAACGGGCGAAGCTCGCGGCGGCCGATGGCGTTCGTACGCCGAAGTTCGGCTATGAGCGCACGGCCACCGAAGCGCGGAATGTCATCTCCGGTGCGCCGTTTGGCGGGGCGGGTGACTCGCCGCTGTTCGAGGATGTGAAGCGGAAAGCGGCAGAGCTCCAGACGGCCGGAAAAGCAACGCCGGAGCAGGTGAAAGCGTGGACGGATGCTGCTGCGGCGGCGCTGAACGACAGCGTGAAGCCGGCTTATGAGCGGCTGATCGCATGGCTTCAGGAAGACATGTCGAACGCGGGTTCGGGCAAGGTCGGTGCGCTGACGCTGCCGAACGGGACGGACTGGTACAATGCGGCGCTCGAGCTGCAGACCACGACCAAGATGACAGCGGACGAGATCCATGAGTTGGGTCTGTCTGAAGTGAAGCGCATCCATGGCGAGATGGACAAGATCCGTGTCGCGACCAACTTCACGGGCGACATGAGCGCGTTTTTCACGTTCATGCGCACGGACAAGCAGTTCTACCTGCCAAACACGGACGAGGGCCGTGCGAAGTATCTCGAGACGGCGCAGGGCTATCTGGATGTCATGTACAAGCGGCTACCGGGGTATTTCGGACGCCTGCCCAAGGCGCCGCTGGTGGTGAAGCGCGTCGAGGCATTCCGGGAACAGCCCGGCGGCGCGGCGCACTATTACGGACCGACCCCTGACGGGAAGCAGCCCGGCATCTTCTATGCGCACCTGATCGACATGAGCGCGGTGTCTCTTTGGGCGCTGGAAAGCCTCGCCTATCACGAGGGCGTTCCGGGCCACCACATGCAGATCGCGATCCAGAACGAGCTGACGGACATTCCGGTGTTCCGGACGCAGTATGGCTATTCCGCGTTCAGCGAGGGCTGGGGTCTCTATGCCGAAGAACTCGGCAAGGAGATGGGCGGCTTCACGGAGCCGTACAACGATTTCGGCCGCTTGAATTCTGAGCTGTGGCGCGCGGTGCGGCTGGTGCTCGACACCGGTCTGCATGCGAAGGGCTGGACGGAAGACGAGGCGGTGGCCTGGGCGATGGCGAACTCGGCGCGTCCGGAAAGCTCGATCAAGAGCGAAGTGCGGCGCTTCCTGATGAACCCGGCGCAGGCGACAACCTACAAGATCGGCATGATCGCGATCCAGAAACTGCGCGCCGAAGCCGAGACCGAACTGGGCGACAAGTTCAATCTCAGCGGCTTCCACGACATCGTGATCGGCGGCGGATCGATGCCGCTGCCCGTTCTGGAACAGCGCGTGCGCGCGTGGATCGCCGGCCAGAAGACGTCCTGAGGAGAGATCGATGAGACGGATGATCGCTGCGGGCCTCCTGGTCCTTGTCACTGCTTGCGGCCCCGCCACGCCGCCGGCGCCGACCGCTGAAGAGATCGCGCAGGCAAGCGCCGACCTCACCGTCTGGCTCGATGCGGAGTACGAGGAGAGCCTGCAGATGAGCCCCATGCAGCTCACCATGCAGGGCCGCAAGGACCAGAACGACAAGCTCGACGACATGAGCGAGGCGTTCCTGGACAGGAGGCTGGCCTGGCTGCGCGAGAGCGTGGCGGAGATGAAATCAAAGTTCGATCCGGCGAAGCTGGACGAGGAGTCGCGGACGTCTTTCGACATGTGGGCGCTGCAGCTCGACCAGGCGGACAAGGCCGACAAGTTCCGCCGCTATCCCTACACCTTCATCCGCGATTCCGTGCCGGTCTACCTGCCGGCTTTCATGATCAACTTCCACGAGGTGACTGAGAAGGCGGACATGGACGCCTACATGTCGCGCCTCGGCGCATTCGCAACGGCCATCGATCAGACAATCGAGCAGTCCAGGCTGTCAGCGGAAGCGGGCGTGCGTCCTCCACTGTTTTCCTACGATCAGGTGATCGAGGAGGCGGGCAATGTCATCACGGGCGCGCCGTTCGGTCCGGGCAAGGATTCACCGCTGCTGGCGGATGTGAAGGTCAAGGTGCAGGCGCTGCTGGACGGCGGCAAGATCACCGCGGAAGAGGGCGCCGCTTTCGAGGCAACGGCCCGCGAAACGCTGACCACATCGGTCAAACCAGCCTATGAGCGGATCATCGCCTGGCTGCAGAGCGACAAGGCAAATGCCAGCCCGGACGCAAAGGGTGTGGGCGCCCTGCCGGACGGGGCGGCCTACTACGATGTCGCGCTTGAGCTACAGACCACCACGACGATGACCGCGGACGAGATCCACGAGCTTGGACTCAAGGAAGTCGCGCGCATTCGCTCTGAAATGGAGGGTATCCGGGAGTCTGTCGGCTTTCAGGGCGACCTGCCGGCCATGTTCAAGCACATGCGCGAGGACAAGCAGTTCTATAAGCCGAATACCGATGCTGGCCGCGCCGCCTACCTGAAGCAGGCAGACGACTATGTTGCGGGCATGCGTGCGCGCCTGCCAGAATACTTCGGCATCATGCCCAAGGCGCCCCTCGTCGTGAAGCGCGTCGAATCCTTCCGCGAGGAAGCGGGCGGCGTGCAGCACTACTACCCGCCATCGGTCGATGGCTCGCGGCCCGGCATCTACTATGTGCACCTGCTGGACACGACGACGATGCCGATGTGGGACCTTGAGAGCACGACCTATCACGAAGCCTTGCCGGGCCATCACATGCAGATCGCCATCGCACAGGAGTTGACGGGCATTCCGAAGTTCCGCACGCAGTACAATTCCACGGCCTATGCCGAGGGTTGGGCGCTCTACACGGAGATGCTGGCGAAGGAGATGGGCGGTTTCTATACCGACCCGTATTCCGACATGGGCCGCCTCAACAACGAGATGTGGCGCGCCGTGCGTCTGGTCGTCGACACCGGCATCCATGCCAAGGGATGGACGCAGGAACAGGCCGTCCAGTACTTCATGGCCAACTCGCCAACGCCCGAGGACGCCATCCGGTCCGAAATCCGCCGTTACTTCGTGTGGCCGGGTCAGGCGACCTCCTACAAGATCGGCATGATCAAGATCCAGGAGCTGCGCGCGCTGGCCCAGAAGGAGCTTGGCGACAAGTTCACCATGGCTGGCTTCCACGACACCGTGCTGGGCGGAGGCGCCCTGCCGCTTCCGGTCCTCGAGGCGCGCGTGAAGCGGTGGATCGAAAAAGTGAAGGGCTAGGTTGGGAACGCCGGGCTCCGGCCCGGCGGTTTCAGATTGAGGGAGACGAAGATGCGGGTTCTTTTCACGGCAGCGGTGTCGCTGCTGGCTTTGGCAGCGTGCGGCAATCCGGCGCCGGCTGCGCCGACGGCCGAGGAGATCGCCAAGGCCAGCGCAGACATCAATGCATGGTTCGATGTCGAATATGAAGAAGAGCTGCAGATGAGCCCCATCTCGCTCACCTTGCAGGGCAGCAAGGACCAGTACGACAAGCTCGACGATTTCAGCGAGGCGGCGATCGATCGCGAGCTGGAATGGCGCCGCGCCTCGGTCGCCGAGATGAAGGAGAAGTTCGACCCGACGAAGCTGAACGAGGAAGCGCGCACGTCGTTCGACATCTGGGCGCTTCAGCTGGAGATGGGCGAGAAGGATGCGAAGTTCCGCCGCTCGCCTTATATCTTCGTGAAGGACGGCCCGCACGCTTTCCTGCCGCAGTTCGTGATGCAGTTCCACGAGGTCGCCGACAAGTCCGACATGGACGCGTATGTCTCGCGTATCGGCGAAATCGGCCGCGCCATGGACCAGTCTCTGGAGCAGGCGAAGCTGGCGGCGGCCGAGGGTAATCGCGCGCCGCGGTTCGCTTACGACGATTCAATCAAGCTTTCGGCCAACGTGATCACGGGCGCCCCATTCGGCCCCGGCGCGGATTCGCCGATCTGGGCGGATGTGAAGTCCGAGCTGAAGACGCTGGTGGATGATGGCAAGCTGACGGCGGAGGAGTCGAAGGCAATCGAAACGGCGGCGAAGGCCGCCCTGATCGACAAGTTGAAACCCGCCTATGAGCGCGTTATCGCCTGGCTGAAGGAAGACCGCCCGAACACATCGGAGCAGGCTACCGGCGCCTCCGCGCTGAAGGATGGCGTGGCTTTCTACGACAACGCGCTGGCGCAGCAGACGACCACCACAATGACGGCGAACGAAATCCATGAGCTGGGGCTCTCGGAAGTCGCGCGCATCCATGGCGAGATGGAGAAGATCAAGGAGCAAGTGGGCTTCAAGGGCACGCTGGTCGAGTTCTTCGATTTCATGCGCACCTCGCCGCAGTTCCAGCTGTCCAACGACGATGCGGGCCGCGCGCAGTACATCAAGATGTCGGAAGACTATCTGGAGGGCATGACGGCGAAGCTGCCCGAGTATTTCGGCATCCTGCCGAAGGCCCAGCTGGTGGTGAAGCGCGTCGAGCCATTCCGCGAGGAAGACGGCGGAGCGCAACACTACTTCCCCTCGACGCCGGATGGCTCGCGGCCGGGCGTTTTCTACGCCCACCTCAGCGACATGAAGGCGATGCCGACCTACACGCTCGAAGCCATCGCTTACCACGAGGGCGTTCCGGGCCACCACTTGCAGATCGCCATCGCGCAGGAACTGAAGGGCATCCCGAAGTTCCGCACCCAGTATGGCTCAACCGCGTACCAGGAAGGCTGGGGTCTGTATTCCGAAGCGCTGTCCAAGGAGATGGGCTTCTACAAGGACCCGTACTCCGACTTCGGCCGTCTCGGCGCGGAGATCTGGCGCGCCATCAGGCTTGTCGTGGATACGGGCATCCACTCGAAGGGATGGACCGAGGAACAGGCGGTGAAATACTTCCTCGACAACGGCCCGACGCCTGAGGGCGCGGTTCGCTCCGAGGTCCGCCGCTACATCGTCTGGCCGGGCCAGGCGACGGCCTACAAGATCGGCATGATCAAGATTCAGGAGCTGCGTGCGCTGGCCCAGAAGGAGCTTGGCGACAAGTTCACCATGGCCGGCTTCCACGACACCGTGCTTGGTGGCGGCTCGCTGCCCCTGCCGGTTCTTGAGGCGCGCGTGAAGCGGTGGATTGAGAAGGTAAAGGCGCAGCAATGAGATTGCAGCTTTCACTCACGCTCACGCCGCTGGCTCTACTGGCGGCGTGCGGCGATGGCGTTCCCTTCACCGGAGAGGCGCGGGCGGCCTATGATCGCTGCATTGTCAGCGACGGGACGCCTGCGCGCTGCACCTGCGTGACGAAAATCCTGCAGGAGAAACTCTCGCCCGAGGCCTTCAGCAGGATGTCGAAGGGGGATGTTGGCGACGATCTGGAAGTAACGCTTGCGGAAATTGCCGCCGCCGATCAGGCCTGCTCGCAGAAGTAGGCCGCAGTCTTCTCGAAAATCACTCCGCCGCGACAGCCTGTTGCGGCGGAACTTTCGTTTTGGGCGCGTACTTCACCGGCAGCCCCGGCGTGCCCGCCTGCTCGGGATGCGCTGCGAGATAAGCCGCCTTCAGCTCGCCCGAACGCGAATGGGCGCCATCGGGCGACCAGCCCGGCTTGTTGATGAAGCGGCCGACCCAGCGCCATGGCCGCAGGCCATCCCTCCAGCAATCGCGCAGCAGCGAACCAATCTCGCCATACGCCACGCGCACCGGATTGAACGTGTTGATCGGCTTCACGGTGCCGTAGACGGGCTTGTCGTGATCCAGCTCCGGCACGAACGATCCGAACATCCTGTCCCAGATGATGAACACGCCCGCGAAGTTGGCGTCGAGATAGCGCGGGTTGGTGGCGTGATGCACGCGATGATGGCTCGGCGTGTTCATCACCGCCTCGAACCACGGATGCATCCGCCCGATCGCCTCGGTGTGAATCCAGTACTGGTAGACCAGGTTCACACCCGCCGACAGCGCGATGAAGGCGGGATGGAAGCCGAGCAGCACCAGCGGAGCCGACATGATGATCTGCCCCGTCATCGGCCCGAACCAGGGCTGCCTCAGCGCCGTGGTCAGGTTGTAGTGTTCGGATGAATGGTGCGTGTGATGCTCCGCCCACCAGAACCGGATCACATGCGCGAAGCGATGCTTCCAGTAATAGATCAGGTCATACGCCACGAAGACGATCAGAAAGCTCCACCACGTCTCGGGAATGTTGAACACCCGATACGGCCAGAACAGCATCAGGAACCAGACGCCTATAGAGGCCAGCAGCGAATCCACAATCACGCTGCCCACGCCCATCGACAGCGACGTCACCGCATCCCTGGTCTCATACCGCCCACGCAGACGACCTGCCTTCACCGCCCACCATTCAGCAATGAAGGTGACCAGGAAAAACGGGATCGCGATGACGGTCGGCTTCAGAAGGGCATCCATGGGGCGGAGCATGAGCACGATTGAAGCAACAGGAAAAGCCGCTGCCGTAGGGGCGTCGTGGTGCGACAGCTCAGCCTGCCGAACCAGACCCCCACCTGTCCGCCCCCTAAACGGGGCGGAACCCTGGGGCGATCACCGTCCTTCAATGTCAGGTAAGTTGGCGAAACATGGTTCCGCCCCGTTTAGGGGGCGGACAGGTGGGGGTCTCTCACCGCGCGCTCCGCAGAGGCGATAAATCCCTCTTGCAGCGCGCGCGATCAGCTTGACCCAACCACAACCCCAGTCCGACAGTCCCTCCCAACGGTCGAAACGAACCGATAGGGAGAGAAACGATGCGCAAGTGGATGGCGGCCGCGCTGGCGGCGGTATCAGTTCTGGCGATGGGGACCGTCGCGGTCGCGCAGCAACAACCTCCTGTAACGCGCGCCCAGCCCAAGGTTGCCACCGGCGCAACCGAGCTCATCACGCCCATGCGCGACGAGGTGAAACTCGCCGGCAATCTCTATCTGCCCGCAGGCCAGGGGCCGTTCCCGTGCATCGTGCAGCGCACGCCCTATGGCAAGGACGCGATGTTCGCGAGCCCGGCCAGCGCAAAGAAATACACCGACGCCGGCTACGCCTATTTCGTCCAGGATGTGCGCGGCAAGGGACGCTCGGAAGGCTTCTATCAGGCCTTCATCAACGACGCTTTCGACGGCTATGACACCATCGAATGGATGGCCAAGCAGGACTGGTGCAACGGCTCGATCGGCATCACGGGCGCTAGCGCCATGGGCTACACATCGCTGCTGGCCGCCACGATGAACCCGCCGCACCTGAAGGCTGCGTATGTGGTGGTGGCCCCGTCGACGCGCCTCACCGGCGCCTATATCGGCGGCGCGTTCAAGCAGAAGGATAGCGGTGACTGGAGCCGCGGCCAGGGCATCTCGGAAGAAGTGATCGCGCAATCCGCTGCGAACTATCCGGCGTCGAGCTACTGGGATCGCACCGAGATCGCCGAACAGCGCAAGTATATCGACATCCCCATCTATCAGTATGGCGGCTGGTTCGACATCTTCAACGAAGGCAATGTCCGCAACTTCATGTACCTGCAGCACGAAGGCCCTGTCGGCGCCCGCGGCAACCAGAAGCTGGAGATGGGCCCCTTCGGCCACGGCCCGCTTTCGGGCGACATGGAATATCCCGCCGGTGGCGGCATCGGCAACGCACAGGGCGGCGCCGACAGCGAGATGCGCTGGTGGGAATACTGGCTCAAGGGCGTCGACAACGGCGTCATGCGTGAGCCGCCGGTGAAGGCTTACATGATGGCCGGCGCGCGCAAGGGCGCGGTCTCGCCGAAGAACCGCTGGATGCATTTCGGCGACTGGCCGCCAGCACCGGCGACCACCAACTATTACCTCCGCTCCGATGGCGCGCTGACGACCGACATGCCGCGCGAGACCGCCGCGCCAAAGGTCTACATGTACGATCCGAAAAACCCGGTGCAGACCATCGGCGGCGCCAACCTCACCTTCGATCGCGGCCCGATGGACCAACGCCCCATCGGCCAACGGCAGGATTATCTCCGCTTCCAGACCGCCCCGCTTGAGAAGGACGTCGCCATCGCAGGCCCCGTCACGATGGACTTGTGGGCTGCAACCGACGGCCCCGACACCGACTTCGTTGTGAAGCTCGTCGATGTCTATCCCGATGGCTATGAGGCGATCATCCTCGATACCGCGATCCGCACGCGCTATCGCAACGGACGGATGCCCGACCAGATCGCGATGATGACGCCGAACGCTCCGCAGAAGCTGACTCTCGACTTGTGGGATACGGCGATCACCTTCGAGAAGGGCCACCGCATCGCTGTGCACGTCACCTCGTCCAACTATCCGCGTATCGATGCCAACCCGAATACCGGCGCCAATCCCGGCCCCGGCGTGAAGACGCGCGTGGCGAAGAATACGATCTACATGGACGCCAGCAAACCGAGCGCGATCCAGCTGCCCATCCTCGTCCTGCCCGAATAGGAACGCCATGGTCGACGCACGCGAGTTCGACGTTATCGTCTACGGCGCAACCGGCTTCACCGGCCGCCTCGTGGCCGAGCATCTGCTGGCCACGCATGGCGTCGGGCGCGATGTGCGCTGGGCGATGGCCGGGCGGAGCAAGAGCAAGCTGGAGGCCGTGCGCTCCGAGATCGGAGCCCCGGCGGACGTGCCGCTGATCACGGCGGACGCCTCCAACCCAGCCTCGCTCGATGCGATGGCGCAGCGCACGAAAGTCGTCATCACCACGGTCGGACCCTACCAGCTCTATGGCGAGCCCATGGTGGCCGCCTGCGTGAAGGCGGGCACCGACTATGTCGACCTCTGCGGCGAGCCCGCCTGGATGGCCGCGATGATCGCCAAGTACGATGCGCAGGCGAAGGCGTCGGGCGCGCGCATCGTGTTCTCCTGCGGCTTCGATTCCATCCCCTTCGATCTCGGCGTCACTTTCCTCCAGAACGAAGCGATCAGCCGTCTAGGCGCGCCGCTGCAGCGTGTGCGTGGCCGCGTGCGCAAGATGAAGGGCGGCTTCTCCGGCGGCACCATCGCCAGCCTGATGGCGACGCTGGAGTCCGCGAAGAAGGATCCCTCGATCCTCATGACCCTCGCCAATCCCTTCGCGCTGACGCCCGGCTTTACCGGCCCGGCCCAGCCCTCGGGCGAAGTGGTCGAGCGCGATGATGCCGCCGGCCAATGGGCCGCGCCCTTCATCATGGCGTCGATCAACACCAAGAATGTCCATCGCACCAACTTCCTGTTGGGCAAGAAGTGGGGCGCAGACTTCGTCTATGACGAGATGATGCTCACCGGCGATGGCGCCGGCGGCGAGAAGCGTGCGAAGGCCGCGAAACGTCAAGGCGCGATCCAGAATGCACTGCTCGGCTTTGCGCCCACACGCGCGCTGCTCCGCCAGTTCGCATTGCCAAAGCCCGGCCAGGGACCATCGAAGGAAGACCGCGAAACCGGCTTCTACGAAGTCGGCTTCCACGGCGCCGCCGCCGATGGTCGCGTGATGCGCGCCGTCGTGAAAGGCCAGAAGGATCCTGGCTACGGCTCCACCTCGAAGATGATTTCAGAGAGTGCGTTGTGCCTCGCGCGCGACGTCAGCCGTGCTGAAACCGGCGGTGGCGTGTGGACGCCGGGCGCAGCGCTCGGTGCAAAGCTGATCGCGCGCCTGGAAGCCAACGCGCTCATGCGCTTTACGCTCGAGAACTGAGTCATCGGCGCGCCGCGTTAGTCACAGCGCACGTAAGTGAACGTCTCGCCGCGCCGCTGATAGCCCAGCGTGCGCTCGCCCTCCTGCAGGCGTAGCACATGCGTCTCCTTGGTCGTCGTGCCTTCGGACGCGTGCTCAACCTCGAGCGTCAGTGCTCCGTCGGTTGCAACATCCGACCGGGTCACGACAGATCGGCCCTCATAGAAACGTATGGCGCCGGGCGCGATGGCGATGCGCGTGAGCCCCGGATCGGCCGTGCAGTCCTTCGCGTCCATCGCCCAGACATGACGGTATTCCAGCGGGACCGGCCCCGGCGTCGTCTGCGATGGCGGCAGCACTTCTCCCGGCGCGGGCACGGCGGCATAGCCGCCGGTCGGCACAGGCGACGGCATCGGGACCGGTGCGGGCTGCGGTTCGGGATTGGGCACGGGCGGAATGACGGGCGGCTGCTGCGGCTCGTCACAGGCTGCAGGCATGGCGATACAGACGAGGGCGGCTGCAAGGCGGATCATGCCTGCATGAACGGCGGGCCTGCGCGCATGGTTCCGCCCAGATGCAAAAGCGGCAGCTCTCCGTCCAGGAAAGCCGCCGCTTCGTTACTCTACACTTACTCTACGCTGCCCCCCGTCTTGGGCCTAACTCTTACAGGACGGGCCAGGGCGACCGGGGGTTAGGTGGTGGACCCTGGAAAACTTGATGCGCGCCTCAATTGTTGCGCTGGCTTGTGATGAAGGTGGCCGAGTTGCCGATGGCTGAGGCCGAGCCATAGATTGCGCCCGCGCCGTTGACGCTGATTGATCCGGTCGCCGTGATGTTCCCGCCGTTGGTCTGGGTCGTCGTCGCCGACAACGCCGCATCGCCACACTGCGAGCAGACATAGCCCGTCACCGCATTGCCGATCGCGGTGGAGGCGACAACCACATCGCCGCCATTGCCGCTTCCGGCGTTGAATTGTGCGTTGGCGTCGACGCCGCCGGTGTTCAGCTGCGCGACATCCAGCACCATGTCCGAGCCGACATTGGTCGCCAGTGTGGCGTTGCCAACGCCGTAGGCCGACACGGCGGCCGTGCCATCCCACGACCCAAGCGTCACGCGCGTGTCGGCGGTAACGCTGGTGGCCGAAGACTGTCGCCCGCGGATCTGGGCATAGCCCCACTCATTGTTGACCGTGGCCGAGTTGGCGGCGGCGGTCGATGCCGCCGTCACGTCATAACCCTGGTATTGATAGACGTCGGTCCAGGCCTGCGATTGCGCGCCCGTCGATGTCTGCGTGTAATCCGCATGGACGGTCGAGGTCGTTGAGGTCGAACCGTAAGCGTTGATCGCCGAAGAGGCGCCCGCAACCGTGCGGCCGACGCAACAGGCGTCAACGTCAGTCACGGCATAGGCCGAGTTCGATGCGTCCTGCCGCATCCTGATGTCCATGTCGCCATGATCAGCGGCTAGCGCGGCGTTGTTCGAGGCAGCGCTCGCGACAGCCGACAGCGTCCGGCCATTCGCGATGCCGGCGGTGGCGGCGGCCACCACATCGCCGCCATTCGCGGTCTGCGTGGCGTCAATGTTGAGATCGCCGCCCACGGTCTGCGCTTGGCCGGCGTTCGACTGCGCTGTCGCGATCACGACGCCATCGCGGACATTGCCGCCCCACAGCGTCGAATAGGCGGACGTCGCGCCCGAATTGGTCTGGTGGGATTCAGCGCCGAGCCCGCCCGCCATGTTGGCGCCCGAGACGGAGTTGCCGGCGGCGGTCGAGGCGGCGGTCGCGTCATGCGCGCCATCGCTGGTCACCACAGTGATTCCGGCGACAACATCGCCCCAGTTGAGCTGTCCGTTGAGCGCCGTCTGGGCGACGGCCGGCGCGGCGAGCACGCAGGCAGTCGCGGCGGCGGCGGCAAGGCGAGTCACAAGCTTCATGGCCGTCATCCTCGTTTGTGCGGTCTAGCCGCGGCGGCCGCGCAGGGCGGCCTGGACGCCGTCGTCACGCTTGTCGGACCAGCGGTTCGGATCGGCGCGCAGATCGCCATCGGACGTCAGCGACGAGCCATCGGGCAGGCGGATGGCCGTCCCGGTCACCGACTGCGGCAGCGACATATCACGCGTTTCCATCGCCAGTGCGCCGCACGGATCGGAGTTCGGAACGCCATAGAGATTGGCGGTCATCTCCAGGACGGCGCGCTCAATGGTCGAGCGGATGGCCAGCTGGATCGGCTCCATCGCGCGCTCGCCGGCGCCGACGTCGAAGATGTTGCCGTTGGCGAAGTCGAAGATCCCGGCGGAAATTTCGCGGCCGATAATCTGTTTCTGGTAGGAGATCACATCGACAACTTCGAGCGTCTTGGTCGAAACCAGGCGCAGGTCAACGCCGACATTGATCACGAAAGCCTTGAAGCCGGCGCGGCCCTTTGCGTCCGTCGGGTCGAGGTCGCCGATAAAGGCGTCGACGCCGACCGAGCGGATGTTGGAGTTGAGTTCGGTGATGCCGCCGACGAAGTAGTAGTCGGAGCCCGGGATCTCACCCGCCATGATCTGGCGGAATTCGGGGGCGGCGGGGCCCATCTCCGCGCCGGGATCGGCGCCGATCAGGCGGTTGTTCGAATATTTGAGCTCGAGTTCCGACACCGACGTGTCGAAACGCTCGACCAGCATCGCGCCGGCCTTGGCGAAGGCCGACATCGCCATGAGGGAGGCGCCCTGCGTAACCTTGCGGCCGCCTTCGAGGTCTTCCTTGCCGGTGTAGTCAAGCACGCGGCCAACGGCGATGCGCGGGCGGGCCTTGCCAGCGGCTGTGGCGAAGTTGGCCATGCAAACCAGGGCCGCCGAGTAAGGCGTCGGGTTGGCGGTGACGGGCGCATCGCCGATCGGCGTCGCATACAGCCCGGCCTCGTTGGCCCATGGCGAAACACAGCCGGTGGTTGCGAGTGCGCCGACGGCAACGGCGAGGATCTTGAGGCGCGTAATCATTGCAGGTCGATCTTTCCGTTCAGAACGGTCGTCTGGTTGCCGTTGTTGATCTGCGTCGAGTCGACGATCACCGTGTTCCAGCTGCCCTGTGTGATCACGTTGAGCTGGTTGCCGACGGCCGTGCCGGTCGAGAAGCCTGCGCCGGCGGTCGATTGCGACCATGAACCGGCGGACGAGGAAGAGGTCGACAGCGAGGACTGATCCATCCCCGTCATGATGCGGCCATCGAGGATGACGCGATTGCCGTTCGCATCGCGGGTGTTGGCGTCGTAGCTGGACTGCTCTTCCCCATAGCCATAGCCAAACGGGCGTTCGAACTCGCCGGAGACCTGGGCGGCCGGGCTGGGCGGCTGAGCGTAGGCGGGCAGGGCGAGGAGGGCGATTGCGCCTCCCACCAGCGCCACGCCGGCCAGCGCGCCAAGGGCGGCCGAAACAAGGACGCCGGGGCCTTTTCTCTTGAAGGACATCGCAGGAGGTATCCCGTGGGTTGAGTTGGACCACGGGTTTGCAACCGACATGCCAGCTGCATGCGTACGTTGAATGTTGAGACCGGGCGCTCGCGCGGTGCGGGAAAGGGGCGTCGCGCGCGCCTGTCCATGCGAAAAACAAGCGCTGTTGGCTCGACGCGTCCCTGTCTGGCACAAGCAGGAGGCGAACATCACCTCACGGACTCGCCCCAATTATTTCTTCGTCTAGTAGCCACTATCAGCTTGCCACCTGCGGCAGCCTGCCGCACCCTCTCAGGTCTGAACGACTAGCCCGTCTGGGAGGCAGGCATGATCCTCGAGCAGATCCTGAAAGAAAAAGGTGGCCAGATCTTCTCCGTCGCCGAGTCGGCGACGTTGAAGGAAGCAGCAGAACTCCTTGATAACAGGAGGGTTGGGGCGATGGTGATCCTCAACGAGGCCGGCGCCGTGATCGGCGTCCTGTCCGAGCGCGACATCGTCCGCAACATCGCACGCCTCGGCGCGGCGGCCCTCAAATGCACGGTTGGCGAGGTGATGACCCGCCAGGTCGTGACGGCGAGGCCGCGCGACACCGTGGAATCAGCGATGGAAAGGATGACCGACCGCCGGATTCGCCACCTTCCCGTGGTGGATAGCGGCCGGCTCACCGGCGTCGTCTCGATCGGCGACCTCGTGAAATGGCGCATTGCCGAGGCGGATGCCGAGGTGAACGCGATCCGGTCCTATATCGCGCCCTGAGGCGGGAAAGCCCACTAATCAAGCTGGGTAATCTGATAGGCGAGATAGCATTGCGGCTGGGCGCAGTTCTGCAGCCAGATTCGCACCCGCATCAGCCCGCCACCGTTGAAAGCGAAGCCAAGGCGCGTCGACCCATGCGCGCCGCCGACCGACTGGCCCAGATGGTCGATAACCTCGACACCGGCTGAGTTGCAGTCCTGGTCGCACGCCACGGCAATCAGGTAGCCGCCATAAGGAGAAAGCCGGATTTCCTCGACGACTTCCTCTTCGTGGTTGAGAATCATCTCGTTCCAGCCGGCTGGCCGGTCATTGAAGTCGTAGCCGGGAACCCCTTTCGGAATCTCCGCCAGGGCCCGTTTTACATAGGCTTGCGCCTCCTCCAGGCTCACCTGAGCCAGCGCCGGCTGCGCCCCGAGCACGAAGAGGGCGAAAAGCGCGCCTGAAAGCTTGATCATTGCGGATGTTCCCGGAGCCAGCCCATGACGGTGGAATCGGACTCTGCCTCCCAGCCAGCGCAAGGCAAGCTGCAGACCCACCGGGCAGGGCGCGTTCCGTCGGCGACTCGCCTGATCAGGGCGGCACAGCGAGCGCCTTGCAAAGCAGCGGTGAAGCCGCGCATTGGCCAGACCTTGCTCAAAGTCCTTGGGAAACGGCCTTTTCCGGCATGTTTCTGTCGCGTGGAAAGCCGATTCAGGGCCCACTGAAAATTCGCGCAAAAAGATCAAAAACCCGCTTGCACGGCTGGGGGCAGGGGCGTATATACCGCCCTCCCGCCGACCACAGCTGGTCTGTCGCGGGCCCCGCAATGGGCCCGAGCAAGCCTCTGTCGTCCCTTTTTGTGAGCCTTTCAGTCGTCCTGTGGATCGCTGAAAAAAGTTCAAAAAAGGCGGTTGACGGGAAAACGGCGAGGGGCTTATACCCCGCGCCTCACGCAGACGGGGCGGCCGGCAACGGCCCAAACTGGAAGCGGCGGATAAGCCGGTCGAAAGGCCATTGTCTGCGGGATGTTTGACATTGTGAGTGGAAGAGAAACGCGGGCGGCGGTGTTGCTTGCCGGGTTTCGGATAGCTCTTCGGAGTTGTCTCGAGCCCATCGACATCGACGGTTTGCGTTTATCTAAGGAAAGCCAGTTTATATACGGCCCAACGTGAGTTGGGTTTTATGTGAACGGGTTTCCCGTCAAATATACGCAAATGCTTTGCAGCGACCCAATCCATTACGGATGGGTTTCGTCGGGATCGAACCTCAACCTGAGAGTTTGATTCTGGCTCAGAACGAACGCTGGCGGCAGGC
>DLHI01000021.1:0-197 GCA_002483135.1 Hyphomonadaceae bacterium UBA7672 | reverse complement strand
GGCAGACGGGTGAGTAACGCGTGGGAACGTGCCCTTCGCTTCGGAATAGCCCCGGGAAACTGGGAGTAATACCGGATACGCCGTATTGGGAAAGATTTATCGGCGAAGGATCGGCCCGCGTTGGATTAGCTAGTTGGAGGTGTAATGGACCCCCAAGGCTACGATCCATAGCTGGTCTGAGAGGATGATCAGCCACA
>DLHI01000022.1 GCA_002483135.1 Hyphomonadaceae bacterium UBA7672 | reverse complement strand
AGGCGTGCGGGATCGGCTCCGCGCCCCCACAGACGATTTATCGCCGGCCAGCGGGAGGACATCTGCTGCCTTTCCCGTCGTTGAAGCGCCGGCGGCGTGTGGGTCTCAGGCTTGCGCCATCGGTCCCATGCTCACGCCCGTCTGCCCCGCGATCGCGCCATGGACAGTGATCAGCTTACCCTCCGTGCGATCGCGTTGAGGGCACCATACGCCCGCGGCGGAGGGGGGCGGAAACGGCGCTGACTTTCCTACAGCGGATTTTGCGTAGTGGGTTGAGAGTGCTGGCGAAGATTGGGCAGCCGCCACATCTCATTCGGCCGAATTTGGCGCTGGCGGCGAGCCCCCCAACCGGAATCCGCACTGTCCAACAGCCCCGAAGGACGATGCGGATTCCGGCATACGCCTTGCGGCGTATTCTCGATGTTTGGATGAAAGGGCTGCGGCGGCGCGCGACCCTCTGCGGGGCCGCGCGCGCCAATCAGCCGGGTCTAGTGTTCGACGTTCCGCCAGATGCGCCGGTAGGACAGGAACACCAGGATGGCGAGCAGGAACAGGAACGGGATAACCGCCGCGCCGAGTTGCTTGCGCGCTTCGGATTTCGGATCGCTGGCCCAGGCGAGGAACACGGCAACGTCGTGGGCCTGCTGCTCGATCGTGGTCGGCGTGCCGTCATCGAACGTGTTCGGGTCGCATGACGTGCCGCCATGGGCGCCTTCGACACAATCGCGCTGGAGGCGGATGTCGAACTGCTGCAGCGGCGGCGTCATCGCGAGGAAGCCACCGGGCGGCTTGTTGCGCGGGTCCTTGCCGACCCACTGGCTGAGCGTGTCACCGTGGAAGTAGGCGTTGTAGTGCTGACCCGCGTTCACAACGAGGCCCTGCGGCGGCGCGACATAGCCCTGCAGCAGCGAGTAGACATAGCCTGCCCCGCCATTGCGCGCCTTGACGATGACCGACAGGTCCGGCGGCACGGCGCCGCCATTGCCCACCGCAGCCGCGATGGCGTTGGCGTAGGGCGACGGGAACGGATCAGCCGGGATGCCGGGCATCGGAACGATGGCGCCCGAATCCGGGTCGATCTTCGGCACCATGAACTCGCTGGCGATCTTCTTCACGACCGGGTTGTCGTTCGGGTTGGGATAGGCCGGATCGTAGAACGGGCCGCCAACGTCGCCGAGATTGCGGAACGAGAGCAGCTTCATGCCGTGGCAGGTCGAGCAGATCTGCTTGTAGACCTTGAAGCCACGCTGCATCGCGTTGACGTCGAAGGTGCCGAAGGCGCCGTCATGCTTCCAGCCGCCCTTGGGCGTCAGTTCATGATGATCGCCGCCAGCGGCGTGCTCCTCGCCATGATCGGCGGCGGGCGCATGAGCAACGGCAGGAGCCGGCACAGGCGCCGCCACCGGGGCAGGCTCGACCGGGGCGGTTGCATCCGGCGTCGCAGGCGCGGCGGGGACTGCGCCATCCGGCGCGGGCGTGACGACCGGCGCGGGCTGTTCAGCCGGCGGCGTGGCCGGCTGCTGGCCGAAGGCCGACACGCCGAAGGCGGCGATGCCGAGAACGGCGAGGCTGGAAAGGGCGAGTTTGGCGAAACGCATCTCTCTCTCCCTATTCCGCAGCCACAGGCGCGGGATTCACGGCAGCCGCCGGAACCGACACATGCTTCTTGCGCACGCTTTCAGCGATTGAAGGCGGACGCGCCTTGGGCTTCTCGATAATGCCGAGCAGCGGCAGGAACACCAGGAAGTACAGGAAGTAGTACGCTCCGAGGATCTGCGACAGCCACAGCCACTTGAAGCCTTCCTCGGACAGAGCAACCGAAGCGCCCGCAGACGGCGGAAGCTTGGAGACGAACTCCTGAGCGCCGCCGGCGCCTTCGAAGTTGTCGAACCGGCCAGACACCTGGGCGTTACCCTGCGTGTCGACATAGTTCACGATCAGCTTGTCCGGACCGAACTTGAAGACGAACTTGTCCGGGTCGTTCGCGCCGCAGAAGCCGAGACCGACGCTGGCCAACACGAACAGAACGAAGAGCTGCTTGGCGATCGGGCGGTAGCGCATCGAGCGGACCTTCGAGGTGTCCAACCAGGGCACCACGAAGAGGATGCCGATGGAGCCGAACATCGCGATGACGCCGAGAAGTTTGGCGGGGATCGGGCCGATGTCGAACGTGATGGCGCGCAGGATCGCGTAGAACGGCAGCAGGTACCATTCCGGCACAATGTGCGACGGCGTCTGCAGCGGGTTCGCCTCGACCGAGTTGTCGGCGTGGCCAAGCGCGTTCGGAGCGTAGAACACGAAGTACGCAAACAGGATCAAGAAGACGACGATCGCGAAGCCGTCCTTCACCGTGTAGTACGGGTGGAACGGGAGCGTGTCTTTCTTCACGTCCTTCACCGACACGCCGGTCGGGTTGTTGTTGCCCGGCACGTGCAGCGCCCAGATGTGCAGCACCACGATGCCCGCGATTACGAAGGGCAGCAGGTAGTGCAGCGAGAAGAAGCGGTTCAGCGTCGGGTCGCCGATGGCAGGGCCGCCCATCAGGTAGGTCTTGATGGGGTCGCCGATGATCGGGATCGCGCCGATGAGGTTCGTGATGACCGCGGAGCCGTGGAACGACATCTGGCCCCAGGGCAGCACGTAGCCCATGAACGCCGTCGCCATCATCAGCAGGTAGATCACCACGCCGAGGATCCAGATCACTTCGCGCGGGGATTTGTATGAGCCGTAGTACAGGCCGCGGAACATGTGGATGTAGACTGCGAGGAAGAACATCGAGGCGCCGTTGGCGTGGATGTTCCGGATCAGCCAGCCATAGTCGATGTCGCGCATGATGCGCTCGACCGAGGCGAAGGCGTCTTCGGTGGAGGCCACATAGTGCATGGCCAGCACGATGCCGGTGACGATCTGCACAACGAGGCAGACAGCCAGGATGCCGCCGAAGGTCCACCAATAGTTGAGGTTCTTCGGCGTCGGGAAGTCGATCGCCGTGTCCTTGGCGAAGCGGATGATGGGCAGGCGCGCATCAAGCCACTTGGTGAAGCCGTTGCTCGGTTCGTAAGTCGATGGTCCGCTCATGAGCCCTGTCCCTCGGCCTTACAGCGAAATCTTGATCATGGAAGCCGAAAGGTACTCGTACTTCGGAACCGCGAGGTTCTTCGGTGCGGGGCCTTTGCGGATCCTTCCGGACGTATCGTAGTGCGAGCCGTGGCACGGGCAGTACCAGCCGCCGAAATCACCGGTGGAGCCCTGCGCCGGACCGACCGGCACGCAACCCAGGTGCGTGCACAGGCCAGACGTGACGAGAATTTTCGGGTTGTAGGCGCCGTCCTGCATCTTCACGAGGCGGGACTCGTCGGTCGCCGGATCGCGCATCGGCAATTTGTCGTCGGCGACGGCCTTGGCCATCTCGACCGCGTTGCGGTGGCGCACGAAGAACGGCATGCCGCCGATCAGCACGCGGATCTCGCTGCCTTCCGGCACCTTGCTCACGTCGACTTCAGCGCTGGAGGCTGCCCGCGTGTCCGCAGCTGGTCCGAGCTGCTGGATGAACGGCCATGCGACCGCGGCGACACCGCCGGCCGCAACCGAGGCTGCGGCGATATGAATGAAATCGCGACGCGTTTCTCCGGCGTGCGCGTCTCCGGCATGCCCTGCGTTCGCCGTTGCGGCTTTGGAACCGTGTTCCGACACACGAGTCTCCCATGCTATCCGGAGCTTTCGACGCCTTATCGCCGCAGGGACGTGAACCCCCTAGGTGGCGTGGTGTCGCAAGATTGCCCCAGTTGTGACGGACCCGTCTAAAGTGCGACTCGCCCTCTTTCAACCAGACATCCCCCAGAATCTTGGGGCAAATATCCGTCTGGCGGCGTGCCTTGGCGTCGCACTCGACATCATCGAGCCCTGCGGCTTCCCCCTGACGGACCGCGCGCTGCGCCGAACTGCGATGGACTATGATGAAAACGTGCGGATTACGCGACATTCCGGATGGTCAGCCTTCCGGGAGGCCCCGGAGATCGCTGGACGCAGAATTATCCTTCTGACCACCGGCGGCGGCGAGCAGCTCGACCGATTTCGGTTCGAAGCGAATGATTGCCTGCTCATGGGACGAGAATCAGCCGGGGCGCCGGAAGATATTCACAGGGCGGCGGACGCGCGCGTGCGAATCCCCCTGGCCGCAGGGGTGCGCTCTCTCAATGTCGCGGTGGCGGCGGGGTTGGCGCTGTGGGAGGGGCTGCGCCAGACCGGCGGCCTTCCGTGCGATGGGCCCAGTCCCAAATCCTAGGGAGGCCCAAATCCTAGGGAGGGGTGACGCCGCACGCTTCCATGATTGCGGGCACTTCAACTGCAAACTGCGAGCGCAGCGGGGAATCCAGCGCGCGGGACTTTTCAGACGCCTCGCGTCCCTCACCCTTGGCGCCCATGGCGATCAGTTCAAGTACGGCAGGGTCAAGCCGGTCGGCCGACTCACGCGCAAGGCAGGAGCAGACTTCGGCCGTCTCGCCATTTGCAACGCAGGATTCCTCGATCACCTTGCGATTGGCCTCAACGGCATCGCAGCCCCCGAGAAGGCCAATCACTCCCAGTGTTGAGACGAGTACGCGCCGCATGGCGAGACCAAAACCTGTAAGTTCAACCCGCACGCCTTCCGGCAAGCCGGTCAGCTACCCTTCACGCACTCCTGCATCGCCTTGCCGACACTGGAAAGCCCCTCGAAGAAGTCGCGGCTGGATACTTTGGCCATGAGCTCGTCCGCAGCCTCGAGCTTTCCCTCCTGCGACAGGACATAGGCCTGCAGGACGTCTTCGCTGAAAGCGCCCGACATACGCAGGTCGTCGAGTGTGACGCCCTGGCAATTGCAGAGCGCAGGGTCGCCGCCTTCGTCGGTGCAGACCTTGGTCAGGCGGGTGGCTTCGTCGCTGGGCGGGGGCGGCGGGGGCTCGCCGCCACAGGCGCCGGCCAGCAAAAGGAGCGCTGCGGCGCCAAGCATCAAGCGTGTCATTTCAGCCCTTCCAGTGCCTGCCGCACCCCTTCCTCCACCCTAAGCCGCACCGGCACGAACCGCCAAGGCGGTCACTGCAGGTTGGCGAGCAAGGGATTTGGTCAGTCCAGCGCGAGCGGTTTCACGAGTTCCGCTTCCCGCGCGCAGGTCGCCGCGTCGGGCGCCACGCCGGAAGCACGGACAGCGTCGAGCTCCTGCCGCGCGGTGGCCATGGCGGCGGTGAATTCGGGCGAACCCTGCAGGGCGGCAAAGACGCCGGCGGCGTTGGTGCGCGCCGCTTCGACCGCGCTCATGTTATGGAGGCCGCAGACGATGCGGCTTTCGCCATAGGCGCGGCCGCGCGCGAGGATGCTGCTGGCGTGATCGGGGACAAGCTGGGCGACGACGAGACCCGCCATCCAGCCGAGCGAAGCATGGCCCGAGGGATAATCGAAGCTGGCGTCGAGGCCGGCGGAGCGAGCGATGCAGATATTGCCTTCATTGTGCATGAAGGGGCGCGTGCGCCGGTAAAGCTGCTTTGCGGCTTCGGCGGCGAGGCCGGCGTCTACCGTGGTGCGCGCCAGGATGGATGCGAGTGTGGGTGCGTTATCGGGTGTCAGAGTGACGCCCGCAGCGCAGGAAAACGCGCTGAGCAGATATTCGGGGCGGTAGCTGTCGTCGGCCTGGGCCAGCTTCCAGCGGTCGCTGCCTTCGAGAGCGCGCGTCTTGCGGAAGATTTCCCAGTCGAGCGTGTTGCGGGTGTCGCCCTCTTTTGGAGCGGCGGGTATGGTGGAGACTGCGTCCGGGCGCGTTTGCGCTGTGAGGAAGCCGGCGGGGCGGCTGCCGGCAGGAGCGGCGCCGGCCATGGAAGCTGGGATGGCGGTCTGGGTTGGCGGCTGGGATGATGGGGCGACGGCGCCGGCGCAGGCGACGAGCACCGCAAGTCCGACCGCCATGGCGGCGTAAGTTCCGGCCTCTGCCTTCGGCTTCATCGGGGCCCCTTCCCTGCCGGACATGTAACTAGGCCGGGAATGCTCCGCCCAGCAAGCGGGATTGCGATATTTCCGTGACACGTCACTGTCAGGGCACGGTTGCGAAGGGGACAAACGCCCATGATCGAGCATCAGACGGATATCGCGACGGCGGACGGGACGTGCTCGACCTTTGTGGTCCATCCGGACCGGGGCGGCCCCTTCCCGGTGATCGTGTTTCTGATGGACGCCCCGGCCATCCGCGAGGAACTGCGCGACATGGCCCGGCGGTTTGCGACATCCGGCTATTACGTGATGCTGCCCAATCTCTATTACCGCGAGGGCGTCATGGAGTTGGGCCCAATCGAATACGAGCCCGACAGCCCGTGGCGGAAACGCATGGCCGATCTGATGGGGACGCTGAGCATCCCGATGGTGCTGCGCGATGTAGACGCGATGCTGGCCTATGCCGATGAGGACGGCGCGGCCAACGCGAAGTCAGTAGGCACGATCGGATACTGCATGAGCGGGCGCTTTGCCATTTGCGCGGCCGGCAGCCGGCCGGATCGCGTGAAGGCGACGGCCTCGATCTATGGCGTTCGGCTGGTGACGGATGAAGAGACCAGCCCGCACCTTGTCGCCAAGCGTTCGCCGGCAGAATTCTATTTTGCATGCGCCGAGCGCGACCACTGGGCGCCGCAGGAGATGGTGGACCAGTTGATGCGCGACCTCGCCGGTTCGCATGGCGAAGTAGAACAGTATCCCGACACCGATCACGGCTTCGGCTTTCCAGAGCGGCGCGCCTATCACAAGCACGGCGCGGAACAGCACTGGCAGCGCGTGCTGGCGTTGTATGCGCGGAATCTGAAGTAGCGAAGCGTCCTCAGTACTCGAACAGCTTCGCGTCGCGTTCGGCGCGCTTCTTCGCGGCTTCGAGGATGTGGGCGGCGAGCGCCTTCTTCGCGCCCTTGCCTTTCAGCGTGTTGGCGGAGTCGAGGTGGTGCTGCGTGACCAGCGCGCGAAGTTCCTTCGCGTCGAACTTTGCGAGGCGCGCCTCGAAGCCGGCGGGGTCCTTCTTGTATTCGACCAGCGGGTGGAAGCCTTCGATGCTGCGTTCGGCCATGCGCTTTTCGGCGAGCTCCTGACCGAACTTCGCCAGCTGGTCTTCCAGCTTCTTCGCGAAGGCAGGATTGGCGGCGGCTTCGTCAGTGACCACCTTGAACATGTTGGACAGGGCGCGGTCGATCATCCTCGCTCTCCGCTAGATGAGACCGGCGCGTTCGCGGAACTCGGCCGCGAACTGGCGAATCAGCGGGGCCGCCTCACCGTATTTCTGTTCCAGCGTGCGCTTGGCGTCCGACCATTCGGCGGCGCGGGCGATCTGTTCGGCCTGCGGGATGCGCGCATCGAACACGTTGAACTGTTCCTTCAGCATGGCCGCCTCGGACTGGTGCAGACTGTTGTGCTGTTCGAACTTGGTGATCAGCGTCCAGATGCGATCATCGGTGAAGCGCCGCTGTTCCATCGAGCGGAGGGCGCGCTTGCGGAAGGCGAAGATGCCGAGGCGCGAGACGTAGTCCGGTATCGTCGGGATCACGATGAATTCGGAAAGCTCGATGGCGGCTTCTGCGAACATCGAAATGCCGGGCGGGCAATCGAACAGGACGAGGTCGTAGCTGTCCGATACATTGTCGATCGCTGAATGTGTAAGACGCGAAAAGCGGGTGTTGAGCTGGCGGATGTCGAAGCCCTGGCTCACCCATTTCTCGAGGGCATGGCGTTCGATGTAGCGGAACTCAGGCGTGGAGATCAGAAGGTCGAGCGGGATGTCGCCCGAGATGTCGCTGACACGGTTGGCGATGAAGTCGCGGAAGAAGCGCGGCTCGCCGCCGTAAACGTACTGATTGAAATAGTCGTCGATCGTGCGGTTCGACTGGCGCAGCTCGATCCAGCGGTCCTGCCCGGCCAGCATCATCGAGACGTTGGATTGCGGATCGAGGTCGATCACGAGGACGCGCATGCCTTCGGACGCGAGCGCTTCGGCAAGGCTGGCCACCGTGGTGGACTTGCCGACGCCGCCCTTCATGTTCACGACGGAAACGGTGCGCGGCGCCACCGGCTACTCCACTTGTCGGCAAGGATATCCTGTTCGGAAGCCGTTCCCCGGTTCGCCGTTCAGGTCAAGGCGGGCCGGCATGAACGCTGCGGCCTGACTACTCGTTGGCCGGCGGCTTGGTCGGGAAGGGATTCATCCCGGGCTCGATATAGATGACCTCGCCCGGGTTCGCGATGATTTCGGCGATCTTCGCCTTCCTCGCGGCGGCGGCGGCAATGGCGTCGTCTACTCGCGAATTCTGTGATTCCTTGGGCAACAGCAGGATGCCGATCGAGACCACGATGCCGATGCCGACGAGGGCGTAGGTCGCGTAATGCCACCGGAAATTCGGCGGGCGCCACCAGTTGGTCGCCACATGGGCGCGGTTGAAGGGCTGGATTTCCATACCCTTATCCTACACCGGCTTCAGTTCGGGCGGAATATACTTCTCCCGTAGCGTCACCAGTTCCTCTGCAATTGAGGGGTGGAGCGCGCAAGTGCGGTCGAAATCGGCCTTTGTGGCCCCCATTTTGACGGCGATGGCGACGGCCTGGATGATCTCCGGGGCGTCGGGACCGACGATGTGGACGCCGACGACACGGTCATCCTCGGCGCGGACGACGATCTTCATCATCACCCGCTCCTCGTCGCCCGTTAGCATGTCCTTCATCGGGCGGAACTTCGTCTTGTAGATGTCGATCTTGCCGAACGCCTTGCGGGCGTCCGCCTCGGTCATGCCCACCACGCCGGCGGGCGGCTGGGCGAAGACGGCGTGAGGGATTTCGGCGTGGTCGAACGTCGTCGGGCGGTCCATGAACTCGGTCTGTGCGAAGGCCTGGCCTTCCCGGATCGCGACAGGCGTGAGATTCACGCGGTCCGTCACATCACCAACGGCGAAGATGTGCTGGACGTTCGTGCGCGAGTATTCGTCGACAATGACGGCGCCCTGATCGTTGATCTTCACACCGGCCTTGTCGAGGCCGAGGCCGGATGTCAGCGGCTCGCGGCCGATGGCGTAGAGCACCTTGTCGGCTGTGACGCTCTCGCCATTCGACAGCTGCATCAGGAGTTTTCCATCCTTCTTGCTGATGCTCTTCGGAGTGGCGTTGGTGATGACCTTTACGCCCTTGCGCTTGAGCTCCTCGTGGATGTGCGTGCGCACGTCTTCATCGAACCCGCGAAGCACTGTGTCGCCCCGATAAATCAGGCAAACACGCGAGCCGAGACCGCTCATTATGCCGGCGAATTCCACCGCGATGTAGCCGCCGCCAACAATGACGATGTGCTCGGGCAACGTATCGAGGTGGAACATCTCGTTGGAAGTGATCGCCAGTTCGACGCCTTCGACATCGGAAGGCATGGACGGGCGACCGCCGACGGCGATCAGGATTTTCGCGGCCGTCACAGTGCGGCCGGACTTCACCAGCTTCAGCGTATGCGCGTCCACGAACTCGGCGCGGTCGTCGATCAGTTCGGCGCCGGCATTGCGCAGGTTGCGCGCGTAGATGCCCGACAGGCGATCAATCTCGCGGTGCATCTTGTCCATGAAGAGGTTGTGGTCGTAGGCGACGTTCTCGACGCTCCAGCCATAGCCTTTCATGTGAGGAAGCGAGCGGCCAAACTCGCTGGCGTACACCATGTACTTTTTCGGGATGCAGCCGCGCACCACGCAGGTGCCGCCGGCGCGGTATTCCTCGGCCACGGCGACCTTCGCGCCGGTCATCGCCGCCAGTCGCGCGGCGCGAACGCCGCCCGAGCCTGCGCCAATCACGAAGAGATCGTAGTCAAACGCCATGTGCGGCCCCGGCTTGCGAGGCACTTATCTAGGGCCGCAAGAGCGGCGGCGATAGTGTAGTGGAACGCGACTGCGCCTGCAGTTCTACTTCACTGCCAGCGGCCAGGCGGCGCTGACGCCGGTGGCTTGGCCGTCCGCCGCATCGCGCGCGAAGGTGTAGAGCGGCTTGCCCTTGTAGGCCCACTGCTTCGAGCCGTCGTCGCGGGTGATCACGGTCCAGTCGCCGTCGTCCTTGGCGTCCGCGGCAGCCGCCAGTGGCGGCCAGGCGGTGGCGCAGCCGGCATTGCAGGAAGACTTGCCCGGCGTTGTGTCGCGGGCAAACGTGTAGAGCGCCTTGCCGTCAGGCGCGACGAACGCACCGCCCTTCTCAGTCACACCCGGGGGCGAGGCCCAGGCGGCTCCGGCGAAGGCGAGAAATCCGGCGACGGCAAGTCCGGCTGCAAGGCGCATGAGGCATCTCCTGATCAGGCGTTGTCACGCCTCAGGAAAGCTAGCACGGCAGGCCTTCGAGGCAACGTGCCCGATACAGGTCTAGTTCGAGGGCGACGGCGCGACGGGGCCACCCGGCGCTGGAGGCGTTGCGGGAGGCGGCGGCGGCGCTTCCGGCCAGGCGCCGCGCAATTGTTCCAGGGCCTTGCCGATGGCTTCATTGGCCTTGCTTGTGATCAGCTCTTCGCTTGGGCCCAGCGCGGCGCTGAGATTATTGCGAATGTTGTCGCCCCGCTTGGAGGCGAAGAACTCGACGAGCATTTCGAGTTCCTTGACGTTGAAGGTGTCGACAAGCCCCTTTACAGCCGACTCGCGCGCCTCGGCCATGATCGGCTGCATCCCGCGCTCGATGGCCATGATGCCCTGCTGGAACTGGTCGGGAGCAAGGTAGCCGGCCATAACGGCTTGCTGAGCTTGCTGGCCTGCGACCTGGCGCAGGCCCTGGGGATCCACGGAGATGAGCAAGCCGGTGTTGACCAGCTTTTCTGCCAGCCGGCGCTCGGCCAGCGGCATGCCATCCTTCGCAGCCGGTTGGCATGCCCCCGCAAGGACAGTTCCGAGGAGCGCGAGGGCTATCATCCGCATGTCGAAATCCCGTTCCGGACCGAACCGTTGTGTCGCGCGTGCCTCTAGACCAGTCCGGGGCTGGCGCATAGTAGGCCGCGGGCTCCGAGAAGGGCTGAATTTGCCCTCTTTCCCCATCATCGCGCGGGAAGAACCCTGCGGACACCGCTCGTCTCGCCTACCAGGACCTCATCGGCGTAGCCGATGAAAAGACCGTGTTCGACGACGCCGGGCACATCATCCAGCATGGCGGCAAGGCGAACGGGATCGGGAATCGACCCGCAGGCGATGTCGAGGATCAGATGCCCGCCGTCGGTGTGCAGCAGGCTTTCGGGCGTCGCCATCCGCCAGCTGGAGGGCGCGGCGCCCAGACCTGCAGTTTCCAGCCGCGCATGAATCCGGCGACGGGTAAGTTCGGAAGCGAAGGGGTTCACCTCCACCGGCAACGGGAACTTGCCCAGCGTGTGCACTTCCTTTGCCGCGTCGGCTATGACGACCATGCGATCTGAAGCTTCGGCGATGATCTTCTCGCGTAGCAGGGCGGCGCCGCCGCCCTTGATCAGGTTCAGCGCGGGATCGAACTCGTCTGCGCCGTCAATGGTGAGATCGATACGCGAGAGTTCGTCGGGCGAGACGATGCGGATACCCAGAGATCGCGCGAGCTTGTCGGTGGCTTCCGACGTTGGCGTGCCGACGATATTGAGACCTGCCTTCACGCGATCGCCCAGCAGCCTGACGAAGATCGCCGCTGTGGAACCGGTGCCGAGACCGAGGATCATGTCTGGCTGCACGAGGGCGAGCGCCGCCTCGGCTGCGTTACGTTTGGCGATGTCGGTGGACACGGCCTAGCTCTTCTTGCTGGGTGCATCGCCTGCGGCGGCGCGGGCGCCAGCCGTCATCATCTGCATGAAGCTCTCCGAGGCCTGGCCGCCCATCGAATACCACTGCTTCAGGTAGAATTCCGGGCTCACCAGTTCGACATTCTGCTCAATGCGCTGCTTCACCGCCTGCACCAGCGTGTCGTTGATCGGGGTGACATCGGGAAGGCCCAGAAAGGCACGGGCCTCTTCGGGCGTGCAATCCACCGTGATGTTGAGCTTCATACCCGCCTCCTACAGCCAGATGCACAGAAGCGGATTCCTGCGCGCTTGCATACCTCGCGGCGAACGGATCGGGCGCGAGCGAGCCAAATTGCCCGCAACGTGGCCACCCATTTCAAAACTGCCACCTGATTTTACCCGGATATAATTGACATGGCATTTTTACCCGGGTAAATCCTCTCGCGAACTCCGGAGCAAGCCCCATGAGCGCCTCTTCCGACGCAATCGCATTCGAGAGTGGCAAGCGGATAGCGTCTGGCCCGTTGGCCGATGTGGCGCTAGCGGTGCGCAGGCACGCGGGACAAGCGGTGCATGACAGCGTCCAGATCTTTGACGCGGTCTCCGGGCGGTTGCTTCATCTCGATCTGAGGGGATCCGATAAGGACATCAGCGCCCGCTATGCGGCGCGCCGCGACGAGATACTGGCCTCCTTCGTGCCGGATAGTGGCGGAACGCAGCGCGGGCCGGGGCGACCCAAATTGGGTGTGGTTGCGCGCGAGGTCACACTGCTTCCTCGGCATTGGGACTGGCTGGCCGCACAGCCTGGCGGCGCGTCTGTCGCGCTGCGAAAGCTGGTGGAGGAAGCGCGCAAGACCCACGAGCAATCCGACAACTTGCGCGCGAGGCAGGAAGCGGCTTATCGCTTCTTGTCCGCCATGGCTGGGGATTGGCGAAATTTCGAAGAAAGCACGCGCGCGCTGTTTGCTGGCGACGCCGAGCGTTTTGGAGATTTGACGGAATCCTGGCCGCCGGACGTTCGTGACCATGCCCGCCAACTCGCCTTCCCTGCTGCTTCTCCCCGCAAGACCTGATCCGGATCTCCAGTGACTGAAACAGCCGAGACCGTGAAAGCGCCTCAAGCGGGCGCGAGGCCGCCGCGGACGCTGATGATGACGTTCCTCATCTTCCTTGCGCCGATGATGTTGTCGAACATCCTCCAGTCGCTGTCGGGAACGATCAACAGCATCTTCCTCGCCAAAATGATCGGCGACAAATCGTTCGCGGCGGCGACGCAGTTCTTTCCGATCATGTTCTTCATGATGGCGTTCGTGATCGGCCTTGGCGCCGGCGCGTCGATCCTGATCGGGCAAGCTTACGGCAAGGGCGATCAGGAGCGCGTGCGCACCATTGCGGGCGCGTCGCTGGCGCTGGCGATCACCTTTGGGGTCGTCGTGGCGTTGCTGGGCGGTGTATTTGCGGGACCGCTGATGGTGGCGCTGCAGACGCCGGCGGACATTATCGCCGACGCGACGCTGTATGCGCAGATCATGATGTTCGCGATGCCGCTGTTCTTCCTCTATCTGCTGGCGACATCGATCCTGCGCGGGGTTGGCGACGCGGTGACGCCGCTGTGGACGCTGGCGCTGTCGACGGGCGTCAGCCTGTTGCTGACGCCGTTGCTGATCACCGGCGGGCTTGGCCTGCCGCCCCTAGGCGTGGCGAGTGCTGCGGTCGCCTCGACAGTGTCGCTCGTGGTGGCGATGATGTGGATGGCGTGGCGTCTCCTGCGCATGAAGCACGCGCTGGCCCCGACGCCGGAACTGCTGGCGCGCGTGAAGCTTGACCCCAAGGTGCTGAAGCTGGTGATGAGGCTGGGTATCCCGACGGCCATCCAGATGGTGTTCGTCGCGGTCGCCGAGATCGCCCTGCTCTGGATGGTCAACGAGCATGGCTCGAACGCGACGGCGGCGTATGGCGCGATCAACCAGATCATCGCCTATGTACAGTTCCCGGCCATGTCGATCGGCATCACGGCCTCGATCCTCGGCGCGCAGGCCATCGGCGCCGGGCGGCAGCATCAGCTGTGGGCGATCACGAAGACCGCTCTGATCCTCAACACCATCATCACGGGCGGCGGCGTGCTGCTTGTCTACCTGTTGTCGGGGCCGATCGTGACGATGTTCATCGGCGACCCCGAAGTCATCGCGATGACGCAGCGCTTCCTGCACATCGTGCTGTGGAGCGCGGTGATGTTCGGCTTTGCGGTGGTGTTCTCGAGCATGATGCGCTCGTCGGGCACCGTGCTGGCGCCGACCTTCATCGGCATCTTTGCGATCCTGGCGGTGGAAGTGCCGACGGCATGGTTCCTCAGCCGATCGATTGGGATCGACGGCATCTGGTGGGCCTACCCGGCCGCCTTCTGCACGATGTTCATCATGCAGGGGTCTTTTTACGGCCTTGTCTGGCGGCGCAAGACGATACGGGTGCTGGTCTGAGAGCGATCCCATAGCGACCCGATAGGCAACGGACTGGTCACGCCCTCCCGGCGTGCTAGTGAAGGATGACACTGTCAGAAAATACCGGGAGACATCACCATGGCGCTCGAAAACCTCCAGCTCCGCAGCCTCATCAAGAAGAGCGGCGAGCTTGAGCTGTCGCTTGCGAAACTGCCCGTGCCGGACCCAGCGCCGGACGAGATCGTGGTGCGGATCGAGGGAACTCCGATCAATCCGTCGGACCTTGGCCTGCTGATCGGCCCCGCCGATGTGGCGACGCTGAAATCCTCTGGCTCAGGCGACGGCGTTGTGGTGACGGCCGCCGTTCCGGATGCCGCCATGCGGATGGTCGCGGCGCGTATCGACCAGGCGATGCCGGTCGGCAATGAAGGCGCGGGCACGGTTGTCGCCGCCGGCTCTTCGCCCGAGGCGCAGGCGCTGATGGGCAAGCTGGTCGCCATCCTGGGCGGCGAGATGTATGCGCGTTATCGCACTGTGAAGGCCCGCGCGGCGCTGCCGCTGCCGGCAGGTGCGACGGCGGCTGATGGCGCATCGTGCTTCGTGAATCCGCTGACGGCGCTGGCCATGGTGAAGACCATGCAGATGGAGGGCCACAAGGCGCTGGTCCACACGGCGGCGGCTTCGAACCTCGGCCAGATGCTGAACAAAATCTGCCTCAAGGATGGCGTCGGCCTCGTCAACATCGTGCGCTCTGACGAGCAGGCAAAAATCCTGAAGGATATCGGCGCGAAGCATGTCGTCGACTCCTCCAAGCCGACCTTCATGGAAGACCTGATCGCCGCCATCACGGCCACGGGCGCCACGCTGGGCTTTGACGCCATCGGCGGCGGCAAGCTGGCCGGACAGATCCTGCAGGCGATGGAAATCTCGCTGAGCGCGACCGAGCCGTTCAGCCGCTATGGCTCCTCGACGCATAAGCAGGTCTACATCTATGGCCGCCTCAGCCTTGAGCCGACGATCCTCACGGCAGGCTATGGCATGGCGTGGGGCGTGGGCGGCTTCCTGCTGACGCCGTTCCTCCAGAAGGTCGGCATGGAAGAGGCAGGCAAGCTGCGCGCACGCGTGGCGGCGGAGCTGAAGACGACTTTCGCAAGCCACTACACCAAGACGCTGTCGCTCCATCAGGCGCTCGATGTGGAAACGATCCGTGCGTACAATCGCAAGTCCACGGGCGAGAAGTACATGATCAACCCCAACGCGTAGGCGCAGGCGAACAGCCCACGGGGATTGCCGCGCAAGCGAAACTCTCGCGCGCGGCGCGGCTCCCCTGCGGGCGAACGCCGCCTTTTTCCAAGGCCCCGGCATGCTATCACGACGCCGCAGGGAAAGGCGCAACAGCCGCTCGTCGCCAACTGGCGGGACCTGAACGCGGGGAAGGAAGACACAGTGGTTACCAGAGAGCAGGCGCTGGCCGCGCTGACCGCGAAGGGGCAACCCTATGAACTCGCTGAGATCGAAGCCCTCGGGAGGCATATCCGCGCGTTCGTCAACGCGCCGCGCAACCTCAAGGAACTGTTTGCGGCCACGCGCAGCGACAAGGAGTTCCTCGTCTACGAAGACGAGCGCTACACGTTCGAAGACGTGTGGCAGCGCGCTGCGACGCTGGCCCATGCGCTCGTCAACGATTTCGGCGTGAAGAAAGGCGACCGCGTCGCCGTCTCGCTGCGCAACTATCCCGAATGGATCATGAGCTACATGGCCGTGTCGTCCATCGGCGCGATGTTCGTGGCGATGAACGCGCTGTGGACCGCCGACGAGATGGCTTACGGTCTCACCCTATCGACGCCGACGCTACTGATCGCGGACCAGGAACGCCTCGACCGTCTCGCCTCGCTTTCCGATGCGCCATCGGGCTTTGCGATCATTGGCGTGCGCGCAACAAAGGCGCTGCCGGTCGGCGCAAAGGCGTGGAGTGATGTCGTGCAGGCGCCGCTTAAGGCGGACATGCCGGAAATCGACGTCGCGCCGGATGATGACCTACAGATGCTGTTCACCTCTGGGTCGACCGGAAATCCGAAGGGCGCGGTCTCGACACATCGCAACTTGATCCACGCGCTGATGTCGTGGGAACTCGACCTGCAGGCATCATTCGCGACCGGCCTGCTGACGCCGCCGCCAGCGGACCCGCCGCCGCCGCAGGGCGTGATGCTGCTGGGAATCCCGCTGTTCCATGTCACGGGCCTGCTGGCTTGCTACATGTCCTGCTACCGGTACCAACGGAAGCTGGTGATGATGTACAAGTGGGATGTCGAGAAAGGCGCCGACACGATCGAGCGCGAAGGCATTACGCACATGACGGCGACGCCCGCGATCACGGGCGATCTTGTCGCTTTCTCGCGCCGCACAGGACGCAAGTTTCCGACGCTGATCACCATCGGCGGCGGCGGGGCTTCGCGCGCACCGGAACAGGTTCGCGCCATTGATGCAGTGTTTGAGAAGGCTTTCCCCGGCACGGGCTGGGGTATGACGGAAACCAACGCCATCGGCGTCGGCATTGCGTCGAGCGACTACCTGCGCAAGCCGGAAAGCTCGGGCCGCGTTTCAGCTGTGCTCGATATCCGCGTGGTGGACGAAAACAACAAGCCGGTCCCGACCGGACAACGCGGCGAGCTGCAGATCCGCGGCGCGTCGATCATGCGCGGTTATTACAACAACCCGAAGGCCAATGCCGAGAACTTCGTTGACGGCGACTGGTTCAAGACGGGCGACGTGGCGACCATCGACGAGGAAGGGTTCGTCTTCATCGTCGACCGCATCAAGGACCTGGTGATCCGCGGCGGTGAGAACATTGGCTGCGGCGCGGTCGAATACGCGCTGCAGGAACACCCGGCTGTGGAAGAGGCGTGCGTCTACGGCATGCCGGACGAGCGGCTCGGTGAGGAAGTTGCGGCGACGTTGTATGTGAGCGCGCCGGTGACTGAAGCGGAGCTGCGCGCATTCCTGGAGTCACGGCTCGCGAAGTTCCAGATTCCGCGTTACTTCCGCTTTGAAACGGAACCGCTCCCCCGCGGCGCCACGGGCAAGATCCTCAAGAAGGATCTACGTGCGCAGGCCGCGAAGGAGCTGGCCGGGGTCTAGCGTATCAGTCGCTTCTAGTGTTCGCGCAGCATCACTGCGCCGGCTTCGCCTTCGCTCTTGATGGCGACGAGAGAAGCGAGGAAGTCGAGAAGGGCTTTCATCGGGGAGGCTCCTGTGCGGTTTACCGCTTCTGGTGAGCTTCAAATGGGCCCGCGCCCCGCCCGTTCAACATGCCCCTGCTTCAGGCTTTCCGAAGCGTTGGTTCAGCCCCGCTGAGGCGTTACGCGCCCGTCAGGTCGCAGCAAGGCGATTCCGACCAAGACATAGCCGACGCCGAGTAGCAGCCCCGCCGCCGAGAAGGCCGGCGGCCAGATGCTGGCGGTGAGGCTGGACAGGAATGTCGCAAGCCAGAGCGCCGCCACGATCCGCATGACGCCTGCGCGGAGCATGACTGCGGACAACAGTGCGAGGCCGCCCACGAAGATCAACGCACCGATGCGGTAGAAGTCGATGCCGAACATTGCAGCGTCTGGTCCGACAATGCTGGCGATGCCGGCCATTGCGATGGCGAAGGCGGCGGGGCCCGCCGGGCCGAGGCGTTCTGCGTTGGCGAGATACAGCGCGAGGAGGCCGAACATCAGCCCGAGGTCGATGGCGCCGTAAAGCGCCTCCAGTGGAGCTGTCTCTGGGTGGTAAGGAATGAAAGTGGAGATGATCCTGAGCGCGCCCGACACGGTCGATGCGAACGCGCCCAGTTTCACCAGTGCGGCAGGGGGCGCATAGGCCGATACCGCGCTCACGAATAGCTCACCACCTCGATCTCGACGCCGCCGCGGTCGCGAAAATAGAAGCGGCGACCGGGTTCGTAGTCGGCGTGTGCGTAGGGCTGGTAGCCGGCCGCGCGGACTTTTGTCTCTGTCGCGGAAATGTCCCTCACGCACACGCCGACATGGTTGGGCTGCCCCACGCCTGCGGCCTCGTTGAGGCCGGCGGGCGGCGTGTAGAGCGCCACATAGGTTCCGTCCGTTCCGACATGGATCGAACGGCCGCCAGACTTGGCTGCGCCTTCCCAGCGGATATGCCAGCCGAACACCTGGCAAAGGAGATCGGCTGTTTCGCGAGCCGAGGATGTGGTGACGTTCACATGCTCGAGCACGGCCTGCCCGGCTGCTGCATCCAGAACTTCCTGCATGCCGGCTCCCGGGAAGTTTTTGGGGAAAGTCGTCGCCGTATCAGCCATTGTTCAGACCCTTCGTTTGCACCCGTCTGCTGCGGGTTGATTTCCGATGGGGATGAGTCGTAATTCCTCAAGTTAAGTTGAGGTCAAGGGATTTTTTGGGGGATCTTTCCGATGCCGGATTCCATCGCCGTCGTGGCCAATCAGGTGATGTCGATCGGCGACCTTGCCGAACGAACCGGCCTCGCCGTCTCAGCGATCCGCTTCTACGAGACCAAGGGGCTGGTCACGCCAGCGCGCAACACAGGCGGACAGCGCCGCTATCTGCGCTCGGATATCCGCAGGCTGTCCTTCGTGCAGATCGCGCAGCAGCTGGGCTTCTCCATCGAGGATATCCGCACGGCCCTCGCCACCCTGCCCGCCGGACGCACGCCGACGCAGAAGGACTGGGAAAAGATCAGCCGCAATTTCCAGGGCAAGCTGGAGGAGCGCATCCTGCGCATGACGCGCCTGCGCGACTATCTGGAAGGCTGCATCGGCTGTGGCTGTCTCAGCATGAAGAAGTGCGCGCTGGTGAACCCCGCCGACGGGCTGAAGAAGTTCGGGCCCGGCGCAAGGGCGGTGCTGGGAGACAGGCTGAAACGCTGAATCGGCCCCATTCCCGTTCATTCCAGTTCCGTTCATATTGCCTCTGTTATCGGGGAAACTCGGGAGGACCGCCCAATGCCTGGCTATCTGACGAAGACCCTGAAATCCAAGGGAAGTCTGGCGCGACTCGCCTTCGCGGCGTCGGCGCTGGCCCTTTTGACAGCGTGCGAAACCGCGCCGACTCCGGCCGAAATCCACGCGATGGACTGGGCGCAGGCCGCACGCATCGACACCCCGCCTGCCTACGCCACTTATGCGCGCATGCACCCGGATGGGCAGTATGTCGCCAACGCCCAGATCCGCATCGCTGAGCTCAACGAGATGGAGGCGCAGGGCTTTGCCCTGGCGCAGGCGACCGACACGGAGGACGCCTATACCGCCTTCCTCGCCGCCTATCCGTGGGGTGCGAATGCGCGCGCCGCCGAAGGCCGCCGCGCCGTGTTGGCCGCCCCCCGCCTTGCCGCCGAGGAGAAGGCGGATTGGGCCGAGGCTCAGGCGCAGGACCGCATCGAGCATTACGAGATCTTCCTCGACAACTGGCCGCGCGGCGAACATGCCGAGGCTGCCCGTGCGCGCCTCGCCGCGCTGTGGAAGACCGATCAGGGCCAATACGTGAAGGCCAGCCGTTCGGGTTCGGTGGCGGAGCTTTCCGCTTTCATCCGCGCTTTTCCTGAGTCTCCCTATGTCGCCGACGCCCGCCGCGACATCGACCTGATTGGCCGCCGCGATGACGAGAGCTGGCGCCGCGCGCTCGCGAGCAATTCGTACGAAGGGTATGACAACTACCTGATCGCCTATCCGGACGGACGCTGGCGCGTGGAGGCCCAGCGCCAGATCGAGCAGCTGCGCGAACGCGACTATCAAGCCTGGCAGTACGCCGCCGCGCTCGATGAAATCTGGGCGTACGAACAATATCGCGCCCAGTATCCGTGGGGCAGCTGGTACGACACGGCCTACTATCGGATCGACTGGATCCATGGCGGCCGGCATTACAATTCGTGGGACAGCCGCTGGAACTATGGCTGGGATCGCGGTTGGCGCTGGGGACATGGCGGCCGTGATCGCGACGACTGGGACGACGATGACGACGGCCCGAACACCTATCCGCCGTTGTTCAGCGGGCAACGACCGCCGGCGGGTCAGCCGGGAAACCCACCGGGTGGTTCGGGTAATCCGCCCGGCGGATCGCCGCCTCCGCCGCCTTCGGGCAATCCGCCACCGTCTGCGCCGCCCAGCCTGTGGTCGGGGCGGCCGAATACTCCGCCGCCTGCACCGCCACCGCCCAGCATGCAGCCGCCGCCCTCCGGCCCGCCTTCGTTGTGGTCGCGGCCATCAACTCCGCCGCCGCCGCCGCCCCCGCCAATGACGTCGGCGCCGCAACGGGTGTCGCCGCCGCCAGCGCCACCCCCACCACCACCGCCACCTCCTCCTCCGCCTCAGCGGTCACCTCGGGCGGCCCCACCTGATAATGTCTCACGGATCGACAACTAGCCGTGGACGATTCGGCAGCGGACTGAAGAGTTCCCACAGACCGGGCCTGTAAACAGGCCCGCAATCGGGCGCTCCCGAGTTCGCCCGTGACTTGGCGCGGGTTGCTGCTATTTCACTGTAGCGGGATGGGCGTTCGGCCTAACCCGTGTCGGGGCGACTGCGGGTAACGGGCTGGCGAAGGCAACATGGCGATGGAAATGGCGCCCAAGCGTCCGGAAAGCCTGCTGCGGCAGTGGGGCCCGCCTGTCCTGAAGATCATCGGCACAGGGATGGCGACGCTGCTCGTCACCTTCCTGATGATGTGGAACACGCTGTTCGCGCAAATGCCCGTGCTGCCCGACAAGGAATCGTTGTGGACGCTTAACCGCGAAACGGCGGTCGAGTTCATCGACGCGAAGGGCCAGACGATTGCCGTGCGCGGACCACGCTATGGCCGCGCCGTGACGCTGGCCGGCCTGCCGAAGCACGTGGTCGACGCCTTCGTTGGCGCTGAGGACAAGCGCTTCCGCGAACACACCGGCGTCGACATGTGGGCGATCGTGCGCGCGATGCTCGCCAACCTTCAGGCGGGCCGCACGGTCGAGGGCGCGTCCACCATCACGCAGCAGTTGGTGAAGAACCTGTTCCTCACGCCGGACCAGACGCTGAAGCGCAAGGCGCAGGAAGCAAGGTTGGCGGGAGACCTCGAGCGCATCTTGAGCAAGGACGAGATCCTGGAGCTCTACCTCAATCGCATCTATCTCGGCGCCGGCGCCTATGGCCTTGATGCGGCCGCGCATACCTATTTCGGCAAGGCGCCGCAGGATCTGTCGCTGGCGGAGGCCGCGATGCTGGCCTCATTCCCCAAGGCGCCCTCGCGCTTTGCCCAGCAGGCGCAAACGGCCAAGGCCAAGGATCGTCAGGCCTACGTGCTCGACCAGATGGTCGAGGCCGGGTTCATCACCAAGGCGCAGGCCGACGAGGCAAAGGTTCAGACGCTGGTCTTCGCCAAGGATCAGCCCGACAGCTTCAGCGGCCACGCGCTCGATTACGCTATCGAGCGCGTGCACGAGATCATGGCCAATCCTCCGCCAGACATGGTGATCAAGCTGTCGCTCGACCTGACGATCCAGGCGGCGGCGCAGAAGGCGATGGAAAACGGTCTTGCAACCATGGGCAAGGATCGCAGAGCGTCCGAAGGCGCAGCGCTGATCATCGACAATGAGACAGGCGCCATCCGTGCGATGGTCGGCGGGCGTGACTATCTGAAGTCGCAATTCAATCGCGCAACGCAGGCGCGCCGCCAGCCGGGTTCATCGTTCAAGATGTTCGTCTATGCGGCTGCGCTGGAAGACGGGATGACGCCGGGCACCGTGCGCTTCGACATGCCTGTGACCATCAAGAACTGGCGCCCGCGCAACTATGGCGGGGAATATATGGGCGCGGTGACGCTGTCCTATGCGCTCGCGGAATCGCTCAACACGGTCGCCGCCCAGATCGGCGACGAGATCGGCGTCGAGAAGGTGACGGCGCTGGCGCACGAATTCGGCGTGCGATCGGAGTTACACAACTATCCCTCGATCACGCTGGGTTCAGACGAAGTCACGCTGATGGAGATGACGACGGGGTTCGGGGTGCTGGCCAAGGGCGGCCTGCAGATGACGCCCTATATCATTGAAGAAATCCGCAACTCGAAGGGCGACCTGCTCTACCAGCGGTCGCCCGTGCGCGCGCCGCGCATCTATCCAGAAAACCTGGCGGCCGACATGAACGCCATGCTCAGCCGCGTCGTCGTGCAGGGCACGGGCGGCGCAGCGCAATTCGGCGGCTGGGACATCGCGGGCAAGACCGGCACCAGCCAGGAATGGCGCGACGCCTGGTTCCTTGGCTACACCACGCGCTATGTCGGCGGCGTCTGGGTCGGCAATGACGACGACAAGCCGATGGCGCGCATCACCGGGGGTGAAATGTCCGCTGGCATCTGGGCCGACATGATGCGGGTCGCGCACGAAGGCATCACGCCCGAACCCTTGCCCGGCGCAAAGAGCGCCGAGGAATACATGTCGCCACAGGACCTCGAACGCTTGAACTTCTACCAGCGCTTGTCCTCCGCATTCGGCCAGGTCGCGGCGCGGGGCGGAGGATAGGGGACGAGACGAACCCGAGGAGTGGCCAGTGCCCGCTCTGCGTCAGCAGAAGGCGGGGCTGATGCCTCCCTGATCTGCCTTTTTCGCGAGGCTTAGTTCGGCCAGCGTGTCCAGGAATTTGGGGCGCGATAGTCGTCGTCATTGATCAGCGGCCGGGGCGTGATCGAGCACAAAGGGGAGGATGAACTCCTCGACCAGCCCGGAAATGGCGAGATAGGTGTGGCCGCGCACATGGTTGAGTATGCGCTTCTCGCGCGCGTCGAGAAGATCGAGCGACGCAGTGCGGGCAAGATTTTCGGGCATGAAGGGGCGGGCGAAATCCATCTTGCGATTGCCGCCGGACCTGGCCGCGACGCTGGATAGGCAGTTGGGCAGTACCTGTGGGGGTATTGCCCCGTCGGCGCTCGCCTGACGGGGCGCCCCTGATGGACGGCCAGCAACCGCGCCCCTAGGACTGGAGAAAAGACGGAATTTCTGGGGACGTGGGATGGACTTCGGGGGAATGTGGGCAGCCGCGCAGGCGGGCGTGCCGAAGACGTGGGATCAGTGGCAGGGACTGTTCCACGCGATCCTCGAGAACCCGTGGACGCGCGGCTTGGCGCTGATCGTAATCGTATTCCTCACGATCCGCGTCATTGCGAGTATCTACAGCGGTGACAAGCAAGGCGCGGAGTTGGGGCCGGTTGCAATTCGCCACCACAGCTCATCCCGCTTTGGCCGGGATACCATACGCATGCCGCACCACCTGATGCCAATGACGATGGATGGCGTGTCGGCGCAGTGCAAGATTTTCTACGTCTACAACGACGCGCGCGGCCGCCGGAGGCGGCATCTCGTTCACACGATCAAGCAATCAACGCTGAGTGTATCACCGGTCGCGTTGGGTTCGGTGCAGAACATCATCTATGGTCAGGAAGTGCCCGAGGATATCGCAACGCAGGACGTGTGCTTCCCCGTCGTCGATATTCAGGACAATGGCCAGCCTGTTCCAGCGATGCCGCAGAAGGCGATCGACTATGTGAAGCTGCATAAGATCATCGAGAACTGGACCGAGGACGACACGGCGATCCGTGTTTCCGTGTCTGCCGATGTGAAGGACGAAATCGCCACGAGCAAGGTGGACTTTATCACGAGCTACGCGGATCGCCTGAGGAAAGCGGATCGGGGATGGCGCCTCGGCTTCAAGCGCCTTTACATGAACCGCCCGAACGTTATCGGCAGCTACTATTTGAAGTTCGAATTCTCGCATGACCCCGTGTTCGTCTTGACGCGCCATCCGGATCGCGACCTCAAGATGACCGCGTGGCTAACGATCCTGACCAGCATGTTTGCGTTGATAATGGACTGGTGGCCAAATGGGGATGCGCCGTTTGGATATCTGCCTCCCGGAGAGATTGCGCGGCCGGCGGATGGTTCGACGCCGTCGAGAACGGTTCGCGTTGTTCCGCCTTGATAGCTGAGACCAGCACAATCTGGCCCTCCCCACCAATCCGTGAATGATACCGCCTTGACCTCCTGCTCGCTTCGGCGCCCCATGCCGGCACGGTTCGGGCGCGAGATCCGGGCTGAAGGGAGAGACTTCCATGTTCATCAGGCTCGTCACAGGCGTGGCGGCGGCGGCTTTGCTGGCGGCTTGCGGCACGGAGACGGCGGCGACCGGCAAGATGTCGGCGGAGATCAGGCGCACGGCGTTTGGCGTGCCGCATGTGAAGGCGGATGATTACGCCGGCATGGGCTTTGGGCTCGGCTATGCGATGGCCGAGGACAACATCTGCGAGATCATGGAGCGCTATCTCACCGTCTCGGGCGAGCGCGCGAAACATCTCGGCGCCGGCGAAAATAACGCCAACGTCCTGAGCGATCTCTACCACAAGCGCCTGATCGCCACGGGCGAGATGGAGAAGCTGCTGAACGGCGCGGCGGGGTCGGTGGACACGCCGAGCGCCGATGCGCGTGCGCTGGCGCGGGGCTATGCGGCGGGCGTCTCGAAATATGTGCGCGAGACCGGTGCTGAGAACATCGCCGATCCGCGCTGCAAGGGCGCGGCATGGGTGCGCGAGATCACGGAAGAGGATTACTGGCGCCACCAGATGGCCGGACAGGTCGTCTATCAGCTCGCCGGTATTTCGGCCGCCGCGCCTCCGGGCGTCGGCGACGAGGCGCGCGTGAGCGACGATCCGCTTATCGAGACAACACAGCTGGGATCGAACGCCTATGGACTCGGCAAGGAGGTGACGCAGTCGGGCTTCGGCATGCTGCTCGGCAACCCGCACTATCCGTGGGACGGCCAGAACCGCTTCTACCGCATGCACATGACCATCCCCGGCAAGCTCAACGTTGTGGGCGCCGGTCTCGTCACCAACGCATCGGTCGGCATCGGCCATACTGACAGCATCGCGTGGACGCACACGGTTTCGACCGCGCGGCGCTTTGGCTATTACGAACTTGCGCTCGATCCAGCCGATCCGACGAAATACATGTTCGATGGCGTCTCGACTCCGATGGAGAAGATGGACGTCACGGTCGAGGTGAAGGACGGAGAGCCCGTTACGCACACCTTCTATACGACGCGCTTTGGTCCCGTGATGGAGACCCAGGTCTTCCCGTGGTCAAAGACCAATGCCTATGCCATCCGCGTCATCCCGCAGGGCCTGCGCTCGCCCGACCAGTATCTCGCCATGTGGCAGGCCAAGAACGTGCGCGAGCTTCAGGCCGCACTGGCGAAATACCAGGCCACCGGCTTCAACACGACGGCGGTGGATGCCGGCGGCGAGGCCTTCTACGGCGACATGGGCATGATGCCCAACGTGCCGAAGGAGCTGGGCGATGCCTGCGCGGTTTCAGAGCTTGCCAAGCAGCAGTGGGCGACGACGCGGGTGCCCGTGCTCGATGGATCGAAGTCGGAATGCGACTGGAAGACGGATGAGGATTCCTCCGCCACTGGCGTGTTCGGCGCCAGCAAGACTCCGCAGGTTTTCCGCAACGACTATGTCAGCCAGATGAACGACAGCTACTGGCTCACCAACGCTTCGACGCCGATGACCGGCTACAGCCCTCTCTTCGGCGATGAAGGCACGGCCCGCTCGCTGCGCACGCGGCTGGGACTCGACATCATCGCTGATCGCGTTGCCGGGACCGACGGGCTTGGCGATCCGAAGTTCAACCTCGCCAACCTGCAGGCCGCGCTTTACCAGAACCGCCATCTCGGCGCTGAACTGGTGCGCGATGATCTGGTCGCCGCGTGCAAGGCCTCGCGGAAGAATTCCCTCGCCGCTGCCTGCGCCGCGCTGGAAGGCTGGGATCTCAAGGTCAATCTTGATTCCAAGGGCGCGCACCTGTTCCACCTGTTCGCCGAGAATGGCGGGCTGGTGTTCAAGGTGGCGTTCGATCCGGCAAATCCGGTCAACACCCCCAACACGCTGGATGTCGCAAACCCGAAGGTTCTCGAAGCGCTCCAGAAGGCCGTCGACACGCTGGCTGAGATGAAAATCCCGCTTGATGCGGCGCTGGGCGCTGTTCAGCGCGAAACGCGCGGCGAGGAGCGCATCCCGATCCACGGCGGCGCAGGCCCGGAAGGCGTGTTCAACGTGATCACGGTTGAGAACCTCGAGCCTGAGCTCGGCTGGACCAGTGTCCGCCATGGATCGAGCTGGATCATGACGGTGGAGTTCACGGCGAACGGGCCGAAGAGCCAGGGCATCCTGACCTACTCGCAGTCGGCCGACCCGACCTCGCCCTTCCATTCGGACGAGACGCGCGCCTACTCGCAGAAACAGTGGGACGATCTGCTTTTCAGCGAGGAAGCCGTGGAAGCGGCCGTGGTTTCGCGCAAGACGGTATCGGAATAGCCGAACGCCCTTGACCATCTGCTCGGGTTCCTGTCCATGCGCGGCATGGCCGGACCTCCGATTGCAGTTCTTCGCGGCGTCACCCTGACGCTGGGCGCGACACCCCTTTTCACGGGTGTCGACATGCAGCTTGCGCGAGGCGAGCGCATGGCGCTGGTCGGGCGCAACGGGGCTGGCAAGTCCACGCTGATGCGCATCCTTGGCCGCGCCATCGAGGCCGATGGCGGCGAGGTGTTCATGCAGCCTGGAATCGTCGCCCGCCACCTGTTGCAGGAGCCGGACTTCACCGGTTTCTCGACTGCGATCGAATATGTCTCCGAGGGGCTGGACCCCGACATGGCCTATCGCGCCGAGTCCGAGCTTGGCGCGTGGGGCGTACCGCTCGAGCTTGATCTCACCAAGGCGTCCGGCGGGCAGGCGCGCCGCATCGCCCTTGCCCACGCCTTCGCGCACGATCCGGACATCCTGCTGCTGGACGAGCCGACCAACCACCTCGACGTGCCGGCCATCGAGCTTCTGGAAGAAGAACTGAAAGCATTCCGTGGAGCGCTTCTGGTCGTCAGCCACGACCGGCGCTTTCTCGAGAACATAGCGACGTCTGTCGCATGGTTGCGCCAGGGAACGGTCCACACGCTGGGCAAGGGCTATGCGGCTTTCGAGGAGTGGGCCGAGACGGTCGAGGCCGACGAGGAAAAAGCTCTCGACAAGCTCAACACGCAGTTAAAGGCCGAAGAGCGCTGGATGGCGCGTGGCGTCACGGCGCGGCGGAAACGCAATATGGGGCGCGTGCGTAAGCTGCACGAGATGCGCGACGAAGGCCGGCAGCGTCGCAGCGCGCTCAATCAGGCCGCATCCACCGCCAATCTTTCGATCGATTCCGGCGCCCAGTCTGGCCGACTGGTCATCGAGGCGAAGAACCTGTCGCTGACTTACCAGACGCCGGACGGGCCGCTGCCGATCGCAACTGACCTCTCCCTGCGTGTGATGCGGGGCGACCGCCTCGGCATCATCGGACCCAATGGCGCAGGCAAGACCACGCTGCTGAAATTGCTGCTCGGGCGGCTTGCGCCTGACTCCGGAACTCTGCGACTCGCGAAGACGTTGGAAATCACCTATCTGGACCAGACGCGCGCGACGCTGAATGCCAACACCACACTTTGGGACACGCTGACGCCACTGGGCGGCGACCAGGTGATGGTGCGCGGCCATCCCCGGCACGTCGCCGCCTACGCCAAGGACTTCCTGTTCGAAAGCCGCCAGCTTCACCAGCCTGTCGGCGCGCTGTCTGGCGGCGAACGCAATCGTCTGACGCTGGCCGTCGCACTGGCCAAGCCATCCAACCTGCTGATCCTCGACGAGCCGACCAACGATCTGGACATCGAGACGCTGGACCTGCTGGAGGACATGCTCAGCGAGTATGACGGCACGCTCCTGCTCGTCAGCCACGACCGGGCCTTCGTCGATAATGTGGTTACTTCGGTGTTAACGCCCGAGGGCGGCGGGGCATGGCTGGAGACGCCGGGCGGCTATTCGGATTATGTCAGCCAGAAGAAATCCGGCGCCGTGGCGTTCCGATCAAGCTCGCTTGAAACGGCCAAGAGCCTCTCCGCGGCGGCCCAACCCGCCCGCGCCAGCGCCCCTGCATCGAAGCTGACCTACAAGGACCAGCGCCGCCTTGAGGAGCTCAATCGCCTGATGCCCGCCAGGCAGAAGGAGATTACCGAGATCGAGGACGCCATGGCGGACGCCAATTTCTTCACCAAGGACCCGAAGGGATTCCAGTCGCGCGTAAATCGCCTGACGGCCGCACGTGCTGAACTCGAGGGTTACGAGCTGGAATGGCTTGAACTCGAGGAGAAGCGCGAGGGACTTTCGCGCGCTTAACTGTATCCGAGGCAGCTGCCTGTGCGAATAATTCGCCCGGAATGCGCGGCGGAGTGCCCCACTCTTGAATTCTACAGCGCCGGCAAGGCATTTCTTAACCGCGCAAAGGTATCTTTTCTCCATGCCCAAGGGGAGATCTGCATGGCGGCGCCCGCCAACAATTTCGCGCTTCTGCTCGACCTCGCCAAGGAAGGATCCAGCGAGAAGCGTCGCGAACTCTTGCGCCAGATTACTGACGTCTTCCTGACGGATCCTCCGGAGCGGTCGGATCGCGAGTCCCAGCTGTTCGACGAGATCGTTGGCGCAGTCGCCGCCGACCTTGAAACACTGGTCCGCGTAGAACTTGCAAAGAAGGTCGCCGTCAGCAACGCTCCGGTGCAGCGCACTGCTCGTCGGCTCGCCATGGACGTCATCGAAGTTGCCCGTCCGGTCATCGAAGGATCGCACGCGCTGAGCGAGACCGATATTCTCGACGTGATCCAGCAGAAGTCGCAGGATCACATGCTCGCCGTCACCAAACGCCCGGACATCGGCGAAAAGGTATCGAGCGCGCTGGTTGCCAAGGGCGAAGATCGCGTCGTCGCCTCGCTGCTCGAGAACCGCACTGCCCGCATAGACCGCCAGACGTTCGAGGCGGTTGCGGATCGTGCGCAGACCAGCCCCGTGTTGCACGCGCCCTTCGTGCGCAACCAGCATGTTCCGCTGGACTTGCTGAACAACGTTTACCTCAAGGTCGAAGGCGGCCTACGCCGCGAGATCATGCGGAAGTTTCACGGCGTGTCGCCTGCCGAACTCGAGGCCGCGCTGGAAGCCAGCCGCAATCATCTGTCCTCCGCCTATGGCGCGCTGCCGGACGATTATCAGGCCGCCAAGGATCGCGTGGAAGCACTCGACAAGCGTGGCGGCCTCAAGCCGCCTGTGTTGGTGCAGCTACTGCGCGAGAACCGTCGCACAGATTTTTACGTGGCGTTCGCTCGCCTCGTGGACATCGAGTTCGATCTCACGCGCCGGCTGGTCGACGCCAAGGATATCGACGCGCTTGCCATGCTGTGCCGTGGCGCCGGATTTGACCGCGGCCTCTTCGTGACCATCATGCTGCTTCTGGCGGATGAAGGCGGCGGCCTGAGCAAGACCGAAGAATACGGCAAGCTCTATGAGCAGGTTCCCGTCGCCGCTGCCCAGCGCGCCCTGCGCTTCTGGAAGGTGCGTGCGAAGAGCACTGCCGCAGCGCAGGCCGCCTGATCGTCGCCGGGTTCGGCGCCTATACCCTGTTTTGATGATCTCCCTCGCGGATTGCGCGAACTTGACCGGGGCTCACCCCGACCGCGCGCCCGCGACTCGTAAAACGCAGTTCCCGAATTGCTCCGTGTCCGAGCGTAAACTAGGTTCGCGCCCCTTGCGGGGAGTAGATCGTAGATGCCGAACCGGGTCATTCGTTCGCAGACCATCAGCATTGGCGATCTGCTGCGCCTCGGGTCGTTCCAGCCTGCCCGCGTACAGCGGGACTATTGCTGGACCGAGCAGCAGCAGGCTGGCCTGCTGAACGACCTGATCGCCTCATTTGGCGAGTTTGGTCTCGACCCCGATTCGGAGCCGGACGTTGTTCCGGTCGAGCCTCGCGACGGTGACGGCGATCTTCCCTTCGAGATGGCCGATTACGATCGTGAGATGGAGGCGACGGCGCCGTTCTGCTTCGTGGGAACAGTGATCCTGCACCAGGGCATCGACCGCTGGGATGTCTATGACGGGCTTCAGCGTGTGACGACCTTCTCGGTCTTCTTCGCTGTCCTGCGCGATCTGTTGCAAGCGGAGAAGGGTCACCCGATCCATTCTCTGCTGGCGGATGATTCAGGCATCTGGCGGCTCAACCTCCACATGCGGCACAACACGTTGGAGGCGGATATTCTCGCGCCCGGTCGCACGGCCAAGCGCCACCGCCCGCATCCCAATCTCACCGAGGCAAGCGACCGGTTGCGCGATTGCGTCGCCGTCGCCCGCGCCCGCTTCCAGGGCTGGAGCAAGCAGCGCCTAACGGCATTCGCTGCATTCATGGCTCAGGCCGTCATGGTGACCGTGACCCGTATCACCGACCGGCGGATCGCCGCCAAGGCCTTCGTCAGCATCAACTCCGGCGGCATTCCGCTGAAGCCGGAAGAGATCGTCAAGGGTCAGCTGATCGACCTTACATCTGCTCTGCCGGATGCGGACGACGCGGCTGGCCGCGTATTGTTCGTCTGGCGCTCGCTGCAGGATGATCTGGGGAAGCAGAAGTTCGACGAATTTCTCCGCTCCGTCGACTTCATCGAGCGCCGCGAGCCGCAGTCGACCGACTATGCGATCCAACTGATGGAACACATTCGCCGCCGCTATCCGGGACAGCAGGGCGTGCGTTGGGCCACTGATGTGCTGCTGCAGTACCGCTCTGCGTTCAAATGGATCTACGAAGCCAGCAACGCCGAGATGGCCGAAGGGGTCCACGCAAGCCTGCGCCGCCTGCAGATGCTGAAATGGGATCAGTGGCGCGCCTACGCCATGCTGCTCAAGATCAAGTCGAAGCCGACCGACATCGACGCGCGCATCGACGTACTCGACCGCGTGTGCTTCGCGCTGACGGTCTCCACACCCGACCAGCGCCGCCTGTCGGAAATGATGGGAAGGCGCGTCGAGCGCTTCGCCAAGGGCACGTATGGCAAACAGGCCGGCTTCACATTCAGCCAGGCGCAGAACGAGCGCCTGATTCGACACCTCTCAGCACCGATCACCGACAACCAGCGTCGGTCGACCATCATGCGCTGGATCGAGGCGGCAGCTCACGGCGACCGCGTGCCGCGCTACCTGATCGACCAACGCTCCTCGGTTGAACACGTCTACCCGCGCAACCCCGAAACGAATTGGAGCGCGTTCGAGGCAGATCTCGAGTTCAACCAGCTCGCTACGCTGCGCGAGATGACTGGCAACCTCTGTATCCTGCCGCAGGACGAACTGGGCAATGCGCCCTTCGAAGAGAAGCGGAAGGTCTACGCAAAGATGCGTGCACGGTTCGCCAGCGAAATTGCACGCTCCAAGACCTGGACGCCGGAGGCTGTGCAGGCGCGCACGCGCAAGCTGACCGAATTCACGCTGCGCTTCCTTGACCTCGACGTTTCAGGGTCGGGCGCGTGATAGCCGGCTGATCCTGCTCTAACCCTGCATCTCCGCCGTCTTCGTGGCATTGATCGCTTTGGCAGACTTGTACGCCTTCCGCTCGCGCAGACGCGCTGCATAGGCCTCGAACGATGGGCGCGTCGGCAGTGACTTGAACATCAAGCCCCAGTCCACCGTGCTGCCGACATAGACATCGGCCGCGGTAAACGTGTCGCCGCAGACATAGGACCGGCCCGACAGGAACTGGTCGAGCGCGTTCACCGTTGCATCGAACGAGCCAAAGCCCGCCATGCCATCGCGGCCCTCGGGCACCTGCCAGCCCATTGCCTTCGCGGTCACGGCCTGCTCGACGGGGCCCGCCGCAAAGAACGTCCAGCGGTAGTAGTCCGCCAGGGCGGCGCCTGTGGGTTTGAGGCCAGCCTGCGGAAATGCGTCAGCAAGATAAAGACAGATCCCCGCGGCCTCGGTCACCACCTTGCCGTCAAGGCGGATGGCGGGGACTTTCCCCATCGGATTGACCGCGAGGTAGGCGGGGCTCTTGTTGCCCTCCGGCCCCCAGCTGAGCCAGTTGGTGGTGTAAGGCTGGCCCAGTTCCTCCAGCATCCAGTGCGCGATCTGGCCGCGGCTCATCGGATTGGTCCAAAACTCGATCATGCAGGGCTCCATTCTCGTACGGCGAGGATCAGGCCTTCCGGAGCGATCATCAAGCGCGCCCGCGTTTGCTGCCCCCCACGTGGTGTCAGCAGCCAGTGCGTTAAGATCGATCGCACCCTTACGAGTAGTCCAGATAACGCCGGAGCACCCCGCAAAGCGAAATGGGGCCAGCGGCGGGCGCCAGAACGATCCGGAGACCCGCAGGGAGATTAGCCGACGGAGCGTTCGCTCAAAAGGAGTGTCTGCTTGCGTCCGGCCCGCCGCTTGCCGCTAAGGTATGATTTGGTGGATCGGAGCGAGCCAGACCTTTGGTTACGATAGCCGATAGGACCGCAAGCGGAATGCCTCATCCGGGCCGGAGAACCGATCTGGATTGGCTGCGGATCATCGCGTTCGGCTTTTTGATCATTTATCATATTGAATGCTTCTACGGCACGTGGCCGTGGCGCGCGAACTCGCAGTATGCGACCTGGAAGGTGTTGCCGCTGCTGCAGCTTTCGACCCCTTGGCGACTGTTGCTGCTGTTCCTGATTTCAGGCGTGGCGACACGGTTCATGATGGACAAGACCCCCACCGGTCAGTTCGTCCAGTCGCGCGCTGTACGCCTTCTGATTCCGCTCGCCTTCGGCATGCTCGTCGTCGTCCCACCGCAGACCTATGTCCACGTCGTTGAGTACCTAGGTTATCGCGGCGGCTTCCTTGACTTCTATCCGCAGTACCTGACTGGCGCTGGAAAATGGAACGCACCAGGCGAGATACTGATCACGCCCGAATGGGCGCATCTGTGGTTCATTGCATACCTGTTCATCTTCACACTGGTTGCGGTTGCCGTGGGACCCAGGCTCAAGACGCTCCCAGCCCAGGCCTTTGCATGGTTCTGCAAGGCGCCGTGGATCTTTGTCGTTCCTATGATCCTCATTGCGCTTGCCAACTTGCTGATTGGACCGTTCTCGACCGTCGAGCACCTCTTCATCGGCGACTGGCGGAGCGTGCTTGTGTTCTGTGCCGCAGTCCTGCTGGGCTACAGCATTGCGAAACATGAACCCTTCTTTGAAGCGTGCGACAAGCAACGGTACGTCGCCTTGGCGATCGCTGTATCAGGCTATGTCGGCATAGCGGTCCTGTGGCTGTCCGGTATTGAAAGCTCCATTCCGGGTGGCTTCGCGACGGGCTATGCCATCCTTAACCCCATTCAGGGTTGGGCCTCAGTGGTTGCCGCCTTCGGATTTGCGCGCCGCCATCTCCGCCGCGACAGCCCGTTGCGGCGCTATCTGACCGATGCCGTGTTTCCGTATTACGTCATTCACCAGACGGCCATTGTCGTAGCCGGACACTGGCTCACCCGGATGAACCTTCCCATGCCGGTGGAGGTCTCGCTCCTGATCCTCGTGACAGTCGCCAGCTGCGTGATCGTCTACGAAGTCGCCCGCAGGATCTGGATACTTCGTCCGCTGTTCGGACTGAAACTGGAACGCAAGCCGTCCACCGAACAGCCGCTCGAAGATCGGTCGAGTCCTAAAGTCGGCAGGCGACCGGTCGAGTCTCAGCTAGCGAACTGAAGGCACTAGCGGTCGTTCGGGCGCAGTGCGTTGGGCAGTCCCTGGTATTCAGCCTTCAAGAAGGCTGCGAAACCTTCGGCTGCCGCCGACGATGCGGCCATCGTCCAGCGTGATCTCAAGGTCTCCGGACGAGGTCGGCCGGAAGCCGCTGACGCGCGCCTTATTGATCAGACGCGAGCGGTGGATGCGCACGAAGCCATGTTCGGCGAGCCGCTCCTCGAACCCGGACAGCGTTCCGCGCACGAGATGAGTCGCATCGCGCGCGTGAATCTCCACATAGTTCCCGGCGGCCTCCACCCAACCGATCGCCGCTGGATCAATCAGGCTCACCCGCGCGCCATCGCGCACCTCGATCCGCTGATCAGCGGCGGGCGAGGCGGGTTCGGCCACCAGCGCCTGGGCCGCACGCTGCGCCTGCCAGAAGCTCCATGCCCAGAAACACAGCGCGTTAGAGGCATAGGTCAGCAGGTCCTTACGCCATTCATAGATGAAGGGGACAATGAGGTCGCCATTGTAGGCGAAGACGTAGGTCGAGCCCGCCGAGGCGTAGCCCAGCTTTCGGAGCGCCACCATGCCGGCAATATGCAGCACCGAGAAAGCGCAGGCGGCGGCGAAATGCACTCCCGCCATTCCTAGCCAGGCCGACCTTGAAGGCTCTGGCGGGGGAGGTACACGCCACACCATCCAGCCGATCGCCGGGGAGAGCAGCACAACCATGAAGACCGACGAAACTTCGTAGAGCCATGCCGCTCTGGCATCGATCGGCGGCCCGCCGGTTTGCCCCTCCATGATGGCCGAGGTCGCGTTGATAATGGCGACCACCACACCTACGGCAGCGATGAAGGCCACCGGCGCCCACTCGATGCGCCAACCGTTCGTCACGGCTTTGCCACCGCTCGTCCCAGACGCCGCACCACCCGTCACAGCACCCTGACCTTTCGAGGCTTTTTCATAGCGCGCGCGCCAGCCTTGCTGATCATGGCTTCGATCACAAGGAGTCGCAAATGACCCTCCCCAACGCCACGTCCGCCTCTATTCCCGACCGCCGCATCGATCTCGACTGGCTGCGCATCGCCGCCTTCGGGCTCCTGATCTTCTACCATGTCGGCATGTTCTATGTGACGTGGGGCTTCCATGTGAAGTCGAGCCACGCCAGCGCGGCGGCCGAGCCGCTGATGCTGCTCTCCAATCCTTGGCGGCTCACGCTGCTTTTCATCATATCCGGCTGCGCCACCCGGTTCATGCTGGACAAAATGGCGACCGGCGCCTTCCTGGGCTCGCGTACCGTGCGGCTGCTTATCCCGCTGGCTTTCTGCATGTTCGTGATCGTGCCGCCGCAGACTTATTTCGAGGTCGTCGAAAAGCTTGGGTTCACGGGCAACTATGCCGAGTTTTATGAGAAGTACGCCACGGCCAGCGGCGGGTGGGGTATCATCACGCCAACCTGGAACCACCTCTGGTTCGTCGCTTACCTGTTCGTCTACACGCTGCTGATTGTCGGGATCGGTCCGCTGCTGAAGCGACTGCCCATACGCCTTATGGCGCCGCTGGCGAGCGGGCTGGCCGTGGTCGTCCTGCCATTCCTCCATCTCGCCGTGATCCGCGTCACGCTTGAGCCGCAGTTCGGCGAGACGCATGCCCTGTTCGACGACTGGTACGCCCACGCGCTCTATCTTCCAGCCTTCCTGTTCGGATACGCCATCGCCAAGCATGAAGCGTTCTTCGAGACATGCCAGCGCATCCGCTGGCCGATGTTGGTCATCGCGCTGGTCGCATGGCTGACGCTGCAGGTTGGCCGCGCCGCGATGGGCTCTTTCACGCAATCTGATGAAGCCCTGGTCGCCCTGATCGGCACAAGCCTGCGCGAGCTGCAGGCGTGGACGATGATCCTTGCCCTCTTTGGCTTTGCGCGGAAGCATCTGCGCCACGACAACGCCGCGCGCCGCTATCTAACCGACGCGATCTTTCCATTCTACATCATCCACCAGACGACCATCGTCGTCGCCGGCCATTCTCTCAACCAGCTCGGCTGGCCGGTATGGATCGAAGCGCCGGTCCTTATCGCGCTGACCATCGTCAGCTGCTGGCTCGGTTACGAGATCGTCCGCCGCGTCGGCTTCCTGCGCCCGCTGTTCGGGCTGAAGATGACGCGCGGAAGCCGCGGATCGCTCAGCCAAGTCCGAACATCAGGGTCCGGTGCGTAGCGGCCCCCGCCATGGCGCCATCGCCCACGGCCCAGGCCACAGTGCCCGCCGCCCGCGCAGCATCACCGCATGCAAACACGCCCGGCACGCTGGTCGCCTTCATGCCGTCCGTGCTGATGAACGTGCCGAGTGGCCCGTCCTCGAATGCGCAGCCAAGCTCGGCGGCCACCGGGCTCGACACGCTTGTACGCGTTGCCGTGAACATGCCGTCGAGCGCGATCACGCGGCCATCGACCAGTTCCATGTCAGCGCGTTCACCCGAGATGCGCTTAACCGGCGTCCGCTCCAGTGTCACGCCGCGCGCTTCAAGTTGCGCAAGCTGGGCGGCATCGGGTTCGAACGCATTGTTGAGGAAGAAAGTCGTCTGGCCCCAGTCGGGCAGCATCAACGCATGATGCAGCGACATCGGGACAACCCCGAGCACGCCCACCCGGCCCTGATTCAGCTCATAGCCATGGCAATAGGGGCAGTGGAACACAGATTTGCCCCAGCGTTCGGACAGCCCCGGCACGGGCGGCAGTTCGTCCGCTACGCCCATCGCGAGAACGACGCGGCGCGTCGCGATTGCTTCGCCGTTCACGCTGAGCCTGAACGCGTCAGCAGAGCCTGAGGCATTCTCCGCAACGCCATTGCGCCATTCCAAATTGGGGTACTTCAGCAACTGCTCGCGCGCCCTCGCAGCGATCTCCGCCGGATCGACGCCGTCCTGCGTCAGGAAGCCGTGGGATTCATGCGCGAAGCGATTGCGCCGCTTGCCTCCGTCAACCACCAGCACCTTGCGCCGGGCGCGCGCAAGCTGCAGCGCTGCAGACTGTCCGGCATAACTTCCACCAACAACAACTGCATCAAACATTATCTGCTCATCCTTGTCCTGTGGCGCCTGGCCGTGGCGCGAAATTCCTCCGCAAGCGCTGCCAGCGTGACGCCGGCCAAACGCTTCACCAACAACGCCTCCGCATCCGCAAACGCGCCCGTCAGGGACCGGTTGACCGCCTTCTCGACGAGGCATTCCGGGTTTTCGAGATTGATGCCGATGGCCAGCAGCGACGGCGAACCCAGCGCGTCGTAGATATCCCTGAGCGTCACCTTCTGGAGATCGCACGCGATCTCCCAGCCTCCGCCATGCCCCTTTTCGGAGCTGACGAAGCCCGCCTCACGTAGCCCCGCCATCGTACGCCGAACGACCACCGGATTGGTGTCCATGCATTTTGCGAGTTCAGCCGATGTCATCGGCCGTTCCTGCTCGGCCATGTGGAGCAGCGCATGGAGAACCTGGGAAAGGCGTCGGTCACGTGTCATGTAACATTAGATGATGCGTGATACGGTGCGCGTCAAGCCCGACCCAGTCTGATAGTGCCGCGAGAAACCCTGATGCCGGAAATCGCGTTTTCCGATTGAACCGGAATACCCCATCCGGGCACCTTGGTTCAGAAGGGGCGCAAATGGCGACGTCAGACCCAAGGGAGAGGCTGTTCGATGAATACCTGGCCGCCAGCGCGCGTGCCGGCAGCCAGATCGCGCTTGGACAGCTTGCAGAGCGTATCCAGCCCCGCCTTCTCGGCCATGCCCGCCGTTTGACTGGAGACGCCGAGGCGGCACGCGACGTGGTGCAGGAGGCGTGGGTCGAAATCGTGCGTGGCATCTCGCGGCTCGACGATGCCACGGCCTTTCCTGCGTGGGCGTTCCGCATCGTCTCGCGTCGCTGCGCCAGATGGGTGCGCGGCAAGCAGCGTTGGCGTCGACTTGATGCAGCTTACGCTGCCGAACCCATCGCAACCGCAACGCCGGATGGCGGCGAGCGCGCTTCGGATGCCGGACGCATGGCGCACGCCATGGCCAGCCTGCCGCCCGACCAGAGAGCCGCGATCGCTCTCTTCTACCTTGAAGACCTGAGCGTGGCCGAGATCGCCGTCGCGCTCGACGTGCCTTCGGGTACCGTAAAGAGCCGCCTTATGCACGCGCGCGAAAAACTTCGCCGCACATTGAATCTGAAGGAGACTGCAGATGAGTGAACTTGACCGGATGATAGAAAAGACCCTCAATGAGGAAGACCGCGCCTTTCTTGCGCGCTTGAACAGCGAGCCGGGGTATTTCAGTCAGGTGGGCGGATTGCTGTCCGGGTCGACGGCCTGGATCAACATCCTGCTGATGATCGTGCAGGCTGTGATGTTCTTTGCTGGCGCCTGGTGCGCGTGGGAGTTCTTCCAGACAACCGATGTCGTAATGGCGTTGCGCTGGGGCTTCTCCGGCAGCGTTCTGATGATCACCGGCGCAATCCTGAAGATCGGCACGCTGTGGCCGACTATGCAGGCCAACCGCGTCCTGCGCGAGGTCAAGCGGCTGGAACTCCAGCTGGCGCGCAAGTCATGAACCGCAGGGCGGGCCAGGCGCGGGCGATCCCGTGTTTAGCTCGCCTGATCATTCAGCCCAGCGAGCGTGGCCTAGCAAGATGATGGAGAGCATACTAAGTCGGCGCTGAACCCGACCGCTACCCCGGCCGCCAGGATACCAACACCATGCTGGCGTCTGCCGACGAAGCTCCCGCGAACTCACGCGCCGCGCTGGTCTTCCTGTTCCTCGGCAACATCATGATCGGCGCGGGCGTTCTCGCGCCCGCCGCCATGATCAATGCGATGACGGCGGACCTCAAAGTCACGCCCGTCGCCATCGGCGCGCTGATCGGCTGGGGCGCTGTCGTGCTCTGCATCGGCGCGCCTGCCTTCGGCTTTTTCACCAACCGGGTCGGACGCCGCTTTCTGCTTAGCGCCTCGCTGGCGCTGTACGCAGTTGGCCACGCTGTCTCCGCCTTCGCGCCGGACTACGCGACACTGTTGATCACGCGCCTGCTGATGATCAGCGGCGCGGCCATCTTCACGCCGCAGGCGGCCAGCACCGTAGCCCTGCTGGTTCCCGAGAACAAGCGTGCAGGCGCTGTCGCACTCGTCTTCATGGGATGGGCGGTCGCGGGCGCCGTCGTCATCCCGTTCATGAGCATTCTTGGCGAAGCGCTTAACTGGCGCGTGATCTATGGTGGACTAGCCGCCGGGTCCGCGCTTGCCGCCGTCGGGATCTATCTGGTGTTGCCGGCGAAACTTTACGCCGCACGCATGTCGCTGAGATCATGGAGCGAGGTCGTCACACGGCCTGCCATCCTGATCCTGCTGGCCGCGACGTGCCTTCAGGTTGCCGGACAATTCACGCTCTTCCCCTATCTCGCCGCCGAACTCCGCCGCGCGAGCCTTGCCGACGCGTCAGGCGTAGCGCTGGCCCTGGCCCTATATGGCGGCGCCGGTCTGTTTGGCTCCATCATGGCCGCGCGCTCCGTCGGCAAGCTCGGCGCGGCGCGAACGCACATCGTCGCACTGTCCGCAATGGCTATCGGCCTTGTCGGCTGGTCGGTATTCTCATCGTCGCTTGAGTTCGCAATCGCCAGCGTGTTCGTCTGGGGCCTCGGTTTCGGCGCCGGCGTATCCATGCAGCAGGCTCGCCTGATTTCGGTTGCGCCCGCACTAGCCTCCGCCTCCGTAGCGCTCAACACGTCAGTACTCTATCTCGGCCAGGCCGCAGGCACAGCCATTGGCGCGGACCTGATCACGCGAAGCGTGCCAAGCTTCATCGGCCCAGCCGGCGTGGCGTTTCTGGTTGCCGCAATTGGCGCGTCGTGGTGGGCGAAGCGGAAGTTCGGGGCCTAAGTTTGAACGTGCTCATTTGAGCCCCGTTGCCACACTAGCGCTGACGGCAAACATATCGCAGATGCAGCTCCCGCTTTCCGCGTGCTCTGCAGCGTGCTTAAAGACGCCCTTCGACTGAAGGGACTGAGATTATGAGACTACACGGCGGACTGACTCTGGCGATCGTATTGGCAGCGGTTGCCTTCACTGCATGCGAACAGAAGGCCGCGTCGCCGCCGGCCAACGAATCAGCCCCGCCGCCCGCCGCGCCCGCGACAGCGCGAGTTCCTCACACCCTCAACGAAGGCGAACCCAAGGACGGAGAGGCGACTGTTTCAGCGCCGCCGCAAGTTACTGCTGGCGCGGCATTCGAGATCGACTGGACCGGCCCTGGCAACGCCCAGGACTACATCGACATTGTTCCGCGCGGCCATACGCAGACGACGGGCGAAATCACGTACGTCTATATCAAGAACGCCGAAATCGTGGGCGCCTTGAATGCGCCCGTGATGCCTGGCGAGTACGACATCCGCTATCTCGCGGAGTTGAGCAGCGGGCGTGTGGTGAAGGCGGTGACGCCCTTGACCGTGACTCCGCTGACGGTGACGCTCGACACGCCGCCAACTTCCGCGACGAGCGCAGAGCCCCTGTCGATCAAATGGACCGGCCCCAACTACAAGGGCGACTACGTAGATATCGTGCCGCGCGGCTTCACGCCGACGTCGGGGGAGATCAGCTACGCCTATACATCCGAGGGCAACCCCTCGGTGGTTACCGCTCCTGGAGCGCCCGGCGAGTATGACATCCGCTACGTCGTGGAGGGGCAGCCTCAGCGCCGCGTCATGACGACCGCACCGCTTACCGTGACTGAGGCGCCAGCCGCCCTGACCGCACCAGTGACGGCGCGCAAGGGCGAGCCTCTTTCGATAAAATGGACTGGCCCCAACCGTCACGGTGACTATGTCGATCTCGTGCCGAAGGGGTTCGCAAAAACATCCGGCGAACTGTCCTACTTCTACACGAGCAGCGGGCCGTCCGGGTCTCTCAAGGCGCCGGACCAAAGCGGGGACTTCGAAATCCGCTACGTTCTTGAAGCGCCCGGCGGGCGCCGCATTCTGGCGACAGCGCCTCTAAAGGTCCAATAGCGGCCATCCCCACGACCAAATAGCGGGTCGTCAGACCCGTTCCTTCGTCTTCGTGAACCTGATCGCCGGGTTCTTTTCGGAAACGTAGCCGACATCCCACGCGTTCTTCGCGAGATAGACCGGCGCGCCGTCGAGGTCCTTCGCGACAGTGTTGCGGTTGGTCTCGAGGAACGCATCCAGCTTCGCGCGGTCATCACTCGACAGCCAGCGCGCGGCGGCCCAGGGGCTAGCCTCAAACAGGACTTCGAGATTGTTCTCCGTCGCGATGCGCTCGGCCATGACCTCGATCTGCAACTGGCCCACGGCGCCGACGATCATGTCGGAGCCTATCTCGGGCGTGAACAGTTGCGTCACGCCTTCCTCGGCGAGGCCCTCCAGCGCCTTGCGCAGGTGCTTCGACTTCATCGGATCCTTCGTGCGCACGCGGCGCAGGATTTCCGGCGCGAAGTTCGGGATGCCCGCGAACTGGATGTTGCCGTTCTCGCTCAGCGCATCGCCCACCCGCAACTGGCCATGGTTGGGAATACCGATGACATCGCCGCCGAACGCCTCGTCGGCAATCTCGCGATCCTGCGCCATGAACATGACCGGGGATGTGATGCCGATCTGCTTGCCCGCCACGGTCTTCAGCCGCATCCCACGCTGGAACCGCCCCGACACCATGCGGAAGAAAGCGATGCGATCGCGATGGTTGGGGTCCATGTTCGCCTGGATCTTGAACACGAAGCCGGTGACTTCCTTGTTCTCGGGACCCACCGTCACGGGAACGCCTTTCACCTTCGCCTTCTGCGCACGCGGCGCCGGCGCTTCCTGCCAGATCGTGTCCAGCAGCTCCTTCACGCCGAAATGGCGCAACGCCGACCCGAACACCACCGGCGTCATGTGGCCTTCGCGATAGGACTGGCGGTCGTAAGGCTTGCACACGCCCGCCGCCATCTCAGCCTGGCCTGCGAGTTCGGCCTGCTCGTCCTTGTCCATCATCTCGTCGAAGCGATCCTTGCCGACGCGCTCCGTCTTGAACTCCACCGAGCCGTCATGCGCGACGATACGCTGGTAGGTGACGAACTCGCCAGTGCGCAGATCCTGCATACCACGTAGCCGCTCACCGGACCCCTGCGGCCAGTAGAGCGGCGTCGCCGTCATGGCCAGCTTCTGTTCAATCTCGTCAAGCAGCGCGAAAGGATCCTGCGCCTCGCGGTCCATCTTGTTGATGTAGGTGATGATCGGAATATCGCGCAGGCGGCAGACTTCGAACAGCTTCAGCGTCTGTGGCTCGATGCCCTTCGCGGCGTCCAGCACCATGATGGCGGAGTCCGCGGCCGTGAGCGTGCGATAGGTGTCTTCCGAGAAATCCTCGTGGCCCGGCGTATCCAGCAGGTTGAAGACGCAGTTCTCGTATTCGAACGTCATCACGGAGGCCGAGACAGAGATGCCGCGATCGCGCTCGATCTTCATCCAGTCGGACATGGTGCGCCGGCGCTCGCCACGCGCCTTCACGGCGCCGGCCATGCGGATCGCGCCGCCCGCCAGCAGCAGGTTTTCCGTCAGCGTCGTCTTGCCGGCGTCCGGGTGCGCGATGATCGCAAACGTGCGCCGCCGCGCCGCTTCCTGTTCAGGTGTAAGGGTCATGGGGCGGGGGCATACAGGGGAGCGGCGGAAAGGTCTACACCGGCTAGCCGGAAGGCTCTTTTGGCTTGTAGTCTCAGCCAATATCCTGGGAAATACGCCATGAAACTCTTCTACTCCCCGACCTCGCCCTATGCCCGGAAGTGCCGGGTGGTTGCCATCGAGAAGGGCGTTGCTGCGCAGATGGAGATCGTCGCGAGCTCGCCCATGGCCAGCGGAGCAGAACTGCTGGCTGTGAACCCGTTGTCCAAGGTGCCGGCGCTCGCGCTGCCCGATGGCCGCTGCATTGTGGATAGCCCCGTGATCTGCCAGTTTCTTGACGGCCTTTCTGATGGCCGCCGTGTGATCCCAGCCGATGGCGCGGCCCGCATCGACTGCCTCACGCGCGAGGCGCTGGCCGACGGGATCACGGACGCCGCCTTCTCGCTGACGATGGAGCGCAAGCGGCCCGCCGAGCAGCAATCGAGCGAATGGATCGGCCGCTGGATCAACGCCATCAGACGGACGGTCGCTCATTTCGATGCGCACGTTCCGCAACGCCCATCTACGGATCGTGGGCCGGATCTTGGCGACATCGCGCTTGCGTGCGCGCTGGGCTATCTCGACCTGCGGCATGGCGATCTTGGCTGGCGGATGTCGGCGCCTGCCCTCGCCGGCTGGTTCACGGACATTTCGGAGCGCCAGAGCCTGGCTTCAACGGTCCCGCCGGCCGCCTGATCGCCTTCAACATTCGGTAGCTGAATGCCCGCTGAATACAGGGCCCGCGCAAAGCAAATATACCGTCGCAACAACGGCTTTCTGGCGTTGACCGGCGCGTTGTTCCATGGCGGAACTCGGGGCAGGGAATAGTTGGTCAGGGCCACTGCGCCCTTCTCAGGGGACCGTCCATGTCGCTTAAACTTGTGTTCGCCGCCGGCCTTGCCGCGCTGTCCATGTCCGCCTGCGCGTCGAGCGGGCCCAACCCGTCGGGCGTCCAGACAGTCCAGTTCGATCCCGGCACGAAAGGCCCCGTCCAGGGCGTCGGCATCGAAGGCCAGGACATCGTCGCAATGGCCGACCAGATGGTCCGCGACATGCTGGCCAACCCGATGATCGCGGGCCGCCAGCCTGCTCCGCGCGTCATCCTGGATGCGGAGTATTTCCGCAACGAGAGCGCCCAGCGCATCAACACCAACATCATCGTCGACAACCTGCGCGTGAACCTGCAGCGCGCCGCCAACGGCCGCATCCGCTTCGTCTCGCGCGAGTCGATGGACATGGTCGCCGGTGAGCGCGACCTGAAGCGCGATGGCGTTACCGACCAGGGCACGCTGCCCACCACGCGCGCGCAGCTCGGCGCCGACTATCGCCTACGCGGCCGCATCACGTCCTCCGAGCAGATCAAGACCAGCCAAGGTCTGATCCAGCGCTATAACCAGGTGATCTTCGAGATGATCGATCTGGAAACCAGCGAGATCGTGTGGACCGGCCTCTATAATTTCGCTCGCGCCGGCGCGGACGACGTCATCTACCGCTGATCACTGCGAGACGGGACGGGGGATATGCTTCCTGCTCGCCATATCTGGTTCGCCGGCATAGCCGCATCCGCGCTCCTTCTCGGCGCGTGCGGCACGCTGGAGGACGACACAGTGTTCGTGCCCCCCGAAGCGATGGCCGAGTGGCTGGCCGACAAGCCACCGGCCACGCATCACCTCTACAGTTCGGTGCTCACAGGCGGCCAGCGCAATCGGGTGCTCAACCAGATGCGCGCGGGTCTCGCAGCCTTCGAGGCAGGGGCAGATGATGTGGCGGCCGCCTCGTTCGACGATGCGCTGAACTACATCGAGGCGATCTACGCCGACAATCCAACGGCGGAGAAAGCGCGCTCGACCTTCCTTCCGGAGCGGACGAAGGAGTTCAAGGGCGAGTCCTACGAACGTGCGATGGCCTTCCTCTACCGGGGCCTGTTGTTTCTCGCCGAGGGCGACTATGGCAACGCGCGTGCTGTCTTCCAGGGCGGCCAACTGCAGGACGCTTTCGCCGAGGACCAGCGCTATCAATCGGACTTCGCCATCCTTGACGTCCTCTCGGGCTGGGCCTCGCAGTGCGAAGGCAACTCCGTCCTGGCGCGTGACTTCTACCAGCGCGCGACGCAGGCCCGGCCTGGCATCTATATTCCACGCCCCAGCGACCGCGTGTTCGCCATCGCGGACATGGGCCTGCCGCCGCTGAAGGTTGGGGGTGGTGAGTACGGCGAATACCTCGTCTATACCGAGCCGGAACTTGTGCCCGAGCAGAAGGCGATCTTCGTCGCCAATGGCCGGGGCTATGAGGCGACGTTCGGCGAAGACCTGTACTGGCAGGCCTCGACGCGCGGCGGCCGCCAGGTCGACAAGATTCTCGCCGGCAAAGCTGAATTCAAGGACACAGCCACAACTGTCGCCGCCGGCTCGCTGATGATCGCGGACGCTGCGCTCGATGTGGCGGTCTACTCATCCTACGACGATACATCGGACACTGCTCTCGCGGTCGCGGGCGTCGCCGCCGTCGTTGGTATCGCATCAATGTTCATGGCCGAAGCGGCAAAGCCCGAAGCCGACACGCGTTACTGGGACAACCTACCCGCGCACATCGACTATATCAGCATGCCCGAAGGCGCCCTGCCGACCGAGATCGTTTTTCTGGATCAGGGCGGCGGCGTGCTCGGCAGCCTGATGCCCCGCGTCCGCATTGATCCAAAGGGCGGCTGCGCCCTGGCCTATGGCCGTTCGCGCCACGCCAACGACATTCCCGCGACACCCCCCAATTCCCTGCTCAGGAGATAGCACCATGGCTGCACTCAAGGCTGCCGTTCTTGTATCCGCCGCGCTTGGCCTCTCGCTCGCCTCGGCCTGCGGCACTGCCCCGCAGACGGGGATGCGCACCACGTCCTGCAACGCCAGCGCGCTTGGCAACGGCTCCGTGCCCGCCAACGGCGTTCTCAACGCGCAGATCCCCGGCTCGTTCACCCCGATCCCGCTCGACCAGATCCAGATCCTCGATCCGACGCTGATCCCGCATGTGATGGTCCAGTCAGCGGGCGCTGGCCGGTCGGCGACGCAGACGCTGCAAGTCCAGGCCCGCTTCGTGAATTGCACGAACGAGCCCATCGCGGTGGAAGCGCGCACGCACTTCATCGCCCCCTCGGGCGCCAGCAACGAGCCGATCTCGGCGTGGAAGCGGATCGACATCCCTCAGCGCGGCCTTGGAGTCTACGCCGAGTCCTCGATGGGCACGACGCAGGCCGACAGGTTCCTCGTCGAAGTCCGCCGCGCAAAATAGCGCCAACACGGATCCACAAGATCAAAGGGCGGAACGATCACGTTCCGCCCTTTCCATTTTGCGCTCGCGTGGTCCCCAATCTACTCGGTGAAAAGCCAGTAGAGATGCAGCGAATACTCTTCGCTGTCTTCATACGCCTTCTCGACATTCACGCGGGCGTAATCGGTATCGCCGAACGATACGAGGCCGGATGCGCGGCCGGCCGTCGGCGTCTCGGCGTCGAAACCGATGGTGCGATAGCGGCCGCCCATCCACGCTTCAGCGGGTTGGCGCTCTGAATAGCTGTCCTTGGTGCAGCCCCACAGCGCTTCGACGGCTTGGGTCGCCGCCTCGGAACTCGCGGCTTCAGCCGAGCATGACAGGTGATGTTCCCAGTAGTCGATCAGATCGTTGATCGCGATGTCTGACTGGAGCGTGCACTGACCAAAGCCCGGCAGCTGTGTCTTCGAGACGAAGGTGATGCTCTCCTTGTCGCTCGTGGTTCGCGCGCCTTGTTGCGCCTTCACCTGCGCATGCGTCATGGCCATAAGCGACTTCAGCGGTTGGCACGCAGCGGCCTGTGCATGCGCCGCGCCTGCGCCGGCAGTAACCAGAATGCTCACAGCCAGAAACTTGGCCAGTTTCATCTTTCGAGTCCTCCCAAAGGCCCACAATCAATCAGGCGGGATTTAAGCACCGTCGCTCGCCGATTGCAGCTGGAAATGCCGAGGCAACTGCGCAAAGAAAACGCCGCGCGATCCGTTGGGATCGCGCGGCGCATGCATGTCACGAATGACGTCCGACGGCTCAGCCGTACACCGTAGGCGCGGGCTTCGGGATGGGTCCGTGCTTGTTTACCTGGACCTGTGACGGGATCAGCGCGCAGACGAACAGGAAGATGCCGCCGATATAGGGGACAAGCACCAGCAGGTAGAGCCAGCCCGACATGCCGATATCGTGCAGGCGACGGATCATCACGGTGATGCTCGCCGGCAGGAAGATGAGAGCGACGACCATGTAGACGAAGAACCATACGCCCAGCGCGCCGATCAGGGCCCCGATGCCGGCGTCGGAATATCCGTAACCGTAGCCGTAACCGTAGCTGCTGCTCATGGCCGCCGAGATCGCACCGCCCGCGATGACAAACATCAGGATCATCAGGACGAGGAAGACCAGCGAGGAGAACAGGATGAACGACCAATATTCCTTCCGGCGCGCACGGCCTTCGCCATTGAACGACTTGCTCATCGCCTTCTTGAAGTAGTCCCACAGACCGAGATCCTCGCCCGTATAGGCCACGGTCGGCGCCATGCCAGCCGGCGCGTAGCCGCCATAAGCGGGCGCTGCCGTGGCGCCATATGCCGGGCCGGGCCCCGGCCCGCTGGCGACCGCACCAGACGCGTCGATCATGTAGATTTCCGTCGCCGCACCGGCGTTTGGAACGAAGTCGACTTTCACGCCGGCTGATATCGGCCTCAGCTGCTGAAGATCGGCCCGTTTGAAGGTGTATCTGACGCCGTCGTCGCCGCTGATATAGCCGCTGCCGGCGTTGTCATCATACTGAAGTACGGTGCCCCGCATCCCACGTCTCCACGTTTGCCCGCGTATATTTAGGCGCGCGTCGCCTATTTTCGCAAGCGATTGATATTGGTTGGACTCAGTAGCCGTTCGGGCGCCGCACAGGCTCAGTCAGAAAGTTCCGTCCCTGTGAATCCTCTATCTCCACAACCCACAGATCGCGGTCGCTCGATCGCCGTCGCGCAATCACTGAATCGACTCCTGCTTCGTCCTGGGCGGACAGTTGTTCGAACTCCGTCGGGCCTTCGGGGTTGAAGGCCGGCGCATAGAGGTCCGCCTCGCCCCGGGCCCGCATCACCTTGACCAGCACGTCGCCCCGGTCTGCGTCCCCGCGATGCACAATGGTGGCGAACGCCCCGCCCAGACTGGCACGGCGCAGAAGGGCCGAGACCCATAGGTGTGTTGGAATTTCGCGCGGCATTGGATCCGTTTACCACATTTTTGTTGGCTGGCGCCCCGTTTGCACCCTGAAAGGAAGTTACGCGTAAACCACTCGGCCAGCAGCATGTTCGAGACTACCCTCCTTGTTGCCGCCGAGCCCTCGCCAGAGGCCGAGCGCCTCGGCGTCTACGTGCTGGCTGCAATTGTGGGCCTGCTGGTCGCAGGCCTCATTTCCATCGCTCGCGAGCTTCGTTCCGAAGCGTCAAACCGGTCGTAACCCATCCTTTAGGCGCTGATCCTAGGCTGTCGCCCGACATGCTGGTCCGCGCCACCCTTCTTGCCCTTACGCTGGCCACGGCGGTCCCTGCCGCCTTCGCCGATCCCGCCGCCGTGCGCCGGACATGGCTCGAACGCGTGGCCATCAGCGCCGCCGACCAAGAGTGCAACCTCTTCTCCGATGGCGAACGGCTGGCTCTCCTCTCTGGTCTCTACCAGGCCGAAGGGGAACTCCTGCGCGCCAACCAGACACCAGCCGAGCTTCGCCGCCTCGCCGACGAAGTCAGCACCCATGCCGTCTCGCTGGGGTGCGTCCATCCCGACGTCGTGTCGGTCGCCGAGACTGTCCGGAATGGTTACCGCGCCTTCGTGAAGACAACATACATCGAATATCCCGCCACTCACGCCATCTGGGGCGCCTCGCGTTCACCTCATGACCGCTGGGCCGTCTCACAGACGGACAAGGCGAGCTCGATCGTGTTCGGCTTGCGCCGCGCCCCCAATGATCCAGACGTGCAAAGGCTCGCCATCGGCATGCCTGCCAAGGGCGTCGCGCCCTCATCCGTCCAGCTGATCATGCGCGACCCTGCAAAAATGCCCGAGCCCTGGTTCGGGGCTTTCTCCCGCCCGGGGCCGCAGCTTACGCCTCCGCCACGCTCGATTTCGCATGTTGAGTGGGCCGGCAAGGTCGCCAGCGCAAAGGATGCGGTGGGCGAGCCGATCTGGGTGTTTACCTTTAACGCATCGGCCATCGCATTGATCGAACAACTCGATCCTCGGGAGGCGATCCAGATCGACCTGATCCCGCCCAGCCGCGTCGCTGACCAAGGCGTGAAGCGCATCGTTCTTGAAGTGGGCGACATCCGCGCCGCGCGCGCCTTCGCCGCCATTCCCGCGTCGCAGGGCGCCCCAGCGCAAACGGCGGCGGTCGCGGCACACTAGTTGCCGGTGGATTCACCACAATTCATCAACCGCCTCGAACAAAATTCGTCCACTCACCCCCAGGTGGCAGGTTTCCTGCACAGGCTTGGGCGGGGATGCGGCGAGAGCGTCCAGCGTTGGGAACCACGTGTTCGCAGTGCCGGGGCGCCGCGCATCCCCACCAAATGGTCTGGACTCGTAAGGACGCAGCGCGGTGCTGAACAACCTGCAGAACCTACGAGCGCTCGCCGCCTACTCGGTGGTTGTCTACCATTGCCTGATGCGCTTCGTGACGCCTGGGGACCCGATCGGCCGAGCCTATCTTGACCTGCCCTCGGGCGGCGTCGACCTGTTCTTCGTCATTTCAGGCTTCGTGATGGTTCACACCACACGTGACGACGAGAAGCCATACTGGTTCGCCACCAAGCGCGTCGCCCGCATCGTGCCACTCTACTGGGCCGCCACCGCCATCGTGATCGCCATGGTGCTTCTGCGCAACTGGATCTTCCCCAACGTGCAGATCTCAGTGGAGTCGATCTTCTCCAGCCTGTTCTTCATTCCACACGCTGATGCATCAGGAAAGGCGTTTCCCATTCTCGGCGTAGGCTGGACCCTGAACTACGAAATGATGTTCTACGCCCTGTTCGCGATCAGCCTGTTCCTGCCCACAGCATGGCGCCTGATTGCGGTGATTTCGATGATCACGCTGGTCTGGCTGACCGCGACGATCGCCAAGGCCGCCAACCTCGGCGGCAGTAGCGTGGTCGCGGACTTCTACGCCCATCCGATCATCTTCGAATTCGCTGCGGGTTGCATCATTGCTCATGCCCTGCGCATGCCGTCAGTGATTGCGTTCGTGCGCGCCACACCGATGTGGCCGATCGCGCTTGCCGGGTTCGCCGGCTTCCTGTTGCTGCCCGCCCTGGCCCCCGCCGGCACTTCGACTGTGCTGCGGTATGGGGCGCCTGCGGTGCTGGTCGTCTTCGCCACCGCGGCACAGGACCTCTACCGCGCTCCCGCCCGCGAGAGCTTCGTGACGCGCCTCGGCGACGCCAGCTATTCAGCCTACCTGCTGCACCCGATCGTAATCGCCATCATGGGTCAGGCAGCATTGCTCACTGTGGGAACCGGCCTCTTCGCTGAGGGCGTAATCCTGGTTGCAACCCTGGTCGTTACGGCGGTGATCTCGCTCTGCTCGATGAAATACTTCGAGAAACCGACCGCAGCCTTCCTGCGCAACCGCGTGCGACCGCAGCGGTCCCTCGCGGGGCATTGATCCATCCGTCATATTGAGCAAATGTGACGGCCCGCTCTCGCGCCGGACAGATAGTTGATTCATGGCCGACATCGTCAACCTCAAACAGTTCCGCAAGCGCCGCGAACGCGTCGAGCGTGACGAGGAAGCCGCCGCCAAGCGCATCCTTTTCGGGCGGACAAAGGGCGAGAAACAGCGCGAGGAAAAGCAGAAGTCCGCCGAGGTGAAGAAGCTCGACGGCGCCAAGCGCGACCGAAACGATCCGAAAGACTAGAACCGGCCCTGCGCCCTGTAGGCCGCGATGAATACCCCGAAATCCTCCGGCAACGTCTCAGCCCGCAATCCGCCCTCCATGAACCGCACCCACGGCTGCGCACTGCGTGTGTAGGTGTCGCCTACAGGCTGCACCCAGCTCGTATCATCCAGCGTTCCCGCGCGCAGGCTGTACACGCCCGTGGATGGCTTGCCGCCATTCACGATCCGGCTGCCGCACTTGCCGCAGAACAAGCCGCAGCGCGTCGAACCGCTGTCAGCTGCCCACTCCACCCGCGCAGGTTCTCCGCGGGTGAACCGCAGCGACGCCTCGGTGACGATGACGGATGTGTTGAACGCCGTGCCGCCAATTTTCTGGCAGTTCGTGCAATGGCAGTTGTAGATCATCAGCGGTGGCGCGCTCACCTCGTAGCGCAACGCCCCGCACATGCATCCACCCACCTGCGGCAACCGAGCCATCCGCGCCTCCTACTCAAACCGGTCCGGCTAGCACGTCGTCGCGCCAGAACATGTCAGCATTCACGCCGACTTCAACGGCCCAACACTCAGCGCAAGTATGCGGCTGATCTCGCGCACCGGGCGGCCGCTCTCCTCGCGCCATGCGTTGAACGCCGCCTGCACCGCGGCCATCGCCTTCTTCGACGTCGGCTCCTTGTCGACGATGCCTTCGCGTATCAGCGCCTTCACCACGTCGCCCGACAGGATGAACGCGTCCCATCCCTCGAAGCGCAGGAAGTACTGCCCCGTCGCCCCGCCCATGCGCGAGGCGTGCTTCTTGAGATGCTCCATCAGGCCGACCTGATCGGTCTCCGGCCAGGTCGCAAGGAACCTTGCGAACGATCCGTGCGCTTTCGCTGTCGCAACAATGAAGCGCGCATTCTCGATCGTCGCCATGATCTTGGCGCCGTTGCGCACGATCCGCGTGTCCTTGAGCAGCGCATCGACCTTCTCGTCGCCATAAACGGCGACCTTCTTCGGATCGAACCGGTCGAACGCCGCCTCGAAGCCGGGCCACTTCTTTTCGATCACTGTCCACGAAAACCCTGATGAAAACACAGCCTTGGCCATGGCGCTCAACAACTGGGCATCCTTCTTGCGAGCAACATCCGTGTCGACCTGCCATTGGCTGAGAGCCGAGGCGACGCCTTTTGGACCGCCATGATGCTTCCCCGCCATGGCCTCTATCTTGTCGAATGACCGCATCAGGCTCCACCCATGAAGAAAGCTCAGCAATCTCCAATCATGCGCAGCGACAGCCTGCCGGCAAGCGTGACCTGGCTCATGATCGCCATTGTGCTGGCTGCGCCGCTGGTCACCAACATCGTGCTCGCGTTCACCGCAGGTTGACGCTTCGCTTGTGAAATCAAGCGGCGCGCCTATCCTCCGATGATCGGGGAGGCGGGCCATGTTTGCTGGACACTATGCAACGGCACTTGCCGCTAAGGCAATCGAACCGCGCGCGCCACTCTGGACTTTGATCGCAGGCGCTCAGCTGGTCGACATCGGTTGGTCGGCTCTGGTCATCGCAGGCGTCGAACGCGGCCGTATCGATCCGGCTCTGCCCGGGAGTCCACTTGTCCTCGAGCACATGCCGTGGACGCATTCACTCCCCGCAGCCATCGCCTGGTCGCTCGCCGCCATCTTCGTCGTAAAGCTGGTGCTGCGCCTGTCCATGCGAACCGCAATCGTGGTCGGCGCGGTCGTCTTCTCGCACTGGCTGCTCGACCTGCTGGTCCACCGGCCCGATCTCGAACTGTGGCCCTCCGGGCCGAAACTCGGCTTCGGCCTGTGGAACATGGAAGTGCTGGAGCAGGCGGTGGAGATCGGCCTGCTCGGCCTCGGCGCGATGTTCTGGGCGGGACAGCGCGTGCGCTTCGGGCGATCCGTGTGGCCGGCCGCTGCCTTCTTCGGGTTGCTGGTCGCGGTCCAGATCATCGCGATGCTGATGCCAAAGGACGTCGCCGACACGCTGACCGGCTTCGGTCCCAGCGCCCTGGCCGTGTATCTGTTCCTCGCAGGCGTCGCGATCTTCCTCGACGGCCGCCGCGCCAGTTCGCCGCAAGGGTCTCCATAGCTCAGCTGCATTGACGTTGCGCGTGCAACAACCGACATGTGAGCACACGTTCACATACCCGGGGCTTGCTGCATGACCGACGTCTCTCCGCTCTTTCGTCCCTTTACGCTGCGGCGGATGGAGCTGAAGAACCGCATCGCCATGGCTCCGATGACGCGCGGCCACTCGCCGGGCGGCATACCCACCGAGGAAAACACCGCCTACTACCGCCGCCGCGCCGAAAACGAGGTCGGCCTCATCATATCGGAAGGCACACTGATCCGCCGCAAGGGCGCGGCCGACAACGCCAACTATCCGCTGTTCTGGGGCGAGGAAGCGCTCGCCGGCTGGAAGAGGACGATCGACGCGGTCCACCGCGCCGGCGGCAAGATGGCGCCGCAGCTCTGGCATCTGGGCATGAGCCGCAAGCCAGGCACGGGCCACTTCCCCGACGCACCGTGCGATGGCCCCTCGGGCATCACACTCACCGGCAAGAAGATCGGCGAAGAGCCCAGCGAAGCAGAAGTGCTCGACATGGCGCAGGCCTATGCCGACGCCGCTGCGGATGCCAAACGCCTCGGTTTCGACGCCATCGAGCTGCACGGCGCCCATGCCTACCTGATCGACGAATTCTTCTGGCCCGTCACCAACCAGCGCACCGACCGCTTCGGCGGGGCCACCATCGAACAGCGCTCCGAGTTCGCACGCGAAGTCATCACGCGCTGCCGCGCCGCCATCGGCGAAATTCCGATGATCATTCGCGTCTCGCAGTGGAAGTCAGTCGACTACAACGCCAAGCTGGCGACCAATCCGAAGGAGCTCGAAGCTTGGGCGCGCGTGCTGGTCGATGCCGGCGTCGACGCCATCCACTGCTCGCAGCGCCGCATCCTCGAACCGGAATTCCCGGACATTGACGGACCGAAAGGCCTCAACCTCGCCGGCTGGGTCAAGAAGCTCACCGGCATCCCCACCATCAGCGTGGGCTCTGTTGGTCTCTCCTCCGAGTTCACCGGCTCCTTCCGTGGCGAAGGCTCGGCTGCAGGCAAGCTCGACGAAGTCATTGAGCGGCTGGATCGCGGCGAGTACGATCTGGTCGCCGTCGGCCGCGCCATCTTGCAGGACCCAGAATGGGCAACCAAGGTGAAGCACGGGCGCTTCTCCGAGCTTCGCGATTATGACGGCGCCGCGATCAAGACGTATTACTGAGGTAGCCCGATGACACCCGCACTGACCTGGCTGACGCTCACACTCCTGCTTGCGCTGGTCTACATCTTCGCGCCGGCCGCCGTGCGGACGCTGAAGTTCGGGTCGGCGTGGAATGCCGGCGCGCGCGACAAGGACATGGGCGATCCCGGCGTGCTGGCAGGCCGCCTGCTGCGTGCACAGGCCAACCTGTTCGAGACACTGCCGCTGATGATCGGCGCAGTCCTGATCGCGCACGTCGCCAAGGCCGACGCGGCGCAGGCGGCGCTCGGCGCGCAGCTCTACTTCTTCGCGCGCCTCGTCTACCTGCCCCTCTATGCGTTCGGCATTCCCTACCTGCGCAGTCTCGCCTGGCTCGTCGGGCTCTATGGATTCTTCACCGTGCTGATGGCGATCTTCGCCGCACCGCAAGCGGCATAAGCGGTAACCCGATCCGTTGAATTTCATTCAATCAGGCTAACCCAACCTCAACCTCACTGCCGCATTGTGTTCCAAAGGGTCTCGTAAGCGGCGCGCAGGGGGAGTCGGCGATGGGCTTTGGAAAACGCAGCGCTGGCGACCCGCGCCCGACGGCTCCGCGCATCGAGCCTCAGGCCGCCTCCGACCCGGACGGCGTCCTCTCTGTCCGGACCCGCGTTACGAACAATGGCGGCATCGACAAGGGCTTCATCGCGATCGCTGCAGGCGTGGTCATCCTGTCGGCCGGCGGCGCGATCGCCGCGCCCTCCGTCCTCACCCTGCTCGACGCCGGCAAGCCGCGCACAGTCGCCGAACTGGTCAAGGGCCTCGGTCGCGACGAGATCAAGGCTGTGCTTGCCACCGAAGCCTTCCCGGATGCAGAAGGCCGCGCCTTCCTGCAGTCGCTCGCGGCAAACTTCCCGGAGTCCTACAACCGCCTACTCGGCCAGATGGCCAACACCGCACGCACGGGCGGCGAGCGCGACGCTCTGATGAGAGACGTCGCGCAGTGGAACATTGACTTTGCTCCCACGAACTTCGAATACCTCGGGCGCACAGGCGCCGAGGGGTTCGACGGCTTGCTCTACATCGTCAAGGACGCGCTTGATGTCGTGCGTTCCGAAGTCGGCGACTGCTCTCTCGCATCGATGCAGCGCCTCACGGAAGACGAGAGCGCGCTGATGTCGTTCACGCAATATGGCTCGCCCGGCTACAAGGTGACCATGCGCGCAAACCTTTCATTCGTGAACCTGGCCGCGAAAGGCCGCGACGCGCCCAAGCCGGTGGCGAAGCTGACCGCGGACGACGAGAACGCCCTTCAGTCGGTCTTCTTCTCCTTCCTGTCCGATCCCCAGATGATGCAGCTTGCGCAGCAGGCCATGCGCAGCGGCGGCGACAGTCAGGAAGACATGCAGCGAGCCGTGGCGAAGAACCTGGACATCTGCCAGATCGGCCGCTCGATCATCGTCAAACTGGAGCGCCTGCCCTCGGGCACGAAGTCGCGCCTGCTCGCCATCGCATTCTCCGGCGACTTCTCGATGATGCAGGGCCCGATGATGGGCATGGGCGGAATGGGCGCCTTTGGCCCGCCGTCAGGCATGAATCCGGACGTGATGCGTCGCATTGAAGAGATGCGCTGACCGCACTTCTTCGGACCGACGGCCGATTTCGGTGTTCAGCGTTATTCGCTTGCGGTCGCGACGGGCTCGACGAGTTCACCATCGACCCAGCGGCCAGCCATGACAACCGTGCCGTCCGCCGACCAGACAACGCCAAAGCCATTGCGGTTGCCATCACGCAACTCGCCTTCGTAACGCTGGCCGTTGGAGAAGGTGAGAACGCCGCGCGAGGATCCGTCCGCGCGAGCCTCCCCGGCAAACCGGTCGCCATTTCGCCAGTAGGTGACGCCATGGCCCGCTGTCACATCGCCGGCATGCTCCCCTTCATACCTTAACGCGCCAGCGCTTGAATTGCCGGGATTGTCGGCGAACTCATAGACCCCGAGGCCGGCGCTTTGCCCGTTGCGAAGCTGACCACTATAACGGTCGCCCGAATTGGCGGGGTTGCCGCTGACGCGCGTTCCGAGACCGTTCGGCGCGCCGCCTGAAATCTGAGCATCATACTGGTCGCCGCCGGCCGCAACGATGCTCGTCTTGCCCGGCGCCGCGCTGGCTTGCGACGCTGCATCGCGCGCAGCGGATGCGCGGGCGTTCGCCGTCGTCTGAGCCCGGCGAGCAGCTTCGATCGGCGCGCGCACCGCAGCCGGAACCTGGTCAAGGGCGAAGGCCGCCGGCTTGCCGAGATCGGCGATTGCCGCCCGCGCCGCCGCAGCCTGCAAACCGGCGGGGTGCTTCGCCACATAGGCCTGATAACTGGCGGCCGTGTTCGCCTGACGCGCCGCGGCCCAATCTTCGGCATCGGACATGGTCTGGAGCTGGCCCTGCGCCAACGTGTCTGCGTCCAAACGCGCAGCCTGTGTGGTGGCGACTTGCGTGGCCGCCTGCGCGGCTGCCTGACTTGCAGCCTGCGCCTGCGCAAGACGGAGACGATCGGCTTCGGCTGCCGCCGTCACCGCGGCAGACGCCGGAGGCGCCGCTGGCGTCGCCGCAGCCGTTGCACTCGGCGCATCAGGCCGCTTTGCGACGACAGCCTGGATTGCTTCGGCAAGCGCACGAAGGTCACGCGGTGCGGCGGAGGCGAGCGTCGGCGCCGTCCGCCGATTCTGGCTGGCGAACTGGCGCACGGCTCGCACCGTCCCATCGCCCGAACGACCGTCCACCTTACCCCGATAGAGGCCAAGTGTTGCAAGGCCGGTCTGGATTTCGACAATCGCCTGCTCACGCTCGACGCGGAGCGACCCAAGACGGTCCTTTGCGGCCAGGGCCATTGCACCGGGCGACACGGCGTCGGCCGGGAATTTCTTCAGATAGCTCTGATACCCACTTTCATTATCAGACGTGACAGCGTCGACCCACGCCTGCGCATCGAGGACACGCAGCAGCGAGCGCGCGGTTTCCGCACTGGAGGCGTTTGGAAAGTCTGCCGCATAGTCGCGCAGTGCGGCCGGATTCTTCCTGTCGACGCGGTCCCACGCCACCTGCGACGCTTCGGTGTCTTCATACGTGCGAGGCACGGCGGTCTCGGCTGACTCGCCTGCGGCGAGTGCTGCGTCCGAGTCCGCCTCGACAGGCGCGGCGACGGCCGTGCGTGTTGCACGCCAGCCGAACGGGTCCGCCATCCAGAGTCCCGCTCCAGCCGACATCAGCAGGCCCGCAGCAACTACCGGCCCCCAGGCCATCTGCCTGCGCGGTTCAAGATAGGCCGGGGGCCCGGACACAGCGCGGCGCTGTACCAGCGGACGTGCGCTTCCGGGCGTGCCGGCATAGAGCCGTATGGCGTCGACGATCCTGCGCCATTGCGGATGGTCGCGCTCGCCGGTCCATCCGGCGATGTCGATCAGACTAACGCCGTCGAACGGACGCGGCGCGCCTTCGCCGTCAAGAGACGCCTGGATCAGCTTGTTCTTGTAGAGGCCTGTTGCAGCTTCCGAGCGTACATATTCCGAATGCCGCGAATATCCGGACCACAACACGAGGATCGCGCCGGCCGAAGCGAGCTTCATGTCGATGGCAGCACTTGTCTCGCCCGTTGGATCCGACGGATCCATCCAGACGTCCCAGCCCTCGAACTGGAGCCTCTCGGCGAGAATTCGCACGCCTTCGCGATCCTCGCGTGCATAGGCAAGATAAACATCAGTCATGGCCGCCCCTCCGGGCTGCCCCAGCCGTGCCGGGTTCTATCAGTCATCGCGGCCATTGTGGAGATTTGCTTGCGATACACATACGTTGCTCGCCTTCGAGCGTATGTTCCGCATCCGCAATCGCCCCCAGCGCGATAACACCTAGATTTCCAGCACATCGCCCTTCGGATTTCCCGCCCCTTCAGCCGTCCCGGGCCGCCCCACACCCGACTCCGCCGGGAAGAAGACCGATACGGTCGTTCCGCCACCGACCCGGCTTTCGATGTCGAGCCGACCGCCATGCATTTCGGCAAAGGCCCGCACCACGGACAAACCGAGACCAGCGCCCTTCTGGCTCTTTCCAGCCTCGCCCTGCTCAAACGCACGCGACAAGCGCGAGAGTTCCTCCGGGCTAATGCCCTCGCCAGTGTCAGACACCGAGAACAACGATCCGCCCTCGACTTCGAGCGCTGCGACTTCGACGCGGCCACCGGCCGGCGTGAACTTCAGCCCGTTGGAAATGAGGTTCAGCGCGATCTGGCGAACGGCCTTTGCGTCAGCATACGCCTCGACGTCATCGGGCCCCACACTTTCCAGCGTAACCTTCCGGCGTTCGGCTTCCATCATCATGAAGCGGACGGCGTCATCGGCGTGATCGGTGAGGCTGAGCAGTTCCGGCATGATCTCGAAGCGACCGGACTCGATGCGCGCAAGATCCAGCACATCGTCGACCAACAAGGTGAGGTTGCGGCCGCCCTCGTGGATGAGGCCGGCATATTCCTGGTACCGTTCCGGCAGCGGTCCATAGACCTCGTTGTGCATCATCTCCGCGAAGCCGACGATGGCGTTCAGGGGCGTGCGCAGTTCATGACTGGTCTGGGCGAAAAATGTGGTGCGCGCCTCAAGCCGCTCGCGCGCGACAGCAGACTCAAGTCGCGCTTCTTCGGCGCCTCGTGCGGCCTCTTTGAGCCGATCTTCAGCCTGCTTCAGTTTCACCGCCATCGACGGGTCTGGAATTCCCGCTTCGGCTGGTTTCAGAAGCGCAACGGGTTCCCGAGGGCGCAGCATGGCGGCAGTCACCGCGAGGATGCCGACCTGTACCAAGCCAGCCAGGCCATAAGCGCTCGCGAGGATGGCCGCATCATGCGGATGGAGCCACGTTCCGCCGGATGAAACCAGCAGGGAGAGGAACAGTCCCAGCAATGAGAAGGCGCTGATCTCCAGCGTGAGGCGTTTATCTCCCGACAGCCACGCCAGCACCACGGCCGCGGCAAAGAGGACGATGACAGCGGTTCCAGCTCCCGCGCTTCCCGCAGCAGCGGTTGCAAGGGCGATCCAGAGACCTGATTCAATCTCGGCTATCCGCCTGGGTTCCGCTGATCCACCCAGGAACATTCCGACCAGGGGCGGCAGGATGGCGCAGCCAAAAGCGGTCGCGCTGAACCAGAGTGGCACACCCAGCGCAAAAGCGCAGGTCGCCGCTACGACGGCCAGACCAATCCATGATGCGCGAACGACCATCATTTGCCTGGATCGTTCCGCACATGGCGCCTTGCGGCATGCAGTTGCATCGCTCATCCTAACGCCGCATCAAGGAATTCGGGCGCACTTTGCACAGGAAGCACATTGCGGGCCGCGGCTGTAAGTTTGCAGATCGACACCCGCGACCACTCGGATCCTTCGGAGGTAGCATGCGTACCCAGACCAGGATTATCGCCGCCGCTCTCGTCGTCGCCATCGCCGCGCCTATCGCGGTCAGTCAGGGGCCAGCCACACCTGCCGCGGAAGGAACCCGCGCGCTTCCCTCAACGGCAGCTTCCTATGCAGAATATCAGGGTCATGTGACCCAGATCATGAGCAAGGAACTCGGCAGCGCAGCCGAGCTCAACAAGCAGGTCCAGACGTTTGGCTCGACCAACGTTAACCAGTTGTCATCTGGCTGGATCTCCTATGGCGCGATCCTCGCCGCTCAGAATCCCGAATTCGCCGAATCAGTTCGCAGGGCAGATGCCGACTACGGGCGCGAACGCATGATGCTGGCCTTCAAGAACGAGATTAACTACGCGCGCACCCTGGGCGGCGGCGAAGCGGCGCTTCAAGCGGCCTTGGCTGTGAACGCCCACGAGACGTCCCGTATCTCAAGGGCCGGCGCCTTCGTGCGCGAGCAGTCCTACACCATGCAGAATGTCGCGTGGGGCAAGGCCAAGGCGCTCGATCCGAAGAAAACCGCTGCTGGCATCGTCCAGGCGTCCAGCCAGCCGAAACCTGTCGCGGACGCATTCCAGCAGGCATTCAGCGCTCCCGACCTGAACGTCGTGCTAGCTTCGCTCGCCGCATCGCCCACGACCAGCCAGTCCATCTGGGACAAGGTCTCGACGCTTGCAGTCAGTGCGCCGGGCAATGCTTTCTCCTCGCTCTCCCCGGTTGTTGCAGCGCCAGCCACGCTGCAGCTCAATCCGGGCTACGAGGGCACTGCCAACCGCATGCTCAATCTTGGCGCGCAGCACGTGCTGATGGCGGAACAGGCCTATGCGGACACCACCCAGTCCACGATGGCCGACCCCGTATCCCGCGGCTGCATCCAGTCCGCCAAGGAGCAGTTCTTTGGATGCGTCTCGTCGGCCACCCACAACTACACGCTCGCCGGCTGCATCGCCACGAAGGCGCTCCAGATGCCGAAAGACCGGACTGACTCGATCGGTTCGTGCATGTCGAAACTCTCGCAGTAGCCTCCGATCGAACGCAAAATCGAGCCGCCCCGGCCACTACGCCGGGGCGGTTTGTTTTTGGCGGCCTGCATCACCACCTGAAGCCATCGACTGCTGACACGTGTTGGCGGCAGGTCATGCTAGGGCTGGGAGATGACGAAGCCGCTTCCTCCGCTGAACGCCGTGCGCGCCTTCGAGGCCGCATCCCGCCACCTCAATCTCTCCCGCGCCGCGGAAGAGCTTGGCGTGACGCAGGGTGCGATCTCGAAGCAGGTGATTGCCCTGGAGGACTTCATCGGCGTGCAGCTTTTCCTGCGCGAACCAGGCGGCCTCCAACTCACGCATGAGGGCGGCAACCTGAAGGAAGCGATCGCCCCAGCCTTCACAACACTGGCGGAAGCCTTCTCGCGCTATTCCCGCCGCGCCCCGCGCTCCAACTCGATCCGCATCTCGACCGTCGCCTCGTTCGCCTCGCAATTCCTGGTGCCGCGCCTGTCGCGCTTCAAGGAGCGCTTCCCCACCTGCGAACTGGAGTTTCTTACCTCCATCCGCCTTGTCGATCTCGCGCGCGAGGAGTTCGACATCGCGGTGCGCTATGGGCCCGGGGGATGGGAGGGTGTGCAATCCGAACCCTTGTCGACCGGCATGCTCGTCCCCGTGTGTGCGCCATCCGTGCTTGCACGTGCGGACGGCGATCTCGATCGTCTGCTTGCAGACAATCGCCGCATCCAGTCGGCCGCATCCAACGAGTGGCGCCATTGGGCCGAGGCAGCGGGGGTCGACCTTGCGCGCGTGACGCCGACCTACATCATGGAAGAGTTCACGGTGGCGATATCCGGCGCACTGGCGGGAGAGGGGTTGGCGCTCTCGCCTGACATTCTTGTTATGGACCGTATCCGCCGCGGCGAGCTTGTGCGGTTCTCGCCCACCAGCGTGCGCACTGGCTACTGCTATCATGTCGTCCACACGACAGCCGCACTGCGCCGTCCCTTCGTACCTCAGGTGATCGCCTGGCTACGCGAGGAAGCCGCCGGCGCGCCGTAAAAAGTAGTCGTGACGCAATCAAGGCGTGGGCGGAACGACCGCGCATGAGTTTTCCTCATGGACCCTCGCCGTCCTTCTCGATTTCTCGGTGCGCCTGGTTCGGGCATGAGGATGCCAGGCCTGCAATCAAGACAGGTCGAACAAGAGACGAGGATGCCTCCCCCATGAAATCGCTGAAGCTCTACGCCGTGCCCGTCGCCCTGCTGCTTATGGCCGGCGGCATTGGCGTCCAGTCGGCGTCGGCCGAACCCGCCGGCCAACATACGACCTTCGAAGCTCGCTTCGCCATCAACCCGGCGGATCCGGCGGAGAAAATCTATGCCGATATCAAGCGGACGGCCGAACGGCTGTGCCACAACCCCGGCCCGCGTCCCCTGACGCTGCTGCGCCTTGAGCGCGAATGCACCAGCGACCTCGTGAAAGCTGCGGTCGAGCGTTATTCGCGCAAGGACGTTGCAGACATCCACAACCGCAACCTGCGCGGCTGATCCACAGAAAGCAGCCTCAACCGAATGCCTCGGCACAAGGCTGAAAGGCCGGGAGCCGCCAGCGATTCCGCCCCTCGGATCGCTCGCGCGCTTCCGGCCGCCTGCGTTATTGCAGCTTGCGCTCGCAATGCGCACACGCCACATGACGCCACATGAGTGTGAAAGATCAGGCCGCAGCCCTCCGCGAGGACATGACCTTCCTGGATGACTGGGAAGCGCGCTTTGCGCACCTGATCGACCTCGGCAAGGCGCTGCCGCCGCTGCAGCGAGACGAATACAACGAAGACAACAAGGTTCGCGGGTGTTCCAGCCAGGTCTGGCTTGTGTCCGAACCTTCGCCTGCGGCGCCGGGCGCGCTGCGCTTCCGCGGCGCATCCGACGCGATGATCGTGGCGGGCCTCGTCGCACTGCTGCTGCACCTGTTCTCCGACCAGCAGCCTGACGACATCCTCGCCTTCGACGCCCCCGCCTTCTTCAAGGAGATCGGCATCGCCGACGCGCTAACGCCGCAGCGCTCGAACGGGCTTGCCTCCATGCTCACGCGCATCCGCTCGGCTGCCTCCGCTCAACGTTCATAGGCGTTGGCGATATCCTCGAGCGCGCGGGCGAGCGCGGGGCCCAGCATCCGCTGTCCCAAGCCCATTTGCGCCTTGATCGACCTCAGCGTCGCGCCCTCGATGCAGGCCAGCCACGCCAGTCGCCAGCTGGTTTCGCCCGCCAACCCACGCACGCGCTTGAGCCTTGCGGTTGCGCTCGCCGCCGCAGCAGACTGTCCACCCCGTCGCGGCCCGCGACGTTGCGCATCAGCCGGACCCGCATCCCAGTTCATCGTAAGGCCCTTGCTGTTTGTCTCCCGCTCCGCATCCGCAATCAGCCGCAGCCCGGCCCTCACCTGCCGCAGGTTCAGCGGTCCCTGGCCACGCCGCGCCAGTACGGCAAGGCCTAGGAATCCCTTGCCGGGCTCGCCCTTGCGCCGTGTCCAGCCTGCGGCGATGAAGGCTTGAGCAGACAGACTTGGCGGAGGCGGCGCGATGACGCCGTCGGCCAGCACGCAGGCGCCATCCGCGGTGAGGTTAAGCTTCTGCTCGGCCAGCAGGCGCGCCACCGTCGCGCCATCGACCGACATCAGCCTGCGCGTGCGGCGGTCTGGCCGGCCCAGCACAGCCCACACGCCCGGCGCCATTTCCACCACACGCCGCCCGCTGATCCGCAGCGTCGCGAGCAGGCGGGCCGCGATGTCGCCCACAGCCGGCGCCTCGCCGCTCATGACATCACCGGCGTACGCACCATCGCATCCTCGAGCGCCTGCAGCCACGCATCGAAGGCCGGCTCGTCGCGTCTCAGCTCCATCGCCCGCACGGCATAGGCGATCGTCGCGCGGTCACGCCCGAACGCCGCCGACACCCGGCCAAGGCTGAGGCTGCACCCCACATGCAGCAGGTACATGGCGACCTGCCGCGCCAACACCACCCGATGGGACCTGCCATTGCCAATTACCTCGCCGCGCGCCGCGCCCAGCGCCGCCGCCGCCACCGATACGGCAAGGTCCGTGCGCGCCCGGTCGTCCGCAATCTGTCTTTCCCTGTCCAATCCAACCTCCTGTTTCGATGGACGCAGTATCCATCAGGAATCGGAGTGTAGGAACATTTTCCTAATTATGCACTTGCCAAAGCAGACCCAAATGCTTGAGAATCGAAAAGACAGGCCGGTACTTGAGAATCCACTAGGATCGCCTTCGGTATTGGCCCGGAGGTGGGTTCGGTGTCTGGGGAGCGGGAAAACGGCTGGCTCGTGGCCGCTGGCTGCGTGGGCGCGGTTGGCGCTGGCGTGTCCCTGTTAGCGCCGGATGCACGGTGGTTGGGTTGGATCCTCATTGCGGCAGGGTTAGTTCCTGCTGTGGTGTGGTTCTTCTCCCAAAAGAAGAACCCGCTAGCGGACGACCTTCCAATCCATCTTCCCAAGGCCAAGATGTCGGACTGGAAAGACAACAGCCAACTCCCGTTGGGAAGCTGGGCCTGCTTGATCGAAGGGCTTCATCCCCCGCTCAAGGGTACGGACATCGGCAGGACCAAAGCCTACCCGATTTTCAAGGTCATGAAGACAGCGATCAACAACGAAAAGACGCTGATGGCGATGGAGTCGGGACAGCCCGACTTTCATGGAGCCGACCGCAACACGGACGTTCACCGCGACGAGTTGCGGCGATACTTCGAGGAACATCACCAGCATACGCGCTGGCGCTATCCCGAGATTCTGTTTCCGGAGCGCACGCCTTCGGAGCGCGCCGATGACAACCGGCGCAGACGAGAAGCCGCGCGAGGAGCGTGAAAATATCGAAATCACGCCGGAGATGATCGAGGCGGGCGTTTCCGTTTTTGATCTTTTTTCTGACTCTTACGATCCTCACCTTTTGGTGCAGGCGGTCTATAGCGCCATGCGTGCTGTTCGGAACGCTCAATCCAGTGATCATTAGGCTTCGGGGAAATAGCTGCGTGTAGAGCTGCGCTGATGTGGTTCAAATCATCGGCGGCGTCTTCGAGCAGAAGTGCTGTTAAGTTGAGTTCGAAGACGGCCGTATCCCGAACTGATTTTGTCAGATTGGACAGTGATCTTCCCGTCTGCAGCGTTTCGTTGTCACCAACCCAGTAACGGGTGATGGTCTCGTGGTGGAGCAAGAGATTTCTAAAGCCATTCACAATCGAGAGCTGTGTAAGGCACCGGTCTAGCCCAATTGGAACGGCCTGCGTCCGAACCGCATATATCCTGCGAATGAAGCTGATGTCGCTGTCCACCTTCGACCCGGAAAGCACGGCTCGCGCAATATCAGGGTCCATGCCAGCCGTGTGCACCAGCGCCTTGTGTAGAGTAGCCTCTACTTGGGCAAAGCGCTCCACAAAGTACCCCAGGTTGATGTAGTACCTATCGCTCTCAGACACTCTTGCTGGTTCAGCCATGTCCAATCCTGATGATGACAAGCGGCGCGATGAAGTGATCAAGCGCATGCTTCAGACGCCGCCGAAGAAGCAGGCCGAGTTGAAGAAAGAGATGGCCGAGAAGCGCGAGCGGAAACCTAAGTCTCCGCTCGCGCCGCGTATTCCGTGGAAGGGGTAGAAGGTGCTGAATATGACCCCGACTATGGACCCCGCCCGCTATGAGGCAGGCGTTTCGGGCAACTTAGGCCGTGACAAACTCCCGCTGGTAGATGTCGAGGACATGCGGGGCCAACGGGCTCACGTTGGCGTTGATCGCGTGGATGACGGCGAGCTTGTCGGTATCGAGCATCACCGACCGAACCCGAGCGACAACTGCCTCAATGGCCATGTCGGTCTTGATGTAAGCGAGTGAGAACTGGATCCACGAGAACTTCTTGGAGCAGCGCTCAATCATCTCGCGAACGGCAGCGTAACGCTCAGGGGGAGCGTTATCGAGATCGTAGGAAACGAACACGTTATTGGTCATTTTCGCCTCTGATTGGCGAGAGCGATTGACCGAGATTCCAGACTCTGCTTGGTGTTCTCAGCCAGCCGCTCTCGCGGTTGCAAACAGCGCCGGATGATTTCCTTTCCACGGGCGAATCATCCGGCGCTTGCGCATTCTAGTGCCAATTTGTTCTCGTGCAGAGTCCGGGTCGATTAAGGGCGCGTTCAGCGCCTGAACGGATAACTCCGCACCCTGACTTTCTTGACGGGCGGCGGATGCAGCCTGCGGTAACGCAGGAACCTCTCGGCCTTAAGCCTGAAGTCCGGCTGCGTTAGTCCGCCGATAGGTCAGGCGCTTGCCGACCGTGCCCTTGAGGGCTTCGTTCGTGCGGGCGTGATCGCTGAAGCCAAGACCTTCGCGATGGTTGTAGCGGAAGTCGTACTCAGCAAGGTAGCGGTGCAGGTGCTTCTCAGCGCAGTGCTGATAGATGCCCTTCATGCCGCGCTTGAAGATGGAGAAGTAGCCTTCGAGCGAGTTGGTATGGACCCACTCGCGAACGTACTCCTTCGAAGAGTGCTTCACGGTGCCATGCTCGAAGCCATAGGCGGTGACGCCAGCGTAGAGCTTGGACTCGTCGGTCGCGAGCTTCGTATTCGGCGCCACGTTATCGATGATGATGTTGGTGACGGTGTGCTTGTCGGCTGATCCGACATGGAAGGTACGGACGGAGCCGCCACGCTCAACCAGCGCCACGATAGCGCGCTTGGGGCGCTGGTCTTTGTGCTTGCGGCGCTCGCCCGTGGTGTTCTGATTGATGCGCGACTTCTCGCCAGCGCGAGCGTAGTAAGTTTCGTCGGCTTCAACGATCTTACCCTCGCCACCCATGGGCGGGCGACCGCGCGTCGCCTCGGGAAGCTTCATCGCCTCACGGATGCGATGCGACATGAACCAAGCCGTGCGGTACGAGCCGAAGCCGAGTTCGCGGTGAAGCTGAAGGGCGCTCATGCCCTTCTTGGACGAGCAAAGCAGGTGAGTGGCGAGCAGCCACTTGTGGAGCGGGATATGCGACTTCTCGAAAACCGTTCCCATCACCGCAGTAAACTGACCACGGCACTCCTTCTCACGGCACTGGAACAGGCCGGGGCGGGTGGACTTGCCAGCAAGGCGGGCGACGTTGTCCGAGCCGCAGTGATGGCAGACCGGACCTTGCGGCCAGCGGACCTTTTCGAAGTGCGCCAGAGCCGCCTTCTCGTCGTTGTAGATCGGCTTTTGCAGTTCGGATTGCTTGGTCATGGCGTCCACGTCCCTTCGATTTCAAGAATCTAGGGGCTGTGGTGTGCTTTGGCAAGTGCATAATTGGGAACATTTTCCCAATATTATACTTGACGTACCCAGCGCATGTCCCTACCTTGGAATCACAGGAGACGGACATGAGCTACCTCAACGCCCCCCACCTTCACGACGAGCGCGCGGCCTACGCCTTTGTTGAAGCTCGTGTTTGGCCGAAAGGCCGGGTCTGCCCGCATTGCGGCGTGGTGGATCAGTCCAGCGCCATGAAGGGCAAATCCACGCGGGTTGGCGCCTACAAGTGCTACGCCTGCCGGAAGCCCTTCACCGTGAAGATCGGTACCATTTTCGAGTCGTCGCACGTCCCGATGCACCTCTGGCTGCAGGCAATCTTCCTGATCGCGTCCAGCAAGAAGGGCATCAGCTCCCAGCAGCTTCACCGGACGCTGGGCGTCACGCTCAAGACCGCATGGTTCATGTCGCACCGCATCCGCGAAGCCATGAAGCCCCAAGGCACGCTGCCCCCGATGGGCGGCGAAGGTGAGATCGTGGAGGCTGACGAAACCTACTATGGCCGCTTTGGCATCAAGCTCCCGCTCAACCAGAACAAGTCGGGCGAGCGCAAGAAACACAAGGACCAACGCCCGAAGCGCGCCATCGTCTCGCTGGTCGAGCGCGGCGGGTCGGTTCGCTCCTTCCATGTGAAGTCAGCGGATAAGGAAACCGTGTCCAACATCGTCAAGCAGAACATCGCTCGCGAAACCCGCCTGATGACGGACGAGTCCAAGCTCTACAAAGGCGCTGATGAAGCCTTCGCCTCGCATGAGACTGTGAAGCATAGCGCGGGCGAGTACGCGCGTGGCGACGTCTACACGAACAACGTCGAGGCTTACTTCTCGGTGTTCAAGCGTGGCATGCGCGGCGTCTACCAGCACTGCAAAGAGAGGCACCTGCACCGCTATCTGGCGGAGTTCGATTTCCGCTTCAACAACCGCACGGCGCTTGGCGTGGACGATGACCTGCGCACCGAACAACTGGTGCAGGGCGTGGTTGGCAAGCGCCTCACGTATCAAACAACTCGTCGCGGAGCCGGTCTGGCCGGAGCGTAGACGCGTCCGGTGCAAGACCAGCGACTACTGGCGGCCTGATTAGAACACGGGTAAACTTCGCCTATGCCAGCAAAGAAACCACCAGCCCAAGACGAGAAGCCCCAGAAACAACGCTTCATGGAGGCGGCTAAGGCCGCTGAAGCTGACGAGAGTGGGAAAGCGTTTGAGCGGGCGGTGAAGAAGATCACGAAGCCCGCTCAGACCAAGCCAGCCAAATGAACCATGAAGGTTTTCGTGGCGGCGAAGATCTCCTTGGCCTGCTCGACACTGTAGGATTGCTTGGGGTGCATCGTGTCATTCCGCCATGCCTGTTTCACGTGGTACAGGTTAGCGTGCGCTGCTGACCAAGCGTTGCGAGAGTCGCCAAGCGGCATCGCCTCTATCGCCTTGTGAATATCAGAAAGCAGTTTCCCCCATTCCTTTTCCGTGTTGGCAACGCCCAGCCGTCCGGCCAGCACCTGAACCGCCCCCTCCATAGCGCGCATAAGGTGGAAGACTGCCGCCGTCGGCTGACCAACAGCGATGCACTTTCCAGCACACTCAATGTCTTCGCTCAGCTTTGGGAACTTCGCATCGACTTCCATCCCGAACGCTGGCGAGGATGGGGTATAGTAATTGGCTTCCGATGGCTCCATGGCGAAAAATAGCCGGGCGTCGGTTTCGTCGCTTAAAACCTGAAGCACGTACTCGATTGCAGGAATGAGAGCAGCCAAAGCATCGGGATGAAACTCCCCGTACTTCGCGGCGGTTCGGTAAGTCGCAGCACCTCTTTCAGCCCCCGCTTTGGTAGCGCCAAGTCCGAGCGAATCCGCCGTATCGCGGATGAATGCCAGGCACTTTGGCACATCACCGATAGACATGGACGGCGGCGCGGAGCTGGGGTTCTCCAGCATCGTTCTGCGCAATATCTGAAAGCGCTTCACAGCGCTTGCCAGATGCGTTTGAGCGGCGCTCAACGCTGAAAAATCGAACTGGATCACGTCCGATAGCCTCCAAACCCGGCCCGCAGCGAGTGGACGCACCTCGGCTGGCGGCGGCGGGCTGGTCTCGGCTGGCAAGTTTGAAACTAGCATGATTCTCTCCCGGGGTATGGCAAGTATAATATTGGGAACATTTTCCCAGGATTATTTTCCTGTTTTGTTCTTGCTCGGTCCATTTGCCCCCTGCTCAATGCTTACATCTCCCTGTTTTTGAAGAATTTAATCGCCTGAGACCATGCCGTCTGCTAGCCGTCTCGGCTCTGTCACAAATGCTTTGCGCTAGCTGTCTAAGGCAGCCTCGATCCACCTGCGCCGGCCAGAAGGCCGGGGGAGACCCATGCCGTGCTGAACCTGTTCGCTCGCCGTATATCCGGTGCGATCGGCCTCGTTGCGGCGCTGCTGGCGCTCGCAGCCGGCCAGGCCGCCGCCCAAGACATCACAGGTGCGGGCGCCACCTTCCCGGCTCCGATCTATTCCAGCTGGGGCGAGGACTACGCAAAGGCCGGCGGCGCGCGGCTCAACTATCAGGCTCTCGGATCTGGCGCTGGCGTCACCCAGATCATCAACCGCACCGTGGACTTCGGCGCATCCGACAGCCCCGTCGCGACGGAACGCCTGCAGAAGGAACAGCTGCTGCAGTTCCCCGCCGTGATCGGCGCAGTGGTCGTGGTGGTGAATGTGCCCGGCGTCGATGGCACGAAGATCAGACTCACCGGAGACCTGCTCGGCGAAATCTATGTCGGCCGTGTGCGCCTGTGGAACGACGCAAAGATCGTCGCCCTCAACCCACACCTGAAGATGCCCGGAATTCCGATCTCGCCCGCCTATCGCGCGGACTCGTCGGGCACCACCAGCATTTTCACGAAATACCTCGCCAGCGTCTCGCCCATCTTCAAGGAGCGCACCGGCGCAGGTAACTCCGTCGCCTGGCGGACAGGGCTTGGCGCGCCGGGCAATGCGGGCGTGGCGGCGGCGGTGAAGAACATCAAGGGCGGCATCGGCTATGTCGAGTTCGCCTACGCCGCCGAGAACGGCATGCAGGCGCTGCAGCTCTCCAATGGCTCCGGCAAATTCGTGAGCCCCAGCGTGTCTGGCTTCATGGACGCCGCCGCCCACGCGGACTGGGCCAACGCCAAGGACATGGCGGCAAGCATGCTCAACATGCCGGGCGACACTTCGTGGCCGATCGTGTCCGCCACGTACATCCTGGTGCCGCGCAATCCCAAGGATCCGGCGCGCACGGTTCGCGTGCTCAAATACATCGACTGGTCGTTCCGCAATGGAGCTGCCACCGCGGACCGCCTGCACTACATCATGCTGCCGCCCGAAGTGCAGGACGTCGTGCGCCAGCAATGGGCGACGCTGACTGATCGCGGCACGCCGTTATGGCCGGCGAAATGAACTCTCAGGGGCCAACAACATGACCACCCCAGCTGCACATCGTCCCCTGATCGGCGCACGCCGCATGCATCTGGGCGACACCACTTTCCGCATCAGCCTGTTCGCGGCTGGTGCGCTCGTGATCATCGTGCTGTTCTCGATCCTGGCCATCATGTTCGCGGGCGGCAAGCTGGCGTTCGACACGTTCGGCCTTGGCTTCATCACGGGCACGGAGTGGAACCCCGTCACGCAGATCTACGGCGCCTTGCCGGCCATCACCGGCACGTTGATGACGGCAATCCTCGCCCTTCTAATCGCATGGCCAATCGGGTTCGGGATCGCGTTCTTTCTCACTGAAACCTGCCCCGTGAAACTGCGCGGGCCGCTCGGCGTGGCGGTCGAACTTCTCGCGGCCATCCCGTCCATCGTTTACGGCATGTGGGGCTTCTTTGTGCTCGCGCCTTTCATGGCGGAATACGTGCAGCCCTGGCTGACCTCCACCTTCATCTGGATCCCGCCCATCCCGGACACGTTCTATTGGTTCACGGCGCCGCCCATTGGCGTTGGCCTGATCACGGCCTCGCTGATCCTCGCGATCATGATCCTGCCCTTTATTGCGGCCACGACGCGTGACGTGCTGCTATCGACGCCGCAGCTGCTGAAGGACGGCGCCTACGCCATGGGCGCAACGCGCTGGGAGGCGCTTACCGGCGTCGTGATACCAGCGGTTCGCGGCTCGCTGTTCGGCGCAGTCTTCCTCGGGCTTGGCCGGGCCCTCGGCGAGACGATGGCGGTTGTCTTCGTGATTGGTAACGCCATCCGCATGCCTGACAGCCTCATGGCCCCATCGGCCACCATCGCTTCCGTCGTCGCCAACAGTTTTCCCGAAGCAGAGCCAGGAACATTGGACCTCGCGGTCCTGCTCGCGCTTGGCTTCATACTGTTCGTCGTCTCGTTCGGCGTCCTCGCCATTGCGCGGCTGCTGCTGCGCCAGGAGCGCATGTCGTGAAACAGCTTTCACCCGCCTCCAGAGCCCGCTACTTCCGCCGCCAGCTGGTCGATCGCGTCATGAGCGGACTGTGCATGGTGGCCGCCGGCGTCGGCCTCGTTCTTCTGGGTCTGATCCTCTGGATGCTGTTCTCGAACGGCATTGGCGGCCTCAAGCTTTCTGTGTTCACCAACTCGATGGCACAGCCCGGCGCCGAAGGCGGCCTCGCCAACGCCATCGTCGGTTCACTGATACAGGTCGGCCTTGGCGCCACGATCGGGGCGCCGCTCGGCATGATGGTCGGCGTATACCTGTCCGAGGTCGGCAAGGAGTCGAAGTTCGCTTCAGTCGTTCGCTTCGTGAACGACATCCTGCTCTCGGCGCCCTCGGTCTTGATTGGTCTGTTCGTCTACCAGATCGCGGTTGCGCCGATGGGCGGCTTCTCGGGCTTCGCCGGCGCACTGTCGCTCGCCCTGATCGCCATGCCGATCGTCGCGCGTACGACGGAAGACATCCTGCGCCTCGTTCCACAGGCCTATCGCGATGGCGCCGTCGCGCTCGGCAGCCGCGAGAACGAGGTGGTCCGAAAGGTCGTGCTCCCGGCCGCCTTCAGCGGAATTCTGACAGGCGTCCTGCTCGCGGTCGCGCGAATCGCAGGCGAAACAGCCCCGCTGCTGTTCACCTCGCTGGGCAACACCAACTGGTCGACGGACCTCACCCAACCCATGGCCAGCCTGCCCATCGCCATCTACCGCTATGCTGGCAGCCCTTATCCGGAATGGGTTTCCCTTGCCTGGACCGGCGCCATGCTGATCACGGTCGGCGTGCTTGTCCTCAACATTCTCTCGCGCTTCAGCCACGCAGCGGTCGCCGGAAAGTCTCAGGGCTGATAGCATGTCGCTCATGACCAAAGAGGCGTCCGAAACCGTTGAAGCTGGCGCGCCCGCTCCGCGCTCCATCCGCGGCACGCCCACCAGCGCGCCGGTGGTGAAGCCGACCGCTGCGGTCACCGCTGCAACGCGCATCAAGATCCAGGACATCAACGCCTTCTACGGCGAGAAACAGGCGCTGTTCGGCGTCAATCTCGAAATCCCCGACAACGCCGTCACGGCTTTCATCGGCGCGTCGGGATGCGGGAAGTCGACGCTGCTGCGTTGCCTCAACAGGATGAACGACACCATCCCTGGCGCGCGGGTTGAAGGTCGCATCCTGATGGATGGTATCGACGTCAACGGGACCGAGATCGACCCCGTGCAAGTGCGCACCCGCATCGGCATGGTGTTTCAGAAGCCGAACCCGTTTCCCATTTCGATCTACGAGAATATCGCCTACGGCCCCCGCACCCACAAACTCACGTCGAGCAAGGCGGAACTTGACGAGATCGTCGAACGTTCCCTGCGCCGCGCCGCGCTGTGGGACGAGGTGAAGGATCGCCTCGGCAAGCCTGGCCTTGGCCTCTCCGGCGGCCAGCAGCAACGCCTGGTGATTGCCCGTGCGCTCGCCGTTTCTCCCGCCGTGATCCTGATGGACGAGCCGTGCTCGGCGCTCGACCCCATTGCGACCGCGCACATCGAGGCGTTGCTGGATGAGTTACGCAAGCACACCTGCATCGTGATGGTCACGCACTCGATGGCGCAGGCCGCGCGCGTTTCGCAGGTCACCGCCTTCTTCCATATGGGCAAGCTGATCGAGTCCGGGCCCACCGACCAGATCTTCACCATGCCGAAGGTGGAACAGACGCACGATTACATCACCGGCCGCTTCGGCTGAGATCTCGACCTAGGCAGCGCCTGTCATCTCGCCTTCCACGACGGGCGCGACGGCGAAATCTTCACGCCGTTCACTCGGCAAACTCTCCGCCAGGTAGGGCGCAAGGCGCTCCACCATCATCTGCGGCAAGCGTCGCGGGCGGCCATCCAGCTTGATACAGACATTTTCCGAAACCGCTTCCAGCAGAAGCTCGTCGCCGCGTGTGATCGTCTGCCTGAACATCAAGCGCGCACCGCTGGCCAGTTCAGCCCGTGTGCGGACCTCCAACCTGTCGTCGATCCGCGCCGGACGCAGGAAACGCATGTCGAGACGCGAGACCATGAAGGTCGCCGGCTGCTCAAGCGCAAGAAGAACGGACAACCCGACGCCCAGTTCGCGGACAAAATCCGAGCGTCCGCGTTCGAGATATCTGACGTAGTTGCCGTGATAGACGACGCCGGAAAAATCCGTGTCCTCGCAGTAGATACGCAACGGTAGCGTATGCTCGCGCCCGCAGAAGCGACCCGAGCCGGTCTCTTGCAGCACCTCGCCCTCCCCACGCCCGCATGCCGTAACGGCATGGTCGTCCAGAACACTGCAAGGAACTTGCCGAATACCGAACGCGCCAACGGCGCAGCATCAGCTTGATGCCCGTCAAGCTTCGGCGTCTCCTGCCACGATAAGCAGGAGACAGGACAGCCACGAGGTAACGCCATGAGCTACCGCACCATTCTCGTTCAGACCGAGGATAGCGTTCCCGGTCGCATGCAGGTGAAAGCCGCCATAGACCTTGCGAAGCGCTTCGGCGCATCCCTCACAGGCGTGTATCTGAAGGCCGAGCAGATTCCCGCCGTGTTTGTTGGCGACGCCTTCACCGCAGTCACGCTGACCGAGTCCTTCATCAAGGAACGCGAGGAACTTATCACCGCGGGCTTGCACGCCGCGCGCGCGATGTTCGAGGCCGCTGCTGCGGCGGGCGGCGTTGCATTCAGCTGGCAGGCGATCAACGGCGACAACGAAGGCGATCTGATCCGGGCTGCGCGCCGCCATGACCTGACAGTGCTGCGTCGTGAGGTTCAGCCTGTCGGCGGGGCCAGCGCTATCCTCGCCTCGCAGGTCGCGATGGCCTGCGCTGGCCCCGTCCTCATCGTCCCTGAAGCCGGCTACCCTATCCCATTCGGCTCCAACATCCTGGTCGGATGGAAGGAAGGTCGGGAATCCACGCGCGCGGTGCGTGACGCCATGCCATTCATTGGCGCCGCACAGAAGGTCACCTTCTTCACGGTGTCCCATGATGCGCCAGCTGAACTTGATGCCGACCTTCTCGCCCATCTCGCCGCGCACGGATGCAAGACGGCGTCAGCAGCTGTAGACCGCAATGACGACCACACGACTGGAACCGCCATCCGGTTGCGCAGTGACATGGTGGGGGCGAACATGCTGGTGCTCGGCCTCTATGGTCATTCGCGTCTGCAGGAACTCTTCCTCGGTGGGGTCAGCCGCGAGCTACTCGTGGACTCGACGCTGCCCATGCTGGTCTCGCACTAGGGCCAACGGGCGAGCGGCCTTGACGGCGCCAATGCAGCGGGGTGACAACCCGCGATCCCGGCCTGTTGAGCCCGACTGCAAGGAGCTACGCCCATGTCCCAGAAAGAAATGCGCGTCGTTCCGAAGCCCCCGGTCGAGGCGACCGTGCTTGAGCCGGAAGCGGGCAAGATGGCTCTTGAGGGAACCGATGGTCCCGACACATATCGTTGTGGTGCCTGCAAGACACGCCTGATGGACAAGGTCGGCCACATGGAGGTGTTCCATGGCGAGCCCTTCGACGCGATCAAATGCCCGAAATGCGGCAAGTACAACGTGCTGCCGGAAGACGACCACCACCATCATCACTAGGCAGGTTCACGGGCCGATTCCGGTCCGTTCTCCCTCCGATTCAGACGCGTTCCAGCCGCCTGTGGACAATCGGGGCTGTGGGAACACCCGTCATGCGGGCCTGCTCCCGCCGCCATCGCGCAACGAGTTTCTGAATCTCCTCGAAGCTGGGCCATTCAGACGCCCGCACCGTGATGGTGTTCGCCCCTGCGCGCTCCGGCGCGACACCGCCGGCCGACTGCAGATGAAGCGCATCCGGATACTCGCTCAATGCGTCGGCCATCTCCGACAGCAGCGAGGCCACTCTCCCCATGCGATCCTCGATGACATCGAGTTCGGACACTCGGGCATGTCGGGCGCGGTCCTTGGTCCTGGTGCGTGGCATTCCATCCCCCTGCAGCGGTCGCCGGCAGCGATCGGCAATCATATGCAGGCAAACTAGTGCAAGACGGACGTTGCTGGCTTGAGCGAGATCAGACGCCGCCAAGTCAGGCTGCGGCGAAATCGCCACAATCCAGACGCAGCGCCATGTCGACGCGCTGGGCCGCACGCTCGGGGTCGGAAAGCGCCTCGGGCGGAAGATAACGGTCATGGCACAGCACCATGTCCACTTCGGTTCCATCCGAAGACATCGGCAGGCGAAGCCAGAAGTGGATACCGCCATCCATCAGGCGCTCAGCACCCGACACCGGGATTGCACGCAAAATAGCTCGTGCCGCGAGTTCACCCCACATATGGCCGCCGCGGCAAGCCTCGATCTCGTCGGCCGTCTTGCCGCGCGCCTCGACGCCGAAAACGGCATGAAGGCCCGTTCCAGCAAGGCGAAAACGAAAGCGACCGCCCTCGCAGCTCAACACGCTGACATAGGCCAGCTCGCGATTGATCGCGGGAATATCAATTTCGCCGCAGGTTATGAAGCTGCGTCCGTGCAGGCGCTTGCGCCATGCCTCAAGCACCTTCTGCTGCCCCGAAGGAGCAGCCGGCGTGTGTTCAAACGACATCTCTCAGCCCCTTGGAATCGACGTCTGGCACGGTCCAGCGAACCGGCAGCCAGTGCGACTTCTTGTTGAATCCCGATCCCCGGCGGCCAGCCCGACCGTTGCGGTGATCATCCGTTTACTGAGGGAGCCGCGCCCGCACACACATAACGCTACTGGGCGGCGACCCGGTGATTCGCATCACCTTGAGCGAACCTGATTCGGTTCGGAGTCCGAGGCAAGAGTCCGCGGCAACGAATTCTTCACGTGCGTCAACAAAACATCAACGTGGTGCACGGAGGACTCGCTGTTTCGCAGCCGGTCCAAAACTGACGGAATGCCTACTTCTTGGATTGGCCGAGGCCCATCTTTCGGGCGAGATCCGAACGCTGCCGCGCATAGTTCGGAGCCACCATCGGGTAATCCGCAGGCAGGCCCCACTTCTCGCGGTATTCCTCAGGCGACATGTCGTACCGCGTGCGAAGATGTCGCTTCAGCGACTTGAATTTCTTGCCATCCTCCAGGCAAACAATGTGATCGTCGGTCACCGACTTGCGCACCGACACTGCTGGCTTCAGGTCAGGCTTGGTTTCCAGCACGGTCCCGCCGTCGATCTCGGTCAGCGTGGCGTGCACCTTCTCGATCAACTTGGGGAGGTCGGCGACCGAGACGGGATTATGCGCCACATAGGCCGAGACAATGTCCGAGGCCATCTCGATAAGATAAGGCGCAGCGCGTGTTTCGCGTTCCATTTCCGTCATGTCTTTCTCGACAAGCAGAATCGACGATGAGTCGATCTATACTACCCGGATATTCTGGCAATTCGGAAGAACTGTAAACCACACCAGAATTCGGGGGTATCCCGACACGCGAATGCTGGCGGAACCTACGCGAACAGCGAGATCACCAGCACGAGGCCCAGTATTGCCAGCGCGCAGACTGCGGTAACGCTCAAGGGAACCTTGGCGGCGACCCAGCCATCGGGCGCGAAAACCTGACGCGCCGCCCCGGAAGCCCAGCTTCGGACCGCACCCACGCCCAGGGCGACCTGCTGCATCGCGCGCGAAAACGGCCGTCCCGCCGCCGAAACGAGATCGGGCCAGCCGCGCCGCCAGAGCCATTCCACATCGATGATCACGCCCGGCTGTTCAGCGGGATAGAGCTGCCGCCACTGCAACAGCATGAACGCCAGGGTCGCAAATACGAGCAGCTGCACCTGCTGCAGCACATGCGGCGCCGTCCAGAGATCAGACGACAGGAACTCGCTCGCCGCCCGCTCGTACGGCAGCAATTGGTAGAGCCACCCAGGCATCACGCCGATCAGGATGCACAACGCTGCCGCAACGCCCATCGCGAGCAGCATGCTGAACGGCGCTTCCTGCGGACGCTTGCCGCTGTCATGCCCGAAGAAGGCGAAGTACGGAATCTTGATACCCGAATGCTCCAGCACGCCGGCCGATGCGAACAGCAGCATCAGCCACACGACGAACAGCGCGGGATCGGCATGGCTCGCCGTCATCACCATCGACTTCGCGACGAAGCCCGAGAACAGCGGCAGCGCGGAGATCGACGCGGCGCCGACAAGACAGAACAGCGTCGTCCATGGCATCGTTCGATGCAGGCCGCCAAGATCCGTGGCCTTGGTCGACCCCACGCGATAGAGCACCGCGCCCATGCTCATGAACAGCAGCGCCTTGTACATGATGTGTGCGAACGCGTGCGCCACCGCTCCATTCACCGCCAGCTGCGTGCCGATGCCCACGGCGCACACCATGAAGCCGACCTGGTTGTTCAGGCTGTAGGCCAGCACGCGGCGCAGGTCGTTCTCGATCACCGCGAAGAAGACCGGGAACACGGTCATGATCGCGCCGATCCAGATCAGCCATTCAAGCCCCGCGAAATAGCGCGCCAGCGCATAGACGGCGAGCTTGGTGGTGAAGGCAGACAGCACGACTGCGCCCGTCTCCGTCGTTTTCGGATAGGCGTCCTGCAACCAGTTGTGCACCATCGGGAATGCCGCCTTGATGCCAAAGCCGGCCAGGATCAGCACGGCCCCTGGCGCATTGATGTCCATCACGCCGACGGGCAGCCCCGCCAGTGACGGCGCGATCAGGGCGAACTGTGTCTGCCCCGTCGCAGCCACGAACATGCATATCCCCGCCAGCACCAGCATGCCTGACGAAATCTGGAACACGAGATAGCGCATTGCCGCCCGAACGCTCTCGCGCGATCGCGGCGCCAGCACCTGGAACACCGAGGTGATTGCCGTCAGCTCCCAGGCGATAAACAGGCTAACGAGGTCTCCAACGAACACTGCCGTCACGGCGGCGCCTGCGTAGAGCATGGCGGTCGCATCCTGCAGCGGATCGCGCCGGTGTAGCGAATAGATGCCGAACAGCGCCGCCGCGATGATGAACGCCAGCCCGAACAGGAAAGACAGGCTGTCTGGCCGATACAGGATGAGGTCGAGCCCCAGCACGGTGACGCTCGAAAGATTGCTGCCCAGCCCCTCCGCACTTATCAGCGCAACCAGCGCAACTGCCGGCCCGCCCACCATTAGGATGGCGCGCACTGCAGTGTTGCGCGCGAACGGCACGAACAGCGCCGCGACGAGGATGAAGAACCCCGGGTTCGTATTGGCCAGCCAGTCGGCGAGGCGCTCAACGGTCACGACCTGCCTCCCCGCTTCGTGTTTCGTAGTAGTCCTCGCGCCGCCGCAACAGCTTGCCGAGCGGCCAGCCGCTCAACACGGCCAGCGCAAACGCGAGGAAACCGAACACCGCGTAGAAGCCCGGTACCGACGTCACGTCCTTGATCGGCTTGTACGACAGCCAGAACTCCAGCCCGATCGAAGCAACGCCAACAACGCCAAGCACAATCGCAAACATGCGGAGGAACAACTTCCCGCGCATCCACGAGAACAGCAGCACCGACATCGGATGCTCGCCCGGCTCGCCCAGCGGCGCTTCTGGCTTCTTGTCGTTCTCGCTCATGGCGCGCCCTCCATGATGGTCACCGCGCGGATTGGCGCGAGGTAGTTGGCGAGCGCATCCGCCGCGAAGAACAGCGCGACACACCCAGCGGCCGCCGCGCACACCGCGATCACCGACGCGCTCGGGGCGCCGCCCGGCCGCACGAAGTCGCGAGCCGGCGCATCGCCCATAGGCGGGAACAGCGCCCGGAATGCGATGGGCAGAAGATAGACCATCGCCAACAAGGAGGATGCGACCAACGCCGCCGCGAATACCCAATGGCCGCCTTCGAACGCCGCCGTCATCATGAGCAGCTTCGACCACATCGCCGCCATCGGCGGCAGGCCCACGATGCCAAGTCCAGCGACAAGGAATGCGGTGAACACCCACGGCATGCGCCGACCCAGCCCGCCCATTTCGGACACGCGGCTCGCCCCCGTCGCGACATAGATCGCGCCCGCGCACATGAAGAGCGCAATCTTGGCGACAGCGTGGAACACCATGTGCAACCCACCTGCCACCAGCCCCGAAGCCATCGGCAACATCGCGGCCGACGTGATGTAGGCCAGCTGCCCCACGGTCGACCACGCCAGCCGCGCCTTGATATCGTCCTTCGTCAACGCAACCAGCGACGCGATCACGATGGTGGCGGCGCCAACCCAGAGTATCCACGTGGCGGCGGGAAGGCTTGTGATAAGGTCCGGCCCGAACGTGTAGGCCGACACTTTCAGCACTGTGAACACGCCCGCCTTCACCACGGCCACCGCATGCAGCAGCGCAGATACCGGCGCCGGCGCAACCATCGCGGCAGGCAACCATCCATGCAGCGGCATCAGCGCCGCCTTCGCCGCCCCGAACACCAGCAACAGCAAGAGCACGCTGCCCACTACAGCATCAACACGTCCTGCCAGAAGGCCGCCCGAAACAAAGCTGGTCGATCCCGCCACCGCCTGCACGCCGATTATGCCCGGCAACAGAAGCAACACCGATGCCCCCACCAGCGTCATCAGATAGATGCGCCCGCCCCTGCGCGCCGCCGGCGTTCCGGCATGCGTAACCAGCGGATAGGTCGCGAAGGTCAGCACTTCGTAGAACACGAACAGGGTGAAAAGGTTCGCCGCCAGCGCAATGCCCATCACCCCGAACATGGCGATGGCGAAACACATGTAGAACCGCGTCTGGTTCGCCTCGCGCCGCCCGCGCATGTAGCCGATGGAGAACAGCGAGTTCACGCCCCACAACACGCTCGCCATCACGGCGAACAACGCGCCCAACGGCTCCGCGCGAAACGCGATAGATAGGCCCGGCACGGGCTGCGCCACCATCAGTTCAGGCGGCTGCCCCTGCCCCACGCGCACGAAGATCGAGATCGCGACAACGGCCAGCCCGATGCACGTCACAAGCGTCAGCGTCTCGCGTACATCGGGCATGCGCCCAACCGCATATATGACCGCCGCAGCAAACAGCGGCAGGCCGAGCGCCAGACAGATCAGCAACTCGCCCATGTTCATGGCCGCACCTCGAACAGGCGCGCCGCCCCCGCTTGCGAGAGCTGTTCGATCAACGAGGCATCGAAGCCAAACCAGATCGACAACCCGGCCAGCACCAGCAACGGCGCCAGCACGCCAATCGGCGCCTCCTTCGCGCGCGGCGCGCCCGGCAGGGGCGGTCGGAAGAACATCGCCTCGATCATGCGACCGACATAGATCACGGTCAGCACCGAGCCAGCCGCGATCACAACCGCGATCCACACCTTCCCGCTCGCAATCGCCGCCTCGATCAGTCCCCACTTGGCGAGGAAGCCCATGGTTAGCGGCGTGCCGACAAGGCTGGCGGCGCCGATGGCGAATGCCACGGCCGTCCACGGCGCCTCGCGCGCAACGCCTGCAAAATCGTCAAGCCGCCGCGCGCCGATGCTAAGCGCCAACGCACCCAGCGCCATGAACATCGTCGCCTTCATCAGTCCGTGCGCCACCATGTAGAACAGCGACGCCGACAATCCGTCCGCATTCGCAAGCGACACGCCGAGAAAGATGAACCCGACCTGCGCCACCGAGGAGAACGCAATCATCCGGCGCAGTTCGCGCGCGAACACCGCCTGCAACGAACAGACGATGGCCCCCGTTGCAGCTAACGGCGCGAGAACCCATGTCAGGAACGCCTCGCCAAACGCCGCCCCCTGCGGGAACACCTCGAACATGAAGCGCACCATCAGATAGATCGCCGCCTTCGTTGCTGTCGCCGCCAGCAACACGGAGATCAGCGACGGTCCGCCCGCATATGCGCCCGGCAACCAGCCATGAAGCGGGAACATCGCCGCCTTCACACCCAGCCCGGCGAGGATGAACGCAAACCCTGCCTGCACGGCCATCGACTGGTCCAGCGTCGCAAGTCGCGCCGCCATGTCGACCATGTTGAGCGTGCCAGTGGCCGCGTAGAGGAAGCCGACGCCGATCACATAAAAGGTCGCGCCGACCGTTCCCATGATGAGATAGTTGAACGCAGCCGGAAGCGCACGCCTGTCGCGCCTCTCACCGACGGCCACCAACGCATAAGTCCCGATAGACGACACTTCGAGAAACACAAAGGCGTTGAACGCATCGCCAGTGAAGACGAGCCCAGTCAGCCCCGCCTGACACAGCAGGAAGCCCGCCTGGAACAGCGTGTGCTTCTCTGGCCTCACCTCCGCGACAAGACTGTGCCCTGAGAACACCGCCGCCAGCGTGCCGACACTTCCGATCAGCAAACCCATCAGCGCGCCCATCGCATCAATGCGCAGCGCAATCCCCATCGGCGGATCGAATCCGCCAAGCACATACACAAGCACGCCCTCGCGCATCGCCTCACCGGCCACCGCCAGCGCCATCCAGGCCCCGAAAACCGCAGCGGCGACCGAGATCATCCACGCCGCACGCGCGCTCGGCGCCATCGCAGCAGCGCACGCACCCAGCAACGGGATGACAATCGCCAGGATCGGGGCCTGCGCCGTCAGTGCCGGCGTGGCGACATAAAGCGTTTCGAGCACGATCAAGGCGACGGCTCCGCCTGTTCGGCAGTCACACGGCTCAGCGCGTTGATTTCATCGGCTTCCACCGTGCCGTACGCCTCGCGTATGCGCACCGCGATTGCGAGCCCAACCGCCAGTGTCGCCACCCCCACCACGATGGCAGTAAGGATAAGAACGTGCGGCAGAGGGTTGGAATACACAACGCCATCAACACCGAACTGTTCGACATAGGCCGGGTCAAGCGGCGCGGCGAGCGCCCTGCCCGTCTCACTGTCCGCCTTGAGCGTGATCGCCGCCGTGCCGCCGGAAACCTTGCTGAGCGTGATGTAGAACAACCCCGTCGATGTCTGGAACATCGCCAAACCGATCATACGCTTGATCAGGTTGCCGCTCGAGAACACGATGAACAGACCCGCCATCATCAGGATGACGACGACAACATAGTTGAAGTGCGAAGCTATCCAACTCATCCGCGGCGCTCCGCCTCGATCGTCTCCAACGTCCGCCCGGCAAAACCGTAGAACATGGTGACGATGGTCGCCGAAACAGTCAGCAGCACACCAATCTCGATGAACAGAATGCCAAAGTGCTGGCCCCAGTGGTGTTCGTGGCTTGGATCTCCCAGCAGGTTCGCGGGGATCATCGCCTCAATGCGCGGGGAGAACAGGTAATCGTAATCGAGAAAGCCGCCGCCATTGATGATGCAGACAACGCCCACGCCCGCATAGACCACCACGCCCAACGCCGCGACTGTCCGCGCCAGTCGTACGGGCACCGCCGCCATCGTCGCGCGCAAGCCAAAAACAAGCGCGTGCAGGATGATCGCGACCGCCATGATCACGCCGGCCTGGAACCCGCCGCCCGCGCCAAGATCACCGTGGAACTGCACGTACAAAGCGAAGAGCGCTATCAGTGGGATCAGCAGCTTGGCCACCACGCGCAGCACCACATGCTGATCGTTCGGAATCTCTGTCGGCGGGGCAAGTGTCGCGCGCGGGCCGAATCCCAGCATCAACGCCACGCCAATGCACGCCGCGAAAATCACGACCGTCTCACCCAGCGTATCGAATCCGCGATAGCTCGCCAACACAGCCGTCACGACGTTCGGCGCGCCGATGTCGCCATACGTCTGTTCCAGGTAAGCGCGACCGACATGGCTGTTGGCGGGAGAAGCAGGATCGCCATAGTTCGGCAACCCGCCCGCCGCATAGATCAGCACAGCGCCAACAACCACCGCGAGCGCACCCGGCGCGATCATCAGCTTCCAGTTCACACGCTCGGCTTCGCCACGCGCCAGCAGGATCGCACCAAGCAGAATGACGGTTGAAGCACCGGCACCCACCACCGCCTCCGTGAAGGCGACATCGGCAGCATCCGCCACCATCAGCCAGGCCGCGCTTGCCAACGAGTAGACGCTCATCATCAGGATGGCGGCCAGAAGGCTGCGCGTGCGCACGACCGCAAACGCAATCGCTACCAGCATCAGCAACAGCGCAATATTCAGCGCAAAGTTTGCATCGATGGTCGGGCCGCTCATGACGCAGTCCCTTCGCCAGAGCGCTCGGGGCCAGAGCCGCCAGGCTTGTCCTCGCCCATGATCTGGAATGTCCCGATGCGCGGACGTACGCCCGCGCCAAACGCCGCGTTGGCGAGAGCATTGGCCGCCGCCGGGCTGGTGAGCATAATGAAGCCCCACACCAGCAGCAGCTTCAGCATGACGAATCCCAGAGGCGATATGAGCCCCATGCCCAACAGCATGAGCGTCGCCCCGCCTGTGTCGGTCAGGCTCGCCGCATGAATCCGCGTATAGACGTCCGGAAAACGCAGCACGCCGACCGCGCCGAGAATTGACAGCAACGCGCCCGCCAGTATGAGCGCGCCGCCGATCCAGTGAAGCGCCTCAGCCATCCTTGCCCGCCTCTCTCGCCATCGCGCCCAGCGGCCGGGCCAGCGTGCGATAACGGAAGAACTTCATCAGCGCGATCGTGGTGACGAAGTTGATCAGCGCATAGACAAGCGCGATGTCGAGAAAATCGGGCCGTCCGAACAGGAACCCCATCAAAGCGATCAGCAGCACGGTTTTTGTGCCGAACGAGTTTGCCGCAAGTATGCGATCATAGTGCGAAGGCCCGATCATCGCGCGCACGATCATCAGGCTCATGGCCACGACAAGGCCCGCGACGCCAGCTGCAACAAGCATGCGTTAGCTCCCGCTTGCGCGATGCGGATCGGCCGTGCGCGCTGATTTCCGGTCCATTTCGTCGAAGCTATCCGCGCCCGCGTTCTCGCGCACCAGTGCATGCACTTTCAGGTTTGCGCCGATGACGTCCACAGTCACTGTGCCGGGCGTCAGAGTGATGGAGTTGGCAAACAACGCGCGCCCGAGATTCGACGTCGCGCTCGATTTGACCTCAACCATCGCGGGGTCAATCGCGTGGCTCGGCCCGACCACTCGCGCAATCACCGCGACATTCGCCTTCACGATCTCGCCAAGCAGCCAGCCAAGATAGAGCAACAGCTGAGGCGCGCGATGATAGGGCGAGCCATCCCGGTCTATCACCTTGAGCCGCGCAGACAGCCACATCGTCGCAATAACCGAGATTACAGCGACTCCTCCAAAGAACGGCGATATCTGGCCCGACAGCACGAACCAGAAGCCACCCAGCGCCACGAGCAGGCCAAGCGCATAAGTCATGTTCGCAAGCCTCCGCGTTGAAAATTCCGAGCCGCGAAACGGCGCTCACCGGACTTGAACGACTCTGAGCGAAAATTCCAGCAAAACCGGTTCTGTCCGATCGATTTCCGTCCGGCGCACGTCAAAGCAGGAGAATCGCGTCGCCTAGGGGCGCAAACGCGTTGATTTAGGAGCGCCGCGCCAGAGCGCGCAATTCGCGGCCAAAGCCCGTGGGGCCTTCTTCAGAGTCATCGCCAGCGATGATCTCGGGCGAAAAGGCGGAGCTCAGCGACCAGTTCCAGTAGCGCAGCACCGTCTGCGCCTTCGCGACCGCGATAGTCTCGTAGACCTCGGACACGCGTGTGAAGTCGGGCCCATGCTCGTCGCGCCGCAGCGCCATCCACATCAGGCGCAGATACGGCCGCTTGAGGCCCGTCGCCTTGCACAGGACGGCCAGCCCCTCGCCGCCTACATCCTGGAAGATGCGGTCCGCCGTCGCAGCCTTCACGCCCGACAGTGCGGCGATGTCCAGCACAGCCTCCGGCGACAGCCCGGATACCGCCGCAGCCTCTAGCGCGGCCTCCAGGCTTTCGTGCGGCGAGCGGTCGATGGCCGAGCGGTCGCGCTGGCGCCGCTCGATCACCTGCAGCGCCTTGCGCACCACCGGGTCCAGCCCTTCCGACGAATAGCGGAAGATGTCGCCGCACATGTCGATCAGCAGCGTACGCTCCGCCGAGAAACGCAACAGGATCTGCTTGCGCTCGGCGGCTGCGGACCACCAGAACATGGCCAGCGCATGCGCCGGGCGAACTTCCTCGCGATTGATCAGCAGCGGCGGCAGCGCAGGCGCATCGCGCGAGGCGCTGACCATCAGTTCGACGGCGCGATCCGAAAGGCGCGATTGCGTATTGTCGAGCAGCGCTTTCATCGCAATCACATCGCCCGTCTCGGCGATCGCCGATGCGACCGCGGGGCCAATGTCGCGGCGATTGGCGACGGCCACGCGGTGCGGCGTGCTTCCGTTCGCAACAATGTGGCAGAGATCGGCGTCGTCGAACGCCCTGTTGTCAGCGAGGATCAGCTGCGCGACGCGCGGCACATCCATCGCGAGGAATCTCAGTAGGCGTTTGGGTGCCTGCGACATCTCCTGCAGGCGACGGGCGCAGAGTTCGCGGGCGGCCACGTCGGACTCGAGCAGGATTTCAAGCAGCAGATCGCCCGCGATGGCACGGTCCTGGATATTCCCGCGCGACGACGGCAGGGCGACCACATCCATCAGGCGGCGCAACAGCGAGCGGCGGGCAAAGCCATCCGGTTCCGCGCGCGCGACGGCGCCGTCTCCGCCATTGGCGGCACGCGCGTCACCCGAGGTCGAGCTCTCCGACATGAAACCCCTGTTCGCTTCCTGATCTAGGATGGCCCCACCGCAGTTAACGGAGCCTCAACCTGCGAGACGTTCGCGAAACATACCGAAAGCTCGGAAAGCCGTGGTGGCCGCTGCGGCTCAGTCGGTCGCTTTTTGGCGGCCCGGATGGATCACGATGACCGCGATCAGCGCCGCCAGCAGCCCCAGCACGAGATAGAAAAGGCCCGACGGATCGGTCTCGGTCGTCGTGATGGAGCCACCTTCCCCCACCGTCTCCACCGGCACGGTTATCCCCTGCATGACCAGCTGCACGACCAGCGCCCCCAGGAACAGCATCACAACGAAGCCGAGAATGGCGCCCAGCCGGCGCGTGAACGGCAGCAGGATCAGAAGCGCCGCGACGACTTCAAGCACGCCCACCGCAAAGCGGCCCAGCGGCTCGAAATAGGCGATACCGGAGGCGGAACGGAACACCTCGAACAGGTGGTTCTGCGCCGGCGGCTGCGGCGCCAGGGTTTCCAGCGCCACCCAGAACATCATGATTGCCAGGAACAGTCCCAGCACCCAGCTGCCCAACGTCCGCGCCTCACGCATCGCACGCTCCCTCGCCACCACTGGAAGCACCATGGCCCAAAACGGCCAAGACGCCAAATACGAAGGTGACTGGAAAGCAAAGGGCGCCGCCATGACAGATTGGCGACGCCCCCAATCTTGAACGATCTGTAGTTCTTGAGTTTATTCGCCCGTCAGGGGACTGGCGTCACGACGCCGGCAGGTATTCCTGCAGCGACAGCTTCCCGTCCTTGTTGACGTCGAGGCGCGTGAACGCCGCCTTGATCGCCGCCGGGTCAGCCGGCTTCATGCCCGGAATGTCGATCTTTGGCGGCTCAGGCATGTCGACGCCGTCCGGCCCCGTCCAGTCCACATGGATCATCACGGGCGCCGCGACCTTGGCGTATTCGTCTTCGGAAAGACCCTTGTCGCCATTAGTGTCGAGCACCTCGAAGCCGCGCGTCAGCATCGCCGTCTGATGCTTCTGATACTCGGCGAGGCTGATCTTGCCGTCCTTGTCGATATCGATCTCGGCAAACTCATCCTTGCGTATGTCGTCGAGCGTGAACGTCACCGTATGCGATGCCGTGGCGCCGGCCTCGCCGTCCTTGGTCTCGCGGCGACCGATAAACTTGTATTCCTGATGCTGCTGCGCAGGCGCCGCATCGGCGGAAGGAGTGTCGTCGCCCAGTTCCTCGGGCAGCCAGAAAGCGAAAGCGTCGCGCTTCAATTGGGCGTCTCCGGAAAGCTCCGGCTTGGCCGCGCTATCGTCGGCGCTCGTCGTCACTTGCGTCTCGATCACCACGTTGCGCGCTTTTTTCATTCCGACGCCTTCGCCTACGTCGAGGAACTCCTCGACCGAGATCACGCCGTCGCTGTTCTTGTCGAGCCGGCCGAACTGAGCCTTGAAGTCGGGCGCCGCTGCACTCGGCAGCGCGGCGATGCCGACGAAGCCGATGGCGGCCACACCGCCTGCGGCTGCGCGCCAGCCATAGCGGCGGATGGGTTGGGGCAGTTTCATGATCAGCGTCCTCTTGTCTTCATTCAGGGAGGGCCGCTCGCGGGCATCGAGATAGTCCTGCACCTTGTCGCGAACGACTTCGCTCGCGGTGGTGCCGTCTTCACGGCAGGCAGTCAGAAATGCCTGCTTGGTCTCGTAGGGAATGCGGACTTCCAGGGTCTCGGACTTCTTGACCCGTGTCGCCTTGGGTCCGGTGTCGTTGGTCATGGAATGCTCGCTCCCCTAACTCTCGATGCCGTATCGCTTGCGGCCAGCCTTACATGGAGGCCGGCCCGCGTCATGAGCCCAGCGAATACCCGCATGGACGCAGCATGGATTCCGTCCGGTCATGGCAGGATCGTGGCAGGCCGCCTTCCCGGCCGCGCGTAATTCCGTCCGGACACGTCGTTTTCGGTGTCCGGACAACGCTTGCGCATTGATTTTCCTGCAATATGGTCTGGTTCGCCAATCGCGGGAGGATAGTCGGCCATGCGCCTTGTGAAGTTTGAAGACCTCGAATCGCTCGTCGGAACCGAGGTGGGCGTCTCGCCCTGGCACCAGATCACGCAGAGCCAGGTGAACAAGTTCGCCGAGGCGACGGGCGACCACCAGTGGATCCACGTCGATGTCGAGCGCGCCACGAAGGAACTCGGCTCCCCTATAGCCCACGGCTATCTCACCCTGTCCCTGCTCCCCATGCTGGCGGCGCAGATCATGCGGGTCGATGGCGTCGTGCGCGGCATCAACTTCGGCTGCAACAAGGTCCGCTTCACCAACATGGTTCCGGTCGGCTCGCGCGTCCGCCTGCGCCAGAAATGCCTCAAGGTCGAAGAGCGCGCCGGCGGCAAGCAGATGATCATGGAAGCGACCATCGAAATCGAGGGCAAGGACCGCCCGGCCTGCGTCGCCGAGGCGATCAGCATCGTCTACGGCGCCTGATTACGCGAGCTCGCTAGGCGTTTTTCTGAGTAATGATAGGGACTTGGCGCAGCTTTCCCCTGCCGCGCCGATTGCGGTGATTTGGCCGAATCACGCCATCAGGGGCAAGTTTGCGTGCGTAGTGACGATGGCAGGTGATGGCGAACAGTTCTGACACTCCCGGCGGCCAGACTGCCCCACGCACCGAGCCCCCCGTGGCGCGTCGCGACGAGCACGCCGTCATCGAGCAGCTTGAGCGCTCGCGCCGGGATCCCTACGCGTGGCTGAAGGACGACAATTGGCGCGAGGTGATGCGCGATCCCTCACGCTTGCGCTCTGACATCCGCCAGCATCTCGAAGCCGAGAACGCCTACACCCGCATCATGCTGGAAGAGCCAACGACGGCTCTGCAGGAGAAGTTGTTCGAGGAGATGCGCGGCCGCATCAACGAGAAGGACAGCTCCGTCCCGGCCATCGATGGCGACTGGGCCTACTACCGCCGTTACCGCGAAGGCGGCGAGTATCCGCTATTCGCCCGCCGTCGCTCCGCCAACGCCTTCGATACCGACGCCGCGCACGAACAGTTGTTGCTCGACGGCGACGCCATGGCGAAGGGCTGCGACTACTGGGACATCCGCAAGGTCTCCCACTCGCCCGACCACCGCCTGCTGGCCTACGCGATCGATGACAAAGGCTCGGAGTTCTACTCGCTCCACATCGTCGATATCGCCACGGGCAAGGAACTCGAATCCATCCCCGACACCTATGGCGACTTCGAGTGGGGCGAAGATTCCGCCTCGCTCTTCTGGGTGGCTCGCGACGAGAATGCGCGGCCCGTCGCCGTGTTCTGCCGCCGCCTTGGCAAGGCCATCGACGAACTCGTCTATCGCGAAGGCGATCCCGGCTTCTTCGTCGGCGTCCAGAAAAGCCAGTCGCGCCGCTTCATCTTCGTCACCGCGAACGACCACACCACCACCGAATGGCGCTTCCTGCGCGCGGACTCGACCGACCTCGAACTCACGCTGATCGCGGAACGCGAGCCGGGCGTCGACTATTCGGTCGTCGATTTCGACGACCGCTTCTGGATCAAGTCAAATCGGAACGGCGCCGTGGATTTTGCGCTCGTCTCCGCCCCGCACGACAATCCGGCGGAAGAAGACTGGCGCATCGAGATTCCGCATCGCCCCGGCGTTCTGATCCTCGATGTCGAGCCCTTCGCGGATTTCATCGTCCGCATGGAGCGTGAGAACGGCCTGCCACGCATCGTCGTGCGCGCCCGCTATGGCGGCGCCGAACACGCCATCGACTTCGACGAACAGGCCTATTCGCTCGGCATGTCGAACGGCTACCTGTGGGATTCTCCCTGGCTGCGCTTCGACTATTCCTCGCCCACCACGCCGGCGCAGGTGTTCGACTACAACATGGCGACGCGCGAGCGCATCCTGCGGAAGACGCAACTTGTCCCTTCGGGCCACAACCCTGCCGACTACATCGTCGAGCGCATCGACGCGCCCGGCGACGATGGCGCGCTGGTGCCCGTCACGCTGCTCCGCCACCGCACCACGCCGCTCGACGGAACAGCACCCGTGCTGCTTTACGGCTATGGTTCCTACGGCATCACTATCCCCGCCGACTTCCGCACAGGCCGCCTCAGCCTTGTCGATCGCGGCTTCATCTACGCGGTCGCCGACGTGCGCGGCTCGATGGCCAAGGGCTATCAATGGTATCTCGATGGAAAGCTCGAGAAGAAGACCAACACCTTCACCGACTTCATCGCAGCCGGCCGGCATCTTGTTGCGCGCGGCTACACCTCGCCGGGGCGCATCGTCGGCATGGGCGGGTCTGCAGGCGGCCTGCTGATGGGCGTCGCCGCCAATCTCGACCCCGAACTCTTCGGCGGCATCATCGCAGCCGTTCCCTTCGTCGACGTGCTCAACACCATGTCGGACGAAAGCCTGCCGCTGACGCCACCCGAATGGCCCGAATGGGGCAATCCGCTGATCGACACCGCCGCCTACGACCAGATCGAGGCCTACTCCCCCTACGACCAGGTCAGCCAGCGCGCCTATCCGCCCATGCTGATCACCGGCGGCCTCACCGATCCGCGCGTGACCTATTGGGAACCCGCGAAATGGGCCGCGCGCTTGCGCCACGAAGCGCCCGATGGCGGACCATACTTTCTCAAGATCAACATGGACGCCGGCCATGGCGGCGTCTCAGGCCGCTTCGCCAGCCTGCGCGAGACAGCGCTCGAATTCGCATTCGCGCTCGCATGCGTCAGTTCTGAACACATGCCGGGATGGCCTGTAAAACGCCGGTAGCAGCACCTACCGCCGCAAGGTGTGGACATACCGTCAATTCGGTGTTTTTTGGCCTTGGGACGCGCTGGTTACAGTCGGCGCTGCGGTTACTGCCTCTCTCGGGGAAGGGCGTTTTGCGAACGATGCCGGATTCACCTTCAGCCACCGACGGCCGCGAACCAGACACGGTGCGCACCACGCGCCAGAAGCCCCGCGTGAACAAGGAACTGCGCAAGGCCGAGTATCTGCGCGCAGCCGCCCGCACCTTCCTCGCAAAGGGGTCCGCCGCCTCGATGCAGGACATCGCAGACGCTGCCGGCGCGCCCAAGCCGGTGTTCTACCGCATCTATCCCTCGCGCGCGGAACTCATCGACGCGCTGTTCCAGCACGTCCACGACACGATTCTCAAAACTCAGCAGGGCAAGTGGGACGGCTATGGCTGGGCGCTGCGCGTCCTTTACGCCGAGGCCAGGCAGGAGCCCGAAATTTTCATCGTCGTGCTCAAGGTCTTCAACGGCGATCCGACGCTGCAGGAATGGCGCGAACGTCTTTACGCCCTCATCCACAAGCAATCGACGCGCGGCTTCTTCCAGCCCTCGCCCGGCGCGCCTCCGGGAGCCGAAAAGCGCGCCATCCTCGCTGCGAAGTCGCTGAACTCCACCTCGTTCGACACGCTCGTCGCCTGGCTCGAGAACACCGACGGCCTCACCGACGAACAGCGCTTCACCTGGTGGGGCCGCATCATCCGCGAATGGCACAAGGCGACACGCGAGGCCTATCAGCTCAACGGCCCGGATCACGTGGACGCCAACGGGCCGGCGAGTTAGCCCGCACACCTGAAGCCGACATGCATCAGCGCCGTCTGCGGCGTTGAGTGCGCGCGCGCCGAAACGCGGAAGCCCTCGCATCCGCCATCGCTGCACAGGAACGACCCGCCGCGCTGTACGCGCTCCTCGCCCTGCGCATCAAGCTTCGCCGGATAGGGCGCGTAGGCCGACGCCGTCCACTCCCACACATTTCCCGCCATGTCGGTCAGCCCCGAAGGCGCCTCGCCGAACGCGCCGACGGGAGAGGTTCCCAGATACCCATCCGCCCCCGTATCCAGCACGGGGAACACGCCCTCCCAGATATTCATGCGCATCTTCGCTTCCATCCCGGCCATGCCGATGGCGTCGAACACGGTCCCGTCCGGCGTCTGGCCCATCCGCGCCGCGCGCTCCCACTCGAACTCAGTCGGTAGCCGCAACCCATGCGCTCCACAAAACGCCGTCGCGTCATTCCACGACACCTGCGTCACGGGATGATCGTCAGCCGCCGCCGGCTTGTCAGCCCCGCGCGGGAAGCGCCAGTTGGCGCCCTCGACATCGACCCAGCCGCCTTCGCCCTTGCTCAGCACGCCCGCAGCGCCCGCCTTTTCAGCGTCCGTCACGTGTCCCGTCGCCTCCACGAAGGCGCGGAATTGCGCCACCGTCACCGGCGTGCGATCCATCTTGAACGCGGCGATATCCATCACAGATTGCGGCCGCTCATCGCTCGGCGCGTGATTGTCACCGATCTGCGTCTGCGGTCCCGCCGGAATATCGACCATCACCGCGTCACGCACCAGCGGCGCAGGCGCACACGACGACGCCAAGCACACTCCGGCGACGATCGCCCTTCGCATCATATCGGCAGCTCGAACGGCGTGCCGCACACATTGTAGTTTGTGTGGGGCCGCGACGGCCAAAGCGGATCCTTCAGATCCTTCGCCCACTGGTCGAACGCATCGCTCAGCTCTTTCAGCTTCGCAGGCTCGGACTCCGCCAGGTTTGTCGCCTCGTTCGGATCGTCCTTCAGGTTGAACAGCAGCGTGAACTTGCCATCCAGGCTCTTCCACAGCTTCCAGTCGCCTGCGCGGATCGAGGCATGCGGCGTCCGGCGCCACGCCAGCTGATCGTGCGGCAGCCCCGGATTCGCGCCGGTGACGAACGGCATCAAATCAACGCCGTCAAACACCCGATCCGTCGGCAGCGCCCCTCCACCCGCCACCAGCGATGTCGTGAACACGTCCATTGTCGAGACGACATTCCGATAGACCTGCCCGCCTTCGACTTTTTCCGGCCACTTCATCATGAACGGCACGCGCACGCCGCCCTCATAATGGCTCAGCTTGCCCCCGCGCAGCGGCTCGCACGCGCAGATGCCCTGGATATAGGCCGCACAGCCATTGTCCGACATGAAATAGACGATCGTGTTGTCGTTCTCTCCCGAAGCCTCGACCGCATCCAGGATGGCGCCCACCTGGTCATCCAGCGCCGAGATCATCGACGCATAGACGCGCATCCCGGGGTCCGCGATGTGCGCAAAGCGGTCATAGTATTTCTTCGTCGTCTGCAACGGATCGTGCGGCGCGGTGAACGCCGAATAGAGGAAGTAGGGCTCATCTGACGGCGCCGCGCGCTTGATGAAATCCACCGCCCGCTCACCCAGATACTCGGTCAGGTAACGGTCTTCGTTCTCGACGACCGTTCGCTCCGCACCCTCATAGATCTTGTTCGGCGCCCCGCGTTGCGCGGGGGGCCTTGCATTCGATCCCGCCACTTCCACGAACACATGGTCAGGATGCGATGGGCTCATATAAGAGGTCGCCCCCGTCAAAAGGCCGACGAATTCGTCATAGCCGCGATTGGTCGGATAGAAATCGTCGTTCGATCCCAGGTGCCACTTGCCCACCAGCGAGGTGCGATAACCCTGCGCCTTCAGCGCGCTCGCCAGCGTGATCTCGTCCTTGGGCAGGCCGAGGTTCAGCTCGATGTCGCGCTGCGCCGGTCCGTTATTGTATTCGAATCCGAACCGGTCCGGATGCCGCCCTGTGTTCAGCCCCGCGCGCGAGGGCGAACACACCGGCGCCGCCGAATACCCATCGGTGAACACCACGCCCGCCTTCGCGATGCGGTCGATGTTCGGCGTCGATATCCGCGTGCCGCCATAGCTGGAGATGTCCGCATAACCGAGATCGTCTGCGAGGATCACCACCACGTTGGGCTTCGCCGCCGCAGCCGCCGGCGGCTGCTCCTCCACCGCCGGCCCACCGCATCCAGCCGCCAGCAACGCCACGCTCGCCCACAACATCCTGCTCATGCGAACCTCCCTCCCGCGCTCCGCGTCGGCATGGCCTCTTGCGCCACCCCGCGAGCTTATATGATACTATGCGGTAGCAATAAGGATAGTATGCGGCGGGTCAAGCCGCCCTGGAGGCATAAATGAATCGTCGCCTGTTCCTAGCAAGCGCGGCAATCGCTGGCCTAGCCGCCTGTACGACAGCGCCCGGCGCGATGACGGCCCGCTCCGCCCCGATGCCCGGCCCCAACGCGCTGGACCTCGAATCCGCGGCCATGGAAGCCTGGATCTACGGCGTCATGCTGATCGAGAATGCCAACGCGCGCTGGATGACGGAAGCGCCCACCAACACGCTGCTGCACGCCTACGAACTCACCACCGTCGAAACCCAGTTCGTCACCACGCCGAACAACGACACGCTCTATTCTCGCGCCTGGATCGATCTCGACGGCGGCCCGGTCACGCTCCGCATGCCCGCCGCCGGCAAGCGCTATGTCTCCTACGCCTTCATGGATATGTACGGCACGAATTTCGCGATCCTCGGCACACGCACCACCGGCAACGAGGCGCGCAGCGTCACGCTCGTAGGCCCGCACGCCGCCACCTCCGATCCGCTAGCTATCCGCTCACCCACGCGCTGGGTCTGGCTACTGATCCGCACGCTCATCGACGGCGAGGCCGACCGCCCTGCAGCCAATGCCATACAGAACGCTATGCGGCTCGATGCGCCGCCACGTCCCAAGGCGCCACAATACGCCAAGCGCGACGCGAAATGGGATCAGTATTTTTCCTCCGTCCAATCTCTGCTCATCGAGAATCCACCCCCCTTCGAGGACATGATCTTCTTTGATCGCATCGCACGTCTCGGTCTCGGCCCGCTCGGTGGATTCGACGCCACAAAATTCTCCGCCGCCGAAATTGCCCAGATCGAATCCGGCATCGCGAAGGGAAATGCCGCCGTCATCGGCCGCCGGTCCGGCAACATCCGCAATGGCTGGATGTACCCGCGCGCCAATCTCGGAGCCTTCGGCCGCGACTACCTGTTCCGCGCCCAGGTCGCAGTGGGCGGCCTCGCCGCCCTCACGCGGGAAGAAGCGACCTATCTGCGCCCCGTCTACAGCGATGGCGGCTTCCTCTGGCCCAGCGAAAAGCCATGGATCTTGCGCTTCGAGAAGGACAACATGCCGCCCGTGAACGCCTTCTGGTCGCTCACCGCCTACGAGCGCACGGACGCCGGCGCGTTCTACTTCTTCAACAACCCGATCAACCGCTTCGCCATCGGCGACCGCACGCCGGGGCTGAAATTCGGCGCCGACGGCTCGCTTGAAATCTATATCCAGCGCACCGATCCGGGTGGGACGAAGTCCTCCAACTGGCTGCCGTCTCCGCCTTCGCGTCCGCTCGCCCTGAACATGCGCTTCTACTTGCCGAAGGCGCAAATGCTTGATGGACTCTACACCATGCCAGCTCTCATCCCGGGTTGATCGCCATGATGCGCCGCGCCCTGTTTGCCCTTTCGCTCCTCGCCCTGACGGCCTGCTCGGCCGGCGCCCAGCCTGCTTCGCCCTCCGGTGGCGTGCTCACCGAAGAGACGATGCAGCACGACGGACGCGAACGCCGCTTCCTCATCAACGACTATTCCGGCGGCAAGCCCGCGCCGGTCGTCTTTGTCCTGCACGGCGGCGGCGGCCATCCCGAGAACGCACAGAACATGTCGCAGTTCGACGTCATCGCCGCGCGTGAGAAGCTCATCGTGGTCTATCCCGGCGGCACGGGCGGCACGCCCGGCGGCCGGCTGCTCACCTGGAACGCCGGCCATTGCTGCGCCTACGCCCGCGAGAACAACATCGACGATGTCGGATTCTTCGCGAAGATGATCGACACTCTGGTCGCCTCCGGTCGCGCCGATCCGAAGCGCATCTACGTCACCGGCATGTCCAACGGCGCCATGATGTCCCATCGCCTCGCCCGCGAACTGCCTGACCGCATCGCCGCCATCGCCCCCATAGTTGGCGCCGTCTTCGGCGACGAACCCCCAGCCCGTAACCCGGTCGCCGCCATCATATTCGTCGGTCAGGACGACAAGACGGTCCCCGCTGCCGGCGGACCACTCGCCGTGCGCGGCGCTTTGGGCGCAGGCCGCCCGGCGGCGGACCATGACGTCGCTCCGGATATCGCCCAAGCCGACTACTGGGCGACCGCCAATGGCTGCGCCCCGCCCGTCGAAAAAATGGATGCCGCCGGCAAGGTCGTGGAACTCGCCTGGAACAAGTGCGCCTCGGGTAGGCCCGTGCATTTCTACCGGGTCGCCAACAACGGCCACGCCTGGCCGGGCGGCAAGGCGGGCCGCGCCGAGGCTGACCAGCCTACCCCCGATGTGAACGCCAGCGAGGTCATGTGGCGCTTTTTCTCGGCGAATCCCAAGCCCTGAGCCCACTCGGGCCACCCGACGCCACCCGATGACAGGCAAGAGACCCGGCCTCCGGCCACCTTTCCGCCACATGCATGGCTAGGGATTTGGGCTCGGACGCTCCCGCCATGGGGAATCCGGGGCCGACAGCATGTCCGGGGTTTTCTACCGCCTCGGGGCAGGCTAGGCAGGCGGGCCGTCCAGACGCCCCGCGGGATTCAAGGCGGGAAGCTCGGCCGTAGTAGTGAGTTGATTGTTCAGGAGTTGACGGCTCTCATGACCTTTAAAGTGCGCCTGCTGCTCGGAGCCGCCGCTCCGCTGGTGTTCACGCTTCCCGCCGTCGCCCAGGTGACGATCTCCACCGCGACAACCACTCCGGTCGAGACCGCGACCGCCGGAACGGGCGCAACCCCTTCCAACGTGATCATCGCCTCGGGCGGTTCGGTCACACTCGATGAACAGCCCGGCTCAACCGCCGTGACCGTCAACAGCAATAACACGCTCACCAACAATGGTCAGGTTACCGTCACGGACTCCAACAACGCCGTCGGCGTCCGCATCGGGCCGGGCATCACCGGCAGCTATTCCGGAACCGGGGTGATCAGCCTCACCGAAGATTACACGCGCACAGATACCGACAATGACGGTGATCTCGACGGTCCGCTAGCCACCGGCACGGGCCGCGTCGGCCTTCTTCTCGAATCCGGCGGCGCCTTCACCGGCAACATCACGCTCGACCGCACCGGCAGCGCGTCCTCGGCCATCACCATCGAAGGCAATGACAGCTACGGCGTATCGCTTCGCTCGCAGCTGAACGGCAACTTCATTCAGAACGGCAACATCAGCATCGTGGGATCAAACTCGGTCGGGGTCGATATCCGCGAGAACGTGACCGGCAACGTCGAGATCGGCGGATCGACCAGCGCACAGGGCGAAGGCTCCGTCGGCGTCCGCGTGCTCGGCGATGTCGCAGGCGAATTCATGGTCGACGGCTCCGTCCTCTCGACCGGCTTCACCAGCCGCGACGCCAGCAACTACGAAGATCCGGACGACGCCGACGACAATGACACCGGCAGCGACGAGCCGGCCGACCTCGATCCGGACGATCTGCTGATCGGTGGGGCCGGAGTCGAAGTGCGCGGCGATCTTGCGCACGGCCTCCTCGTCAACGGCGCAGCCGTGGGAACCACCGACCCGACCGACGACATCAAGGATGTGGTGCAGGATTTCAACGAGAACCGCACGGCCGGCTCGATTGTCAGCTACGGATCGGCTCCCGCTCTCCTGATCCAGTCGGCCGATGGCGCGGCGGGCGACACCATCCAACTCGGCGTTGTCCGCGAGACGATCTACGACTCGCTCGACGACGATGACGACGACAACACGACCGAGCAGATCGGTCACTTCACCTACGCCTATGGACTGATGAACCGGGGCACGATCCAGTCCATCGGCCTCAACACCGGCGTATCTTCCACCGCCGTGCGGATCGCAGGCTCGGCCGACGGCCTGCACCAGACCATCGTCGATGGCGGCATCTTCAACGGCGGATCAATTTCCGCACTTTCGTTCGAGGCAGACGCGGTCGGCCTCCACATCGGCTCGGGCGTTTCGACGCCGACGTTTGTCAACAGCGGCAGCATTCTCGGCACGATGTACACCGAGACCAACCACAACGGCCGGGCCGTGCTCATCGACGCCGGCGCCAGTGTGCCCACGGTCACCAACAACGGCCTGATGCAAGCCAACGTCCGCGGCTATGACGGCAACCCCATCGCCTTTCAGGACCTGTCGGGCACGGTCACCGCCTTCAACAACACCTCGCGGATCGCCGCCGGTTACACCGATGACGACACCACGGACGACATCACCAGCGGCGCCGGCCGAGCAATCGCGCTCGACCTGTCGCACAGCGCCAGCAACGTCACGCTGACCCAGAACGACACCATCGACAACGCCCGCATCTTCGGAGACATCCTGCTCGGCGCAGGCAACGACACGTTCAACCTGTTGTCGGGGGAAGTGGTCGGCGATGTGGAGTTTGGCTCCGGCGCCGATACATTCAACGTGACCAGCGCGCGGATGTTCGGCAACGCCGACTTCAATGGATCAAGCGCCGCATTCACGCTGTCCGACTCCGAAATGGTCGGCAATCTCGACTTCGGAACCGCGGGCGGGACGATGTCCTTCCTGTCGAACTCTAGATATTATGGCGAGATTGTCCGCTCGGGCGCTGCCCCGCTGTCGATGATCGTCAATAATGCAGAGGTCAACAACTATGCCGACGGCACGCTGAACCTCTCGTCCATGTCGCTCGCCAACTCGGCGAAGATCGGCCTCATCATCGACAATGCGCGGATCACCGGCAACATCCCCATCTACAACGTCTCCGGCGCGGTCGACATCGCGGCCAACACGGTGTTCACCCCCGTCTTCGCGCAATTCACCACCGATCCGTTCACCCTGCGTGTCATCAATGCTGGAACGCTGAACCTCGGTGGCCCGCTCAGCGCGATGCTGAATGCCAATGGGCCCTACCTCTACAACATGGCTCTGGTGCAGCCGAACCCGAACGCGATTGATCTCGAACTCAGAGTGAAGACGTCAACAGAGCTTGGCCTCAACAGCCGCCAGGCCGGCGCCTACAACGCCGTGCTCGACCTGCTGACCGAGGAAGACGACTTCGCCGTCGCGCTCACTTCCATCGCGGGCTCAGAGGAATTCCTGCGCAGCTGGGGCGACCTGTTGCCGGGCTCGGATGCAGCCGTCATGCGCGTGCTCGCTACCAACGCCACCGCCGCCTTCGGCGCCACGGCCCACAGGCTCGACCTCATCTCCAACAAGCCGGACGCCCCCGGCGGGGCCTGGGCTGAGGAGTTCGGCGTCTACCACACCAGCGATGCCTCGGCTGATTCAGTTGAAGTGTCCGGAGGCGGCTTCGGGGTCGCGGCTGGCGTCGATCTGCTCTCCACCGGCACCGCGCTCATCGGTATCTTCACCGCGCTTGAATCCGTCGAGATGGAAGAAGAGAGCCGCACCTTTGCACCGTTGAACGTTTCGCAGACCTCCATCGGCGCCTATGGCGGCTGGATCGACGGCCCGCTCGCCATCAATGGCGCGGCCTCGTTCGGCTTCGTCAACTTCACGTCCGACCGCCGCGTTGACTTCGGCGAGATCACTGACCGCTTCCGCGGCGAGTGGAGCGGCCAGACCTACACCGCCGCTGTCCGCGCCTCGTACGACATGCCGCTCGGCTGGCTCGACGCGCGCCCGTTCGTGGCCGCCGACTACATCGGCTTCCAGCAGGATGGATACACCGAGAGCGCAGATACCACGGACGCACTGGCCATCGTGGCTGGCGACAGCGACGCCTCGTTGGCCACAGCCTCCTACGGCATCATGCTCGAAAGCGTGCTGGGCGCGGACGAAGCGTTCGCCTTCCGGCCTCACCTGTCGCTCGGCTATCGCAGCATCCTGAACTGGGAAACCACCCCCGCTGTGATGAACTTCGTCGGCGGCTCAACCGGCACGACCTTCTCGCTCGCATCGGGCGTCGAACCGGAAGATGCGCTGGTCGCTGGCCTCGGCCTCAATGTCGACAGCCAGTTCGTCAACATCCGGCTCGGCTATGACGCCGAGATGTCCGAGAACGCGATGACGCATTACGGGTCGGTCACGTTGCGTATGGCCTTCTGGTAGGCGAAACACCGCGAACATCGTTCGCATGCGTTGAACGGCGTGACGCTTCGCGCGTTTCATGGCAGGGATTCTCATCCTGGCATGGGCGCGCGGCATGATCGGAAATCGTCATCGCACTGTCACGGCAATCGCCGTCGTATCGGCCCTGCTGGCCGCCTGCGCAACCGCGCCGCGTCTCGACAGCCCGCTGGCCTCGCCACGCGGCGCATCGCCCGTCGGCTTTCCCGCCAACATCCGCACAGAAACCACCGACAGCGACTTCCTGAAGGAGAACGCCATCGCCCGCTCCGGCGCGCTGGCCAAGGCGGCTGACCGCACGGTGGATATTCTCGCCCTCTCCGGCGGCGGCGCCGGCGGAGCTTACGGCGCCGGAGTTCTCACGGGCCTCACGCTCGCAGGCGCACGCCCGCGCTTCGAGGTGGTCACCGGCGTCTCCACCGGCGCGCTAATCGCTCCCTTCGCCTTTCTTGGCGCCGAGTGGGACGAGAAGCTCCGCGAGGCCTACGGCGGCGGCGCAACCGGAAACCTGCTCCAGTCCCGCGGCGTCGCCGCTCTCTGGGATGTTGGGGTGTTCGACGGCAAGCCGCTGCGCGAACTAGTCGAGCGCTTCGTCACCGACGAACTTGTCGCCGCCGTTGCAAAAGAGTCTGCCTCGGGCCGCCTCCTCATCGTCGCCACCACCAACCTCGACCGCGAGGAAACTGTGATCTGGGATATGGGAGCCATCGCCGCACATGGCGGCCCCGAAGCGCGCGAACTCTTTCGCAATGTGCTGGTTGCCTCAGCCAGCGTACCCGGAATCTTCCCGCCTGTGATGATCGAGGTCGAGAAGGACGGACAGCTTTACCAGGAGATGCACGTCGACGGCGGCGCCTCGACGCCCTTCTTCGTCGCGCCCGAAGCTATCCGTGAGATCGACAACCTTTCCAACAGTCCGCGCGGCGCCAACATCTATGTCATCGTCAACGGCCAGTCCGCCTCCGCCCCGCGCACTACATCGAACAACACGCTCGACATCGCCGCGCGCTCGTTCACCAGCGTGCTCAACCACCTCACACGCTCTTCCATCGCACAGACGGAAGACTTCGCGCGCGACAACGGCATGAACTTTCGGTTCACCGCCATTCCGTCAGATGTCCAGTTCGGCGGCTCACTTGATTTCAACGGCCCCAGCATGGGCGAGACGTTCAACTACGGCCAGCGCTGCGCCTCCTCCGGCCTCGTCTGGGTCACGCAGGACCAGGCCAAGGCCCGCAACGCCAACGAAGACGCCGAACTCAAACCCTTCGCCGAAGCCGGCTGCCCGCTTCTGCCGCCTGTGCGCTAGCAAGTCCGGCCTCCCGCCCCTCAAATCCCTTGCCCCATCCTCCATCCCGCCCGATATCTCCCTCCAACACGGGAGACACATCATGGCAGACGGCGCCACCGAACTCGGCCGCATCGCGCTTCAGCGCGCCGATCTCTTCCGCGAGCAGTGCTACATCAACGGCAAATGGACGGGCGAGCCGACGCACGCCGTCCACAACCCCGCCACGCACGGCCTGATCGGCCACATCCCGAACCTCGGCCGCTCTGAAACCGAAGCCGCCGTCGCCGCCGCCCGGGCCGCCTTCCCGAAATGGCGCGCAGAGCCCGCCGCCGTCCGCGCGAAAATCCTGCGCCGCTGGAACGAGCTGATGCTCGCGCACCAGTCTGACCTCGCCCGCCTGATGACGGCCGAGCAGGGCAAGCCGCTGGCTGAAGCCATGGGCGAGATCGCCTATGCCGGCTCCTTCCTCGAATGGTTCGGCGAGGAGGCCAAGCGCGCCTATGGCGACGTGATCCCGTCCCCCGCCAGCGACCGCCGCATCACCGTTCTGAAGCAACCCGTCGGCGTCGTCGGCGCAATCACGCCGTGGAACTTCCCAACCGCGATGATCACCCGCAAGGTAGGCCCAGGCATCGCAGCGGGCTGCACAGTCGTGCTGAAGCCGTCGGAGCTCACACCCTATTCCGCCCTCGCGCTCGCCGTGCTCGCCGAGGAAGCCGGCCTGCCGCCCGGCGTGCTCAACATCGTCACCGGCGACGCCGAACCCATCGGTCGCGTCCTCACCGAAGACCCACGCATCGCCAAGTTCACATTCACGGGCTCCACTCCCGTCGGCAAGAAACTCGCCGCCCAGTGCGCTGGAACGGTGAAGCGCGTCTCGCTCGAACTTGGCGGCAATGCGCCCTTCCTTGTCTTCGACGATGCCGACATCGAGGCCGCCGTCGCCGGCGCCATCATCTCGAAGTTTCGCAACACCGGCCAGACCTGTGTCTGCGCCAATCGCATCTATGTGCAGGACGGCGTCTACGATCAGTTCGCCAGACTCCTCGCCGAGAAAGCCGGCGCCCTCGCGGTCGGCGATGGCCTCGCCGGCGTCACGCAACAGGGTCCGCTTATCAACGAACGCGCGCTCCAGAAAGTCGAAGCCCATGTCGCCGACGCGCTCGAGCACGGCGCCAAGCTGCTCACCGGTGGCGCACGCCACGCCAACGCCGGCACATTCTACCAGCCCACCGTCCTGCGCGATGTCGCCGCTGACGCGCTGCTAACGCGTGAGGAAACCTTCGGCCCCGTCGCCGGCCTCGTGAGCTTCAAGTCGGAAGAAGACGCCCTCCGCCTCGCCAACGACAGCCGCGCGGGCCTCGCCGCCTACGCCTACACTCGCGACCTCGCCCGCTCGTGGCGAGTTTCGGAAGGCCTCGAATACGGCATGGTCGGCATGAACACCGGCCTCATCTCCACCGAAGTCTCTCCCTTCGGCGGCGTAAAGGAGAGCGGCATCGGACGCGAAGGCTCGAAATATGGCCTCGACGAATTCCTCAACATCAAGGCCGTATTCGTGCAGCTCTGACCGTCGACCGCGGGACGCCCCAAACCCAGCTTGCCAAACCGCCTCTGCCAAGCCCAACTACGGCCATCGGCAGGGGAGCTAATCGTGAACACCACCGCAATTCCTGTTGACCCCGGCGCAGCGCCCAGCCTGACTAGATCCCTCCGCCCGCGCCATGTCGCCATGATCTCCATCGGAGGCATCATCGGCGGTGGCCTGTTCGTCAACTCGCTGGTCTACATCGCCGACATGGGCCCCGCCGTGATCCTCAGCTACCTGCTGACGGGCGGCATCATTCTCTTCGTCATGCGCGCGCTCGCAGAAATGGCGACGGCGCGCCACGGCGTCGGCTCCTGCACCGAGTATTCGCGCCTCGCCATGGGCAATCTCGCGGGTTTCAGCTTCGGCTGGATCTACTGGTATTTCTGGGTCGTCGTCGTCGCCTTCGAGGCGCTCGTCGGCGCCGAGATCGCCAGCCACTACCTGCCCGGCGAAACACCGGTCTGGATCATCGCACTCGTCCTCACCGTGCTGCTGACGGCCACCAACCTCCTCTCCACCCGCTCCTATGGCGAGTTCGAGTTCTGGTTCTCGTCCATCAAGGTCGCGGCCATCATCGTATTCATTCTGGTCGCAGGCGCGTATGCCTTCGGCTGGAACTCAACCGGCGCGCTCACCTTCGACAACCTGGTCAACGATGGCGGCTTCGCGCCACAGGGCTGGACCGCCGTTCTCGTCGGCGTCGTCTCGCTTGTCTTCACGCTGGTGGGGGCGGAGATCACGACCGTCGCCGCCGCCGAATCCGAAGCCGGCGAGAAGATCATCGCCCGCCTCGCCACCGCTCTCATCGTGCGGATGCTGCTGTTCTACATCCTTTCCATCGCCCTCATCATGTGCGTCGTCCCGTGGCGCGAGATTGCGGAACAGAAGGCAATCGGCCCGATGTCGCCCTTCACCATGGCGCTGCAGAAAGTCGGCATCGCCGGCGCACCGGAGATCATGGACGCCATCGTGCTGGTCGCTGTCCTGTCGTGTCTCAACTCCGGCATCTATGTCGGCTCGCGCGTCATGTTTGGCCTCGCTGGCCGGGGAGATGCGCCTGCGATCCTGAAGAAGATCGACAGGCGCGGCGTGCCTACGTGGGCGATCATCGTCGCCGCTGTGCTCGCAATGGCCGTCATCCCGCTCGCTGCCTTCTGGAAGGATCTCTACGCCTTCCTGCTCAACGCCTCGGGCGCGTTGATGCTGTTCGTCTATATTGGCATCGCCGCCTCACAGCTGATCCTGCGTCCGAAGACGCCGCCCGAACAGTTGCATGTGAAGGCCTGGCTTCATCCTTGGGGCAGCATTTTCGCCATCGCCGGTATGGGCGCGGTCCTCGTCGCCATGGCGATCACGCCATCAAAGCAGCCGGAGTTCATCGCCTCCATCATCCTGTCGGCCGGGATTGTCGCCAGCTACTTCATCTTTCGCCGCAAGCGAGCGTGAACTCCGCCTCGTCATACGCGAACTAGTCGCGCAGCGCCGCATCGCGCTCGTTGAGGAATAGCTGGCTCGCCCCCCCTGGCCAATCGCGGCAACGCCTGCCGCAATCCTCATAGCGCCGTCGTGCCCCCCGAACTGCGGCCCGGCCAGCGCGTCAGGCCAGCCCGGTCTCCGCTCGCCATACTGCTGGGAGCCATAGCCGAGCACGCGCCTGCGTTGCTCGCCGCGTGGATCATTTTCAACGCGTGAACCACCTGCGCCAGCTTCATCGAACACCATGGTCAGCCGCGCTCACACACGCGGCCAGGCCGGTTGCAAGACCCCCCCGCCATGAACAGCCGGCGGTCCACGCGTACACGTGCATTGGTGCTCATCTGTCTCTCTCTTTGCTGTCGCAGGCGTCTCGCGACAGTCCGATCTCAACCGTCCGCACGAACTCCGTCATCTCTGACGGTTACACGTCGAACGCCTATACGCCCATCACGCACTCCGCCAAACATGCGACGTCATGATTCAGCGCATGCCTTTAGCACGCAGCCTGACGACTTCTCGCCTCGGAGAGTGTTCACGATTGACCGGCGCAGCAGGCAATGTTTCTTGGCTGCGCAACCGCGAAGCGAACAGATTCTCCGGAGCTCTCCGTGCCTGCAAAGACGGCGACAAGAAAGCCGACCGTCAAGGCCAGGGGCAAGGCTACGCTGCACAAGTCCGAACAGCCTCGCGTGCGCGTCCCGAATGTCGAACGCAGCGCCCTCACGCGGCTCCGCCTCGTCGAGGCGACAGTCCAGTGCCTCTACGAACTGGGCTACCACCAGACATCAACCGTCGTCGTCACCCAGCGCGCGAAGGTCAGTCGTGGCGCCATGCTGCATCATTTCCCCTCGAAGGCCGACTTGATGATGGCCACGATGGATTACATCCGTGGAAAGCGCGGCGAGGCGCACCGCAAGCACCTTGAAAAGTTCACGAGCGAACGCGAACAGTTCCTCCAGCTCATCGACGTGCTCTGGGAGGAATTCCAGAAGCCCACGGGCGTCGCCCGGATCGAGCTCATGCTGGGCTCGCGCAACGACCCCGAACTCGGCCCTCGCTTCTCGAAGCTGAACCTCGAACTCGAAGGCATTCACAAGGAACTGATCTGGTCCCGCGCCCAGCGCCTTGGAATTCGCAATCGCAAGAAGGTGGACGCCTTCACCCAGCTCTACGCCGCAGCCGTGCGCGGCCTCGCCATCGACGCCCTCTGGCCCCAGTCAATGCCTGACATCAAGGGCGCCATCGCCCTCCTGAAGGAAGCCCAGCTCAACTTGCTGGAAAGCCTCTCCGAAAACTGATCCGCGGCGGGGTGTTGTTCTGCTTGCGGGGGAAGAGCTCCTCAAACTGCTGCCTTCGCGATCAGCTGACCTGTAAGCCATAGCTTGTAATTCTTGAGCAGCTTCATCGCTGCCGTCGCCTTCGGCAGGTCGCGCGAGAACATCAGCTCCATTGCAAGGCCGCGCATCGCCGCATTATGCAGCCAGGTCATCGCTTCGATCTGCGCCTTGTCGGTGATGCCCACGGATTGCGCCTGTTCCCATACGCCCTCACGCTGGTGCTTCTCCAGCGCGTCGATAACCGCCGGAAAGCGCGCGCCGAGTTCAGGGTCGCTGCGCGAGCCCATCATGATCTCGAGCAGCGCAATGGCTGGCGGTCGCTGCATGGCGTCCCACGTCGCCATGGTGATGCCGAGAAAGCGGTCCATCCCCGGCTCGGTGTCGGCCAGAAGCCGCGCCACCTGCCGGTTCTGCTTGCCGGCAGCATATTCCGCCACCGCGATCATCAGGTCGACCTTGCTCGGAAAGTGGTGAAGGATCGCCCCACGGCTCGCCCCCGCCCGGTCGGTCACCTCCTGCAGCGTCGTCGCGCCATAGCCGAGGTCCGTCAGACACTCGATCGCCGCCTCGATCAGGCGCTTGCGCATCGCCGCCGTCCGCTCGGCATGCGGCCCGCGAATGGCCACCACATTGGGCCGTGCTTTCTCGGCCGCAGCCTTGGGCACCGCTTTGGCAGCCGCAGTCTTGGGAGTTGCGGATTTGGTCCGCACGCCGCGCTTGCCCGTCATCTCGTTATTCCCGGTCATTCCCGCAGCTTCTGTCGGCCTCCGCCGGGCATACAGCTCCACGCCGCCAAACGATAGGGTGACACCGTCTAGCAGTCCAGCACACTCGCCCGGTCCGCGCCAGAATACCCCAGCGCGCATCGCCTTTTGAGCAAAACCGCGCAAGACTTGCCCCATGGATGCTGAGCTAACCCGGAAAGCCTTGGACGCGTTCGAGCGGGCGCTTGATCAGCCCGAAGGCGCGCGAATCGCTTGGCTCCACGCCCGTCACGGCGAGGCCCCCCAGCTGATCGCCGAAGTCAGGCGCATGCTGGACGCAGACCGCGCCGCCGGCCTCGCCTTCCCCACTGAAGGCCCCTCTGCGACCGCCGCCCCCACCCCGCCTCCGGAGCGCATCGGCCAGTACCGGATCGTTCGACTCCTGGGCGAAGGCGGCATGGGACAGGTCTATCTGGGAAGTCGCGACGACGGGCTGTTCGACCACGAAGCCGCCGTGAAGCTGGTCCGTCCCGCGGCCCTGAGAGAGATCGCGATCGCCCAGTTCGAAGCCGAGCGCCGCACCCTCGCCCGCCTCACCCATCGCTACATTGCCCAGTTGTTTGACGGTGGCGTGACCGCCGATGGTTCGCCCTACTTCATCATGGAGCACGTGCGGGGCGCGCCGATCGATGCCTATGTCGAGCAACAAGGCCTCTCGCTAAGAGATACGATCGCCCTGATGATCCGCGTCTGCGATGCCGTCCAGTACGCCCACGAAAACCTGATTGTGCACGCCGACCTGAAGCCATCCAACATTCTCGTCACCGAAGCGGCCGATCCAAAGATCGTGGATTTCGGGGTCAGCGCTGCGCTCACCGCCAGCAGCGCCACGCACGATGCCCGTCCCCTCGGCATTACGCCCGCATACTCCAGCCCCGAGCGCATTGCCGGGGCTGCACCCGCGCCCGCGGAGGACGTCTACTCGCTAGGAGTTGTCCTGCGCGCCTTGGTAACCGACGTGATCCCCGGCGCCGCCGAAGGGGACGCAACGCTTGAAGACATTGTGGCGGTCTCCAGGAACCGTAGCGAGGCATGGCGCAAGGAACGGCTGAACGCGCTGCGCGGCGATCTTGGCCGCATCATCACGCGTGCAACGGCAAAAGATCGCAAGGCCCGCTATTCCTCGGTCGAATCTCTGCAGAACGATCTCGTCGCCTGGCTCGCTATGCGTCCCATTGCGGAAATGCGCACAAACCGCATGCACGCGCTCGGGCTGCTATTCCGCCGCCGTACGCTGCGCTTTGTCTTTGCCGGCGCTGCGGCCCTCGGAGTCCTCGTGGCCCTGGCGGTCTCGACCATGCTCTATCTACGCGCCGAATCCGAACGCCAGGCAGCAGACCGCCGATATGGCGAAGTGCGGGAGCTGGCCACGTTCATGATGTTTGATCTCTATGATGAGCTCGGCAAGGTCACCGGCAGCACGCGCGCACTGGAGCTGATCGCTCAACGCTCGCTCTCGTATCTGGAATCTCTCCGCGACGACGACACCGCCCCGATAGAAGTCACTGTCGAGGCCGCGGCAGGCTATCAGCGTCTCGCGGATGTGCTGGGCAATCCGCAAAGCCCCAACCTCGGTGAACGCGCCACTGCGACGATCATGCTGGATGAAGCGATTGCCGTGCTTGAGGGTGTCTATGCCCGCCACCCCGGAAATCGCGATGTGATGCTTCGCCTGGCGCAGGCGGCATTCTCCGGCGCCCAGAACGCCTACGTTTCAGACGACGACAACGACAAGGCTCGCCGTCTGGCCCTGCGTTCTGCGGATATTTACACCCAGCTCGCCGCGCAGCCGGACGGGACCCTGGAAGATCGCCGCAACGAACTCCGCGCCCGCAACATCGCGGCGGCCACCCTTCCATGGGTTGGTCGCGCCGAGGAAGGCATAGCCGAACTGCAGGGCATCCGCAGCCGCGCCGTTGCCCTGCTGGGTGAGCACCCCGGCAATCCTGACCTCGAGCAGTTCCTGGGTTCGACCAGCGTGGAACTCGCTCGCGCCATAATTCGCCTGCGCGACGCCACCGGAGAGGCAGCCGACCCCCTGCCATTCTGGGACGAAGCCGTCCGCTACCGCGAACTCGGCTGGGCGCGCGACAAGAGCGACACACGGCCTTACCGCACCCTCGCCACGATTCTCTATGAACGCGGCGCCGAACGGCGCAACCAGGGCCTGTATGATGCGGCGCTGGAAGACATGGCGCATGCAGAGGCTATCGCGATCGACCTCCTCGGCCGCGACCCGAACGACATTGGCCTCAAACGGTTGCAAGGCGGCATCAAGGACGAGACTGCCAAGACCCTCGCCTTCGCCGGGCGAGGCGCAGAAGCGCTCGCCCTGATCCCCTCCGCGCTCAGACATTCGAAGGAAGAACTCGCGGCCCAGCACGAAAACCCCGGCGTCGCGCGAGAGTACGCGTTCAGCGTGATGGTCTACGCGGAGATCATGGAAAAAGTGGGAACCCGCGCCGGCGCCTGCGCAATGTCGCGCGACGCGCTCAATGCGTGGGATCACGCTGCGAAGCTAAATCCGCTGTCCGAGTACGATAGCGGCCTGCTCGACTACACACGAGCCATGATGTCGCGAGCTTGCGAAGCCTAGCCCTTCCCAAACAGCCCCGCATGCATTTGCCGCAGCAAGTTCTTCTGCACCTTGCCCATGGCGTTGCGCGGCAGCTCATCGACAAAGAGAATGCGCTTGGGGGTCTTGAACGCAGCTAGCTGCTTGCGGCATTCCGCGATCATCGCCGCTTCATTCCCCTTGCCGATCACCACCGCGCAGACGCCTTCGCCAAAGTCCGGATGCGGCAAGCCGATGACAGCGCTTTCAACCACGTCGGGCATCTCGTCGAGGATCAGCTCGATCTCCTTGGGATAGACATTGTATCCGCCCGAGATGATCAGGTCCTTCGCCCGCCCCGAAATCCAGACACGCCCATCCGCATCACGCCGGCCCACATCGCCCGTGATGAAATACCCGTCGCGAAACTCTTCCTTGTTCTTCTCCGGCATTCGCCAGTAGCCGCCGAATACGCTCGGGCCCCGTATCTCGATCACGCCGGTCTCTTCGCCCCCGCCTATGCGCAGATCAACGCCCGGCAACGGATACCCCACCGACCCCGCGATCCGCTCGCCGTCCAGCGGGTTGGACGTGATGATCACCGCCTCGCTCATCCCATAGCGCTCGAGAATTCGCTGCCCCGTCCGCTCCTCGAACTCCGCGAACGTCGTCGGCAACAACGGCGCCGAGCCCGAGATGAACACCCTCACCCTATCCGCCACTTCGCGCGTGAACCCCGGATTGGCGAGCAGCCGCGTGTAGAATGTCGGCACTCCCATCATCACTGTTGCCCGCTTCAGCCCCGCCAGCACGTCCGCATCCACGAACTTTGGCAGCCACACCATCGGACAGCCCGAAAGAAACGCGCAGTGCATCGCCACGAACAGCCCGTGCACGTGGAAGATCGGCAGCGCATGCAACAGCACATCCTTCGGCGTGAAGCCCCAGATTTCGTGCAGCGCCACCGCATTGGCCGCGAGATTGCCATGCGTCAGCATCGCCCCCTTCGACCGCCCGGTCGTCCCGCTCGTATAGATCAACGAAGCAAGATCATCCGCCCCCCGCGCCACAGCCGCCTCAAGCGGCGCAGCCTCCTCAGACTCCCGCACGAACCCCACCGCATCCGTGATGAACACCACCGGCTCCGCGTCCCCGATGAAATACTCAACCTCGCTCGCCGTGTAGGCAGAGTTCAGCGGCAGGAACACCGCCCCCGCCTTCAGCGTGGCAAGATAGATCACCACAGCCTCGACGTTCTTCTCCACCTGCATCGCGACGCGATCGCCCGGCTTCACGCCATCGGCCACCAGCCGGCCCGCCACCAGCCCCGTCTGGCGTTCAAGCTCACCATAGCTGACCTCGCTCCCATCGCTCAGGATGAAGCACGGCTTGCTCCTGTCCGCCGGAAAGCCGCCAGCAAGCAGATCATAAAGGTTTGCCGACATCGCGATCCTCCTCACCCGCCCATCAGCGCGCGGACGGCAAGATAAAGTACCGAAGGCCCCACAAGGCAGCCCACGCCCGTATAGAAGGTCGACGTCAGCGCGCCATAGGGAACCAGCTTCGGATCGGTCGCCGCCAGTCCCGCCGTCACTCCAGATGTCGTCCCCATCATGCCGCCGAACACCATGGCCGAGCGCGGATTGTCCAGCCCGATGTATTTCGCGATCATCGGCGTCGCCACCATCACCAGCACAGCCTTCAGCACGCCCGTGCCGATAGACAGCGCCATTACATCCGAACCCGCGCCCAGCGCCGCACCCGTCACCGGCCCGACAATATAGGTGACCGCGCCCGCGCCAATCGTGGTCATCGACACCGCGTCGGAATACCCGAAGCTCCACGCCACCACGGCGCCGACAACAAACGGCAACACGATCCCAACGACAATCGAAACCGCGCCAACCACGCCCGCCTTTCGCGCCTCCACGATGTCCACATCGAACGCCGTCGCCACGATGGCGAAGTCGCGCAGCATCGCCCCGCCCATGATGCCAATCCCCGCGAAGAACGGCAGGTCTGCAATCCCCTTCGTCCCGCCCGTGATTGATCCACCAATCCATGCGAGGATTAGCCCGATCACGATGGCAATCGCCGACCCATGAATGCGACCCAGGGTGAGATGCTTCGACAGGAAGTAGGCCGCGAACACAATCGCGCCCACCACCACGAACGCGACCAGCAGCCCCTGCGCCGCAATCGTTCCCTGCAGGACATCGATCACTGGCCGGCCTCGTCAGGCTTCTTCCGCCCCGCCAGCAGCGGCACGCACGCAAAGCTCAGCGCCACCGCCACCACGCCCGCGACCAGCACAACAGGCCCGCCCTTCACGGCCGCCACCACATTCTGCTGCGCCGCCATCGCCACCACGATGGGAATATACATCAGCGACCAGAACTCGACGCCGAACTTGAACCCCGGCGTCAACGTCCCCGCTTTCACCAGCCACCAGCGGATCGCCACCAGCAGCAGCATCGCAATGCCAACGCCGCCCACATTCGCTTTCACGCCAATCGCAAGGCCCAGCAGGTCGCCCAGCGCCGCGCCCACAACCGTGCACAGCGCCAGGATGGCGACACCATAGATGACCATGCCTCTCCCCTCGCGCCACCACACCTTCCTGTTGTCCGGAATTCCGCTGCGAGAGCAAGTAAGCGCCCAGCGGTCAGTCTGAAATCGCGTGACCACTTGTCTGCGGGTTGACAGATCTCATTTTGATTTTATTGTTTATCGATACAAAAAGAAGCGCTCTCCAGAAGCGCAAAACACCTCCCCGGGACAGATAAACGTCATGAACATTGCGATCCACGTGACCCTCGCCGCGATGCTGGCCACTGCCGGCTGCGCCGCCAGACCGCCCGTCGCGCCCATACCTGCCGAAGCACAGGCGCCAGCCCGCTGGGCAGAGGTAACCGCCGCGATCAACGCGACCATGCGGCTTCGCCACTACAATCCTGCCGAGCTCGATACGCCGGCCTACCAGGCAATGGAGGCGAAGATCGAAGAACTCGGCCGCGCCGCCGAGACACGTGAGGATTTCGTGCGCGGCTTCAATCAAGCGTGGCGCGAGGGTCCCTTCTCGCACGTCCGGATCGACGTGGCGCAATCGAGCGCTGCCGACACCGCCGCGTTTCTCGACACCATGCGTGTCGGAGGCTCAGGTGCGAAACTGGAATGGCGTGAGGACATCGCAATCCTGACCGTCAATACCATGATGGGGGCCGACACCATCGAACAGATTGATGCGGCATACAGCGAAATCATTCCGCGCAATGCACGGGCGCTGATCATCGACCTTCGCGCCAATGATGGCGGCGCCTTCGCCGGCATCCCTCTGGTCGGCCACACGCTGGACAAACCCTACGACGCAGGCGTGTTTGTGTCTCAGCCGTGGGCGCGCGAAAAGCGCCGCGCGCCGAACGCCGGCGACATTGTCGGCGTCACGCCATGGGCAGGCTGGTCGATCACCGCGTTCTGGCGCGACGCGCAGGAAAATCGCCTGACGCGCATCCAGTTCGTCCCCATGGGCCCGACCTACGCCGGACCGGTCTATGTCCTGACCAGCAAACGCACGGCAAGCGCCGCGGAGATGACTGCAGACGTCTTCAAGGGATCAGGCCGCGCGACGCTGCTGGGCGAAACGACTGCGGGAGCGATGCTGTCGCAGAAAATGTACGACCTGCCCGAAGGCTTGCAGCTGTCCCTGCCCATTGCAGACTACTACTCGCTCACCGCCGGCCGCATCGAAGGCGCAGGCGTATCGCCCCACATCGCCGTTCCCGCGGCGGATGCGCTGGATATCGCCCTGGCAAGAATCGCGACAGACGCGAAATAGATCAGCCGCTACGCACATCCACATGCCGCCGGCATTTCATCAGCGGCTGTGTCTTCCGCCCGAAATCATCCATGCCATGCACGAAATCGTCAACGTCCCGATCTCCTCCGACGGCAGAACCTTACTGTCGCGACCCAAAAGACAAAACTCCTCTCCCTTCCGGGAGAGGAGCCTTGCTTACCACTCAACTCAAATCCTACTCCGCGGGCTGCGGTAACGGCTCAACCACAACCGGCTCCGCCACGCGCTTCTTCCGCCCCGGCAGCCGTTCCGCAATCCAGCGGCACACGACATAGAACACCGGGGTAAAGATCAGGCCGAACAGCGTCACGCCCAACATCCCGAAGAACACCGTGGTGCCCAGCGCCTGCCGCATCTCCTGCCCCGGCCCCGTGGCCAGCATCAATGGGATCACCCCGAAGATGAAGGCGAACGACGTCATCAGGATCGGGCGCAGGCGCGTGCGCGCTGCCTCGACTGCAGCCTCAAACCGGCTCTTGCCGTGGTCCTCTGCCTGCTTGGCGAACTCCACGATCAGGATCGCGTTCTTCGAAGCCAGCGCAACGAGCACCAGCAGCCCGACCTGCGTCAGGATGTTGTTGTCGAAGCCGCGAATGTTCACGCCCACGATCGCCGCAAGGATACACATCGGAACGATCAGGATCACCGCCAGCGGAAGCGTGAACGCTTCGTACTGGGCAGCCAGCACAAGGAACACCAGCACCACGGCCATCAGGAACACGATGGGCCCGGTATTGCCCTGCGATTTTTCCTGCAGCGCGATCTCGGTCCATTCCGCGCTGAAACCCTCCGGCAATTGGGCAGCATAGCTTTCCATCGCCGCCAGCGCGTCGCCGGATGAAACCCCGGGCGCAGCTGCGCCCTGGATCTCCGCGGCCGGGAACAGGTTGAAGCGCACAACGCGCACCGGCCCGGTGTCGTCCTTCAGCGTCGCCACCGACCCCAGCGGAACCATACCGCCATTCACCGACCTGACTTTCAGGTTGGCGATATCGGATGCGTCGTCGCGAAGGTCTGGCTCGGCCTGCGCCGTTACGCGGAAGGTGCGGCCCAGCATGTTGAAGTCGTTGACATAGGTGGAGCCAAGATACGTCCCCATCGCGCCAAACACTTCTGAGGGCTCAACGCCCAGCATCAGCGCCTTCTCGCGATCCAGCTCCACCGTCACGCGCGGGCTGCCGGTGTTGAAACCGGGGAACACGCCAACCACGGGCGCGCCGGGTTGGCTCGCCGCGCCGACGATCTGCATCTGTGCCTGCTCAAGCGCGCGATAGCCCGCGCCCGAACGGTCCTGCAGCATCATCTTGAACCCGCCGCCATTGCCCATGCCCTGCACCGCGGGCGGCGCCAGCACGAACACGTTGGCTTCCTCGATCGCGCCCATGGCGCCCATGATCTGTCCCGCCATGTTCTGGGCGCTCAGCGCAGAACCGCGCTCTTCCCAGGGCTTGAGACGGATGAACATCACGCCCGCATTCGATGCATTGGTGAAGCTCGCGCCATCCAGACCGGCGAACGCGGCCACCATGTCGACGCCCTCGGTCTCCGCCAGTTGCTGCGCAGCGCGGGTGACGACCAGGTCGGTTCGCTCCAGCGACGCGCCGGGCGGCAACTGGATAACGCCGATCAGGAAGCCCTGATCCTGATCCGGAATAAACCCCGTCGGCGTCGATGTCATGCGCCAGCCGGTCAGGCCGAGCAGGGCCGCATAGACTACCAGCATGATCGCAGACATGCGAACCAGACGGCCGGTCACCCGGCCATAGCGATCCGCCAGCCATTCGAAGCCGCCGTTGAACTTGTCAGCCGCCCAGCGAACCGGCGCCAATAGCCCGCCCTTCTTGGGCTCGTGGTGAACGTGCGGCTTCAGCAGCATGGCCGCCAATGCCGGCGAAAGCGTCAGCGACACCAGCAGCGAGACAGACGCCGCCGTCGCAATGGCGACCGCGAACTGCCGAAAGAACACGCCAGGAATACCCGGCACGAACGCGGCCGGCACGAACACCGCCAGCAGCACAAGCCCAATGGCGATCAGCGCGCCCGAGACTTCGTCCATTGTCTTGTACGCCGCCTCCTTGGGCGACATGCCAAGCCGAATGTTCCGCTCCACATTCTCGACCACGACGATGGCGTCATCGACCACGATGCCCACCGCCAGAACGAGCGCGAACAGCGACAGCGAGTTGATCGAATAGCCCAGCAACAGCTGCACGATGAACGTCGCCACCAGCGCGATCGGAATCGCGATGATAGGAATGATCGCGGCGCGCCATGTCTGCAGAAACACCACGACCACGATCACAACGAGAAAGATCGCCTCGATCAGCGTGTGCTGCACGGCTTCCACGGAAGCTTCGACATATTCGGTCGGGTTGTAGGGGATCGACCATTCGACGCCTGCCGGGAAACTCGACTCTGCTGCCTTCACCGTCTCGATCACGGCATGCGAGGCATTGAGCGCGTTAGCGCCCGGCGAGGGCGTGATCGCCATGGCGATACCGCGGTCGCCGCCGAAATAGCCGCGAACAGAGTAGTCCTGGGAACCAAGCTCGATCCGCGCCACATCGCGCAGATACGTCACCTGCCCGTCAGCGCCGCGCTTGATCACGACCTTGCCGAACTCTTCGGCGGATTTCAGCCGGCCTTCCACCTGCACGGGAAGCTCGTTCACGACGCCCGTGTCGAACGGGGGCGAGCCCACTGAACCACCGGCCGCCTGGATATTCTGCGCCCGCAACGCGGCCACGATCTCGGTCGCCGTCAGGTCGCGCGCGGCGGCCTTGCCTGGATCGATCCACACGCGCATGGAATAGAGGCCGCCGCCGAACACCTGCACGCCGCCAACGCCTTCGATACGCAACAGCCGGTCCTTCAGCTGCGAGTTCGCGAAGTTGCCGATCATGTCGATGTCGGGGTTCGGCTGTTTCGACGTCAGCGCCACCAGCAGCAGGAAGCCCGTGTCCTGCTTCAGCACCTGCACGCCGCCCTGCCGCACCTGGTCCGGCAGCCGCGGCTCGGCCAGCGCCACGCGGTTCTGCACCAACACCTGCGCCGTATCGAGATTGGTGCCCGGCTTGAACGTCACCGTGATCTGCGCCACGCCGTTCGAGGACGACGACGTGATGTAGAGCATGTCCTCGACGCCGTTGATCTCCTGCTCAATGGGGGCAGCGACCGTTTCAGCCAGCGTCTCGGCGGATGCGCCCGGATAGGCGGCCATCACCATCACCGATGGCGGGGCAATGTCCGGATACTGGGCCAGCGGCAGCTGCGGGAAGGAGAACAGTCCCAGCAGCGTGACGAACACGGAGATAACGCCGGCAAAGATCGGCCGGTCGATGAAGAATCGAGAAAAGCGCATGGGGAGGAGTCCTGTGCAGGTCGCGCCGGGTCTGTCGCCCGGTCGCGGCCAGGAATGTCGTTGTGTTACTGCTGGCGCGTCGTCGCTTCGAGCGCAGCCGTGACCGTGGTCAGCCGCGCATCGACAACCGCGCCCGGCATCGCGCGCTGCGTGCCATTCACGATCACGCGGTCCGAGGGCAGAAGCCCCGAACGCACGACGCGAAGCCCATCAACGATCGGCCCCACTTCAAGCGTCCGCGATTCCACCGTGCCGTTCGTATCCACCACCAGCGCCGTCTTCAGCGCTCCGGAAGAAACAACAGCCGACTCCGGGATCAGCATGGCCGCATAGGCAGCCGAGCTTTCAACGCGCGCGCGGCCGAACATGCCGGGCTTCAGGAAGCCTTCGGGATTGTTCACCTTCGCCCGCATCCGAACCGAGCCCGAACTCGCATCGATCACCGCGTCAGAGAAGTCGACCGTGCCGGTCCAGCTGTATTCGGTTTCGTCCTGCAGCCGGATCTCCACCTTGCCGCCAGACTTCGTGGCCTGCCGCTGATAGCCCAGCAGCTGCGCCTCGGACGCCTCGAACTCAAAATGGATCGGATCGGAAGCAACGATGGTCGTCAGCACATCCGCCGCCGACGTCCCGCCCGAGATCACGTTGCCCGCATCCACCCGGCGATCCGAGATGAACCCCGAAGCCGGCGCCGTCACGCGCGTGAATTCAACATCCAGCCGGCGCGCAGCCACAGCCGCCTCGGCGATATCGAGCGAAGCGCGACGCTGGTCATAGTCCTGGCGGGAGATGGCGCCGTCCTTCATCAGGATCTCGGCGCGCTCGAAGGCGCGCCGCGCAAGTTCCAGATCAGCCGTCGCCGATGCCAGCGCGGCCTGCGCCGGGCGCGGGTCGAGCGTGAACAGCAGCTGGCCCTTGGCCACCCGCTGCCCTTCGGCGAAGTGCGCCGCCTGGATGAATCCACCGGCGCGGGCCCGAACTTCGACCCGTTGGGTCGCTTCGAACCGGCCGGTGAACTCGTCCCAGTCGGTAACGTCCTGCTGGATGGGCGTGGCCACGCTGACCTGGGGAGCAGGCGGGGCAGCTGGCGCGGCAACACTCGGCGAGCAGGCGGCAAGTGACGCAGCGGCAACCACTGCGCCCAAGAACATCTTGATATCGTTATGCATTTTAGCCCCTGGGGAGGAGGATCGAGCCTTGTGGCCCTGTGATTTTTTCGGCTGATCGCGGGCTTCAGGCTTTTCGCCCATTGGAAGTCAACGACCGTTGACATAGATTATGAGCCGAGGGACTAAGTCAACAGGCGTTGACTAGAAAATTTTTCGACGGAGCCGGAATGTCGGTAGGCGCACTTGTTCGCAGACGGGATTCAGCCGCCACCCGTGCGGCCCTGCTCAAGGCTGCGACCGCCCATTTCGCGCGCGAGGCCTATGACAGCGTCAGCCTCCGCAGCATCGCTTCCGCCGCCAATGTCGATGTCTCGCTCGTCTCCCGCTATTTCGGCAGCAAGGAGGAACTCTTCGCCGCCGTCCTCGCCGGCTGCCCCGGTCCCGATGAACTCTTCGTCGGTGAGATCAAGGATTTCGGCGAGCGCGTCGCCCGCATGGTCGTCGATGATTTCATCCATGACGAAAAGCCGGACCTGTTGCGCATCATGCTCCATTCGGCAGACCACCCCGTCGCCGCAGAAGCCGTCCGCAAATCGGGCGATGAACGCTTTTTCGGTCCGTTCGAACGCTATCTCGGCGGCAGTAACGCGCCCGAGCGCGTGCGCCTCGCAGCCTCCATCATCAAGGGCGTGGTCATGGATCGTCTGATCTCCGACGACCTCGGCCTCACCCCCGCCCAGCGCGAACGCTTCCGCGCCCGCCTCGCGAAGATGCTGCAAGCAGCGATCGAGGAATAATCAGCTCTTCTTCGCCCGCTTCGCCGGCGCCTTGGCGGCCTGTTTCCGCTCTTCCACGCGCCGCTGACACAGCTCGATGAATCCGCCGGCCATGAAGCTGGCCATCCTGTCCTTCGCAGCATCGAAATCGTCCGACTGGCACAGCCCACCAGACAGCCGGTCCAGACGCCCCGAGCGTGCGAGCGTCAACATCAGACCGCCTGACACGAAGTGATAGCCCCAGAAGATGTCCTCTTCCGTACACTCCGGCAGCGCGCGCTTCAGCAGCCCGACAAGCTTCAGCACCACCGCATCAAAGTGCTCGTCCATCAGCGCCGCGCCGTCCGGCATGTTCGCCGCCTGCGCGCTCAGCTTTCCGTAATTGCGCCAGCCCTCGCCGCCATTGCCGTAAAGCTCAAGGTCGGTGTCGAGGAACGCCCGCAACGCGCCTTCCACGGTCGGCTTGCCGCCGCTGGCCTTCTCGTAGGCGTCAAGCGCATCCATCCGCCGCTTGCTGGTGACTGACGCACGCCGCGCGAACACCGTGTCGAACAACTTCTTCTTGTCCGTGAAATAGTAGTTCATCAGCGTGTGGTGCACGCCCACGCGTTGGGCCACATCCTTCAGCGTCACGCCATAGAGGCCGTGATTCGAGAACAGATGCTCGGCCGCGTCGAGGATCTGCTCCATCATCTCCGCGCGCTGCTCGGCTTTCTTCGAGCGCTTGACCTTTGGGGGGGCCGACACCGGCATAGCTGACTCCAAATGTGCCCGACCCGGTTCGCATCGGCTCGCCGCTTTGACAAGTGTCAGGGCGCCTGTTCAGCCCCGAGCTCCTTCCGCAGCCTGCGTTTGTCTATTTTTCCGGTCGCAGCCAGCGGAATTCTGGGCACGCGGATGACAGCGTCAGGCAGCCACCACGATGGCACCCGGCTACGCAGCTGCTCAACCAGGTCGTCATCCGTTACGTCATGTCCGTCGCGAATCTCCACGATCAGCACGGGCCGCTCGCCCCATTTCGAATGCTGCCGCGCGATCACGGCCACTTGGGCCACGGCCGCCGAGGCGCCGATGATCGCCTCGATCTCCGCCGGGTTGATCCATTCCCCACCGGACTTGATCAGGTCCTTCGCACGGCCGGTGATATAGAGCGCGCCATCCGCGCCGATTCGCGCCAGATCGCCCGTGTCGAACCAGCCATCTGCATCCACCGCAGGCTGGTCCATTCCATAATAGCGATTGACGACGCTCTGCCCCTTCACGCGCAGCCGACCCTCGGTCTCGCGCTGCTGCGCCAGCGCCTTGCCGTCGGAATCGGTGAGAAGAACGTCCAGCCCAAGTGCGATCCGCCCGGCCGTCGCCGCATCGCGCGCCGGCAGGTAGGACGGCGCCATCGCGCCCAGAGGCGTCAGCTCGGTCATGCCCCAACTGGTCTGCACGATCGCGCCGAGACGTTCCTCGACACGGTGCATCAGCTTCTCTGGCATCGCCGCGCCGCCGACCATTATGCGCTTGAGCGAAGGAACGTCTCCACCCGTCTCCTCGAGGTGATCCAGCAGGCCAAGCCACACGGTCGGCACGCCAGCGGCCAGCGTTGCGCGTTCCGCCTGGATGAAGCGCGCAAGGCTGGCCCCGCCGAGATTCTTGCCCGGCAGCAGAAGCGACGCACCCACCGCAGGCGCAGCAAAGGGCAGGCCCCAACCATTCGCATGGAACATCGGCACGACCAGCAGGATGCGATCCAGCGCCGTCGGCCCGATCACATCGGCCTGCAACAGGCGCAGCGTGTGCAGGTAAGAAGACCGGTGCGTGTAGACGACGCCCTTCGGATCGCCCGTGGTGCCGGATGTAAAGCACAACCCGGCAGGTGCATGTTCGTCGAACGCGCCCCAAACAACCGGCGCACCGCTCTCCATCTCGCCGCGCAGGATCACCGAAACCGGCGAGGCCAGCGATTCCACATCCACCGCCTCATCAATGACGATCATGCGCGAGATCGACGGCGCCAGCCGCGAAAGCTCCACCCCCATCGCAGCAAGACTGGACGACACGACCAGCAGCCTGCACTCCGCCTGCCGCACCATGCTGGCCAGCGTCTCCGGCGAGAGTCGCGGATTGAGCGTGTGGACTACCGCGCCCATCCCCGCGATGCCATACCAAGCTTCAACATGGTCCTGCGTATTCCACGCCAGCGTCGCCACCCGATCGCCCTGCTTAGCGCCAAGCTGGCGCAGGCCGGCCGAGAAATCGCGCGCCCGCACGATGAGCTCGGCATAGCTGCACCGCACGAACGCACCCGCGTCGGTCGCCGTCACAAGGCCGGCTTCCGGATGCCACTTCGCCGCATGCTCCAGCAGGCGGTTCAGCGTCAGGGCGTAGTCCTGGACATAGGGCGAGTTCATGCGCGTACGTCCTTGCTGGTCTTTTCTTCCCGTCCCAGCGCACGCATCAGCAGCACGAACATGAACACCGCGAGGGCATAAAACGGAACCAGCGTGTAGAAGGCCAGCTGCAGCGGGTTGTCATGACCCTGCGCGCTGAACATGTCGCTCATCGCCCCCAGATAGGTCGGCCCGAAGCCAAGCCCGATCATGTTCATGATCAGCAGAAGGATGGCGCCAGCTAGCGTGCGTTGCGCCGGCTCCACCTTCGCCTGCACCAGCGCCACGGCTGGCGACAGGTAGAAATAGTTGAGTGCAGTGGGCAGGGCGAGGAAGACCAGCGCCAAAGGCCAGTCCGGCGCCCACACGAATCCCGCGAACAGCGGCGCGGCAAAACACAGCGCCACAGCAGGCAGGACCGCGTACGCCTTCTGCGACTTCGGCGCCATGCGATCGAGCAACCAGCCCGACACGAAAACCCCCGCGCCGATACCGACACCGATCAGGATCGCATACCAGACCGCGACCTCTTCCAGCGTCATGCCCTTTTCGCGCATAAGGAACAGCGTGGTGAAGTTGAGCACGGCATAGGTGATGAACTGCGTCGCCGCCGCAGATAGCGCCACGAGCAACAGCACGGGCCGCGTCATGAACATTCCGAACGTCTTCCAGAACCCCGGCGACTTTGCCGCCGACGTTTCGACCGGCACGGGCGCGGGCGTCGCCGTGATCGGCGCCGCCTCCATCGCCCCACGTTTCGGCTCGCGCACGAAGAAGAAAACCGCAGCGCCGGCAGCAACGCCGACAATGCCCAGCGCCAGAAACGCATCGCGCCAGCTATAGGTCGCCGCCACGCTCGCTCCGAACGCAACGCCCAGCGCCTGGCCGATCGGCGGTCCAAGATTGTAGACGCCATAGGCCATGCCCCGCCGGTGCGCCGGGAAATAGTCGGAGATCATCGAATAGGACGGCGGCACGCCGCCGGCCTCGCCAACGCCAACCGTCATGCGCGCGACCGCAAGCTCGGGATAGGTGCGCGCCAATCCGCATGCGATCGTCGCCGCGCTCCAGAGCGTGCACGCGGCGCCGACGATCCGTGCCCTGTTGCTGCGGTCCGCCAGCCACGCCACCGGCAGCGAGATGGTGCAGTAAAACGCCGCGAAATAGAGTCCGCCGAGCAGCCCGAGCTGACCGTCTGTCAATTTCAGGTCATCCTGGATCGGCTTGGAAAGAATCGAGAGCAGCTGTCGGTCGAGAAAGTTCAGTACATAGACGAGGCAGAGCATGACGAGCGCGAACCATGCCCCCTGACCCACATGGTGCACCCGCGCATCCGCATTGCTGCTCGCGTTAATGGCTGTCGTGTCCGTCATGCCGGCGGAACTCCCTGGATCATGCCTGGCGGGCGCCGGTGTCTGAGCGAGGATCACCGTTCAGAGGCGCTGCTCCGGCGACAAAAGTCTCGGGTAATGCCCCTTGGGACATTTTCGCTGTCGATCCGACCATGCGGAAAGTGGGGACAGGCGGCCGAAGCCGCCCGTCCAGTCGCGGGGTGGTTAGAACGATTTCTTGATGCCGACCTCGAACGTGCGGCCGAGCGGGTTGCCCATCCACGGATCGTAGCCGAGCTCTTCCTGCGCCTTCGGAGGCATGCGGTCGAAGATGTTGGCGACCGTCGCCGTGAGAGCCATGTCCGGCGTGACTTCGAAGCGATAGGTGAAGTCGGCCGTGATCCAGTCCTCGCCGTTCTCGCCGTACTGGATGCCCGCGCGCTCGTCGGTGACGGCGGAAACATAGTTCACGCCGAGCCGGAAGTTGTGCCCGTCCACACCGTAGTTGGCGGCCAGGTTCGCACGCCATTCCGGAGCAGCGAGAGCAAAGGTGGCGAAGTTCAGGAAGCCGAGACGATCATCGCCCGTCGAGATCGTGACGCCGTCGAGCGATGTCGGGCCGGTCTTGAGTTCGGTGACCTTTGTCGCCGTAAGATCCACCATCAGGTCACCTGGTCCGAACGGCAGGCTGTAGGTCGCCTGAATGTCGAAGCCGTTCGTGGTCTGGCCCGGGCCGTTGCCGTACAGCGTGTCGACCATGGTGAACGTACCGACGCCGTTCATGCCGACCACGCACGGTCCGTTGAACGTGATACGCGCGACCAGCGGGTTCACGTTGGGATCACAGGTCGTGATCGTGCCGCCTGGTCCGTTGAACACCAGGCTGGCGATGGCGTTCGGGTCAGCGATCTGGCCGATCTGGTCTTCCGTCTCGATGTCGAAATAGTCGACGATCAGGCGGAAATCGTGGTCAGGCGTGAAGCCCTGGCTGTCCCAGATCATCCCGGCATTCCAGGTCGTCGCCGTTTCCGGCTTGATGCTGGCATCGGTAATGAAGCGGGCGCCAAGCCAGTTTCCGGCGGCCACGGTGTAGGTGCGAGCACCCACCGTTTGCGCACCCGGGATCGTGCCGACCGGCGGCGTCTGGTAGTTGGTGCCGTACGAGGCGCGCAGCGACAGAGGGCCGAATACGTCCCATTTGCCGGCGACCTTGTAGACCGTGGCGCCAAGACCGCCCGAGAATTCCTCGCGACGGACGGCCGCCTGAAGGTTCACATTGTCCAGCACCGGCAGCTGGAATTCGGCGAAGACCGAGTACTGCTGCTGGTCGGTGCTGTTTGGCGGGTCGGGCACGAAGGCGATGTATGGGCCCGGGCTGTCGGGCGTGCAGCCACGGAAGCGCGGGTCGTTGGTCGGGACGGGGTTGGCCTCCAGCGGAGGTGATCCCGCGCCGTTCTGGCTGGTCGTGCCATCGGGCCATTCGCACGCGATCGAGCCATTCATGAATTTCGAGCCCGAAGTCTCGCGGCTTTCGAACTGGCGACCCTGCAGACCAGCCGCCCAGCCGATTTCGCCGCCAGGCAGCTGAATGCCCGACTTGCCGTTGAAGACCAGATCAAGGGTTAGGTTTGACGCTACGGTCTCGACCTGCCGCGAGTCGAATAGCCAGCGAGTGAGGTCGAGTGAGTTCTCCGTCCCCGCCACATATTGCGGGTTGGCGAGCCCTCTCACCGGCTGGTTGGCGAACGACGTCGCAAACGGATTCCACCACTGGCAACCGCCTTGTCCGGCCATCGCCGCGTTCTGCGTGCCGAAGCGGTTCGGATCGAGGTCGGGCGCGTTGCAGTTCGGTCCGCCGAAGCCGTTGAGAGCCTCCTGGAAGCGGTAGCCGATGATGTCTGGGTGCGTGTTGAGATTGATCGACTGGTTGTAGGTCAGCGCGAGATCATAGTTCACGTCCTTGGCGATCCCGGCCCAGTCGCCCAGCTGGCCATCAAGGCTCGCCGACACGCGCCAGAGCTGGTTGTCCACGAGGTCAGGCACACCCTGTCCGCCAAACGCCGCGTTGCCGCCATGGCCAAGCACGCGATACGTGACCGGGGTGTAGCCCGCCGCAGCCGACGTGCCGGTCCGCGCGCCGAAAGCCGCAGCGTGCGGGTTCGTGCTCGGCACATAGAACTGGAACGTCGCCCCGGTCGCCATCGCCGGCCCACGCAGGACAGGCTGGGAGGGAGAGGCGTACATGTGCGGCGTCTTCACCTGGCCGTAGGCCGCCTCGACATGGAAGTTGGTGTTGTCGTCAAACGAACCATTGAGCTGCGCGAAGGCGCGGTAGATGTCGTTGTCCTCGACCAGATTGTAGTAATTTGAATAATTGTACGCGCAAGTGAAGGCGTTGTCGTACCGGCCGCCCACAGCCGCACACGAGGCGGGCGTGAAGTCGGGGGTGATGACGCCAGCCGGCGCGCCAAATTCTGCGCCGTTGGGCCCAATGGTCGGCGTTGCGGGCAGCGCGCCAAGCGGCAGCCATCCGGCAAGGTTCGTGAGCGTCGACCACGGGGCGGGGTTGTAGTTTCCGAGGCCGGCCGTGGGATCAAGCGAGTCGAGCGTGAAATCACGGTCCATGGCGCGGAGGGCGGAGCGGTGCTCCCACTCGGCTGACCACAGGAAGTTGATGTTGTCGTCGCCGAAGCCGCCGAGGATGCTGAGACCATAGTCGCCGTCAGAGCTGTCGACATACTTGTACTGCGCGTTGATCTCGAGGCCCTCGAAGTCATCGCGCGTGATGAAGTTGACGACGCCACCCGTTGCGTCTGCGCCGTAGATGACCGCTGCGCCGTCCTTCAGGATCTCGACGCGCGATAGGGCCGCGAACGGAATGTTCGACGTGTTAGAGCTCATGCGCCTGCCGTTGAGCAGGGTCAGGGTCTTGTCAGCGCCGATGCCGCGAATGTTGTAGTTGACCGAGCCGATCAGCGCGGGGCCGCCGAAATAATAGGCCTCGCCAGAAGTCGGGCCGGCGATCGTCAGGCTCTTGGCGAATTCCAGCGCCGTCGGGGCGCCGCGATCTTCGAGTTCTTCCTGGGAGTACACCTCGACCGGCAGCGCCGCGTCTTCCGGCGTGCCCTGGATGAACGAGCCGGTGATGACGACCCGGTCCTCACTATCGGCGGGCTGTGCGGTGGCGGGTTGCGGCGTCTGATCCACCGTGGTGGGCGTCTGGGCCCACGCCGGAGCGACGCCCGCCAAACCGATCAGAATCGCAGCGCTTGAAGCGCCGCGGAGCATGTTGTTCACGATCACGTCCTCCCAATTCGGAGCCTTGCTGGCTCGCTCTCGTCTGAGTGAACTTTGCCAGAGTCAGGTGGTCAGTCAACATATATTCACGCGCGTGAGAGTGAATATACTTCCGCAGCGACAGCTTCCGCGACAGGAAGGCGCCCTGTCGCAGCCGCCCTAGCTGCGCCTGCGGGACTTCGCGAGATGCCGAAGAACATCTTCAGCGCGCGCCAACCGGTCGATCGGAGCTATGATCGCCTCCTCAAGGATGAGGCGGCCATTCCTTGCCACCAACCCGGTTTCCGAGATGGCCTTCTTCGTCGGTTCGACGCGCGGCGTGAAGGCGATCGCCGTCGGCCCCGCGTCCAGCTTGGCGATGCTGGCGTCGCGCAACAGCACGCGCGCATTGGCGATGCGCAGCAACATTGCGGCCTCGTCGGGCTCCTCGCCGAAACGGTCGGCCAGCTCATCCTCGAATGCATCGAGTTCGTCTCGCGAGGTGAGCCGCGCAAGACGGAGATAGAGCGACAGGCGCGTATCTGCCTCCGGAATCCAGTCCGGCGGAATGCGGCCGCTGAGTCCAACGTTGATGACGGGAGCCCACCGCTCGATCGTCTCGCCCTGCGCCTCGCGCACAGCGCGCTCCAGCAGGTGCTGATAGAGATCGATGCCGATGAGTTTCATGTGACCGCTCTGCGCGTCGCCCACCAGATCACCGGCGCCTCGAATATCGAGGTCGCGCGCGCTGATGGCGAAGCCGGCGCCGAGACGATCAAGCGACTCGAGCGTACGCAGTCGCTTCTTCGTTGCCTCGGTAAGCGTGGAGCCGGGCTCGGTGGCCAAAATAATGTGCCCGCGCCGGTTGCCACGTCCCACGCGGCCACGCAGTTGGTGAAGCTGCGCGAGGCCAAAACGGTCAGCTCGCCAGACAATCATCGTGTTCGCGCGCGGCACGTCGAGACCCGCCTCGATGATGTTGGTCGCCAGCAGGATATCGCCTAGGCCATTGGCGAAACGAACCATGGAGCTGTCGATATCGGCCGCGGGCATTTCTCCGTGCGCCTGCAACAGTGTCAGCTCCGGGACCAATCGGTGCAGCGTCGCTTCGATGCCGGGAAGATCCTGGATACGCGGGACAACAACAAAACTCTGGCCGCCGCGATCCTTCTCACGCAACAGCGCCGTCTTCACCTGATGCTCGTCAAACGTACCGGCGAGCGTGCGGATGGGCTGGCGGCGCGCGGGCGGCGTTGCAATCACCGACATCTGCTTCAGGCCCAGCAAGGCGTTCTGAAGGGTTCGCGGGATAGGCGTGGCGGTGAGACTGAGCAGATGACCGCTGGGACCCGCAAGATCGCGCAATCGCGCCTTGTCAGCCGCCCCAAAGCGTTGCTCCTCGTCGATCACAACCAGCGCGAGATTGGCGTACTCGACCTTGTCTGCAGCAACCGCCCCGGTCCCGACAACGACCGAGATGGACCCGTCAGCCAGACCAGCCTTGACCCGCTTGCGCTCTGCGGCATCCGACAGGCGCGACAGTGAGGCGACCTTGAGACCCGTGCGCTCGAAACGCGCTTTGAACGTCTCATAGTGCTGGCGCACCAACACAGTGGTCGGCGCAGAAATCACCACCTGCTTGCCGGCCAGCGCAACCAGCGCTGCGGCGCGCATCGCCACCTCTGTCTTGCCATACCCGACATCGCCAACCACCAGCCGATCCATCGGTTTGCCCGAAGCGAGATCATCGCGCACTGCATTGATGGCACGGGTCTGATCCGGCGTTTCAGAGAACGGGAAGCCGGTGACGAAGTCAGCATAGGCGCCTGGATCGGGTTCGATCTTCGGGGAGCGGCGCTTTGCATTTTCCTTGGCGAGGCGCGTCATTTCGGCCGCGGTCTCGGTCATCGCCTTGTCGATGATCAGGCGGCGCTTGCGCCAGCTCGCGCCATCGAGGCCATCGAGCGTGACAGCCGACCTGTCTGCGCCGTAGCGCCATATGCGATCGGCCTCCTCGACCGGCACAAGCCGGCGCGCGCCGCCCGCATATTCTAACTCAATCGCTTCCACGACGGCGCTCGCCCCCGAGGGACGGCTGAGCCCGGCGATGACGGCAAGCCCGTGATCTTCGTGGATCACGACATCACCGATGCACACGTCCCCGATTTCAAGCAGATGTTCGCCGCCATCCTCGGACGCAGCCGTGAGGCCAGCATTGTTGCCAATGACTTCGCGCGCGGAGACCACTAGCCGCTTCGGCTCGCGCCAGCTCAGTGGCACGCGCATGTCGAGCAGCTTCACCCGATTGAGCCAGCCGCTGTCAGCCTCGTTCCAGCCTGGAATGGGACGCGCGCCCTGCGCCAGATTGCGCGGCAGGCGCTTCTTCAGAAAGCGCAGGTCGTGGTCTGTTCCTGCAATCACCACGCGCGCCTTTTCCTTGAAGGCGGCGGCGATCTCGGCATTCATTGCTTTCACGGGATCGGCGTTGGCGGAAAAGCGGATCGTGCGTTCATCCGGCCCGGCGGCCAGATCGAGCATCGTTCGCTTCTTCGTCGCGGCGTCCCAAGCGGCTTGTGGAACGATGGTCTGGTTCGCCGGCGCATTCTTCTTCTGGCCGCCAGTGGCGTCGGCCGCGAGGCTCAGAAAGCGCGAGCGCTCGGCGGCTGCACCAGGATCGAGCGCGATGACCGCATCGGGAAAATAGTCGAACAACGTGTTGCTGCGCCCGAGCAGAACGGGCCAGGCGGCGGATCCGAGATCAATAAACGGCAGGTCGCGCACGCCGCGCTGGCTAACCGAGTCAAACTCGCGGATACGCTGCACCGCACCGTCGGCCAGTTCGAGGCGAACAGGTCTTTCTGCGTTTGCCGGAAAGATGTCGATCACACGCCCACGCATGGCGAATTCGGCGGGTTCATCGACGCGGTCGTCTTCATAGTAGCCGATGCTGCGTACCACGTTGCGGAACGCCTCGGGCTCGATACGCCCGCCGACGACAAACCGCGTCAGCGCGCCATCGAACGTTGCGGGTTTGGGCAGCATTTCGCTGGCCGCTTCCGCCGTGGTGACGCAGACCACCTTCTTCGCTTTCGCCTTGGCCAGACCGCGCGCGCGACGCAGGGCCGCCAGACGCACGCCGGTGTTGGCAGGCGTGGGCGGCTGGGTGTCGCCCGGCAGCGCGTCGCTCGGTCCGAAGAACACGATCTCCGCCTTGGGCGCCGCCCCCTGAAGCGCGGCATGAATGTCCCGCGCACGATAATCGCTAGAGACTATGGCCAGAACGGTTTTCTTGTTCAGCGCTTCGGCGATACGCGTCGCGGCAACGCCAACGGCGCATTCCGCGCGCGCAACGTTTCCCCGCGCCTTCGAGCCAGGCCCATCAGCCATTCAACGAATCCCTTTGAAGCGGAAGCAACTACCGCATGCGTACGCCAGCGCAAGCTTCACAGGCATGAGAGCTGTGAAGCTTGCGCGGCGTGGAGATATGAGGCTGCCTACGGCGTATTGCTGCCCGGCTGGTATTTCCTGATCTCGTGACGGCCGACCACCATGTGGTGCACCTCGTCAGGACCGTCAGCGAAACGAAGGTGGCGCACGTCGGCATAGAGTTCGGCCAGCGGCGTCCATTGCGATATGCCGGTGGCGCCGTGGATCTGGATCGCCTCGTCGATGATGCGGCAGGTGATCTCCGGGATCATCGACTTCACCATCGACACCCAGACACGGGCCTCCTTGTTGCCGAGCACATCCATCGCCTTGGCTGCCTTCAGTACCATCAGGCGCATCTGCTCGATGTCGTAACGAGCGCGCGAAACGACTTCGGGATTCTTGCCCAGCTTGATGAGCGGCTGGCCAAAGGCTTCGCGCGACAGGCCACGCTTGATCATCATCTCGAGGGCGGCTTCCGCCTTGCCGATGGTGCGCATGCAGTGATGGATGCGGCCCGGCCCGAGGCGGACCTGGCTGATCTCGAAGCCGCGCCCCTCGCCAAGTAGGATGTTCTCCTTCGGCACGCGCACGTTCGTGAATTTGATGTGCATGTGGCCGCGCGGTGCATGGTCGGCGCCGAAGACGTGCATCGGGCCGATGACCTTCACGCCGGGCGTGTCCATCGGCACGAGGATCTGCGACTGCTGAAGATGCGCCGGCGCATTGGGGCTGGTCTTGACCATGGTGATCATGATCTTGCAACGCGGATCGCCGGCATTCGAGATGTAGTACTTCTCGCCGTTGATCACCCACTCATTGCCTTCAAGTACGGCGCTGGTTGAGATATTCTTGGCGTCCGAGGAGGCGACGTTTGGCTCCGTCATCGCATAGGCGGAGCGGATCTCGCCGTTCAACAGCGGCTCGAGCCACTTCTTCTTCTGCGCAGGCGTGCCCACGCGTTCGAGCACTTCCATGTTGCCCGTGTCGGGGGCGGAACAGTTCAGCGTTTCGGAGGCGAGGTGGCACTTGCCCAATTCGGCCGCGATGTAGGCGTAGTCGAGATTGGAGAGACCCTCGCCGGTTTCAGCGTTGGGCAGGAAGAAGTTCCACAGGCCGGCGGCCTTGGCTTTCTTCTTCGCGCCATCAAGCAGCTCCAGTTGGCGCGGATGCCAGGACCAGCGATCAGTCTTCTGGCGATCAAGTTCGTCGAACTCCTCGAGGATCGGCTCAACGTTTTCGGCGATGTGACGCTTCACGGCGTCAAACAGCGGCCGCCCCTTCTCCGACATGCGAAGGTCGTTGAGTTCCGGATTATCGTGAAGGTCGGACAAGAGGTGCTCCCACTGGCTGTCTGTTTTGCCAATAGTAGAGCGCCTCGCGCCTCCAGCACAATGACCCTTTGAATCGACGCAGGTCAGCCCTTGGGCAGATCCTTGTACGCGACGCCCTTGTCGACGCGCACGTCCTGGGGCAGGCCCAGCACCCGTTCAGCTATGATGTTGCGCAGGATCTCGTCCGTGCCACCCGCGATGCGCAACCCCGGCGCCCACATGTAGGCGTTGTGGAAGGCGCCCTGCATGGGGGCGAGGTCCGCATCCGAGATGATACCGAAGTGATCCTCGCCTTCGATGGCCGCGTTGGCGAGATCCTGCATACGGTTGGCGTTCAGGATCTTGCCGATCGAGTTTTCAGGCCCCGGCGTCTGGCCCTTCGAAAGCGCCGTCATCGTGCGGTACTTGCCGAGCGTGTAGCCTTCCGCACTAACATACCAGCCAGCCAGTTTTTCTCTGAAGGCCTGGTCCTGCAGCAGGGAACCCTTGCCGGATGGCGAGGGCGTGTTGCGCGCAAGTTCGAGTATCTCGCCATACTCGGGCCCAGCCGATCCGCCGACCGCGAGGCGTTCGTTCATCAGCGTGACCAGCGCGACATTCCAGCCATTGCCCACTTCGCCGAGGCGTTCGCTGTCGGGGATGCGGACGTCAGTGAAGTAGACCTCGTTGAAGTTCGACCCGCCAGACATCTGATGGATCGGACGCACTTCCACACCCGGCGCCTTCATGTTGATGACGAACATGGTGAGGCCCTTGTGTTTCTCCTTCTCGGGATTGGTGCGCACAAGCACAATGCCATAGTCGGAATAATGCGCGCCGGAGGTCCACACCTTCTGACCGTTGATGATCCAGTCGTCGCCATCCTTCACGGCGCGGGTCTTGAGGCCGGCCACGTCCGAGCCAGCGCCAGGTTCAGAGAAGAGCTGGCACCAGATTTCCTCACCACGCAGGGCGGGGCCGACATATCGCTTCACGCTTTCAGGTTTGTGGAATGCGATCACCGTCGGAATGCACATGCCAAGCCCGATGGAGAATGGCGCAACGGGCGCCTGGAACTGCTGCTCTTCCTGTCCAAAGATGACGGAGTAGATCGGCGATAGTTCGCGGCCGCCGACTTCCTTGCGCCAGGTCAGGCCGACATAGCCAGCTGCAGCCTTCTTTGCCTGATAGGCCTTGGCGATCTGCAGCCACTCGGCGGAGTCCGGTCGGGCGCCTGTGCGTCCGCTCGGCTGGCCAAGCGTCTTCTCTAGCCAAGCGCGGGCTTCAGCGCGGAAGGCGGCTTCTTCGGGGGTGTCGTTGAAATCCATGACTCTCTCCTAGGCCGCGTTCTTCTGTTCAAGCCGGCGCACCAGCTTTTCCTTCCATACGCCGGGACCACCCGCCTGCACGGCGAGAAGCTTGGCGCGGCGATAGAAGAGGTGGCAGTCCACCTCCCACGTATAACCCATGCCGCCATGCGCCTGGATGTTTTCCTTCGATGCGAAATAGTATGCATCACACGCCGCCACGCGCGCCGCAGCCGCTGCGATTGGCAACTGACCAGCTTCCGTCGAAAGCGCCCATGCGCCGTAGTACGCATTCGAACGCGCCAGCTCGATGCCAACGTACATGTCAGCCAGCTTGTGCTTGATCGCCTGGAACGAGCCGATCTGGCGCGAGAAGGCGTAGCGGTTCTTCGCGAAGTCGACCGACATTTCGAGGCACGCTCCTGCGCCGCCGATCTGCTCGAAAGCGATCAGCACGGCGGCGCGATCAAGGACCTGCTCCGCAAGGTCCCAGCCTTCGCCCGCCTTGCCGATGCGCTCGGCGGATGCCTTGCTGAAGGTGAGACGCGCGTGGCTGCGTGTCGGGTCCAGAGTCTTCAGAGATTCGCGCTTCACGCCGTTCTGATTGAGATCAACGAGCACAAGCGATAGGCCTTGCGCCTCGCGCGCCAGCACGACGGCGTACGTGGCGATATCCCCATCTGTGACGGGTATCTTGACGCCAGTGAGTTTCGATCCGTCGAACTGGGCCTCAATCGACGACGGCGAGGGCGCTCCCGGCCCCTCGGAAACCGCGAATGCACCGATCACCGAGCCGTCTGCAATGCCGGGCAGGATGCGCGCACGCTGATCGGCGGACGCCGCCAGCAACAGCGCCTCGGCGAAGAAGTACAGCGTCGACGAGAACGGCACAGGCGCCAGCGCGCGCCCGATTTCTTCTGCCAGCACGCACAGCTCAAGCCGGCCAAGGCCAAGCCCGCCGTGCTCTTCGGGTATCGCTACACCAAGCCAGCCCTGCTCCGCAATCGCCCTCCATAACGACGCATCGAATGCCTTCGCATCGTCGTTCAGCACGTCGCGGACGACCTTCCTGCTGGACTTTTCGGCCAGGAATTTGCGCGCCTGGTCGCGGAGCATCTTCTGTTCGTCGGAGAAATCGAAGTTCACCTGCGGGTTTCCTCTCTAGATTCTCGTCGTGCGGCCCGCCCAGAAGGGCTCGCGCAGCTTGCGTTTGAAGATTTTCCCCGAGTCCTCGCGCGGCAGTTCCGTGCGGAAATCGACGGATCTTGGAACCTTGAAGCCGGACAAATGTTCGCGCAGGTAAGCCTTCACGGCCTCTTCGCTCAGCTGCTTGCCCGGCTGCACCTGCACGCACGCATGCACCGCCTCGCCATACTCGTCATCAGGAATGCCGAACACCGCGCAGTCCGCAACGCCGGGCATGCGATGCAGCACAGCCTCGATCTCGGCGGGATAGATGTTGACGCCACCCGAGATGATCATGTCCTTCGAGCGATCGCACAGATAGAGGAATCCATCCTTGTCGAAATAGCCGAGATCGCCTGTGGCGATCAGACCAACCTTCGCCGTGGCGCGACGCTTGGCGTCGTCCTTATGATAGGTGAAGTCCGCAATGTTCGGGAATGCGGCGGTCACTTCGCCGATCTCGCCCTGCGGCAGCGAGTTTCCATCCGCGTCGGTGATACGAACATCGGCATCCGGCATGGGCGCCCCGACCGTTCCCGGATGCGACAGCCATTGCTCGGACGTGCAGAACACGACGCCGCCGGTTTCGGTGGAGCCGTAGTATTCGTTGATCACCGGCCCCCACCATTCGATCATTGCGCGCTTGACGGGCGGAGAGCACGGGGCGGCCGCATGCACCACGAACTCCAGCGAGGACAGATCATACTTCCGCCTCACCTCTTCCGGCAGCTTCAGCAGGCGGTTGAACATGATAGGCACCATGTGGATGTGCGTGATCCTGTGCCGCTCGATCATCTGAAGCAGCTCTTCAGGCTCGAACCGCGCTTCCAGATGAAGCGTCGCGCCGAGCCGCGCGCACAGCATGCCATAAGCGTTCGGCGCCGAGTGATACATCGGCCCGGTCATCACGCTGACGATCTTGTCAGGCGGCCGCGTGGTGAATCCGAAGATGGAGAGCAGGCTGCGCAACGAGGCGTCGGCCTGTTCCTGCGTCGGTGGCGAGCGGCGAACGCCCTTGGGATTTCCAGTCGTACCCGACGTATATATGATCGTACCTGGATTTGGACGCGGTGCGCCGGACCATGGCGCAAAACCCTCCAGCCACTCCGACCAGATGCGCGCACCCGGTGGCGCCTGCGAGGGCTGAGGCGGCAGGCTGTAAGCAGCTGCGATCTCTGCTGGTGTTGGAACTACAAAGACGTGAACGCCCTTGGGTATGACAGCCTGGATGCCGGCCAGGAGGTCAGAATGGATCACGATCGCCTTGGCGCCGGAGTTCTCCAGAATGTAGCGCGCTTCCTCGGGCGTTGCGTGCCAGTTCACCGGCGTCGGATAGGCGCCGAGAATGCCGGCCGCCATGCTAGCTTCGAAGAACGGAAAATCGTTACGCAGGAACAGCGCGATGATGTCGCCGGGTTGCAAGCCAATGCTGTCGAGCCCCGTCGCCGCGCGGGCGGAGCGCAAGTTCAGGTCATTGGTGTTCAAGCGGCGTTCGCCGCTGATGATATCACCCAAGATGCGTCTCCCTGAATGTCCGGTGGGCCGGATTCTGTCGTTCGATGGTTCAGTGCCGGGCCGAGAACCTCACACCCAGCTTGCGTATGGCATGCACGAAATTGTTCGGCGCGATGTCGATCTCGCCAGTCCATTCGATATCGGGCAGACGGCCGAGCAGCTGGCTATACGCTTCCTCGAGCTGAATCTGCGCCACGCGCTTGCCGAGGCACACATGCGGCCCATAGCCGAACGCCACATGCTTGTTGGCATTGGCGCGCGCCACATCGAGCACATCGGGATTCTCGAACGCTGCCGGATCGCGATTCGCGGCGCCATAATACATGATCACCTTCTCGCCGGCCGCGATCTTCTGATCGGCGATCATCGCGTCCTGCAGCGCCGTGCGCCGCATGTAGATCACGGGGCTCACCATGCGGATGAATTCGTCAGCGGCGTTGGAGAGAAGATCGGGCTGGGCAATCAGTTTCGCCTTCTGGTCCGGGAATTCGGTCAGCAGCTTCATCGCGCCCGACAGCGTGTTGCGCGTCGTGTCATTGCCGGCGAACACGATGAGAAGCCACGAGCCATCGAGATACTCGTCGCTCAGCAATTCGCCATCGACCTGCGCGCGAGCAATTGCGGTCATCAGGTCGGGCTGCGGATTCTGGCGGCGCTTGTGCAGCATGTGCTGGCCGTAGGCGAACATCTCTTCGACATTGTTGTTGAAGTCGGCAACGAACTGGATCAGCTCCAGGCTGGGCGCGACCGGCTGCGCGGCCTGTTCGGCTGCGAGGTTCTGCGCCATTTCCAGATAGTGCATCCAGTGCAGGAATTTCGAGCGGTCAGCTTCCGGCACGCCGAGGATTTCGCACAGCGTGTAGAGCGGTAGGCGCGAGGAGAACTCCTCCACCATGTCGCACGGCCCCTTGGCCGCCATGCCGTCGATCAGCCGCGTGACTTCAGTCTGCACCTTCACCGTCAGCCCACGCAGATAGGCCGGCGTAAAGAACGGCATGTGCTCGCGACGCAGCTGCATATGCTGCGGAGCGTCGAGGTTGATCATTGTGTCCTGCGACGCGCGGCCCAGCAGCATATGTCCCATGCCCGGCTTGGGGGTATTCATGAGAATGCCGCCGCGCTGTGACGAGAAGGTCGCCGGATCGCCGTTCACGTGCATCACGTCGGCATGCCGCGTGACCACCCAGAATCCCGGCCACCCTTCGGGCTCGGGATGCCAGCAGACTGGCGCGGCCTGCCTCAATCGCGCGAATGCGCCGTAAGGCTGCCCTTGCGTAAACAGCTTGCCGTCGTTGAAGTTCAGCCCTTCAATCCGTGGATAGGCCTCAGCGTAGGTCGGCCCGGGAATTCCCTCGACCGCCGTCTGGCTGATCAGCTGCATTCACAATCTCCGCGACGCCTGCGCGCCAACCTTGCGCGCACGTCAACCCGCGCGCAAGGCGCGACGCTGCGGCAGGCGCAGTCGATAAGTCGTGTTTCTTTGTGCAGGAGGCGGCCAAGCCGCACGACGATGACGGACCCAAGGAAGGCATCCGGTCGTTCATCGACGAGAAGACGTTCAAGCCCAGGCTGGGCACGTATGACAAGTCGCGCACGAAGGCGAAGGTCTGAGCCAGGGGACATGCTGAAAACTCCACGGCGTTGCAGCGCCTGGAGATGTGCTGTCGATCTGCCCTCCGATGGAGGGCTGGGGACGCGGATGGCTCCGCAAGTTGTAGTCCGTAGTCCGTGGTTCGTAGTCCGAGAGCGGATGACCCGCGTCCCCTGCGAACGGGTTTCCCGGTTCGCATCGTCTTCGCGCCGACAGTGATCAGCTGCCCTCCGTGCGGAGACGACCAGCGCATAATGCGCTCACCCAGGCGGGGGGTGGATGAGATTGCGGGTTTCCTACAGCGGGATTTGCGTAGGGCGCTGAAAGTGTTCGCGAAGATTGCTCGCTCGCCACATTTCATTCGGCCGAATCCGGACCCACACACGATGTCAGTCTCGGCCATGTGCCGAGGATGCCACAGCCCAAGGCCTTGGCGCCGCCGAGAGGCATCTGCGCCTCATCGCGCACTGTAGGGCCATTGATGTGGGCGATACCGGTCTGCAGGCGATTGGCGATGTCGAGACCCTTGGCAACGTCGCGGGTGCACACCAAAGAGTCCGGAATCGCATCCCTGCTGAAAAGAAGAAGGTCGACGGTTGCCGTGCCTTCGAGCGTCGCGGTGAAGACCCCAGCGGAGAAGATCAGCAGAGCGATTGAAAGCGGGCTTGCGGCATGCGCCGCTATCCCGTCGCGCCGGCTGACAATCTTTGGATCGTTCAGGATGGCGGCCAGCGCGAAGCCGATCATCATCAACAGCGGCTATGCCTCAAGCCCACTATCGCCGCCCTGGGGCAAGGCGAGCGCCCTCGCCAGGATTCGTGCGACGAGACGATCCCGCTTGGGCCTCGCGGATAGTGAATTCGGACGTCCTCAATCCCTTTACGGCACAAGGGCGCAATCGCCGCCAAATTTTGCCGCAAATGGTGGGCAGGTCCCGCTTTGGCGGGGCGATAACCGCCGGTTCCGACTGCTATTCCGCCCCGCGGATAATTGAGGTTTACTGCTAGAGGCAGGCAGGGGGCGGCGCGCAGCCGCTTGTCGGGTAATGCCTAGTGAGTAGTCCAGATATGATGACGCCGTTCAAGGTCGTGGGCTACGGCAGCTACATGCCGCGAACCGAACGCCCGTCTGTTGAACTGGACGCACTGTTCGGCGAATCCCCTGGCTGGACGGAAGAGAAGTTCGGCATCCGCACACGCAGCGTCGCTGCACCAGACGAGACAAGTTCGGCCATGGGTGCAGCCGCCGCGCGCGAAGCCATCGCGATGGCTGGCTGGAGCGATGGCGACTTTGATGTGCTCGTTGGTGCGTGCGCTGTCATGGAACAGCCGATCCCCGGCACGTCAGTGCTCATCCAGGAAGCGCTCGGTCTGGGCAAGTCGGGCATCTGGGCCTTTGACGTCAATCAGACGTGCCTGTCGTTCCTGACGGCGCTCGACATCGTCGCGATGGGTTTTGCCACGCGACGCTTCAAGCGCGCAGTGATTGTGTCGAGCGACATCGCCTCGGCGGGCCTCGATCCTGAGGACCGGCAGACCTATGCCATTTTTGGAGACGGGGCGGCGGCTGTTTGCCTTGAAGCATCCGCGGACAGGGATGGCTCCGGCCTGATCTCGCGCCGTTTTGAGACCTATGGCGAAGGCAAGGGCCTCGCGACCCTGCGGTCTGGCGGCACACTGATACGCGCCAGCGAGTCCGAGGCCCTTCTGCAGGGCTCGAAATTCCAGATGGACGCATTCGGTGTGTTCAAAGCCGCTGCGCGCTGCCTGCCCAAGCTCATGGATGATGTGCTGAAGGAAGCGGGCGTCAATCGCGAGACTGTCGATCTCGTGGTGTGCCACCAGGCAAGCCATCCAGGCGTTGAACACGTGCGTCGACTGATGGGTGGCGATCCGGCGCGCATTGTCGACATTTTCGGCAAGCACGGAAACCAGATCGCCGCATCGCTGCCCACGGCGCTTGTGACGGCTTACCGCCAAGGTCGCATCCCTCCGGGTTCGAAGGTTCTGTTGCTCGGCACCGCCGCGGGCATCAGCGCCGCCGCCATGGTGTTGCGCTTTTGAGCGCGCGGCACGCCTTGGTGACCGGCGCAACCGGCGGGCTGGGGCTCAGCCTCTGCGCAGCCCTACGCGACGCAGGATACGTTGTGCGCGCGACCGGGCGGAGCACGATGCACGAGGAGCGCATCAAGCGTGTATGCGATGAGTTCGTGCGAGGCGACCTTCTCACGATGGACGTCAACGCTTTGTGCCAAGGCATCGACATTGTGTTTCACGCGGCAGCGCTTTCGAGCCCGTGGGGACCGGAGGCGGAATTTTACGCGGCGAATGTGGTGGCGACCGAGCGCCTGATTGCGGGCTCGCGCGCAGCCGGAGCCGACGGATTCGTCTTTGTATCGTCGCCCTCGATCTATGCCTCGCTGCGGGACCAAGCGTTGTTGACGGAGGAGAGTCCCCTGCCGCGTCGCGCGCTCAATGCATACGCCCGGACCAAGCGCGTGGCCGAGGACCTGGTGCTCGCCGCAAACACGCCAACGTTTCGGACCACGTCGTTGCGACCGCGCGCGCTGGTCGGACCCGATGACAAGGTTCTATTGCCGCGTATTCTGGCCCTGGCGTCGCGAGGATGGTTTCCGGCTTTGCGTGGAGGACAAGCGCTGATCGAGCTGACCGATGTTCGGGACGCAAGCGCCGCACTGGTGAAAGCCGGGCAGAACCTGACGGCGACGGCCGGCAAGGCGATCAATGTATCTGGCGGGCGTCCGGTAAGCGTCGCCCAGCTGGTGGCCAAGCTCGCCGAGGCGCTGCAACGCCCCATCGCATTACGACATGTTCCCCTATCGGTTGCTCTTCTGCTTGCGCGCACGTCAGAGATCGTGAGCAACCTGCGGCCATCACGCCCCGAACCGCGCCTGACAACGTATGGCGTCGCGACACTGGCGTTCACGCAGACTTTCGACTTGTCGCGTGCACGGACGTTGCTGGGCTATCAGCCTGCATTCGATCCCGTCTCGACCGCACAAGCGCTTGCAGCGCGCAGCGTGGCGGGAGCCTCATGAAGCGCTGCCAATTTCACGTCCTGCAAGCTGGACTGTGCCATCACCCGGCGGGCATGGCGCGGCGCGGGGCCGGACTATGTCCGACCGAGTTTCCCGCTCTGGCTGGACTGATCATCCACCCAACTGAAGGCCCCATCCTATTTGATACGGGTTACGATCCCGCCTTCTTCGCAGCAACGCGGTCTATGCCAGAGCGACTTTATCGGTGGGCGACGCCGGTGCAACTGAAGGAAGGGCATGCTGTCGCCGACCAGTTGCAGCGGCACGGTTTGAAGGCGGAGGATGTTCGTCACATCGTCATTTCGCATTTCCATGGCGACCATATCGCAGGGCTGCACGCCTTTCCGGCAGCCCGCCTGTTCTGCTCACGCATCGGCGCCGCGCAACTGACATCCGGTAGCCGCTTTGGGCGTGTTCGGCGTGGGCTGCTTTCGACGCTCGCCCCCGCAGAGCTGCACGAGCGCGCAGTGTATTTCGAAGACATGGCGGCGACGCCGCTCGACGATGACATGAAGCCGTTCGAAGCGGGCGTGGATCTGCTGGGGGACGGCAGCCTGCTGGCCGTGCCTCTGCCGGGGCATTGCGTCGGGCACTGGGGCCTGCTTGTGCGCGATGGTGATGGGCGCAAGACATTCCTGGTGGGCGATGCGGCATGGTCATCAGCGGCTGTGCGCGACAATGTTCCACCGCCCCGCATCACAACGGCGCTTCTTGGCAACACGCGATCATATCGGGATACGCTGCACGACCTGCACCTGCTCGGCGCGCGGAACACTGAGATTCTTCTTGCACCTTCACATTGCCCCGAGATCGCTTCCCTGGCGGATCCACCCGCGTGAGCATCAGCCGCATCGCAGTTGCAGAAGCTTACGCCCAGACGCGCATGGCGCACGCTTTCCTGCGTAGCCGCGCGGAGATTGCACGGCATCAGGCGCGGCTATGGCGCCGAATGTCGCCCGCGCTTGCAAGGACGCCGACACTATCTGCTTTGGCCGGGTCTCCCCTGAGCGCATTTCCCGTGGTCGAGCCAGGCGACATGCGCCAGCGGCCGGGCGACTGGAACTCGCTGGCGTTGAGCGCGGACCAGATTTTGGCTTCGGCAGAGGCTGCTGAACACGATGGGGCAAGCACAGTTCTTCCTGGGGTTCATGCGGGATACTCGACGGGGACTTCAGGCGCGCGCGGCGTGTTCCTGTCGACCAAGGCAGAGCGAGCACGATATCTGGGGCAATGCCTTGCCAAGCTGTTGCCGGGCTCGCCGCTGCGGCGTCGGCGCATTGGGCTCTGCCTGCGCGCGGACAATGCGCTCTACCGCGATGTGAGCAATGCGGGCCCCTTCGAGTTTCGCTTCTTCAGCCTGGCTTCGCCGGCGCGCAAACGCGCAAGCGAAATTGAAAGCTTCGCGCCGGAGATATTCGTGGCGCCAAGTCATGTCCTGGCCGAGCTCGCCCTATTTTCGAATAACGGCGAATTCACAGCGCCACCCCTCGAGCGGCTGTTCTACGGGGCCGAACCCATGGGCGCAGCCGAGCGCGCATGGATCACCGAGGCCCTCGGCGTGCGGCCAGACCCCATCTACCAGGCCACCGAGGGATTTCTGGGCACGGCGTGTGAGCGCGGCGTACTGCACCTCAACGAGGACTCGTTCGTCTTCGAGTTTGAGCCAATCGCCGGCAGTGATCGAAACCGCTTGATCGTGACCGATCTGCGCCGCACCAGCCAGCCGATTGTGCGCGTGCGACTGGACGACATCGTCCAACCCAAGGATGCACCATGCCCATGTGGCCTGGCGTTACAGGCGATCGAGCCTGTCGAAGGACGCTATACTGATATCTGGCGCTGGGGCGAGGCGCGCATCTTTCCACGACAGGTAGAGCGCGCCGTCGCCGATGTATTGGCGCCAGCGGAACACTGGCGGGCAATTGGTTCTCCGGATGGCATTCGCTTCGCTTGCGATGCCCCGCGGGCCGACCAGGCCCGCATTACAATCGCGAGATTGCTTGCCGAAGCTGGCGTCACCCTTCCGGTAACGCTGCGACCGTACCTGCCTGACGGATTCCCGAAGCGTCGCCGCGTGCAGTGGTCCAATGCCTGAGCGCGTATTGATCACCGGGGCGCGAGCGCCCGCCGCTCTGGATCTTGCGCGTACCTTTAGCGCCGCAGGGTTTGACGTTCATATGGCGGACTGTGCGCCAAGCCGCATGGCTTCATTCTCGCGCGTCGTCAGGCAGATGCATCGCTTTCCGTCTCCACGCGTCGGCTTTGGAGCCTTCGCCGCAGCGATGGCAAAGCTCATCTCTGACGTTGACCCGTCGATCGTGATCCCGACATGCGAGGAGGTGTTTTATCTGGCGGCCCTTGAGCACGAACGGGTCTTCGCGCCTGACCTTCCGACCTTGCGCCGGCTACATTCGAAGTACCTGTTTGCCCGCGAAGCTGCGGCGTTGGGGCTGGCAGTACCCGAGACGACCCTCGTCGATTCCACCGCGGGGCTGGAAGCCTTCCTTGGCAATGCGAAAGATCTGGTCTTCAAGCCCGAATTTTCGCGCTTTGGTGCGCGGACACTGGTGGGGCCGTCGCGAGATGACTTCAAGTCGGCTTGTTCGTTCGACGCCGGCGCGTGGGTCGCACAACGGCGCGTGCGTGGCGCGGAGGTGAGCTTTTACGCCGTCAGCAACGGCTCCCGGCTGGTCGCGTTTTCCTGCTACAGTTCGCCATGGAAGTTTCGGGGAGGCGCCGGCTACGCGTTTGAGACGCTGGCGCCGGCCGCACACAAGCAGCTGCTGAGTATCGCCGAAGCACTTGCGGCCAAGATTGTGCCCCGGGGCCAGTTCGCCTGCGATGTGATGATCGATGCTGACGGAACGCCCTGGCTGCTCGAATGCAATCCGCGCGCGACGAGCGGCGTGCACTTGTTTGACCGCAGCGCAGCGTTGGCCGACGCAATGCTGGGTCGGCGCGAAGGGCCTGTGCTGACGCCCGACGCCTGTGCAAAGCATGTCGGCCCCGCGCTGTGGACGTTTGGCCTTCCAATGGCGCTGTTGCAGGGACGGACCCGTGACTGGATCAGGCGGCGGCGCGAAAGCGTCGACGTCATATCCGCGCCACGCGACGCCGCGCCCGTCGTTGGCGCCCTGATCGACGCTGCCCGACTGAACCTGATTGGCATCCGCCGTGGCATCAGCATCACCAGAGCTTCCACCCTCGACATCGAGTGGAATGGTGAACCTGTTTGATGGCTAACGTACGCATCACCGGCGTTGACGATGAGGCAATCACCTGGGGGACCGGGCAAGCGGGCATTTGCGCTTATCTTCGATCAGTTGCTCGTCTTGGTTCGTCGGCGCTCGGAAATGCTGAATTCAGATTAGGCGTGCTGCAGCTTGCAGATCGTGCCTTCGCCCTGGTGACGCCATCGCGGGGAAGCTGCTGGCTGACTTCCCTCGCGACCACCTACGGACAGGCGGCCCGGGATGAAACGTCGCGTGAAATCCATGTCGCGCAGGCTGTGCTTTTTCATGGGCTATCGCACGCCACTGAGGCTCTTCTTCGCCTCGCCCGGGCCGATTCAGTCGTGTTCGCAAATCATCTGCTGTTTTCTACAAGTCTCTACGGTGACTGGACCGGGGACGACCTCGAAGCTGTGCTGGATGCCCTTCGAAAGGCCTTTCCGGAGCGCGCCATCGTCTGGCGGTCCCTCAATCTGGAAGACAATGCCAAGCTTGTTGAGCGAATGACACAGTTGGGAGGACGGCGTTTGCTCAGCCGCATCGTGTGGCGGCTGCCGGACGCCCGCGCGGATTGGGCGCCCCGGCGCGACGCGCGCGACGACCGCAAACTGTTGCACGCCCACGGACTCCGACTCGAAGATGCACGCGGACTTTCAGACGACGCGCTGGAGCGTGTGCTCGCATTCTACAACGACCTTTACCGAGGCAAATATTCGACCACCAACCCCGCATATAGCGCAGCCTTGCTTCTCGCCGCTCTGGAAAGCGGCGTGCTAAAGATGCAACTGATCCGCCGCCAGGACGGCGGGCTGGAAGGGTTCACCACCGAGCACGTGTATCAAGGCACGCTCATCAATCCCCTGCTGGGTTACGACCGCAGCCTGCCGCAAGCGCGGGGTCTTTACAGGATCGCGATGGCCGCTTCAGCGGAACGGGCGATGGAGGAAGGACTAAGTCTCAATTTTTCTGCCGGCGCCGGCGCCTTCAAGCGCAACCGCGGCGCGCGGCCGGCACTGGAGTTCAGCATGGTTTTCGATAATCATCTGCCCCGCAGGCGACGTCTGGCCTATCAGGCGCTTTCCTCTGCGCTGGAGTCGATGCGGCCAATGCTGGAAAGGATTGCCCTGCAATGACGCCCTTTCCCGCTGGCCTTTCCACGACATGGGTACCGGTCGCCCTGTCGCACGAACTGAGATCGAAACCGCTCGCGCGCCGTGTCGCCGATGTGCCGCTGGTGTTGTTCCGCGGGGCCGAGGGCGTCGCGGTTCTGAAGGATCGCTGCCCGCATCGAAACTATCCCCTCTCCGGCGGCAAGGTGGAGAACGGCGCGTTGCGATGCCCCTATCACGGCTGGCGCTTCGACGGCGCAGGGCGTTGTGTCGATGTGCCGGGCGCGGACAAGGGATCGGACATTTCACGCCTGGGCGCTGAACGCATTGCGGCCGTCGAGCGCTTTGGCGCCATCTTCATCCGGTTGGAAGGCGGCGAACAAGCGCCTCCGTTCGCGCCGCCTCCGCTCCTCGGTGATCCCGCGTACGACCACTTCTGGTACACGCGCGGCGTGTGGCGCGGCCGGGCGATTGATGCGCTGGAGAACATTCTCGATCCCTTCCACACCAACTTCATTCACGATGGGCTTATCCGCGACAGCCGCCATAGGCAGCCGGTGAAGCAAACGCTTGCATATCGCGACGACGGCTTCGAAGTGACCTACGAACAACAGTCGCCCGATCGTGGCTGGATGCCACGGTTGCTCGAAGGCGAGCGCAAGCGCAGCGTCGGACGCTACCTGGCCCCGATCACCTTCCAGGGGAGATGGGAAAGCACGAAGGGACTCACGCTCTGCGCAACGGCCTTCTTCGTGCCGGAGAGCCATGATACTTATCGCCCCTTCGGGTGCTGGACGACGCGCAAGGGGTTCGCCCCGAACTGGCTGAAGCGCGCGGCGATCATGGCCTTCGTGCGGACTGTCGCCGAGCAGGATCGCGTGTCGCTCGAAAAGCAGCACGCCACAATCAACGAGTTTGGCGCACCAAAATTCAAATCTGGCCCCACCGATCTGGTCCATGCTCCGCTTGCGGAGTTCTATCACCACGGGGTCGCTGCCGCTCGCCCACCTGAAAGCCGCTCGATATGGCTTTGATACAGGCGAACCTTCGGAGCGAACTCCTACGTCGAAGCCGCAGCTGAGAGATCAGAGGAACACGCGCTTAGCCCTAGTGAGCCATCAGGACAGGATGTCCTGCCGTCTTGAGCATTTCGCGTGTCATGCCACCAAAAATGAATTCGCTCATTCGAGACCGCCCATAGCCGCCCATCACGATGAGATCAGCATCCATGGCCAACGCCTGTTCATGGATCACACTAGCGGCGGATTTTCCCATCGAGTCCAGATTCACCAGCTCGACATTTACCCCGCGCCGCGCGAGATGGGCGGTGATGTCCACACCGGGTCTGGGACCGTATCCGTCTTCAGAAGGTTTGGCGTCGATGGTCGCCACCGTGACCTGGCTGGCATTGACCAGGAGATCGTCGGCATCGCCCAACGCCCTTGCGGCCTCGCGTGTCGGCTTCCAGCAGACAAGCACTGACCTGCCTATCTCGCGCGGCTTCCAGTTCGGAGGCACAACGAGAACAGGCCGTCCAGATTCAAACAGCGGGCCCTCGACGATCGCCTGATCAAAATCCCCGTGCGGCCTTCCAACAACGGTGATGTCGGCATGCCTGCCGCGTAGTCCCGTCGCGACGCGGCCCGCGCTCATTTCAAGAAGTTCTGACTCGACATCACGACCCAAGCCTCCAGCCTCGAGCCGCGTCTTTACACGCACGAGTTCGGCCGCGAGTTCCTTCCGAGACTCCTCAGTAATGTCGCCCCATACGGGGGTCACAGCCCACCCCTCCATCGACAGGGACACTGGCGGAAGCCACCCCACGACCAAGCCGATGACCTTCCCAGCATTCTGACGCGCGATCTGCTCCGCAGCAGCGATCACATGCTCGTTCGGGGCGCCTGTCGTCGTAATCGTCAGAATGTCCTTCATCTTCATGGCACGCTCCTGCATCGACCCGGTCAGACTTGGCAAACAGTGTCGGCTCCTTCGCGCGCTTGCATGTGACCCAGGTCAATGGAACCGCGTTCCCATCCAGAAAATGAACCAAGGCACGTGGTCGTCTGCATCATATAGGCGCCGGATCGCTTCAAACTCCGCGTCTGCCAGGCGCTGATAGACACTTCGCCAACGCAGGAGCGGCTACTTGTCAGGAAGAAGATCATCCCGCCGCCGCCAGACAGCGACGCGCTGCAGGAATTCCACGGACCGCGTCCTCAGGCGTGACTTTCAGCAATAGTCGACGCGCCACGGTGTCGAAGCTGGATCACTCTTGTGCAGGATCAATGTTACCGCCTCCCCCGCCTGCATCATGGGGCGCGCCAGCCAAAGGTGCCCCATGAGCAGCGATACTCACCAAGTTCTCTGGTTCGACCAGCTTGGAAAAGGCGACATATCACGTGTCGGCGGCAAGAATGCCTCGCTCGGGGAGCTGGCCCGAAACCTCGCAACCCAGGGTATCGCCGCTCCGCCCGGTTTCGCCATCCCCACCAGCGCATACTGGGCGTATGTGGAGTCCAATGGTTTCGGCGAGGTCATGCGGACGACACTTAGGCGCCTGGACGCTGGCGAACTTGAGTTGGCCCAGGCTGGAGAGACAATCCGCAACCTGTTCCTGCAAGGCAGGTGGCCGGATGACACGGCGCAAGCTATCATCGATGCCTATGCCGACCTCTGTCGGCGCACAGACCGCTCGAGCGTCGAAGTTGCTGTCCGATCGAGCGCGACGGCCGAGGACCTTCCTCATGCCAGCTTCGCCGGCCAGCAGGAAACCTACCTGAATGTTCGCGGCGCGCGTGACCTGCTGCTTGCATGCCGCAAATGCCTGGCTTCGCTCTTCACCGATCGCGCGATCAGCTATCGGACCACGCAGGGCTTCGATCACATGAAGGTCGCCCTGTCGATCGGCGTCCAACTGATGGTGAGATCCGATCTCGGAGGGGCCGGTGTGATGTTCTCGGTCGACACCGAAACCGGCTTCGATCGTGTCGTCGTGATCGATGCGGCATGGGGGCTCGGCGAGAACGTCGTCCAGGGTGTTGTCGACCCTGATGAGTATCAGGTGTTCAAGCCCCTGCTCGAGGATCGCAAGCTCAAACCGATCGTCCAGAAGAAGCTGGGCGCAAAAGCAACGAAGATGATCTACGGAGACGGAAGCGGAGCGACAACCCGCAATGTCCCGACATCGAAGACCGAGCAGACGTCGTTCGTCCTGAACGACGACGATATCCTTACGTTGGCGCGTTGGGCATGCGCCATCGAAACCCACTATGGCCGGCCGATGGACATGGAATGGGCGAAGGCTGGAGATACCGGTCAACTCTACATCCTTCAGGCACGGCCCGAGACTGTTCAGTCGAGACGCGACGCCGTGAACCTGCAGACCTTCCGGATCACATCGAAAGGCCGCACGCTCGCCAAGGGTCTGAGCGTGGGTGAAGCGGTGGCCACCGGGCGCGTATGCCTGATCGCGAACGCCAGCGACATCGACAAATTCGTGGATGGCTCAATTCTTGTGACCAGCACCACGGACCCGGACTGGGTTCCCATCATGAAGCGAGCAAGCGCCATCGTCACCGATCATGGCGGCCGCACGTCGCATGCGGCGATCATCAGCCGTGAACTCGGACTGCCTGCGGTGGTCGGGGCGGGGAACGCCACCACGGTGCTGCATGACCAGCAGGACATCACTGTGTCCTGCGCAGAAGGCGGCGATGGCTTCATCTATGAAGGCGCCGCCGATTTCGAAGTGACAAATCTAAAACTCGATCAGATTCCATCGACAGAAACCAAAGTGATGCTGAATCTGGCGAACCCGGCAGCGGCGTTCCGCTGGTGGCGGCTGCCGGCGGATGGCGTTGGTCTCGCGCGCATGGAGTTTGTCATCAGCAATCACATCAAGGTCCATCCAATGGCATTGGTGCAGTTTGATGACCTGAAGGACGAGGGCGCCAAGACGGCTATCTCCGATCTTGCGGCTGGCTATCCTGACCGGACGGACTATTTCGTTGACCGGCTGGCCCTCGGCCTGGCGCGTCTCGCGGCCGCTTACTACCCCAAGCCCGCGGTCATTCGGACGAGCGATTTCAAGACCAACGAGTATGCGCATCTCCTCGGTGGGCAGCAGTTCGAACCGGAGGAAGAGAACCCGATGATTGGGTTCCGGGGCGCATCGCGATACTACTCGCCGCGATATCGCGCGGGCTTCGCGCTTGAATGCAGGGCACTGAAGAAGCTTCGCGAGGAAATGGGCTTTACGAACGTCATTGTGATGATTCCGTTCTGCCGGTCCGTTCAGGAAGCGGACAAGGTGCTCGCAGTCATGGCCGAGAATGGGCTGCGGCGCGGAGAGAACGGCCTCCAAGTATACGTTATGTGCGAGGTTCCATCGAATGTCGTGCTCGCGAAGGAGTTTGCGCAACGCTTCGATGGCTTTTCGATTGGAAGTAATGACCTCACTCAACTCACGCTCGGCGTGGACCGCGACTCCGCCGAACTCGCGCACCTCTTTGACGAGCAGGACGCAGCCGTAAAATGGATGATCCGCAGCGTCATCTCAGCAGCGCATGAGGCTTATGCCAAAGTCGGCCTTTGCGGGCAGGCGCCGTCCGACCATCCCGAGTTTGCGGAATTTCTTGTTGAGTGCGGCGTTGACTCGATGTCCGTCAGTCCCGACAGCTTCGTCGGCGTCAAGCGGCGCGTTGCTCAGATGGAGCTCATGATGCGATCAGCCGTGCAGGCTCTATCAGAGCGGCCCTAGCTGGACCTCGCCAGCACGCTGGTGCGTGTCAAGAACTCATCGACGATCTTGTAGCTCGTTCGGACGGCGGCTGGTGCATCGATTGACCCGGCACAGGCGTCATCCATCCGGCCTGAGTACGGCCGCTCCCAAGAGTCGGCCGGCGCGAGGAACGAATACGTCCAAAAAATCTCCAACTCGGATGATCCTGTCCGCTCCTGCGCCACGCTGGACACTTTGAGCAGACCATGGTGGGGGCTCCATGACATGGACCTGGGCCCGCAAAGGGGGAGGTTCCTCCCGCGCCAGATTTTCCGTGATCGGCGTGGCGGCCATCGCCCTTGGATGGGCGCATCGACTCTCTGCTCGGCCGTTGGACATCCGGTTCTTGCCTATCGCGGATCAATCGAACGCCGGCCGACCTGGATCTTCAGCGAGACAGGCCAAGTCGATCTCGACGGAGGGGTCTGACAGGAATGCAGACATGATCCTGCGTGCGCATGCGCTGTTGGAAAGAACACCATGTGTCGAGAAAGGCGCGAGACCCAGACGCCCGCGGGGGAAACCTCTGACTGCCATCTCGGCGAGTTCCGACGGACAACCCGGATCTATCCCTGCGGCTAGCATCAGAATGCCGGCATCGCTGGTCACGGGCCGGTTCTCGGCGGCGTCGGGACTGGCCTCAAGAACGCCTTTGCAGGTCTGAAAATAGTTGGTCATCGTGAACGAGACGGCCTCGGCCACGGGATCGCCGGAGGCGTTCACCCTTCCCGCTTGCGGACCTTCGAAGGGCAGTTCCTCGTTGCACAAAAAAGCAAGATGCGCGGCTTCCGCATAACCTGAGCCCGCCAATAACTCATCGTTCATCAGCATCCCGTCGTCACCATTGACGAGACGCCAGAGGTTCGAGGGCACTGCCTCGACGGCCACCGGGTCGTAGAGGGACGCCATTATCCAGATTGCGGCCCGGCCGACCCGGTCTCTGGCATCCATGTCCGTAGGAGCCGCCGCTAGCCAAGACCTCAAGACTGCATCGAACCTGTCACCCACGTCGGGATATTTTGCGCGGCACTCCGAGTCTTCCTCGCACAAGGCGAGGACACGTTGCAGTGCTTTGGATACCCAGACGGGACCGGGCTCGGTCCAGCTTGCGTCAAGCGGCCAAGGAGAATCCAGTACGGCGGCGCGAAGGCCATCGGGCGAATGGAGAATGAGATCGAAGGCGACGCGCGTGCCGTAGGAGATTGCGTAGAGATCGAACGCCTTGATCCCCAAAGCACCGCGTAGATCCTGAAGGTCGCGAACCACCTCTACAGAGTTGTACTTGGCAAGGGCGACGCCCTTTGCCCGGTGCTGCTGCAGGCAAGTCTGAAGGGCCCGCGCGGCCTCCGCCGATACTGGGCCAGCGTCTGTGATCGGCTGATCCGGACATCCGAGGAAGGGACGCGCGCGCCCGCTTCCACGCTGATCAAAGAAGATCCAGTCCTGCTGGACACCAACCAGATCTTTCCACTCTGGCGCCTCAAGCGCGAACGCTACATCGCCGACGACGCTGCCGCCTGGGCCGCCGTGCAGGTAGATTACCGGCGGCAAACCTGTCTGGGGCTTTGCCGCGCGCAAGATAACGACAGGCAAGACGACCTTGACTCCCAAAGGAACCGACCGATTCTCCGGCAGAGTCATCTCACCGCATTCAACCACGCGGCCCGGCTGCTGGAGTTCTGCAGGACACGGCGTCGTCTGGTATGGACTCTTCGGCGGGGCGCCGCACGCTGCAAGAAGGCTTGCGGCAACCGCGGCCAAACAGAATCGCAGATACCCGGAGGCCATGAGCTGCGCCCTAAACAAATGTCAGGAGTCGAGCGGGCGTTTCGCGAAAGATCCTCTCGATTTCGGCATCATCAAAATCGCGGCGGCGCATGAGCGGAACGACATTGCGGAACATGTGTCCATAGCCGTGCCCACCGTGACACCCGAGGCGCGAGCGGAAACAGATGTCCTGCGACATCGCGATCTGATTGAGATGGCCGCGATCGATCAGCTTCCTGATCGATCGCAACCGTTGAGCGTCGTTCGGCATGTCGATGGCTTCGTTCAGTTTGTAGTAGGATGTCTCCATGCCAAAGAGATCGAGTTCGATGACAACTCCCGTGTCCGCCAGACGAAACATGCGCTCGTCATCGAAGATTGTACGATCGATATGACTGATCACGCAGCGGTCCATCCTGGCGCCGGCGCCCGCCAGGAAGTTCGCAATTTCCTGTGGCTGATCCGGGTCCCGTCCCGGATGAATGGTCAAAGCTGCGCCGGTCTCGTTCTGGGCAACAACAGCGGCGTTCATTACTTTGCGTTCGTTCAACGTCCACGGCGCCTGGCAACCGATCTCGCCGATGATGCCGGCCCTAACGTCAGTGCCCCAGGCCCCAACGAACATCTGGTCAACGATTTCGCCAGCTATCTCATCCGTGGAACGCCCCAGAACCGCTGGCGACAGGTACTCTTCGACGTAGTAACCGCAGCCCATCACGACGCTGACGTCGGAAGCAGCGGCGACACGTTGCAACCCCACCGGATCGGGATGCAGACCACCACACGAGACTTCGACGAGACTCTGCCCTCCGCTGGCGCGCAGATCTTTCAATTCGCGAACGGCAACTTCGATGTCGTTGAGTACACAGTTCCCCGGTGCAATGACCTCGCCGTAGTCGATGGCAAAGCGGTTCTCAAGCGTAATGACATCCCCAACCTGCTCCATCATCTTCCACGCGGGCGGACGAATATCGAGCAGGACGTGTTCATGTAGCAGCGTGTTGCCGAGACGACCTGGCGCGATCAAGCCATTGACGGTTTGCACGCGCCCCACGAGCTCTTGCCGAGTAAGCCTCTCGTTCGTCACGCTTGCGCCTCCGGAGTCCGCAAACTCACCGCCGAAGCCAGGATAGGCTGTCGGCGATGAGTGCGACCAGGCCCTGCGAGCGTCTATCGCGCAGCAGCAGGTTTGTAGATGATGGCGAAGGGATCGTTGGTCGGATCATCGTTCCATTCGTATTCCAGGGAATGCGCCAGCAGGCTGGCTCGCTCCTTGCCGTAGAGTCTCGCCACCAGGCCGAGGGCCATATCAGTCCCAGCGGAGACGCCGGACGACGTGATGAACTTGCCATCCTCGACCCAACGCGCCTTGCCCTGCCAGTCGACAGAGGGATCCTGCTGGGTCGCGAGCGAGAAGAAGTTCTTGTTGGACGTGGCCTTGTGGCCCTTCAGCAGACCGGCTTTCGCCAGAAGAGCCGAGCCCGTGCAGACCGATGTTGTAAGTTGCGTATTCTCGTTCTGCTTGCGGATGAAATCGAGGAATACCTGATTGTTGAGCTCCGTGCGGGTCCCCGTGCCGCCGGGCACCATCATGATATCCAGCTGCGGAGCGTTGGCGAACGAATAATCGGCGACGGCAGACACGCCCTGCGCAGACTTCACCGCGCCGCCATTTTGCGAGATCATGACGACTTGGAAGTCCGGCGCATACGCCCACATCTCCACGGGGCCAAAGACGTCGAGCACCTCGAACCCTGGATAGAGAACGACACCGACAATCTTGCGCCCGGGCGCGATCATGGGGGCTTTCGCTGCCTGAGCCGTCTGCGTCTGATCGGGCATTACGTCAGGGCTGAGCGCCGCCGCAATATAGGCATCACGGCCTTTGCCAATAAACGCGAGATACTCGGCGCGATTGCTGACGCCGTCACCATCGGCGTCGCCATCATGAGCAAGTAGTTTTCCAACCGTTATGGCAAGTGAGTAGTCGCCATTCATTGGAGCGCCGAAGTTGCCGGCCATTGCGCTGTAAGACTTGAGCGACGCCTCCCCCAGCATTGCATACCCCGCCCCAACCGTCGCAGACGTCGGGTAGCGCGATGCGAGCTTCTGGAAATCGGCCGTTGCCGACGCTTGCGCCTGGGCAAACGCCGCGGCGACAGTTGCATGATCCACCCCGCCCTTGGCCTTCAGATCGAGCGAAGGGTCTTTCAGGATGGCAGCAACCAGAGCCATCTCGTCAGCATCGAGAATGCCGTTGCCCGCCGATGAGGGATCGAGATTTCCGTCCGTGGTCGAGGGATTGAAGTTGAGGCCACGCATGGCGGCATCGAAGTCAACCGGCACGGCGTTGGATTGCTGAGACACTGCTGGCGCTCCTGCGACACAGGCTGCCAAAACCGCGAGAGCGGCCATAGGCGCAACCATAAGCCGCCGTCGTTTGCCTGTTTTGCCTGAGTGGAACTGCATGCTCATCTGGTGTCTCCTTCGCTCGCATTCGACGCTGAGTGGACGGGCCGCGTTGACTGCCCGGTCCGGAAGTGTTCGGTTCCGCCGACCTGTGCGGCGACCACCTCTTCTTCGCTAAAGGGAATGTCGAGCAACTCCTGACGTGAGTACACTTCCGTCATGTCCGCGTAATGCGGCGAGGAGGCATTGGTCGACTGCGAATAGGTAACGATGAAGCGGCCCTTTGGCCCAGCCGGAAGCAGAGATACAGCGTGAATATAGCTGTCGCCGGTCCGGATCTCGGTGATCCCCTTGCCGACTTCAAACGCGCCCGGGCGAACGAGGTGATAGGCAAAGCCCGATCCGGAAATTGGCATCCGCACGCCATTGCGCGTGACCGACTGAACGTCGCGCAGAGGGGCATCAATTGCAACTTTTGCGGCATCGAATTTCTGCACGGCAAGCGCCAAGGCTTCCCGCGTTTCGGGCCCTGTCTGAAGCCCACTCGGAGTACCAATGGGGTCAGCCGGATCGAAAGGTCTTTTCCAGAGCCTGGACTCGAGCGCAAACCCTGTCATCGGGATCGCGTCGAGATTGCGCAAGAACTCAGCGAACAAAGCTGAGCCGCGCGAGTCGGGCGTGTCGCGCGCGTCCCACCGTCCCAACGCGTCGCATGCCTTGCGTAGATCAACTGTAGCGCCTGACCTCAGGGCCACCACTGGATTTGCAGCGCAATCGGAAAGCAAGTCGGGTAGGATCAACTCGGCCGTGAGGTTGCGGGCCCCGAAGAACTCAGCCTCCCAGCGTTCGGGAGTAGCGCCGCGAATTCCGTTAGTACTGCTGGCATCAATCATCTCGCGCGCAAGTATGGCCGCCATGCGGGTCCGCTCGCCCCGAATGGTCTGCTCTGGACCGATCACGTTGGGAAAGCCCGTGAGCCGACCCGTCGGCGACAGCGTAGCAAACCAATGACTGTCGTTTGAATTCCAGACGACATCGCGCCTGATGGTGGATGGGCGAAGCTCTGCCGGGATGATGCCGGGACGCGCCGAACGTGGATCGCGCGTCCAGGCGCACGCCGACCTCGCCCCATCAAGCACCGTAACATCCGCGATATTCATGAATGCGCGTGCTGGTCCTTCGACCAGACAATCGTCCAGCTGGGTATCCGTGACATTCGCGGCGACAGAGATGTTGGCGTACAGCACCTCACCCGCTCGATCGGCAGCGGTCACGTTCGACCAGGGCGAGCCGAGGTGGGCGTCCAACTCCTGCTTGATCTTGCGCACGGACGATGCCGCCGCGATCGCGAGGAACTGATCAGCAAAGGCAGTATTCTGGCGCTGCGGATCTGCGAACGCATAGGCCAGCTTGCTGTCCCACGGTAGCCGCCCGCCTTCTATCACTGTACCGAAGTCGGTGTCCCAGAATCTCCTTTCGATGGCGCCCTGCGAAGTGGGGACACCAACCGGAACACGCGTCATCCCAAGCGATACTCCGTCGACCATATATCGGGTCGGGTCTGCGGGATCAAGCGTAAGCTCATAGAGCGTGGACCGTCGATCGGTCGTATGCGTAATCCCCCACCCTACATCCGCACTGAAGCCGAGCATTGGAAAGGGCAAGCCAAGCGCTGTCGCGCCAAAGACATCCAACGCTCCGGGCACGGTCATGTGAAACGCGTGAAGCCGTTCTGTCCCATGCCATGCGTAGTGAGGGTTGGCGAAGCTCATCCCACCGACGCCACCGGCAACCCCCTCGCTTCCAAACGCAACGGCATTTGAAGCGCCATGGAGGCCCTGTTCCCGATCAGTCCATTCGAGCGCCTCGGCCGACCCTTTGGCGCCCTTCATTGTGGGAGGCTCGGCGGCTGCCAGCTCTCGCAGAACGCCGGCGGTTGTCTCCAGAAGAGGGATATGCGCGATGCGCCGCCAGACATCGTCCTCGGTCATCGTCCGGAACCAGGATTGCTTGCGACAATCCTCGCCGGGAGCTTCCTCAGCCACTATGTGGAGGTTGAACCCTGCCGCATATCCCCGCACCAGCGCCTTCATCTCCGGCGACGCGGCGGACTTCACCTGAGACACGGTCTGGGGCGAAAGCAGATAGAGATAGGCGGCGTCGCTATCGACATTGCTGATCCGCCCGCCAGCGAACAGATCCACATACCCCTCGTCCGGCGAAAGATGCCGACTACGCTCACCAGCGATCGTTATCATCCGCTCGGCAATTGCACAGAGATTGTCGCGAGCGACTGCAACGCCATAGCCATAGCCCGCTCCCTCAAAGCTATTCGACTTGATATGAGCAACCCCATAGCCCGTGTAGCGCAGCTCAACATCATCACCGACGCCGCCGCTTGGCGCGAGCGCGCAGGCGCCGAGGCACAAGAGAGAAACAAGCCCAATTGGCCGCATTGCGATCTCGGCGTATCACCGATCCATGAAATACTAGTTCTGACTAATATTTTTCTTAGTCTTGACTAGCTTTTTTGGCGGCGTCAATGCTGTGCGCTCGAAACTGATCGGTGTTGAATGGCGAGAGTGCTGCAGCCGAATACAGACGTTGCCTCAGGCTGGACCGTGGGTAATCAGCTCGGCGCTTCCGCCTGGATGCTTGTCAACCAGAGGCAGATCGACGCTTTCGGCGAGATCACTGAAGACCTTGAGCCACTGCACAATGACCCGTCTTGGTGCGCAGAGAACAGCCCCTACCGCCAACCCATCGCCTACGGCTTCCTGACCCTGTCACTGCTGACAAAGTTCATGCACGAGGCGACGGCCGATGCGATGCGCGGTCACACGGAGACAAGCAGCTACCCGCTCAACTATGGCTTCGATCGGATCCGTTTCGTGGCGCCCGTCCTCGTCGGTAGCCGCATTCGCGCTCACTTTGTCTTGAAGGGGCGAACCAAGCGTCCGGAGGGGAACTTGCTGCGGGTCGAGGTGACGGTCGAGATCGAGGGACAGGATCGCCCCGCCCTGATCGCCGAGTGGCTGACAATGTGGGTAACAGAAGCGGCGCCGGCCGAAACTGCCGAGAACGCTTGTACCTCTCAATGACGACGATGTGAATCCGATGCTGCGAGAACCGCCACGACATTCAGGGATACTTGAACCGGCGAGCTTCCGGGACTGGGTGTCCGCGCGCCAGAAGGGCGACACATCGCGCCGGAAAGGAGAGAAGACACGCGACCGGATACGGCTTGCGACAATCGAACTGCTCAACGATGTCGGATATGTTGACCTGAAGGTCTCGGATATCTGCCGTCGCGCCAAGGTGACTGCGCCCGTTCTCTATCTCTACTTCGACGGCAAAGAATCGCTCGTCCGCGACATCCTGACCGAGTTTCTCAACGACTTCATGTCGCGCTCTGCCAGCACGTCGTCGGCGCGCAGTGCGTATCAGGCGATCTATGACGCCAACCTTCAATGGTTGCGGGCCGCGCGCTCGAATGCGGGCCTGATGAGATGCCTGCTGCAGTTTTCAGATCAGGCTCCGGAGTTTGCCAGGCTTTTCGCCGACAAGAGCGATTCCTGGTATCTCCGCATCGCGCAGTCCATCGTTCGTCGACATCCTGGGACAGCTGCTTCGCTGCCTGCAGTTCAACTTCAGGTCCACGCGCTCGGAGCAATGATGGACGAGATTACTCGCAAGCTTTTCGCGGGCGAGGACAAGGAACTGAAGCGGCTGATCGAGAATGTCGCGCCCGACGATGAAGCTCTTGCAGATTTTCTGAGCGTGATCTGGCACCGGGCGCTCTATTCGGCTGATCCGCCCGAGAACCACAAGAACCAGCCCCGTACCCTCGAAGCAGCGAAACCAGGCGCGCGCGCCAGACGCCGGTCTTGAGGCGAACGGACGGCCCGCCCCGCCTAGCAAACGAGGATGGCCCGCTGTAGCCACGGATAAGCGCCCAGCCTTTCGTTCGCACCACGCAGATATCTCGCCAAGTCGACTGGTTTCTTTCACAGGTGACGTGCGAACGCATAAACCCTGCTCTTGCAGGGCCGCGATCGTAACGCACGAGCGCACTGACACATGCCAAGAGGCCTTACGTGGCGCTCGCGGCGGCGAACAGGCGGTTGACCTCGTTCCAGCTAACGACAGTCCACCAGGCTGCCAGGAAATCGGCTCGCTTGTTCTGATACTTCAGATAATCAGCGTGCTCCCGGAATAGTTAGGCGAGCATACAACCGGAGCAATCGATTTGCTGGCAGAGGGGCGCGCTTCGAAGGTGATCACTGTCCAACAGCTACATCTCGCAGGGCGCAGGGCCTGCCGGGTCAGGCCAGCGGGCCATCGCACGATCTCCGACATGTGAAACGCGCCGCAGGTGAGCAGGCTTGCCGACTTGACACAGTCAGGCTTATCTAGGCTGCAAGGGAGACGGTCATAATTACCTGGATGCGGCATATCGGACGGCAGCTGGGAGCCATCGCGCTTCTTGCATTGCTTGTCCGTGCGATCGTGCCAGACGGCTACATGATCGCCTCGGCCGAGACTTCCGCGGGCCGCATAGCAGTCATTCAGATGTGCACCGAGACTGGCGCACCTGTGATGGCGATCAATCTCGACACCGGTGAAAAGGTCGATCTGCCTTCGGATTCGAAATCGCCCGAGCACGACCCGGCGAAGAAACCCTGTGTGTTCGCAGCAGCTCCGCATGTGGCAGCTGCGGTTTCTGACACTGGCCCTATCGTCCACTTGATGCCGGTCGATGTGGGCTTTTCGGTTGCGCCTGACCTGCGCCCTGGCCGCGGCATCGCTGCGCCACCGCCCCCGGCAACCGGCCCGCCTTCCCTGATCTGAACGACATGCGCCGGCGGACTCTTTCCGCCTTTTCGCTCGCGCGCACGCGCGCGGCCCGCTCATAGATCAGTTGCACTATTCATGTCTAAGACTGGCTCGCCCCGCTTGGCTGCGGCCGATCCTCCGTGCATGGCTTCGTCCGGTCGTTGGGCGCGCCGACTGCAGGATCGGGCGGCCTAACATGTTCCGGCACAAGCTCCGCTGCCTTGTCGCTTCCCGATTTGCCGCCGCGAAGACGCCGCGGCGACTCGCAGAGCGCGTGCGTGCGCGTTTGTCCGGTTCTGGAGGACAGATCCTCCCCGGTTTTGTCCTCCGCCTCTGCCGTCCCGATGTTTCCAGCTCCGGGTCGGTTCACCTGAACGCCGCTCGCTTTCGTTCTTCACTTAAACCGGCTCAAGGCCGGGAAGAGTGCAAGCGGGCGGCGTCTCTTTTTGAGGCCCAGGCCACCTTCCACGACCCCAACCAAACGTACGCCTGGCATGGGGACAGACAGGCGCGCCACCCGAACACCGCGCAATTCCCTCTGAGACACGCGTGCAATCGTCATTCAAGGACTCACCCGATGACAGTCGCCATGGTGGGCCGCTTGCTTGCAGCAGCAACGGCACTTCTAGCTGCAGTTTGCTCTGCAGCGCCCGCAAGCGCCCAAACCTTCTGGGCCAACGACATTTCCGTTTCGAACGCGGTCGCCGCCCCCACTCAGAGGTCTGCTGACATCGCGCATGTATCGCTTGTCATCTCCAATATCGGAAAGGAAAGCGACGCGCTGATAGCCGTCGAAGTCCCACCGCAGATTGCAGAGGCCGCCGGATTTCATGCGTTACCGCTTACAGTCTATCGGGGAGCAAACCTGCGGCTCTCCCAGCCGGTATTCATCAAGGCCGGCGAAACCCGCCACATGGGTTTTGAGGATACTCATCTCCTCATCTACGGAATCCGTGGCCCATTCACGAAAGGCTTCAGGTTCCCGGTCCGTCTCGTATTTCAGAAGGCAGGCCCGATCGACGTGATCGTCGCAGTCGGATCGTCGTTGGACCAAACGGTTGCGGGTGAGACGTCCTCTCGCAGACCGGAGCTGATCGAGGTTCAGTATCGCCAACCGCAGCCGGTCCAACGCTTGGTCGCAGAACCGGCGAGGGGCTCGGCCTTCCGTTGCGAGGACGGCAGCAAGATGGTGCTGGACCTCAATGTCGACGGAGACGTGGCTGTGGCAGACGTCTGGCTGGGCGGCGCATCATACCGGTTGGCATATGTTCCGCCGGAGCCGGGGCCAGTCCAGATCGTATGGAGCGACGGCGACCACTCGCTCACCTGGAGCCCGGGTGTGAAGCTCATGTGGATGAGCAACTCCACCCACCTGATGTGCGGTCGCGGCGGCCACAGTCACTGATCATTGCTTTAAATCACAGCCACTCGACGGAAAACACCCCATGACGCCTACCATCTCCCTGCGCCGATCACTCAAGTCGGTTTCCGCACTTGCCGCCTCTGCAAGCGGTCTCGCGCTGTGTCTGGCAACAGCCCCAGCCGCCCTCGCGCAGCAAACCGGCGATGAGAGCTGGACACGGGATGTCGTGGTCGTCACCGGCCAAAAGGATAGCCAGTCTGCGCCGGATGCAGGCACCACGACGCGGACACCGACGCCGGTGCAGGAGATTCCGCAATCCGTTCAGGTCCTCACGCGCACCCTGATCGAGGAACAGGATCTTCGGACGATATCCGACGCGTTGGTGAACGTTTCTGGCGTCGCGCCATCAAAGACGTACGAGATCGTCTTGCAGTCTCCCGTGATCCGCGGATTCCGGACAGACTATTTGATCGATGGCCTGCCAGCCTATGGCCTACCAAGCGGCACCGTCGATCCTGGCTCGCTCGTCAACGTTGAACGCGTCGAAGTCGCCAAGGGGCCAACCGCAACACTCTATGGCGGCGGCGCGGGCTCCCCTCTCTCGGGCCTGATCAACCTCGTGTCCAAGGACCCGACCTCGAGCTTCGGCGGTTACGTGGCGGCGCGTGCTGGAAGCTTCGGTACAGTGGGCATCGATGGCGACCTCAATGTACCGCTTGGAGATGCCATCCAGTTCCGCATGACGGGAGCATGGGAGCAGGCGGACAGCTACCTCGATGTCATCGATATGGACAAGTACTCGCTCTATCCGACTGTCGCCTTCAACCTGTCCGACGCAACCCGGCTCACCCTTCGCGGCCAGTACTCGCGTATCGAACAGCAGGAGTATTCCGGCCTTCCATACGAGCTGATTGACGATCCAACCGTCGACCCGTTCACCTTCGCCGGCGCTGAGGATGCGCCACCGACCGTGATCGAAAACACGCTGCTCACAGCCGACCTCCGGCACAGTTTCTCTGACAACCTCCAGGGTCAACTGACGGTCCGACGCTACGAAAGCGCCTTCGACGAGTTCTCGACCTTCCCCTTCCCGGTCGTACCGGCGGCAGGCACGACGTATGGATTCTTCAAGGCCGGCCTGCCGACCGACGTCGAACAGACGTTCGCAACGGCGAGCCTCTACGCAACGTTTGACGCAATTGGCGCAAGTCATGGTTTGCTGGTCGGCGTGGATGTCGACGACACGGACTATGCGGCCGAGATCGCGTTCGAACCTCTCGCCTTCATCGATTATGCTGATCCTTCGACAACCACAGCCTATGGCGCGCCAGTTACGCTCACCGATCGCCAAACTGACACTATGTCGACGCTGGCGCTGTTCGTGCAGGATCAGATCAGCGTTGGCGACAAGCTCGACCTGACAGCCGGGCTGCGCTGGACACGCCTCAACGTTCACAGCACATATACAAGCTCCGGGCTCTCCTTCCTTGACACAGACCGGGAGTACTGGCGCGTCACGCCCCGCATCGGCGCGACCTACGAGATCGCAGATGGCCTCTCGGCCTTCGCAGGATATTCAGAGGGATTTGCAGGCCTCGTCGCCCCGCTCGGGCTCGTGAACCCTCAGCCTGAGACATCACAGTCTTACGAGGCGGGCTTCAAGTTCTTCGGTGTCATACCGGGCCTGTCAGGCACGGCCGCACTCTACCAGATCACGCGGCAGAATGTGAAAACGGCCGATCCAATCATCCCCTTCGCATCGATTCAGACTGGCGAACAAAGGGCGCGTGGCATCGAACTCGATCTGGTCTACGAGCCGACAGCGAACCTGTCACTCCTGGCCAACTACGCCTATACGGATGCCGAGGTCACGAAAGACAATACCCTTCCCGTCGGCGATCGTCCGACCCGGGTCCCCGAACATTCGGGACGGTTGGCCGCCCGGTATCGCTTCCTCGAAGGACCGCTCGGTCCACTTGAGGTCGGCGCCGGCGCGACTTTTGTTTCGGACCGGGATCTTACACTGCCGAACACGTCTACGGTTGATGGTTCGGTCCTGATCGACGCGCAGGCGACCTGGGACTTCGAGTTCGCGACGCTAGGTATTTCCATCGTCAACCTAGCCGACGAGTTGAGCTTCGAGCCCTACCAGTATCTTGCAGGCCGTATCGTCATACCGACACAGCCACGGTCCGTCTTCATCTCGCTTCGGAAGGATTTCTGATGAAGCGCCACCGATCGTGCCAATTGAACAGGCCAGGCCGCGACAGGCTCCGGCTCTGCCAATCCGTCGCCGTTTGACAAGCGGGATCGGTGGCGACACGCGTCTCCATCGACAGGCCAGCATCAAAATGATCGCAACCGGATCACACCTGATGGCGGCGCTCCTGCGACAAGCGCGTGTCAGCGCACGATTGTCAACGCGTACACGGGCTGACCGGGCATGCGAAAGGGGGCCGTAGCATGAAACGCTTCGTACGAAGCATCGCGAGACAGCTGGGCGCCGTCGCGCTTCTTGCTGTGCTCGTGCGTGCGCTCGTACCCGGCGGCTACATGCTGGCTACGGCAGAGTCCGCTCACGGACGCGCGCTCGTCGTTCAGATGTGCGATGGCAGCGCAATGCCCAAGGTCGGCGTTGATCTTGAAACTGGGGAGATCGTCGATCTTTCCAAGAGCCGGGACAGCTCTGACTCTAAAGGTTCCAACTCGCCGTGTGCGTTTGCTGCGTCAGCCCCGATAGCGGCGCCCAGCTCGGCGTCCGAGGCGGCAGCTCCCGCCTTGATACACATGCCAATCCCGCTGGCTGTACAGTCCGCTCGCCCCGGCATGATCCTCGCGGCGCCGCCTCCTCCCGCGACTGGACCGCCAACGAGCGTCTGAAGTCATCGCACCCCTGCGCCCTTCACATTCGAGGCGCGGCCATTTCAGTTCAATCGTGGATCTTCCACAATGCAAACTTCATCCTACGCGCCGGACGAGCCGGCCCAACGATCTCGCCGGACAGACGCTGCACTGGCCATGCTCCGTGGCCTCAACCTGATCCTCGCAATCACGATCGGTGGCCTGCTCTTCTCAAATGACGGCGCCGCGCTCGGTCTGGCGATTGGGATCGTCGCCTTCTTCGGGCGTTCCATCCTGCGTGCGCTTGGGCAGGCGAGCGATGACTGGCGGCGTCAACGTCGACAAGCCGCATACCGAAAGGCACGGCAATGAGTGTCGCGACCTCTCCCTATGTTTGGTTTGACGCGAGCATTACGCCCCATAATGCAATGAGCGCCACGGGGCGCGCGCTCGTCGCGACGAGCCTGGCCCTTCTTGGCCTGGCTATATCCGTCTTGCTGATATCAATGCGAGCATGGCCAGCTGCCCTGTTTACAGGGGCAGAGATGCTGGCGCTTGTGCTGGCGTTGCAATGGTCCAGCCGACGCCTTGCCAGTCAGGAAGAACGCATTGTCCTCTCGGAAGATTGTCTCACGATCGAATCGTGGCTCCACGGACGGCGCCTCCGTCATGCCCGCATTGAGCCAGCCTGGATCAAGATTGAACGCGTCTCATGCGAGGCGTTCGGCTGTCAGGCGGTCTATGTGCGGCTCCACGGCGGATACCACGAAATTGGCAGCGCGCTGAGCCCGTCTGAGCGCGAGTCTCTGGCCGATGCCCTTGAGAGCGCGATATCGCGAAGAAAGTGCGGCTTGACGCATTCCGGGAAAGCGCAAGTCGCATCTGATCGGTCCAACTCTCACCAGGTATCAGCGCCATGAGTGAGCCTGACCGATCCTTGAAATCTCTCTACCTTGCTTACTCGCCCGAGAGGCCTGTCAGGGTAACTCTCATAGCTGGACTCCTCCGCAACGCGCAGGATTCTACTCAAACGACCGCCCCTGGACCAATCGACATTCAGGATTCAAATCGGCTGGGTTGTGTGGCTCATGAGTTTCCAGAATCGAATCCGGAGCTAGCGGGATGGCAAAGCGATCTGGACTGACGGATGCGCAATGGCGCCGAAAAAGCCCCGGAACATTAGTCGGGCGCAGCCACCTTCGTCTCGCCTTGCTTGCGTTCGCCCAGCCACCAGGTCGCTAAGTACGCCGCTGCGGCTGCGAAGTTCACAAACGCTAGCACCGCGATCCCCGCCCGCAGCGACTGCGGCCCGCCGAACTGGTCGCTGACGGCGCCGACGATCAGAGGTCCCATGCCCCAGCCAATCAGGTTTGTCGAAACCTGCATCGCCGAACTCGCCAGTCCGCGTATATTGGCATCTATCGGCGTCAGCAGGAGGTTGTATCCTGGCCCCAGGCTAGTCCTGAAAGTCAGCTCGAACGCAGCGTAGGCTACGATAGCGACAACAACCGTCGGCGCGCTTGCAAGACCGAACTGCGCGAATGCCGCTCCGATGGAGGCGATGCCCGGCACCAGCGCAGCACGGGAAAATCCTCTCCGCGCCAGCCTGTCCGCAAGGAAGCCGCCAAGAAATGTTCCCGACACGCCGAAAATCAATGCGGCCAGCCCCGCGATCATGCCCGCCTCGCCAACTGTTAGGCCCTGCGTGCGCATGAGAAAGGAAACAATCCAGACCAGCGATCCGGACGCGACAATCGAGTTGAGCGTCATCGCGACAAACACCGGCAAGACCGTCGGCTGACGAACCGCGAGCCTGACCGCCGACCAGGTGCTTACCTTCTCGTTGCGCGGCTGCATGGGCTCGCGATCCATCGTGCCGCGCCTCGGCTCCTTCACGATGACGAGGAGAACAAGCCCCAACGCGATGCCGGGAGCGCCAGCAAAGAGGAAGGCAGACCGCCACCCCCACTGCTGCACCGCCCAGCTACCCAGGGCGAACGTTAGGGCTGCAGCAAACGCGGTGCTGCACCAGAAGATGCCCAGCGCCGTGCCCCGGCGTGACTTGGGAAACATGTCGCTGATGATTGACATGGACGCCGGTGCGCCTCCAGCTTCCGCCGCACCAACGGAAAACCGTGCGACGACAAGCTGCCAGTATGATTGAGCGAGTCCGCACGCCATTGTCGCGCCGCTCCATACGAAGATGAGGCCGGCGAGCAGCCGCTTGCGGCTTACTCGGTCGACCAAAATTCCCAATGGAATTCCGGCAAGCGCGTAGGTTAGCGCGTAGACAAGTCCCGTCAGCAGCCCGAGATCGCTGTCGCTGAGATTGAACTCCGCCTTCACCGGCTCCAACACGATCGACAACACCGAACGATCGACAAAGTGAAAGAGATAAATGGCGACGAGGATCGCAAGCGTCCGCCAGGCGCCCTTCGCCGCCGGCTCAATCAGACTCGCCGTGGACGCCATCTTCTCTTCTCCCGCGCCCTGAACTATTCGTGTGATGTTGTGGGTCGAGCCCGGCGGTCCGTCGCTGACAGCATGGTTGCCCGCAGGCCGCCTCGGGTCAAACGATATTATTGACTTTAGAATGCTTTTCTTTATCCAGAATATCACTGAAATCTGGAACAGCAGTATGCGGTCATCAATTCGCAGCCGCACCGTCGAACTCGCGACGGCGGACGGCCTGTCCACGACGGCTTACGTCACCGAGCCGGCGACAGCCGGCCCGCATCCCGCAATCGTCTTCGGGGCCGAGGCGACGGGGCTGAACACCTTCATCCGCAATGTGGCGGACCGAATGGCCGAAGCCGGCTATGTCACGATCACGCCGGACTACTACAGGGGCGCCGGCCCGAAGGATCCCGAAAACTATACCGACTTCACTGACGTGTTTGCGGCGATTTCGGATCTCGACTTTCGTTCTGCGACCCATGACATCCTGTCAGCGACCGACTGGCTACGTGACCATCCGCAAGTGGATGCCAAAAAGGTGGCGGTGTGGGGCTACTGCACCGGCGGCACGTTGACGATGATGGCTGCTTGTCTCGATCGCAGGCTGGCCGCCGCGATTCTGTTCTATCCGAGCCAGGCCAGGTTCGAGAAGCTCACAGGCAGACGGCCGTCACACCCGATGGATTTGGTCTGGAACATTGCGTGCCCCACCCTCCTCGTCTGCGGCGACAATGACCATGTCCTGCCGCTCGACCTCGTGACCGAGATTCAACGGCGATTGAGCCAATGGGACATTCCACATCAGGTCGAGATTTACGCTGGCGCCGGCCACGCCTTCTCCTGTCCCTCGCCCACACTGTATAACGCAGCAGCCGCGGCAGGATCGTGGCGTGCAGCGATCACCTTCATATCAACTCACCTGCCAGCGGCGAAGGACGCACGGTCATGAAGGTTGGCTGGATCGGCCTTGGCCATATGGGCGAGCCAATGGCCCGGCGCGTGCTGGGCGCTGGCCATGCACTCCTGGCTCATAGCCGCCGGCCAGCCGCACATGACAACCTGCGGACCTCGGGCGCACAGCTGACCCGGTCTCTGGAAGAAGTCGCGGCGGTCGCCGATGTACTGTGCGTTTGCGTCTTCGATGATCCTCAGTTGAACGACGCCCTGATAACTGGGGGTGCTCTGGCGGCGATGAAATCCGGCTCGATCCTGGCGGTTCACTCAACAGGTGCGCCGAGCGCGCTGCTCAGCCTGGAGACGGCGGCTCCCCCTGGCGTACAGCTTCTGGACGCCCCGTTCAGCGGCACGTCGGAACACGCCGCCGCCGGCGGTCTAACCTTGATGGTCGGCGGAATGACGGAAGCACTTGAGACAGCTCGCCCGGTGCTCTCGTCCTTCGCTGGTCGCATACTCCACGTTGGCGCCGTCGGCGATGGTCGTCGCATCAAGCTTGTGAACAATCTCACCTTTGCCGCCCAGATCGTTCTCGCGCACGAGATTCTTGAGCTTGCGAAAGACATGGGGCTCGAACCAAACTTGGTTGCACAGACGATTCAACATGGCAGCGGCGCCAGTTACGCCATGGCGAAATTCGCAGGCGCAATACCAGCGCGCGCTGTCCTCGACGCAATCAGACCCTACATGATCAAGGACGTCGCAATCGCACGCACGCACATCATCGAAAGCGGCAACCCGGTTCCTTCTGCCGTCGAGATCGCTCTGTCGGAGTTCGGAAATCATGAGTGACGGTTTCCGGCGGCGGATAGAGATGCGCACCACGGGAGATTCGTCCGCCGTCGTTGCGCGCGCATCCGTCGAAGACGACTTCCACCATTTTCGCGTGCAGGTTCGATGCGCCGACCAACGCATCGACAGCGTGGAGGGGTGGGCGCTACGTCATCCCTATACCGCGTGTCCGTCCGCCGCCGCCGAGCTGAAACGGCTCGAGGGATACGCCATTTCCGATATGTCGGCCGCAGTCTATCAGATGACCCAAGCGCGCATCCACTGCACGCACATGCTGGATCTCGCGGGCCTGGCGATCGCCGCAGCTGCCCGCAAGATTGCGCGCCGGACCTACGACATCGCGGTTCCGGATCGCGTAGACACGATCACAGAGCCCCGTATTTCCCGCGACGGTCGCGAGGTCCTGCGTTGGCGTGCCGACATGACGAGTCTGCTGTCCCCCGAACCATTTGCTGGCGTCAGCTACCGCATTGGATTTTCCGAGTGGGCCCATAGCGAGCTTGAGCGCGATGACTTGGAAGCTGCGCTTGCGCTCCGCCGTGCGTTGATCATCAGCGTGGGGCGAACCAAGGATCTCGACGCCCAGCTGCACGCGGTTCCGACCGGCTTCTGCTATGCGCAACAGCCCGAAAGGGCCAAGTCGGCAGCCCGCGTGCGCAATTCAATTCGCGAATTCAACGCAACCCCTGAACGCTTGTGCGAGGCCGATCAGGCCTGGCTGACCTTCCGAGATGAGCCGCCCATCAGACACGTCCCATGACGGGGACCAGAGCCCCGGTGATATCGCGGGCACGCTCTGACAGGAGAAACAGGATAACCTCGGCCAGTCCCTCCGGGCTCACCCAGTCCGCCGGATTTGCATCCGGCATGTCCTTGCGGTTCTGCGGCGTGTCGAGAACCGACGGCGCCACCGCGTTGACCCGCACCTTGCCTTTCATCTCTTCAGCAAGGCTTTCCGTCATGCGGTGCACGCCGGCTTTCGAGGCGGCATAGGCGCCCATCCCACTTCCCGATTTGCCAAGCGCAGCCGCGGCGCCGACGCTCACGATTGCGCCGCTGGTCTTCGCAAGGAACTGGAGCGCAGCGCGCGATGCATGCGTTGCGGTCAGCAGGTTGATCCGGAACATCCGCTCCCATGCCGCCGGATCTCCGTCCGCATGCGTCTGCCAGACGAAACCGCCAGCGATGTTGACGAGTGCATCAATGCGCCCGGCTTCATCATTTATCCTGCGCATGGTGTCCTGCGCCGCGCGCTGATCGGCAAGGTCCACGCCTGCGATGACAATCGAATTCGCGACATCTGCTGCGCCGCCCGCGGGTGTAAAATCGATCATGGCGATCTTCGCACCCGCCTTTGCCGCAAGCGCGGCAGTCGCTCGGCCAAGCACGCCGAACGCCCCGGTTACAACAACAACCTTTCCGTCCATGATACTCTCCATTCTTTCGCGGATCGACGCCGCATCGGAGGATAGCGCCGCCCATGGCGTCAGCAGAACGCCCCACTAGCCCATCTAGCTCTGGTATTTCTCTATACAGAAATATATTCTGACCTTCGAACACTGACTTGCGGACCGGTCACGATCAACGTATTCTTTGCCCGCTTGAAAAGAGCCGCCGCGGCTCCGCCGGATGCCCGAACGCGCAGGAGGAAACGATCATGAACAAGGATGATATGGTGCTCGTTAGCGTGGATGACCATGCGATCGAACCACCTGACGCTTTCAGGCGCCACATGCCGGCCAAATTCAAGGGCCGCGAACCGCACGTCAAGCAGATCAACGGACGCGACGTATGGGTCTTTGAAGAAAAAGCCTACGGCTATATGGGCCTCAACGCTGTCGTCGGTCGTCCCAAGGAAGAGTACGGGATGGAACCGCTGAGCTACGACCACATGCGGCGCGGCACGTGGAACGTGAAGGACCGGGTCGACGATATGAACGCCAATGGCGTTCTTGGCTCCATTTGCTTTCCGACCTTCCCGGGATTTGCCGGACAGAAGTTTCAGGCTCACCCAGAGAAAGATGTCTCACTCGCCGCGATCCAGGCTTACAATGACTGGCACCTTTACGACTGGTGCCATGCCGCTCCCGGCCGCTTCATTCCGCTGTCATTGATTCCATTCTGGGATCCGGAGGCCGCCGCCGCCGAAATCAGACGGATGGCTGCGCTTGGCGTGCACGCAATCACCTTTTCCGATAATCCGAGCCTCCTTGGCTACCCGTCGATCCACGATTCCTATTGGGATCCGATCTGGCGCGCCTGCGTGGATAACAACGTGGTCGTCTGCTGCCATATCGGATCAGGCGCCGCGGCCGCGCACGCGTCGGACCAGTCGCCAATCGACGCCTGGATCACGACCATGCCGATATCGATCGCCAACAGCGCAGCGGATTGGCTGTGGGCGCCGATGTGGAAGAAGTTTCCAAAGCTGAGAATGGCGCTCTCGGAGGGCGGCATCGGCTGGGTGCCCTATCTGCTCGAGCGTGCGGACTTCACCCACAGGCACCATCATGCTTGGACCCATTCCGAGTTCGGCGGGCAGAAGCCGAGCGACATTTTCAAGAAGCATTTCATCACCTGCTTTATCGAAGACGCGTTCGGCCTACAGAACCTGGAATACATGAACGTCGATATGGTCACATGGGAATGCGACTATCCGCATTCCGATTGCACCTGGCCGGACTCGCCCGAAGGAGTCTGGGAACAACTTGGCCACCTGCCGCCCGACATCATCGCCAAGATCACCCATCTCAACGTGATGCGTGAATTCTCCTACGATCCGTTTGCCATTCTTGGACGTGAGGCGTGCACGGTCGGCGCCCTGCGCGCCAAGGCGCGCCACGTGAACGTCGAGCCTCGCCCGGGAATGGGTGGAGCCGCGCCCGAAGGCCAGGGCCAGCGGGTGGTCACGTCTGGGGACATCAATCGTATGTTCGCGAAAGCGAACGCCGCATCCGCACTCTAGACCTGCGCGTCCGCGCGACCAGAAAACCTCCGACGCGGCGGCCGGATTCCGGCTGTGTCCGCCACGGCGATAGATACGGGATGGCATAGTGACTTCGTCGAACGACTGGGCATGGATCGAGCAGGATACTGCGGTCAATGCATTAGCGCGGGCCGTTGCGCGCGTGCCGAAGAACCCCCTGCTCGATTTTTCAGGCGACATCTACAGCTATGCCGATGTCGACGAACTGACAAACCGACTTGGAAATTCGCTCGCCGCGCTTGGCGTCCGCGCGGGCGATACTGTGACGACCATGCTCGACAACAATGTCGATGCGGTGATCGCGTGGCTGGCCATCAACAAGATCGGCGCGGTCAGCGTTCCCATCAACACGGCGCTCCGCGGCGAGTTTCTCCGGCATCAGATATCCGACTCCGACGCCGCCATCGTGATCTGCGAGACTGAATACCTCGAGCGCATCACGGCGATTGGCGACCAGCTGCCGTGCGTCAAGCTTGTGCTGCACCGCGGCGCATCATCGCCGGCGCACGAGGCGCCGTTCTCGATCGAACCGCTCGACAGGCATCGCGGCGGCGACAAGAGCGCGATTGCTTTCGCGTCCAAGCCCTCGGATCTCGCCGCCCTGATCTACACGTCCGGCACGACCGGTCCGTCGAAGGGCTGCATGATCAGCGCGAACTACATCACCCACCTCGCGCGGCAGAAACTCCAGTATAATCCCGCGACCGAGAAGGACGTCACATTCACCCCGCTGCCCGTCTTTCACCTAAATGCGATCAGTTCGGGGATCACAACTACCATGCTGGTCGGTGGCAAGATTGCGATTGCGCCGCGCTTCTCGGTCTCCAACTTCTGGCCCGAGATCGAACGCAGCGGCGCGACGATCGCCTCCATTCTCGGATCAATGGGTATCCTACTCGCCCAGGCGCCGGACAACGAGTCCATGAAGCGCTGCTTTGGCCAGTTGCACACCATCCGCGGAAATCCCTTCAGTCCCGAAATCAAGACCATCTGGCGCGAACGCTTTGGGGCGCAGCGTGTCGCGTCCATGGACTATGGGCTGACTGAGGCCGCTGTCGTCACCGGCGTGCCAGGCGATTCCGTCGTTGCGCCAAACTCGTCCGGCCGCCGCATTCCTGAGTTCGACGTTCGCATCGTCGATGATCAGGATCGCGAATTGCCAGCGGGCGAACGCGGCGAAATCATCGTGCGGCCGCGCCGTCCGCACATCATGTTTGAAGGCTACTGGCGCCGTCCTGCTGAGACGCTGAAGGTGATGCGCAACATGTGGCTGCATACCGGCGATATCGGCATGTTCGACAAGGACGGGTTCTTCTACTTCATCGACCGAAAGAAGGACTATCTGCGGCGCCGGGGCGAGAATATCTCGAGCTTCGAGATGGAGGCGGCGTTCTCGACTCACCCGGATATATCAGAGGTGGCGGTGCACGCCGTGCTCTCTCCGGCGGGAGAGGATGATCTGAAAGTCACGGCAATCCTGCACGAAGGCTCCACGCTGACGGAAGAGGACCTGTGCCGCTGGTGCATGGACAAGGTGCCGTACTATGCGGTCCCACGCTTTATCGAGTTCAGGAACACCCTGCCCAAGAACCCGCAGGGCCGCGTCCTCAAATACCAGCTCCGCGATGAGGGTGCGACCGGGTCAACCTGGGATCTCGAAAAATCGGACCTCAAGGTCGTGAAGCGCTGAGCCTCAGAGCATGATGCCGGCTAGACGCGTGGCGTAGCCTTTGAGCTCCTCGCCGACCCTTGCGATTCCCGCTTCATCGTACTGGCCGCGAAACATCACGGCCGAGATCGCGAACATCAGCTGGTTCTGTGCATCGAAGATCGGCGCCGCAATCGCGACAATGCCTTGCGAATAGTAGCCGTCATCCACGGCCCATCCGCACTCCCCCGCCTCCCGGACCTGTTGCCAATAGGCCGAAAACGATAGCGCCCGGTCCCACCTCAAAGAATTGAACGCGCTGCGAATGTCGGCTTTTGTTAAACCGGAATTGGCGGCGACCAAACGACCCGCGGCGCCAATGAACATTGGCAGGCGCTGCCCCTCCGCCATGTGAATTCTGAAATCGCTGGGGCTGTTCTCAACCATCGCCAGCACAATGCGGTCCGGCCCGATTCGCCGCCAAAGCGTCGTCGTGACTCGGAATCGCTCGGCAATGTCGTGCATCAGCGACCGCGCGGCTGACATCCGCTGCCCTTCGATGAGGGTCGTGTCGACCAGCTTCACAATGCCCAGACCAAGGGAATAGGCCTTGGACTGCGCGTTGAACTCGACAACCCCCTCGCCCACCATCGTACGCAGTATGTTGAAGCAGGTGCTCGTATTGATAGAGAGTTCGCGTGCGATCTGGGTCGCACGAGCCGGCTTCCGGAGAGCACTGAGATATCTAAGGATCCGGAAGGCGTTGGAAACTGGCTTGACGATGCTCCCGGTCTTCTGGGTGTCGATATCCTCTGGCCCGTTTGTCGTCGCGGCCGAACGCCCAGCATCTCGCTTCGAGAGGCTGGACGCTGCTCGCGATAGTTTCAGTGTCTCCGGCATGAACGGATCAGTCTGGTTTACGGCGCCATAAGCGTCAATATCTGTCGCCCGCATCTAGCGTACACAGGCCCGACTTTCAATCAGCCTCGCTCCCGTCGAGACGCTCGATCACTGTCGCCGTCGCCAGGCCGCCATTGCAGCAAATCGCCTGCAAACCGAACCTTGCGCCACGGCGGTCGAGCTCAGCCAGCAGCGTTGTCATGATTCGCGCGCCGCTCGCGCCAAGCGGATGGCCCAAGGCTATGGCGCCGCCGTTCACGTTCAACTGCTCGTGCGACGCTCCAATCTCCCGGAGCCAGATCATCGGAACCGGCGCAAACGCCTCGTTCACCTCGAACAAGTCGATCTGCGACGCTGTCAGCCCCGCCTTCTCGAGAACCTGCCGCGTCGCCGAGATCGGGCCAGTCAGCATCAATTCGGGATCGGAGCCCACGACCGTCATCGCCCGAATCCGCGCACGTGGGCGCACCTTGTTGCGGTTCGCCGCCTCACGCGACATCAGCAGCACCGCCGCCGCGCCATCCGATATCTGAGACGACGTTCCAGCCGTCACGCGGCCATTGGCCCGAAAGGAGGGTTTCAGCGACGCCAGGCGCTCCGCGGTTGTTCCCCGCCGAATGGTCTCGTCGGAAGAAAGCGGCGCCTGCGCCTCCGCGTCTCCCGGCTCCCGCCACCGTTCGATGTCGACCGCTTCAATCTCCCGATCGAACCAGCCCGCGTCCGCAGCCGCGCCTGCACGGCGATGACTTTCGACAGCGAATGCCTCCAGTTCTTCCCGCTTCAGTTCCCACTTGTCGATGATCCGCTCTGCCGCCTCGCCTTGCGACGAAAGATCGTACAGCTTCTGCAGAGCGCCGCCGTAGGGTTCGCCATGAACATCGCGGTTCCCGCCCATCGGAACACGCGTCATGTTCTCTGCGCCGCCGGCAATCACCACGTCGCTCATGCCTGAAGCGATCTGCCCGACGGCGACGTGCACCGCCGCCTCCGCTGAGCCGCACTTTCGGTCAACTGTCATTCCGGGAATTGTATGCGGCCAGCCAGCGCTCAGCAGGGCTGTCCGCGCGATATTGGCGGACTGTTCGCCCACCTGCGTTACACACCCGAATATCACATCATCAACTACTTCAGGCGCCAAACCAGTGCGCCGGAGCAGTCCCTGAAGCACAACCGCACCCAGATGGTCGGCCCGAACACCGCCCAGCGACCCGCGAAACTTGCCGACGGGCGTGCGCGCGGCCTCGACAATGACTATGTCCTTCATATCGCGCTGGCCCGTAGTCCGGAGCCGGGCACTTTCTGACCGTCACTGTACTGGTAGACCCCTGCGCCTGCTTTGCGGCCGATCCGCCCTGCCGCCACCATCTTGATGATCAGCGGGCATGGGCGGAATTTCTCGCCAAGCGTTTCGTGAAGGTACCGCAGCACGGACAGGCGAGTATCCCATCCAGTAAGGTCGCCCAGTTCCAGCGGCCCCATCGGATGATTGAACCCAAGCCGCAACGCCGTATCGATGTCTTCGGCTGACGCCGCCCCCTCCTGAAGCATGTACATGGCTTCATTGCCCAGCATTGCGGACATGCGGCTGGTCGTCAGGCCCGGCGTCTCGTTTACGACGATCGAGACCTTGCCGATGCGCTCGCAATAGGCCCTTGCGCGCCTCAGCGTATCCGCATCTGTCGCAAGACCCAGAACGAGTTCGACCATCTTCATCTTGTGGACAGGATTGAAGAAATGCATCCCGATCACGCGCTCGGGCCGCTTGGCGGCGGTCGCTATCGCCGTCACGCTCAGCGCCGACGTGTTGGTGGCAATCACGGCGTCTTCCGCGAGCACCGCGTCAGCCGCTCTTACGATGTCGGCCTTGACCGAGAGTTTCTCGACAACCGTCTCGACGAGCAGCGCCGCGCCTCGCGCGCCCTCAGTGATGTCAGTCATGGCGGTCAGTCTGCGAAACGCCTTCGCAGCGGCGTCCGCCTCCATCTTCCCGCGTGCAACGCCTTCATTGAGCAGTCCCTCGATCGCGGCGGACGCTCGTTTCAGCGCATCTGAACTGATGTCCGTGATGCAGACGTCAAAGCCGGCGCTGAGAAACGCGTGCGCGATGCCCAGGCCCATCTGTCCCGCGCCAGCGACGCTTACTCTAACATTACTTTCTGACACTGCGTTAGCACCCTGCTATCGAACCGGCTCCGGCGAGACGCCATGAGCAATCAAACCTACGCGCCGCGAAACTTTGGCTGGCGCTTCTCCCGAAACGCCTCAGCCGCTTCGTGGCGATCGTCTGTCGCCATTGTTAGAACGAACAAATCCCGCTCCAGGCGCAGACCGTGCTGAAGAGTCATGTCGGCGCCCGACCGCACCGCTTCTTTGGCCATGGCGCAGGCGAAGGACGGCTTGGCCGCTATCTGCCGTGCGAGCGCCACCGCGTCTTCGATCACCTTGCGACCCGGCTCGAAGAGACGCGACACAACGCCGATGCGATGAGCCTCTTCCGCTCCGAAGCGCTCTCCGGACAGTATGATGTCGAGCGCACGGCCCATCCCGACGACACGCACGAGGCGTTGGGTTCCACCGCCGCCAGGAATGAGCCCCAACCCAACTTCCGGCAGCGCAAAGACGGCATCACGCGAAGCTACCCGAATGTCGCACGCCAGGGCGAGTTCGAGGCCGCCGCCCATGCAAACGCCATGAATCGCCGCAATTACGGGTTTCGAAAAGTGGTCGAAGGCTTCGATCCAGTTGGACCGGAAGACGCGGGCTCGCGACTCCAGCGTGGTCTCTGGCGCCCGCACCTCCTTGATGTCGGCGCCGGCGCAGAAGCCGCGCTCGCCGTTTCCGCACACGACCACTGCACGAACGTCTGATCTTTGCTCGAACCAGCTGAGAGCCTTCGGAACACCCGCGCGAATCGCATCGTTGATCGCATTGATCTGTCCGGGCCGGTTCAGCCGCAGGAGAGCGACCCCCTCGGCAACCTCAATCTGCAGTTCTTCGCCGAAACTCGAATCCACCTGGGTTCCCCAATCTGCTGATCCTTCGAATGGCGCAAGCCGGCAACAAACCGTCGATATACGAGCCCGACAGGCGTGGCAATCGTATTCTGCTGTCAGAACATCATTCTCAATATCATATTTTGTATTGACTTGGCCGTCTGCTTTGCGACGACACTGGCGACCATGACGCGGCAGGCCGCCACGCAGGCAGGTGACCGCAGAAAGGCGCACGGTCTGCGGCGACGGAAACCCTTCGTCGGCCGGATGCCGAATGACGGCGAAAGGAAGACCGATTGTCGATCGACCAGTTCCAACTCAACGAGATCCCGCCAGACGCAGATGCGCTGCGTCAGCGCGCTCGCGAGTTCCTGGCGACCGCCCTTGACGGAACACCGCGCACCGCGCGCGCCCGGTCATGGTCGGGGTACGATGCGGATTTCAGCAGACGCCTAGGCAAGGAGGGCCTCATCGGTCTGGCGCTGCCTCAGGTCTATGGCGGGGCAGGTAGATCGACGTTCTCGCGCTTTGTCGTTGTCGAGGAGCTTCTTGCGGCTGGCGCGCCCGTCGCGGCGCACTGGATTGCGGAACGCCAGAGCGCGCCCCTGCTGCTTCGATTTGGAACAGAGGAACAGAAGAAGGCTCACCTGCCCCCCATCTGCCGCGGTGAGCGCTACTTCTGTATCGGGATGAGCGAGCCGGATTCCGGCTCTGATCTGGCGTCCATTAGGACGCGTGCAGTCCGAACCGATGGCGGTTGGCGGCTGGAAGGCCGCAAGCTCTGGACCACCAACGCCCACCGTTCGCACTACATGATCCTGCTCGCCCGCACGGATGATGGCGGGGAACGGCATGAAGGCTTGTCCCAGTTCATTGTTGACCTGTCGCTCCCGGGCGTCGACGTGCGGCCGGTTCGCGACCTGACGGGTGAAGCGCACTTCAACGAGGTGGTTCTGGACCGCGTGAACGTCAGCGAATCCGACCTCGTCGGCGTCGAGGGCCAAGGATGGGCGCAGGTGACGGCGGAGCTGGCGTTCGAGCGCAGCGGCCCAGAGCGCTTTCTCAGCAGCATCGCGGCTATCGACGCCATGACGGATACAGCACGCGCCACCCACAATCCGGTGCAGGTCGCAGCGATCGGACGCCACGCGGCGCGGCTTGCAGCTTTGCGCTGTATGTCTGTATCCGTGACGAGCCAGATCGAAGCTAACGCCAACCCGGTCTGGGCGGCCGCATGTGTCAAGGACTACGGCGTCTCCTTCGAGCAGGAGGTTCTGGAAACCGCCGCCACGACTTTCGACTTCACGCGGCGCGAGCAGACGCCACCGGATGACGCCGAGACAATCGCCTACCTGACGCAGACGGCGCCCTCTTTCTCCCTGCGCGGGGGCACGCGCGAAATTCTCAGAGGCGTAATCGCCCGCGGTCTGGGTCTACGCTGATGAGAGACATCTTTCGCTCAAGCCTGAACGCAATGCTCATCGAGCCGGTGACACCCGCCCTCCTTGAGGCCGCCGAAGACAATATCTGGCCGGCGTCGCTCTGGCGGACCATCGAAGACGCCGGGTTCACCCACGCGCTCGCCGTGGACGATGGTCCCGGCTGGTCCGATGTCTTTGTGATCGCCGAAGCCATGGGCCGCTCTCTCGCGCCAGTTCCATTGCTTGAATCGATCGCTGCGAACTGGCTGCTTTACCAGTGCGGCATGCCGCCCCTCGACGGGCCTGTCACCATATGCGACGCGTCCAGCCTGGCCCTAGCGAACGGCGCCGTATCGGGCCAGGTGGCGAACGTGCCTTGGGGCCGGACGGCGCACCACCTGGTCGCTGTGATCGATGGATCGACACCACGCGTCGTGGTGCTCCGGACGGTAGACGCACAGATTGTGCAGGGTCGGAGCATCGGCCGCGAGCCTCGTGACGCGTTGTCCTTCTCCAACGCGACGCCGTACATTGAGGCGGAGCTCCCAGGCCACCTGCCGCCGCACATCCTGCAGCTCACTGGGGCCCTGATGCGCGCCGGTCAGATCGCGGGCGCAGTTAGACGCGTTCTCGACGACACCGTCGCCTATGCGCTCGACCGCAAGCAGTTCGGCCGTGCAATTGCATCCTTTCAGGCCGTCCAGCAGCAGATGGCGGTTCTCGCCGAACACGCCGCCGCCGCCTCAATCAGCGCAGACGCTGCTTTTACGACTATGGACGCTCGCTTGTCCGAATTCATGATCGGAAGCGCGAAGATCGTCACCAGCGAGGCGGCCGGCCATGGTGCATCGATCTCCCACGCCGTCCACGGCGCGATCGGTTTCGCATTCGAGCATCGTCTGCACTTTGCGACCCGGCGACTGTGGACATGGCGAAACGAATTCGGAGGCGTTGCGTATTGGTCGGCCAGGCTGGGAGAGCAGATCGTCAGCGCGCCCGGATGCAGCGTCTGGGAAAGAGTTGCGAACGAAACAACATCAAGACGACCTGGAATACAGGGAGGGAACAATGCGTCGGGTCTTTCGTGACGACCATAACATGTTTCGGGACCAGATTCGCCGCTTCATAGAGCGCGAAATACTCCCGTTTCACCTGCAGTGGGAACGCGACGGGATTGTTCCCAAGGAGGTCTGGCGCAAGGCCGGCGCGCAAGGGTTGCTTTGCTGCCTCGTTCCCGAGGCCTATGGCGGCGCCGGAGGCGATTTCGGGCACTCAGCCGTGATCATCGAGGAGCTCGCGCGCGCCAACGCGACGTCGGTCGGGTTCACAACGCACTCGGAAATCAGCGCGCCCTACATTCTCGCATATGGCGGCGAGGCGCAGAAGCAGCGATGGTTGCCGCGCATGGCAAGCGGCGAAGCAATCTGCGCCATTGCCATGACCGAACCAGGCATCGGCAGCGATCTTCGTTCCCTGCGAACGACGGCGGTACGCGATGGCGACCACTACATCGTCAACGGCCAGAAGACCTTCATCACCAACGGAATGAATGCGACGATGGCCATCGTTGCAGTCAAGGTCGAGCCACGGCCCGCCGAACGCAAGATCACGCTTCTCGTCATCGAAGATGAGATGGAAGGCTTCTCGAAAGGCGCAAAGCTCGAGAAAATAGGCCTGCGCGGACAGGACACGTGCGAGCTATTCTTCGATAATGTGCGCGTGCCAGTCGCCAACCGGCTCGGCGAGGAGCATGACGGCTTCGGCTACCTGATGCACGAACTTGCCCAGGAACGCCTCATCATCGCCATCCGCGCCGCTCAGTCCATCGAGACCCTGCTGGAGGAAACCATCGCCTATACGCGCGAGCGCGAGGCGTTCGGCAAGCCGATCCTCGACTACCAGAACACCCGCTTCAAGCTGGCGGATGCCAAGGCGCAATGCGAAATGCTGCGCGTCTTCGTCGATGACTGCCTCGACCGACTGCTGCGCAAGGAGCTCACCCCGGATCGCGCCGCGATGGCAAAGCTTCTGGGCTCGGAAATGCAGGGACGTCTTCTCGACGAATTCCTCCAACTGCATGGCGGTTACGGCTTCATGAGCGAATACAAGGTTTCACGCGCCTGGGTTGACGCCCGGGTCGCCCGCATCTACGGCGGCACTTCGGAGATTATGCGGGAGATCATTGCCCGCACGCTTTGACGATACGCCTCAGATCTTCTCACCGTTGAGCACAATCCCGACTGAGGTCGGAATTGCCTTCGCAATCGTCTGACTGGCGATGCAGGCACGCTCGCAGATCGCGACAAACTCCTGAATGCGGTCGGCAGGCTCGTCCGTGTCGATTATCACGAAAGTCTCGAAACTTTCCGCCCCGCCCTCCCCCTGACCGCCGCGATCGACGTGACCGAGGGATGTCACATAATTCGCCCGCAACTCTACCCGCAGTTTCCTTACCTGCAGATCGGTGAAGCGGAGATAGCCTGTGATGTGCGTCATCAGGCAGAATGCCACGCCGGCGGTGAAATAGGCGAGCGGAGTGGGGCCGGTCTCCTCGCCTCCGACAACCTTACCCTCGTCGCAATAGATCTCGAACGCGGCTCCGTTCGGCGTCGGGCTCGGCACAAGCGCGCGCTTGCCAAATTCGCTGGTTGGCTCAACCACGATGTCGAAGGCGAAGCGGTAGGGCTCGCCAATCTTCACCTTGCGCCGCTCACGCGGCTCAAGCGCCTGCGGAGACGGTGGCGGCGTATCAAGCCTGACGACTACCGGACGCCCCGCTTCGCGCTCAAGCGCCCAGACAGGACGCGTCGATTTTCCGGTGCTGGCGCTCATCGGACTTTTCTCCCACGTTGCCGTCCACGATCACGGCGGCTTGCCCGGAGCCTAGCGCGTCGCAAGAAGCGCCACAAGAAATTACGCCTGTCAGAATATCTTTCTGCATAAGGAATTTCCAGCCGCCCCCCCGCTGCGGCCTCCCTTAATGTTTGCCGCGTGGCGCGATCGCGCCGGAGGCCGCGGCCCGAAGGCGGTCCGGCGTCAGAGGCAGCGATCTCACCCTCACGCCCAGGGCGTCGGACACCGCGTTGCCAAGCGCCGCCGCCGCAGGCCCTTGAGACGCCTCGCCCGCTCCCAGGAATGGCGCATCGGGATGATCGATCACAACGACGTCGACAGGCGGCGCCTCGCTGAACTTCAGTATCGGATAGGCCGCCCAGCTATCGCTCAGGACCCGGCCCGAGGCAAACCGCACTTCTTCCTTCAGCGTCCAGCTTATCGATTGCAGGAGACCGCCTTCGATCTGATTGCGAAGGCCATCCGGATTGACGACGGCGCCAGCGTCCACGCCGACCGTGGCGCGAACAATCGTCACCACGCCGCTGTCCGCCGAAAACTCTGCCTCCATGCAGACAGCGCAATAGGCGGCGAGGTTCTTGTAGCGCGCAAACCCGATGCCACGGCCGCGTCCCGGGGCTCGCACGAAGCCATCCCAACCAAATGACTGCGCGGTTCGGCGGATTGTCTCAATCGCGCGCGGATCGCTGAGATGGCGGAGCCTGTACGCCACCGGATCTGCAGCCGCGGCTAAAGCCAACTCGTCGATGAAGGACTCGATGGCGAAGACATTCGCATGGGCGCCGAGGCTGCGCAGCGCAGAGACGCGCACGGGCGTATCGCGAACAAGATGCGTCGTGATCTCCTGCCGCGAAAAGTCGTAGGCGGGAATGGCGTTGCGATCCGGACCATAGCTCGGCGCAGGTATCGCGCGCGCCGGCGGCGCGGCGAAAGGCTGCGCCAGCGTCTGCGCGGCAAACAGGTTGCCGGCCTCGCCTCCGGGACGCGTGCTGTGCGGCATGGACCACAGGTCGCAGCGCCAATCGACAATGTCGCCGTTCCGGTCAACCCCAGCGCGCAACTCGATCTGCATAGCCGACCCAAGCGGCTCCCATGCATGTTCGTCGCGCCGCTCCCACTGGACGCGCACAGGACGGCCGGGAACAGATCGTGCAAGCAGCGCAGCATCGGCGGCCACATCGTCGGCGCCATTGTGTCCGTAGCAACCCGATCCGGGCGCATGGCGCAGGCGCACACTGGCGACCGGCACGCCGAGCATCTGCGCGATGGCTGGCGCCGTCGAAAATACCGTCTGGCTGTGCGTGGTGATCACATACTCACCGGCGTCAAGAAGCGCGATGGCGGCTGATGGGCCGATCGATCCATGCATCAGGAAGGGACGACGATAGGTCGCCTCATGAACGCGCTCCGCCGCCGGCGCAGGGTCTGTCTTGCTGAAGATTCGTGAATCATCGCTGGGTCGCGACTTGAGCCACTCATGGATGGTTTCATGCGAGACCTCCGGCGCCTCTCCTTCCCATCTGGCCGCACGCTCAAGAGCGTCGCGGGCCAACATGGCCTGACGCTCATCCGACGCAATGACCGCGAGAAAGCTACCATCCCGCACGACCTTCACCACTCCCGGCATACCGGCGGCCTGACTGTCGCTTACCCCTACTAGCCTCGCCCCGGCAAAAGGCGGGCGCACGACGCGCCCGTGCAGGAGCCCCTCGGGTCGCTCATCCTGCAGGAAGGCCGGCTCTCCTTGAAACTTTGCGGGCAGGTCGATGCGCTGAACAGAGTGCCCGACATGCCTGCGACTTGCGGCGGGCTTTGGCGCGCGCCGACCCGTCGCCTCGCGCCGCAGGACCTCGCCGCCCGCAAGATCGCCATAGGTTATTTTTCGTCCGTCCGGACTCGTGACTACGCCGTCAGTCGTGCGCAGCACTGACATGGGAACATTTAGACGCCGCGCCGCCGCATCGAGAAGAATGTGTCGGACTTCGGCCGCCGCGAACTGGATCGCCGTCCCGCTCTCCGGCATCGAGAGGCTGCCGGCGGTGGGCCCCTCATCCGGAGAAATGCGTGTATCACCCGACACCACGCCGAACCGCTCAATCGGCAGGTCAAGCTCGTCCGCCGCAATTTGCACGAGCGCTGTCAGTACGCCCTGCCCCAGCTCGACTTTCCCGGTGAACAGCGTGGCGTCACCGTTCGCGTCGATGCGGAGCCAAGCGTCGAGGCGTGGATTGTTGGCCAGATACGCCGGCAATCTGTCGGTCGTCTGTCCCACCACCTGTCCGCCAGACAGAGACAGACCGACAACAATTCCGCTGCCCGCCTGCAACAGATTCCTGCGTGACAGCATCGGGCTCATCGTCCCGCCATCATGTCAGCCGCCCGCAGCACGGCGCGCACGACACGATTGTGCGATCCGCAGCGACAGAGATTGCCGTCCAGCGCCTGGCGCACCCGCTGGTCTGAAGGAGCCGGATTGGCGCGGAGCAAGGCGGCGGCGGTCATGATCACACCGGCCGAGCAATAGCCGCACTGCGCAGCCTGTTCCAAAATGAACGCCGCCTGCAGCGCATGCACGCCGCCATCAGGCGCGCGCAATCCGTCCAGCGTCTCGATCTTCTTGTCCGCGAGTGCCGACAGGGGGAAGACGCACGAACGTATGGGAATTCCGTTCGCCAGAACGGTGCACGCCCCGCACTGAGCGGCGCCGCATCCGTATTTGGGACCATTTTTGCGAAGCGCGTTGCGCAGCACCCAAAGCAGAAGGTCGTCTTGCGACGCCTCGACGTCGACAACCTCACCGTCGATATCCAAGCTCACGGGCATTCCTGCCTCCAGAAGGTCGATCCATTGGCGGCCTGCATCATCCCTGCAGACGCGGAAACAGTCGTAACGCATTCTCGCGGTAAATCGCTCTCAGGGTCCGCTCATCAAATCTCGCTGATAGCCCCGCGACATGCTCCTCCGCGGACCTGACTGGATAGTCGGTTCCGAACAGAATCTGCGATGGGGGCACCAGGTCCGCAAGCGATCTAACGGTCACCGTGTTGGATATCTGCGCCGTGTCGTAGAAGAAGCGCTGCAGTTCGCCATCCACGATCTCCCGGGTGAACCGGTCACTGAAGAAGGGCATCGCCACCATCTGCATCTGCAGCCGTTCCGCGACAGAAGTCAGCGTGCCGCCGCCATGGCAGAAGATGAAGTCAATATCGGCATACCTCTGCGACGCGCCGCTAAAGATCAGGCTGGCAATCGTGCGCGTCGTGTCTGCGCCAATGTCCAGCGCAACCGATAGGTTTGCAGGGTGGCCCGTCACCAGGTCGGCGCAGCAATTGGTAATCGTGGGATGTACAAAGACCTTGGCCTTTCGTCGGTTCAGCTCCTCGAACAGCGGGGCAAAGTCCGGATGTCCGAGCCATCTGCCATCATAGCTTGTCAAAAGTCCGACCCCATCCACGTTCAGGGAATCGCAGGCATACGCGATCTCCTGAAGGCACTTGTCGAGATGCGGCACTGGCAAAATCGCGAACGCACCAAATCGTCCTGGGTAATCGCGTCGGAGACTCGCGGCAAATTCATTCATCTCGCGACAGAGCCGAACGCTTCTCGCCTCATCGAGAAATGAAGTATGAGGCGGGGTAAACGACGTCATGGAGGTTGCGACGCCTGCCTTGTCCATGTCTTCGATCGACTTTTCCGGCGACCAATCATACTCGGCCAGAAGCAAACCCGCGTCGATCAGCGCGCGTACATACCCGGGGGGATAGACATGATGATGGACGTCAACAATCGCGCGCGCGGCTGCCGGTCTTGCGGTGTGGGCGCACCCGCCGACGGCAGATAGTGCCCCTGAGATGCCAGCCCCGAGCAACATGCTTCGGCGGCTATACCGATACGTCACCGGCTGCTGAAGTGCGTCGCTGCCGTGACAGGCATCCTCAAGCGGTCCGTCCTGACCTGGTGCGCTCATTCCCGGCGTTCTCGCCATCAGCCACATGGGTGTTATAAAATCGGCCCCGCCAGCCAACACCAGCTCAAGCCCGCTTCTTCCAAAAAAATTCCTCGCTGCCCGGCGGGCAGCGAGGGAGGAGTCGCTAGGGGAGAGGTATTGCTAGCGCCATTCGCTTGGACGTAGCGTCAGCTGAAGCACGATCTCGCGACCACGATTCACGTATCCCGTCAGATCAGCGAGGCCGCCGGACGTCGTGGAGCCGGTGAGCGCGGCAGAACCGGTAAGCGGCGCTCCGGCGGCTTCGAACGCTCGGTACTCGTCCAGGAGATTGCGTCCGATCAGTGCGATGTCCCAACCCTTGTTCGCCTCGCTGAGGCGAACAGAGCCGTTCAAGAACCAGACACTTTCCTGTTGCGCCCGCGGCATGGCTTCGGGGTGCGGGTTGTATTCGGAGCGATAGCTTGCGTCTGAGGAGACCGTCAGCCAGAGGCCGTTCTCGCCCACTTCGCGCTCGTAGTTGAAGCCGAAGCCTCCGCTCCATTCACTTACGTTCGGGAGCATCTTGCCTGCCAGACTCTGAGCGGTGAAACGATTTGTGCTCGGGTTAAGCCCGACATTGCAGCCTTCCGCCACCGTTTGTCCGGCATAGCAGGACGCATTGAAGCGATCGAAGGTCGCATCGTTCCAGATCAGGTTTCCGCGAAGCGTCAGTCCATCTACAGATGCCGGGCTCCAGCTTGCATCAAACTCCGCTCCGCGCGCCGTGGCTGCGGCGGCGTTGCTGACTCGGATGACTGGCAGGCCGGATGAGTTGTCCAGCGCGTTTACCTGCAGATTGGTCAGGTCGTTCTGGTAGATCGCGGTGTTGATCCGGAGGGTGTCGTCAAGGAAAGACGCCTTCAGTCCGAGTTCGACGCCCTCCACCTCTTCAGGCAGGTACAGCACATTTGCCGGAACCGGCACGGCGGCGCCACCGGCGAACGGCATGGCAAATCCACCAGACTTGAAGCCCTGCTTGTAGGCACCGTAAATGGTGAAGCTGTCGGTCGGACGCCAGCTGAGTGTCAATTCGGGCGAGACGTCCTCGAAGGCCTTCTCGTCCGGAACGACCAGCTGGTCGACGCCGTTTCGGTTGATGCGGATCGACTTCTCTTCCCTCGACCAACGCGCGCCAGCAGCCGCTTCGAAGGTCGGAGTAACATCCCAAATGACCTGTCCGAACGCCGAAACCGCGTCCGTTTCGCCGAAATGCTGGGTGAGGATGGGCCCCGTAAAGTTGCGGTTGTAGGTCGTGAGTTCGTCAGTCTGATAATATGCGCCGACGAGGAAATTAACCGGAGAATCGGCGAAATCCGAAACGAGCCGAACCTCCTGAGACAGTTGATTATAGTCTGTCAGCCCGACGAAATCGAGAGCCGACGACTGCTGAACCGGCGCGTAGGAAAAGTGTTCGGTGCGCTGCAGAACAACATCAGCATACCCCGTAACCGAGGTGACCTGAAGTGAATCGGTCAGGTCATAGTTCATCTCGACCGAAGCAAGGTTGAGCTTCGAAAGAGTATTGCCTTCTACTCCCCGCGCGGGCGAAGGAGCGCCGACCAGCTTTGCCGGGTTGAAATCGCCCTGAGCGAACCGGTTGTCGATCTTGCAGTCGTCAGCAGCCTGCAAGGCCGCCAGCAGTGCTGTAGCCGTCGGTCCCGGCCCACCCGCCAGGGCGTTTGCGTGGGCAGTGTAGTTGGGAACGCCGCTGGCGCACCAGATACGCTGCTTGCCGCCGCGTGAGACGCCAATGCCCTCCGTCTCGGTGACGCCAAGCTTGGTACGCATCGTGAAGGGGCCGCCATCGTCATAAGTTAGCGTTCCTCTGAGCGAGTACGATTCATTCTGCGGTCCAACATCGCTCGCCGGGCCGTAGACCGAATTTGGCACGATGGCGTTGGCGGCGGCCGCGACAGAACCGGCCGTGTTTTCCATCCAGCCCTCCATGTCGGACCAGCTGCCAGCGAGGCGAACGCCAAAGCCGTTTCCGATCGGTCCGGAGATTGTGCCTTCGACGATTTTTTCTTCAGCGTTGAACTCGTAGCCCGCGCGCACCATCGTTTCGAACGCGTCCGAGGGATCCGCGGTGACGATGGAGATAACGCCCGCCGGGCTGTTCTTCCCGTAGAACAGGGCTTGAGGCCCCTTCAGAACATCAATGCGCGCCATGTCGAACATGCCGAGACGCAACACATTGCCACGGCTCATCTGCACGCCATCGATATTGATCGAGACCGAGGTGTCGAAGCTGGCGTTGGAGGAAGGCGAGGTTCCAACTCCGCGCACATAGACAGCGCCCCCGCTGCCGCCGGTATCTTCGGTGACCGTCAGCGCCGGCTCAAGCATCATCAGATCCTTGAAGTCATCGAGAGAGTAGCGCTCAATTTCTGCTTCATCGAATGCGGTAATCGAGATCGGAACCGAGATATCGGTTTCTTCGCGTCGTCTTGCGGTCACCACCACGACATCGCGATCGGCCGCGGGCTGTTCCGCCTGTGGACCGGGGTCCGGCGCGGTAGCGACCTGCGCCGACGCCGCCTGGACGCCCGGCAGAACCAACGAACACACGCCCGCCAAGAGCACAGCGCGCGCAGCAATTTTCTCTGAAGCCAACTTCACCTGAAACCTCCCTCGCCGGCCGTTGTTAGCTTTGTGGCCGTGTCTTGGACCACTATACAGAATCGCTCCCGGCTCGCAATCGTTTTGCTACAGTCAGAAGCGTATTCTTATATCAGAATTTGTATGGATGTCTTTTTCGGCGCCTGCCTGGGCAAAGAAGACGGAGTGCGCCCGACCGCAACGCAGCCCGCGAAGGGGGCGCCGGCATTGAACCGAAATGGGGGAACGAGGCGACCAGCCGCAGATCACGCTACTGCAGCTTCACTGGCGACCGTGCTCAGATCGCGAGAGGATATCCGCCACTGACCTTGAGTGTTTCGCCAGTCATGAAACCCGACCGAGACGAAGCCAAGAAAACGGCCGCGTTGACGACATCGTCGATCTCGCCTCGACGCTTTATGAGCTGACGATTTTCAACGAAGTCTCTGAAAACGATTTCGCCCTGGTCGGCAAGCGCAGCCGGCGTCGCCATGAGGCCCGGCGCGATGCAGTTGACCCGAACCCGCTCTGGGGCCAAATCCTTGGCAAACGCCATCGTCAGCCCCCGGACAGCAAGTTTGCTGACGCCGTAGGGCGTTGCACAATAATAACTTCCGATTGACGAGATGTTGATCACGGCGCCCCCTCCCCGGGCGGCAAAACCCGCTCGCGCCGACAGCGTGCAGTTGATCACGCCCATCACATTCACATCCAGAAGCGCCCTGTGTTCATCGCGGGTCAGCTGGTGGAATGGCTGGTTGTACTTGCGCAGATGCAAGGCTGCATTGTTGATCAGGACATCGACGCCGCCAAAGGCATCGACCACCTTGCCCATGGCCTGCTCGACCTGCGCCTCATTGGCGACGTCGCACTCCAGGACGAGCGACCGACCGCCACTTGCAGTGACCCGCTCCGCGACGCGAGACGCTGCTTTCATGTCCACGTCGAGAATCGCAATCCGTGCGCCAAGTTCAGCGAATGTCGCGCAAAAGGCCTCGCCAAATCCCGCGCCGCCGCCAGTGACAACGAGGATTTTTTCAGCGAGATCATTGGTCATTGGGTAACTCTCCAACACGTCTACGTCCCCGTCACGCTAGCGGCGGGAGCAGTTCGACCAGCACGCTTCGTTCCTTCTCAAGCACGCTGCGGACGGCCGGGCGAGCTAGCATGCGGTCCTTGAATGCAGAGAAGCTCTCCAGCGACGCCATAGGCCGCTCGTCGATGACGCCCCAATGGTAGAAAACGATCGCATAACAATCAGCGACAGTGAACTGGTCGCCCATGACCCACGTCCGCCCAGCAAGGCGCTGGTCGATCATGGTGAGGTGTCTCCAGAATGCCTGAGCGCCGGATGCCTTCAACCCCTCATAAGCGCGCTCATCATCCGTGAAGCGCTGCGGCGCCCGTGCCTGTCGCCTCGCGATCTGAACACTGCTGGCCAGCCAGGCCATGAAGGACAGACATTGCGCATACGCGCCTGGGTCGCTGGGCATGAGTTTTGCCGCTGGATTGATCGCAGCGATGTACGTCATGATCGCGACGTTCTCGGTCAGCACCTCGTCGCCGATCCGCAGCGCCGGAACTGTGCCCTTCGGGTTTATTGCGCGAAACCTCTCTTGCTCCTCCGGCCGGTAGAGTTTGATCAGGACGGCGTCGTGAGGCGCCGCTGCCTCTTCGAGTGCGATCCTCGCAGCAGTCGAACAAGTGGTAGGCGTGAAGTACAGAGTCAGCTTCATTCGGAATCCTCAACTTCCGTTGCTGTCGCCTGCGCTACTCACGGACGAGGAGCAGGCTGCCGCCAAGCGGCCCTCCGCCTGCCCCAACCGCCGCGACATTCGCCTTCTTCAGCTGCCGCGCGCCACCGCGCCCCCAGAGTTGCGTACAGGCTTCATGGACATAACCGAGGCCGTGCGTCCGGCCGCCGGACAGCTGTCCGCCATTCGTGTTGAGCGGAAGCTCTCCCGAGAGAGAGATCCGGCTTCCGCCCTCGATGAATCGGCCGCCTTCGCCATGTGGGCAAAATCCCAGGCCCTCAAGCCACATGAGGGTCAGGATGCTAAACCCATCGTAGAGCTGTACAGTATCAACATCGCTCGGCTTCAAGTCGGTTCGCGCCCACATCATGCTTCCGACTTCGGCGGTCACCATCCGCGTCAGCGGAATCTGATCCCAGGAAAACGGAGAATTCAGCGCCGCCCCGATGGCCTCGATGCGGATTGGCGGGTGCGGAAGATCCCGCGCCACGTCCGCCCGCGACAGGATCAGCGCAGTCGACGCATCACAGTGGACGTCACAGTCATACATCCGCAGCGGTGTGGAGATGAAGCGTGACGCGAGATAATCCTCGATCGTTATTGGGTCCCGATAGATAGCCTTGGGATTGAGCGCTGCATTGGCGCGGCAAACAATGGGAATCTGCCCAAGCTGTTCGGACGTCGTACCGAATTCGTGAAAATGCCTTTGCGCGTACATCGCGACCATGCTTACCGCCGAGAAGACATTATACGGCGTGTACCAGCGCCACATATAGCTTCCGTCGCGACCCGGGGTCTTGCTGTGGAGCGAGTTTGAAGTGCGGGATGTCTGCCGTGCGCTCGCTTCGGAGATTGTTCGAAAGACCAGCACATTGCGGCACAGGCCGCTGGCGATCGCCATCGCGCCCGCAATGACGCCGCCCAGCGGTCCGGGACCTTCGTATCCGCCCCCATACCAGTTGACGTTGAGTCCAAGCGCCGTTTTCGCTGCATGCGACCCTATCGGTGAAAAGCTGTCGCCGTTGTTGTTGTGATCGCCCGGCCAGCATGCAACGCCGTCAATATCGTCGCAGGTCAGACCGGCGTCGCTGATCGCCTCAAGACATGCATCGACAGTGAGGCGCAACGGCGATTTCAGCGACGGGCGGCCGACCTCTGACTGACCGATGCCGGTTATCTTCACATCCTTCTCGAAAACCCGATCGAACATCACGCGGCCCTCTCAAACATCGGAATCCAGACATCTTCGTGCTGTTCAAACACGACGCGCACTTCCATGCCGATCGAGACCTCTTCGGGAGGCGTTCCCACAATGTTGGTCAGGAACCTCAGACCCGCCTGCTCCTCAAGCTCGACGATCGCCACGACGTAGGGACACTCAAGCTCGGGAACCCAGCGTTGGTGGTTGATGGTGAAGGAAACAACCCTGCCGCGACCGGACACGGGATGCGCCCCGACGTCGAGGCTCCGGCAGCGTGGACACACCGGCGCAGACGGGTGAAACCAGCTGCCGCAGGTTGCGCACCGGTGGATGTTCAATCTTCCCTCGGCGCCGCCACTCCAGAAGGACCGGTTGTCCTGCGTCAACATCGGCAATTTTCGGTTCATGTCGCCCCCTTCGCTTCCGAAGAATATTCTATATCGAGAATGATCTTCTGTTTGTAGAATTTTCGACGTTTGGTCTGTAGACCCAGGTTGCGAAATAGGCAATGCTTCCGCCGTGCCAATCGCCAATTCAGAAGCGATGGATGCTAGGAGGATAGCCTGTGAGTCAGGAAGCTGAAACGCAGCCAGTCAAGCCAGCTGCCTGGGGGGCGCTCGCGCTACTTACGCTCGTCTATACATGCCACGCAGTTGATCGCTCGGTCATGTCGATTGTGGCCGAACCCGTGAAGGCTGAGTTTGCTCTGTCCGACAGCGAGATCGGTTTGCTGACGGGGCTCGGCTACGCGATCGTCTATGCGATTGCCGGCGTGCCGATCGGATACCTGATCGACCGGACGAACCGCCGCAATCTGCTAACGGTTCTGGTTACGGTTTGGAGCGCCCTGACCGCGATGGCCGGTTTCGCCCAGGGATTCTGGCACCTTCTGCTGGCGCGCATGGCGGTCGGCGGCGCCGAGGCTGGCGGCGCGCCCGCATCCTTGTCGATGATCGGGGACCTCTTCCCGGAGCGTCGCCGGTCTAGCGCCGTCAGCATCTTCTGGCTCAGCACCGCGCTCGGCACAGCGATCAGTTTCGGCCTGGGTGGCTTCGTCGCCGCCAACTATGGCTGGAGAGCCGCCTTCTTCGTCGCCGGAACACCTGGCCTCGTGCTGGCATTGCTGCTGTTTCTGTTTCTGCGCGAACCCAAACGCGGCAGCATGGAGAAACAGGCGCCGGACGCAAATGAAAAGGCGCCCTCGTTGCTGCAGACAGTGCGCTTCATGGCAGGCAACGCGCCTGTCCTGCACAATTTCATCGGGACCGCATTGAACTCCTGCGTCCTCTCCGGCGTCGTGGTGTGGGCGGCGTCGTACTTCATACGCGCCCATGACCTGCCGCTCGAATACACCGGCATCGTCGTCGGCCTTTGCATCGCGGTGTTTGGCGGCCTTGGATCACTGCTTGGCGGCATTCTGGGCGACTGGTTGGTCAAGCGTGTCACAATGCCCCGCATGCCACTCCTGCCATTCGCCACAAGCATCGCGACAACCGTGATCCTCGCTGGGTTCGCGCTTACGACCAATCTCTACATCGCTGTCGCACTGTTCGCTGCATTCGAGGTCTCCAGCCGCATGCACACGGCGCCAGCCTACTCCTTCCATATCGGCAACCTGCCTCCGAGGATGCGGGGCGTCACCATCTCGGCGCTGCAGGTTTGCTCCAACCTGATCGGATACGGAATGGGGCCATTCGTCGTGGGCGCCATCAGCGATTCGATCCCCGGCGACGACTCGATCCGCTATGGCCTGCTCGGCCTGACGCTTATCAGCGTCTGGGTCAGCATACATTTCTACCTGGCGTCACGCGGCGCGCGAGCCGATGTCGCGCCGGCGCCGCAGACGCAGCCCTGACCGACAGGAGACGATTTCGATGCGCCTCGTCACATTCTCGAAACCCGGCGGACACGACCGCCCCGGCGCGTTCGTTGACGACGACACCGTCATCATCGATCTTGGGGCTGCCGCCGCGTCTGTCGGATCCATCTCCCCCGCGCTGAACAGCGTGCTTGCCATCGTCGAGGCCGGCATGAACGGCATGGACGCCGCAGCGGACGCGATCAGGCGCGCGCCCACCAGCGCGAGGATCGCCCGCTCGGATGTCCGGCTGCGTGCCCCTATTCAACCGCCGCCACAAATGCGCGACTGCAGCTGTTTCGAACTTCACCTTCAGCAGGTCTTCGCGGCGGCGCGTAAATTCCGCGCGCGCGCCCTCAAGGACGATCCTGAAGCCGCCCAGCGCGCGCTTGAGGACACGACGGACGAGGACAAGGTGATGGCGACGGTCCGCCGCCAACCTATCTATTACAAAGCCAACCGGTTCGCCGCCCATGGCGGCGACGAAGACGTCATCTGGCCGGCGTTTTCCCGCATGATGGACTTCGAACTTGAGTGGGGCTGCTATATCGGCGTCGCCGCGAAGGATGTTCCGAAGGAACGCGCAGCCGAGCATATCTTTGGCTACACGATATTCAACGACTTCACGGCGCGCGACGCACAGGCGCTTGAAGCACAGGGCTTCCTCGGACCGGCAAAGGGCAAAGACTTCGACACTGCCAACCCGATGGGTCCGTGCCTCGTGACGGCGGACGAGATCCCCGACCCCTATAATCTCGCCATGTCGGTTCGCGTGAACGGCGAGGAATGGGGGCGCGGAAACACCGGCGACATGCTGTGGCGTTTTGAGGACGTCATCGCCCACATCTCGCGATCAGAAACGCTTTATCCCGGCGAATTCCTTGGCTCCGGCACAGTCGGCAACGGTTGCGGCTTTGAACACATGCGCCGCCTGAGCCCGAATGACGTGGTCGAGCTTGAAGTCGAGAAGCTCGGCATACTGCGCAACCGGATCGTGAAGCCCTGATGAGCCAAGCTTCGACGCGAACAACGGAACCGCTCATCGCGGCTCCGTTGTAACGGCGAACGCCTGGCTCCGGCTTTCGGAAAGGCGAGATCTACGTCAGGCGGTGGAAGCGCGGTGCGCTTCCACCTGAGACGTGTCTGCCTTAGGCGCGATGCTCTTCAAATTCGAAGATCTGCCCGTCCAACTCCTCAGGGTCGATGCGGATCAGGTCGCCGCCAACGCTCTCGCAGTCGCGAACCCACGAGAACTTCACGCCCCGCTCCGTGAGGTCAGCCGCCTTGGCTTCGAGCCCGTAGGTCGAGAGGCGGATATAGTGCGGCCCCGGTCCCCAGTTGTGCAGGTAGTATCCGATATCGCTGTTCCACCGTGTCGGCTCGACGATATCGAATGACGCGCTATGGGGCATGTCGAACGACATCTGCGCGCGCCGATAACCTGCCTGGGTCAGTTCGCGAACCGGTCCGTTCGGCTCCCAGTCCAGATTGGCCGAGCAGCGACGCAGCGTGTCGTCGAGATTGCGCACGATAAAGCCGCGCGCGGTGACGCGAATGTTGTCGCCCGGCTTTGGATCCTTGGGCTGCGGCGGTGGATTGGCGTGCATCTCGGGCGGCAGCTGCAGCGGCTCCGCCCCGATCATCTCGAGGCACAAGCCGCCATCGACCGAGGGTTCATAGCGCGGATTTTCCGGCGTAAGGCCCACCCACAGGCGGTCCCAGTCCATGTCCGGCGTGCGCCGCGCCAGTCGGAACGGCAGGCGGCGCCGGTGCAGCTTTTCGATCAGGCGCTCAAGGTTCTCGGTCTTCATCGCGAGCACGATCGAATGAGTCTGGATCGGCCGGTGCTCGCCCTGGTACTGCGCCAAACTGTGCAGATGCTCGCGGAACATCGGATCGCCCGGGTTGTGCTTGTCGAGATGGACTTGCGGCTCTACGCGGGTCGGCGCCACCGCCCAGGCTTTGCTGACACGCAGGAAGTGCGCAATGTACGCATGCTCCTCGAACGCCTGACGCCAGTTCTTGTGCTTGTGGATGCCAAGCTTGCTGTGAAGCTTCTCGGTCATGCCGTCAGGATCCGGGACCATCATGTCCGCGGTCATAAGATACATATACATACGTCTCTCCCTTTTCGCCGCGCGATATCAGGCGCTGCGGACTTTCTTTCGAGCAGCAGGCTTTGCATCGGCATGCGCCGCTGCCGCGCGCGCGCGCGGGCGCTCAAATTCAAGCGGCGCAAAATGATCCACCACGCCCATTTGCGCCTCGACGCCGTGGATCAGACCAACAAGCCGCTCTCCGAGTTCGCTCATCCGCTCCGCATCCGTCGAAAAGGACGGCACGGAACAGGAGAACACGACAGTGCGCCCGTCGACAGGAGTTTCCATCAACGCCGCCACGCCCCATACATCGCGGCGAACTTCGCCAAACGCCTTGCAGTATCCCCGGTCGCGAATATCTTCTGCATTGGCGCTCAGGATCAGCCGTAGTTCGGCCGCACGCGCCGGATCCGCGGCCTCGACACGCCGCAGATAGGCCTCTTGCTGCGCCTCCGGCAGGGACAGCAGATAGACGCGACCAACCGCCGTTCGCGACAGTGACAATCGCGCGCCGACTTCGGGACGGAACACGACGCTGTCAACGCCGATCACAGTTTCGACGACGACCAGCTCCTGGCCCTCGCCCATCGAGATCATCACCAGCCCGCCAACATGATCTGCAAGCCGCTGCATCAGCGGGCGCGCGACCTGACGTACGTTCAGGCGCGCGAGCACGGGCGCCGACATCGCCAACAACGCAGCGGTCGGAATGAAGACCCCGCGCTCCTCGTCCTGGCGCAGCAGCCCCAGCTGGCAAAGCGTGGAGGTGACCCTGAACAGGGTCGGCCGCGGCAAACCCGTCCGTTCTCCCAGCTGCCGGCTCGTCAGCTCGTGATCGATCAAGGAAAAACAACGCAGCACTTCGATGCCGCGCGCCAGAGCGGTCATGGTCTGGCGATCATCGTCCGGCGTCGCCTGGCTCACACCCAAGCCTCCCAATGACACGCCGCCCGCTATCGTCGGCGACGCATCCAGATTGGCCACTTCGACGCAATTGTCAACATTAACGAGACGGATGTTTCATTTTATGGACTTGAATGTCCTTCTATCTCGATATTTAGATACAATCCGTCCGAATTTTCGGACACACGCATTGCCCCCGGAGTCACCGCCGTGAGCTTCATTCGACGAATGGACCATTTTACTGTCGTCACAGATCGCCTCGACGACACGCGCGCCTTCTACAAAATGCTTGGTCTCAAGGAGGGGCCGCGACCGGACTTTCCCGTCAGCGGCGTCTGGCTCTACACTGCGGGCCGCGCGGTCCTGCATGTGATCGAAGTCGAGTCCATGCCGCTGGTGCGGCGCGGCGCGCTGGATCACATGGCGTTCTACGGCGACGACATCGTCGCCACGCTCGAAACACTCAAGGCAAACGGGATCCCTTACAGGCTGATCCGCGTACCTCGGCCCTACAGCACGTGGCAGGTGTTTTTCGATGATCCGAACGGCGCCGAGGTCGAAATCGATTTCGATTCTTCCGAAGTCGTTCCGGCCCACCTGAAAGACGGCGCCGTCGCCGCCATCGCAGTATAGGGAGATTTCGATGTCGATCCTATCCGGCTTACGTATCCTGGACCTATCCGCCGGGCTGGCCGGATCCGTCGCCGCTCGCCATTATCTTGAGTCCGGCGCCGAGGTCGTCAGGATCGAGCCGGAAGGCGGCGATCCCTTACGCGGATCGCCCGCCTACAACGTCCGCAATCGCGGCAAGAAAAGCGTCTGCCTTGATATCTCGACATCTGAAGGCCGCAAACGTGTCGACCAGTTGCTCTCTGCGGCGGATCTCCTGATCCATGACTATACGCCCGCCACCGCGCGCACCCTTGAACTCGACTGCGAAACGCTGGCGAAGCGGTTCCCGGAGCTGGTCACCGCGCCGATCACTGCCTGGCCCGCTGGCCACCGCGACGAAGAAACGCCGGTCGATGAATCATTAGTGCTGGCGCGTCTTGGCCTGTTCGACGAACAACCCGGACATCGGCCGGGCCCGGTCTTCATTCGCATGCCATTCGCCAGCTGGGCGGCCAGCTGGCTGTGCGCCATTGGATCGCTGTCGCGCCTTATCCTACGCGACCGGGGCCACGCAGCTGGCCCGGCCCGCACCAGCCTCGCACAGGCGGCTTTGACACCGATGACAATGCACTGGGCGCGCGCCGAGGCGCCTTCCGAGAGCTTTGCACGCGGCTTGGACAAGAATGTCGCCATCGCAATTCATCAGTGCTCCGACGGCCGTTGGATTCATGTCCACTACTCGCCTGACGCCTCCCCTTGGATGAAAGCCGCCCTCGAGGCGCTGGGCGCCGACGGCGTCGCCGCCGCCAATGCCAGATGGGGGCGGAACCACACGGCGCCGAACTTCGGCGCCAACCGGGAGATCTTCGCGACACGTCCCGCGCAAGACTGGCTTGAGCATTTCTGGCGTCATGACGTCGCCGCGCAAGCCGTGGCTCCGTTCGGCGACATCTATTTTGACGCCCAGGCAAGGGCGAATGGATATGTCGCTGAAGTCGACGATCCGGACTTGGGCCCCACACTACAGCCGGGCGCCACGATCCACACCGTCCCGCCATCGCGGATGCCAGCTCCGGTTCACGCCCCCGATGCGGACGCAGAAGATGTGTTCGCATCGTGGACGCCGCGTCCTGTCCGCGCCGCGATCATCCCTGACCCGCCTTCCGTCCTGCATGGCCTGAAAGTGCTCGACTGCGGTTCGCACATTGCGGGACCCTATGGCCCCATGCTGCTCGCAGACCTCGGCGCCGATGTCATCAAATTGGAGCCGCCCAAGGGCGATGCCATGCGCTACGTAGCGCGGGCGTTCTGCGGAGCGCAGCGCGGCAAGCGCGGGCTCGCGCTGCAGCTTGGCGCGCCGCAAAGCCGATCGGTTGTCGAGGCGCTGGTTCGACAGGCGGACATCGTCCACCACAACATGCGCATGCCGGCGGCGCGAAAACTCGGCATTGATCCCGAATCGCTCCGCGCCATGAACCCCGAAATCATCTCCTGCCATGTCAGTTCCTACGGCCCGCACGGACCACGCGCCGACTGGCCTGGATTCGACCAGATGTTCCAGTCGTCTTGTGGATGGGAAATCGAGAATGGCGGCGCCGGAAATCCACCCATGTGGCTTCGGTTCGGCATCACCGATCACCTAGCCGCGCTCGCTTCCGTATTCGCAACCCTGCTAGCCCTCTGGCATCGCGATCACACGGGACGTGGGCAGCATGTAGCGGCCTCCTTGCTGGGCGCCACGATAGCGACCGTCGGCGAAACCGTGGCGCGCGCCGATGGATTCACGTTTCCCATCGAAAAACTTGATCAGGCCCAGACAGGCCTCGCCCCCGGCCATCGCATCTATGAATGCGCAGACCGCTGGGTCGCCGTCGCGGCGCTCAGGGATTCGGAGCGAGATGCATTTGCGCGTTGCGTCGGCGATCGCCCGGAGGCGTGGTTCTCAGCACGTTCAGCAGTTTCTTGCCTGGCTGAACTCGAACGCGTAGGCGTTCCATGTGCGCCCGTCCGTACACAGCAACACGAACCATTTCTCGACGACCCCGAAAATGTGAAAACCCGCCTCTCGGTCGCCTACCCGCACAAGGAGATGGGCATGATAACGCAGATCGGGGCGTTCTGGGATTTTGGGACGATCCCGGTCCGGCTTGATCGCGCGCCGCCAACCATAGGGCAGCATACGCGCGAGATTCTGTCCGAGGCGGGAATAGGGAGTCTGGACGTCGACAGGCTGATCGCGGACGGCCTCGCCGCTGTCTGACGCGTGGCGATCAGATCAGCCCGTCATAGGTTCCGCCATCGAGCAGGATGTTCTGCCCGGTGAGATAGCCTGCCTGCGCGGAGCAAAGAAAGGCGCAGGCGTCGCCAAACTCCGAAGGGGAGCCAAAGCGGCGCGCTCTCACCATCTTCTCTTGCAGCGCGCGCGCCTCTTTGGCCGAGACCCCTCGCTCACGCATGATACGCTTCGCCATGTATTCCTGGCGTCCAGTATCGAAATGCTGCGGCAGAAGGTTATTGATCGTCACATTGTCCGGCGCACATTCCCGCGCCAGTCCTTTGGAAAAGGCGGTCAGTCCCGCGCGCGCCGTGGTCGATAGGCTCATGCCGAAACGCGGCGATTTGACGACAGCCGACGTGATGTTGACGATCCGTCCGAACTTGCGCGCCCGCATTCCGGGAACGACGGCCGATATCATGGCGACATGCGCGAGCAGATTGCCTTCGATCGCAGCGAGCCAGGCTTCATGCGTCCAGTCGTCGAATCCACCCGGCGGAGGACCCGCATTGTTGGTAATGAGCATGTCCGGCGCCTCGCACGCCGCGAGAATGGCGGCGCGCCCTGCCTCCGTCGCGATGTCAGCCGCCACGCCCTCAACTTGAGCGCCGCTTGCCTGACCGACCTCCTCAACCGCAGCCGCGAGGACGGCTTCGTCGCGCCCGTTCATCACGACCCTCACCCCTTCCCGCGCGAGCGCCATCGCGCACGCCTTGCCCAGCCCGCGCGATGACGCGCAGACGAGGGCCTGCCTGCCGAGAATTCCAAGATCCATGGATCGCACCTCAATCACAAACACTCGGCAGTCGCCTGCCGTCAGGCGCCCGCGCTGCTGGCCGCTTCATCCTGTTCAGGATAGCCACGCTGGACATAAGTCATCCGTCCGCCCGCGAGCATCAGCGCGCAGAACATGTGCAACTCAACGATTTCCACCACAGAGAAATGCGCCGCCAGTTTGCGGTGAATACGATCATCAATGTCAAAATAGTCATAGCCGAACAACTCGGCAAAATGCAGCGCCGCCTGCTCCCGGGGAGAAAAGCGCGCGTCATTCCACGCAAGACAGGAGATGTCCTCCTCCGACACGTCATCCGACTTGCGGGCGATCGTGCAGGCCTGACACTTTGTGATGCTCGCGATCTTGAGCCGTACCAGCTCACGCAATCGCGGATCAAGACACCCGTTCACATAGAACTGCTCCAGCGTGTTCAGCCACGCAGCAGCCGCCTCTGGCCGGTGCGCCCAGATCTGCACCGGAATCGTCGAGGACAACATGCGCGACGCGCGGCCGCGCTCCACGCTTGCAGCGAGGGCGGGAGGCAACTCCGCAAGCGGAACCGGATCGATTACTGGCATGTCTTTCCCTCCTCGGCCTCAAGCATGGCGGCGGCGCAACGATGCGTCCTTCAGAAGATGCAGGTCTGCCCAGCCGGTGTCCGCGGCATTCGGCGTCTCACCGGGCGGCGTGATCTCGTCAATCCTGTCGAGTACGTCGTCCGAAAGATGGAGGTCTGCCGCCGGCAACAGGCTCACCAACTGCTCCATCGTGCGCGGGCCCAGCAGCACCGACGTCACGGCGGGATGCCGCATCACGAAAGCCACTGCGAGATGCGGCAGCGGAAGGCCGACCTCACGCGCGAGCGCGCTCAAGGCTTCAACCATCACCGCCTTGCGCTGGTTCGCAGGCTGGTCGGCGTCAAAGCGTTTGGGGTTTCTCCGCTCGCGATTGCGCCGCGCCACACACTTCTCGCCCCCGCCGCCATGGGCGCCGGACAGCCAGCCTCCCGCGAGCGGGCTCCAGGTTATCGCTCCCATCCTGTGCGCCTGGCAGACAGGCAGAAGGTCGGCCTCGATCCCCCGCGCGAGCAACGAATAGGGCGGTTGCTCCGAAACGAACCGACTGAACCCGCGCCGCTGCGACACCCACTGAGCCTCGACAATCTGGTGCGGTCGAAAGGTGGAGCACCCGATATACCGGATCTTTCCGGCGCGCACGTGGTCGGAAAGCGCATCAAGTGTTTCGTCGATATCCGTCTCCGGATCGGGACGGTGCACCTGATAGAGGTCGATCCAGTCCACGCCGAGACGCCGGAGGCTGTCGTCCAGCGCCATGGTCAGCCAGCGGCGCGATCCGCCGCTCATGTTCGGCGATCGCCCCATCGGATTTGTGAATTTGGTCGCGAGCACGACGCTGTCGCGACGGTCCTTGATCGCCTTGCCGACAATTTCTTCGGATTCTCCGCGGGAATAGACGTCAGCCGTGTCGATCAGATTGACGCCCGCATCGAGCGCCGCATGGATGATCCGCACGCCATCGTCATGATCGCCGTTCGCCCATGCGCCGAGCGACATCGCGCCAAGCGCCAGGCCGCTGATCTTCAGGCCAGTCCGCCCCAGATTGCGCATTTGCATGACCGCTCCTTGGATTCAGATGCCGACGACGGCCGTTCGGTCGGTCGCGTCTGTTTGTTACGCAGCTTCCTTGATCACGCCCGGGAAACGCGCCTTCAACGTCCGGCGAACGCCCTCCCGCCAGTCGACCTCGCAGGTCCCGATCATCTTCCTGCGTCGCGCGCTGTCGAGCGCTGCACTCATTCTGTGCCTTGGGTTGATCTCAAAGCGCAGCGGCAAGCCGGTGATCTCGGCGACATACTCGGCGATCTCGCGCTGCGTCACGGCCTCGTCGCCGCCCCAGTTCAGCACCGTCGCCGGAACCGCCGCAATCGCCCACAACAGCGGAACCTGCCGGACGTAGTCGTCCGAATGCATTGGACTGCACCAGTTCTCATCTGGCGACTCGCGTGTCGGAATCGGTTTTCCATCCAGCATCAGCTGGCAGAATGTCGACGGCAGGCCTCCATATCCTTGCGCCCCGAACGTCACCGACAACCTGGCGATCGTCGAGCGCAGGCCATAGAGCCTGGCAAGCGAGCGAACCACCGCCTCGGTTCCGTTCTTGTGCATCGCATAAGTCTCGAGAACGGGCGTATTGTCGCCAAGCAGGTCATCCTCCTTGTGCAGCCGACCAGGCTCCTGTCGTCGATAGACAGAACTCGCCGACACGAAGATGAACGCCTCACCGTCGCGGCAATGATGCATGAGCTGCGCGGCTGCGAAGGCGTGCTTCTCGATGTGATCCGACTGGCTCTCGTCATTCTTGATGACTGCCGAATGAAAAACGTGCGTGAACCCTTTCGGTAGGCCGTCCAGTTCGCTCGTACCAAGATTCCACTGGACAGTTGCGATTCCCTGCTTTTGCAGGTCCGCGCGAATTGCAGGATCGCCGAACCTCCCGAGGCACCACACCTCGTTCGTAGCCGCCAGCGCTTCCGCGATCGGCCGACCAACTGTACCGGTTGCGCCGGTGATCAGAATTTTCTTCCCGGAGAAGTTCATCTCTGCCGCTGCTCCGCGCAACTCGGCCGGCCCCATCCCGCGGCTCAACCTTGTGTTTGTCCGCCTGCATCCAGGTTCGCTGCAGCATACAGCTCCGCCCCCGCAGACGCCAACATCTTTCCGGATACAAAATGTTTTTCTCTATGCGGAATGTTGGCGTTTGCGCCGACTCGACGCGGTCCTAGCCCAGCATCTGATTGCCGCCATCGACAACCAGCACCTATCCCGACATCCAGGCGCTCATCGAACTGACCAGGAACAACATCGCTCCAGCGAGGTCTTTAGGCTCCGCAAGACGTGGAATGCACTGCGCCGCCTTGATCCGGTCCAGCGCCTCCTGCGGCACGCCCTTCAACGCTTCTGTCGCAACCGGGCCCGGCGCGATCGCATTGACACGGATATTGTGAGCCCCGAGCTCTCGCGCCATCGTCTTGGTCATCGGCACGAGACCGCCCTTCGAGACATTATAGTTCATGCGGCTCGGCGTATTGATGTAGGTCGCAGTCGACGTCTGGTTGACGATCGCGCCGCCCCCACGGCGGATCATGTGCGGCGCGATGCGCGCGCGCCCCCGAACCAACCACTCGCCCTGTCTCCAACAAAAATCCGATGCATCTTCATATATTTTCGCACTGACGCGCGCCAGCCCAGCAGCATTGTTTTCTGAGGTTTTCGGCGCTCTCCGTATGAAACTGGCGAAGCTGACGCCGCAGACTTCATTTTGAATCGACGCGCGGTCGAACCGATACCCGAGGAGATCGTGCGGCGCTATGCGGTTGTGAACCTGGTCCGCGTGGCGCGCAGCTCCACTGGCATGCGGCCAACCGTGGGGGCCCCACAGCGCCTCCACGCGAATGGGACGTCGTCTGGAGCACCCGGTCCCATGGGGGAATCTCACGCCTCTCGGACTGCCGGATCCTTACAGGCCCGAGATTCTGCGAAATCTCGCCGCGGCGGACGCGAACTGCGCCTCGAGATCTGCAACCAGCTGGGCGAGAGCCGGAACGTCATCGATCCCGCCAACGCCCTGCCCTGCGGACCAGATCTCCTTCCACGGCTTTATCGCGCGCCCATCCGGTGCTTCCACGAGGCGCTCAACAGCCCTCACAAGGGAAGACGGATCAAGCCCCGCAGCCTTAAGCGATGCATTTAGAAAGCTCGCCGGCGTACCGGTAATCGCACGCGTCACAGTCACATCAGACGCTTTCCCTTCGAGGATCATACGCAGATAATCGGGTGGCGCATCGGCCTCCTTGGTCGCAATGAAGCGCGTGCCCATATACGCCGCATCCGCGCCCGCCATCAGCGCCGCGGCGACATCTTCTCCGCGAGACAAGGCCCCCGCCAGCAGGATTGCGCCATCATACTGCCGCCGCGCTTCACGTACCAATGCAAAGGGGTTCAGCTGGCCCGTATGCCCGCCTGCTCCGTGGGACAGCAGAATAACGCCGTCGACTCCAGCAGCGACAGCCTTCTCGATATGCCGCGGACTCGCCACATCGTGAAAAACCGTTCCGCCATAGTCATGGACACGCGCTATCAACTCGGCGTCGAATCCGAGCGACGTGATCACCAGCGGCACCTTGTGCCGGATTGTCGCCGCCAGATCATCGCCAAGTCGCGGGTTTGACTCTCGCACGATGAGATTCACCCCAAACGGCGCGTCGCCCGGTCGCAGCTGGTCACGAATTTCTTGGAGCCATTCTTCATACCCCTCGGTGCTACGCTGATTGAGCGACGGGAATGTGCCGACAATCCCAGCGCGACATGCCGCCACCACCATGCGCGGATTGGAGATCAGCAGCATCGGCGCCATCACGATCGGTAGCTTCATCCCACCCAGCACGCCCGTCTTGATCATCTGCCTTCGCCTATTCTGTCACAAGAATGCTTTTCTCTATGCTGCATTTCTGATAGGCGTTTGCTCGCGCGCTGTCGACGCATTGCTGATAAGGAAGGGCGGGAATGACCTACGCGTTCATCGAGGTGGCGCGCCGGGAGCGAACCACCCGGATCGTTCTTGCACGGCCCGACGTCCTCAACGCCATCCACGAGCCGATGCACGCGGAACTGGGCGCGGCGCTGGACGCATTCAGCGCTGATCCCGAGCAATGGATCTGCGTGATCACCGGAAAGGGCGACCGGGCGTTTTGCGCAGGCAGCGATCTGAAATTCGCAGCAGGCCGCGCCGCACGCACCGGTAGTTTCACCAGCCAGTACCCAGCGTCGGGATATGGAGGAATCGCCGAGCGGTTCGACCTCGACAAGCCGGTGATCGCCGCGGTCAACGGCCATGCGCTTGGCGGCGGCTTCGAGATCGCGCTTGCCTGCGATCTCATCATCGCCGCAGACCACGCAACCTTTGGTCTGCCCGAACCACGTGTCGGCGCAATGGCGCACGGCGGCGGCGTCCACCGGCTGGCGCGCCAGATCGGCCTGAAGCAAGCCATGGGCCTCGTCCTTTCAGCGCGCAGCATCAGTGCTGCCGAAGCTTTGCGCATAGGCGTTGTCAACGAGGTCGTTCCCGGCGCCAGTCTGGATGCCGCCGTTGATCGCTGGATCGAGGCGATGATGGCATGTTCGCCTCTATCGCTGCGCGCATCAAAGCAGACGCTGATGCGCGGTCTCGAAGAACCCACACTTGCAAGCGCGCTCAAGAACCAATGGTCGTATCCGGCCGTCATTGCGATGCGAGGCTCAAAAGACGCCATTGAAGGGCCCACCTCCTTCGCGGAAAAGCGGAAGCCGAACTGGGCAGGCGAATAGGTTCTACGATGACAGAAGGATCGATTGACCCTACCCAAAGAACCTGATGCGGCCCGGATGGAACTCTTGGGCACAACTCTCAAACGAGTGGACTGACCCATTCCCGGGAAATAAGATGTCGGAAGAGTAGGTTGCGTTTGCGCTGCGCCCGACACCTTCCCTTCCTGCAACCGTGGATAGTGCGCGTGGGCGAATGCTCTGTCGCTATGTCTCGGACAGTTGGACTCAATTCAAAGTCTCTATGGCGACAAGGCCGGAGAATACTTCTCCCAGGCTGTGAGGCAAAGATTCGCACTGTCGGATAGTCGTTGTTCCACGACGCAATTCGCGATGCTGATCAATTGCTGAGCTCGAAATGCCCATGCCGCTCTACTGAATCTAAGGTGGAAGCGCTCACGCGCTAAGCGAATGAATGCAATCGACTCGCTCCCCGCCTCTCACAATTAGATCGAGCAAGGACCACAACTCGCCGGAAACAGCCCCTAGCTTGCCATCCGCGAGCAGCAGCAGTGCACTGCCCCTTCACGCATTCCTCATGATCAGTTCGGCCAGCGAGGGCGAGATTCGCGCAACGCGCAACAGCGTGGCGGCTCGACCGATGGCGATCTCTTCTCGACCTTCGACGAGTCCATCAACCGTGGCCCGCGCGGCCTGCGCGGGGCTGATTTTTCCTCGCCCCCGACCCGCAGTCATGTCGGTGTCCACGAGCGCCATCACCACATCGACGACACGAATGCTCCGGACGCAATCTCGACATTGGTAGCGCAGCGCCTTCGTGAATGATCGCAGGGCGGCCTTTGCTGCGCAGTAGACGGGTGCGGATTTTTTGGGCGCAACAGCAAGCGCCGACGTGATGTTGACGATGGCCGCCGAAGGCTGCCTGCGAAAGTGCGATAAGAGGCCGATCGATAGGTGCACGACAGAGTCGAGATTGACCGAGAGTTCGCGCCGCAAGACAGGTCTCAACATTTCAACGTCGCCGTTCACGAAGTCGGTCAGCGTTTGCGCGCCTGCGTTGTTGATCAGGAGCGACGCACTGGGAAATTTGCGCGGGATCGCGCCCACGAGTGCATCTACCTCCTCCGGTTCTGACAGGTCAGCCGCCCAAGGGTGAACACGTCCGGGGAATGCTTCCGCCAACGCCTCAAGAGCGGCGCCATCACGGCCCACCGCAACGACTTCGCACTGGCGGCCGAGCAATTCGAGGGCGATCGCATTCCCGATTCCGCGAGTCGCACCAGTTACGATGGCGGTTCGCCCATGCAGGCTTATCTTGGTCATGTCGATCTCGGCTGCGACTCGAACGTCCGATATCCGTCTTCGATAGACGGAATGATCTCCACCACGTCAAAGTAGGGATGGGCGAAAATCGGACTGTCGCGAAGACGCTCGACGGCAAAGTAGTAGGCAGAGAGGTCATCGGTCTCGAACAGCGCCACATCGCTTGCCCGGCTCGTAAATGCCTCGGCGTCAAAATAGCGGAACTGGACCCGGCCATCAGTGAGGGCGCGTCTGAAGGCTGCCTCCGCGATGCCGGCGCGTTCTTCCCTTTGCAACGACAACCATGACGGCAGGGCTTTGAGCAACATGAAGATGGCAAATCTGCCAGACATTTCGGCCTCCCGGAGTGCTTGATCTCGTGAATTAAATGCGAGTAAAAGCTCGTATATGGCAACTCGCATTCGCACCCCACCGAACGAACTGCGAAAGCGCCCGCGTCAGGCGCGTTCCGAAGGCATGGTGGCTGCGATCCTGGAAGCCGCTGCTCGCATTCTGGAAACGGAAGGGCTGGACGGTCTAACGACGAATACGGTCGCAAATCGCGCCGGCGTAAGCGTCGGATCGCTCTACCAGTACTTTCCGGGCCGGTCCGCAATTCTCGCCGAGTTGACGCGTCGCGAGCGCGCCAACCTGGCGACGCGCATCCAGGCTGTCTCGGCGGATGCTCGCAATCAGTCACTCGAGACTGCACTCCGCAGACTCATTGATGCAGCCATCGGTCACCAACTGGATCGGCCCGCCCTGGCGCGCGCGCTGGATTATATCGAACCATCGCTCGCGCTTGATGACGAGGCCGTACTCCTCGCGGAGACAATCGTCAGCACGGTCGCCAACTTGCTCCGAAAACACGGCGTTACGAAGCCTACCGAAGCCGCGCGCGATCTCGTTGCCATGGCGAAGGGCATGGTTGATGCCGCCGGGCTTGCGGGCGAAACCAACTCAAAGGCTTTGGCCACGCGCGTATCGCGAGCGGTGCTCGGATATCTCTACAACTGACCTCACCTCCGAATGACTGTCTTTTCTCTTTAATGAGACAACGGCTCAGCCTCCTCTTTTCGCTGTAGATCGGACCCTGCGCATGCTGCTTCGCAGCGTGCCCGGTGTGAATAGGCGTGGGGTCCCGACACCGATCGGCGTACTAAGAGCTTGATCTTGGAGCAAGCGGAGGGGTCACTTTCGGGCGCCTGTTCACATACCCGGTTTTGCCGAACGACCGAAATGCACTTGGAAATGGCCATCCGTGTGCGCCCCATCACGCGCCAGCTATTCGCCGAATTCCGACGCCGGCACCGCGCCGAGCGGCTATGCGCCATCTGAGCGGAGGCGATCAAACTCCAGTGCGTCATGCGAACAGAACATCCGGATCTGGCTATTGCCGAGATGGAGGCCTCGCAGGCGCACCTGATTCGCCATGCGCGCCGGGCGGTCGGTGTCCATGATGTGCTGGTAGGCGGCAAGGCCGGGCGGAATTCGTGGTCGAGGTAGCATCTGCGTGTGATGGAGATAGGCGTCTCCCGCGTGCAGCAGCCATCCCTTGTCCGACTGAATGGCTATGCCGGCATGGCCTTCGGTGTGGCCGCGCAAGGGAACCATCAGGATTTCCGGCGGCAAGCCGTCGAGCTGGCGAACCGCGTCAAAGCCGAACCACCGTTCCCCGCCAGCGGAATAGGTTCGCCATTCGCGGACCTCATCCCACTGTGCGGGCCGGTAACGCTGGTCGCCGACGAAGGTCTGGCGCTTGCGGGCAGCCGCTTCCCGCTCGAGCGCGAGAACGTGGACGCGCGCTTCCGGAAAGTCCTCGATGCCGCCGGCATGATCGAAGTCGAGATGGGTGAGAACGATGTGGCGCACATCGCGGGCGGAGAAGCCACGCGCTTCCACCTGCCGGATGGCGGTGTCGTGTTCCCTCAGGCGGACGTTCAGGATGATTGGCCACAGCCACGGTAAACGCGCGCGTGCGCGGCGGACATCCTGAAGGCCGTAACCCGTATCGACGAGAACGAGGCCATGGTTGGTTTCGATCAAGAGGCAGTGCGTGGGGATATCTGCGTGCAGGCCCCTGGATGTACCATCGAAAAGCGCTCCGCCGAGCGGACAGTGCGATCCACAGTTGAGATGGTGGATACGCACTGCCTGCTCCGCGGACTTTTTCAGGATGCCGAGGCGATGGCTTTGCCCTGAATGAAGGCATAGAGATCGGCATTGAGTTCTTCGGCGTTCGTTGCCGCGAAGCCGTGGCAGCCGCCCTTGTAGACCTTGAGCGTTGCGTTCTTGAGGATCTTCGCGGACATCAGGGCCGAGGCGCCGATCGGCACGATCTGGTCGTCGTCGCCGTGGGCGACGAGAACCGGGATGTCGATCTTCTTGAGGTCGTTCGTGTAGTCGACCTCCGAGAACTCCTTGATGCAGTCGAGCTGCCCCTTGAGGCCTCCCATCATGCCCTGCAGCCAGAAGGAGCGCCGCACGCCCTCGGAGATGGTCGCGCCGGGACGGTTGTAACCGTAAAACGGAATGGTGAGGTCGAAGTAGAACTGCGAACGATCATTCCGCGTACCTTTGCGGATACCGTCGAACACTTCGAGAGGAAGTCCACCGGGATTGGCCGGCGTCTTGAGCATCAGCGGTGGCACGGCGCCGAGCAGCACAGCCTTCGAGACGCGGCCGGTTCCATGGCGGCCGAGATAGTGGGCGACTTCTCCGCCGCCGGTGGAATGGCCGATCATGGTGAACTCGCGGAGATCCAGCTTCTCGATCAGTTCCGACAGATCGTCGGCGTACTGGTCCATGTGGTTGCCTTCCCATGTCTGGGTCGAGCGGCCATGGCTGCGGCGATCATGGGCGATGACGCGATAGCCGCGCTCCGCCAGGAACAGCACCTGCCGTTCCCAGTCGTCACCGCTGAGCGGCCATCCGTGTGAAAAAAGCACGGGCTTTCCCTTGCCGAGATCGTTGTAGAAAATCTGCGTGCCGTCCTTGGTGGTGATGAAGGGCATGACGTGTTCCAGTCTTGATGATGGGATTTAAGGGGGAGCCGTAGCGCGTTCAGGCTGCGGCGGACTTGAGCGGGGTGACACTTGCGCCGTTCGGTCGGGCGTTCTTCACGGCCCATTCGAAGGCGAAGTCGGCGACCTCTTCCCAGCCCGGTTCGACACAGGTCCAGTGCGAGCGCGTCGGGTAGAGTTTGAACTCGGTCAGCGACCTGGCGCGCTTCTGCTTGGCGAAGATTGCCCTGGTCATGCCCGGCTCGGCGATCTTGTCGATGCCGCCCGCAATGAGCAGGAGCGGCGCGCGGATCGTGCTGTTCCAGGTGATCTTGCCGGCGCCGCCGGAGAGGACGCCATCCCAGTACACCTTGCCGGCAGTCGGCACGATGTAGCGGTTGTAGTGATCCTCAACCATGTTCCGCGGCAGACCGTTGGCGAAGCGGTTGGCGAAGAACTTCCTCGACATCTGCAAAACCTTGCCACCGCTAAAGGGGTCGCCGAGGACCGGGAAAGCCGAGATGATGGTGTCGAGGCCGAGGCCCACGCCGGGCGTCGGCGCGGGATCGATGGACACACCGGCTTCGCCAAGGCCGCGGTCGAGCAGGTGCTGGACGAACACCGCGCCGGCCGAGTGGCCCATCAGGATCGGCGCCTCGGGGAGTTTGCGGATCTCGCGCTCGAAGTGGGCAACGATTTCCTTGGGCCCGAACTTCATCAACTCCTTGCGCGGGTTTGCGCGCAGGTCGGACGGTTCGCCCGCGTCATGTGGCCAGTCGGGGGCGACGACGGTGTAGCCTTTGGCTTCGTAGCGGGCCTTCCAGCTTTCCCAGCCCTTCGAATTGAGCCAGGCGCCGTGGATGAGCATGATGGTCTTTGTCATGGCAGTTTCTCCTGTCCGGAATTCCGTGTGTGACAGGACGATGCGTGACGGCGTGGCGGAGACCAATTCTACAGAGGAATGATTGCGTCATACGTTTGTATGCGGCGAGGCGCCAATTGCCGCTTTGGCAGGCAGCCAGATCGTGACACGGGCGCCGACGGACGCTCGGTTTTCGATCCGGATCTGGCCGCCATGCGCTTCAACAATTGTACGGCAGATCGGAAGGCCGATGCCCATGCCGTTTTCCTTGGTGGTGAAGAAGCTCTGGAACAGGCGCTCAAGATGTTCTTCCGGTATGCCGGGGCCGTCATCGTCGATTGTGACGACGACATTACCATCGAGATGACGCGCGCCGACGACGATGCGGCGCTGGCCGGTCGTGGCATGCGCCATAGCCTGCGCCGCGTTCATGGCGAGGTTGACCACGACCTGTTGCAGCTGGGTTCGATCGCCCATGACGACCGGAAGATCGGGCGCTAGGTCGAGGACCAGCGAGACGCGCTGGGCCTCCATGTCGTGACGCAGGAAGGCGGCGGACTCGGCGATCACGGATGCTACGGAAAGCGCGGCGGTTTCAGTGGTGCGCCGTGTGGCCATGTCCCGAATGCGGGAGATGATGTCGGCCGCCCGCCGGGCATCGGCGGCGATACGTGCGGCGAGCGTTTTCACTTCCTCGAGATTTGGCTGCGGCCTGTCGAGCCAGCGGACGCTGGCGGAGGCGTTGGTGGTGATCGCCGCCAGAGGCTGGTTGACCTCATGCGCGATCGACGCTGCGAGTTCGCCCAGTGTGGACAGGCGGGCGGCATGCGCGAGTTCGGCCTGCAGATTGCGCAGCGCGGCCTGTGCATTCACACGTTCGGAGATGTCGATAACCGCGATCAAGAATTTGCTGGTCGCCACCCCTTCGGGTGGAAAACTTACAGTGAAGAGACCATCAAACTCTGTCCCGTCGATGCGCCGCAACCGTGTTTCGGCCGAGAAACCCGGCGTGCGCCGCACCGATGCAACGACGCTGGCGGCGTAGACCTGAAGCGAGGAATCCGACCAGAATGGCTCCACATTGGTGAGCAGCTCTTCCTTGTTGCCGCGACCAAACAGGGCCACCGCTTGGTCGTTGACGTCGATCACGCGCGTTGCGCGCATCATTTCGCGGACCACCTCCGGATTGTCGGCGAAATAGCGGGGGAGGTCCTTCACGCCCTGCTGCTTGAGTTTTCGCAGGATCGGCGTGACGCCGCTGAAATCCAGCTCCCAGAATGCGGCCGCGAGCGCGACAAACATGTTGCGATAGTGGAAGTCGCTGGTGCGTCTTGCTTCCTCTTCCAGCCGGCGTTCGGTCACGTCTGTCATGGCGCCGACAAACTGCTCGGGCTTCTCGACGAGGAAGCGGCCGACCATGTGGATGGTCCGCACATCCCTATTCGGACGGACGATGCGAAGCTCATGATCGAACCGCGTCCTGCTCTTGATGGCGGCATCGACGGCTTCGCCAAACGACTTTGCATCGTCGGGGTGCACGAGGTCGAGAATGAGTTCGCGTGACAGCGCAGCTTCTGGATCGACGCCGCAGATGCGATAGGTTTCAGCGGACCAATGAACGCTACCGGTCGCGAAATTCCAGGCGAGGCTGCCTGTCTGGGTCAGGCTCTGGATTTCCGCCAGATAGGCCGCGTCAGTGGCCGCCTTGAGATTGACCGGGGGGCTTTGTGGACCGGCCTGTTTCCGAAACAGGCGGAGCCAAGCGCCGAATCCTTCGTTCGACCTGCTCACGGCCACTCCCCTCGGTCGCCCCAACGGCGGCGCACGGACATCACCATGCGAGACTTGGCGCAGGCAAGCCGGAATGTGCCCTTGCCGCTAACGCTCTCCGCCAAGGGCGGACTCGATGCACTGGACCAGATCACCCGCGTCAAACGGCTTGCGCAGAAAGCAAGCGGCGCCGCTCGCGCGCGCCCGCCCCTCGAGGCCAGCATCGGATCGCGCCGTGATCATGATGACAGGCGTGGTGTCTCCCCGACGCGTAAGCTCTTCCTTCAACTCGACACCACTGATCCCGGGCATGTGGATGTCGGTGACGATGCAATCAGGTGTGGGCGCGGCGGCAAGGAAAGCCTCGCCAGTCGGGAATCCGTCAGCCTCGTACCCGTGCGAGCGCAGCAGCCCGACAAGGGCGATACGCATCGAGTCGTCGTCGTCGATTATTGAAATCAGGCCTTCGGACACTTCAGTCGCCACATACCCACTCGATGCGCGCCTAAGAAACCGGCGCCTTTGTTTGCATATGTGGCACTGAAGGGGTGTGTGACGGAATCATACGATGGTTTGGCGCCGCGGCGTCAGTCACAGCGTCATTCTGGCGCGAGGCCGAGCGCCTCAGCCATCCGCACGAGGTCTGCGAGGGTCTTCGCGCCCATTTTCCGCATGGCCGATCCTCGATGGATTTTTACCGTGATCTCGCTGAGGTCGAGCTCGCCGGCCACCTGTTTGTTGAGCAGGCCAGCAGAAACCAGCGCCATGACCTGGCGTTCGCGGGGCGACAAGGTGGCGTGCAGCGCTTTCAGGGCCTCGATTTTTGCGCTCGCGATACGCTGCTGGCGACCCCTGTCGAGCGCGATGGCGACGGCATCGAGCATTTCCTGGTCCCGGAATGGCTTGGCGAGAAAATCGACCGCGCCGGCCTTCATTGCGCGAACGGTCATGGGGATGTCCCCGTGACCAGTCATGAGGATGGCAGGCAGCCGGATCCCGAGTTCGTCGAGCTTCTGCTGGAAATCCAGCCCGCTCATGCCCGGCAGCCTCACGTCCAGGACCAGGCATCCGGGGGTGTCTGCAGGGGGAGCGGCCGCCATGAACGCGGCAACCGAATCGTACTGGCGTGTTGAAAGGCCGGTGGACCGGAACAGGCTGTCGAGCGCCTCTCTCAGCGAGGCGTCATCGTCAATGATGTATACGACGGCCTCGTCCTGCATGGCTCCCAGTTCAACCCCGGCAAGTGCAAGCGCGCTATCATACAATGATATAATTGGCTTGCTAGGCAATGCAGGCAAAGCTGATTGAACCCGCTCCATCCGGAGACAGCTGCATGCCCTCCCCGCCTATTCTGACACCTACGCGTGAGCAGTTGATCCATGCGCTCTACGAGGCCGCTGAGCTGGAGCACAACCTGATGTGCACCTACCTCTACGCGGCCTTCAGCCTCAAGGACGGCGAAGGGGAAGGATTGTTTGCGGAAGAGGCGGCCGCCGTTGCGCGGTGGCGGCGCGCCATCCTCGACGTCGCCATCGACGAGATGGGGCATCTTGCTGCGGTCTGGAATATCACATCCGCCATCGGCGGCAGCCCGCGTTTCGGGCGTGGAAACTTCCCCCTTGATCCCGGCTACCTGCCGGCGGGCGTTGTCGTGAAGCTCGCGCCTTTCAACATGGAAGTGCTGCAGCACTTCGTGCACCTGGAAAGGCCGGAAGGATCGAGCGAGCCTGACGGGGAGGGTTTCGAGCACCCGTCCTTCCTTCGCAGCGCCGTGACGCCGCGTCTTACGCCGATGAGTATCGACTACGAGACCGTCGGACAATTTTACCAGACGCTGGAGTTTGCTCTCGACTTCATGGCCAAGCGGCTTGGCGAGAAGCAGCTGTTCTGCGGAGACCCGGCGCTGCAGCTTTCCGAGGCGGAGATCCGGCTCAGGGGAGCAAAGCCCGTGTTGTGCTCCAGCACCGCCATTGCAGCGTGTGAAACGATCATAGCAGAAGGCGAAGGCGCAGCCCTGGAGTCGACCAATTCGCACTTCACGCGCTTCAGCGCCATTCGCGACGAATACCGCAAGCTGCTGGCGCGCAACCCGTCCTTCCGGCCTGCTCACCCCGCGGCGGTGAACCCCGTGCTGCGCAGGCCGCCGGGAATTTCTGGCCGCGTCTGGATCGAGGACCACGACGCCTCCGCGATCGTTGATCTCGCCAACGCGACTTACCAGACCATGCTTCGGCTGCTCGCTTATGCCTACTCGGTGAAGGGTCCCAATCGCGAGAAGGGTCTGGCGGTCGATCTCGCCGTCGATCTGATGAAGGCGATGACGCTGCTGGCCGAAAGCGCTGCGCGCCGGCCGGCAGGTCCGTCGCATCCGGGCTGCAATGCAGGCATGTCGTTCACGGCGTTGCGGGATTCGGCGCCGCTGCCGCGAAGCGCCGGCACGCGGAGGTTCTTCGCCGAACGCATGCAGGAACTGGCCAAGCATGCGGCGCGGCTTGATGGATCTGATGCTCGCATTGCGCGCGCGACCGCCTTGCTCGACGTGCTGGCCACGCGCGCGCAGGTTTTTACTGATCTTGAGGACGCTCACGAGCCCCGGCCGTCAGCGTCCGGACAGCCAGCCCCGGCCAAACCGGCCCCGCCCCGGACAAAGGTCGACGGTACCGAGATCGTGGAAGGCGAGACCGTTGAGATCATCTACAACGGCAAGCTGTGCATTCACTCGCGCTTCTGCGTCACCGGCGCGCCCCGCGTATTCCTCGCCAATGTGAAGGGTCCGTGGATTCACCCGGACGACATGGACGCCGAGGAACTGATGTCGGTAGCTCGCGAGTGTCCGTCTGGGGCAATCCAGTATCGCCGCAAGGATGGCGGTCGGGAGGAACAGGCGCCGCCTGTGAACCTGATCTCTGTGCGCGAGGCAGGCCCGTATGCGTTCCGCGGCGATCTGAGCATTGACGGAAAGTCGGTAGGCTATCGCGCAACGCTTTGCCGCTGTGGCGCCTCGAAGAACAAGCCGTTCTGTGACAGCTCGCACAAGGAGATAGGCTTCAACGCGACGGGAGAGCCGCCGACCGGAAGCAGCACGGACATGCTCGCCGTGCGTGACGGGCCGGTGGACATTGCGCCCCAGCTGGACGGACCGCTTGCTGTTCACGGCAATCTGGAGGTCGTCTCGGGCACTGGCCGCGTCGTGGCGCGGGTTGCAACCGCGCATCTCTGCCGGTGCGGCCAGTCGGGGAACAAGCCGTTCTGCGATGGCTCGCATATCAAGGCTCGCTTTCGTTCGACCTAAATCATGGATCTTCGATATCGAGATGGAACGGCGGGACTGGGCCAGGTCACGCCGGAGGGCTCCATTGTTTTGACGCCTGGACCTCGCCGAAAGTGGCCATGAGTAATGCTTTCGCGACGCCGCTCTGCTGTCGGACGGATCTGGAGAGCAGTCCAATCAGGTTCAGATTTCAGTCGATAGCGCGAGGCACACTTGCATCGCGACGAATCTTTCGTCGGCCCCATAGAACCAGTCCTGTCGCATAGAGCAGAACTGGGAGGATGCTTGCGAGAGCGAAGAGAAAACGACCGATCTCGCCCAATACGTGACCTTGATGGATGTTGATCAGTAAACTTGTGTCTTCGTTAGGTACGATTTCTGGCCTGGCCGTGCAGAGGGTAAGTGGCGCGCAAGTCTTCCGGTCCACGGCGACCCATCGATACCCGCCACTTGCGCTGTGCCCCATCAGAACGTGTAGGGCTTGTCCCGCTCCGCCGGGTTGTAGACGCCAAACACTTTGGACGACGGAAGCGCCCCCCCGCGCTGCCTGGGCGATAGTTTCGATCCTGTCGCACGAACCCGGCGCCCCGTTTGAGCGCTCCAGACCGGATAGCGACTGTGCAGGAGATGCGCCGGTCCCGCCGGTTTCAGGAAACGAAGGGAGCGCAGTCGTTACAGCAGCAGCGAACAACGGCAGTCCCGCATAGAGGCCAGCTGTTGTGTGCGTGTCGCGCCAGAAGAAGCCCCGGCGAACTCGCGGCGCCAAGCCGGCAAGGACCGCCTTTCGCGGCCACCAAATCACCGCGCCAGTCACGATCAGGCCCGCGAAGCTTAGGGCCAAGACGACGATCGCAACTTGCCCCACTTCGCTGGCGCCAATGCGATCAAGCAACAAGCGAGAATGCAAGCTGTAGAGCCATACGATGGCTGTGCCATCCAGATCTCGCACTGCAACGATGCGGGCGCTTCCTGGATCGAGAGAAACTTCAGGCGCGCTTTGTCCTTCGATTGTCACGGAAGCCTGTGGATTGGCGCCATTTCTGGGAAGCGCGATCGACTTGACTTCAGTGACCCCCGGAGCGGTCCGCGCCGCCGCAACAAGTTCGTCAAGCGTCGCCCGCGGACCGCCCCGCCAATCATTCTGGTAAAACGCCGGATCGAAGATCGCGTCAGCTTCGTACCAATAGGTCATTGGCAAGCCCGTCGCCGCGATGATGATGATTGGCAGCCCAAGCAGCAGACTCAGCCAAAGATGGACCTTTCTCATGATCCTCCATAGCGGGCGTGGTCCAGCAACGTGCTCTGGCTGAGAAGTCAACTGAGACGCCTGCCCTGTCACATGCGCACCCATTCGGAAGGCGAGATGCGTGCCGGCGCCTTATGGGGCACAGGCACGCTACTTTTTGTTCCCGCTAGAGCGACGTCCGGATAGACAACTCGATCGCACGCGGCATGCCGGCCACGACCCCACCGAATCCGAAGGACGTGAAATAGTCCTCGTCGAACAGGTTCTTGACGTTCAGGCCAAGCGTCGCATTTCCGAGATCGTAGCTGGCGCCGAGATCGACCGCTACATAGTCAGGCAGTCGCGGCTCGGAAGGTCCAAAGCCGTTCTGCTGCTGCCCCACATAGCGAATGCCGAGGCTGGCGCTCGTATCCTGCAGACCCACCACAGCTCCATCGATGAGCGCCAGCAGATTTGCCGATGCGTCGGGAACATTGACGGGCCTAAAACCAGCATCGCCATTCAGGCTTCGCGTGATTTCAGCATCAATGAAGCTGTAAGACCCACGTAGCTCGACCGTATCGGTTATCGTCCATGCCCCTTCCAGTTCGACGCCGGTGTGCCTTTGCTCGCCAACCAGCACACTGAAGCCCGGATTGGTCGGATCGCTGTTGACGACGTTGGTCTGATCGATGCGGTAGGCTGCGATCGTCGCTTCGAGCCGTCCGTCCTGGCTCACCCATTTCAGGCCTGCTTCGATCTGTTCGCCAAGCGCCGGGGGCGGCGTGGATCCGTCGGCCAGCGGGTCAAAGCCAATCTGCGGCTGGAATGATTCTGCATAGCTTACGTAGGGCGAGAACCCTTCGGGTGCGAGATACATCAGCGCGGCGTTGATTGTCGTCTTGTTGTCTTCGACCTCCGACGTTGTCGCGCTCAACAGGTCGTCGTTCCGGTTGGTGACCCTGGAGCGCCGAGCGCCAAACACGCCGACAAAGTGATCCGCCAAAGTAGCGCGATACTGGGCGTACACGCCCACCTGGTCGAGTTCGCCGTGCGAACTGAAGAAGGGGCTGGTCGGACCGGGGATCGCGCCATGCACCGGTGCAAAGGGGTCAATGGCGGGTAGATCGAAGGAAACGCCAGTGCCGTCAGAGCGATATTGGTTGTAGTCGACACCGACCAGCAGACGGTGATCGACTGCGCCCGTCTCGCCGGTGAACTCAACCTGGTTGTCCAGGGAGAGGTTCGTGAAGTCGGCATCATAGTTGAAGCCAAGCCGATCGACGCTACGTGGATCTCCCGCCGAGAAATCCAGCAATACAAACGGCCCCTTGACCTGATAGTCGAGGTAGCGAAGCCGGGAGCGAAACTTGATCGCGTCCGAGAACTGATGGTCAAACAGATAGCCGATCTGCGCCTGAGGCGATTCCAGCGTGGCGAAGGGTTCGCTCAGACTTGTGGAGGGGTCGATCGTTCCCGAAGGCGTTGCTGCGATGGTCCCGAGGACTGGAAGCTCGCTCGTGCGTATGTACTCGTCGTTCTGATATAGCCCCAGTAGGGTAAGGCTGGTGTTCGCATCCGGTCGCCAGGTCAGCGAGGGCTGGATGAAGGCCCGCTGGCCATTGGCAAAATCCTGCGGGTCGTCGTGCTGGCTGTAGAGCGCCGACACGCGATAGGACAGGGTCTCGTTACCACCAACGGCGCCACCGAGGTCGATCGCTCCGCGCCACAACCCGAAACTCCCGGCGCTCGCTTCGAGGTCGAGGCGGGATTCCCCGTCGGCGACCTTGCTCACCGAGTTTATCAGTCCGCCTGGTGCGATCTCGCCGTAAAGAACGGATGCGGGGCCGCGGAGAACTTCGATCCGCTCCAGGCCAAATTGCTCCTGCTGCTGCAGGTAGCCGGGATCGAGGCCCAGCCCGTCGCGGAATTGATATCTAGACTGGCTGAAGCCACGAATCGTAAACTCGTCATAGCCGCTGCGCCCTGCACGTTCAGCCTGAACGCCTGTTGCATAGCGCAACCCCTCCTCGACCGATTGCACGTTCAGGAGATCGAGCTGATCACGATCGATGACGGAAATAGCCTGAGGCGTTTCGGCGATCGGCACGTCAAGCTTGGACACTTCGGCGGTCACAACAATCGTGTCAGAATCTACTCCCGTAGCCTGGGCATAGGCTTGAGACGACAGAGCAAGCCCAAACTCGGGCGGCTCGTGCAGCAGCAGCTGCCGGTCGGCTCCTACAGTGCGAACGGCACGCTGCAGGCCGCCAACGTCATCAACAAATACACTTACGACTCGCGCGGCAACCAGACGCAGATGATCGAGGCGTTCGGGCTCACCGAGCAGCGCATCACCAACTATGAGTATGACGCCGGCAATCGCCTGACGCGGACCTATGGAGAATCGACGCAGATAGCGACCTCCTCGACTGCTGCTGGACTGACAAGTGTCGTTCCTGAGGAGCGGTTTATCTATGACCGCCGCGGCAATGTCATCGAGAAGATTGATGCCGCCGGTGCGCGGACGCTGTTCTGGCATGACAAGCTGGATCGGGTTGTTGCGCAGCTGAGCGCGACGGGCACGCTGACCCGTCTGTTCTATGACAAGAACGGCAATACGGCGGAGACACGGGTCTACGAGACAGCGGTTGCACTGCCAACCAATGCGCAGGGAATGCCGCCAGCGGGGACAGGCGCCTATCGGGTGACCCTCTACACGTATGATGCGCTCAATCGTCTGACCGAAACGCGCGTGCCGTCGATCGCGACTGCAACCTACAGCGGCGGAACACTGACGGTTGCGACCCAGGATCTTGTGATCACCAGCGTCTATGACGGCGCCGGCAATGTGGTGAAGACAATCGACTCCAATGGCAAGGCGACCTGGTACTACTACGACAAGGCAGGCAACCGGACCGTCACGATCGATGCGGAGAACTACCGCACCGACTGGGCGTATGATGCTGACGGCAATGTGCTGACCGAGCGTCGATACAGTACGGCGTCGGTTGCGCCAAGCAGCACAACGACGCCTCCGTCCGCACCGTCAACGACAGCTGACGATCGCGTGACCACTTTCGCCTATGACAAGATGGGACGGCGTCTCACCGAAACCAGGTCCAGTGTCCAGGTACATGATGGGTCTGGCGCTCACACCACGCAGAACAGCACGATCACCTACTCTTATAACGGCCTGGGGCAGGTGACTCAGAAGACCGAGGGCGTTGGTCAGTCCGTGACTTACACCTACGATACAGGCGGCCGCCTGATCACTGAAGCGCGCGCGGAGTTCACCGATTTCAACGGGCAGTCAGTCACGCCGACCGTCGACTACTACTACAACGGGCTCGATGATCTGTCGCGCACGCGGCAGCGTGGCTCGAGCGGCGCGATCAGTGTGGATGTCGTAGGTATTGGTCGTAACTCCGGCGAGCTTGTTGCGCACGGCGGTGCGTTCGCCATGCGCATTGAGCGTGTATTCCTCGTAGTTGCCCAGCGCATCAGTCGAACGGGTGAGCCGGCCAAGCTTGTCATAGATGAACGTCGTTGCGGCGTCCGCCGCATGTGTCGACGTTGTCGGCTGCGTCGTGACGTTAGGCGTTCCTGATACCTTGGTGTAGTAACGCGTGACCGTGTCGATCTCGCCGAACGCATTATAGGCGGTGCGGACCGCGTAGTTCTCAGCGTCAATCGTCAGGACGACACGCCCGGCCTGATCGTAATAGCTGAAGCTCGCATTCCCGCGTGGGTCCGTTACCTTCACCCCGCGACCGAATGCGTCATACTCATACGTCGTCTGGACGCCGCCCTTCGAGGCCGTCAGCAAACGCCCCACCTTGTCGTAGGTGTTGGTCGTTGCCTGACCCTTGGAGTCGGTGACGGTCAGCACATTGCCAAGGCCGTCATAGGTATAGTTCGTATCGACCCATTCGGTCGCGTGGGAGCTGGCCGCAACGCCAGTAGTGCCAGTCGACCAGATCAACCCGAGGCTCGACCCCGGCGTCCCTTTGTGGAACTCCAAGTTGCCATTGTCCTGCATGATCAGGAAGGTCGCACCCGAATGGCTGCCGGCCGTCGCCGTATTCCAGATTGCAACCGCCGACTGACCGGAAACATCGCGATAGACGACCAGGTTGCCGTCTGTCTGTGCGACCAGGCGATAGCTTGCCCCACTGACGACCTCCCGGACGCCGTTGGACCAGATCATCTCGCCATTGTGGTAGACGCGAACCTCGCCTTCACGAGTGACGACGGCGTTGTAGGCCACACTGGCCGATCGTAGACGGTTGGCGCCGTTGACCTGGACCGCCGAAGTTCCGATCACCGAGGCATTGCCTAACTCACTCGTGTAGTTGATCTCGCGGACGAGCCGGCCAGCCTGGTCGTACAGATAGTAAATGCGGCTTTCATCTGCCCCCTGCGCATACGCCTTGATCAAATAGGATTGCTTGCCAGTCGCGTGATAACCGAAGTGATAGCGAACGCCGTTGGCGTCGTAGAAGTCCGACTTGCGACCGGACGCGTCATAGCGCGTCTCGGTGACGACCGACGTTCCCTTGTTCGCCGAGTTAACCGTGCTGATCGTGGATGCGTCATCGACAGTAATCGCCGCGCTATAGCGATAATTATAGCGCACCAGGCCATTGGCCCAGTAGGTCAGTTGATTGACATATCCTTCGGCATCGACCGTGAACCGCAACTCGCCGCGCTCGGCATAGTAGTTACGCGTGATACGAGCGTTGGCGCCGTTGCTGCCCGCCCATGTATCGAGCGCCGCGGGCGTTTCGAACGCCACGCCGTGCATGTCGATGGTCGAAGCGTACTGCGTGGTCTTGATAACTTGACCTGCCGCATCATGGTCGTAGCGGATCACCGTGCCGATCGGGCGATAGACGCCGCTTACGTAGTCGGAGCGGATCTGCGAGACGGCGTATTTGAGCTGGCCGCGATCATTGTAGACGGACCAGCTGGTCCGATCATTCTGCGGTGAGACCAACGCGCTAACCGCCGTCTTGATTGTCGCGTAATTGTAGTTGGCGACCGATCCCAGCGAAACGGCATAGGCAACGGTTTTGCGTACCTGTCCGACGGCCATGCTGACCGTGCTGCCATAGTAGGACAGTTCGGTAACGCGGCTGATGCCATCGATGGTGTAACGCAGCAGGCCCTGTCCGTCATAGACATAGCGGGTCGACAGGTCCCGCGCCGCATCCAGCGTTATTGAACCGAGCAGCTGGTCGAACGTGCCGCTGGCACGATATGTGGTCGAGGTGGAGTTGGCGTAGGCGATTTCCCGGACTTTCTGACCGGCTTCATCGTAGATGACCTGCGAGAGATAGCCCTCGGAGTTGAGTGCGCCCACGAGGCGACCGTCACGGTCAAAGAAGGCGCGCGTGACCGTGTCATTCGCATGCGCCGTCGGCCAAGCGACCGCCGTTGGCGAAGTCGTGCGATAGCCGGTGACCGTTCCCGACGATAGTTTGTTTGCATAGCCGGTCGTCTTCACCAGCCGGTTGGACGCGTCGTACTCAAAGCCTGTGACAGACCCATCCCCGAGGATCGTCTCGATCAGACGGCCGCCCGTGTCGTAGACGCTCCATTCCCAGATATCATAACCGTGAGCCGTTGGGCGGATGGTGTCGATATCCACCTCGTTCGCCGGATTGGCTAGCGTGTCAAGCTGCGCGGTCGTGAGCTTGTTGGCATAGCGCGCAACCGCAACCACGCGCCCGCTGGCGTCATAGCGGTATTCGACGATCTCGCCGGTCGCCGTCCCTGAGTTGTTGCTTCGGACGTCCGCAACCTTCCGGCCGCTCTTGTCATAGAGATAGAAGTTACGCAGACCCGTAGGGTCCGTCGTCAGCCGGAGCTGTCCGTTCTTGTCGTAGACGCTGGTCGTCGTGCCGCCCGGCGTGAACGAGCTCCCGGTCGCAGACCCGCTGTCGACCACGCTGATCAGTTCGCCGGCCTTGTTGTAGGTCGAGACGACGATGTAGCTCTGAGCAGTCTCGGTACCGCCAAACTCGGTACCGTCGGAAACCGTTTGAGTCTTCACCGTGGTGGTGGTCGCGGTATCGTTGAAGATAATAGTCGTACGCCCACCCGCCCCATCCGTGGAGACGCGCAGCCGTCCAAGACCATCATACACATACGTTTCCGCAACGCCCGAGGAGCCCGCCGAGTTGTACTTGTTGAGAAGGCGACCGCCCGCATCGTAGCTGAAGTAGGCCGTGCTCGTCCCCTCGCTGGTCAGCGCTGCTCCACCAGCGTCCGATGCCCCATAGCGCGTGGTCTCAATGAGATTGCCGCGCGCATCGTAGTCGTTCTGAACGATCTTCGATGTGGCCCGGTTGAGCCCGCCGCGCCAGCTCACCATCTGCGCATGAGTTGGCAGGGTCGAGCCAATCGCGTAGGCATCGCCCGGATACTCGAACACATACTGCACTTCGCCGGCCGCCGTGTGGGCGTACTCGGTGACATGGCCTTCCGCGCTGATCATGAACGTAAGATGTTCTTCGGCGTCATAGACATAGCGGGTGTAGATCGAGCCGGAGCCGCCCGCATGCGTGCCGGTCCGGGTTTCCATCAACAGCCTGTTCGTGGTCGCCGCATACTGCCGGGTCACGACATTGCCGTTGGCGTCCGTGATCTGGGTGACGTTGCCCGCCGCGTCATACTGGTAAGAAACGGTCGAGAGCGTCGTCGTCCCACTCTTGGTCACAGCGGTCAGGACATTGCCACTGGCGTCGTAAGTGTAGTTGATCTCGGTCGGAGTCGCGCCTGTCTTCGCCGGCGGCGCCATCACCCGCATGAGCTGCCCACGCTCGTCTGTCGGCGTGCCGCCATTGTCTGTATTCTTCGACCAAAGCTTGGTCACTTGCCCACGCGGGTCGGTGATCTCGGTCCGCAACAGGCCGCCGCCCTCGTCCGTATAGGCAAACGATGTGACCCGCGTGTCGCCTGAGCCCACCGTTTGCGTTAGATCCTTGGCCCAACCGGTGAACGCGCCGCTCGTGTGATAGGTGATGCTTAGGACCGAGCCATCGGTCTGCGTTATCGAGGCAACCCGCTTAGAGGCCCCGTCATAGGTGTAGCTGGTCACATAGGTGACGCTGTCGGACAGGTTGCTCGGGGTGAGGTCAACGGTGACCGAGGTCAGCCTGTTGGAGCCGTCATACCCGTAGACCGTGTTGGAGTAGCTGGTGTTCGAGTTGATCCAGCTCTCGACCCGCGTGATGTTCGAGCCGGTCCAAGTATACTGGATATAGCCCCCATCCTGTGTGGTGATGCGGGTCAGTTTGTCGGACGTGTATGTAAAAACGTTCTTTCTAAATCTGATCCGTATGATCGCGATGGAGAAGAAGTGCGTTACGGTTCACGCGGACTTGGCGCCGGACCGTCGCATTCATGCAACGGGCGGCCAGGCGCGTGGCCTCTACGCGGAAGCTGTCCGCAACATGGCGACACGAACCAAGCCAGATGGCGGCGCACTCGCAAGCCTGGTCGAGCGCTTTGTCACGGACTGCGTTAAGCTGGGTGAGGAAACCGGCACGCCGATTGAGCGCGTGATCGATGAAAAGCTGGCACACCTGCAGGAGTATGTCGGCGGATACGACTTTGCGACAGTCTTGAAAGCCTACTGGCGCGGCCACGAACAGGGTGACGAAACTCTGAAAACCGCTGCGCTGCGATGGCTTAGAGGCGAGTACACTACCAAGACAGAGGCGCGCCAGGCGCTCAACGTCCGCACCATCATCGATGACGCAAACGTCTATGACGGGTTGAAGCTGCTGGCAGCATTCACGCGGCTTGCAGGTTATGCCGGCCTCGTGGTCGTCTTTGATGAAATGGTGAACCTCTATAAGCTGCAGAGCGCCCAAGCGAGGAACCAGAATTTCGAGCAGATACTTCGAATTCTCAACGACGTCCTTCAAGGCAATGTAGGAGGCGTGGGTTTCGTTTTCGGAGGCACGCCGGAGTTCCTGATGGACTCGCGGCGCGGTCTCTATTCCTACCAGGCACTCCAATCGCGACTGGCAGAAAACGCGTTTGCAACAGGGGGCCTTGTCGACCTTTCGGGTCCAGTTCTCCGCCTGCAAAGCCTTACGCCAGAGGACATGCTCGTCTTGCTGCAAAATCTGAGAGCAGTGTTCGCTTCCGGCGATCCAACTAAGTACTTGCTGCCTGACGAGGCTCTGCCCGCCTTCATGGATCACTGCAACAACCGAATTGGTGAGGCCTACTTCCGGACACCCCGCAACACGATCAAGGCGTTCGTTCAACTGCTTGCTGTGATCGAACAAAATCCGGGTGCGGACTGGCGGCAACTTCTTGGCGCGACAGACCTGCAACCGGACTCGGAAGCAGCCCTGGACACTCAGGTTGACGGTGGAGACGATGACCTCGCCACCCTCCGCATCTAGCGCTCCTGCCTCGTTTGACCGGCTGCACGTCGAAGTTCGGCGATGGATCAGGGACCAAGGCTGGCTGGAACTGCGTGACGTCCAGGATCAGGCGATCCGCGCTATTACGGATGCCGAAGCCGATGTGCTAATCTGCGCATCGACAGCGGCCGGCAAGACAGAGGCCGCTTTTCTGCCGGTATTGACCAGAGTTGCTGACCGAACCGCGCCGGGGCTCGCAGTACTTTACATCAGTCCGCTCAAGGCACTCATCAACGACCAGTTTCGTAGACTGGATGAGCTTTGCGAGCGCATGGAGATCAACGTCGTCCGATGGCATGGCGATGCTCCCCAAGGCGCCAAGCAGCGAACACTGAAACGGCCGAGCGGCGTCGCGCTCATAACGCCCGAGTCGATCGAAGCTCTGTTCCTCCGACGCACCACCGATGCGCGCAATATGTTCGGCGCAATCGACGTCATCGTGATTGATGAGCTGCATGCCTTTCTTCAGGGACCGCGAGGGTTGCATCTCGCAAGCCTGCTAAACCGCATCGATGCAATGGCTGGCAGGCGGGCGCGCCGCATAGGCCTGTCGGCAACAATCGGTGATCCGGACCTTGCCGCGAGGTGGATGAACCCTTCAGACGCCGACTCCGTAGTACGCGTGATGTCCACCGCCGACGCGCCCGAGCTGCGGTTGCAAATTCGCGGCTACATCGAACCGCCGGAAAAGCCTAAGGGCAGCAAGAGCGCATCAGCAGAGGAGCCGCCTCCCCCAGCCCTGGAAGCCATCGCCGACCATGCTTTTTCAGTGCTGCGCGGCGCCAACAATCTGTTCTTTGGAGGTTCGCGTCGCAACGTTGAGGCGCTGGCCGATGCGCTAAGAGCAAGATCTGAGAACCATGGTGTTCCGAACGAATTCTTTCCGCACCACGGCAGCATTTCGAAGGAACTGCGGGAGGAGTTGGAGAAGCGGCTAAAGGACGGGTCGCTGCCCACAACAGCCGTAGCGACCACCACTTTAGAACTCGGTATCGACATCGGTTCCGTGAGGTCAGTTGCCGCTCTTGGCGCGCCGCGCTCTTTGGCGTCACTGCGTCAGCGGCTGGGTCGGAGCGGGCGGCGGAAGGGCGTCCCTGCGATTATGCGGATGTATGTCCGCGAGGCTTATCCCGATCCCGGCAATCACCCGATGGACCGCCTTCGCCTGGAAACTGTGAGGGCTGTTGCGGCTACGCGGCTCTTGATCGACAAGTTTGTGGAGCCTCCATCGCCCGATCCAGCGGTCTATTCCGTATTGGTCCATCAAACGTTGGCGCTGATTGTACAACTGGGTGGCGCCAAGGCAGACGTGCTGCATCAAGCGCTTTGTTCGACCGGCCCGTTGGCGAGCGTTTCCGCCAAAGACTACGCGGCACTTCTCCGCGCCATGGCGGGAGCCGACGCCAAACTTATCGAACAAGCGCCAAACGGGCTGGTCATGCTCGGCGAAGCTGGTGAAAAACTATCCAGCGGACGGGATTTCTACTCTGTCTTCGAGTCGGACGAAGAGTGGAAGCTATTCGCCAACGGCCGGCCGCTGGGGACCATCCCGCTATCAAACGCAATCGGAATAGGACATCTGGTCATTTTTGCCGGCCAACGCTGGCGGGTGGTTTCAGTGGATGATCGGTCCAAGGTGCTTGAGGTCACCGCTCACCGGGCAGGCGTTATTCCGAGATTTGATCGATTGGCAGTCGAGAGCATTCACGATCGGCTCGCGAGCGAAATGCGCGACGTGCTGATGACGAGCGACATCGCGCCTTACTTGGATCAAACTGCCGTCAGTCAGCTGGAAGAGGGGCGCGCCGAATTCACAAGATGCAGCTTGGCAAAAACAAATCTCATCGAGCATGCAAACGATACAGTTGTCATGACTTGGCGCGGGACCCTCTTCAACGACGCGATTGCAGCCCTTCTGGTAGCAGCAGGCCTTGAATGCGAGACGCTCGACGTGGGCGTGACGGTGTCAGCAACCAAGCCAAGCGAATTAGCCAGTCTCATTGGCGGCATGAGCAGATTTCCGACCGCTGACGACCTGTCCGGTTTCATCGGAAACCTCCGGTCGGCAAAATTCGACGGCTTGGTTCCAGATGAATTGCTGCAACAGTCGTGGGCAGATCGGATGCGGGTCGTTTGCGAACAGCTGCCTTCTGAATGTGAGCGGCTATTCGCCAATCACGCCAGGACCCCGCAGGCTGGAGACTAGCTGCGCTGGCTGTTAAACGTGATCGACGCGCATAACACCCGGCATCCTACGCAAGAATTGTCCAACTGGCGGGAGCATTGATGACCGACATTCGCCTAACGGCCATGGCCAATAGCTTGGCCAACACGCCTCAGCAGCTCGCGATTGTCAGCGTGAGAAAAATCTACCGCATCTCCATCGACAGGATTGAATGCTGCAACGGAGCAGACGACTACACCTAGCTTGTCCTGACGCACGGAAGCAGGATCCTCCACAATGGCAGCCTTGCCGAGCGGGATAGACAACTTCCTCCGACCTTCCCGTGAGTCCACCGCTCGCACTTCGTCAACACTGCCTACGTTGTGCAACTGGACCATGAGGCTTCCAGGACCGGCCGGTTGCTGCTCTCGAGTGGGCTGGCCGTGCCCGTAAGCTGTCGCACGATGCCAAAGGTGAGAGACGACCTGAAGCCCGGCTCCGCGCCCATCGAGATGGAATGAACACGTTTAGAAGGTTGGCGGCACCGCGAGCATGCTGCTCCGCAACGTGACTCCGGAGTGCTGCGTGTTCGAATACCTGCGTTCCAGTGACCCCAATGGAGCCTCCCACAGACAAGAAGGGCGCAACGTTGGAGAGACGCAACCGCATGCGTCATGCGGCATCCCCCCGGCGACCACCATGCTAAACGGGTCTCTGTCAATTCGGCGGCGACTCGTACTTTCCAAATTCTGCGAGACTCCGGAGACTCTCCCGCGAAAACGGGCCAAAGTCGCGCGCGACGCGAACAGCAACCGAGCCTCTGGGAGGAAAGTCTGCCGCTAAGTCCCGGACAGGTGGGCTCAATTCAGAGTCTCAACGCCTAGAGGGCCGGAGACTATTCCTCCCTGGCTGGCACGGAGAGATTCGAACTCTGCTGTGGTTTTATGTTGCTGTGCAAAAATTTCTCATGATTTCAGTTTGGTGACAGCGGCAGGCAAATCGAGGGCCCGCCAGCCTCACGTCAGAAATCCTTGCCAAGTCTCAGTTGAGACGGTATATTGTCTTTCATGAGACAAGGAGATTGACCTCGTGACGATTGTCGCTGCCGAACGCGCCGCTGAGTATCTAGGTATAGAAGTGAAGAAGACGCCGCTTGCGTGGGTCGAGGCGGTCGAGAGGGGATTGCCGGTCGCACGGCTGGAAAGCTTTGCAAAGCGGATCGCCCCAGGTAACGCGCAGTTCAAATATCACATCGTCAAGAAGGCCACCTACGCGCGGAGGAAGGAAGCCAAGCCTGCGCGTCTGTCGAAGGAAGAGAGCGAGGTGCTCCTTCGTATAGCCCAGGTCTTCGCCTTCGCCGAAGAGGTGTGGGGTGGCGCCGACGAGGCGATCGCTTTCCTGTCGACCGCCCACCCCCTCCTCGAAGGACAAACGCCCCTCGACGTTGCGCTGCGCAGCGAAGTTGGAGCGCGTCTCGTTGAGGATATCCTGGGCCGGCTCGCCTACGGCTCGGCCGCGTGACTGCGCAAATCCTTGATCGAACAATCAAGGCCTATCGGATCGGGGATCCCGGCGGTCGCTTTCCCATCATGGATGCGGCGGGCTCGACACTCTATCCAGGCCGTTGGAACACGGTGGACACGCCGGTTCTCTACTGCGCGGAACACTACTCCACCGCCATGCTGGAGAAGCTGGTCCACGGTGGCGGCCGCATCCCGCCCAATCAGCACTTCGTTGAAATCACGATTGATGCCGGCGCATCCTATGAGGCGTTCTCGACCGCAGCGCACCCGGGCTGGGATTCTGCCGTGCCCACCGCGTCGCGATCCTTTGGCGCGGACTGGATCACGCGGAAGCGCTCGTTACTATTGTTCGCGCCAAGCGTTGTCGCGCGCATGGAGCGCGCCGTCCTCATCAATCCCGATCATCCCGAGTTTCGGTCAAAGGTCCGGTGGGGGCTTCACGAGCCCGTCTACTGGGACAAGCGGCTATTCGATCGGCCTTAGGGCGCTGTACGCACGGCGCGCGTGCAGGAGCTTGTCCGCACTGGCGATCTGCGGACAGAAGCATGGCGACGCAGAGACCCGGATATAGTTTCGCGTGAGCTCGTATCGCGGCGCGTTCGTGAGCTGAAATCGCATCGCTAGTGCGACTGCTCGTCAGCGACCACCATGCGAAAGTCGTCTCAGCCACTTCAGCGCCGACTGCTACTTTCCACTTTTCGCGTGGCCTCAGAGACTCGCCCGCGCAAACGGGCCGAAGTCGCGGCGCATGCGAACAGCACGCGAGTCTCTGGGAGGAATCTGTCCTGCTAAGTCCCGGACAGTTGGGCTCAATTCAGAGTCTCAACGGCAACGGGGCCGGAGACGGAAGACTCCTGGCTGGGGCGCAGGGATTCGAACCCCGGAATGGCGGTACCAAAAACCGCTGCCTTACCACTTGGCGACGCCCCAGTTCAGGGAGAGGCGGAGAGTTATGCAATTCGCGCGACGAAAGCAACTGCCTGGAATCGATGGTTTTGCGGCAAATTCGCGGCCCCCACCCCGTCGGAAATGCCAGCCTTTTCCGTCGCACGCGACGGCGTTGCGCCCCAAAAGGAAAGCCGCTATAGGCCCCGCTCCGTCGGAGTATAGCTCAGCCTGGTAGAGCGCTTGCTTCGGGAGCAAGAGGTCGTTGGTTCGAATCCAGCTACTCCGACCAGGGCTGCTCCCCAAAACTGAACGAAGCGCGCCCCGGGCCCAGTCCGGCGGTTTCGCACGCCTGTTTTTGCCGCTACAGCAGCCATATTGCTGGCCGGAGCGCACACTTGGCGCTTCAGGCCCAATCGCGCGGAGACCCGGATGCGGACCTTCCTCCTGACCTTCCTTGGCGGCCTGGCCGCGCTGGTGGTCTTTTTCATTTTCCTGCCGCTGGTTCTCATAATGTCGTTCGTACCCTCGGGCGAGGCGCCCCGGGCGCGCGAAGCGGTGCTGGAGCTGGATCTCCGGGAGGCCTGGAACGACCAGCCAGCGGCGGATCCGCTGAGCGCGGCCTTCGGCAACGAGTCCTTTGTCGAGATCCTGTTGCGGCTCAATGCGGCGGCTGACGATCCGGGCGTGAAGGGCGTGTTCGTCCGCGCTGCCGAGATGAATATAGGCTCCTCGCGGGCAGAAGAACTGCGCACGGCCTTCCTGCGCCTGCGCGAGGCGGGCAAGTTCGTGGTGGCGCACAGCCAGGGCTTCCTCGCATCCGGCCCCTCGGCCTATCGCGCCATCTCAGGCGCCGACGAAATCTGGATCCAGCCGGGGTCTTCCTTCGAGACGCCGGGCATCACCTTCGAGACGCTGTTCATGGGCGGACTGATGGACAAACTCCAGATCGTGCCCGAGATCGAACAGTTCTACGAGTTCAAGAGTGCGGCTGAAGTCTACAAGGTGAACAGCTACACGCCGGCCGCAGAGACGGCGATGACCGAACTGGCCACCAGCGTCTGGACACATTCCGTGGCTGACATTGCAGGCGACAGGAAGATGACGCCCGAGGCCATGCGCGCCCTTCTCGAGGCGAGCCCTTATTCGGCCGAGCGCGCGGTCGAGCTGAAGCTTGCCGATCGCCTCGGCTATCCTGACGAAGCAACAGAGGCTGCCCTGAAGCGAGCGGGCGACGGCAAGCTCCTGCCGATCGCCAACTACAAGCCAGCGCCGCGCAACGGCAAGGCCGTGATCGCCATCATCGGCGGCGAAGGCGACATCGTGACGGGCGGCGGCGGGCCTGCGGATTTCCTGTCCATTGGAACACCCATGTTCGCGTCCGACCGTGTTGCTGCCGATATTCTTGCCGCCGCAAAGGATGACCGCATCAACGCCATCGTATTCCGCGTCGACTCCGGCGGCGGCTCGGCGATTGCGTCGGACCAGATCTGGAGCGCGGTGAAGAAGGCGCGCGCGGCCGGCAAGAAGGTCGTTGTCTCCATGGGGGGCGCTGCGGCTTCCGGCGGCTATTATGTGTCTGCGGCGGCCGACATGATCGTCGCCACGCGCTCGACCGTCACCGGATCTATCGGCGTATTCGGCGGCAAGTTCGCCATTGCTGATGCACTGGGCGAATTCGGCATCAACCCAGACATCGTCAGCGTCGGCGGCGAGTACGCTTCGGCCTATTCCACCGAGAGACTGACGGCCGTCCAGCGCGAGAAGCTGACGGCATCGCTCAAGGGCACCTACGACCGCTTCACCGGCATTGTCGCCGAGGGCCGCGGGATGCCGCTCGCCAAGGTGCAGGAGATTGCCCGGGGTCGGGTCTGGTCGGGCGAGGATGCGCTGCGCAACGGACTCGTCGACAAAACCGGCGATCTGATCGTCGCCATAGATGAGGCCGTTCGTCTTGCCGGCTTCAAGCCGGAGGATGGCTACCAGCTTCGCCTCCACGTGCACGAGACGACGCCGCTCGACCTGCTGATGGGCACGATGGCGCAATCCACCGGTCCGGTGTCGCAGCAGCAATTGGTGCAGGGCCTGGCCGGCATTGTCGGCAAGGATCGCGCGGAAGCGCTGTTGCGCCAACTCTCGCAAGCGGGCCAGCCGCCTTCGGCGCAGATATGGATGCCGCCCGTGAGCGAGCGTTAGTTCACGGCGCTTCGACCCGCTCGATACGTCCGGCATGCATCCTGAAGGCCGCATCCTGCGGGATGTCCAGCATCAGCGCCTCGCGGCGCGGCAGGTCGAGGAACAGGCCGCGAAGGATGCGGCCCGCAATCCCATGCGAGACCGCTATGGTCGTGCCAGGCATGGCGCGCGCTTCTTCCAGCCAGGCGCCAAGCCTTGCGGCCAGCGCCTCATAGCTGTCGCCGCCCGGAGCGGTGAAGAACCAATCCCAGCGGCGCTCACCCGCGTCATAGTCCGGCGCGATAGCGCGGATATCGTCCTTCAGCATACCATCCCATTCGCCGAGACTGATCTCGGCGAGACGGGCGTCAGACGCGATGGCGGAGGCTAGCCTCGCCTCTTCGCGGATCAGCGTCGCGGTATGCTGCGTGCGGCCTAGGGGCGACGCGACAATACGTGTGTCGGGCGGCGCAAGCGCGCCAAGCAAGCGGCCAAGCCGTCGTCCCTGCTCCACGCCCAGCGGCGTGAGGGCGGAATCGCGCGCGCCCTGAATACGACCCGAGGCATTGAACTCGGTCTGCCCGTGCCGGACGAGGTAGATCATGCGGGATGGTATTCCGAAGCAAGCTCCAGAGGCCCGCTGGCAACTGCGCGGCCGGCCTCGACCAGGTGGATCATGTGCGCCAGCACGGACCGCGCAGCGGCAGGATGCAGACGGGGATCCACGTCCTTGTAGATCACTTTCACCATGTCGAAGATCTTCGTGTCGCCCGCTTTCAGACGTGCGACGATCGCTTCCTCGCGCGCGCGGCGGTGGGCAGCATAGGCGTCGATGAAAGTGGGGACATCGCGCACGGGCGGGCCGTGCGTCGGCCAAAGCGTATCGAAGTTGCGATCCTTGATCTTGGCGAGGCTGCGATAGTAGTCGCCCATATTCCCGTCCGGCGGCGAGATCACGGTGGTGGACCAACCCATGATGTGGTCGCCCGAGAACAGCGCGTTCTCCTCGCGCAACGCATAGCAGACATGATTGGACATGTGGCCCGGCGTGGTGATCGCCTCGAGCGTCCAACCAGGCCCCGTGAAGACATCGCCATCCTTGACGACGACATCGGGTGTGAACCCCTCCTGTCCGTCTTCTTCCAGCGAAGGATGGTCCTGCGTACCTGCCGGATCCGGTGTACCGTAGACCTTGCAGCCGGCCCACTGCGCCAGCGGATGCGCCAGCGGGGAATGGTCCATGTGCGTGTGCGTGGTGAAGACATGCCTCACGCGCTCGCCGGCCAGCGCGCGCTTCAGCGCTTCCAGATGCGAGTCAATCGGCGGGCCTGGGTCGATGACGGCGACCTCGCCCTGGCCGATGATGTAGACGCCGGTGCCGAGGAAGGTGAACGGCCCCGGATTCTCCGCGATCACCCGCCGGATCAGCGGGCTCACCTGATCGACCTCGCCATAGGCGAACTTCAGGTCGCGTACGAAGGGGATGCCTGCCACGGCTTATTTGGCTCCAAGCTGCTTCAGAAGACTGGCCATCGAGGCGAGATTGTAGCCCGCGTCGGCAGCGGCTTCGACGATGAACTGCGCCTCTTCGCCCTGACTGGCCTCCGACATCGCCCATGCGGTTACGGAGCGTGTGCCAGACCGGCAGTAAGCCAGAGTCTTTCCACTGGCGTTGAGCGCCGCCCTCACTGCGTCCGCCGTCGGCTGTCCGACGAAGGGGGCGTGCACATAGGTCATGCCGGCGGCCCGGGCAGCAGCGGCGGCTTCCGCCGATGTCGGCTGGCCGGGAGCTTCTCCGTCGGGGCGATTGTTGATTATGTGCTGGAAGCCCGCTGATGCGAGCTGGGGTAAATCCTGCAGATCAATCTGGGGCGCGACCCAGAATCTGTCCGAAACCTGCCGAATGTCCGCCATGCCCTTGCCCCTGCTGTCGCCACCCGCGACAAATTTGCCCGCTTGCGCCGGATCGCGCGATAGTCCTCATATAGCCCTGCCGACGTGGAGGACGTAAGCCCTGACGACCGACCAGACCAGTGTTTCGCCGCGCGCGTCGTCGGCCCTTGCGCGGCTCCTACGGCGCATTCCGTGGGCCTATGCCGGGCGGCGCGTGCTCGCGGCGATTCCCACCATGCTGGCGATCATCACGGTCGTCTTCTTCATGATGCGGGCTGCGCCCGGTAACCCATACTCGTCCGACCGCATGCTGACGCCGGCGGTAGAGGCCAACATCAAGGCCAGCCTCGGCCTCGATAAGGAACTGCACGAGCAGTATTTCGAGTACCTCGGCAAGGTGGTGCAGGGCGACCTTGGCCCCTCCATGGTCTTCCACGACAAGGATGTCAGCGAGCTGCTGGGTGAGGGCCTGCCCTATTCGCTGACCATTGGCGGCCTCTCTATCGCCATCGCCATCTTCCTCGGTACGCTTCTCGGCATCATGGCGGCCGTCCGGCAGAACACGTTTGCCGACTATTCGGTCATGAGCATCGCAATGATCGGCATCTCGATTCCAACATTCGTCACCGGGCCGCTGCTGGCGCTGATATTCGGGGTCTATCTGAAATGGTTCGCGGCGGGCGGGCTTGATCTCGGGCGAATGAACTTCCACAACATGTTCCTGCCCATCCTTACCCTGGCGCTGCCGCAGATCGCGATCATCTCGCGCCTGATGCGCGCCTCGATGATCGAGGTGATGCGCTCGAACTATATCCGCACGGCCCGCGCCAAGGGTCTCAGCGAGCGGCGCATCCTGCTGCGCCACGCAACGCCAGCCGCCATCCTGCCCGTGATCAGCTATCTCGGCCCTGCCATCGTCGGCGTCATCACGGGCTCGGTAGTGATCGAGACGGTGTTCTCGCTGCCCGGCGTCGGCGCCTCCTTTATCGAGGGCGCAACGACGCGCGACTACACACGTGTCATGGGCGCGGTGATCCTCTATGGCGGCCTGATCATCTTCCTCAACCTGCTGGCAGATATCCTCTACGCCATCCTTGATCCCAGAGTCAGATACACGTGAGCGTGCGTTACACATGATCATCGCCGCTCCTGGCCAGAACGCCGAAACGCTGCAGCGCGCCGCCATCAAGGGCCGCTCGCTATGGGACGACACGCGCCGCCGCCTCCTCGCCAACAAGGCCGCGGTGGCCGGCGCTGTCGTGCTGTCGGTCTTCATTCTTCTCGCCATCCTCGGACCGTTCTTCTGGCCGCATGACTATTCGCACCAGTACACCGACCGTCTGGCCCTCGCGCCGACGTTTGAGAACATGCACTGGCTGGGTACCGACATCGTTGGGCGCGATGTGGTTGCGCGCCTGCTTGTCGGGCTGCAGATCTCGCTGGCCGTCGGCGCTATCGCGACCTTTGTGTCACTGGTGATCGGCGTCACGTGGGGCGCGATCGCGGGCTTCGCCGGCGGTCGGGTCGATCAGTACATGATGCGCATAGTCGATGTGCTCTATGCGGTGCCATTCATCTTTTTCGTCATTCTGGTCACCGTCGTTTTCGGGCGTTCGATTTTCCTGATCTTCCTCGCCATTGGCGCCGTGGAATGGATGACCATGGCGCGCATCGTGCGCGGTCAGACGCTCGCGCTGAAGCAGAAGGAATTCGTCGAGGCGGCGCGCGCATCGGGCGTCAAGCCGTTCGGCATCATCCTGCGCCACATCCTGCCTAACCTGCTCGGCCCCGTCGCGGTCTACGTGACGCTAACGCTGCCGGTAGTAATCCTGCAGGAGAGCTTCCTCTCCTTCATAGGCCTCGGCGTAAACGAGCCGCTCACCTCATTGGGCCAGCTAATCTCGGACGGTCAGAAGGAGCCCAGCGCGCCCTGGCTGCTGATCGCCCCGGCCATTGTGATGGTGATCACGCTATTCTCGCTGAACTTCATCGGCGACGGCCTGCGCGACGCCTTTGATCCGAAGGACCGCTAGCCGTCACATTTCCGCGCCGCGAGCGCCTCGCGCGCCAGCTCCTGCGCGTCTGGCCGCCGCGACAGCGCGAATGAGGCGGACGCCAGTTCGGCGCCGCCGTACTGGCCAACCCGCAAGGTGACGATTAGTGTCGCCGGCCATTCCTTGCTCAACGCCTCAGCAAGCGCACGCTGGCCGTTGCCGCCATCCGTTGCGCGCCAGTTGATCACACGCTGATCCATCTTCGCCTCGACCCAGACCGTGTCGAGATCTGGCGCTCGCCCGGCTGCGGCGCTGGATATGCGCGAGATCGAGACGACCGTAGCGGTAGGTCCATCAAGCTTGCCCTGCGCAAAGGTGAAATCGAGCATCAGGGACGGCCGCGGGAAATTGGCGGTTTCCACCCCCTCGCCTTCGATCCGTTCGACGATCCATGTCGCCGTCTCGCCGCGAGGATTTGCCGTGACGAAGACTTCGCCGGGCTTGCCCGTGGCGGAGCCTTCACAGGTCTGGGCATGAGCGGGCGCGGCGCCAAACGGCAGGGCCGCTGCAATCCACACTGCGAGGAAGAAAGCGGAGCGCATCGCCAAGAGGATACGCCCGCGCTGGCCATGCGTCCACGTCGTCTCGCAGTCCTACTAAGCGCGCCCCGGGAGGAAGGGGCTGTGCGAAGGAGGGCGGCCGAGACGACCACGCCGATCGGGAACATCTCGATGAACGTGATGCTCACGCGGGTCACGGCATTGGCATACATGCTGGTAAAGCCGGTCTGCTCGCGCCGTGGCTTGGCGATCTACTCGGCGCTTGCGCCATCGGCCTGCGCCTGTTCGATCATCGCATCTTGGATCGGGATGATGCGGCACATCCGCCTGTTGCTCGCCCCTACCCGGCTACTTGATGCGCTTTACACGTACGGCGGGTTTGTTCGCTGGCTTCAGCATGAAGCTGCCCAGCGCGGCCCGGCGAATCTCACCCTCGAAGGGTTCAGTAGGAAGCATGCGCAGCGACACCGTGTCTGTCTGGTCCCAGATCTGCCCGTCATCGAGCGTGAAGCGGAACTTGCCGTTCTCGCGCTTCTTCGCTGAGACGATGGTCACGGCAACATGATCAGGTTCCGGCGGCGGCTCTGCTGCCGTGGTGACGCCGGCCATTGCGCTCGCCTGCGCCGTCGGGCCGAGGCCGAATGAGTTCTTCCCCGCCTGCTGGATCTGCGAGCGGCTGACAATAGACACCTCGCCGGCCGCCTGCGCCTGCTTCAGCGCGGCAACCGTCGCATCGAAACAGGCGAGCCGCTGTCCAGCGTCCGTAAGTGCGGAGCAGGCATGGATCTTGTCGATCTCGCTTTCCTGGGCCTCGCTGGCCCCGGCAGCGAACGGCGCCGCGCCAATAGCCATCAACGCCGTCAAAAACGCCACGCGCATGGGAGTATCCGCCCTGTTTGTTCCGCCGCCGGAAATGTCTTCCAATCGACGCCAGTCTGACGCTAGTTTCCGTTTCGGAAAAGCCTGCGAATGGCAAGGACCTGCGCTCAATGGCAGAACGGGTCCTCTCGCCGTTGGAGCGGCACAGGAGGAGACTTATGCGTTCTAAATCCCGGATTCTCGCCGGAGCCGTAGCGGCGGCGGCGCTGTTGCTGGCTGGCTGCGGCGGGGGCAGCAGCAGCGAGGGCGGCGAACGCTTCACGCGCGGCATCGGCGCCGACCCTACCTCGGTTGACCCTCACCGCGTTACGGGAACCTGGGCCAACGACGTCATAGGCGACATGTTCATCGGCCTGTTCACGGAGGACGCGAAATCCATGCCGATCCCCGGCGTGGCCGAAAGCTGGACCATTTCAGAAGACCAGAAGACCTGGACCTTCAAACTGAAGCAGACGAAGTGGTCGGACGGCGAGCCCGTGACGGCGCATGATTTCGTCTTCTCGTTCCGTCGCCTTTTCGACCCAGCCGCCAAACAGGCCGGCACGTCGTACGACTCTGTGCAGTATGGCATTCTGAATGCTCGCGCCGTTTCCGAAGGCGCGATGACACCCGACCAGACCGGCGTCACGGCCATCGACGACTATACGCTCGAGGTGAAGCTCGAATATCCGATGCCCTACCTTCCGGGCCTGCTGAAACACTACACCGCCTTCCCCATCCCGAAGCACGCGGTCGAGAAGTTCGGCAATGACTGGACCAAGCCGGAGAACCTCGTCGTCAACGGCCCCTACAAGCTGGCCGAGTGGCGCACCGGCGACTTCCTGCGCTCGGTCAAGAACCCGTTGTTCGAAGGCGTCGAGGACATCTGCTTCAACGAAGTGGTCTATCTTCCCGTCGATGATCACGCCGTCATGGTTCGCCGCGCCCGGGCCGGCGAGATCGACATGAACAACTCGTTCCCTTCCGGACAGCTTGAGCAGACGCAGAAAGACCTTCCCGGCTGGCCGCGCATCGCGCCGATGATGGCGACCACCTTCATCGTTGCCGACACCAAGCGCGCTCCGTTCAACGACTCGCGCGTGCGTGAGGCCATCTCGCTGTCGATCGACCGCGAGCACATCACGGGCAACATCCTGAAGTCCGGACAGCTGCCGGCTTACTCCTTCGTGCCGCCTTCGATTGCGAACTACACGCCGGCCGAGGTGACCTGGAAATCCATGCCACGACCCGAGCGCCTGGCCCGCGCCAAGACGCTGCTTGAGGAGGCCGGCTATGGCCCCTCCAAACCGCTAACGTTCGAATATGTGTACCGCTCGACCGGCGACAATCCGCGCATCGCGACAGTGCTGCAGGAAAACTTCGGCTCCATCGCACCCTGGGTGAAGGCGGAAATCCGCCGCGTCGAGACCAAGGTGCTCTACGATAACCTAGAGGCGAAGAACTTCATCATCAGCGACGCCGGCTGGGTCGCCGACTACAACGACGCCAACAACTTTCTCTACCTTCTCGACTCCCGCACCGGCGCGATGAACTACGGCCAGTACACCAATCCGGCCTATGACGCCCTGCTCGACCAGGCGAATGTGGAGCTGGACCCGGTAAAGCGCGCCGACATCCTGCGCCAGGCCGAAGCAATGATGCTGGCGGACACGGCCGTCCTGCCCGTGCTGGTTCGTGTGACGCAGGATATCGTCTCGCCGAACATCACCGGGTACGAAGACAACCCGGAAGACATCCACCGCACCCGCTACATGTGCCGGAAGAAATAGGCGCCGCGACCAACCAGAACGACAAGGGCCCGGGGCAATGCTCCGGGCCTTTTTTGCGCCCCACGTTCACCGCAGCTGCAGCGCCATATCGTCGATGATCTGTTTCACCTGGCCGGCATTCTCGCCCATGTCGTGGCCGGCGAGGCGGCTGGTTGAGCGAACGTCGACGCGGGTAGTCTCGCCCTCGCGCACCATGCGGATCGCAACGTCGCCTGCGAGGTCATACCAGGGCGAATGGTAGACAGCCTCGACCACGCCGCCCCGCGGATTGTTGACGGTCACCTTCCAGCCCATGCGTTCGGCCGCCTGCACGGCAACGGCGGTCGCCTCGGCAACCGACTGCTTCACGATGAGCGGTTCGAGATCGTTGTAGACCGCCGCCTGCGCATCGGCATAGCGCATGCCGCTCCATTTCCCCTGACCCTCAGGCACGCTTGCATCGTCGCGGACGCGGATGGCGCCCGCATTGGCGCGCTCGCGCAGCGTCGTCTCCGTAAACGCGACGGGCCGCGACCAGTCAGTCTGCACGTCATTGATCGGCGGCAGCTCGGCCATCGAGATGGTGCGATTGTAGAGGCCGCCGGCCGCCATGCCCGCGGGGATCATCAGCAGGATCGCGACGATGCCCGCGCGATGTTTGCGACCCATCACAGCCAGCAGCAGGCCGATGAGGCCCGCAGCGACCGCGCCCAGCATCACCCACATCGCCGCGTGCTGCACACCATTCCGCGCGACGTCGAGATCGACGATGCCCATTCGAAACAGCGTGGGCCCGGCGATCAGCAACACGCCGCCGATCGCAAGGAGCAGCACGCCAAGCACAAGAACGGCGACCCGCGGGCCGCCGCTCAAGTCTTTCTTCGTAGGCTCGCCTTCGCTCATTCAGCCGCCTGGATCGTGGGCAGCTGGTGAGACTTGAACGTCTCGCGCAGCGCCAGCTTGTTGATCTTGCCGGTGGCGCCGAGCGGAATGTTGTCCACGAAGGCGACGTCGTCCGGCATCCACCATTTCGCGATCTTGCCATTGAGGAAGTTCAGGATCTCTTCCTTCGTGGCCGTCGCGCCGGGCTTCAGTTGCACGATCAGCAGCGGGCGCTCGTCCCACTTCGGATGCGGCAGGCCGATGGCGGCGGCGTTGGCAACGGCGGGGTGGCCGACGGCGAAGTTCTCGATGTCGATGGACGAAATCCACTCGCCGCCGGACTTGATCACGTCCTTCGCACGGTCGGTGATCTGCATGTAGCCATGCTCGTCGAGGTTGGCGACATCGCCCGTGTCGAAGAAGCCTTCGCCGTCGAGAATGTTGCCGCCCGCGCCCTTGAAATAGCCCTTGGCGACCGCCGGTCCGCGAACCACGAGACGGCCGGCGGTCTTGCCATCACGCGGCAGCAGCTTGCCTTCGTCGTTGATCGTCTTCATCTCGACGCCGAACGGCGCGCGGCCCTGCTTCAGCTTGTAGCGCACGATCGTCTCGCGATCCTGAGACATCACGTTCTCGGTCATCGAGCCGAGCGAACCCAATGGGCTCATCTCGGTCATGCCCCAGGCGTGCACGACTTCCACGTCGTAGTTTTCCTCAAAGGCGCGGAGGATGCGCTCGGGCACAGCCGATCCGCCGATCACCACGCGCTTGAGAATAGGCAGCTTGAGGTTCGAGGCTTCCAGATGCTGCAGCAGCATCAGCCACACGGTCGGCACAGCGGCCGTGAAGGTAACCTTCTCGTCGTTGAGCAGCTGATAAATTGACTCGCCGTCCATCTTCGCGCCAGGCAGCACCAGCTTTGCGCCAACCGCCGGCGCCGAGAACGCGATACCCCATGCGTTGGCGTGGAACATCGGCACGACCGGCAGCACGGTATCCTTGGCGCCGATGCCAATGGCGTCGGCCTGCATGCCGATCAGCGTGTGCAGAACGTTGGAGCGGTGCGAGTACAGGACGCCCTTGGGATCGCCCGTCGTGCCCGAGGTGTAGCAGAGGCCGCAGGCGGTCTGTTCGTCGAAATCGCCCCAGACGACATCGGTGGAATGAGGCGCGATGTATTCCTCGTAGGTGCGCACATTCATCGTCGTCTGCGGCTTGTGCGCGGCGTCGGTCAGCACGACCCAGTGCTTGACTGTCGGCACCTTGTCCTTGATCGCCTCGATGATCGGCTGGAACGTGATGTCGTAGAAGACGTGGGTGTCTTCAGCGTGGTTGATGATCCAGGCGATCTGTTCCGGGAACAGGCGCGGGTTCAGCGTGTGCAGCACGGCGCCGATGCACATCGTGCCGTACCAGGTCTCGATGTGGCGCGTGGTGTTCCAGGCCAGCGTGGCGATCCGGTCGCCCTTTTGCACGCCGTCGGCAAGAAGCGCATTGGAGACCTTGCGCGAGCGATAATAGAGGTCGGCATAGGTCGAACGGACAATCGGGCCCTCGACGGTGCGGGTCACGATTTCGCGCTGGCCGTGGTTCTGGAAGGCGTGGTCGATGACCTTGTCGACCGTAAGCTTCCAGTCCTGCATAAGGCCGTTCATCGGCCCGCGCTTGATGGTTGAGGGCATGGCCGAGGCGACGCCCGGCGCGGCCGGGGGGGCTGCCTTCGGGGCATCCGCCTGTTTCTTCTCGCCCTTGTTCTTGCCCATGCCAAACATGCGTCCGCCTCCCGTGCGTGTGCGCCTAACTTGCGCTATCAGACCCTTCTTAGACGGCGCCAAGTGACGCCGCAATTCTTGGTATGCCCGGATCGGCGCGATCAGGGCTGAAAACAGTGATTTTTCCAGCGCCGTTTGTCGCAATCGGGGGTTCGCCAACGCGCCGGGTTTCCCCTGCTCCCGTCCCGGGTTATCGAAGTCGCACAACTTGCGGAACACGCCATGCGCCTCGCCTGCCTCCTTGCCGCCTCCGTTCTTGCCCTTGCGGCCTGTGGCGGTGAGACCGATCCGACGGCCACCGCCGCCACAGAGGCCGTGGGACCGGCTGCGGCCAATCCGGACGAGATGGTCGTCAAGATGATGCTGCCGGACAGGCTGGATTGCCTGCGCGGGTCTGGCGGCGTGCTTGTGACGGGACATCGCGGCGGACCCACGCGAGACTATCCTGAAAACGCCATCGAAACATTCCAGCGCACATTCGACGCGGGGACCCGTGCGATGGAGATAGACGTGAGGGAAACCAAGGACGGCCAGCTGATCCTGATGCATGATGAGGAGCTGGACCGCACGACCACGGGGACCGGGCTGGTGGCCGATCACACACTGGCCGACATCCAGAAGCTCTATCTGGAGACTTTCAGCAAGGTCACCGAGTTTCACGCGCCGACTCTGGCGGCGGCGCTCGAATGGGCGGTGAAGACCGGGGCGATCGTCAAGATCGACAAGAAACGCGAGACTCCCTACGCGCCGATCATCGCCGCAATCCGCGCGGCGAAGGCCGAGAACAACGCGATCGTCATCACCTATACCGATGAGCAGGCCGTGGAGGTCCACACCCTGGCGTCCGAACTGGTGATCACCGCGACCATACGGAACATCAGCCAGCTGGACGACCTTGTCGCGCGCGGGGTCTATCCTGACCGGCTCATCGCATGGACCGAGACCGACGCGCCCAAGCCCGAGCTGTGGCGAGCGTTGGCCGCGAAGGGCGTCGAAGCAGATTTCGGTACGCTCGGCCCTCGCGCTTCCTCGCTGGACACGCGCTACTGGGAAGATGATGACGGCTCGGAATACACTGATCTCGTAGCCGGCGGCCTTCACATCATAAGCACCGACATCACCGACAAGGTCGCGCGCCAACTGGCACCGCAGCGGGCCAAGGCAGCGACCTGCGGGCTGTGACGGGTCGGCTCCCAGGCGTTCGCTGCTGAGCCGGCTCCTGCTCATTCGCGCATCACCACAATGCCGGGCTTTGCGACTCGCATTCCATCGCGGGACACAGGAAACCGGTGTCAGAAAATTTGTCGAGCGATGTGCTGTGGAAACTGTCCCTAACGGCCCAAGTGGTATCGTTCGCGCCTGTTGCGTCGCAACAGCGCATCGCTGATCCAGCAAGGCCCATGTGAATGAGCGATTGTGCGCGATAGCATGCTCGCCGCGCGCGGCGCCCTCATCGTTAAGCGCCTGTATTTGCTGCGACGCGGCGACGCACGGCGCCAAGATTTCACTCGACCACGAGGCCTCCGGCTGGGTAATTGGGCACGCCGCGAACGGTTCGCGGCTGCGCCTGCCAACGGGCGGCAAGGAAGGCAGACTCGTTGTTAACCTGAGCTGGCTGGCTGAATCCCATCGGGATGGCGCAGCTGTCTGACTTCGGCGGATCCGAGAGCGACACTCGCCCCGCCGGGATCGAAAGGGCCACGGTGGCACAAGTCCTGCTTTTTGTTTGTGGTTTAGCTGGGCGGTGCCGTGCGTCGCCTGTTCGGCATTCGCGAAGGGCAGAGTCTCTTCCGGGTGCGGTTGGGTGGGTTCTAGTGGGAACTGTTTGACATGAAGACGAGCGAAGCGCTGGTGAAGTCCAAGGAGTCCACCGCCTATACCTCCATCCCTGGTCTGGACTCCGCGCCGACCCGCCACGCGAAACTGATCGCCTGGGTCCGCGAGATTGCCGCCCTGACCAAGCCCGACCGCGTTCACTGGTGCGATGGCTCGGACGCCGAGTTCGACCAGATCACATCGGAGCTGATCGCACTGGGCACGCTGAAGCGTCTCAACCCGGCCAAGCGCCCCAATTCGTACTACGCTGTCTCCGATCCGCGCGACGTGGCGCGCGTCGAGAGCCGCACCTTCATCTGCTCGGAAAGGCAGGAAGACGCCGGCCCGCTGAACAACTGGGCCGCGCCCGCCGAGATGCGCGCCAAGCTGAACACGCTGTTCGACGGCTGCATGCGCGGCCGCACCATGTATGTCGTGCCTTTCTCGATGGGTCCCATCGGCTCGCCGATCTCCGCCCTCGGCGTCGAGATCACCGATAGCGGCTACGTCGCCATTTCCATGCGCGTCATGACCCGGATGGGCCGTGCAGCGCTTGAAGCGATCGGCGACGATGGCTTCTTCGTTCCGGCCGTCCATACGCTGGGCGCGCCGCTGGCGCCGGGCCAAAAGGATGTTCCGTGGCCCTGCAACGACGACAAGTACATCGTCCACTATCCCGAAACGCGCGAGATCTGGTCGTACGGGTCGGGCTATGGCGGCAACGCCCTGCTCGGCAAGAAGTGCTATGCGCTCCGCATCGCCTCGGTGATGGCGCGTGACGAGGGCTGGCTGGCTGAGCACATGCTCATCCTCAAGCTGACGTCGCCCGAGGGCGTTTCGAAATATGTCGCGGCGGCGTTCCCGTCGGCTTGCGGCAAGACCAACCTTGCTATGCTCGAGCCGACGCTCAAGGGCTGGAAGGCCGAGACGCTTGGCGACGACATCGCCTGGATGCGCTTTGGCGACGATGGCCAGCTCTATGCCATCAACCCGGAAGCAGGCTTCTTCGGCGTCGCGCCGGGGACCTCTGCCGAGACGAACCGCAACGCGCTGGAAAGCTGCGCCAAGAACACCGTTTTCACCAACGTCGCGCTGACCGCTGACGGAGACGTCTGGTGGGAAGGCATGACCAAGACGCCGCCGGAAGGTCTGACCGACTGGCGCGGTCGTGCGTGGAGCCCGGCGATGGGCGAGCCTGCGGCTCACCCGAACGCCCGCTTCGCCTGCCCGGCTGGCCAGTGCCCGGTGATCGCGCCGGAATGGGAGAACCCCGCTGGCGTTCCGATCTCGGCGATCCTGTTCGGCGGCCGCCGCGCTTCGGCTGTGCCGCTCGTCACTGAGGCCTATGACTGGGATCATGGCGTGTTCATGGGCTCGACGGTCGCCTCCGAAGGCACGGCTGCGGCCGAGAACAAGGTTGGCGAGCTGCGTCGTGATCCGTTCGCGATGCTTCCTTTCTGCGGTTACAACATGGCCGATTATTTCGGCCACTGGCTGAAGATGGGCCAGAAGGCCGGCGCGAAACTTCCGCGCATCTATTTCGTCAACTGGTTCCGGAAGGACAGACAAGGCAAGTTCATCTGGCCGGGCTTTGGCGAGAACAGCCGCGTGCTGAAGTGGATCGTCGACCGCCTCGAAGGCAAGGCCGCCGCCAACGACACGGCCATCGGCCGGGTGCCGGCGAAATCCTCGCTCGACGTTTCGGGCCTCTCGCTCACCGACGAACAGCTCGACGAGCTGCTTGGCGTGAACCACGAGATCTGGCGCGATGAAGCTTCCAAGATTCCCGAGTTCTTCGAGAAGTTCGGCGACCGCCTGCCGCAAGCGTTGTGGGACCAGCACAAGGGCCTCACGCAACGGCTGGGCTGATCGCTCTCAGCTTTTCGATCAGGAAGGCCCACTCGCAGGAGCGGGCCTTTTGATTTACGCCTCCATCACCTCCGCCAGCTCCGTGAAGCTGTGCGCGATGACGTCGTACGTGCCGACCTCGGGCAGCGGGCGTTCGGCGCCGGGGCCCCATTCGAGGGGGCGGTGGATGTAGGCGGTGCGCAGGCCGCGGGACTTGGCGGCGTCGAGATCGCCCAGGTGGCAGGCGACCATCATGATCTGTTGCGGCGCGATGTCGAGGAAGCGCGAGGCGCTGTCGTAGATCGCCGCGTCGGGCTTGTAGGTGTTCACCAGGTCGGCGCCGAGGATCGTGTCCCACGGAATGCCGGCGCGCTTGGCCATCGAGAGGACCAGCGCGATGTTGCCGTTCGAGAGCGCGACGACAGCGTGTTTCGCTTTCAGCTGGTTCATCCCCGCGATCGAATCCGGCCACGGATCGAGGCGGCGCCAGCCCATGGCGAGGCGATGTTTCTCGGTCTCGTCGAGACCGGTGATGTTGAACTCGGCCAGGGCGACATCGAGCGTCTCGCGGTGCAGGGCGTCCATCACCACATAGCTGCGGGCGCCCGAGCGCACCGGCGCCATGGCGGCGAGGATCGGCTTGCGCCACGCGTTGGCGAAGGCGCCCCAGTCGAGGCTCATGCCTTTCGGGGCAAGCATGTTCTCGGCTTCCCGCGCGATACCGCCGCGCCAGTCGACGACCGTGCCGAAGACATCGAAGGTCAGCGCGCGGATTTCGGGGAAGTCGGTCATGCTCGTGACTCGCGATTCATGTGAGACCCATCTCCTTACGCTTTTTCTGCGACAGTCCAGCGGCAACCAGCGCGTGGGAGGCTTCGACATAGCGGCGCAGCTCTGCCGCCTTGAGACCGCCGGTGAGATCGGCCTGGATCCATTTCATGCCACGCGAGGCGAGATAAGGCGCCGGACGGCACCCCCTGGCCTCGCGCAGGACTTCCCAGCCGATGTCGGAAACCTTGAAGCTGATGGCGTCGGTGCGGGCGATGACGAAGACCTTGCCGCCATCCCACGGGCCGACCTTCCAGACATCCGCCCCACCCCACTGCACGCCATGCGAGGCGGCGGGACGTGTGCTGCAGAAGATGTTGAGCTGGTCGAGGGTCATGATGCGGACGATAGCGCGGATGAGGTGGGGGGATAAGGCCAACCGAGAGACCCCCTCCGTCTCGCTCGCAAGGGCGAGCGATCCACCTCCCCCACTTGCGTTGCAAGTGAGGGAGGCAAGGCGCCGGTGCTTGCCTCCCTCGATCGCCACGCGATCGGGGGAGGTGGATGGCGCGCTCTTGCGCGCCAGACGGAGGGGGCCGCGCGTATCACGCGATGCGCGTGGCGTGCGTGAGGCGCGGGGCGGGGACGGCTGCGCCATGGCCTTGGGCGACAGACAAGGCACAGGTTCGCGTTCTCGCAGGTGTGTGCGAGTTGCTCGGCCTGCAGTGAAGCTGGGTCATGTCGTGTCGGGCTCGGTGTGGCTGAGGGCGAAGTAGAGCATCACTTGCGTGAAGTCGTTGTGGAACGGGATGATGACCGCTGACATCGCGACCGAGACAGCGAGCGCGCCGCGCGCCATGGGCCTTGCGATGAGCGAGAGGCGGTAGGCGATCTCGCGGCGTCTTGCCATGGCGATGGCGGCGCGCCGGATCAGCGCTTCAGGGTTGGCGACGAGCGCGGCGAGATGGACGATGTGGGCCTGCAGCTGCGTGGTGTCGATGAGTTGCGGCGCGGTCTTGCGTTCGAGCTTCGGGCCCGCGGGGTTTGCCGGCTTGCGCGGCTGGCCGGCGCGTTCGAGCTCGGCGAGGATTTCCTGCTCCTGGCGCATGGCGGCCTGCGCCGAGGTCTCCGTGGGGACGTAGCTGGCGCGCCAGCGCTCGAAGTCCTCGATGGACATTTCGGGGTCGTCTTTGGCGATGTGGGCGCGGTCGCGGGCGTGCGGCTTGCCGGCGCGCTTTGCGCTTCGGCAGGCGGACGGTCCAGAGGTCAGGCTGTCGGAGTGGGCGATGGTGCGCGTTGTGTGCGTATGCGGATGAGTCTGCGGGGCGGACTGTTCGGCGACGGCGACGGTGGTGGTGAGGCGCCTGTCGGTCTTCGACCATCTGATCTTGTAGAGGCGGAAGGTCTGGCCTGCGCGGACGATGCGTTTCGTTGTCTGCTTCGCGCGGGTCTTCGCGTCGGTCTTTGGCGCGGGGCTCCAGCGCGCCTGGATGTCGAGCGTGATGGCGGTTGCGGCGACGAGAACGAGACGGCGCAGGAGGGCTTCGATCTCGAAGATGCAGGTGCGGATGGGGACGAGTTCGTCGCGCGTGAGTTGGTCGCGGGAGTGCTGGTGATTGTCGAGCGCGGCCTGCATCCAGTCGCGCAGGCGCCGCCAGAGGGGCGCGAGGGCGTCGTTCAGGATGGCGGCTTTGGCCGGGGTCATGGGCGGAAGAGTACGCGCGGTTTTGGGCCGGCTGAATCAGCGTTGCTGTGTCCTACAAATTTTGGTCGCAGCGCGTTGATTTCAGGCGGGATGCTCGGGCTGTCTCCTACAAATGTGCGAAAGCGGTTTCCTACAGATCGGGCTGGGACCGCCGGGCGCCTGCCCGGCAATCGCTGCGAAGCAGCGACGTCGCGCGCGGTGAGGGAAGATGCCGGGCAGGCGCCCGGCGGTCCCGGATTGCGCTGCGCTCGCCATATCACGATAATCGATAAAACTGCTTGCCTCGGGAGGGGCGCGCTGCCAAGCAGGATGGGTTGTTCACGGCTCGGGAATTGACGCTCATGCTTCTGGTTCGTCGCACGCTGGCTGTTGCTTCTGCGTTGATTGCGCTGGTTGCGAGCGGGTGTGTGGGTGATCCGCCGGTTGCGGGCGTGGCGGATGCGCCAGCGAAGGCGAGCGTGTTCTCGTCGTGCGGGGCGGATGAGACGCCGTATGTGCCGAAGGCTTCGGGTGGGCTTTCGATCCAGCCGCTGCAGTTCACATGCAAGAAGCTGGCGAACGGGCTGCGCGTCTATGCGATGCCGGACAAGGACACGGCGTCCGTCTCCGTCGCGGTCTGGTATGAGGTGGGATCGAAGGATGATCCCAAGGGGCGCTCGGGCTTTGCGCACCTGTTCGAACACCTGATGTTCAAGGCGACGACCAACAATCCTTCGGAAGGATTTGACCGGCTGACGGAAGACGCGGGCGGGTTCAACAACGCATCAACCTGGAACGACTTCACCGACTATTACGAGACCGTGCCGGCCAATCACCTCGAGCGCGTGCTGTGGGGCGAGGCGGAGCGGATGGGCTCGCTCGTCATCGACGAGGCGGCATTTGCAAGCGAGCGCGAGGTGGTGAAGGAGGAGCTGCGCCAGAACGTGCTGAGCCGGCCCTATGGCAAGCTGTTCGGATTCTATCTGACACAGGCGGCGTTTGACGTTCACCCGTATGGGCGGCCGGGGATTGGCTCGATCGAGGATCTCGATGCGGCGACCGTGGAGGACGTGCGCGCGTTTCATGCGGCCTACTATCGGCCGGACAATGCCGTGATGGTGGTGGCCGGGAATTTCGAGCAGGCAGATCTGGATGCCTATGTCGCGAAATACTTCGCGGGGATCGAGACGCCGGAGCGGGCGATTCCGCGCGTGACGGCGGTTGAGCCCAGGCGCACGGCGGCGCGGAATTTCACGGTGTATGAGCCGAACACGCCCTTGCCGGCCGTGACGATCTCGTGGCCTTCGCCTGCGGCGAAGAGCGACGACAATGCGGCGCTGGTCATGCTGGATGCGATCCTGACATCGGGGGAGTCCTCGCGGCTTTACCAGTCGCTGGTTTACGAGCAGCAGATCGCGGCGGAGGCGGGATCGAACCTCGACATCACGGCGGACCCGGGCTTCTACGCGCTCTATGTAATCCTGTCGGGCGACGCGTCGGCGGAGGCGGGGCTTGCCGTATTGAAAGCCGAAGTGGCGAAGCTGCGCGATACGTTGGTAACTGAAGCGGAGCTGGACGAGGCGCGCAACGAGCTGGTGACGGCTGTGCTGGATTCGCGCGAGACGTCGGATGGGCGTGCATCCGAGCTGGCGCGGGCCATCGTGCTCGACAAGGACCCGCGGGCGGCGGACCGGTCGCTGGAGCAGCTGCAGGCTGTGACGGCGGCGGATGTGCAGCGCGTCGCGCGGAAGATCATGGATGACGCGCAGTCGGTGACGATCACCTACCTGCCGGAAGAGATGCAGAACGGCGCGGCGGAGCATGTGTTTGCGGATGCGCCAACGATCGTGGCGAGGAGCATCGACATTCCGGCGTCGGAGATTCCGGTCTATGCGCTGGCGCCTGAGGGCTCGCGCGTGATGCCGCCGGAAGCGGGTCCGCCGGTTGCTGCGAAGGTGCCGGCAGCGGCGGAGAAGACGCTGGGCAATGGGCTGCGCGTGATCGTGGCGAGCAAGCCCGGTCTGCCGCTGGTGTCGGCCAGCCTGCGCATGCCGGCGGGGGCGGCGCTTGATCCGAAGGGCAAGGCGGGGCTGGCGGCGATGACGGCTGACCTCGTCACGCGGGGCACGGCCACACGCTCGGCCACCGAGATTGCAAGCCAGATCGAGAGCCTGGGGGCGAGCATCGGCGCGGGCGCGGGGGTGGACGCGACGGACGTGTCGATCTCGACGCGCTCGGACAAGGCGGCGCAGGCGTTTGCGATCATGGCGGACGTGGTGATGCATCCGGCGTTCGCCGAGGAGGAGTTCGAGCGCGCGAAACAGGAGACGCTGGACGGGCTGATGCTGTCGCTGCGCCAGCCGTCGAGCGTCGGCTCGATGACGATGACGCGGGCGCTGTTTGGCGAGACGCCCTATGGCGGCGTGATCACGCCGGAGTCGGTCGAGGCGATTGCGCCGGGGGACATTGCGGCGTTTCACAAGCGATACTGGATGGCGCCGGGCGCCGTGCTGGTGATTGCGGGCGATGTGACGGCGGAGGAAGGCTTTGCGCTCGCGGAGACGGCTTTCGGTGGATGGCCGAAGCCCGCGAGCCTGCCAGCTGACTGGAACGACGACCCGCCCGCCCTGCCCGGCCCACGTGCGATCACGGTGGACATTCCCGCGATCGGACAGGCGGCCGTGATGCTGGGACGCGTCGGCCCGTCGCGGCTGGCCGATGATTATGTCGATGCGGCGGTGGCCAATGCGGTGCTGGGCGGGGGCTATTCCTCGCGGCTGAATTCGGAGATCCGGATCAAGCGCGGGCTCAGCTATGGCGCAGGCGCGAGCCTGCCGGCGCGGAAGATGCCGGCGCCGGTGACCGCCAGCGCACAGACGCGCAATGACGCGGTCGCGCAGGTTGTCGACCTGATGGGCGCCGAGTTCGCGCGGCTGGGCAATGAGCCCATCGGCGAGAAGGAACTGTTGGCGCGCAAGGCGTACATGATCGGCAATTTCGGACGCTCGGTGGAAACGACGGCGGGACTGGCGGGGCAGTACTCGGCGCTGGCGCAGTTCAACCTGCCGCTGGCGCGGCTGCAGACCTACTCGGCGGAGATCGCCGGCGTGACGGCCGAACACGCAAGCGCGGCAGCGCGGAAGTACTACGATCCGGCGAGTGCGACCCTGGTAATCGTGGGCGACGCCGCGAAGTTCTGGGACGCGGTGAAGGACAAGCGCGCGGGCATGGAGCGCATCGGGATTGATGAGCTGGAGCTTGGGAAGGCGGAGTTGAGGTAGGGAGAGCGAGGTCGAGGGACCCCCTCCGTCTCGGCGCGAAGATGCGCCGATCCACCTCCCCCAGTCGCGCGGCGACTGAGGGAGGAAATTCCCCTTCGTCGCCGAAATTCTTGAGGTCATTCTCGGGCTTGTCCCGAGAATCTCGGTTGAGGGCTTCAGGGGGACTCGGCGTTGTTCCCGCACACGGGCCAACCGGGATCCTCGGCACAGGGCCGAGGATGACAGCGGTGGGTGGCGAGGCTGGGTTTGCGGTGAGCGCGGAGCGAGGTGGCCACTCGGAGAGTGGCCGCCTGCCATGCGCCTGGCTGGAGGGGCCGGGGGTCGGCGCCAGGGCGCATTCTGACGGATGCCTCCGCAGTTATGTTGCGCGCGAAGCGGACGGACGGGTCTTCCAGAGGGAGGCCAGGATCGCGCCGCCGACCAGAACGAGGGTTGCAAGCAGCGACCAGTGGGCTTCGAGGTAAGGTACAAGGTTGAGTTCCTTGTGCAGGCCGAAGTTCCAGATGATCTTGCCGCCGATCAGGACGAGGACGGCGGCGAGGCCGGCCTTGAGATAGATGAAGCGGTCCGCCGCCGCGGCCAGCATGAAGTACATCGAGCGGAGGCCGAGGATCGCGAAGATGTTTGACGTGTAGACGATGAAGGGATCACGCGTGACGGCGAAGATGGCGGGAACGCTGTCGATCGCGAACACGATGTCGACCAGCTCAACCGTCAGCAGGGCGAGGAAGAGCGGCGTTGCGTGCAGCGTCGCCTTGCCCACGGCGTTCGGTTCGCGAACGAAGAAGTTGTGATTGCGGATCTCCTTCGTCACCGGCACGAAGCGCTCGACGAAACGCACGATCTTGCTGGCGTCGGGGGCGTGGCTCGCCTTCCCCATGGAGCGCAACATCTTCCATCCGCTGAAGATCAGGATGGCGGCGAAGATGAAGAGCACCCAGGTGAGTTCATTCACGATCGCCGAGCCAAGCCCGATGAAGATCGCGCGGAACACGATGGCGCCGATGATGCCCCAGAACAGGACGCGGTGCTGGTAGGCGGGCGGAACGGCGAAGAAGGCGAACACCATCGAGATGACGAAGATGTTGTCGAAGGCGAGAGCGGTCTCCAGCAGGTAGCCGGTCATGTACTGGACGGTCGCCTGCGTGTTGAGGTCGCCTGCGCCCGTGTAGAAGGCGGGGTCCGGCTCGTAGAAGAAATAGACATAGCCCGCAAACAGCAGCGCGCATGTGGCGAACGCGCCCCACATCATCGCGCTTCGGGCGGGCGAGATTACGCCGTCATGGTTGTTGACGACGCCCAGGTCGAGCCAGAGGACGAACCCGACAAAGGAGAGGAACGCAGCCCACAGCCAGAGCGGCTGGCCCGCGAACTCGGCGAAGATATCAATCGGCATCGAAGCAGCCCCAGTGCTTGGTGGTCGCGAGAGTGCGCAGGCCGGCCGGCGCGCGATGACAATCCTGCGCTACGCGATCCAGGCTTGCGGAGGCGTCGCAGGACGATTTGGTTTGCGAGGTTGGCGCGCCTGGCGCCGGCACTGTGAGATGCCGGCGCCGTTGCCCGCCTAGAAGTCGAAGATATCCATGAACCGTGAGCGCCGCTTGCCGCCGCGCCGGCGATGTCCATCGAAATCATCGTCGTCTTCGTCGTCGCGGCCGCGAGATCGGCCTGCCTCGACCTCAGAGGCTTCATCGCTGACCAGGGTTATGAGCTTTTCGAGCTCTCCCTTGTCCAGCCACACGCCGCCCGACGTAGGACAGACGTCCAGCTCGATACCGTAGCGGCGTATCTGCCGCATCGCTGAGCCGTCGATCGGAGATGTCAGAAGGGGCATGACTATCTCCTATGCGTCGCTGGAAAGGGTGGCCGTACGCCCCTGCCGCCCGGCGCCGCTCGCGAGCGAACGTGACGATTGGGCCTCGCGACCGTCTTCCAGAACCGCTCTCATCCGGTCCTTGATCGACAGCCGCAGACGTTTCATTTCGCTGATCCGCACCCAATCAGGTTTTGGCGACCGCTCCAGGTCGTCAATGCTTCCCTGAACCCGCTGATGCATCATCGACAGGGCGCGATAGTATCGTCCAGACATGCGTGACTCCTCTCGTTTCGAGTTGCGAGAGCGCGATGTCGACATGGAGGGACTTGTCCGAGCCAACACCGGGATGCTCCCGATGCGGTCCGACATCGCAGGTGATCAGCTAGTGCTGTTCGCCAGCCAGAGGGGCCCGGTCCGCGCTTTACAGTTGTCGGTTGGACGGCTGACGTTCAACCAAAGAACCCAAAGTTTCCGATCACGAAATCGCGAAGCCAGTTAACGAGGACAGGCTGGCTCGGGCCCCGATTCACCGAGCCGATCACCAGGGCGCTGGCGCGCCACATGGCGAGCAGCAGCTTCCGCGACCGCCTCTTTGCCGGCTGACCCGCCGGGTCTATCTTCTGCGGCCTCGTAAGGGATGGAAGCCATGAGTGATGCTGTTGGTCCCGGCGATCTGGTGCTGTGCGTCAACGCTTCGCCGAACCATGTGACGGGAGAGCCTGTGCCGCTGGTGGCGGGCGAGTCCTATCGCGTCTACATGGTGATGGAGTTTGCGTGTCCGTGCGGGCGGTCGGATGCGTTGCTGGATGTGGGCGTTGGCTGGGCATGGTGCCAGAGCCGGTTCCGGCTGATGCCGAAGCCGAAGTTCGAGGCGAAGACGCGGGCGGCGTCCAAGCCGAAGGAGAAGGTGAAGGCACGGTAAGCGCCGCACGACGCAGCCGGCGCCGCGAGCCACTCAGAGCTGTCCGCCCGGCCGGATCCAGTTGTAGAGGAAGTCGGGCACGCCGTCAGACGCGCTATCGTCCAGCTGGTCCATCGCCCGGTACAGGATCGCTCGACCTGTCTCTGTGTCGGCGCCCGCGGAATTCGAATAGCCATAGAGCTTGCCGATCATGTCGCGGAGCGGCTTGTAGCCATTGCCCAGATTGCTCGCCTCCCATTGTTCGGCGAGCTTGCCCTGAACGAAGGCGACAACCCGCGCTTCCTGGTCGGAGTTCTTCTTGAACTCGGTGATCATGTCCTTCCAACCGACCGCGCCCTGGGTCCACGACGCATCGAGATCGAGCTGCGGGTTGAGCACGCCCTTAAGCGCCTTCTTGGCGTTGCCGACGGTCGGGAAGGTGCTCACCCGGCGGGTGGTATCGCCGGCGGGCGTGACGGTAATGTTGCGGAACTGGCTCTGGGTCATTTCCTCGAGCAAGTCCCGTTCCGGATCATCCAGGACCTGGTCGGCCAGGATGGCGGCGGCGAGCTCCTGCGCATCGCGCTCGGTGAGGCTGCCGGGATTGCGTTGCTTGATCGTCGAGAGCGCGGTGAAGGCCACTTCGTTCAGTCCCGCCACCTTGCCGTCAATTTCCGCATGAGCAGGCGCAACGAGCAGGAGAGCGACTGTCGGGCAGAGAATTGCGGCACGGCGCATCAATGGCTCCATAAGTGGGCGCAGGGATACTGTCAGGTCGGCGCGTCAATTCTAGGATCACCTCGAGAGGTTGGGAAGCGACCGATGGACCCCCTCCGTCTCGCTGACTGCGTCAGCGATCCACCTCCCCCGATCGCGTGGCGATCGAGGGAGGCAAGCGCCGGCGCCGCTTGCCTCGACCAGCCGCCATCAAAGCTTCACCTAGCGGCATATTGCATTCGCGGACGGGCGGCTGTGAACTCCCTGAAGAACAGATCAGGGAGCGGACACGTGAGCATCAGCGAGAGCAAGCGGACGGGTTGGTCGCGGCGCGGGTTGCTGCGCGGCGGCGTGGCGCTTGGGGCGTTCGTGGCGTTTCCCGGGTGTGCGAATGCGCAAGGGCGGCGCATCGGGCCGAACGACCGGATCAATGTGGCGGCGATCGGCGCAGGCGGCATGGGCGCGACGAACATGTCTGCGCTGACGGCAGAGAACATTGTGGCGTATGCCGACCCTGATCTCGGTCGGGTGGATCGGTCGCTGCGCGATGGCGATGGCGTGCTGCGGCCGGAGCGCGTGGCGCTGAAGGCGGCGTATGATGCGGCGGAGCACTTTGCCGACTACCGGAAGATGCTGGATACGCGGAAAGATCTCGATGCGGTGGTGATCGCAACGCCGGATCATCATCACGCGCTGGCGGCGAAGATGGCGATGGAGCGCGGGCTGCATGTCTATGTGCAGAAGCCCCTCACCTACTCCGTGCAGGAGAGCCGGATGCTGCTCGATCTGTCGCGGAAGAATCCGGGGCTGATGACGCAGATGGGGAACCAGGGCCATTCGAGCGACGACGGGCGGCGCGTGGTGGAGCTGATCCGCGGCGGGGCGATCGGCAAGGTGAGCGAGGTTCACATCTGGACGAACAGGCCGGTGTGGCCGCAGGGCGTGAAGAAGCCGGACGCGGTGGCGCCGCCGGCGACGCTCGACTGGAATCTGTGGCTGGGTGGAGCAGATGTCGACTGGGGTTATCACCGCGACTATGCGCACTTCAACTGGCGCGGATGGGTGCCGTTCGGCACAGGCGCGCTGGGCGACATGGGCGCGCACCTGATGGACTTCCCCGTCTGGGCGCTGGAGCTGGGGCTGCCGACGCGGGTGGAAACGAAGCACACGCTGTGGGGCGGGGACGATGATCCGTGGGACTACAAGCGGCCTGAGGTTCTGACGAGCTATCCGCTGAGCGCTGTCACCTACTACGAGTTCGGCAAGGCGAAGGGCGGACCTGTGAAGCTGACGTGGATGGATGGCGGGCTGGCGCCGCCGACCATTCGCGGGCTGCCGGCGGATCGCATCATGGAAGAGGAAGGCGGCGTCGTGTTCGTGGGCGACAAGGGGATGCTGCTGCATGACACCTATGGCGCAAAGCCGACGCTGATTGGCGAAGAAGCCGTGGCGCGGGGGGCGAAGATTCCGGTATCGCTGCCGCGCATCCAGGACGGCATCAAGGGGCACGAACAGAACTGGGCGCGGGCCATTCGCGGACAGGAGACGATTTCGAATCCGTTCGAAGTTTCGTGTGGGTTGAACGAAGCGATGCTGCTGGGGATTGTCGCAATGCGGGCCGGCAAGGCAATCGAGTATGATGGGGCGAGCGGTCAGGTGACGAATTTGCCGGAGGCGAATGCGTTGCTGGCGCGGACGTATCGGAGTGGGTGGGCGATTTAGCACGTGAGCTCGGCTCATTAACTCGATGCGTCATCGCGACCAAAGCGAGGTATAAGTCATGCCCAACTCAATCGAGGTCACCGCCTGCGAGCCAAGTCAACTTGGAGCCGTGGAGTTCAACGCATTTCTACGCTTTGTTCAGGAGGGAGGCGAAGTCACAGCCGTTGGCCTAGAGCAGCGGATTAGAAATGCGGCTGTCCTGATACGCGCCGAAAGGCAAGGTACTTTGGCGGGAGTCGGAGCCATCAAGGCGCCCAACAAGGCCTACCGTGACAGTATATTTGCAAAAGCGGAATCTCCGCACGCCGCCGCTGATTTTGAAAGAGAACTGGGATGGTTCTTTGTCTCGAGTGAATGTCGCGGTCTTGGCATTTCAAAACTGCTCGTGGCCAAAGCCATTGGCTGCCTCGGCCAAACTAGAGTCTACGCGACCTCGCGAGCGGACAATGCACCGATGCACAGATCGCTTGCGTCCGCCGGGTTCGAGTCGTCCGGTCGAGATTTTCTGTCGGACGACAAGAAGCGAAGGCTCAGGCTTTTCTGCCGCTAAGCCTTCTTGCTCCAATGGCTAGAGCTTGCGAGAGCCTGCCAGAGCAAGTGAGTTGCTCAGGTAACGCAGCCTTCCAACCGTGATCCGCGCAGTAGCGGAGCCGAGGCTAGGAATTGCGTGTTGTGATGCGGCGCTGCCGGGCGGGGGGCCGGCGATCCAGAGACCTACTTCTTGAGATTCCCGCAGAAGCGCTGGATGCGGCGGCAGGCCTCTTCGAGGTTGGCGTTGGACGTGGCGTAGGAGATGCGGAAGGCGGGGCCGAGGCCGAAGGCGCTGCCGAAGACGACGGCGACTTTTTCCTCTTCCAGCAGCGCCGCAGCGAATTCCTCGTCGTTGGTGAGCAGCTTGCCGCCGGCGGTGGTCTTGCCCATCGCTTTCGAGCAATCGGGATAGACGTAGAAGGCGCCTTCGGGCGTGGGGCACACCAGTTCTTCGGTCTGGTTCAGCATGCCGACGACGAGGTCGCGGCGGCCTTTGAACAGTTCCTGGTTCGGCTTGATGTAGTGCTGCGTGCCGTTCAGCGCCTCGACGGCCGCCCATTGTGAGACGGAGCATGGGTTGGACGTGGTCTGGCTCATGACCTTCGCCATGCCCTTGATGAGGGACTCTGGGCCCGCCGCGTAGCCGATGCGCCAGCCGGTCATCGAATAGGCCTTCGAGACGCCGTTCATGGTGAGCGTGCGCTCGTAGAGGCGCGGTTCGACCTGGGCGATGGTCCAGAACTGGAAGCCGTCGAAGACAAGGTGTTCGTACATGTCGTCGGTGAGGATCCAGACGTGCGGGTGGCGCAGCAGGACATCGGCCAGGGCCTGGAGTTCGGCCTTGGTGTAGGCCGCGCCCGAGGGGTTGGACGGGGAGTTGAGCAGGACCCACTTCGTCCTGGGCGTGATCGCAGCTTCGAGCGCTTCGGGCTTCAGCTTGTAGGCGTCGGCGGCATAGGCGTGGGCGAAGACGGGCGTTGCGCCGCAGATGAGCGCCATCTCGGGATAGCTGACCCAGTACGGCGTCGGGATGACGACTTCGTCGCCGACGTTCAGCGTCGCCATGAAGGCGTTGAAGATAACCGGCTTGCCGCCGGGCGAGACGTTGACCTGCGAGGGCTTGTACTCGAGGCCATTCTCGCGCTTGAACTTGGCGCAGATGGCCTCTTTCAGCTCGGGGATGCCGTCGACGTCGGTGTATTTGGTCTTGCCGTCCTGGATCGCCTTGATCGCGGCGTTCTTGACGTTGTCGGGCGTGTCGAAGTCGGGCTCGCCTGCCCCGAGGCCGATGACCTTCTCGCCCTTCTGCTGCAGCTCCCGCGCCTTCTGGCTTACCGCGATGGTGGCGGAGGGCTTGATCCTTTTCAGGGCTTCGGAAACAGGGGCGGAGATTGGCGAAGACATAGGGGCCGGCCTTTTTTGTCAGCGTAAGGTATGGCGTCTTTTATGGCGCGGCTGATACGCGCATCCGGACGGGGTTGGAAGGGCTGGCGGGGCCATGGCGCGGATTTTCGAAGGACACGCGAGAGGGGCGGCGATTCCTGCGGGCTCAAGGCGGTAGGTCGGGCGGTAGGTGGGGCGGTAGCAAGGCGAGAACTGGCCAGTTCCCAGCCTTGCGGGCCATGCCGCCGCCCTGTTTCGACCGGAAATTGCAGCTGGAATGACATGTCACACGGGCTATTTACAGTCGGGCCCGTTGTCTCGTGGGGCGTGTCGCGGCTATCTCGGCGGCTAAAGATTGGGAGTGAAATGATGCGGTTTCTGAAGCTTGGCGCAACGGCGCTTGCTGGCGTGTTCCTCGCGGCGGGCGCAATGACGCCGGTGGCGATGGCGCAGCCGGTAGCCCAGATCTCCAAGGCGATGGGCCCCGTCTACACCGAGGCCAACACCGCCATCACCGCGAAGGACTGGGCGACGGCGAAAACCAAGCTGGACCAGCTTTATCCGCTGGCGAAGACGCCACAGGAAAAGCTGGCGGTCGAGCAGCTGCGCGTTAACGTGGCCGCGAACGCGCAGGACTGGACCGGCCTGATCGCCGCGGTGAAAGCGATCGAGACGCTGAACCTGCTGCCGGCGCCGGACATGAAGGCATATCGCGGCGTGCTCGGTGAGTCGTACAAGAAGCTCAACGACATGCCGAACTACATCAAGTCTCAGGTCGCCTACCTGAACCAGTATGGCGGCACGCACCAGGAATTCGCCGTGCTGGCGCAGGACGCGCTGAACGCCAAGGACACCGCGACGAGCCTGACCTTTGTGGAAAAAGCGATTGCGGCCTCGAAGGCGGGCGGCGCGAAGACGCCGGAGCCGTATTATCGCATCAAGGCGCGCGCGACGCAGGAGAGCGGCAATGCCGCCGGCGTCTATCTCGTGCTTGAGGAGATCATCGCCGACTATCCGAAAGAAGAATACTGGGCGCAGCTGATCGGGCGGGCGCAGAACGAAGCGGGCTATGGCCCGATTGTTCACCTTGACGTTTTTCGCGCGCTGCAGGCGGCCGGCGTCAAGCTGACGGCGCAGCAGATCAGCTTTGCGGCAGACACGGCGATTGACCGCGGCCTGCCGAACGAGGCGCTGATGCTGCTGGAACTGCCCGGCGCGCCGTCGGGCGAACTGGACGTCAAGAATCTCGAAACGGCGCGGACGCAGACGCCGAAGGACAAGGCGAGCCTGGCCGCCGAAACCGCCAGCGCGCTGGCCAAGGGCGATGCTTCGGTGATCGCGGCGATTGGTGAGGCGCACCTCACCTATGGCGACTACCCCAAGGCGATTGAAGTGCTGCAGGCGGCGCTCGCCAAGGGCATTCCGGACGCGGGCGAGGCCGACGCTGCGCGCCTGCACCTGGGCATCGCGCAGCTGCGGGCGGGCGACAAGGAAGCCGCGCGCACGACATGGGCTAGCGTGAAGACCAACAACAGCGCAGCCGCGCTGGCGCAGAGCTGGACCCTGATTTCAAAATTGAAGTAGGTTCGCAAGACACGACGAACACGAACGCCGCTCCGGAAGGGGCGGCGTTTTTGTTTGTGGGGGAGGCGCCCTACTCTCCTGCACTCAGGCCGAGCTGCTGCGCGAGATAGACGTAGTGCCTTGCCCAGCGTTCGGCGTTGAGAAGGGGGTCGCTATCGTTCGAATGGCCGCCGTCGGTGTTTTCGTAATAGAGGGCCTCGTAGCCGAGTGACTGCATGCGTGCGGCGAACTTGCGTGCGTGGCCGGGATGCACGCGATCATCGCGCGTGTTGGTGGTGATGTAGGGGACGGGATAGTCCCTGCCCGGCTGGAGATTCTGGTAGCCGGAATAGGCGGCGATCCAGGCGGCCTGTTCGGGAATGCGCGGGTCGCCGTATTCGCCCATCCATGACGCGCCGGGCGGCAGCTCGTGATAGCGCAGCATGTCGGTGAGCGGGCTTTCGATGACGACGGCGTTGAACAGTTCGGGGTGCTGGGTGAGCGAGACTGTGGTCAGCACGCCGCCATTGGAGCGGCCGTAGATGCCGAGGTGTTCGGCCGAGGTGATCTTGCGCGCGGCGAGATCGGCGGCGACGGCGGCGAAATCGTCGAAGGCGCGCTGGCGGTTTCCGTTGAGCGCGGCCTGGTGCCAGGCGGGGCCGAACTCGCCGCCGCCACGGATGTTGGCGATGACGTAAGCGCCGCCGCGTTCGAGCCAGAGCTTGCCGAGTTCGGGCTTGTAGACGGGCGGATAGGAGACCTGGAAGCCGCCATAGCCGAACATCATGGTGGGCGTTTCGGGGTTCGGCGCGCCTTTCGGGCGGACGACGAAGTACGGGATTTTCGTGCCGTCTTTCGATGTGGCTTCGTGCTGTTCGACGATGTGATGCGAACCGTCGAAACGCGCGGGCGCGGCGCGGATCACATCTGCTTTCGCGGCGACGACATCGGCGAGCGCGAGTGTGGAGGGCGTGAGGAAGCCTTCGTAGGTGTAGAAGAGCTGTTGTTTCGAGCGCGAGGATGAGCCGAGATGGACGGCGGCGTTTTCGGGGACGGGCAGATTTGTGGGCGTCCAGCCCGCGAAGTCGCCGCTGTCGCTGAACACGGTCGCGCGGCCGCGCACATTGTCGTAGACCTCGGCGACGATGCGGGCGTCGAACACGCTGACGCTGTCGATGGATTTGCGTTCTGTGGGCTCGAAGACCGAGACGTCGCCCTTGGGTAGGGTGAGCGTGTCGCCAAGGCGCAGCGTGTCGCGCGGAATCGCAAGCAGCGAACCGGCGGGATAGTCCTTGCCGTGCAGCTTCCAAGGCTCCTCGATCGTCAGGACGACCCGGACATCGCCGAGCGCGTTGGCTTTAAGCGCGCCGCGGACCGAGACGCGCTGGGGCAGAAAGAGCTTCTCCGCCTTGCCGTCGGCCAGTTCCCACGTTTCCGAGCGGAAGGTGTCGAGGGGGCGGGTGATGATGACGGCCAGCACATTGCCAGCGCCGTCGCGATAGACAGAGGGGCTGACGCCGTAGCCGCCGTCTGCCGCCGAGCCGCGATAGACTTCGGTGGCTTGTGCGAGGGTCTGGCCGCGCTTTAGCGCCTTCACGATGAAGGGGTAGCCGCTTTCGGTGAGTGTGCCGGGGCCGAAGTCGGTGGCGACGAGGAGCGTGTCGGCGTCGAGCCAGTCGATGCGGTGTTTGCCTTCTGGGATGTTGAAGCCGCCGGGGACGAAGGCCTTGGTTGTTGTGTCGAACTCGCGGACGACGACGGCGTCCTTGCCGCCATCCGAGAGACTCACGAGGCAGCGGGTTTCGGCGGGGCCGACGCAATCGGCGCCCTTGAAGATCCAGTTGGCGTTTTCGGCTTTGGAGAGCGCGTCGATGTCGAGGACGGTTTCCCACGTCGGCGCGCCGGAGCGGTAGCTTTCGAGCGTGGTGCGGCGCCACAGCCCACGCACGTTGGCGGCGTCCTGCCAGAAATTGTCGATGCCTTCGGCGCGGAAGGTGGGCGTCGGCGTGCGGTCCTGCGCGGTCAGGATGGCGAGGGCTTCCTGGCGGAAGGGTTCGTAGCGCGGATCGGCCTTGAAGACGGCCTCGGTCTTTGCGTTCTGCTGTTTCACCCAGGCGATGGCGCGCTCGCCCCAGACATCTTCGAGCCAGAGGAATTCGTCCGCCGCGTTGACGCCTTCGGGCGTGAGCGATTTGGGCATGAATGGCTTGGCGGCAGTTGTTGTGGGCGCGGGCGCCGCGCTGGTGCAGGCGGCGGCGAGGAGGATGGCGGCAGCGGTCACGTAACCGAGCTTACGCATGGTGTGTTCCTGGCGAATTTCGTTGCTGGGCAAGTTGGTAGGATGAAGTTGGGGTGGAGGGAAGCTTTGGTGGTTTGTCGAGGCGGTTGTGCGCGCGGAAACAGACCCCCACCTGTCCTCCCCCTTGCAGGGGGAGGGACCATGTTGCGACACCCGCCTTCGCTGTTGGGTAAGTTGGTGAGACGGGGTTCCTCCCCCTGGAAGGGGGAGGTCAGGTGGGGGTCTCTCTCAACGCTCGCGGACGTTAGCGTTTACCTCCCGCCACAATTCCAACGCTGGGCGGCGCCGGTTTGGCGTCATCGTCGCAACAAGGTCACCGCTCAAGCAAACAGCGGACGCGCTCACATTGTGGTGTGAGCATCAGAAGGGGCTGGGACACCCCCTGATGGAACAGATGAGCACCCTGACACTGACTGCCTCGCGCGCGCGCCCTGCCCTTGCAGGCGCGTTGATGGCCGCAACGTGCCTTGTGCCTGCTGCGTATGCGCAGGACGGAACGGTTTCCAAGAATGACGTTGGCGGAGGATCGCTGCTGCTGCAGTCGGCGACGCCGGGCCGCTATGTCGAGGCGCCGCTGGTGGCGGCCGACGTGAAGATGGAGATTGCGGGGCCCGTCATTCGAACGACGCTGACCCAGCGCTTCACCAACCCGACCGACAAGTGGGTTGAGGGTGTTTACGCGTTTCCGCTTCCCGAGGACGCGGCGGTGGATACGCTGCGGATCGTGATCGGTGATCGCTTCATCGAGGGCGATATCAAGGAGCGGCAGGAAGCACGCATCATCTATGAGGAGGCCGCCGCCAACGGGCAGCGCGCGGGCCTTGTGGAAGAAGAGCGGCCGAACCTGTTCACCACGTCGCTGGCCAATATCGGACCGGGCGAGACGGTGGCGATCCAGATCGAGTACCAGGACAAGGCGCGGCTGGACAATGGCGTGTGGTCGACGCGGTTTCCGCTGGTGATCGCGCCGCGTTACAGCCCCAAGCCGGAATACGGCCTCGTGGCGAGCCGCGATGGGCCGATGATCGTGGCGGACGATCCCGTGCCGGATCGCGCGCGGATCACGCCGCCGGTTCTGCATCCCGCGCATGAGCCTTCGGGTGTCGAGGGTCTACGCCTGCCGGTGAATTTCGACATCTCGCTGGAAGCGGGCGTGCGGCTGGCCGACATATCCTCGCAGACGCACAACCTTGTCGTGACGCGCGTGGATGGCGACACGGCGCATATCGCGCTGAAGGATGGCGAGGTTCCGGCGGACCGGGACTTCGTGCTGAACTGGAAGCCGGAAGCGGCGGTTGCGCCGACGGCTGGGCTGTTCCGCCAGACATTCAATGGCGAGGATTACCTTCTCGCCGTGGTGAACCCGCCCGCGATGAAGGTCGAGGGACAGCGGCGCGACCGCGAGACGATCTTCGTGATCGACAATTCGGGCTCGATGTCGGGCGAGAGCATGGACCAGGCGAAGGCCGGTCTGTTGCTGGCGCTTGATCGGCTGGCGCCGACGGACGAGTTCAACATCATCCGGTTCGACGACACGATGGACATGCTGTTCACCACCGCTGTTGCGGCGAGCGAGCAGAACATCGCGCGGGCGAAGCGGTTTGTGTCGTCCCTTGAAGCCAATGGCGGGACGGAGATGTTGCCGGCGCTGAAGGCGGCGCTGGTGGATGGCGACAAGAAGAACACCGACGAAGTGCGGCAGGTGGTGTTCATCACCGATGGCGCGATCGGGAACGAGGACGAACTGTTCAGCGCCATTCATGATGGGCTGGGCCGGTCTCGCCTGTTCACGGTGGGCATCGGGTCTGCGCCAAACGCCTATTTCATGACACGCGCGGCGCGGCAGGGGCGCGGCACGTTCACCTATATGGACGATGTCAGCCGCGTGACCGCGCAGTCGGCCAAGCTGTTTGCTGCGCTTGAGAACCCGGTGACGACGGATCTTGTGGCGGTGTTGCCGACGGGTGCGAGCGAGGTATTTCCTTCGCCCCTGCCCGATCTTTATTCGGGCGAGCCGGTGATGCTGGTGCTGAAGGCCAGCGAGCTACAGGGCGACCTTGTTCTGTCGGGCATGCTGAACGGGCAGAAGTGGACGTCGACGCTGTCGCTGGCGCAGGCTGGCGAGTCGACGGGTATCGCTCAGCTGTGGGCGCGCGCGAAGATCGCCGGTATCGAGGAGACGCGGTTTGCGGGGGCCTCGCCCGAGCAGGTGGATGCGGGCGTGCTGAAGACGGCGCTCGATTTCCATCTTGTCTCGCGGCTGACCAGTCTGGTGGCGATCGACAAGACGCCGGCGCGACCGGCGGGCGAGCGACTGACCACGCGCGAGATCGCGAGCATGCTGCCGAAGGGATGGGATTTCGGCGCGGTGTTCGGGCCGGAGGCGGAGGCGCGCGCGCTGAAGCTTGATCGGCTGCCCGATGCGGTGATGCAGCACATCAATGGGCGCGCCGCGCAGGCGAAGCCCGCGACGGACGAGACGCTGCGCCTGCCGCAGGGCTCGACCGGGTGGGAGCTGATGCTCGCCTTCGGACTTAGCGTGATGCTTTTCGGCGCTGCTCTCCTGCGGCGGGGACGTTCAGCCATCGGACTGCGGGGACGGGCTTTGACAGCCAGTGTCGGTCCGAGCGGCTCAACGTCTGCGCGGGAGTAGGCGCGGCCGGCCGCCCGTCTCTTCACTGGCCTCGCTGGTGGAGAGACGGGTTGGCGGGAGGTGGGAGTGATACATGACTGCTCATCTAACCAACGCCGCCGCTCATCCCGACGAAAGTCGGGATCCAGGAACGGCCTCGACGCGGGAACGGGATTTGGGCTGCAGCTCAAATTCGGAACAAGGTGATACGCCTGCCCTGGATCCCGACTTTCGTCGGGATGAGCGGGGTAAGGGTGGTGCTTCCACAAGGAAGTTTGCGGCTTTAGCGTTGCTCGTAGGCGGAGCGCTGATCGCGATCCAAGCCGCGTGGATTCCGGCGAAGGCGCAGGTGGCGCAGGTTCTGATGGAAGGGGCGTGGGAGACGCAGGTGGCGACGGGTAAGGCCACGCGGCCGTGGCCGTGGGCGGACTTCACGCCGGCGGCGCGGCTGTCGTTTCCGAGTCTTGGCCGAGACGTGCTGGCGGTGAGCGATGCGGGCGGGGAAGGCATGGCGTTTGGGCCGATTCAGATGGCGGCGGCTGTCGCTCCCGGTGAGCGCGGCGTTGCGGTGTTCGCGGCGCATCGCGACACGCACTTTGCGTTTCTGGGCGAGCTTGAGGTTGGGGATGAGGTGGTGGTGCAGACGTCCGACGGCGCGCGGGCGTTTCGCGTGACGGGGTCCGAGGTGGTGAACTGGGATCGCTCGGGGATTGTTGCGCATGATGGCGGGCGCCCACGCATCGCGCTGACGACGTGCTGGCCGCTGGATGCGAAGACGCCGGGGCCGATGCGGTTTGTGGTTTGGGCGGAGGCTGTCTAGGGCGCGGCAGTGGACGTGGAGAGAGACCCCCACCTGTCCTCCCCCTTGCAGGGGGAGGGACCATGTTGCGTCACCGCTCTTCGATTTGAGGTAAGTTGGTGAAACGGGGTTCCTCCCCCTGCAAGGGGGAGGTCAGGCGGGGGTCTGTTGCAGCGCTTCGAGGCGTTCGAGGCGGAGCTGGACCTCGCCGTGGATCGTGTTGATCACGCCTTCGAAATTCTCGTCGAGCTCCTGCACGCTGAAGCGGAGGATGTCGAAGCCGAGCTGGTTCATGCGGTGATCGCGAACTGAATCGCGCTCCGGAGAGTGCGTGTGGCCATCGACCTCGATGACCAACTTGAGGGGCACGCAACAATAGTCGGCGAAATAGCTGGCGATCTGATGCTGCCTGCGGAAGGGCGCGTTCATACCGGCGGCGCGCAGGTGAAACCAGAGACGACGTTCGGTCTTCGAGGCATTCCTGCGGAGACGCCGGGCGAATGCTGTCTGCTCGCGCGTGCGCCTGAAACGTCGCTTCTTGTCTGGCATTGCGCATCCCCCTTTAGGAAAGATGCCGGTTGGATTGTGGGTTTGCAATCGGGGTTGGTGGTTGGGGAGAGAGACCCCCGCCTGTCCTCCCCCTTGCAGGGGGAGGAACCGTGTTGCATCACCGCGCTTCGATGTGAAGCAAGCGCCCTACTCCTTCAGCGTCACGCGCAGCCGCCACGCCGTTTCGGGCTTGAGCCATTTCTTTGCCATGGCCTGGACGTCAGCCGGGGTGATGCTGCGGTAGTCGGCGGCTTCGGAGCGGATGTATTCGAGGCCGCTGGGGTCGTCGTGGACGTTGCCGAGGAGTTCGGTCCAGTAGCCGATGTTGGCGGCCTGGTTGCGGCGTGACTGTTCGATCTTCGGCTGGACCACGCGGTCGATCTCGCCCTGGGGTTGCGGGACCGTTGCGAGGTCCGTGGCGATGCGCTGAATCTCGTTCTGAACATCGTCGATCAGTTCGGGCGGGGCTTCCACGGCGACGGCGATGTAGCCGTAGTTCGGCAGGAAGGTGGGGAAGTCGACGATCTCCATCGGAGAGTATGTCGCGCCGCCTTCGGAGCGGAATTTGCGCGTGGCGTTGTCGCGCAGCATCTGGCCGAGGACGAAGCCGATGCGCTCTTCGCGGATCGACTTGAAGGCGCCCTGGAAGGTGGGCCAGCCGATCAGCGCATAGCCCTGGTCGGCGCGGCCTTCGTGCGGGAGCGTGGTGGTGCCCGGCTTGGGGAAGTTCACGTCGCGCCAGTTCGACGGCTCCTTGAAGGGCGGGCGCGGAGGCAGCGCGCCCATGGTGCGCGCGACTTCGGCGATGACGGCGTCGGGGCGGATGTCGCCGACGACGATGACTTCGATCGGGGAGTTGTCGACGATCGGCTTGATGTACTTCACCGAGTCTTCAGGCTTCCACGTCTTGCGCATCTCGCTGGTATTGATGGTCCAGCGCAGATCATCGCCATGGACAAGGCGATCAAGCTCGCGCTCCAGCACGCCGGAGGGCGTCATCAGCATGGAGGCGTCGACGGCGTCGGCCTGGGTCATCCAGGTCGTCCAGTCGTCGGCGCGATAGGCCGGGTCGCTGAGCATGGCGGTCATCAGCTCCATCTGGAGGCCGAGTTCGTCGCGCGGGGTGATGTTGAAGTTCTCGAGCGAGTAGGCGTCGTCCAGCGTGCGGGCGACGACGCCCACGCGCTTGCCGGCCAGCGTGCGACCCTGCTCGGTGACGGTGAGTTTGCCGAGGCCGCCGGAGGACCACAGCGAGAGGCCCATGTCGGAGGCGTCGATGACGTGCATCGGCATCTGCAGACGGCCGCGGCCGATGCGGACGCGGATGTTCACCAGATCCTTGTTGGTGGGCATCGGCTTGATGGTGAGCTTCACGCCGTTCTCGAACTCGACCAGCGTGACATCAAGATCGGCCACGTAGTCGCGCGACTTGACGACGCCCGGCTCGCCGAAGCTGGTGTAGGGCCATGGCTTCACGCCTTCGGGGACATAGGCCGCGACTGGCGCGGTCCATGCCTTGTTGAAGGCGGCGCGCAGGGCGGCTTCGCCCCCCGCCGGCGGCGTACTGCCGCGATAGAGGAGATCGGGCTTGTCGCGGAAGCGCGTCTTGAGGGACGCGTTCACTTCGGCCAGCGTGATCGTGGGCGCCTGTTCGAGCAGGAGGGCGTAAGCCTGCTGCAGCGAGATGAAAGGCAGGTCCGACGAGACCATGTCGGCGGCTATTTCGACCTGGGCGACGGACGTGCCGGTGCGGCCGCGTTCAGCCTCGCGCTTGGTGGCGTCGATGACGAGGCGGAGTTGCTCGTCGAGTTCTTCCTGCGTGATGCCGTACTCGACCGCCTGTCGGTGGGCCTTCACCATCACGTCCAGCGCCTTGTAGACGTCGGTGACGCCTGAGGTGGTGGCGATCTGGCCGCGCCAGACTTCAGGGATGGCTGCGGCGCCGGCATTGCCGATGCGGGCGGCGGGTTTGCCGGCGGCTTCGTTGAGGCCCGGCAGGCGGCGCGCGATGACCCCGGCGGCGAGTTGTTCAATCAGTACGCGGCGACGTTCGGCCTTGGTGTGGGGGCGTTCGGTATACGGCTCGAACCAGCGCAGCATGAGATTGGTATCGGTGGCGCCGGCGGTGGTGATGATCGCCACGTCGGGCGATGGCGGCTTGACGGTGATCGGCTTGGGGTCCTTGCCAGGCTCGCCGCGGCCACGCCAATCCTGGAAGGCGCCGGAGATCGCGGCGGTCATCTGGTCCACGCGCACGTCGCCGACGATGATCAGCGTGGCGCGCTCGGGCCGATAGAAGGCGTCGTAGAAGCCGCGGATGGTGGCGGGCGTCACGGTCTCGATGACGTTGCGCAGGCCGATGGGCGAGCGGCCGTAGGGGTGGTCGCCAAGCTGGAGCTGGAGGAAGGCCTTGCTGGCCTCCAGCGCGGGGCCGGCGCGCGAGCGTTCCTCGGCCAGCACGACGCCGCGTTCGGCGTCGACCTTGTCGGGCTCGATCAGCATGGAGGTGACGAGTTCGCGCATCACGCTGAGACCAGTGTCGATAGAGTTCTGGTCGTTGCGCGGCAGGTCGATGATGAAAGTGGTGGTGTCGGGGCCGGTGGAGGCGTTGACGTCGGCCGCCATCTGCAGGCCGATGCCTTCGAGGGCGCGCTGGACTTCGCCGTCGGGATATTTCGTGGTGCCGCGGAAGGCGAGGTGTTCGAGGAAGTGGGCGACGCCCTCCTCGCCCGGACGTTCCTGCATCGAGCCGGCGTCGATCAGCATGCGCATGGCGACCTGGCCCGGCGGGGTGCGGTTCGGCAGAATGAGATAGCGCATGCCGTTGGACAGCTGGCCGAGGTGGTAATCCTGGTCGTGGGGGAGGTCTCCCCGGTCACGCGCCCAGCCGCGGTGTTCGACCGGGGGCTGGGTAACGCGGATGGTCTGGCTCTGGACGGGGTTCTGCTGCGCGGCGGCGCCCAGCGTGGCGGCGCCAAGGCCCAGCGCAAGCGCAAGGCCGCCCAGCGCCAAGCCAAGTCTCTGGGGCAGTTTTTTCAGCAGTCTCATAATTCCTCCCGGAAAAACCGGCTTTGAACCCAGACCTTCAGGTTTTGGGGAGCTAGCGCAAGGGCGTTTGGCTGTGGTCAGGCGCCACGGAAGCGGGCTTCGACTTCGCGGGCGATCTTCTTCGGGGTGATGGCGCAGAAGCTCTGCACCATCCACCCCTTCAGGGCTTGCATTTCAGGCTGGATGGGGTTGTCGGGACCGAAGCGCATGATCACCCAGTTGTGCTGCAGGAACCATCCCTTGCTCTCCTGAACGAAGGGCAGGTCCCGCACCATTTCCGCCGATATGGGCAGTTTCATGATCATCGTGAGATGACCGGGCGGCTCGTTGCGGTCGCCGAAGACAAAGAACATCTTCTTGCGGAAATAGAGCGCACGCGTGGGGATCCAGCCGGGGCCGTGGGAGGTTTCGGGAAGCGAGAGGCCGAAGGCCGTGAGTTCGGCCTCGGCGCGTTCAAAAGGGGACTGTTTTTTCTTCGTCACCGGACGACCTTAACGTGCGTGGGGAGATTTGGGGATGGGCGGGTGAGGTCTCGCGCGGCGCCTGCCAATGCGCCTTTGGCGATCAAATCTCTCGCCTTGCCCGACGTCACGGTTTGACTGCGACGCGGGATCAGACGTACGCCTTGGCCTTCCGGGAGAGGGACTCATCATGCGTATCGCATTCGCCATTTCAGCCATCGTCGTGCTTGCCGCCTGCGCCGCGGCGCCGACCGAGCCGGTCGCCAGCATGGCGGCGCCTGCTGCAGCCCCTGCTCCCAAGGCGCTGGAGATCACCGAGGCGAGCTTCGGCTGCATCCGCGACATGACGGCGGTACGCGGCTTCTATGTCAGCAACCTGCTCGGCAATATCGATGCGACGGTTGCCGCAGCGAACGCCGGCGAAGGCGCGAAGTATCCGGTGGGTTCGGTCGTACAGCTGGTGCCGGGCGAAGCGATGGTGAAGCATCCCGCCGGTTATGACGCCGCCACAAACGACTGGGAGTTCTTCGAGCTGGACGTGAAGCCGGGCCAGCCGACCAAGATCCGCGTGCGCGGCACGACGCAGGTGGTGAACCAGTTCGGCGGCAATTGCCTGTCCTGCCACGCGCCCGCGGTGAAGTACGACATGGTCTGCGAGCAGACGCATGGCTGCCTGCCCATCCCGATCACGCCGGTGATGTCGCGCGCGATCCAGAAGACCGATCCGCGTTGCGCGCCGACGGCGCTGGCTGACGACGAGAAGGCGGCGCTGGCGCAACTGATGGCGATGCTAGGCGCGGCGCGACCGGCGGCGGGGCAGTAGGCGAACGGCAGGGGTCGCTGCAGCAGACCCCCACCTGTCCTCCCCCTTTCAGGGGGAGGGACCCTAATGCGCCAATGCCCTTCAAAGTTGACCGAGTACTTTCAACTTGGTCCCTCCCCCTGAAAGGGGGAGGACAGGTGGGGGTCTTTGTCCACGCTTGCTGGCATGACTGGATAACCGCCTGCCCTGCGCGCACCTGACAGCTTGCCAGACGCCCATGGATCGCGCCTAAAGGCGGCAGGCAGCGAGGGTTCAGGCATGCGGAACTGGCTTGTAGCAATCGGCTTGGCGACGGCGCTGGGCGGATGTGTGGCGGCGCCATCTCCGGCCGCCGAGAATGCTGCGCCGGTGCGAATCAACCTGCTTGCGATCAACGACTTCCACGGCAATCTCGATCCGCCGTCGGGCGGCGCGCGGATATTCAACCCGGCCAATCCGCAGAAGTGGGACGTAATTCCCGCCGGCGGCGCGCCGCGTCTGGCGACGGCGGTGAAACAGCTTTCGCAGCGGCCCAACACGATCATGGTGGCGGCGGGCGACCTGATCGGCGCGTCGCCGGTTCTCTCCAGCCTCTATCATGACGAGCCGACCATCGAGGCGCTGTCGAAGATGGGGATGGCCATCACATCGGTGGGCAATCACGAGTTCGACGAGGGCTGGCAGGAACTGAAGCGGATGCAGGAAGGCGGCTGCCACCCCAAGGATGGCTGCAAGGGGCCGAAGCCGTTTGCCGGCGCGGACTTCGAGTATCTGGCGGCGTCGACCTATCTCGACTCGGGCGAGACGCTGTTCCCGGCCTACGCCGTGCGCGCGTTCGAGGGCGTGAAGGTGGCGTTCATCGGGCTGACGCTGGAAGGTACGCCAGACATCATCACACCGGCGGCGCGCGCGGGGATTTCGTTCAAGGACGAGGCCGAGACGGTGAACGCGCTGGTTCCGAAAATCCGCGCGGAAGGGATCGAGGCGATTGTCGTTCTGATCCACGAGGGCGGCTATGCAGGCGCGGGGCTGGACGACTGCCACGGGCTTTCGGGCGTCATCGCGGAGATCGTGCCGAAGTTCGACGACGCGGTGGACGTTGTCGTCACCGGGCACACCAACGGCATCTACATTTGCACGGTGGACGGCAAGCTGGTGACCAGCGCAGGCGCCTACGGCACGCGCCTGACGGATATTGCGATGACGGTTGATCCACGCACGGGCGATGTGATCGGCAAGAGCGCGCGGGACGTTGTCATCACGCTGGATGGATACGCTGAAGACCCCGAGCAGGTGGAACTGATCAGTGCATATCGCGTGATGGCCGAGCCGCTGATGAACCGGCCGGTGGGGGCGACGACGGCGAGTTTCTCGCGCTCCGGCGGCGGCCCGGAAGGGGCGGGCGAAAGCGTGATGGGCAACCTGATCGCCGACGCGATGCTGGAAGCGGCCAAGAAGGTTGAGCCCGGCGTGCAGATCGCCTTCATGAACCCAGGCGGCATTCGCGCCGACCTCGTGATGCGCGATACGGGCGTGGTCACGTATGGCGACATCTTCGCGATCCAGCCTTTCGGCAATGATCTTGTGGCGATAACGCTGACGGGGTCGGAGATCGAGCGCGTGCTGCGCGAGCAGTACCAGCCCAGCGGCAACAACATCCTGCAGGTGTCGGAAGGCTTCACATTCACCTGGCGCCAACCGGCAGGGCAGCCGATCGAGATCGTGCCGGGTTCGGTGAAGTTGAATGGCGTGCCGCTTGTTCCCGGCCAGCCTTATCGCATCGTGACCAACAACTTCCTCGTCGGCGGCGGCGACAGCTTTGCCGGCTTCAAGATCGGCACGAAACGCGAGATCCTGGGCAGCGATATCGCGGCGCTGGAAGACTATGTGGTTGCGCACTCACCGCTCGCGCCGGCGCCGAAGGGGCGCGTGCTGCGGGTGGAGTGAGAGGCGTGCGAGAGCGGGGGTCTGTCGCGGCAGGCGTTCTAGCCCAACATAACCGCCGCCGCCCGCTGCGCCTCTTGCGTCCGTTGCTCCATCATCTTCGCGCGGATGCTTTCGAAGCGCGCGCGGATTTCGGCTGATGCTGTCGACGGATGACCGCTGTTGAAGGGCGGTGCGGGGGCGTATTCGAGGCCGAGCTGGACTGTTTTCGCGAAGTCTTCGCCGGCGATTTCGGCGAGGACGGTGAAGGCGAAGTCGATGCCGGCGGTGACGCCGCCGCCGGTGATGATGTTGCCGTCGCGCGCTACGCGGGCGGGATCGTGGGTGGCGCCGAAGAGCGCGAGCAGGTCTGCCCACGCCCAGTGGCAGGCGGCGCGCCTGCCCTTCAGCAAGCCGGCGGCGCCGAGGATGAGCGAGCCGGTGCAGACCGATGTGATGTAGCGCGCGCCAAGGCCGAGCCGGCGGATGTGGCCGGTGAAGTCCGTGTCCTGCGCCACCTGCGTCGCGCCGACGCCGCCGGGGACGCAGATGAGGTCGCAGCTTCTGACGTCTGCGATCCTCACTGTGTCTGCGAAGACGAGACCATCGCCGGGGACGTTCCCGCCAGCGGGACTGGCCACGATCGTGTGCGCGTTGGGCAATCGGCTGAGCACCTGATGCGGACCGGTGAAATCCAGATGCGTCATGCCAGGCCAGATCGCGAAGACGGTGGTGAAGGCGGGAGTGGTCATGGGCGTGGTCCGTCCTCGAGAGGCGTGGCTCGGCTTGTCATCCCGGGCGAGCGTAGCGAGACCCGGGACCCATCGCGCCAGAGTCGAGGCGGATGAATGGGTCCCGGATAGCGCTGCGCGCTTCCGGGATGACAAGCGCGGGCAGGACGAGATGGGGAGGAAGCTCGTCTTGACGGGAGCAAACTGCCAGACATAGGGTCTGGCGGAAATGACATTGTTCCCGCTTTTTCTGCCAGAGGCTGTTTCATGTCCCGCCGGCTGAAGCCACGCACAATCGGCGTTCTGATCTTCGAGGATTTCCAGCTGCTGGATGCGGCGGGGCCGATTTCGGCGTTCGAGATGCCGATGCGGGGAATGAAGCCGCCGCCCTATTCGCTCGAGATCATCGCGCCGGTTGCGGGGCCGGTGCGGTCATCCTCGGGCGCGATCATGCTGGCGGAGGCGATGCCGGCGAAGCCGACCTACGACACGCTGGTGATCGCGGGCGGCTGGGGCACGCGGACAGTGATGCTGGATGAGCGCGTGCAGGCGTTCGTGCGGGCGGCGGTGAAGTCGGCGCGGCGCGTGGCGTCGGTGTGTTCAGGAGCTTACGTCCTTGCGCAGGCAGGCGTGCTGGACGGCAAACGATGCACGACGCACTGGCGCCGGACGCCTGACTTCCAGAAGCGGTACCCCTCGGCCTGTCTTGAGCCTGACCGGATCTACACGCGCGACGGGAAGATCTGGACTTCGGCGGGGATCACGGCGGGGATCGACCTGGCGCTGGCGCTGATCGCGGACGATCTGGGCGAGGAAGTCGCGCGGAAATCGGCGCAGGAGCTGGTGGTCTATCACCGGCGGCCGGGCGGGCAGTCGCAGTTTTCGGCGCTGCTGGACATCGAGCGGACGGAGGGGCGGTTCACCGGGCTGCTCGGCTGGGCGCGCGAGCGGCTGGACGAGGAACTGACGGTGGAGGCGCTGGCGGCGCAATCCAACATGAGCGCGCGGAACTTTGCGCGGGCCTTCACGGCGGAAACCGGGGTTACGCCGGCCAAGGCGGTAGAGCGGCTGCGGCTGGAGGCGGCGCGGGAGCGCGTCGAGCATTCGGCCGAGCCGATTGAAGGCGTGGCGCGGGATGTGGGTTTTGGCGATCCGGAGCGGATGCGACGGGCGTTCGTGCGCGCCTTCGGACAACCGCCGCAGGCGTTGCGCCGGCTGGCGCGGGTGTAGATTCCTTGTTTCAGAGACGGATTCACGCCTGCGGTGGAACGCCTCGGCGTTCCTCCTCCGGCGATCCGGCTCTGCTTCCCCTCAGCGTGCTTCGCTGTACTGCTCGATACGGGCGTCGAGTTCGGCGAGGCGGTTGCGCCAGATCACCAGCTCGCGAGCGGACAGGCCGCCCTGGGCAGGTGGGACAGGTTCCAGCGAGGCGAGTTCAGTCGCCAGCCGCTCGCGTCGTTCGCGGAGCATGTCGAGGGTTTGCGTGCGGGTGTCGTGTTGGCCCATGCTGAAGAAATAGGAAGCATGCGCAGGAAGACGAGTCGACTCTCGTATGCGGCGAGGACGATCACAAATTCTGTCGTGGGTGGATGGTGGGCATTGGTGGAGCGCGAAAGCTGCTCGTCTACCTAAGGTTGTTATCCCGGCCGCGGGGACGCGGAGAGCCGGGACCCATCGTGAGGCTCTCGGGGTGGAAGAATGGGTCCCGGACAATCGCTGCGCGATTTCCGGGATGACAAGTTGAGAGCGTTGAGAGTCAGAGGGTTGCGGCGAGCGTCGCAACCTAAAGGTGTGCGCTTATTTCTTCGCCTTCTCCGCCACCATCGCCACGGCTTTCTCGATGCGCCGCAAGCGGGTTTCGGGAGCTTTGGCTTCCTCGATGGCGCGGACGTGTTCCTTGCGGTGGGTGAAGGCGAGCGCGTCGAAGGCTGCGCGGAGGCCGGCCTTCTTCAGGGCGGCGGCGAAATCCTTCGGGACGTCTACCTCGCGCGGGGCGGTGTCGAGTTCCAGCGTGACCTCGACCTTTTCGGGCGTGTCCTTCACGCCGGCGGCCTCGCGGTGGACCTTGGCGAGCGGCAGCAGGTACTTGCCGCCCATCACCGCGACGGTGGAGCGGTAGGTGTAGCCCTTGAGGGTGACCGTGACCTTGGGCCGCTTGCCCTGCCCGAGTTTTTCGACGACGGCCGGCGGGACCTCGATACCCATGGCGTCCATCGCCTCGGCCTTGCTGAGGGTGATCCTGAATTTGGGCATGTGGGGCTCCCCGGGTTGGTGGTCCGCACTATAGCCCCAGCATATCGAGTTCCGACATAAGCGACGGAACGTTTGCTAGCCCGGGGTGAGTACCGACAATGGAGTACATCTTCCGGAGAGCAAGCAAGTGTCGATCTTCGATGACGGACTCAAAGTCGTCGTCCCTCATAAGCGCAGCGTAGTCAGCTCTAACCTTGTAGTGCCCCTTTAGACAGCGAACGTGATAGTGGCGATGCTGCCAAGCAAGCATATCTGCCGCTTGCAACGGCAACGCAGACGTCTTGTTGACGAAGGCGTGCCGCCAGTACCCGTATTCTTCCCGCAGCCCCAACACGGGAACGGCAGCCATGTATTCGTTCGCTTCTTTTGATTTGGCGTGGCCTGACTCGAAGAAGTAAGAGATCTGGGCCTCAGGTCGTATTTGCTTCACGTATTTGGCGATTTTGTCGACAGCGATTAGAAGTAACAAAGTGTAGGCGGAATGTGGATACGGCGAACCATACATGGCTCGTTGAAACGCTTGCTCATCCACCGATACAGCGATCCCAACCAAGCTCCTCTTTTTGATCAGGCGGATCAGCGCTTTTTCTGAGTCGACCCTGTGCTTGAGTGAGAGCTTCTTGTATTCCCCCTGACCAACCGCGCAGTCAGTCATGTGAGCGAAGCGCAACCCAAAGCGCGACAATTCAATAGCCCAGTCGCGCGAAAACAGTCTCGCCTGCCGCTCCTCGAATACATATCCCGCGAGGGTTAGCAGCTCGGAACCTTTGTGCGTTCCGCTTTCGTCGAGATAGACGTGGTAGTTCACTGCATGCGCCTTTCGTCAGATGGCATGCAGCCTACGACGAATAACGCGTGCCGTTCTACAGCCCGGCCGCGCTGGTGATCTGGAAGGTTAGAGTCGCGGCGAGGTAAGCCAACCCGACGAGGTAGACGAACATGAAGCCCGTCCATTTCCAGGAGTTGGTCTCGCGTCTCACGGTGGCCAGCGTTGCGAAGCATTGCGGCGCGTAGACGTACCAGGCGAGGAAAGCCAGCGCCATGGCGATGGACCAGTCGGCCTGGAGGGCGGCGAGGACGCCGGCTTCGTTCTCTTCCCCGCCGGAGACGGCGTAGATGGTGGCGAGACCGCCAACGGCGACTTCGCGGGCGGCCATGCCGGGCACCAGCGCGATGACCATGGCGAGGTTGAAGCCGGTGGGGCCGAACAGCGGCATCAGGACGTTGCCGATCATGCCTGCGAAGCTGTTCGCCAGTTCGGGCGCGGTTCCTTCGGGCGTTTGCGGGAAGGTGACCAGGAACCAGAGCAGGACCGAGGTGGCGAAGATGATGGTGCCGGCGCGCTTGAGGAAGGCCATCGCCTTCTCGATCAGGCCGAGGAAGTAGTCGCGGGCGACCGGCAGCTTGTAGGTGGGGAGTTCCATCACCAGCGGCTGGGTGGCGCCTTTGGTGGCGGTGCGTTTCAGGAGGAAGGCGACGCCGATCGCGCTGACGATGCCGGCCATGTAGAGCGCGAACAGGACGAGACCCTGCATGTTGAACGGGCCGACGAGACCTTCCGGGATGAAGGCGGCGATCAGCAGGGTGTAGACCGGCAGGCGGGCCGAGCAGGTCATCAGCGGGGCGACCATGATGGTGGTGAGGCGATCGCGCTCGTTGTCGATGGTGCGGGCGGCCATGATGCCGGGGATGGCGCAGGCGAAGCTGGACAGCAGCGGGATGAAGGCGCGGCCGTTGAGGCCGACGCGCAGCATGAGTTCGTCCATCAGGAAGGCCGCGCGGGCCATGTAGCCCGAGGCTTCGAGGAAGAGGATGAAGGCGAACAGGATCACGATCTGCGGCAGGAAGACGATGACCGCGCCGACGCCGGCGATCATGCCGTCGACCACGAGGGAACGCAGGAGCTCGTTCTGGATCCCTGCCCCGGCCATGTCTCCGACCCAGGCGACGCCGGCCTCGATGCCGTCCATCAGGGGCGTCGCCCAGGCGAACACGGCCTGGAACATCACGAACAGCACGCCGAACAGGATAAGCAGGCCGGCGACCGGGTTGAGCAGCACGGCGTCGAGGCGGCGCGTGAAGTGGTTCATCGCCGGCTCGGTGATGGTCTCGGAGGCGATGCGGCGGGCCTCGCGTTGAAGAGCGCGGAGATCATGGATCGGTTCGTGCGCGGAGGCGGGTTTTGCCGTGGCGAGGACGGCGTCGATCTCTGCAATCAGGCCCTCGCGGCCGGCCTTGCGAGTGGCGCGGGTGGCGACGACGGGAGCGCCGAGCAGGGCCGAGAGTTTGGGGATGTCGATCTTCACGCCGTCGCGTTCGGCAAGATCGATCATGTTGAGCGCGACGATGACCGGCAGGCCCAGCGACTTCATCTGCAGGATGGTGTGCAGGTGGGTGCGCAGGTTGGCGGCGTCGGCGACGAGGATGAGGGCGTCGGGCGCGGGCTCGCCTCGCTTGCCCTGGATCGATTCAACCGCGACGCGTTCGTCGATCGAGCGCGCTTCGAGCCCATAGATGCCGGGAAGATCGACCAGCGTGATGCTGGCGCCGCCGGGGGTGTCGAAACGGCCAACGCGGGTCTCGACCGTGGTGCCGGCGTAGTTCGCAGTCTTGGCAAGACCGCCGGTCAAGCCATTGAAAAGCGTGGTCTTGCCGCTGTTTGGGGCGCCGACGAGCGCGAGGCGGATGTTGGCGGTGGTCACTTCGCCTGCTCCCGGGATTGCTCCACCAGGACCAGGGCGGCTTCGGCCTTGCGCAGGGCGATCATCGTGCGGTTGAGGCGGAAGGACAGCGGCACGCCGCCGAGCCAGCCTTTGGCCAGCAGTTCCACCTCGTCGCCCTCGGCAAAGCCGACCTCGCGCAGCTTGGCGATCAGCTGGGGATCGCCTTCGCCAAAGCCAGCGACGCGCGCGGTTTTCCCGCGGCGCAGGGTGTCCATGCGGATCGTGGTGCGTGTGGTGGTCATATCGCCCCAGATTTGAGAATAATTCTCAATACCAAGGTTCCCGGGGACGGCAAGGGGATTCGAGGGGGGCGGGACGGAGTGTCGCCGTGGGAGTCGTGCGCGTGGAGAGAGACCCCCACCTGTCCTCCCCCTTTCAGGGGGAGGGACCCTTGATGCGCCACCGGCCTTCGATGTGAGAGGGAGCTCTCTTAACGTGGTTCCTCCCCCTGAAAGGGGGAGGACAGGTGGGGGTCTCTATCGGCAGGCGAGGTCGTGCTTGACCGCGACCTAGTTCGCGGCGGTTGTCGTCGCGGTTGCCGCGGTTGGTTCGGCAGGCGCGGCGGCGGGGGGCGCGACGGCTGGGGCGGAATCGCCGGCCTTGAGGAATTTCACCAGCACGCGCTGACCGACCAGGACCGGAGCGGCTTCCGCGTTGACGACGACTTCGACAACGCGCTCGTCGGCGCGCTCGCTGGGGTCGTCGGAGCGCAGCTTGCGGGCGCCCATGACGCCGGCGATGCGGATGACTTCGCCGGCGTAGGTCGATTTCTGGTCGGACTCCGGCACGATCTCGACCTTCTGGCCGACCTGCACCTGATTGATCGACCGCTCTTCGACCTCAGCGCGGACGATGCGCATGGCGGAGGGCTGGAGCTGGAACATCGCGGTGACGCTGAAGGTGGAGGCGCCTGAGCCCGGGTTGGCGTAGCGGCGAACGATGGTGCCGTCGGCCGGGGCGCGGATGACGTGGAGTTCGACCTGGTAGTTGGCTTCGGCCAGCTGCGCGCGAACGAGCGCGATAGACGTGCGCTGGGCTTCGACCTGGGCCTGGAGCTGGCGCGTCCGGTCCTGCGCCTGTTCGTAGGCCTGGATGGAGGCGGCGTCGGATTCGGTGAGGCGCTTGAGACGCGCTTCCTCGCGGATGGCGGCGTCGAGCTGGACCTCGAGGATGGGGAGCTGGGCTTCGGCCTGGCTCAGCTGGGCGGCGACGCGGTTGCGCGACAGGCGCGAGTCGTCGTCTTCCTGGCGGGCGAGCACCTGGCCTTCCACGACCTTGTCGCCTTCCTGGACCAGCACTTCCCGGACAATGCCGGGCGCGCGGGCGGCGACATCGACGAGGCCTCCCTCGATATCGACCTTGCCGGCCGAGATGGCGGCGTAAGGCGTGTTGATCGACTTGGGGTCGATGCCGGCGCCGGGCACGGCCGGGCCGCCGCCGCCGGGACCGCCCGGAGAGGGACCGCCGCAGGCGGAGAGCGCGAGGAGGCTCGTTGCAAGGATCAGGGAAACCGGGAGGCGTTTCATGACGGTTTGTCCGTTCTCTCAGTGATGGTGTGCGAAGATGGCGGGATCGGCGTTGGTCGACGTGATCCGGCCGTCTTCAATGGTGATAATGCGATCGGCGAAGGTGGCGAGGCGCGCGTCGTGCGTGACGCAGAGCACGGTTGCGCCCTGCTCCTTCGCGCACTTGCGCAGCAGCGTCATGACGACATTGCCGTTCTCGCCATCGAGCGCCGAGGTGGGCTCGTCGGCGAAGATCAGCTTGGGCTTCTTGGCGAGCGCGCGGGCGATGGCGACGCGCTGCTTCTCGCCGCCGGACATACGGTCGGGCCGGTTGCCGAGGCGGTGGCCGAGATTGACGTCGTTGAGCGCGGCCTCGGCGAGAGCTTTGCGCTCCGACTTCTTCTTCTTCATGAACTTCAGGATGATCTGTACCTGCTGGCTCGCGGTGAGCGCTGGGAACAGGTTGAAGCCCTGGAAGATGAAGCCGCAATTGGCGAGCCGGAAGCGGTCGATCTTGCGGCGCGTCATCTTCCAGATGTTGGTATCGAGGGCGATGACGCTGCCGGCGTCAGGCTTCATCAGGCCCGAGACGGCGGCGAGTAGCGTGGACTTGCCAGAGCCGGACGGGCCCATGACGAGCACGATCTCGCCGGGTTCGATCAGGAGGTCGATGCCCTTCAGAACGTCGACCATCAGCTGGCCGGCCTTGAAGCTCTTCTTGATGCCGCGCGCTTCGATAGCGTAGCGCTTGCCGGCCTCTTCCGGACGCGGGGCCGGCGTGGGTTCGTCGACTATCTCGAGCTTCTTTTTGCGGAGCGGGTTCATCATTTGAGCAGATCCGCCGGTTCGCCCTTCTTGAGGGCGCCAAGGGTGAGCGCGCCCGACCCGATGGAAATCAACAGAAGCAGGATGCCGGTCTGAACCAGCGATCCGATCTCGAAGCCCATCGGCAGGTTGACCGATCTGGCGAGCGCCGCGATGCCGATCATCAGCAGGCCCGCTGCAGCGACGCCGAGCACGCCGACCCAGAGCGAGAGCTCCATCACGACGCCGCGCAGCTGGCCGATGGAGACGCCGAGTGCGCGCAGGCTGGCGAACTCCTTGATGTTGGCGAGGATCGCGCCGCGCAGCGTCTGCCAGGTGATGACCACGCCGATGATGAAGCCGATCGAGCTGAGGAAGGTGAGCAGGATCACGATGAAGCCTTCCGACATCATCTCGCGGGTGGTGGAGGCCGTGAGTTCGGGCTTGGTCCAGGCGCGATACAGGCCGTCGGACATGGCGTTGAGTTCGTTGCGGACGCGTTCGATGTCCTTCAGCGTGCCGTCGTTCTTCACGCGGACCATCAGCAGGCCGAGCTGCTCATCGTTGGCGCGTCCCATCAGGCGCTGGGTCTGGCGCGACATGATCACGCTGGGCAGCTGGGCGTTGGCGTAGCCCTCCATCATCAGCGTGACGCGCACCGTGCGTCCATTGAGCGTAGCCTGGTCGCCAAGCTTCACGCCAAGCTGCTTGGCGGCGGAGACGTCGATGCCGACGGCGTAGGGCTCCTCGATGGCGCGGCGCATCGCGTCGGTGAAATCATCGGGAAGCGTGAGGCCGTTGGGCGATGTGTCGATGATCATGATGTTGACCATCGAGGGCGAAGGCTGGCCCGGACCGAAGAAGCGGCCGAAATCGTCGGGCAGGTCCTGCACCTCGATCACGTCGGGGTGGCGGTAGATCAGCGGCACGATGCGCTTGGGCAAGGGGCCCGCGCCGCCGCCGGGGCCGCCGCTGGCCTGTGCGCGCGGCGAGAGCACGATCAGTTCGGCGCGCGACTTGTCGATGGTCACGGTGAATGACTGCATCATGCCGATGAAGATGGCGCCCAACGCCAGCATCAGCACGCCGGCGAGCGCCAGCGCGATAATTGCCGCCAGATAGCGGCGCCACTCATAGAGCAGCGTCGAGAGCGCAAGGCTCATCCTCGGATCCCTTCCGGAGACCAATTCAATTTTCGAGGGGCCCTGACACCCACATTATCGATATTCGATAATGCCCCCAGCCGCAAGGGGGGGAACCCCAAAATCCAGTCGTACGTCCCTTGTGAGCATACGCAGCGGACACGACCGCAGTTTAACCCGGAACGGAACGGTTTCCGTCGCCTAGCCGCCAATCAGGCCGGTTTCAGGGCTTCGATCCAGTTTTTGAGGCGAGTTTCGTCCACAGGCTTTGGAAAGACCGGCCGGTCCGCAAAGCGGGGGTCGATGTCGTCCACGCTCTTGCCGCTGGTGAAGGCGAAGGGGACGCCGCGCGCGGCCAGCGCCTCGGCGATCGGCCAGGACGCCTCGCGGCCCAGATTGCAGTCGAGCAGCGCGCAATGAAGCGGCGCACCGTTCCCGGCGGTCGCCATCCCTTCATCCAGCGTCATGTGCGGACCCGAGACCGTGCCGCCGAGATCCTCGACGAACATCTGTAGAGCGGCGCCGATGAGCGGCTCGTCTTCGACGATCATGACGTGGAAGGGCATGCAGCGGTCCAGGTTGCAGACGTGGATCAACGTGCGCCCTGCAAGCCCGGTTCCATACATCGGAACTCTTCAGGCCGGCAGCCCCAGCCATCGCCGCGCCCCCGCCCAACGCCTGAGCACGCCACGCTCGAGGACGGCGATGGCGAGGAGACTTGCTCCCAGCACAGGAAGCAGGATGGCTGCGATGATGATGATCGCGGCGAGCCCCCAGCCAATGCGTGCGTCGGGGATGGGCGGCGGGGCTCCCAGGACGCCCTCGGGCGCGCGACGTCGCCACATGACGAAAGCGCTGACGCACAGCGTGACGAGACCAAGCGCGGTGAGTACCCCAAGCACCTGGTTGAGCGGGGCGAAGAGCTGGCCCTCATGCGCGGCGATCATCACCCCAACGACCTGGTCGATGATGTGCTTGTCGCCGAACTGCTGGCGGCTGACGATGTCTCCGGTCATCGGATCAAGGACGACTTCCTGCTGCACCGGCCGGTTCTGCGCATTGGACTTGGCGCGCCAGTAGTTCGAGGACTTGGTCGGCGGCGTGAGGATGACTGGAGGCGCGAGCTTCTGGTCCAGCGCGATTGCATAGGCCCGGTCGAGCGTGAGTCCGCCATGGGCGGAGTGATCCATCATGCCATCGTGGCTGGCGCCGGCATCACCATGGCCAGCGTGTTCGTTGACTGGGCCGATAGTCCAGTCCTGCGAGATGGCGGCCGTTCCGGTGGCCTCGCGCGCCATCTTGAAACCATTGCCCCAGACCAGCGCCCAAGGCATGCCGCTGGCCAGAAGGAAGAGCGCGAAGGCCGATACGTAGATCCCGACAACGGCGTGGAGGTCGCGCCAGAAGCGTTTCGGACCCTGCCCCAGCCGCGGATACAGCACACCGCCGAGACCCTTCGCGTTGCGCGGCCACCAGAGATAAAGCCCGGTGAGGATCATCACGATCGCCCATGAGGCGGCGAGTTCGACCATCAGCGAGCCAGCCGTGCCCATCATCAGTTCGCCGTGCAGCTTGAATATCCAGCGATCCCAGGTGGAGCCTTCATCCTGTGTCTTGAGGATCGCAGCCGTGTCGGGATGCAGGTAGACGCGCGTGCGGGCGCCCTTGTCGGACACCACCACGCGCGCCGCCTGGTCTGGCTGTTCGGGCAGCATGATCCCCGCGAAGGTAGAGCCCGGCACGGCGGCGGTTGCCGCCGCGACGAGTTCCTGTTGTGTCGCGGGATCTCCGTTTCGTTCGAGAACGGCGACGTCGCGATCGACCCACGCATCGATCTGGGGACGGAACAGGTAGATCGATCCTGTAACGGCCAGCCAGATGACGAACGGAATGCAGATGAGGCCGGCATAGAAGTGCCAGCGCCAGAGCATGCGATAGAGCCTGCCCCTTCGCTCAGTTTCGGGGCCTTCAGTCTCGCGTTGGTCGATCGCGCGCGCCATTTCCTCTCCCCCCTAGAAGGTGAACGCTACGCCCGCGTAGAGCGAGCGGGTGTCACCCGGGAAGAAGATGTTGCGCTGGGCGGTGGTCGCCGTGCTCCAGTTCACCACGGGGGTGAAGTTGGAGATGTACTTCTCGTCGAGGATGTTGCGCACATCGACGAACACCATCGGGCCGTTCTCGAACTCGTAGCCGAGATTGAGATTGAAGATGGCGTAGGAGCCGGCTTCGAACGTGTTGGCGTAGTCGGTCCAGGCATCCGACATCGACCATTCGATCGAGGGCGCGATCCAGAAATCACCCACGCTGCCGCGCAGTTCGGCCCGGTAGAAGTGCTCGGGGACGATGGGCAGCGAGTTGTCGCCGTATTGCGGGTCGCCCGTGAAGCGGAAATCGGACCACATGTAGGTCTGGCGCAGGCGCAGGCCGTCCATGATGTTCCAGTCGAGGCCGGCTTCGAGGCCCTGGTGCATCGTGCCGTTGAGCGCGTTGAACGTGGCGGCGGGGATGCCAAGGCCCGGGTCGACCGAGAAGGTGAGCAGTTCGTTGTCGATCTCGGCGCGGTAGAGGGCGACGTCCCAGACGAAATTGTTCGAGCGGCCGCGTGTACCGATCTCGGCAGTGACGGCGTCCTGTTCCTTCAGCGGCTGGAAGCCGCCGGTGGTGGGCGCGAGGCCGCCGAAGTTCGGCGGTTCGACCGAGCGCGTGACGTTGCCATAGATCTGCATGCCGTCGGGGTTCTGCCAGACGAAGCCGACGCGCGGGGCGAACCAGTCATAGGTTTCGCTGTCGGTGACGACGGTGGCGCTGGGCGGGATGGAGCGATAGTCGCGTTCGGCGCGGCCGTAGGAGCCGCCGGCGACGAGGGCGAAGCCATCCATGATCCACAGCCTGCCCTCGGCAAACACGTCGAGGCCGGTTGCGTCCTGATAGCTCTGATCCCTTAGCGGACCGCGAGAGCCATTCAGGTTGTCCCACTGTTTTGCATCATTCTCGCCTGACCTGTAGGACAAGCCGTAGAACAGGTCCGCATCCATACCCATGACTTGGCCCGCCCAGTCGATGCGTCCAAAGACACCCCAGTTCTCACTCTCCTGATGGATGACCCGGAAGATCGGGTGATCCAGTTCCTTGTGTGTCGCGTAAACGCCGCCTTCGAACACGGTGCTGGCGTCGAAGCGCCAGCGGGTCTGAAGCGCTGCGCGTTGGACGGATTGATCGCGCTGATAGTTTCCAGCGCCTACGCCATTCCCGATATTGCCCGGGTTTGCCAACTCCGGCGTGCTCTGCGCCTGGGCCAGCGAGACAGACCCGGGGATCTGCTGGTGGATGTATCCGCCCGAGACGTAGGCGCGAACTTCCTGATCGTCGCCGAAGGTGTAGCCGAGATTGCCTGACGCGAACTGCCATTCGCCTTCGCTCTGCTGGCGCCAGCCATTGGTCTTGTAGCCCGAGACTGCGCCGAAGGCGTCCCAGCCGCCGAACTGGCCGCCGAGGCTGGCGTGGGCGCGGGCTGTTCCGTGGTCGCCGCCTTCGAGGCGCAGGACGCCCTGCTCGGGCGCCGTCTTGCCGGTGGGCGTGATCATGTTGATCGCGCCGCCGAGCAGCGCGCCGCCATAGCGCAGCGCGTTGCCGCCCTTGTAGACCTCGGTGTAGCGGGCGAGGAACGGATCGACCATCTGCGTGTCGCCATAGCCGTCGGCCTCGTTCAGCGGGATGCCGTCCTGGGCCAGCAGCGTGCCGCGCAGGTGGTTGGCGTTGCCGATGCCCGAGCCGCGGATGGAGAGGCGCGTGTCGCCGCCCCACTTCTTCTGGACGTAGACGCCGGGCACATCGCGCAGGATGTCAGTCAAGCCGGTAGCCTGGCGGCCCTTGTAGCTTTCGCTCGAAACAATGGCGACGGCGCCGGGGGTTTCCGACAGGCGCTCGCGCGCTTCGGCGACGACGGGAGGATCTTCGGGATCGGCCTTGGCCGTGACGATGACGGTGTCGCGATCCTTTTTCGGTTCGTCGGATGGGCCGGACTGGGCGAAGGCGGGCGCGCAGAACGCGAGGGCGACGAGAAGCGCAGGCGCCGAAACGGCCGCGCGCAGAGTATACGAATGCATTGTTACACTTGTCCTGATTCAGTCAGCAGAACGCACGCAATCGCGTTGCGCGCGGCGAGGCAGATCAGATCAGGGAGGGAGGCCCGGTGGACGGCGGCGGCGGCGCGGGGATGCCGCGACCGGGACGCAGATCCGCGACGATGACAAAATCGATGCCGGTTTCAGCGAGGAATTCGATGGGTTCGGCGACGGTGTGCGGCTGGATGAGGGCGGAAGGCGCAGCGAAGACGCAGGGCGTCTTCGACGTGTCGTCCTTTACCTTCTTCGGTAGATCATCGAGCAGAATCTGTTCGCCGGTGTCGAGATCAAGAAGGGTCGGCGCGCTGGCGTGGCCATCGCAAATCTGCATGGTGACATAGCGACCGCCGCCGGTGTCGGCCTCGGCCAGCATGTAGCCAGCCGGCAGGATGGCGCGCATGCAAAGAGCCAGGAGCGCGATTGCGCCCAGCCTTGCTCCCATGCGCCGCATCCAGATCAGCACGCGTGACTCCCCTTTAAGTGAGACACTGTAACGGGGGTCGCGCTAGGTGAGAAGTGCTCTCAGGTGTGGTGTTGCGTCACGAGGTGGAGAGGGGTTGGCTGGCCTACCCGGCCACAAACCCGAACTTGCCGGCCTGGTAGTCGACAATTGCCTGGCGGATTTCGTCGACGGTGTTCATCACGAAGGGGCCGTGGGCGATGACAGGCTCGTTGATGGGGGCGCCGTGGCCGAAGAGGAAGCGCGCAGGCGTTTGTGCTTCGATCTCGATGCGATCGCCGGCAAGGTCCAGTTCCACGAGCGTGTGTTGCGCGACTTCCCGTCCGTTCACGCGCACCTGCCCTGACACGACATAGAGAAACACGTTGCGGGCGGCGAGGCCGCCCACGTCGATGCGCCCGCCGGGCGAGGCTTCGATGGTGGACATGAAATTGCCGGTGATGGACTCAACGGGCCCCTTGGCTCCATCCCATTCGCCGGCGATGAGCGCCATGCGCGCAAGATCATCGGCGATTTCGAGCTGCGGGATCGCGTCGGCCTGCAGGCCCTGATAGCGCGGGGCCACGAATTTGAGGCGGGCCGGCAGGTTCACCCACAGCTGCAGGATTTCGAGCGGGCCGCCATTGCGCTTGAAATCTTCGGGCGAGAGTTCGGCGTGGACGAGGCCGGAGCCGGCCGTCATCCACTGCACGCCGCCAGCGCGGATGACGCTTTCATATCCTGCCGAGTCGCGATGCATGAGTTCGCCCTCGAGGATGAACGTCACCGTCTCGAAGCCGCGATGTGGATGCGGACCAAACGGCAGGCCGCGATTGTTGCGCGGATAGACCTGCGGCCCGTGGTGATTGAGGAAAAGAAATGGATCGACCTGTTGCACGCGCGGACCAGGCACGGGCCGGCGCGTGACGAGATCCCCGATGTCGTCGCGATGGGAGGCGTGGAGCGCGCGGATGGCTTTGAGGGTCATGCGCGGAAGATAGTGCGCGAGACGCCCAAACGAAAACAGCCCCGCGATTGCTCGCGGGGCTGCTCTTCGTTTTGGGTGCGGGGCCAGGATTTGAACCTGGGACCTTCAGGTTATGAGCCTGACGAGCTACCGGACTGCTCCACCCCGCGTCACCGATTTTCCGCCAGCGTCCGATACGCCGGGCGGATCCCGTGCCGCAACTGGAGCAAGCTCCAGAAACGACTTCGCGGCCCTATCCGGCCGAATGGACAAAGTCCACACAACCGGCCGAGCCGCGCATTCGCCTCCGGGACGGAGGCGAAATCGTGAGAGAGGCCCCGCTCGAAATGAGCGGCTGTTGCATTTGGCTTGGCAGACCTGGCAGCGACCTACTCTCCCGTGCCTTAAGACACAGTACCATCGGCGCTGGGGGACTTAACGACCGAGTTCGGAATGGGATCGGGTGGGGAACCCCCGCCAGAACCACCAGGTCAGCAAAGCCAAATGCACAACAACTTATCGTCTAACTTTGATCGTCAGAACATTCATGTCCGACGCCAGATCACTGATGGTTATCTAGCGTAGAACTTTAAGGCGACATGCTCGTCGCCACGTATGGGTTAAGAGAGTGCTCAAGCCTATCGAGCAATTAGTACCAGTAAGCTGCAATCCTCACGGATCTTCCACACCTGGCCTATCGACGTGATGGTCTATCACGGCTCTCAGGGAGACCTGGTTTTGAGGTAAGTTTCCCGCTTAGATGCTTTCAGCGGTTATCTTGTCCGTACATAGCTACCCTGCTACGCGGCTGGCGCCACGACAGGTCCACCAGAGGTACGTTCACCCCGGTCCTCTCGTACTAGGGGCAAATCCTCTCAAGTCTCCAACACCCACGGCAGATAGGGACC